>NZ_CP027062.1:0-1322500 GCF_002966125.1 Pukyongia salina
ATGCCCATGCACATATTGGCGCTTTTAGATACGGATTAACACCTCAGCAATATTGGCCGTTCATGGCCAACCTTGCTTTTGGGGTCACCACGTCTCACGATCCATCTGCCAATACCGAGACAGTATTTACGCTTTCGGAAATGCAAAAGAACGGGACTCTGGTGGGGCCCAGACTTTACTCTACCGGGATTATACTATATGGTGCGGATGGAGATTTTAAAGCCGTTATCAACGACCTGGATGATGCCAGAAGCAGTATACGAAGAACCAAAGCATTTGGCGCCAAAAGTGTAAAGAGTTATAATCAGCCTAGAAGAGAGCAACGGCAGCAAGTTTTAAAAGCAGCTCGGGAAGAAGGTATCAATGTGGTGCCCGAAGGCGGCTCTAATTTCTTCCACAATATCACTATGGTGATCGATGGGCACACCGGAGTGGAACACAATATCCCTGTGGCACCTGTTTACAAGGATGTACTCGAGGTTTGGGGTAAAAGCGGTACCGGTTATACCCCCACTCTAATTGTAAACTATGGCGGGTTAAATGGTGAGTTTTTCTATTACGAAAGAGACAATGTATGGGCAAACGAACGACTTCAGAAATTCATGCCAAGGTCTATCCTGGATAGCCGTTCCAGACACAGAATGAAGATCCCAATGGAAGAATACAAGAATGGGCATATCTTGGTTTCCGAAACCGCAAAGAATCTGGCAGATGCCGGGGTTAAGGTAAATATGGGTGCGCATGGTCAATTGCAAGGACTTGGGGCCCATTGGGAGACCTGGATGCTGGCTGCAGGGGGAATGTCGAATATGGAAGCCCTTAAAGCGGCGACTATCAACGCTGCCCAATATATTGGTGCCGGAGAAGATATAGGTTCGTTAAAGGTGGGAAAAATGGCAGATCTGATCGTGCTCAATGATAACCCCCTTGATAATATTGAGAATACCGAAAATATTGAAATGGTGATGGTTAACGGTCGTTTGTACGATGCCGAAACCATGAACGAAATTGGGAATAGAACTAAAGAACGTCTGCCGTTCTGGTGGGAACAGAACAAATACAACCAGTCCTTTCCATGGCATGCCGAAACACAGAGTTTTCTGGACGGCGGATGTGGTTGCCAGAGTGGTCATTAACAGAAATGTATTTAGCCCAATTAAATATAGCCGAAGCAATTGCCCCTATGGACGACCCTGTGATGGCAGACTTCGTAAGCAATATTGAGCGAATCAATTCGCTGGCCGAGAAAAGTCCGGGTTACATATGGAGACTCACGGATGAGGAAGGAGAAAACTCATATTCCATGCAACTGTTCGATTCGGAATATATCGTTACCAATATGAGTGTGTGGAAGGATCGCGACAGTTTGTTCGATTTCGTATATAATACGGCCCATGTTGAGATATTTAAACGGCGGAAAGAATGGTTTGCTAAAATGCCACAAATGCATATGGTCTTATGGTATATTGAAGAAGGACATATTCCCGATATCAACGAGGCCAAAGAACGACTCCAACATTTACGAGAGCACGGTAAAAGTCAATACGCATTTACCTTTAAAGATAATTTTTAGCGATTAAAACTTTCCGTTGAGCGAAAACAGCTTACGGCAGGTTATAATTAATGATTAGATTAAATTTACTGGTCTAAAATTTGTAACTTTAGCGATAGTAACACTAAATTTAAAATAACATGGTTAAAGCAAAATACCAAAGCGTTCTTGATCTTGGAGAACAGTTAAATATTCAGGATGGAGATGTTCAAGTAAAAGGTAATCAGCTGGAAGTTCGTGGAACTGCAGCTACACAATATGAAAAAGACCTACTCTGGGATGAAATTAAACGAGTAGGTGGTGAAAACCCGAGTGATATCATGGCAGATATTAAGGTTGCGGACACTTCGGTATACGCCCGTCATACAGTAAAAAGTGGAGAATCTTTAAGTAAGATCGCCAAAAATTACTACGGAGACCCAATGAAATACAATGCTATTTTCGAGGCTAATAGAAATATCCTCAAAAATCCGGATCTTATCCATCCGGGACAGGAACTAGTGATCCCAAACCTGTAAGTAGTAAATAAAAGCTTAAATTTAACTGCCCTCCTATTTAGGGGCAGTTTTTTTTTATGTTCGAATTCTTCTCAGAAATCAACCTTGTTTATATTCCGCTACTGTTCTTACTGGGAACGGCCACTTTTACGCTATCCACTATTAGCGGAGGCGGGGGTGCAATGATGCAGATCCCCATCTTGAACTTTTTAATTGGCACAACTCAAACAGCCCCGGTGATCAATCTGGGAGCCTTGATAAGCCGTCCTTCTCGTATTATTATCTTCTGGAAGCATATCGTCTGGAAGGTTTTCTGGTATTTTGTACCTGCCGCAGTAGGTGCAGCCATATTAGCGGGATATTTATTTTCGAAGGTACAGATCGTGTGGGTACAGATCCTGGTAGGTTTGTTTCTTGTAAGTACTGTATTTCAATATAAATTTGGAAAGGAATCCAAATCGTTTCCTGTAAAATTGTGGTATTTCACTCCTTTAGGATTTTTTGTGGGAATAGTAGGAACATTTACCGGTGGCATGGGGCCAATTCTCAATCCGTTTTTCCTTAATGCCGGGATCACCAAGGAGGAACTTGTAGGTACTAAGGCCGCGCAGTCATTATTCCTGGGTATGGCCCAGGTAGGAAGTTATAGTTTTTTTGGACTTCTGAATCGTGAACTCTGGATCTACGGAATTGCCCTGGGATTAGGCGCTACCATTGGGAACCTGTTTGGGAAAATATTGCTTGCCCGAATGAGCAAACTTAGTTTCCGGCGTTGGGTGATCGTTATCATGGTAATAAGTGGCATAGTACTTATTATAAAAGCTATACCCGAATTATAAAAAAAGGCCGGATAAACCGGCCTGTTGTCTTTAAGATATATTGATCTTACGCGGAGGTTGACGCTTAGCTTCTTCTTTCTTCGGAAGCTCAAGTTTAAGGATACCATCCACATAATTTGCTTTGATCTTGTCTTCCTCTACAGTTTCCGGAAGTGAGAAACTTCTCTTAAAGGAAGCATATCCAAATTCCCTGCGAGTATAGTTATCTTCATTGGTTTCTTCGTTGTTCTCTATTTCAGAAGAGATGGAAAGAACCTGATTGTCTATCTCAATATGGAAATCGGATTTCTTCATACCCGGTACTGCCATTTCTACATGATAGGCATCGTCTAATTCGATGATGTTCACCATTGGCAAGCTAAGCCCGGTATTGAAGTTAGGTCTGAAAATACTTGGCAAATCATTATTGAACAAATCGTCGATCCATGAAGACCAGGTAGGAAATGTACCTGTTAGACTACCTGAATTTGTTTTTGCCAAACTTCCATTTTTAGGTGCTTTCACTAAAGTACTCATAATAAAAAATTTAAGTTAGACATTCGATTTACATCCATACCTATGCAAATTTTTTGCCAAACGGAAAATTCTGAAAAAATTTCAGTTTTATTACCATAAGAGTAACAGTAGGGCCTGACAGAGGGTTGGAAACAGCCGGAAACGAAAAAATGTCAGTCTGTTAAAGACCACTTATATAACCACCATAAACATCTTTAAACCTCATTCCATCGCTTAAGTTGTATTTACTTAATTTACGATATTCTACCAGCGCCCATAGCACTAATTCCTTTACAAATGATCTGTCGCGTTCATCGATATCGGGCAAATGGTCGTTTACAAGTTCATCGAGTGGTTCGATCCTGTTTAACTGCTGTTTGTATTCATCATCTGAAAGAGAATCCAGAAGTTCGAAGCCACTTTGCTCGAAGAACCAGGCCACGATCTCGGTATAAGGATCTTGTTCGGTCTCCTTTTGTAGTTTCTCTATCTTCGGAAAATAAGTATCGAATTGCGCTTTCACTGCATCTGCGATTAACTGTTGAGCTACCTGGGACGCGCCTTCCTGCTCACCTTCATAAACAAGCTCCACCTTTCCGGTGATAGATGGGATAATTCCCACAAAATCCCCCAATCGAACCGAGGTTTCACGGGCTCCATTCTGAAGTGCCCTGCGCTCGGCAGTGCTTAAAAGGTTTTCAAAAGCGGTGATGCTCATACGGGCGCTAACCCCGCTTTTCGCATCAATAAATTCACTTTCACGCGCCTGAAAACTTATCTCTTCCAATATATCCTTAGCAATTTCCGGCACGTATACATGTTGTTTCTCCGCCATCGCCTGCGCCGCTTCCTGTTGGGTGATGGTGCGAGCCGTCTCTATGTCCTCCGGATAATGAGTTAATATCTGTGATCCTATCCTGTCCTTTAATGGAGTAACAATGCTACCCCTGTTGGTATAGTCTTCGGGATTGGCCGTGAATACAAATTGGATATCTAATGGTAAACGCAACTTAAAACCTCGAATCTGTACATCACCTTCCTGCAGGATATTAAATAAGGCTACCTGTATTCTCGCCTGTAGATCCGGAAGTTCATTGATCACGAATATACTCCTGTTCGCCCGAGGGATCATGCCATAGTGGATTACCCGATCATCGGCATAGGTAAGTTTAAGATTTGCCGCCTTGATAGGATCCACGTCTCCAATAAGATCTGCAACGGTCACGTCTGGAGTAGCCAGCTTCTCGGCAAACCGCTCATCGCGATGCACCCATGATATGGGGGTGTTATCACCTTTCTCTGCCAGCAATTCCCTGGCGTAACGGGAAATTGGCTTGAAAGGATCGTCGTTGATCTCACTCCCCTCAACCACCGGAATAAATTCATCGAGCAAGGTGGTCATTTGCCTGGCCAATCTTGTTTTGGCCTGTCCACGCAGACCCAGCAAATTGATATTGTGTCTGGATAAGATGGCGCGTTCCAACTCCGGGATCACCGTGTATTCGTACCCATGTATACCTTTAAAGGTGGTTTCCTTCTTCATTATTTTCTGAAGGAGATTTCTTCTCAATTCATCCTTAACCGATTTATATTCGTAGCCCTGTGCTTTAAGCTCACCAAAGGTTTTTATTTTTTCAATCTTCATATGCAATTATCTAATTTTCTTTCTTCTGTTTGTTTCGTAATCTGTAAATATCATCTCCCCCAGCCCTTTCAATCCCGTGTAAAATGCTTTTCCTTGGTTTGCCTCGGTAAAATGGTCCACAAACTGCATCAAATAAGGATCCTCGGCTATCATAAAGGTAGTAATGGGTATATGTAGTTTACGGGCCTGGCGTGCCATCATATAACATTTGCTAACGATATGCGGGTCCAGGCCTACACTATTCTTATAGTATTGGCCATCGGGTAATTGCAGACAACTAGGTTTCCCATCGGTGATCATAAAGATCTGTTTGTTGGTGTTTCGTTTTCTGCGCAGCATATCCATTGCCAACTGAAGCCCGGCAACTGTATTGGTATGATATGGGCCTACATTGAGATAAGGCAGGTCTTTTATTTTTATTGGCCATGCGTCGTTACCAAATACCAGAATATCGAGAGTATCTTTGGGGTATCTGGTAGTAATTAATTCTGAAAGTGCCATAGCAACCTTTTTTGCCGGGGTAATTCGGTCTTCCCCGTAGAGGATCATACTATGACTGATATCGATCATAAGCACTGTGCTCATTTGTGCCTTATACATGGTTTCCTCAACCACCAGGTCGTTCTCGGTGAGATGGAAATCCCCTACTCCGTGGTTTATCTGGGCATTTTTTAAACTTTCGGTCATCGATATGCTATCGAGGGCATCGCCAAACTGATAGTTCCTGAATTCGCCTGCTTTCTCATCGCCACGCCCAGTGCTTTTGGTCTTATGGTTACCCGCTCCACTGCGTTTTAATTTTCCAAAGATCTGTTCCAATGCACGTTTGCGAAGTACTTGTTCAAGCTTTTCGGTCATCTTCGACCCTCCTTCACCTCTACCGGTGCCATCTCCCTTTGGAACATATTCTTCACGTATATACCCCTTTTTCTTCAGGTCTTCTATAAAATCTTCTATGCTGTAATCGGGGGTTGTTATTTTGTATTCCTCATCCAGTTGTCGCAGCCAGTCTATCGCCTCATCAAAATCACCAGAAGTATGTGTAATTAATTCCTGAAAGATCTCGAAAAGTCGTTCAAATGGAGATTGTTCCTTCGGGACGTGCTTTGTGAACACGAATCCGGAGGGGCGAGGTTTCTTTTTCATAACATAAAGATACTTAAATTCAGAAGAAAAAAACCGGGCCCTTAACAGCCTTTTAAGAGATGTAACATTTCATTTTATTACCTTTAAGATTCTGAAAACCTAAAACGAATCAATACCCAATGAAAAAGTTATTTTTCCTCTCTTTTGTCCTCATTTCATCTACACTTTTTTCACAAAAACTTTCCATGGACCTAATGAAAGATCTGAAGCCCCGAAACATTGGCCCGGGTGGTATGTCCGGTCGGGTAACGGCGATCGATGTGGTGATCCAGGATCCGGATATAATGTATGTTGGTACAGCATCAGGAGGATTGTGGAAATCTACTAGTGGCGGCATAAAATGGTTCCCAATATTTGATGATCAACCTACTGCTTCCATTGGGGCGGTGGCAATTCAGCAAAGCAATCCTTCTGTTATATGGGTAGGCACCGGGGAAGGTAACCCGCGAAATAGCCTTAATGGTGGTTTTGGTGTATACAAATCACTGGACGGTGGTAAGAACTGGAAATCCATGGGGCTGGAAAAAACGCGGCATATTCACCGGATCATCGTAGATCCTACCGATCCTAACACAGTGTATGTTGGTGCAATAGGCAGCCCATGGGGAATTCATCCGGAACGTGGTGTTTTTAAGACCACCGACGGTGGTAAGACCTGGAAGAAAATACTTTATACAAACGACAAATCCGGCGTGGCAGATATGGTTATGGACCCTACCAACCCCAATAAGATCATAGTCGCCATGTGGGAACACAAACGCGATCCCTGGTTTTTTAAATCGGGAGGAAAAGGCAGTGGATTGTACATCACTCATGACGGTGGTGAGACCTGGGAGCAGCGTACCGATGCCGACGGACTTCCAAAAGGTGATCTTGGCCGTATGGGAATCGCTATTGCCAGAAATAAACCTAATATCATTTATGCCCTGGTGGAAGCCAAGAAAAATGCCCTCTACAAAAGTGAAGATGGAGGGTTTAAATGGAAAAAAGTGAACGATAAGAATGATATTGGTAACCGCCCTTTCTATTATTCTGAAATATATGTAGACCCTCAAAATGAGAACAGGGTATACAGTGTGTTCACTTATGTGAATGTCTCCGAGGATGGCGGAAAGAATTTCGACCAACTTATGCCTGCATACGGTGTTGATAATGGAGTTCACCCCGATCATCACGCCTGGTGGATACATCCGGAGGATGGAAGTTTTATGATAGATGGAAATGATGGTGGGATGAATATTACTAAGGACGGTGGTAAGACCTGGCGTTTTATTGGTAATCTACCGGTGGCCCAGTTCTATCATATAGCAGTGGATAACGAATTTCCTTATAACGTTTACGGTGGGATGCAGGACAACGGAAGTTGGCGCGGTCCGGCCTACGTGTGGAAATCACAGGGGATACGAAACAGTTACTGGCAAGAGATCTCCTTTGGAGATGGCTTTGATGTAGTCCCCGATCCGGACGACAGCCGTTATGGCTGGAGTATGAGTCAGCAGGGCTTTGTAAGCCGCTACGATTGGATGACCGGTAACAACTATTCTGTGCGTCCTACCCACCCCGATCCGGAAATGAAACTACGCTTCAACTGGAACGCGGCTATTAATATAGATCCCTTTAATAGTAGTACTATTTACTTCGGAAGTCAGTTTGTCCATAAAAGCACCGATAAAGGTTTAACCTGGGAGATCATTTCCCCGGATCTCACCACGAACGATCCCGAGAAACAGAAGCAACACGAAAGTGGAGGATTAACCATGGACGCTACGGGCGCCGAGAACCATACTACAATTCTAGTGATAGAACCCTCCCCGTTGGAGCAGAATATGCTCTGGGTGGGGACCGATGACGGCAGGGTGCATTACACTCAAAATGGGGGTGCAAGTTGGACAGAAGTATCCGGTAACATTAAAGGCTTACCCGCCGGAAGCTGGATCGTCCAGATAAAAGCATCCAATAAAAATAAAGGAGAAGCATTATTGGTAGCTAACGATTACAGGCGTTTTAATTATACACCCTATGCTTACCGAACCACAGATTATGGAAAGACCTGGAATCGTATTGTAGACAGTGAGGATGTGATTAGCTATGCGCTGTGCATTGTAGAAGATCCCGTAGAAAAGAACCTCTTGTTTTTAGGTACCGATGACGGATTATATGTATCTGTAGACGGTGCTGCCAACTGGGCTAAATGGGATCATGGTTTTCCAACTACTTCGGTAAAGGACCTGGTTATTCAACCCAGGGAACACGATCTGGTAGTTGGTACTTTTGGGAGGGCAGCCTGGGTGCTGGATGATATCAGGCCCTTGCGTGAAATTGCGCGAAACCGCACACTCATGGAACAACAAGTAAAATTATTCGATCCACCGGTTGCCTATCAGGCTGCTTACCAACAGCCCACCGGAAGCAGGTTTGGCGGAGATGCGATCTACAATGCTGAAAACAGACCTTATGGTGCCAATTTTACCTACTATTTCAAAAAAGTAGAATCCGAAAAGGATTCAGAAAAAAAGAAAGAAGAAAAAGAGAGTGATGACGAAACGAATAGCGATGATAGTATAGTAGAAGACACCACTGGAAAACACAAAGACAGTCTTTATCTGCGGTTATATAATGGGAACACTTTAATACGAACCCTTAAAAGAAAGATCCCGGATAGTAGCGGAGTGTACCGTTGGAGATGGTTTATGGACGAGGCTGGGGTTTCCAGGCCAAGCCGAAGGATTCGTGAGCAAAAGAATGAACCTGGCGGCGTGAGTGTAAAACCTGGTACATATAGAGCCGAATTGAGCTACATGGATGTAAAATCTTCAACTACCATAAAAGTGGAGAGTGATCCAAGACTGGACATCCCTCAGAAAGCAATTAACGAGAGCTATTCGGCCAGGAAAGAATTACAAAAAATGACCGGGATCGCGGCTGAAGCGGTAAAACAACTTGTGGAAAGTAAAACTACCGTTGAAGAATTTCAGAAAAAACTAAAGAAAAAAGACAAGGAAAAGTACAGAGATGAATTAAAATTGGGGAAAGATCTCATAAAGAAGATCGATAGCCTGATTGCTTTGTATATTGGTAAGGAAGATAAAAGACAAGGTATTACCCGTAATCCTGAGGTTACTGTAATGCGACGAATTGGCACCGCAAGTGGCTATGCCGGCAGTAGACCAAACGGACTCACAGCAACCGAGGAGCGTTTGATCCGGCAGGCAAAGGATCAATTTGATTCGGTAATACGTGAAACCAACGAATTTTTTGTCACCGAATGGAGCCAATACAAGTCTAAGATGGAGCAGATGGATCTATCTCCATTCAAGGAAACTAAAACCTTTTAACTAATTGATAAAACCAAAAAAAATGAAAAATCTCACAGCATTCATACTGCTTGGCCTGATGGTTTTCTCCTGCAAGGAGAACACCGATAAAGATACAGCCAAAGTAGTAGACATCAAGCAGTATACTATTGAGCAATTCATGGATAATGAAAATGCCTTTGCGAATGGTTTTTCTGCAGACAGATCTAAAGTACTAATGACCAGCAACCGATCCGGGATCTATAATATCTATACGATTCCATCCGAAGGAGGTGAGCTAAGGCCAGTAACGCAATCCGACAGTGCATCGGTATTTGGTATTTCCTATTTTCCGGAAGATGATCGCATCCTTTTCAGAATGGACGGGAACGGTGATGAGATCTACAAGATCTTCGTAATGGACAGTACTGAAATGAAACGGCTAACCCCTGCTCAAAATGTTAGAGCCCTTTTCAGAGGTTGGGCCAAAGATGGTAAAAGCTTCTATTATGGAAGTAATGAAAGGGATTCGCGCTATATGGACCATTACGAGATGAAGTTGGACGATTTTTCCTCTACAATGATCTATCAGAATAATGAAGGAATGGAATTTGGCGGGATGTCTTCAGATAAGAAGTATATGTTACTTACCAAAGCCATTAACACCAATGACAGCGATCTCTACCTACTTAATTTGGCAACGGGGGAACGAACAAAAATCAATGAAACCCAGTGTGGTAACACACCCCAGGATTTCGCTCCAGACGACAAATCCTTCTATTACACCACAGATGAAGGCGCCGAATTTAGTTATGTGATGCGTTATAATATTGAAGACGGAACTAAACAGAAAGTCCTAACCAAAGACTGGGATATCAATTCATTCTATTTCACAAGAAATGGCAAGTACCAGGTTACTTTTTCCAATGAAGATGCAAAAACCATTATGAAAGTTACAGAGGTAGCCAGTGGAAAAGAGATGGAGTTCCCAAGCTTTGACGACAAGGAAGTAAGTAGTGCGACATTCTCGCGGGATGAATCCATGGCGCTTCTACGGGTTGGAGGGTCTCATACGCCTACCAACTCGTACTCGTATGATATTGCCAGTAAAAAAATGCATCAGTTAACCGATGTGCTAAATGATGAGATCGACGGCTCCCACCTGGTCTCTGCGGAAGTGGTCCGGTTCAAGTCGTTCGACGGACTCGAAATTCCGGCAATTTATTATCGTCCGCACCAGGCATCGGCAGATAATCCGGTACCGGCGTTGGTGTGGGTACACGGAGGTCCGGGAGGCCAGTCGAGGCAAGGCTTTAATTCTACCATTCAATACTTGGTGAACCATGGTTATGCCATCCTGGCGGTTAACAACAGAGGAAGCAGTGGTTATGGAAAGACATTCTATAAAATGGATGATAAAAATCACGGAGATAAAGATCTTAAGGACTGTATTGCCGGGAAAGACTGGCTAAAGAATCAACCGGATATTGATGGTGAGAAGATAGGAATCCTGGGAGGATCCTACGGTGGTTATATGACCATGGCTGCCCTCACCTATGCTCCTGAAGAATTCCAGGTAGGAGTGAATATTTTTGGTGTTACCAATTGGCTGCGTACTCTGAAGAGCATTCCGCCATGGTGGGAATCGTTTAAAGATGCACTCTACACAGAAATGGGGGATCCTAACACTGCAGACTCTGTGAGATTACGAGAGATCTCTCCATTATTTTATACCGAAAATGTAACAAAACCCCTCATTGTGCTTCAAGGTGCCCAGGATCCAAGGGTCTTGAAGGTAGAAAGTGATGAGATCGTAGAAGGTGTGAAAAACAATGGTGTCCCCGTGGAATATGTGTTATTTGAAGATGAAGGGCACGGTTTTGTTAAAAAAGAGAATCAGATTGAAGCATATGGCCGCATCAAGCAATTCCTGGATAAATATCTGAAAGGTGAAGGCCAGGATAGTATGGATGCAGCAAATTCAGAAACCACAGAAAAAGAATAGCTTATGAGAAAAAGGATAGTAGTATACATACTATTATTAGTAGGATCATTATTTGTAACTAACGCCCAGGAAACCGGAGAAGACGACTTCGGTTTTTGGGCGATGTATTTTGGCACCAACCGGGTGTCTGATGCAGTAAGTATACATACTGAAGCACAGTTTCGCTACTACGAGCTGGCTAGTAACTTCAACCAATTACTTTTACGAACCGGAGTGAATTATCATATTTCGGATAAAGCCGTGGTAACGCTGGGGTATGGCTATATTAGTACAGATCCTACATTTGTTGAACCAGATGGAGAGAAGAACATCTTGGAACACAGGATCTATCAGCAATTTGTTCTTCGGAATTCATTGGGAAAATTCGCTATAGGCCATCGTTATCGTCTCGAACAACGGTTTATTGATAATCCTTTAAGTGGCAATGATACCCAGCACAGAGCCCGCTATCTGCTTAGGCTCACTTATCCCCTTTCGGATAATTGGTTTCTTACTGCTTACGACGAGATCTTCATCAATTTACAGGAACCGGTTTTCGGTCAGAATCGGCTATACGGAGCAGTGGGATACCAGGCGAATAAGGATGTGAGTATTCAGCTTGGTTATTTAAAAAATCATTTCACCGGCATTAATTTCGACCGGCTTCAGATAGGAATCACCTGGAACACCGACTTACGTAAGAAAGACGAAAACACCGAATAGCGAACCAGGGTCTCGCACCCCATGAACCATAGAGAAATGAACCAGGAAAAGATCTACTTTGAAAATGAATCCGGCCAGAAATTATCGGGCCGACTCGAATTACCGGCCGACCAGCTACCACATAATTTTGTCATATTCGCTCATTGTTTCACCTGTAATAAAAACCTGGGAGCGGTGAGGAATATTAGTAGGGCGCTCAGCTCGGCGGGCTTTGGTGTATTGCGTTTCGATTTTACGGGCCTGGGCGAGAGCGATGGGGAATTTGAGGATTCAAATTTTTCGGGTAATGTGAATGATCTTATTGCGGCTTCTCAGTTTCTTTCCGAAAATTACATGGCGCCAACGCTTATAGTAGGTCACTCTCTGGGTGGCGCAGCAGCCATTTTTGCGGCTGCTGAAATAGCCTCGATAAAAGCAGTGGCCACCATAGGAGCACCCAGTAACCCTGAACACGTCACTCACCTTTTAAAAAGTAGTATAGACGAGATCGAGAGAGATGGTGAAGCTGTGGTAAATTTAAGTGGGAGAGACTTTACCATAAAGAAACAATTTCTAGACGACCTGAAATCTAATTCCCTGCCCGAGGTGGCAAAAAACCTCAGAAAGGCCTTGTTGGTCATGCATTCACCCCAGGATTCCACAGTAGGAATTAAAAACGCCGAGGAGATCTACATTGCAGCCCGACACCCTAAAAGTTTTGTTTCGCTGGACGGTGCAGATCACCTGTTGATGCGAACCGAAGACTCTGAATATGCGGGAAAAGTAATTGCCGGTTGGGCATCGCGTTATGTAGATATCCCACGAGGCGCTAAAATTAGATCAAAACATGACGTAGTTGCCAGTCTGGCCGGAAATGAGGGGTTTACCACCCAGATGAAAGTGGGGAACCATTATATGGTGGCAGACGAACCAGAAAGCGTTGGCGGAAACGACTTTGGCCCCTCCCCTTACGATCTTGTATCCGCCGGATTATCGGCCTGTACTGCCATGACCATACAGATGTATGCCAGACGGAAAGGTTGGGATGTACGTCATGTAGAAGTACATACCAGTTACAGTAAACAACATATGGCCGATTGCGAGAATTGTGAGGCGGATTCGGCAAAAATAGATACGTTCAACAGGGAGATAAAATTTGAAGGAGAGCTGGACGAAAAACAATTAGCTCGCTTATTGGAAATAGCCAATAAATGTCCAGTTCATCGTACCCTGCACAGTGAAACACAGGTGATCACAAAATTGTTGTGATAATGAGCAGAAGGATGGTTTCTGAAAAATTTGAAGTTAGTATTAGCGGTACGCATGGTATAGTAATACCGGATTCTATTGCTAAACCCTTTGAAGATGGCGGCCATGAACGGATTAAGGCGACGGCGTGGTTTGAGGAAGATAAGATAGAATTTCATGCCGCTCTTAAAATGTATGAGAGTAAATATATGATCAGCTTCGGAAAGCGATATCAAAAGCCTCTAGGGGTTTCGTTAAACGATTATTTCCAATTACAAATTGCTGAAGACGATTCCAAATACGGTGTGGAGGTCCCTGAAGAATTTTCGGCAGTTTTCGATAGCGATCCTCAAGCTTCAGAAATATTCGAAGCGCTAACCGATGGCAAAAAGCGCTCGTTGATCTACCAGGTACTTCGTTTCAGGAATTCGCAAACTCGCATCGACAAATCCATAATAATCTCTGAGAACCTGAAGTTGGGAATCACCAACCCAAAAGAATTGCTCAAGGACAGGCGTTAGTTTGAATAAAAGAATAAAATAATGTAATGTGAAATTCTAATTTGTATGTAATGCGGATTAGTCTTAACTTCGAAAGTACAAGAACCTTAATTTAGAAAAAATGAAAAAAATCGCGTTAGGTGTTATTATGTTAAGTCTGGTTTTAACCGGATGCAAAGACGATAAAAAGAAAATGGAAACAGATGAGACCGTAGAAAAGGAAGTGGTTAAAGAAATGGAGAAAGAAGTAACCGAAAGCACTATTAAAAAGGTTAACATGGAATTGGAATCCAGGAGCGGAAGTACAGCTAAAGGCACAGTAACATTTGTGGAGGACAGTGGTGTAGTTAAGATGGATGCCAAATTAAGCGGGCTCACGCCGGGAACCCATGCCATACACATTCATGAGAAAGCAGATTGTTCGGCCGCTGATGGTACATCCAGTGGAGGGCACTGGAATCCAACCTTTCAGCCACATGCGAAATGGGGAGCCGAAGGAGGATACCATAAAGGGGATATAGGAAACTTTGAAGCCGATGCCGACGGAAATGGATCTATTGCTTTAAAAACCGACGAGTGGTGTATAGGTTGTGGCGATGATAAAAAGGATATTCTGGGAAAAGCGATCATTGTTCACAAGGGGGCAGATGATTTTACCAGTCAGCCAAGCGGTGCCGCAGGCGCTCGCGTGAGTTGTGGTGGGATAATAGAGTAAAAATAAAGACATAAGATGTTGTAAGCCACCTTATTGGGTGGCTTTTTTACGTAAAAACACGTAGCTGAATGTTGGCAAAAGGATGGTACCTTGTTTGAAGAAAATTGGGTGATTACCCTTAAATCCAACCCCTATGTCCGGCAAAGAATCACAGTCAAAGAAGAATCACTCGTTAAACACCTCCAGGGATAAGCTCCAGCATTCACAAAATGTTCACTTCAACGATAAGCGACCAGAGGCTGTAGTTCAGCAGAAAACGCAACAAATGGCAGATCAATTTACGAACGGCCTAATAGATCCAATTCAGAAAAAAAAGAATAAAACAGGACTACCGGACAAGTTAAAGTCTGGAATTGAAAACCTGTCCGGGCATTCCATGGATGATGTAAAAGTTCATTATAACTCCAGCAAGCCAACCCAATTAAACGCTCATGCCTATGCCCAGGGGACGAATATCCATGTAGCCTCGGGACAGGAGAAGCATCTCCCTCATGAAGCCTGGCATGTGGCGCAGCAGAAACAAGGCAGGGTAAAACCTACTAAACAGCTTAAGAGTGGAGTTGCGATAAATGATGACAAAGGGTTGGAAAAGGAGGCTGATGTGATGGGGGCGCGTGCAAAAACTTATTACCCTAACACTAATTCTACAAAAGATCAACAAAAGGATGTTAAATCGACCATTCAGAAAAAAACTAATACCCTTATTCAACGACAATTAAAAATAGGAAAATTAAGGTTAGACAAGGTAAATCTAAAGTCACCTGGTCTGGAAAAGGCACTCAATGAAAAAGGTGTAACTAATGTTAAACTAGTTGTAGCGTTGCTAAATGATCGAGCCGAAAATAAAAAAGGTTCGTTTAACAGTTGGGATGCTGCCATTCAATGGGCATTAAAAAGAATTAAACTTATTGAAGAAAGACAGAAAACAAAGGCTAGAAAAAGTAAAAAAGGGAGTAAATCTATTAGAAGTTCAGGTTCTTCCGAAACCGAATTGGAGGAAAAGGAAATGGATAGCGCTATCGTAACGCCTAAAAAGAAAAAGGTAAAATTTCCTGTATTTCGACCAAATAAGACGCATATAGATTTCGATGCAGGAGAGAACGAAGCGAACAAAAAAGAAATAACAGAACAGTTACGTGTCCATTTTGAAGGAGAATTGGAACCTACTCAAGATCTTGTCGAAACAGTATTAAAGTTATTGTTACAAATTCCAGCAGCCAAAGGTTCCGAAGCAAATGAAAAATCTTCCAAGGGTCACATCAGTCAAGAACCAAAGATTCTAGCGCAGATAAAGATCGTCGTGTTTAACTTTGAAACAATAAGACTTAAGAAAAAATTTGGCAAAAGCAAAGTTCGAAAAGTCAAAGATCATCTAAACTTCAAGGCTACTGAAAAAGGTGATACACACGGGACACAGGAACAATAACTTGCTAATCCATAGATAGGGAGGTTGAATATAAATCTGGTTTTATATCTTTCAATCGAATTTAAACAAGATGCGATGAAACCACTCTACCTCCTTTGTCTGATAGCCGGTTTGGGCACATTTGTATACTTTTATTTCTTCAATTTCGACAATATGAGCGAGACCCAATTGGTGAACTCTGTCTTGTATTGGTATATTCCTCTGGCATTTGGACTATACGGACTCATAGCGCTGCGCATAACCAATCGAATGCCCGATCTTAAAAAGAGTGTACTTATCTATATTTTCTCCGGAAAAGACCCTCTATTGCTGATCTTGGTAATCCTGTTAGGTGTTAGCGGATTGTTGGGCTTGCTGGTGTTATTAGTGCCTCTTGTAATTTTTAAGGCATACCAACCTGCATACGATTTGAAAGTTGCCGTTTTCGGATCGGGATTATTGTTATTACTACTATTATTCTTTTTTAAGGTACTCTGGCCATCTCTTTAAAAAAGATTGCTAAGAGATCTTTCTTTAAAGAGATCTAGAAGATATACAATACTAATTTTTATACCCTAAATTTATCTCATCATAGTTGTTGAAAATGAATTACACTTCTCAAATCGCAAAGCATTTTAGAGACCTTTATTTTGGAGGTAACTGGACGGCTGTGAACATGAAGGATACGCTTTCTGATGTAGATTGGAAACAGGCTACCACTAAGATAGACTCTTTCAATACTCTTGCCACGCTTGTGTTTCACACCAATTACTATGTGGATATACTCATTCAAGTATTAGAAGGGGGGCCTCTGGATGGAAATGATAAATTAAGCTTTGATCATCCAGCTGTAAAATCGGAGGAAGATTGGCAAAAATTGCTACAGAATTCCTGGGCAAAGGCCGAAAAATTGGCTACATTGATAGAACAGTTACCGGATGAGAAATTATTGGGGGATTTTGTTGATCCTAAATACGGAAGTTATTACCGTAATATCAATGGAATAATCGAACATTCCCATTATCATCTGGGACAAATGGTGATCCTTAAAAAACTAATGAAAAAGCAATCGTAACCTATGGGAATAAAAGGTGATAAAAATACAGAAGCAGCCAACTTAACCGCCATGGAAATGGAGGAGAAACTGGCTTCGATTGGTAAAATTTCCACCAAGCGTATGTTTGGTGGCCATGGACTGTTTCACGACGGAAAAATGTTTGGTATGATAGATTCTAAAGGACAGCAATACCTAAAAGCAGACGACAGCTTAAAGGCCGAATTTGAGGCTAAGGGCGCTGAAAAGCATAAGAGAATGCCTTATTATTCAATCCCAGCAGAGGTAGTCGATGATCTCGATGAGTTACTAAGTTGGGCAAAGAGCGCTATCAACGCTACCAAATAACTACAGTATATTGTAATTGAACCTCTCATGATACGTCTGCGCCGAACATCAGCCAACGACTCTCATTTTATCACGCTTGTAAAGGCTCTTGATGAGGATCTCGCGATTAGAGATGGTGAGGATCATGATTTCTACCATCAATTTAACGCGATAGACCAAATTAAATATGCTTTGGTAGCTTATATGGGCACCACCCCGGTTGGGTGTGGGGCGATTAAGCAATTGGATAATACTGCCATGGAAGTTAAACGGATGTATACACTACCTTCCCATCGTGGTAATGGGATTGCTTCTCGTATACTAGACGAATTGGAAAACTGGGCGAGAGAATTAGGTTTCCCTTGTTGTAGACTGGAAACAGGAAGAAAGCAACCGGAAGCTATTTCCCTTTACGAAAAAAGCGGTTATAAGGTAATTCCAAATTACGGTCAATATCAAGGTGTTGAAAATAGTGTTTGCTTTCAGAAAGAATTGAAGAAATAAAAGCTATAATCAATATTTGAAGTTACACAATTAAAAACCCCGTTTGCCAACGGGGTTTTCAGATATCTGGATGTAAATGTTTCTTTTTAGGGACACCATCGGTGTTTACTTTATGTTTCACTTACAGGTTCTGATAGCTACAACCTATAATATTCAAAAAATATGCCAAAAAAAGCCCGTTCCTTTAAGAACGGGCCTTCCGACATATTGTCTTGGTTTATTTATTGTTTTACCACACGTTTTACAACAGTGGCATTAGTGGATTGAATTTGTACAAAGTACATACCTGTTGCCAGGGATTCCATAGAGATCACTGTTGTATTACCTGAAGAATTAAGATCGATCGATTGGATGGTTCTTCCATTGACATCCGATATTCTTACAGAGATCAATATCTCCCCGGTATTATTCACCAGATTCAATTCTTCCTGAACCGGGTTTGGATACAGGAGAATACCGTCAAATAATTCATTATCCGAATTTCCAAGGACCTCCACTACTTCAACTTCGAAGGTACAATCGGTTGCATTCCCAGCAGCATCGGTAGCCACGATCGTAATCGTAGTTATTCCCGGCCCTACCTGGGTTCCTGCTGCAGGATCCTGAGTAAGTACTGGTATTCCCGTACAATTATCACTGGCAGTAGCCATCGGGGTGTAATCCGGCAGGGTAAACAATTCTCCCTGATTAACAACTTCGGTGCTATTGGCCGGACAGGTTACCGTAGGAGCCACAGCATCAACAGTTACGATAGTTTCGGTACGATCAGCAAGACAGCCTGTAAAACCTAATCCGATATCCTCGTTATAGCTTCCAAAGTCGGCAGTTTCACAAATACCGCTCCAATCTGCGGCAGAATCGGTATCGCCAACTCTTCGGAAAGAACCGCTACATTCGGCTATTAGGTTTGCACCGTCTCCCGTCCAGTCAAGGTCGGCAGCGGTGATATTAAATCCGTTTATTGTAACATTTAGCCCGGCTATTTCGGCAGCAGTGAAATTCCAGAAAACAGAATCTACTACGTTACCAGACGTATCAACTATGATGATCCATCCTGTACCAGTATTATTCCACCATATATTATTTCCCCAGTAGTTTGCACCACCGTCATCGTTAAAGGCAATTACTTCATCCTGCCCCATGAATCCTAAGGTTTGCTCAATAGCATTCTGAGTGTTTATGTCGGTATAAGGTTGTTCACTAACCGCGATAGTATATCCGGTATAATCTGTAGAAACTCCCACATTTATGATCTCAAGTTGATCTGGTGTTTCCAGGGAGATCTCAGAGATCACCAATTGCGAAAGTGGTCCGGGAGGATTTTCCTGCGCATAAAGAGTTACATCGCCTGTAGGGTTAAAAGTATAATCATTTCCTTCAAATAAGAAGATACCACCGGTTGGTGCGTCGAACCACCTGATCACATTTCCAGGATCTGTAGGGGTTGCACTCACGGTAACCGAGTCGCCAACACAAATATCGGAGGCACCTGTGGTAACAGGTCCGTTAGGAACTGCTAGTACCTCTATGTCGTCGGTAGCAGAAGAAGCAATAGAGCAGGTACTCGCCTGAACTTCATACATAATAGTGTGCACTCCAACTCCTGCAATTGCAGGGTCGAAAGAATAGGTAGCCCCATTTCCATCATCAGTAACACCGGGTCCGCTATATACACCTCCAAACGGAGTTCCTCCTCCTAAACCTGTCATTTCAGGCTCCGAGGCACACACATCGTTAGGCGCTGTAAAAGCTGCCAAACCTGAAGGGGTATCGAAGGCCTCGGTACCGTCTGAACGGCTGTTAGACGATCCCTGATCTGCGCTTACGCCAAGTCCGCGCTTTGCAAAGGCATCCCAGAGTAAACATTCGTTAGCGCCACCGTAGATGGCAAGATCTGCCGCCAGGATAGCATCACGACCATCCACAAAACCAGGGCTACAAGGTTGAAGTTTCATACCTTCAGTAACCAAAGCCAATGCCTGAATATTCCCGGCATCAACTGATACATCACCCGTAAAGTTGTAAATATTTGGATCGAAGCCATGCTCGTCTATCAAAGCCCATGTCATTTCCCACAGCATAGTAGCCCATACCGATCCTATTCCATGCGGAATAGCAGCAGTTTTAATATCATCGTATGTTTGAGGATTTACGGCAAGATCTGTACTATAAGGGAAAGGACGAATTCCTCCACCTCCGGGACCCTGTCCAAATAAGTAAGTTCCCACGGCTCTGGCGTCGGTTCCTGTATCACCGGGTTCTATGGTCATGATCACTCCATAGAAATCACTCCAACCCTCTCCCATTTGCTCCGTGTTTTGCAGGCATCCCGAAGCTGCCGGGCCACCTGTTAGGCGATTGGAGATCCCGTGCCCGTATTCATGAACAATTACCAAATTATCGAAGTCGCCATCCTTATCTCCACACACATACATTTGCATACGTGGATTCCCACCATCACCCGGGGTTCCAAAATTGGCGTTACATGTCCCTGATCCATCCTGAGCTTCGGCGTCTACCGAATCACTCCCGGCACCGCCATTTCCGTAATTATTTTCCTGAAAATTTCCACTTGCCTCATCAAACCCATACTGATACATCACATCATGTATGATATTGTTCCAGTAAAAGAGATTTGTAATCGCCGCATCTTCGTATTGATTTGCGTTGCTGTAAATTTGATCGAAGGCATAACCGGTAAACTGAAGGGAAGCACCTCCGTCGGGTTGATACCCGGGGTTATTGCCATCTTCATAAGCGTTTACGTTATTACCACGAGTAACGGTGAATTCGGCCCCAGCTGAACCATCGGTATCATGCCATCCAAAAGGAGATGCGATAGGGTCTGCAGGTTGAACTATATCTGTGTGATTTCCAAAATACGGACTTTCAATAGGCATGGCAAATGCCTGGTAGCATTCGCTGCAGCCTGCATTGGCTTCTGCAGAAACTAATTCTTTATAATTTGGAATATCGTAGAGATTGGCATTGTAATCAAGTTTCTCTTCGTTGTGCGTACTGTGATCGTGCTCGAATTTACAAGACACTATCCAATTCGCCTTATCTATGATCTGGCCGGTAGTTGCGTCTACACGAACACTATACCACTCTGTTTCAACTTCTGTCGATTCTATGGATAGGTCCCAGGCTAAGACTAACTCATCGTTATTGCTTAGCTGATAAACCAGTTTTGCGGGAATATTGCTTCGAGATATGCCACCGGTACTTAGCACAGTTTCCTGCGTAATTCCATTTCCTCTTTCGAGAATATCCAAGGAACCTGTAATATTATAATTTAATTGGTTGGCCGCCGCCTGAACCGCCTGAATAGCGGTTAAAGAAGGACTAACACCTGCAGACGTCCTGGAGTTGGCATTAGGAATAAATCTGTCGTTTGCCATTAACACCTTTCCATTGGCACTAATATGAATACCAGAGTCGGTTCCGTATACCGGGATTCCATTTACCGTCTGACGAAAATAAATATGATTTACACCACTTACACTACTTATATGTTGATTGGTTATCTGCCATTGAACATCCTGAGGTACAAGTAGATCATTCTCGAGCAATTGTTCAAAATATTGATTGATCTGATCGGTAGAATTTTGTGCAGCAAGTGGTGAAAACAATAGCAGGCACACCACAAGATTTAGTGCAGAGGTAAATTTTTTCATAGAAAGAAGTTAAGTTCGTTTATTTCAAGGGGAATTTTCAATTCGCGGTAAATCTATTAAATATTAATGATTTATCAAATAATTAACAATAAAGCCGCATGTTTTTTAACAATTAAGGAATTATAAGAAAAAGACTAAAATAATTGCGAATTTTATAAAACTTGGGCAATTTTTATAGTTTCAATTGCGAACCCGTATTATTTTTTCACCAAAAAGGGCATACAGTGCGGTCGAATGCCAGAGATTTCCCTATTTTCGTAGTTGAAGCTATCCACCATGGAACAACCAGATCAACTTATTCATGCCATGCAGGCCGGTGATGAAGCGGCTTTTTCAAAATTGTATGGCATGTATTCTGAAGCACTGTTCGGGATTATATACGGCATCGTGGGCGATCGGGAAGTTGCCGAAGAAGCGTTACAGGATGCATTTGTTAAGATCTGGAATAATTCGGCAAGCTATTCACCCGGCAAAGGCCGATTCTTTACATGGATCCTCAATATTGCCAGGAATACCGCTATAGACAAAACCAGATCCAAGGCTTTTAAGAATAGCAGGAAAAACCTCTCAACCACTAATTTCGTAGATATACTGGCGTCTAGCGATAACCTGAACAAGAAAACCAATGCCATTGGGATTAAGAAGTATGTGGATGCATTAAAACCAGCTTGCATTAAGATCATCGAACTACTGTTTTTTAAAGGTTTTACGCAGACTGATGCCGCCAAGGAGCTGGATATACCCCTGGGAACCTTAAAAACAAGAAATCGCAACTGTATAAATGAACTAAGAGCAATTGTACTAGGATAAATGAGTACCGAAGAGATCATATCATCCGGAAAACTGGAACTTTACGTTACCGGCTCGCTCCCAGCAAAGGAGGCGGCCGAGATCGCCGAAGCTGTTCGGAAGGATCCCGTACTTCAAAAAGAAGTGGAAGCGATCGAAACTTCTTTAATTCAGCTAGCAGGTTCGGTCTCTCCGGGTGTGGCATCGACTATATGGAGTAGGATTTTAAACTCTATTCGTCCGGTAAGAACTATGGAAGAACGCGATACAAGATCTGTTAACTGGGCCGCGATATCCGGTTGGGCCGCAGCTGTTTTAGCTGTAGGAGGAATATTCTGGTTATTAAACACCAACAAGGATCTTCACGATGAAATCGAATTAACAACTACCGAAAATTCGGATCTCCAGGAGCAATTAACGGAGACAGAAACCCGGTTGGCTGGTTCGGAAGAGATACTCAATATTTTAAGATCGAAAGATTACGAAACCATTTTATTACCGGGAAACCGGGATGTCGCTCCCGAGGCATTTGCCAAGGTGTATTTTGATAAAACGAACAAGGTTGCCTATATCGATTCCAGGGGTCTCCCGGAGGCAACCACCACCAAGGTGTATCAGGCCTGGTCCCTAAAACTTGATCCATTAACCCCAACTAGTATGGGGCTGTTAGATCAAGCCAATGAAGTAGAAGAAGGTATTTATAAATTTGAGAATGTTCCAGATCCCGATGCCTTCGGAATCACGCTTGAGCCGGCTGGTGGTAGTGAATCTCCCACCCTTACCCAACTCTACACCCTGGGTACAGTTAGTCCTTAAATCACATATTATATAAACGAAAACGCCCCGTGATGGGGCGTTCTCTACTAACAAAAAAACTCTGAAATCCGGCTTTCACCAGCGAATTAATCGGCGCCCGCAGGCGTTCCGATTAAACCTCAATTCTATTTACGTAGGAAATGAGAAACCGGTTTTAAAATTTGTTGATTTTTTTGGTGAGTACAGGTCCTAATTCGAATGCTGCCTCCTGTAATTCCTTTTTTAACTTCTGAAGCTCCTTCGTTCGGCCATTTGCCTGGTAAACCAGCGCCATATAATAAGCGGCCATGGGTTCGGAAGTCTTGTCTTTTACCCGGGATTCGATGATATCCAGAGCCCGCTCTTTCTCCCCTTTCATCAGCTTTGTATAAGCAAGCAATGAATAGGTTTCAGGGGTGGCGCGTTCTGTAACTTCAACTTCGGCTATAGCCATCGCCCTATTGGGATCTTTTTCGGCAAGTACTTCGATAAGGTGGGTATTGTACATTCTTCCATAGGCCTCGTTGGTCGCGGCATTTATAAAGGTTTCGGTATATTCTGCAGCCTCTGCTTCATCACCTTCATTTTCGGCCATTTCGGCCAAAAGCAGGTAATAATCCGGAACTTTATGATTTTTCATCACTGAATCGAGTATACGTCGTGCTTCGGGAGCATCATTTTGATAGGCGTAATTTATCCAGGCGATCCCTTTTTTTACGTACGCATTATCGGGTTGCAGTTCCAGGGTCATTAAATAGTGTTTATAAGCCTGGTCTAGCCTGCCGTCATGACCATAATAGTCACCCAGGTTGCTATACGTCCATATCTTCAGGGGTTTTGAATCCCTGGACTCGGCGATCGCCTTCGCGCTTTCCATATAGTTGATCGCATTTGTGAGGTCGCCTGTATGATCACTCCATTTTGCTTTGCGAATGAGATAGTTATAGTCGGAGGTGTTATTTAGCAACTTCAGATAGCTTTCGGCCTCCTCGTACTTACCCAGTTCCATAAGCACGTCGAACAACATGAATTGGGTTGCTCGTTTACTCGAGACTCCTTCATAACTCTGCTTTAATAAAGTGGCTGCTTCTTTGAACCTATGTTGAGAAATATAGGTTCTCGCCAGTCCTCTCGCGTAGATATCCTTATTATTAGCAGAAATTGCCATAGCCTTTTTGTACAAGGTTTCGGCATTTGTTAAATAAGTTGCATTCCCTGTTGCATCGAAAAGTCTGGTGTAGGCAGATGCCAGAGGCCCCAGGTCTCCCACCCCGGAACTGTCCGGGCGCAAACGCTTCGACCAAAATGCGACCTCGTTCTCTGCTTCAAGTAAGGAGGATCTTTCGGCAGTGTACAGATATGGATTGTAATCTTCGGGATTAGCGATGGGCTCGATCTCTGTTTCGGTAGCACAGGATGAGAGTAAACATACCATTCCGAAGAAAAAAATAAATAGTTTCATCATGATATAAAAAAAGGAAAAGGGCATCAAGTGGCCCTTTTCCATATGTTTTATGCGTTATTGTGTAATTGGCGTTTCCAGGTATGGAAATGGAAGGGTAAAATCACGATCTCCACTATCCACCCCGTCACTGGTAAGTTGTGGGGTACCGTTATTACCGTCGAATCTTGTACCGGAAGTACCTCCAAACATCAACGTAAGAGAGATATCGATCACATCGTCTGCAAGGGTTCTACCTGTTAGTACTACCCCTGTTCCGGGATCGTAATAGGTTGTTTGTCCGTTAGGTGCCACCTGCAAGGCATCAAATTGTGCTAATACCGTGGTAAAGGTTGGTGCGTCCAGTCCTAATATATTGGTTTCGTAATCGATCGTAATTCCGAGGGCATCTCCGTAAACATCGTGGTAGTCTTCGAGGGTTTCTTCGAAGGTAGCCTGAAAAGACATACGGTCGCTCACCAGAGAGTTGTTGAACATATTCTTTACATTATCGGCCCCGCTGAACACAGTATTTACCCCCGGACGGCCCATGATATCTTCCTGCACGTAGGTTCCGCTAAAGTCGATCTCGTCTATACAAGGCTCACAGGCAGATCCACCGCAGTCTATTCCTTCCTCATCTCCATTTTGAATTCCATCATCACAAGTTTCCTGAACGATCACATTGCCATTCTCATCATCGTCACACTGAACAAACAATAAGGTTGCACAGATCGCGATGCATACTAATTTGAATTTATATATTTTCATTTTTATCTTTTTTGAAGTGATTGATTATTGCTTTCTTTTGGCCGAAACCCATACATTGTAGGAGGCTGGCAATCCTGTTAATCCAACTAATTCGCCCACATGAGGCGGCGCGGAACCGAGCATGGAATTTGGAACCTCAACGGCTACTGCGAGCACATTAAGTTCGTCGAAAAAATCGTCGGCCGTACCTGGAGGAAAAAATCCATCCGGGGCAGCAGAACCGGATACAACTTCATTAAATCTGTTGAAGTCGAAATAGAAAGCATCTCTTCTCGGGCCGGCAAAAAAGCTCATGCCGTTGTTCGTAGCCGTTTGAACATCGTCTGTAGTCGAGATCTTTACTGCTGTATATCCGGCAAAAGTTGCTATTTCACTGGATAAACCTGTTTGGGCTGGTTGTGCCGGGCCGAAAAAGTACATAGAATCACCTCTTTTTATCGCCTGGATGACCAGGTCTTCAACAAAATCACCGGTATTGTCTATATTAAACTCGATTAAAACATCTTCATCGAAGGCAGCATTTTCGGTCACAGTCCCGGGAGTTAGTGGCCCTTGTAGCGTTGCTATGAGAACCGTATTATTAGGGTTATCCCCTTCAAATGCGTACAGGTCGGCAATGTCGGTAGTAGTTCCGGCAACCGCTGGTGCATCAATATGGTCTGCAGCAACAAACACTATCGACAGTGCAAGAACGCATGCACCACCAATTGCTGCAAAAAGATTTGTTTTTTTCATAATTGAAGATTTTTAATTATTTATTTTTATGCTTCGGTGATTATATACGACGAAAATAAGCCTATGGTTTTTAACTTGCAATTATTCTTTTATCAATCCCAGTAAATTAAGGAGTTGAGAGAGGCATTTTTATATTGAACAACTAACTGATCATTTATACCATTTATTGTGAACCCATCTGCATCAGACTGGATACCTAAATATCTCCACATACTGGAAAAAAATTCGAAGGCTATCGAGTTCTCCGATGAAATGGCTTTTTACGCAGCCCTTAAAAAAACAGGTTTCATTTACGGGGTTTCGCTGGATGCCATTCCGAAGAAATCAATTAGTTCCTTAAATCTCACCCGGGAGGAGTTCACCAAGGTGAATCTGTTTCATGCCCTGTTGTTTACCCACCACAATTTTAAGGGCAATATGGATCACGAAGCTGCTATTGAAAGTATTATCAATTTCTACGATGATATGGACAAGGCCAAGACGGGATTTCTGCAAAAACTAACCTTGTCCCCTTCGCCGTCTCAGAAGCTTGAGAAAATGCTGGCAGCGAGACTACAGGAGACCAATACTTTTTTGCATAAGGGAGCCACCGGTATACTTACCTATGCTTTGTTATTTGTAGATGTTTTGGCGTATCGATATGCAATTAAAAAACCGGAATCCTTCCGTAAATATGCCGAGAAAGTTGAAAGCACGGTGATCAATGCTTGTTTTCTGGCGTTGAGTTCGAAGAAGAAGAAGAATAAATACGACAAATTATTAATTGAGCTCTTTCAATCGTCTGCATATTATCTTTCAGCCCACCGATCGTCGAAAAAAGTGAGCCTGAAAAGCTTACCTCATTTAAAAACAGCCACCGAGCTTGAAAAAAGATACATTCTGGACATTTGTACGATCACCGTATGGGACGACCATACGATGGACGAGGATGAATTTTCATTTCTGAAGGAGTTAACCTCTTATCTCGAACTCCCGGAAAACAACCTGGAGAATAGTCTCGCAGATCTGGCCATATTTATGAGCGAACATAAAACCTCGATCAAACTTTTTGAATATGCCAATCCGGTAAAATTGTTTTATAAGCAATCGACATCCACCGTAAAATTGCTCATCTTAAGGAACAAGAAAAGGCTTCAGAAGGAACTTGAGGAAAGTGGGGAATTATTAGTATTATTAACACAATCCACCCTCCGCGAACTCACCGATGATGAAAAAACCAAGGTAAAACAGCAATTGCTGGACATCTGTAAAACCGTTCCATCATTAACGGTATTCCTATTGCCAGGCGGTACAGTTTTGCTCCCTATTTTAATAAAATTTATTCCACAATTACTACCCTCTTCGTTTAGGGAAAATCAAATTGACAAGCCGTGATCTATGCTTAAAAAATTTCTACTATTTATATTTAGTGCCTTTGTGCTAAATGCAACTTACGGGCAAGCTGAAATCGCCAATACTGTCCCTTTTGTGGCGTATTGGTCTGTAGGTGATACATTTCAATTCAAGGTAAGGAAGATCAGCATACAATGGGATGATGATATCCTTGTAAAAGCAGATACGCTTTACCGCGATGTACGTTTTAAGGTGATAGATTCTACAGCCTCCATGTATAAAGTAGAGTGGCGGTATGTGAACGAATTTCAGGATGATCCCCTGGTGAAAAATGTGTTTAATGAACTTACTCGTAACAATGCCTACACTAAAGTTATATACACTACCGATGAAATGGGCGAATTTCAGGGTGTTGAAAACTGGAAAGAGATTCGTGATGACCTCATTGGGGAATTAAAAGCCGCTATGAAGGGGAAATTATTCAAGAAAGAGCATGAAGAGGCCATGTATAAAAAAGCCATGCAACCTATCATCGAGGCGTACAGCACGAAAGCTGGTGTAGAAGAACTGGCGCTAAAGGAGCTCTATTATTTTCATATGCCGCTGGGATACGAATATACTATAGACGAGGTATACGAATACGAAGATGTACTACCATCTCTCATTGGAGGGGAGGATATGCGTTGCGATTATAAGATCACGGTGGACAATATAGATCGTCAAAATGGAATTTGCAGGGTCACCGAAGAAATGAAGGTGAATCCTGATGATTCTAAACGGGAAGTCTTATCTATGATGGAAAGGATGGGAATTGCGTACGACAAATTTAGCGAGGAGATAGATGGGGCAAAACTCAATATGGAAGATTTTAATACCTATATCTACAATTTCGATTACGGACTCCCAATCACCATCAACACCAGCAGAATGGTGGATCTGCAAATAGAAGGAGAAAAACGACGAAAGGAGGAAAAGATCATCATAGACCTCATCTTTGATTGAAAAAAGGAAAAATTATTCCAGCCAGATCTTAAAGTCCTTAACTCTCTCTCGGGCTACAATTACCTGCTGTTCCTTGTAACTGATTAATTTAAGCTGAAGTCTGCTGTTGGTATAGGAGATAATGTCTCTTATGGCGTTGATGTTCACGATAAAGGTCCTGTTCACTCTGAAGAAATCCTGAGGAGTAAGTTCATCCTCTAATTGTTCAAGAGTTGTGTCTAGTAAATAATCACGCCCGTCTACTGTGTGTGCGTAGGTGCCTTTATTTTCGGAGTAAAAACATTCGATCTCATCCACAGCGATCATTTTTATGTGTTGCCCGATCCTGGTAGTAAATCTCTTTTTGTACTGTTGCCCCACAGGGTTGGCGAGTAACTTCCTGATATCTTCAAAATTGAGCTGCACATTTTGTTTTATCGGGGCGTGTTCGCGAAATTTTCGCACCGCAGCCTCTAGTTCCTCCTCATCTATAGGTTTCAGGAGGTAGTCTATGCTGTTTAATTTAAATGCCTGTAAGGCGTATTCATCGAAGGCTGTGGTAAAGATAATCGCACTTTTAACTTCCACTTCATCGAAGATCTCGAAGGAAAGGCCATCGCTTAGCTGGATGTCCAGGAAGATAAGATCGGGGTGTTCGTTGTTTGCAAACCATTCTACCGCTTCCCCAACACTGTGTAGCATAACATTCACAGCCACATTTTGTTTTTCCAGCATGCGTTGCAATCGTCTTGCCGATGGTTTTTCGTCCTCGATAATTAGTACATTCATATTGTAAATCTAAATATTATTATTTTCTGAAGATGATACAGTGGAGTAACCACTATATCAATCTTGTTCCTTATCGAATTTCCTGAGCTCCTCCATATCTTTTTCCATGTATTCCCTGATCTTACGCTCCTCCCATTTCTTTATAAAGCCACTTTTAAACTGAAAGACATACAAACCGTGAAATAGTAGACCGACGCCCCAGGCTACTGGAGAAATAAAATGAGGCCATTCTGGCATTTCGAGTGAAAGAACATTGCCAGACAATAATCCGGATGCCGTTAATAAGATAAAAGTGTTTACTAATATGTAAATAGTTAAGTGTGTATAAAACCCTTTGATCTCAGCCACTTTCTTTTTGGCGCGTTTATACTTTTCTGTATCGTTCTCTGAAGTTTTCATAGCTCTCGTTTATTTCGTTCTTCCGCTTCTTCTTTTTCAATGATCTCGCGGATCTTTCGTTCCTCCCAGTTTTTCAGAAACCCAAACTTATGTCTATATACATACAGCCCATGAATAAGAAGGCCAATGCCCCATAAAATGGCAGTTCCGTAAGTGTTCCATCGTAGCCAGCTTTCGAAATTCCAGTCGAATTCATGATCGCTAAAGGCATCCATTATATTGGCCTTTATTAAAAGCAAGATGATATTTACGATGATGTAAGCCGTAAGATGTTTGTGAAAGCCTTTGATATCGTTCACCTTCTTCCGCGCTCTCTCGTATTTTTCCTGATCTGATATTTTCATGTAGTGTGAAATTAATTCCATTGGTTCTTTTTATCTTCCTCTTCCAAAAACTCCTTCATCTTTTTTTCTTCCCAATCCTTACTCAGGAACGGATTCCACCGGAATGCTTTAGCGGCCTGGAAGAATAAGGCAATTCCCCAGCCAAAGGCAGCCCACAAGAACCACATATATCGCCACTCGTTGGTGTAGTAGTTGAGTGCGGCTAAAAACCCAATGAACAAGCTGTAGAGTATTAATGAGGTGTAGAATTTTTTGATCTCCTCCACACGCTCTTTAGCTCGTAAGTATTTATTTTCTCTATTTTCTTTATTTAGATCCATGCTATAGTCTTGATAATTCTATCTCTGTTAATAATAACGTTCCTCTTCTTCAATGAACTGCCTGATCTTTCGCTCCTCCCAATTCTTACCAAAAAACAGGCTCCATCCAAAAGCGTCGGTAGCATGACCAAGGATCCCTAATCCCCAACCCACTATAGGAAAAATTGCCCATGGAAAACTTGTACTTATTACATTCAGATAAATAAAGAATGGTACAAAAATCAGGTAAAGTACCAGATTAATATAGAATCCTTTTAGTTTTTCAACTCGCTGTCGAGCTCTTTGAACTTTAGAATCGTTGTTTTCAATTAATGTTCTCATGTTGATGCAATTTTAAGATTACACTGTAAAAATATTTCAGAAAACCAACCTCCGAAAACAATAAGGTATGAACTGTCGATTTCGATTCCTCAATTGTAGATTTCAGGAATCTTCATCCATAAATTTACGGATTTTACGCTCTTCCCATTCCTTTCCAAACAGAGGGTTCCAGCCGAAAACTTCAGATGCGTGCCCCAACACTCCAAAGCCCCAACCCCCTATAGGGAATAAGGCCCAGGGAAAACTAGTGCTTCTTAAATTGAGATAAATAAAGAAAGGGACCATAATAAGATAAATAGTGAAATGGATGTAAAATCCTTTAAGTTCTTCCACTTTCTTTTTGGCGCGCTCCAGGCGTTTACCGCTAATATACATGTCTTGTGTTTGCATGGTCATTGTAGATTTAGTTAGGAGGGGTATCGCCACTTTAAACTCTCCTTTTTCCTGCTTCACTTCAACAGGCCTGTCTGTAAGTAAAAAATAGCGTTGCTTAATATTTTCCAGCCCTACTCCACTACTTTCCTTAACTACATTCTTTGGTTGAACATTATTTTTTATAACCAAGCTGCCCCGGTCTTCATAAATTGTAATATGAAGTTTCCTGGACGGGGTAACCTGGTTGTGTTTTACTGCATTCTCGAGTAACAACTGCAAACTCAATGGTACCACCTTGGCTTCGGGGTTACTTAATTGTTCCGGCACTGTAAATACGATGCTGTCTTCAAACCGCATCTTGATTAGAGACATATACAATTTTGCGAACTTCAGCTCTTCCTCTACGGTGATCAATTCCTTATTCTTTTGTTCCAGCACATACCGATAGACCTTCGAAAGGGAGGTGGTGAAACGTGTTGCTGCTTCAGGGTTCTCTTCAATAAGGCTTGTTAGTACGTTCAGGCTGTTGAATAGAAAATGCGGATCCAGCTGATTTTTCAACGCATCGAACTGAGCCGAAGCTGTTTTAGCAATGATCTTTTGTTCCTTTACACGGGTCTCCTGTTTGTATTTGTAATAATGGAATCCGTAAAAGATGGAAACAATTACCATGGAAATTATAAATCCGGTGGAGTAATATTGCAGCTGTTCTCCCGCGATAAATTCGGAAAACGATTCCCCCTTTACGATCATTTCGGTGATCCAGCGGATAAATATCAACCCAAGTATGGTGATTAGAATCCCACCCGCAAATGCTTTCAGAAGTACGTTGGTTTTAAACAACTCCTGTTTGTAGTGATGTTGCATATAGCGGATGTAATACATATTTGCCATATACAGAACCACAGAGTAGAGCTGATTGTAAAGAAAAGCCAGCAGCAGGGTCTTACCATCATAGGTGTAATTACCTGTTAAATATTGTATTAACCCTAATACAATGAATATTAGGATTCCTACAAAAAAGGCCTTGCCAAGTTCTTTAAAAAAAAACATAGTTAGTTACCGCAATTCTCCTGTAATACCTGTTCTGCGTATTCACCACCACCTTGGGGATAATACTCCCCGGCCGGTTCTTCGGCGGCGAAAAGTTCGATGGCTTTTCTTATATCGTCGCAGTACATATCGGTTGGTTGATTGAAAAATTTGGCCGTTCCAATATCCCATTGGGCTTTCCCAAGAACAACTCTGGGATTCTCCGGTGCTATTTCGAAGGCCTTCTTATATAATTCGGCTATTTTGGGGGATAGTTTCATCCCGTATTGTTGTCCGTCGTACACAACCCAGGCTGTCAATATCTGGGCCTCCAACACCAGGACCTCCGGATTGTTTTCGGTTAGTGCCTTGGCATCGTTCAGGAAGTTTCTGGCTTTTTCAATCTGTGCTTTCATCTTTTCTTTGTCTTTTTCGCCAAAACTGTTGAACACGTTTATCTGCGCCGCGTAAAAAGGAGGCAGCCAATTTTCGGTTTCTGCCTGGGCGATGCGTTCAAACAAATTTGCGGCTTCCCACGATTTATCCGATTTCCAAAGTTCGAAAGCTTTCTCCATACCTTGCTGATATTTGGATTGCGCAAAACTGCTTACCGTTACCATGGTAAAGAGTATAAATAGTATTTTTTTCATATCTGTAAAATTAAGATAGTTAAGGTTGCAATGATTATTTATAAAGAGCAGTTCCCTTGTTTTTTATAGTTAAGTGGATGTTGATTGATTAATTATCTCCCTGTCGTAATTAGATCTGGAAGTTACTAAACAAAATTTGAAACGCTACATATTGATATCCAGCTTTCGCAATTCTCCGTCCTTAACTTCGAACTTTGCGTCTTTCCATTTTGGCGGACCGAAGAATCCACGTGCGTTATTGGACGTGCCGTAAGGTTCGGAAGGGATCATCCCCAGGAGCATATTCAATTGCCCGTTATCGTCTTCATCGTGATAGCATGAGATAGCATAGATCCCATCCGGGATATCGATAAAAGTTACCGTAGCCTGCTTGTTAACGATCTCCTTCTTCACAGCTTTGTACGTCTCCGCTAAGAATTTGCTCTCGTCGTTGTATAGTCCTACGCGCACATGGCCGTTATCGTTATCGAAGTCTCTAATGGAAACTTCTACTGTATTTTGACCATGCATTACCATCCCGGTAAGCAGTAAAATGAGGTATGAAATGATTGTGTGCATAATGTGGTTTTTTAAGATTACTCAAATGTCCTTAGGTTTATGAACTTTCCATAATCTATACTACCCAACTGTAATTTTTAAGGGATGAACTGTTACTCTCCAGGTTTACAGATTATCGAGCTGGTTATCACTGCCGTCCTCACTGATGGTCCAGAAGAACCCAATGAAGAAAAATTGATCGGCAGCAGGGGTGAGTGCCCGACGGTTGAAGTTACCGTTCGCATCGGCGGTGGAAGCATATTGATAGCCATTAATATTATTGAAACCAAACACGTTGTTCACAGAGAAATACAATATCTTTTGTTGAGAGATCAGGTAAGCCCAGTTAAAACTCACACTGTTGTAGGCTTTAGTCTTCTCCTGAAGAAATCCTGGCCGGTTAGGATTGGTGTAAGTACGGCCACTACTGTAGGTGTGGCTAAAACCAATCTGACTCTTCCAGTCGTTGATCCACCATTTTACTACGGTGTTCAAGTTGTGCTTATTGGCAAATGAGGGAGTGGCAGAAACGGGGTAATCTCTGTACATACGTTCGGTGTCCAGAAATGAATAGCTCAGCCAGTAATCCACATTCTTGATCGATTTATTATCCCTCCAGAAAAAATCGAACCCCTGGGCAAAACCATCACCATTATTGGCAAAATTACTTTCGAATCCGGGAAACTCATTATTGAAAGTTACCAGGTTGCTATACTCTTTGCGATAGGCCTCCGCTCTCAGAATTCGATTTTCGGCAACATATTGATAGTTTAGGATGTAATGCTGGGTTTTCCTGGCTTCAAGATCCTGGTTAAATTTAAGTACGTCGTTGAGTGGTTGCTGGTAGAAGTCGCCATAAGCCACAGAAATCTGGCTGTTCTTTCCGGTTTTATAGGCAACCGATGTTCGGGGCGAGAAGGTAAACTCATCAAACAGCTCGCTGTACTCGCCTCTGGCTCCAATCTTTACGGCAAACTTTCGGGAAAAAATCAAGTCTGTTTCAGCAAAAGCCGCAGATATACCATTATTGAAACCGTATCGGGCGGTAGCGAAATCGCTATTGAACTCTTCTACATAATCGGTTAGAAATTGTTCAACCCCAAAATTTAATTTGAAACGGTTACTAAATCTCTTTCTGAATCTAACTTTAAAATGAGCCGAATTTTCGGTATTATCGATATCGTCACCCTGCACCGTTATGTTGTTCTGTGCTCGTGTAAAACTCCCTCCTACCTGAAATTTCCAGCTATTGTTAAGGTCGCCCGCATAACCAGCGTTGGTATAAAAATTATAATTCTTCAGTTTAAATCTCAACCCTTCCGGCAGATTGATATCTTCTTGGGTTAGTTCGAAGTTACTGGTATCGAATGCAGCATATACCTTTAACAGCCCCGATTTAAATTTATTTCTGAATACGGTTTCGCCCGCCAGGGCTTCGAAAGGTTTTTCCCAATCGTTCCTGTCTGGAAACGCAGCGATATACGGCGCGAGATTTATATAACTGGTGTTGAAACTTAACGAGCTGTTCTCCCATTTTTGAGTATTGCCTACACCTCCACCTACACTCATAAGGGCGATATCGGTTTTTTCCTGGTCTGGTTCGTCTATGGTGTTTAGTAAAAGTACCGAAGACAAAGCCTGGCCGTATTCGGCAGAATACCCCCCGGTTGAAAAGGTGATCCCATCGAAAAGAAACGGACTATACCTTCCACGAGTAGGGATGTTATTGGTGGTGGGAGTATAGGGTGTAAAAACCCTGATCCCATCGATAAAGATCTGTGTTTCTCCCGCATCACCCCCTCTTACAAAAAGTCTTCCGTCTTCTGCTACTGTGGTGGTACCGGGTAAGGTCTGTAAAGCACCCACAAAATCCCCCAGGGCGCTGGCAGTAGTCACCACGTCCAAGGGTTTAAGAACAGACACCTTACTGTTGTCGCTGGCTTCCAGGGTTCCGGCGCTAATAACAACCGTTTCCAGGGAGTTAACATCCTCACGAAGCCGAATGTTGAGATTGGTCATCTGTGAAACGTCTGCTGCCATCATAAAGGATTCGAAAGAGAGATAAGAAGCAATTAACGTTTGCACACCAGTTTCGGATGTTTGAAAACTGAATTTTCCCCCGGCATCGGTGGTGACTCCATCATAGGTGCCTTCCAGGTACACATTGGCACCCTCGATCGGCGTTCCGTTTCTTTCGGTAACAATGCCATCAATGGTAGTTTGAGCAACACCCGATTGAGCCGCGATCAAAAAGATAAATACAATAAGTAAGCTTGGTAGTTGAAGTATGGTACGTTTCATTTAGTTGTTTAATTATTTAGAATGCTCAAATTTGAAACGAATCTTCCTACCCCATAAATTAAACATACCGAATTGTTGTATTTAAGCTCTCAAATGTAAAAAATTAAGATTTCACCTTAATCACGTATCTTTAAAGAAAACAAATAGGTCATGAAAAAAATGTCTACCCTCTTACTGTCTGTTTTGTTATTCTGGACTGCTTCAGCCCAGGATACTTTTTCCATTATCGCCGTGGATCCTGTGACGAAAGAAGTAGGATCTGCAGGGGCTTCCTGTGTAACCGGGGTAGGTGCCTCGGGAATTATCGATATCATTACAGACATTATCCCCGGTCGTGGAGGGATCAATTCACAAGCATATGTTTGCATCCCTAATATCAATTTGCAAAACGGTATCATGCGAATGGATCTTGGTGATTCTCCTTCAGAAATAATAAACTGGTTAATTAACAATGATGCCTGTTCCTCTCAGAGTTTCGATCCTGCGTTCAGGCAGTATGGAATTGCCGATTTCGACGAGAACGGCGATCCGCGAACTGCGGGTTTTACAGGAAATATGACAGACGATTACAAGGAAGACCGACAGGGAGCCACGTATAGCATTCAGGGGAATATACTGCTGGATCAAACCGTGATAGATAATATGGAGAATAACTTCAACGGTACCGTGGGGACTCTCGCAGATAAACTTATGGCGGCTTTACAGGGGGCTAACTTTGCAGGAGCAGATCAACGCTGTCTTGCAGCAGGGACCTCCTCAACTACCGCCTACCTGCTGGTGTATAAAGAAGACGACCTCCCCGGAGATCCTTACCTGCGCCTCAATGTGGGACAGCAACCATCGGGAACAGAGCCAATCGATATACTTCAGGATCTGTATGATAATTTCCTGGCTTTTGAAGAAAATACGATAAAATCGAACCTGCGTTTATACCCCAATCCTGCCACAGACAGGATCGTCCTGGAACGGACAGCCGAATTGCAGATCGAGGTAATTACCGTATTCGATATAAATGGTAAGAGGATGTTTTCTGAAAAAATTTCAGAAGCAAATAATTTACAAATTGAGATCAATGTCTCAACCCTTCCAAGTGGAATATACTTTTTGAGAATAAACAGCTCTGAAGGTAATACAGCCTTTCAATTTGTGAAACAATAACAAACAAATTAATATCTATCAACCACCTCCAATAGGTGGTTTTTTTTGAATTTATAGTATCTTGAAGATCGAAATTATTGGTTATGACAACGGCTAAAAAAGTAAGCGATTATATAAGAAAACATGAACGCTGGAGTGAGCAACTTACTCAATTACGAGAGATCTTTCAGCAAACAGAACTACTAGAAGAGGTAAAATGGGGCAGCCCCACCTACACCTTAAACGGTAAACTAATAGCGGGTCTTGGCGCTTTTAAAAACCATTTTGGAATTTGGTTTCACCAGGGGGTATTTTTAAAAGACCGGCATAATAAGCTGGTGAACGCACAGGAAGGTAAGACCAAGGCGCTACGGCAATGGAAATTTGTAGAAGGAGACCCCATCGAGCCGGAAATTGTCGCGCAGTATATCCAGGAAGCCATAGAAAATTCCCTGGCAGGTAAAGAAGTGAAACCAGAACGGAAAAAAGGGGTGGTCATCCCCGATCTATTAAAGCAGGCTATGGCAGGAAACCCGAAGTTGAAAGAGGCTTTTCACGCCTTAACTCCGGGAAAACAAAGAGAATATGCAGAATATATTGGATCTGCAAAAAGGGAGGCAACTAAAGAAAGCCGACTCGAAAAGATCTCTCCCATGATCTTAGAGGGGATAGGATTATACGATAAATACAAGAACTGTTGAGCCGTAAAAATAGGTGTAGATGAGTAGCTATAAAACCAGGCGTTTTTGGCAATATTTCCGGAAATCCTTATGGATACTAATCGTCTGGGTCCTAATTAACAATATTATTTTTTTCCTGGAGTATTTCAGCCTGGTTAGTAACAGATATCTTACTTCAGATTACGATCTCAAATCGGCCTTCATGGCGAATATGATCGTATCTGTTTCGGCCGGTCTCGTGGGAGGATTCCTTACAGTGCACCTCATGGAATACTGGTTGCGGAAATACGCATTCTGGAAGGCGCTCGTATTCATTATAATTGCTTATACCGCAGCTGCAGTTGTTGTTAGTATACTTGGCGCTTCCTATGCTATTAGCGAACAATACGGCTTACCAATATTTCATCCCGAAGTAAGGGAGGATATCTTTCTGTTCTTCAGATCGTGGATCTTCGTAAAGAATTTTATTATATGGCTCATCATTGTTTTGGCAACTTTAATCGTGATCATGGTGAACGACAAATACGGGCCCGGAATTTTTGCAGATTATCTTATGGGCCGCTACTTTCTGCCAAAAAATGAGCGTCGCATCTTTATGTTTGCCGATATTAAAGACGCCACCACCATAGCCGAACAATTAGGAGAACACAAATATTTCAATTTGCTGAAGGACTTTTTCCGGGACATCGCACCTGCCATCGTGCAAACACGAGGTGAGGTGTACCAGTATGTAGGAGATGAAGTTGTGATCTCCTGGAAGATGAAACACGGGATAAAAAATGGCAATGCGGTTGGATGCTTCTACCAAATGAAAGATCTCATTAAACGCAAAGGAGATAAGTATCTTGAGAAATACGGCCTGATCCCCGAATTTAAAGTGGGATTCCATTTTGGGTCTGTGATGGTAGGAGAATTAGGGCAAATAAAACGGGATATTGCTTTTTCCGGGGATGTATTGAACACCACCTCGCGTATACAGGCCAAATGCAATGAATTGGGCGTAGACATCCTGGCTTCGCAGACTTTTTCGGAAATAGCGTATCAACTTCCACCCGGATTACGGCTTAAAAGCGTTGGGAAACAGGTTTTAAAAGGAAAAAAAGATGAGTTAGCCCTGGTAACATTCGTGGCGGATACAAGTCCCGATTAGCAATTAGGAATGAAATTTGATTTATATCCTTCAGAATACATAAATACTAACAAAATTCTTTTATTATGAAATCCGATCTGTACACTAAGACCATTCTAACCATTATTGCATTTTGTTTAACAGTGAATCTGGTGCATGAGCTGGAATTGGTTCCGAAGGCGTATGCCACAGAAACTACACCTTCTAATCTCTCAACCGAGTATGCGCTGGTTCCTATTTCTGAAGCCAATACCATGGACGTGCGAATTGTAGATATCAATACCTACGATGAGCTTAATGTAAACCTGAAAAGTGTGGATACTTACGACGAGGTAAAGGTGAACATAAAGAGTATAGACACCAGTGACGAGTTGGATGTGAACATTGATGAAATAGGCGGCGGCTGGATCTCCAACGGTGGGCCCATTAAGGTAAAGATCGACTAGGCTTTTTTAAACGGACGAATAATGAGCCGTGCTGCTTTATCGTAATTAATGTAGTTATACGTCCAGTTGAAGAAGGTCACTACCCTGTTCCTAAATCCAATGAGGAAGAAGAGGTGGACCACCATCCACAGGAACCAGGCGAAGGTCCCTGCGAAACGCATATTCTTTATATCTGCAACGGCTCTGTTTCGGCCTATAGTAGCCATAGTACCCTTATCTGTATACTTAAAGGGTTTCATCTCCTTTCCGGCTAACTCTCGAATGATATTAAGTGCCAATCGGCGCCCCTGTTGAATTGCAGGTTGAGCTACCTGCGGATGACCATTGGGGAATGCGTGAGTTTTCATAAGCGCCACGTCCCCTAATGCAAATATATTTTGAAACCCTTCTATTTGGTTGAAAGAGTCGACTTTGTACCTATTTTGTCTCGCCACCAGGGCATTTCCATCGATACCTTGTACGGGTGCACCGGTTACTCCGGCCGCCCAGATGAAGGTAGCAGTTTTAAATAATTTACCATCTGCTGTAACTACGGTATTTCCGTCGTACGACTTCACCATGGTATTCAAGTGGACAATTACCCCCATTCCTTCCAGGAACTTTTGTGCTTTTTTCGACGCGTGTTCACTCATAGGAGAAAGTACCCGGCTACTTCCTTCTACCAGATGAACCTGCATATCGTTGGTTTCTATTAAAGGGTAGTCGTTCTTCAGTATACTTTTTCTGAATTCGGCCAGGGCTCCCGCTAATTCAACTCCTGTGGGGCCAGCACCAGCAATGACAAAATTTAAGAGGCTTCTTCGTTCTTCGGGATCGTCTGTTATATCGGCCTTTTCTATATTCTGAAGCATAAGACTGCGAATATTTAAAGCCTGAGGTACCGTTTTCATGGGCATGCTATGGGTCTTGATAGATTCGTTTCCGAAGAAATTTGTCCTAGTACCCGTGGCAATAACAAGATAATCGAAGGAAAGCGGCCCAATGGAAGTTGTTAGCTGTTTCTTTTCCGGGTCTATGGCCTCTACTTCGGCTAACCTGAAATGAAAATCTTTATGCTTCCTGAAGATCTTTCGCAAGGGATAGGCAATAGAATCCGGCTCTAAGCCTGCGGTAGACACCTGGTATAACAGTGGCTGAAAAGTGTGATAATTATGCCGGTCGAAAAGTACTACCTGAGCATTGACCTTTTTAAGGTTTCTTATGAAAGAGATTCCAGCAAATCCTCCGCCTATAACAACGATACGCGGCTTATCGGTGGTGGGAATGTTCATGAAGGATGATTATATAACAAAATTACAATAAGTAATACCGATAGCCTGAAAAACCATCTATTTTTATGAAATTTGTAACAATGTTGTCTACTTACTTACTAATCCAACAGCTAACAGAAAACCATTGACAAAGGAACTGGAACATAGTTTTGTTGCCCAACTCGAAGAGAACCAAAACATTGTGCATAAGATCTGCCGGTTATACACCAACGACAGCGATTCGCACAATGATTTGTTTCAGGAAATAACCATACAATTATGGCGTGCATTTCCAAAATTCAGAGGGGATTCTAAGTTCAGTACCTGGATGTACAGAGTTGCACTTAATACTGCGATCACCTTGTACAGAAAGAGCAAGAGATCGGTTAAGACTCAGGATTATGAAGGAGTTAGCTTTAAAATAAGTGCCGAGGCGTACGACGATACTATTGAAGAACAGCTCAAATTAATGTATAAGGCTGTAAAGAAACTCAACGATATCGATAAAGCCTTGGTCTTTCTTTATCTGGAGGACAAATCGTATCGGGAAATTTCCGAAACATTGGGAATCAGTGAAGTAAATGCCAGAGTGAAAATGAACCGGATCAAGGAAAAATTAAGAAAAATTTTAAATCCGTAAGCGATATGGATGAATTAGAAGTATTAAAGAAAGAATGGCAGTCCAGGGAGCAGGAATTCCCCAGGTTGTCGTCTAAAGAGATCTACCCGATGTTATTGCGTAAATCCTCTTCCCTCGTGAAATGGATTTTCTACATTAGTATCGCCGAACTGGTCCTGTGGACCTCCCTTGCTTTTGTGGCACCTGAGTCGAGTAAACAGATCAATGAAGCCATGGGTCTAAAAGGAACATTAACCACGGTGAGTATTATTGGTTATGTGATCACTATAGTCTTCATCATTCTATTTTACAAGAATTATCGCTCGATAAAAGTTACAGATTCAATAAAGAATTTAATGCGAAACATCCTCCGTACACGGAAAACTGTTCAGTATTTTGTCTATTATAACATAGGAGCCGCCATAGTGCTGCTTACTTATACCAATATCTTTTACTACTCAAAAAAAGAAACCCTATACGAAACATTTGCGAAGTACAGTGAAGACTATGCAGCCATCCCTGCCGAGACCTTCACAGATTATTTCTTTCTCATTCAGATCGTGGTGGGAGCGGCTTTTGTTCTATTACTCGTGTTGTTTTATTACCTGGTATATGGACTGCTGTTACGCAGATTAAAGCGCAACTACCGCGAATTAAAGAAGATCGAGGTTTAATTAGTATCTGCCTCCGGTTTTTCTTTGGATGCCTTTTTCTTTTTGTCCTTGCGCCATTGACGCTCTTTGTTGAGTTCTTCGCGTCGCAATAATTCTTCTTCGGGTATTACCTTCAGGAAGGATGGATGTTGTTCGATGGCATATTCGATCTTCTCCACGATCTCCTGTACAGTATCTTTCTCATAATCGATATCCAGTGGTGGTTTTATCTCCATCGTTTGAAGTATTCCCTTCTTTTTAGTTCGCAATCCCTTTTTATCGAATGACCTTCTAAAACCATCGATCACTATCGGCACTACGATGGGTTTGTTCTCTTTAATGATAAAGGCTGTACCTCTCCTAATTGGCTTCCACGGTTTGGTGGTTCCTTGCGGAAAAGTGATCACCCATCCATCGTCCAGCGCTTTGGAGATATTGCTCACATCACTCATTTTCACTTGTCGGTTCACTTCTTTACCTTGAGCTCGCCAGGTTCTGTCTATACTCACCGAACCGGCATAGGCGAGGATCTTTGGTAGCAATCCGGATTGCATGGTCTCTCGTGCAGCAACAAAGTAAATGTTTAGTTTCGGATTCCACAGGTAACCAATATTCTTGATACTGTCCACCCTACCACTGAGGCTGGCATTGAACACATGAAACATGGCCACCACATCGGCAAAGTAAGTTTGGTGATTCGATACAAAAAGCACATTTGTATCCGGTAATTGCTTAATGATCTCACTCCCCTCTATCTGAAGCTGATTAAAACCTTTAAATCTCCTATGCGTAAGAGCACCCAGGATACGAATGAGCCATTTCTTTAAAAAGAGTATATGTCCGAACGGATTTTTCTTGAAAAGCCCCATAGTTTTAATGCTGAATTTGTAAAACTCATCCTACAGCATGTAGCCGTGCAAAGATATAAAAATCGCTGTTTACAACGTTTGCTTTAACAATTGACGTACTTCGTTCAGCATCATTGCAGTAGCTCCCCACACAATATGTTCCTGTAATCTAAAGGCCGGCACATCGATGCTTTTGGCGTAGGATGTACTTAATGTTTTTTGAATCAGGATCCCGTCATCCAGAAACTCGGTTAGCGGTACTTCGATGATAGATTCAACCTCGGATTCCTGAGGTACAAATACAGGATTGATCGTGGTAATTCCCAGGTAAGGCTGCACAAAGTAATTACTTGGTGGAATATAAACCTGTGTAAGTTCTCGTACAATTGAAATATGATCGGCGGGAATCCCTACCTCCTCTTCTGTTTCCCTGAGGGCGGTGTCCTTATACGAATTATCCACCTCTTCGAACCTTCCTCCGGGAAAACCAACCTGTGCCGAATGTACCCCTTTATAGGTCTTCCGAAGAATAAGTACAAATTTGGTTTCATTGTTCATCGAAGGATAAAAAAGTACCATAACACTCGCTTTCTTGGCCGAATTTGTTTTATAAGCGAGACGCTTCAATTCCAGGAGCCGTTCCAGCGGAGCCATCTCCATATGAGAATCCTCGCCCGGAAGAGGCATTTTTTTTACTTTTACAATCTCATTGGAAAATGTTGTAAAATCCATCTATGAAACGACTTTCAATTTATTTACTCCTGGGATTCGCTGTTCTCACAGCCTGTGAAGATAATAAAAAGGCAGCGGCAGGGAAAACAGAAGCTCATTCTTCCGAAGCTAAAAAAACAGATAGTGTTCCCGTGCCGGATGAAAAAGTAAAGAAGGAGGATCCAACCGAAATCACCAGCAGCACATATCCGAAGATCACCAATGAGAACGCAGTAGAATTTCTAACCCAATACGGTAAGGAAAACCCCGAAACCAAAGTAAGAATAAGCACCACCCATGGCGATATTGATATCGAACTCTACCAGGATACCCCACTACACAGGGCGAATTTCATTTATCTGGTGAAGCAAAACTATTTCTTCGGAACCTTCTTTCACAGAGTTGTTCCAAACTTTATCATCCAGGCAGGTAATAGCGACAACCGCACTACCACGAAAAAAAGGGCACAAATTGGAAAGGATTACCTATTACCAGCCGAACTCTCCAACGGCAGGAAACATACGCGAGGCACAGTGTCCGGAGCCAAGGAATATCGTGAAAACCCGGACAAACGTACTGCTCCCTTCGAATTTTTCATCTTCCTTGGTCCAACATCGGCTACCGGACATTTAAACGGCAACTACACCATATTTGGGAGAGTGGTCAAGGGAATGGACGTAGTGGATAAAATAGCGAACATGCCAGCCGATGAGGGCGACTGGCCCCTGGAGAACATCTATATCGATGCAAAAGTTATGAATTAAGTTCGTCCTTCGAATAAATATTAGGGAGCGACCATTTAAAATATACAGCCAGTAATCTAATGGTTATTACAACAGCGCCTGATAAAATAACCACCACATCTGTAGAAAGGCTTGTTTTCAGTAAAATAAAATACACCACACCGCCCATTACACATGCTGTTGCGTAGATCTCTTTCCGGAAAATAATGGGTATTTCATTACATAGTATATCCCTTATTACACCACCAAAGCAAGCCGTCATGGTGCCCAGGGCGATACAAATTAAGGCTGGTAGATCGGCGGCAAGGCCTTTTTCCACACCAATTACGGTATACAAAGCGATCCCTATAGTATCGAACAAGAATAAAGAGCGTCTTAAATAACCCAGCTTCTTCCTGAATAACAAAGCGAAAACAGAGGCTCCTGCTATCACATAAACGAAGGTTAGGTCTCGCATCCAAACTATAGGCGCCTGAATTAGAATATCTCGTAAGGTACCTCCGCCCAACGCAGTAACAAAGGCGATAATGAAGATCCCGAAAACATCCATACGTTTTTTAAAGGCGGTGAGCACCCCTGAGATCGCAAAAGCGACCGTTCCTAGAAGATCTATTACAAAAGATACCTCCATTATTGCTGGGTGTAATAATTGTAGTCCTGTATCACCTTATTCACAAATGCGAAAGGAGTTCCTTCGTAGTTCACTTCCATAACAGCGGAGATCCTGGCGGCAAGTTTTAGGATCACATTATGATTGCCATTATATTTTGCTTCGTTATATACAGATTTAATGGTTTGCATTTCATTATCGGTAAAAACGGTCACCTGCGGATAAACAGGCTGGTAGTCTTCGGGTATTTCCACCAGAAGGGTCTGCGATAAGAAAACAGAAGGTTTTTCGCTTATAACTGTGGTTGTGGCAGCGATATCACCCAAACGCTGACCTTTGCCATTTAAGAGTATGGTTACCAAAGCCAGGGCACCACTGGTTAGGCTTACATCTATTATTCGCAGTAACCACCGGATAAGGTAATTTGAGAATGCGGGTTTAGAACCGTCAACTTTCACCACTCTGAGCTTCATAACATATTTTCCCGGGCTCTGCCCGTTCCAGAACATTTCAAACAATAGGTGGTAAAGGAAAAGAGGCAATCCTATGGTCATCCCTACAATAAAATTGTACTCATCACTCATATCCAGCCATGAGAAAAGGATTACCATAATGATCACGTAAATACCCAATATTATTATATCGACCAGATACGCCAGGATCCTGTCGCCCACCCCTGCTACATTTTGAACAATGTTTACATTTTGAGCGGTTTCTATTTGAAAATTATCCATTAAAACTGTTTCTTTGAAAATAAACTACGAAGGTACGATGCGTGAAGCTGCTTTTGCCAAGCAAAATAAGGATAAATGGTTAAAATTTGAAAATGTTCTAAGGAATAATATTCAGGTATCTCCGGATGAGTTAAGCAGCCTTTACGTGGAGATCACAGATCACCTTAGCTACGCCCAGACCTTTTATCCGGGAAGCAACACCCTTCGATATCTCAATGGACTATCGGTACTAGCACATCAGAAGATCTATAAGAACAAACGAGAATCGAGATCCCGCTTTATAACCTTTTATACCCAGGAATTTCCACTCTTCTTTTCAAAATACCACAGGCAACTCCTCATCTCCTTCCTAACCTTTGCGTTATTTGCTCTGGTAGGGGCCTTTTCGGCAGCAACCGACGGAAATTTCGTGAGACTGATATTAGGTGATGGCTATGTAAATATGACGCTTGAAAACATCGAAAAAGGTGATCCCATGGCTGTTTATAAACAGATTGGAGAAATGAATATGTTTTTGGGTATTACCATCAATAATATTCGTGTGGCTTTACTGGCCTTTAGTTTCGGAGTGTTCTTTTCATTAGGAACTCTTTTTATTTTGATGCGAAATGCGATTATGATAGGGTCCTTTCAGTATTTTTTTTACGACCAGGGTATGCTATGGGAAAGCGCCAGAACGATTTGGATACACGGTACCATAGAAATTTCCGTAATTATCGTGGCCGGGGCTGCAGGCCTTGTATTTGGTAACGGAATACTATTTCCGGGGACCTATAGCAGAATGCAATCGTTTGTACGGGGAGCTAAGGACGGTTTGAAAATACTCATTAGCACGATTCCCTTTTTTATCATTGCCGGCTTCCTGGAAGGATTTGTGACCCGTCACACCGAAATGCCCGATTGGCTGGCCATATTAATAATTGGGGGATCACTGTTTCTCATTCTGTACTATTATGTTATTTACCCCATAAAACTGAAGAAAAAACATGAACGAATTCATACAATTTAAACAAAGCCGGGATCTGGGTAAGATTATTACCGATGTCTTTAAATTTTTACGTCATAACTGGAAGGTATTATTTGGTCTCATATTTCGTATCGCAGGTCCTGCCCTGCTCCTACTCGTCCTGGCCTATGTCTTTTATATCCAAACCACTATCGGGAGTATGGATCCGTATTCAACAGCAGATAATTTTAGCACCTTTACCTTAAGTTTTCTCGGTGCTTTGGTGCTTTTGCTTATATCGGCGGGCTTATACTACGCTCTCTTATACGGTACTGTACTACACACTATAAAATCGTATGTAGAAAATAACGGTACCATTGTGAAACAGGAAGTATATTCCGGGGTAAAAAGTAACTTCTGGAATTTAATAGGCCTTAGTATCTTAAACGGCCTTATTGTTTTTGGAGGGATGTTAGTGTGTATCCTCCCCGGTATTTATCTGGGAGTGGTAGTGATTACCACCTACATGATACTGGTATTCGAAAAAAAGGGAGTTTCAGACAGCATTAGCTATAGTTTTACACTCATTAAAGGGGAATGGTGGACCACCTTTGCCACCATCCTGGTGATAGGGATCATCTATTATATCATCCTGGTGATATTTCAGGTGCCTCAGTATATCTATTTCTTTATAAAAGGATTTACGATGGCCGAAACCATGTCTTCAAACCCTGCCGATATGTTCGACTGGGTGTATACAGTGCTGAGTTCCATTGGTATAATAGCGCAATATTTGTTACAGACCATTATGGTGATAACCTCGGCTTTTATTTATTTCAATTTAAACGAAAGAAAAAATTTCACCGGTACCATGGAGACCATAGAGTCCCTGGGAAGAAGGGAAGAATAGCATGCGAGTATTCTCATTGATCATTTTAATCTGTCTTTTTTTTTCTGAAGGGATCGCCCAGGACAGCCTGAGTACTTCCATAGACCCGGTTGTGGTGTATGATACCAACACCGATGTGGAGCCTCTTGATCTGAATGAGAATACCATCGAAGACTTAAAAAATGACGATGATTTTAATTATATCGAACTCGAAGAATCTGAAACTATTTTCGAACGATTCGCGTCCTGGCTGAATTCCTTGTTAGATAGGTTTTTCCGATGGATCCTTGGCGATGTAGAGGCTACCGGCTTTCTGGCTTTCTTAATAAAATTACTGCCTTACCTTATCATTACAGGGATCGTTATTTTCGTGATCTGGTTATTCTATAAATTGAATCCCGGCGCGAGATTCTTAAAATCTAAAGAGAAACCCGAAGTGTTTTTCTCTGAAGAGGAAGAGATCATCAAATCCAGGAATATACAGGAGCTCATTCAAAAAGCGCTGGAGGACAAGAATTACCGACTTGCCGTTCGGTATTATTACTTGTTAGTGTTGAAGAAGCTCACCCATGCAGAGATCATCGCATACGAGTTCGATAAGACAAACAGTGAGTATGTGAATGAGATCTCTTCGGAAGAGATTAGCGGACAATTCAGCAAGGTAACTACCCTATACGATTATATATGGTACGGTAGTTTCACGGTAACCGAATCAGATTTCAGCAAAGCTCAGAAATCGTTCAACACGCTCGTGCAACAAATTCCTGAAGGCCATGAGTAGATTCCAGAAAATAGCGTTTTTCGCATTGGTGCTCATGGTGGCAGCCCTGGTATATTTGGAGGCTACAAAGCCGGAACCTGTGAATTGGTTTCCCAGCTATACCACCTCCGATAAGATCCCGTTGGGTACTTTTGTTCTAAACAAACTTCTGGAAGAAAAACTCAATGACAATTATTCGAGGGTAGATTTGCCCCCGTTCGAAAAACTGGATGATGAGGACTTCGAAGGCACCTATTTCTTTGTGAACAACCAAGTAATTTTCGACCGTAGCGAGGTTAATAAACTACTCGATTGGGTGTCTAGAGGAAATACCGCTTTTATATCGGCCAGGTATCACAGTGCAGATCTACTCGATACGCTTAATCTGGCAATGCGAGACGACTGGCTGCCAGGAAAGTTAGAAACTCATCCTTTACTCGACCTGAGCAATGAAAATTTAAAAGCAGACAAACCTTATCATGTAGAGCGGAGTTTCAGTGTACGTTATTTCGAAGAGATCGATACCTTGAACCAGGTGGCCCTGGGTGTATCTCAGATCTACAATGATACCCTGGCCATGACAGATCCTAAGATCAATTTTATCAAAGCCCCGGTGGGAAACGGGGAGATCTATCTGCACGCTCAGCCGGAGATCTTCACTAACTATTTCTTACTTTGGGAGGACTATGCCCAACATACCGAAAATGTGCTGGCTTACATAAATAACAGACGCACATTATATTACGACACTCATTATAAATCGGGAAAACCGGTAAACCTATCACCATTATATATCCTCCTCAACAACAAATACCTCAAATGGGCTTATTATTTCATGCTTATAGGTGCAGTTCTATATGTGATATTTGAGGGAAAAAGGAAACAGAGAAGTATTCCCGTGGTAAAACCTTTACGCAACCAAACCTTTGAATACACCCGCACAATAGCCGGAATGTATCTGGATAAAAAAGAATATCGGGAAGTAGCCCGCAAACAGGTCGCGTTGTTTATGGACTATGTGCGATCTCAGTATCGTATACCTACTAATAGTATAAACAGTAAATTTTATACAACATTGGCGGCACGAAGTGGGAATTCGGTGGAGCAGACCCAAGAATTATTTTCCTATATGGAGATGATCGGGAATAAGGCTTCTATTAGTAAACAGGAATTAAAAGAATTACATTATAAAATAGAATCATTTAAACATAAAGTAGATGGAAAACCCTGAACAAAATAACGACGAGCTACATTTTGACAGTCGGATCCCGCTGGACGATCTAAAGAATTCAGTGGCCGAAATTAAATCGCAGCTCAACAAGGTAATTATTGGGCAGCATGATTTTATAGAATTACTCATAGTAAGTTTGCTCGCCAACGGACACGTACTCATAGAGGGCGTTCCCGGAATCGCCAAAACGATCACGGCCAAGTTGTTTGCAAAAACTCTGAAAACAGATTTCAGCAGGATACAATTTACACCAGATCTCATGCCAAGCGATGTGCTGGGTACTTCGGTACTTAATATGAAGGAATCTGAGTTCGAATTTAAAAAAGGTCCGATCTTTTCGAATATTATTCTTATAGATGAGATAAACCGTGCTCCGGCCAAGACCCAGGCTGCTTTATTCGAGGTTATGGAAGAACGGCAAATTACCATGGACGGCTATAAATACAATATGGAATACCCATTTATGGTCCTGGCCACTCAAAACCCCGTAGAACAAGAGGGAACCTATCCCCTGCCTGAAGCGCAGCTGGACCGTTTCCTGTTTAAAATTCGTGTGGGATATCCAACACTGGATAATGAAGTGGACATACTTAAATCGCATCACAACCGCAAACTCACGGCTCCGGAAACACTAATTAGTGGTGTTTTAAGTCCGGAAGATCTCAGGAAATTTCAGGAGCAGGTACAGAGTATCCTCATTGAAGATAAGATCTTTAATTATATAGCACAGATCGTTGATAAGACCAGAAACCATCCTCATTTGTACCTGGGTGGTTCTCCTCGTGCTTCACTGGCTATTATGAACGCTGCAAAGGCTTTTGCCGCCATAAACGGGAGAGATTTTGTTACTCCGGACGATGTTAAAAAAGCATTGGCGCCAGTATTGAGGCACCGTATCATTCTTTCGCCTGAGAGGGAAATGGAAGGGATGGCGCCCGAAACCGTAATAGACATGATCTCACAATCCATCGAAATACCGAGATAGTGCTAAAATTTATCAGATCTATATATTTAAGTGAGCGTTTTTTTATTGCGATCAGTGTGATCGTGGTACTTTTCTTGATCTCCTATTGGGTTACACCCCTTTATGGGATCACCTGGCTAATCGTATTAGGTCTGATCTTATTAATGCTGATGGAAATCTCAATGCTTTACAGCGGAAAAGGACTGGAAGGCAACAGGCTGTTACCCGAAAAATTCTCGAATAGCGATGAGAATGAGGTTAATGTCCGGTTGAAGAACAAGTATCGCTTTGCTATTTCTGTCAACCTTATTGATGAGTTACCTATTCAATTTCAGAAGCGGGATTTTAATCAACAAACTGCCATAGCAGGAAAGGATAGCAAGACCCTGCAATATTATGTCCGGCCGGTAGAACGCGGAGAGTATATCTTCGGAAATATGAACTGCTTCGTGAGTTCGGTTATTTCGCTGGTACGTCGCAGATATACGTTTAGTAATGAACAGATGGTAAAAGTGTATCCGTCTTTTATTCAGATGAAAAAATACGATTTCATGGCCATAGATCACAGATTGTCTTATGCCGGCCTGAAAAAGATAAGGCGTATTGGCCATACGATGGAATTCGAACAAATAAAGGATTATGTGGTGGGCGATGATGTTCGCACCGTGAACTGGAAGGCAACAGCGAAGAATGCCAAACTCATGGTAAATCAGTACCAGGATGAGAAGATGCAACCAGTCTACTCTATTATAGACACCAGCAGGGTGATGAAAATGCCGTTCAATGAATTAAAGCTGGTGGACTATGCCATTAACAGTTCCCTGGCATTTTCTAATATAGCATTGAAGAAAGGCGATAAAGTTGGTATGCTCGATTTTTCAAACGAACTGGGGAAATTTCTGCCGGCTAAAGCTAAGAAAACACATCTCAATACTATTCTGGAATCCCTTTACAATGTAGATACGAAATTCCTGGATGCCAGTTATGGTAAACTTCAGGCATTTGTAAAACAGCATATCACTCACCGAAGCCTTTTGTTGCTCTACACAAATTTTGAGCATATTTCTTCCCTACACAGACAGCTTCCCTACTTACAGGCTTTGGCCAAAAAACATGTTCTCGTAGTGATCTTTTTTGAGAACACCGAACTAAAACAACTTATAGAGGATCCCGCCCACACCGTACCAGAGATAGTAGATCAAACCATTGCCCGTCAATTCGAATTCGACAAAAAGCTTATGGTCCTCGAATTACAGCAGCGAGGTATTCAAACCGTACTTACACCTCCGGAGGATCTTACTGTAAATACCATCAATAAGTATCTTGAGATCAAATCGCGCGGACTCCTATAGCACTTTTCTACAGTTCGGGGCATAAAATCTACAACTGGGCTTATCTTTTTCAGAAGAATGTATTAATGTTTTCATTTTTGAAGTGTAAAAAAATAATCACTTAAAAATCTAAAGAAATGAAAACGATCCTTTTAACCATAATGATGTTCCTCACAAGCTTTATTTTGAAAGCACAAGACCAACCTAAAATAGACACAGCGAGCAACGAAGGCGTGACCATAACCGTAACAGTGCCGGTACCCAGTGAAGACGGAACTGTGATCGCCGGTCTCTTCAATGAAGAAACATTTTTAAAATCGGCACCACTAGTGGGGCAGGAATCCAATGTAGTGGACGGCAAAGCCACCTTGACATTTAAAAATATCATGCCCGGCACATATGCTATTACACTGTTTCACGATAAAAACGGGAACAAGCAAATGGATTTCGAAGTTAACGGGATGCCAAAAGAAATGTACGGAGTCTCCAACAATGTAATGAGTATGGGGCCTCCGCAATGGAACGATGCTAAGTTCGAGGTTGCAAAAGAGTCGCTTAACCTGGAAATTGTGATGTAAACAGGTAAATACAAAATTTAGAACCGCTGTTTAACAGCGGTTTTTTTGTTTCGAATCTTCAGAAGGTATAGTTTTTGAATATTATTTTGTATTTTTATATAAATTTTATATATGACGATCACACAACTGAAATACGTATTGGCGGTGGCGGAGCACAAGAACTTCACCAAGGCAGCGGAGAAGACATTTGTAACTCAGCCAACCTTGAGTATGCAAATACAGAAACTGGAAGAAGAGCTTGATATCCTCATCTTTGATCGTAGTAAAAAACCTATCGAGCTCACTACGGTAGGCCATAAAATAGTGACACAGGCGCGAAATATTGTAAATGAAGCAGACAGAATGCAGGATGTTGTAGATCAGGAAAAAGGTTTTATAGGAGGTGAATTTAAATTGGGGATCATCCCAACAGTAATGCCAACCCTTTTGCCAATGTTCTTAAAGAATTTCACCAATAAATATCCCAAGGTTCATTTAAAGATAGAAGAACTCACAACCGATGAGATCATTGCTAAGATCACAGATGGCCACCTGGATGCTGCGATCGCGGCTACCCCTTTACACCATGAGAAGATCAAGGAACGCGTATTGTACTTCGAACCCTTTGTGGGTTACATTCCGCCAAGCCACAGATTATCGCAAAAAAAGAAAATTGAACGCGCCGATCTGGACATAGAAGATATACTATTGCTGGAAGACGGACATTGTTTCAGGGATGGGGTGATTAATTTGTGTAAGTCGTCCAAGCTCAATGGAGGAGACAGGTTTCAACTGGAAAGTGGAAGTTTTGAAACCCTGATAAAGTTATCTAATGAAGGGTTGGGTATGACGCTCCTGCCCTATTTAAGCGCAATGGATGTTACTGGTTCACAAAAAGATAACCTGAGATATTTTACCGAACCACCTCCTGCTAGGGAAGTGAGTATGATTTATAGCAAAAGTGAACTAAAGATGCAGATCATTGATGCTATGTACGACCTTATCGTTTCTGTGGTACGTGGGGCCGTGGCCTTTCAGGACGTAAAGATCATTCCCCCCACCAAGTAAGAGCATAAACTAAAAAAGCCTTGCTGTCGCAAGGCTTTTTTTATGGATTTAAAAGAATTAAACATTGATTTAATTGGGGGTTCTGTTTAACAAGAGCATCAACCCAGATCTTTAATTCCTCGATCTCGTAAGGGAGGAGTCTTTGCATCGCCTTCTTCAACTCTTTACAGAACAAATTCACATCAAAGCTTACTTTTTTTAGAACGGCTTTGGTGTAATCGAACATTGCTCTAGCCATAGTTAAACACTTTATAATTAGGTTAAGTAGTTTTATTCTATATGTGTAAGATTTTAATTAGACTGCTTCAAGATAACAAAAATTCTTTAAATATATTTTCTTAATTGGCATTTATTTAACTGAAAAAAAATGTAACTATTTGTTTTTCAGCTTCAAAGTCCATTCAAAGTCGAATTGAGAGACGATCTCCCCTTCTTTATTGGTGGCTGTAGAGTGCATCCAGCATGTTTGACCTTCCCCCGATTCAATAGCTTTTTCAATAGCTTCCTTGATCTTTTCACCATCCTCACAAACAAAATTTATCCGGCCCACCGCTTTTTTGGTGAAGGTAGCTTTATTATTTACCAACAACATGGAAATTGGTTGTCCGCTCTCCCTGATAACAGACATTACCAGGGCTCCTGTACTTAATTCGGCAGCCATCGCCTGTACAGCCCAAAACATCGATTTGAACGGATTTTGATTGATCCATCGATACCGTACGCTTGTGGTACAACTTGTATCAGAAATCGCCTTCGCTCTTACCCCCGTAAAATATGCCGCAGGTAGTTTATACATGATAAAAGTGTTGATAGCTCTCGGTTTTAAAGGCATTTCAGGAAATTTTCGACTAAGATATTCAATTTATACAACTTCTTCTAATTGTTAAAAATATGTTAATTTTTAGTACTATGCGTAACATAATACCTTCTTTTGGACATATATTTGCATAAGAAGATAAGCAATCATGGAACCAAACCCTTCAGAAAATCAAAAACAATTAGGTGCACTTATACACCTGAGTACATTTTCGAAGTTCTTTTTTCCCTTCGGAAATTTCTTTGTCCCACTCATTTTATGGTCCTTTAATAAAGATAAGGCCTTTGTGGACGAACATGGAAGACAAGCCATAAATTTTCAATTGAGTATCCTGGTATACTCCCTGATCATTGGCCTTATTTGTATCCCGTTCTTCCTTTTATTCGTTACCGATTTCATTTCTCTGGTAGATGCCATAGAACATACGGTAGATCGGGTATCGTTTCACGATATGACGAATCTCTCCGGATTTGTGATCTTATTTAGCATTGTAGCTCTATTACTTTTCGGACTTTTCATATTCGAATTGTACGCCGTAATATCTGCAACTGCCAAAGCCTCACGCGGAGAGCTTTACAATTATCCGCTTAGCATTCCATTTTTAAAAACTAATCTTGAAAATCAATCAACGCATGAGCACTCTAATTAATTTAGCAATAGCCGTAGTAGCCAGTATGCTTTCTATAACAGGTGTTCCTCAGCAAACTAACACTTCTGCTGAGACTGAGATCATGCAATGTCCGCAAAGTATTGAAAACCTTAACGCGCATTTCATAATCGAAAACGAACAGTTATCTCAAAAAATCAAGTAAAAGATGAAGATCGAAAACACAAAAGCACAAATGCGAAAAGGGGTTCTGGAATACTGTATCCTCTCCATCCTTAAGGATGGCGAAGCGTATACTTCGGATATTCTGGACACACTTAAGGACGCAAAAATGCTTGTGGTAGAAGGAACCATCTATCCCCTGCTCACCCGCCTGAAAAATGCTGGTCTGCTATCGTATAGATGGGAAGAGTCCACTAGTGGACCACCTCGCAAGTATTACGACCTTACCGAAACGGGTAAGATATTTTTAAACGAATTAAACACCACCTGGAGTGAATTACAGCAGGCGGTTAACCGAGTAACCAGCGAAACAATTAAAAAATGAAACAAACAGTAAACATAAATTTGGCCGGCACCTTTTTTCATATAGATGAAGATGCCTATGCAAAACTACAGCGCTATCTGGACGCGATCAAGAGATCGCTCTCCGATCCGCAGGGAAGTGATGAGATCTTACGAGATATTGAAGCTCGTATTGCTGAGCTGTTTTCTGAAAAAATTGAAAATAATTCGCAGGTTATCTCACTTAAAGAACTGGACGAAGTGATCAAGATCATGGGGCAACCCGAAGATTATATGGTCGATGAAGAGATCTTCGACGATGCTCCGCAGGCAGCAAAAAGAAGATCACGCTCTTCGTACAAACAACTATTTAGAGACATTGATAATAAGTTTATTGCCGGTGTATCTTCCGGATTGGGACACTATCTTGGATTGGATGCCATATGGGTGCGACTCCTTTGGGTGTTGTTAACCGTGTTCTCCAGCGGTATCTTTATTCCTGTCTATATCCTTTTCTGGATCCTGGTACCAGCAGCCGAATCCACTTCAGATAAACTTAAAATGACAGGCGAACCTGTCAATATCTCGAATATTGAAAAAAAGTTTAAAGAAGGGTATGAAACTGTCGCGGATAAAGTAAAAAACGCAGACTATGACAAATACGGGGAAAGAGTTAAAAAAAGTGGAACGAGCTTTTTCGATGCCCTCGGTAATATCCTTCTTACAATCCTTAAGATATTTGTCAAATTTATTGGGATCATATTAATAATTACTGCACTATCTACTTTGGTAGGCCTTATAGTAGGACTGTTTACCCTGGGATCTGTAGATATCTGGGGGCAGGGAGAACTCCTTGACTATTTTACAGCAGTCGATACCTCCAATACACCTCTCTGGTTGTTATCACTGGTGCTGTTGTGTGCAATTGGGATCCCGTTCTTTGTCTTATTTGTCCTTGGACTCAAATTGCTAATTAGCAATCTGAAGTCTATTGGGACCACTGCCAAGATCGTATTACTCGTTATTTGGGTAGCCTCTTTAGTTGGTTTGGGAATCATCGGGGTGCGCCAGGCAACACATCAGGCGTACAACGGTGATTTCATCACCCAGCACGAGATTCCCGTAGTTCCGGGCGATACCCTGGCCGTCGCTATGCAGGCAAACGACCGATACAGTTATAGCGTTTATCGCGGTGGTGGTATAAGGATAGAACACAACGAAAATGATGAAAAGGTGATCTATTCTAACGACGTCCGGTTGATCGTGCGATCAACGACAGATTCAACAGGGAAACTGGTGATAGAAAGACAAGCCAAAGGAAGAAATTACAACGATGCCAAAACCAGGGCCGAAGCGATAGAATACAATTATTCCTTTGAGAATGGTACTTTATTACTGGACGGATACTTTATAACCGATTTTGCCAATAAATACCAGGATCAGGAGATAGACCTAATCCTCTATCTTCCGGAGGGAACAATTCTTATCGCCGATGAGAATACGTACTCCTTCCACCGCAATTATTCGTCTTCCAGAGATATACTGGATAACGGTATGGAAGGGCACTACTTACGAATTCTGAAGAACAAGACAGAATGTCTCGATTGTCCTGTGGACCTAATGGAAACCGAAAACACCGAAGAATCTGAAGATTGGGAAAAAAAGGTGATAGAAAGCCTGGATGATGATGATGGAATGCAGATTCCGGATACAAACGATGACCCCGGCGCAGACACTTCAGAAGAAAATAACTTTGTGCCCGACCCCAACGAGGTAACAGAGAATAGTGTGGTAACAGACTCAACACAAATCAACAATAAAATCAACTAATCGCCTTAAGGCACGTTAATTATTATTCATCATGAAAACATTAAATTTTATTTTCGCATTTATCGCTGTAGTTACACTAAGCAGCTGCAACTTCGATATTTCTCTGGGCCAGGTAGATGGCAATGGGAATGTGGTTACCGAAGAGCGTTCGGTGGCCGATTTCACCAAAGTTAAAGGCGCCGCCGGAATTGATGTCTACCTAACAGAAGGTACCGAGAACAAAGTAACGGTAGAGGCCGATGAAAATCTCATGGAACTTATAGAAACCGAAGTAGAAGGTGGAAAACTTCGTATTCGTGCCATTCAGAATATCGGAAGAGCTAAAGCCAAAAAAGTACATGTAACCTATGTAAACCTTAGCAGTATTGAGGCCAGTAGCGGTGCCGATGTGATAGGAAATTCAGTAATAAAAAGTGAAACACTTAATCTCGATACCAGTAGTGGAGCAGATCTTGAACTGGAAATACTTGCCAGTGAGGTATTTGCCGAAACCAGTAGTGGTAGCGACATGAAGATATCTGGAAAAGCCACATCCCTGCGTGCAAAGGCATCAAGTGGTAGCGATCTCGATGCAAGAGAGTTATTGGTTGCAACTTGTAATGCCGATGCGTCTAGCGGTGCCGATATTAAAGTTAATGTAAAAGACAGGCTTACTGCCGAGGCATCCAGCGGTGGCGATGTTCACTATTACGGTGATCCTGCAGCGGTCACTAATAAAGGAAGCCGTTCCGGAGGAGTGCATAAAATGTAAGCTAAAGAAACACCAACCACCCATGTAGAAACCCGAGGTAATGTCCATAGTACTTCGGGTTTCTCTTTAAATTATAGTAATGAGAAAAGTAATTTTTTGTATCGTTTTTATTTCCATCGGCGTGAATGCTCAGGTTAGTCGGGATTCCGAATTGTTCAAAATATTGAAACATAATGATAGCCTTCTATTCGACAGGGGGTTCAATAACTGTGAGCTTGAGGCATTTATTCACCTGCTATCCGAAGACCTGGAATTCTATCATGATCAGGGAGGTGTTACCACCACAAAAGACCAATTTGTAGAGCAGTATAAAAAAGGAATATGTGGTAATCCTAATTACAGATCGAGGCGCGAATTAATACCAGGCAGCCTGGAAGTTTTTCCAATGTACAACAACGGGAAACTATATGGTGCTTTGCAAAAAGGGATACACAGATTCTTTGAAAAACCAAAGGATAAACCTGAGATCCCGGGAAGTACCGCACGATTCACCCACCTATGGATCCTCGATGGAGAGCAATGGATGCTTACTCGCGTTTTAAGCTACGATCATGAAATGAAACCCTAAGGCAACCCGATCTATAATTATAAATTAGGGAAATAAAACCGTTTAACGAACTAGTGGCTCCGTAATATCGGGGTGTCCTCTTATTGTGTTGTCACTTCTGTTTCTATAGTTTGAAGGTAACGCTCCGCATCCAGAGCTGCCATACATCCGGTTCCTGCAGCAGTGACTGCCTGTCTATATTCTTTGTCCTGAACATCACCACTTGCAAAAACTCCCGGTTTGTTGGTTTTAGTACTCTTTCCTTCTGTAATGATATAGCCTGTATCGTCCATATCCAGTTGACCCTTAAAGATTGCTGTATTTGGTGTGTGCCCAATGGCGATAAAAAGTCCTGTTATCGCTATTTCGTCCGTTTCACCCGTGACATTATTTTTAATACGTAGTCCTTCTACAACCATATCGCCTAACACCTCGTCGACTTCAGAGTTATAACGCAGATCGATGTTCTTGGTGGCGGTCACTCTGTGTTGCATTGCTTTCGACGCCCTCATTTCATCACGACGCACTAACATAGTTACCTTATTACAGATATTGGCAAGGTAGGTAGCTTCTTCTGCTGCAGTGTCACCTCCACCAACAATTGCTACGTCCTGGCCTTTATAGAAGAAACCATCGCAAACTGCACAGGCAGATACTCCACCTCCTCTTAATCGCTGCTCACTGGGCAGTCCAAGATATTTTGCGGTCGCTCCGGTTGAGATGATCACAGTTTCTGCTTCGATAGTGGTTGTATTATCCACTACAGCTTTATGTATACCACCTACCTCATCGCTAAGCTCTACAGAGGTTATCATCCCAATGCGCACATCGGTCCCAAAGCGTTCGGCCTGTTGTTGCAAATGAACCATCATGGTAGGTCCGTCCACCCCTTCAGGGTAGCCGGGAAAATTATCCACCTCGGTGGTTGTGGTTAACTGTCCCCCCGGTTCCAAACCTGTGTAAACTACAGGCTTCAAGTCGGCTCTAGCCGCATAAATAGCCGCAGTATATCCTGCCGGGCCGGATCCAATTATTAGGCATTTAATTCTCTCTATTTGCTCAGACATATTTGCTTTTTTTTCTATTTTCCTGAAGAGTAAAAGTAGTAACTTTCAATAAAACCTTACATTAAAAGTTATCAATAAAAGAAATCTATTTATTAAGAATTCTAATAACTAACCTAGCTTAGGGAAGAATCGTCCGGTTACGCCCTTGTAGTGACGATATCCCGGAAATCTTTCAATGAGAAGTTCTTCTTCCAGTTCAGTTTTGAAATAGAAAACAATACTAAGGATAATAGTAATGATCAGCCTGCCAATTGAACCGGTATAAAGCCCGTACGCCAGAAACAGTAGTATGATCCCCGAATAGATAGGATGCCGGATATATTTGTAGATCCCCCCGGAAATTAAACTCGAATTCCTGCGCGGGGTTGGAAAAGGAGTAAGGTTTTCATTCATATTGATAATACCGAACGTTATGACAACGGCACCAAAGAATCCTAAGACAACGGCACCCAGATCTAGCCAGGTAGGCATTTCGAAGGTAATTCCGAAGAGATCAAAATCAATTACATAGAGTGCAAAAAGTACGAATTGAACAAGGACAAATGCAAAATCTTTCTTCATTATAAGCAACTAAAGCGTATTGTGAACCCTCAAAATTAATCAAATAAATTTGCCGGGGAAGCTGGATTCAAATTAAAATATGAATGAATTTAAGGAATCCTTTTTATTCTGAAATTGATATAAATCAGCAAACATTGATTTAGAAACTGTTATATTTAATAATCATTCATCTTCCTATGAAAAAGATATTATTGCCTACCGATTTCTCCACTAATTCCGTTCATGCTATCAACTTTGCATTGAATTTTTTTAAGGGCGAGGAGGTACATTTTGTTTTTCTGAATATTCAGAAATCCTCCGAGTATATCACAGACGATCTCTTAACGGCCAGCCCCAATAGCTCTGTACACGAAGCGATATCTAGTGATAATACCGAAAATCTGAAAGCTCTTGAAGCAAAGTACCGAGATAAATTTCAGGATGAAAAATTTACGTTCGAGACTATTTTCGATTTCGATGTATTTATCGACGCTATTGCACAAATCGTGAGTGCCAAGAATATCGACCTTATCGTTATGGGTACTAATGGTGCCAGTAGTGCGAAGGAGGTTATTTTTGGCAGTAATACGCTACAGGTTATCCGGCACATTGCCTGCCCGGTATTGGCTATTCCTGAAGATTTTGAATATAATACCTCAGAAAAGGTATTACTCAGCATCGACAACAATGAAATTCCGTCCAGGGCTGCTTTGGCACCCTTGCTTCAATTGATTGAAACACATGATTTTGAAATCCACGTATTAAGTATCTACGAATCGGGTTGCACCAAGACTGAAGAGAACGAATTGCAAAAAAAATTAGCCGATCGCCTCTCCGGTCTATCTCCCATATTTCATACAATGGAAAACATTCCTGTCCCGTCTGCCATAGAATCCTTTACGCAACTTACCCAAACAGACATGCACGCTGTGTTTATAAAGGAACAATCTTTTCTGGAGAGATTAATAGGCGGCCCTGATAAATCTAAGTTAAGCTATCGTACCAATATTCCACTTTTAGTGTTGAAAGCGTGATGACGCTCTCCTAGAATAAGATTTTGATCACAGGATTTTACTAGGGTTATAATTCGAACTCAGACGATTTCTGCTGTCTCCAGCAATTGAGATTATAAAAGGTGGTTTCGGCAATCTTTTCAAGCGCTTCCCGGGTTGCGAATGCCTGATGTGGAGTGAGCAGGACCTTAGGGTGATTTAAAAGATCCAGTAATAAGTCATCTTTTAGGTTATCTCCTATCCTGTTATAAAAATATATGCCTCCCTCCTTCTCATATACGTCTGAAGCGTATCCTCCTAGTTTACCACTGTTCAATGCCTGAAGCACAGCAGGTGTGTCTACAATGGCACCCCTGGCAATATTTATAATACAGGCACCATCCTTCATACCGCTAATCACTGTTTCATCAATAAGATGGTGAGTTTCTGAAGTTAGCGGTAAACTTATTATGATGATATCGCATTTCTTCTGAAGTTCTTTTTTAGATAAATATGTGAGCTTGAGTTCCTCTGCGAGAGCCTGATTCGGACTGATATCATTTGCGTAGATCTCGCAGCCAAAACCATGCAGTATTCTTGCGATCACACTCCCAATGGCACCGGTTCCAAGAATTCCCACTTTCTTTTTATACAGGTCGAATCCTACTAGATTAGACAAGGTAAAATCCTGGGACTTCATTTGGTTGTTTGCATGCACAATATTCCTATTGAGGGTCAACAAAAGTGCGATTGCGTGTTCGGCGATGGCATGAGGTGAATAAGCCGGAGAATTTGCCACTTTTATATTAAATTTCCGAGCGGTTTTAAGATGGACATTGTCAAAACCCGTAGATCTAAGGGAAATATATTTCACCCCGAAATCATGTAGTTTTTCAAGCACGTTGGTGGAGGCATCATCGGCAGAAAAAATTGAAATAGCGTCGAAACCCAATGCCTTCATTGCCGTATTAGTGGTGAGCCTGTCCGGTGATAAGATCATTTCCAGGCCTTTTGTATTCGCCTTCTTTAAAAAGGGAATCTCGAAATCCTTGGCACTGAATACTAGTAATTTCATTCCGGGACAATAACAAGTTCGTTTTCCTGGAGGGTTTTTAGCAAGGTTCGAACGTAATCATTTACATTTCTATCGGTATCATAAGGATCAACTACGTCGAAATTTCCCCGCCAAAGTAATTCGCGTTCTTTACCCGGACAGAGACAGAATACAGCTGTTTCTGTATGATAGACCCTGTAGGATTCGGTTTGCTTATTCGAATAAACCTCCTGATTAATTCGGTAATAATCTTTAAAATTCTGAAAATCGTTTGCAAAGCCACGCACCGCCTGTACGGTGTTCACTTTATCTTCAGAGCCGGTGACTTTAGAGATCAGCACCGAATCGAAGCCTGCATCCAGCAGTCTACTTTCAATTTTATTGAGGTCTTCCTCGGTCTTATCGGAATCTGTAAAAGAATCTCCGAAAAAATCGATGCTCCTTACGGCGATTATATCCTCTTTTTCGATGGCTGCAGCCAGTTTATCCTCAAAGGTCCTTCTCAATTGAGAATCTGTACTCATCCCTATCACCAGGATCTTATTGGCCTCGTACACCGGCGTGTCTGGACTCTCCCACTGATTTACCAATCTGGTGGAAGAACAAGAGCTTAAAATGAGTATAAAACCTAGTAAGAACATTAACTTTTTCATAGTAGATAGCATAAGATCAGGGTTTTAGTAATTTTCGCTGCTTTTTTTCTTTCAATACAATTTTAATGAGTTGGAAAACCCGGCGTTTCAGTTTCTTAAAACTTGAAATAAACCCAACGGTCTCGAACATCAACTGATAATGGGCTGTTTTGTAATCGTCTTCCTCATCAGGAATATCGATATCGTCTATAAGGGTTTCCAGCACATTCGAGTGAGTTTTTAGTTTAGTTAGAAGAACTTTTATTGTTTTCTTATATTCACTCAACTCGACTGCGAGTTCTTTACTTTCGGAGAATGCATTTTTACCCAGTAACTCCAGCGTATGGCTTTTTATTAGATCTGAAAGAAACTGTATCTCGTCCTTTATAAATTGCAATTCAGAAATACAATTTACAGTATCCTCATGAAGTCCGTCCGGACTTCGCCACTCGATATATTTTATAGATGACGGATTAAAATTCATGACTATTTTTTTTGAAAGACAGGAAACAAGATCTCAATCGCGTTTCCTGTCTTGTTTCAGAAGTTATTCGATCTCTATCTTCTTAGACCGATCTTTGGCTACTTCATCTTTGGTTAGTTGGAGGTACAGCACTCCATTGTTGTAGGTCGCCTTAACTTCCTTATCCTGATTTACCGTGTTAGGTACTTTAATTCTACGGTCGAAAGAATTATAATTGAATTCTTTTCGAGTATAACCTTCCACATCTTCTTCCACAGATTCTTTTTCTTTCGAAGCAGAAGCATGTAACACATCATTCTCAAGCGAAACTTCGATCTCATCTTTTGAGAATCCGGGAATGGCTAATTCAATGTCGTAGGAAGAATCACTTTCCTTAACGTTCATTGGAGGGATACTCTTTCCATTTTCGAAGAGCTCGTCGTCGAACAGATCACCTGTTTCAAACCAAGTAGGAATACCACGATCTATGAGTGGTAATCTTCTTCTAAATTTAATAAGTGACATAACATTTAATTTTAAGATTGATATTAATTCTCAATCACATAAAATTAGATAGTTATCTGGTGCAAGACTATGATATTGGTCAGGTTTAACCAGCAGTAAGATGTTAAAACAAACTTGAATATTAAACCATCACTGTCACCGTATCCAACAAATGAGGCGATTGAACGCGCCAGCCGTAGGTGTCCTGGATCTTTGTTCTTAAGGCATCCCTTGCCGAAGGTTCGCCGTGGATCAGGAAAGTTTGTTCAGGTATGTTTTTTATTTCTGAAAGCCAATTGAGAAGTTCCCCCTGATCCCCGTGCGCAGACAGGCTTTCTATATGGTGAACCGCAGCTTTTACCGGGTAATATTTACCGAAGATCTTGAGTTCATGGGCACCTTCCAGAAGTTGTCGCCCTCGCGTACCTTCTGCCTGATAACCCACAAGTAGTACGGAGGTTTCTTCCTTGTCGACCAATTGTTTAAGATAGGTTAGTACACGACCGCCGGTAACCATTCCGCTACCTGCTATCACTACTTTTGGCCGAGGATCGTCTATGGTTTCCCAGGTTTCTCTATAGGAGGTAATGATCTCCATCCTGTCCTGCACTGCGTTAAATTCGGTTGCAGGAAGCTTATGCCATTCCGGGAATTGATCGAAAACAGATAGCACATTATTTCCCATAGGGCTATCGATGAAGATCGGTATATTAGGGATCCGGTTTTCCTTGTAAAGCTTCCAGAGCAAATACATTAATACCTGTAAACGCTCCACCGCAAAAGAAGGTATGATGAGAGTTCCTCGTTTATGTAAAGTTTTATGGACTAATTCGGTCAATAATTCACTCACACTTTCCTCGGGATGTAACTTATTACCGTAGGTACTTTCCACAAATAGGTAATCTGCCCACTCGGGCTTCTCAGGTGGATGCAACAAGTGGTCATGGCTACGCCCTATATCTCCTGAGAAAACAAACAATTTATCGAAGATCTGGATCTCTATAAAAGTGGAACCTATAATATGACCGTTATAACGATAACGACATTTAATATGTTCACTTAGCACTATCCACTCATCCTTCTCAACGCTGTTAAATAATCGCATGGTGTCTTCGGCCTCCTTTATGGTATAAAACGGTAAGGCCGGGGTATGACTCGTATAACCTTCCTCATTTGCTTTCTTAGCTTCCTCTTCATGGATCTTTCCGCTATCTTTCAGGATAATTCCGGTTATAGCCAGGGTGGGTGCTGTCCCTAGAATTTTCCCCTTGAATCCTTGCTTTACTAACCTTGGCAAATAGCCTGTATGATCCAGGTGTCCGTGCGTTAAGAGCACCAGATCTATCGAAGCTACATCGTATGGTATAGGCTCCCAGTTTAGTTCTCGTAGTTCCTTCAGGCCCTGAAACATCCCACAATCTACCATGAAATTGATCTCGGATGTTTCAATTAGATATTTTGAACCTGTCACAGTGCCGGCGGCACCTAAAAAATGAATTTTCGCAGTCTGCATAGCTATTAGTAGTTAGAAAGCATATTTACTTCTTTCAATATATTTTCCCTTCGTTTGTCTGTAATTCCCAGGTGATCGAGATAGAAATCATCTTTTATCAATTGCCTGCAGAGCACGATATCCCGACTGAGCAAAAACTGCTTTTCCCGTTGGGTTAGCAACGTAGAAACCGTTATAGGGTATAATCCCAGGCGGTCTATTCGCTCCTTGAGACTGTCCCCTTTCGGGTGATCCCAGCTTAGCAGGTATAAGCCTGCACACGTACCGTATTCTGTAGCATCGCGGGTAAAACTAGTATTGGTTACCACCCAGCCTTCGGTAGGCGGATCGATTTTTTGATAGCTCAAAATATCCCGAAATCTAGAATCTATATAAAGCGGGATCTTAACATCGCATTTTCTTGCTTCGTCGCTATGGAATTTACATTCGGCTATGATATAATCTGAGTTTTTTCTTGCGATCACATCTACCTCATGGGTAACGCATGCACCTTTCATTAATTTCCCGATCTTAACTTCGTAGCCCGAATATTGCAACAAAGCCCCGATAAATCGCTCAAAAGGGAAACCTGTAGGCCCTAACTCGTAAATTGCCTTTTTAAGCTTATATTTTGAAGCGAAGATGGATTTCTTCCGTTTCAGTAGTGCAAAAGCACGGTTGTAAATCTCTTTGGTGGAAATACCCTGGTATAACTCATCACGAACCACATCGATGATGGAATTAATAAGCTTTTCATCGGCCCCACTCCGGCGTAATGAAGATCTTAATTTATCCAGAGAGAATTGAACCCGTTCACCGGAAGCTTTTAACACATAGATCTCGTTGTCTTCCATATAATTTTGAATAAATCGTACCTTCAGTTTCTGAAATCATGAAGGGCTAAGACCGGAATTTTGGAGTGCGTCCCAAGTTCTTTTACCAAAGGCTGTGAAAATATACTTCCGAAGAATGTATGTTTCTTGTTGATAAAAGCAATCATCCCGCTATTTCTGCTTTGCACAAATAATTCAATTGCTGCCCCAATGTCATTTTTATCTAAGGTATGAAAACTATGTTCAAGATCGGCAAAATATTCTTCAAGCAGTTGTTTGTAGTTTAGTTGGGTTTCATTCAGCTCTTTGGATGTTTCTACGTGTAAAATTCTAATTGGTGCATTAGTGAGTTTTGCGATATCGATGAGATACCCCAGTTCTCGTTTTTTATAATGGGTTTTATAACTGGTTGGGAAAACGATCTCGGTAGGATCTGCATACAAAGTATCGGGTGGAATTGCCATCACAGGGCAGTTTCTAATTTTTTCCATTATTAACACTGTATTACTTCCGAAGGAAACATTTAAAGCATCTGTATCACCTTTGGTGCCCATGATCACCAGGTCTATATCTTTTAACTCTACCACTTCTTTTATAGCACTTAGCAAACTGTCTTGTTTGGAGATGGTATAATAATTATGATCACTCCCCTCATCCCTGAATGACAACTGTTGTAAAATTCGTTCCAGACCTTTCATAGATTTCTCCTGAACAGTTTTGGAGTATTCATTGTGAGCTTGTGGAACATTTATGTTATCCAGGGCAAAGCCCGTATAGTCGTAAACATTTAATATAAAAAAATCGCAGGCTTCATTTTTAAACAGGTCTACGGCATAGGCAATAGCATCCCATGCATTCCTTGAAAAATCGGTAGGTAATAATATTTTTCTTCGCATGGCTTAGATTATTAAGGTTATGCTTAAAAATAGGTAGGATATAATTGTTTTAAAATGATATCTGTCATCTGGCCGCAGGAATCACCAGATAAGGTGTAGCAGGATGACGCCCAATTTTCTTCACCACAGATTCCCGGAACAAGCGTTTAATGATATTATGTTTGTAATATATAAGGGAAAGCATATCTACTTGTTCTCTTTCAATATAATCCACAATTGCTTTGGTTTTCTCCGTTTCATCTTCTAGCCAGACTACCTCAACATCGATATCACTAAGGTGATTCAATAAGCTCTCCATGTTTTGTCGCTGATCCGGGCTCAAGGAGTCACCTTCCCGCACATATAGTACTTCTACATTAGATTTGTGTAACTTTACGAGAAAGATCAGCTCATTAAGGTTTGAAGGGTTAAAACTTTGTCGAAAGGATGTTGCAAATGCCACCTTAGACAGCGGGCTAAACTCTGCCTGCAGAGGTATGGCCAAGACAGGTATCTTTTTTATCCTTTTAATCACATTTTCTGTATTACTTCCCAAAATTACTTCCTTCGCACCTGTTTGCCCTTTGGTACCCATAATAACCAGATCCACGTTGCGTTGAGCACAGATTCGGTTCATCGCCCTTGACAGGGACATCGCGGTAGATATTACATCGAATTTATGTCCGCAACCTGACGTGTCTTTTATAAGACGCTGTCTAACCTCTTCACATTTCTTATCAGCTTCGTCGTACAGATTGTCCATTACTTTTTCAGACTTCCCGATATCCACACGTGAGGTTAACTTAGATGCCTGTGCTTCGAATGAATGTAAAATATGGATGGTACAAGGGTTCTTTTGAAATAGCTTAGTGGCATAGATCAACGCCCTGTATGCGTTTTCCGAGAAATCGGTGGGTACGAGTATATGTTTCATGACGTTGAATTTTAAAATTACTAATGCATCAATCTTTCTTCTGAAGGAATAACGAGAAATGGAATATTGGTGTGATAAACTATTTGGTTTATAACGGGTTTGAACAGCAGGTTTTCAAAGAAATTATGGCGATTATGGATCATTACCAGTAGGTTGATCTTATTCTTTAATTGAAATTTTTCTATTGCTCCCACTACATCTGTATTTTCGGCTATGTGGAAGAGGTGGGCATTATCCTCAAAATAACCGTCCAAATATGCCTTCATCTCTTTTTGTTCATCATCGAGGGGTTCGCCATAATATGCATTGAGGATATTGAGGCGAGCCGCTTGAAGATCGCAAATCTCGCGAATCAATGAGAGGTACGGATTTACTTTACTTAGCCTAAAATCTGTTGGAAACAGTATCTCTTTTGGAGGTTCATAACCAAAGCCTGATGGCACGGCGATCACCGGGCATTTCACTTTTTTTATGGTATACATGGTGTGCGATCCTAATAATACTTCTTGTGCCCCGGTGGCCCCCTGAGTTCCCATTACGATAAGATCTATTCCTTTATCGGCCACCATATCTTCGATCTCGTGTACCAGCATATTGAAGGTCACAATCTTTTTAAAGTGGTGATTCCTGTTGTTAAATTCGGCTCTGATAGTCTCCTCCACTTCATCCATGGATCTTTCTGCATTCTGTCTGGTAATTTTTTGTAGCTCAAGGGCAGAATAACTATCGGCCATACTACCCACCACATAGGCTGCAGGGGTATAAGTGTGCAGTAAATAAAATTCGCAGGAAGTGTTTCTAAAAAGCTGTACAGCATACCGGATAGCGTTCAGTGCGTTATCTGAAAAGTCTGTGGGTAATAGAATACGTTTCATAATGATGAGGTTTAAGTGCGTGGTAAATTTTGAAGGACAAGAAAGGGTATCTTAATTTCAAGTCCGATCTTCTCAACCTTCGAACTGTGTAACACATCCTCTAAAAATGAGTGCCGCGAATTGATCATTACTAAAAGGTCTATGTTGTAACTTTTAATCGCGTCATTAATAACACTGGTCACATCATCTCCTGGTAATTTTACATACTTGGTTTTTATATGCTCCATGCAATACTCTAGAAATGCCTTATTGTCTTGTTGCCGAAATGAAAGCTCACTGAATTTTGAAATGTGCAGGACTTTAAGTCTGGCGGCATAATTTTGTGCGATCGTGCTCAGTAACTTTAATTCCCTCCGTTGATAGGGTAACATATAATCTGTTGCAAAGAGAATTTGAGAAGGCTGAATATCTGTATACTCGGCCGGTACAGCAAGAACGGGGCATTTCACGTATTTAATTACCTGAAGAGTATTACTTCCGAAGGTAATATTCCTTTTGTCTGTTTTTCCTTTGGTTCCCATTACGATCACATCAACGTTTTCTTGTTCGGCGATCTCATTTGCCTCATCCACTAAAGATCCCAGTACCGAAATCGAGAAATACTTATGCCTGGGATTGGGTGCGAGTTCTTTCATAGACCTTATAACTCCATTTAATTTTTCATTAGCACTTTTTAATGCCACCACTTTAGCATCATCAAGTTCAACTTTATCCATTCCTGAATTTCGATTATAAAGGTCATCACCATAAGCGTGCATGATATGGAAGTCTGTGCGATCGTATTTAAATAATTCCATAGCATATTTTATGGCGTTCATGGCGTTAGTGGAGAAATCGGTTGGTATAAGTACTTTTCGCATAGCTCCTGGATTTTTGGGATATAATCAAAGTTACCTTTCGTAAGCAACAGATAAAATGATAATTATCACCTGCAGTACAATTAGGAATTCTTTAGGAACTTGGGCTAAAAATTGGTCGTATATTTAAAATAAAAAGTATGAAAGCTTCTGCCATGATCCTGATCGCTTTTACAACTGTAATTTTACTAACAGTAGTGATCTTCTCGGCAATTAACGTACCATTTGGTTGGGTTTTTGTTTTCACCACATTTGGGCAGCTAATGTTACTGCTAAGTGTCTATCGTATACTTAAAGATGACTATCAAACTATAAAAACCTTCGAGGATCTTTACGAAGATCATGACATAGGAGACAATTTCCGGTAATAGGAGAATTATTCGTGTAAAACCAGGAACGGGATCTCAGAATGATAACTTATCCTGGCTACTCGTGGTTTAAAAAGTAATCGTTGAAAGAAATTGAGGTTTTTGGCGACCATGGCAACTAGCTGTATATCCATAACGTCTATAAAGGATTGCAGGCCTTGTTCTAGTTTTGGGCTTTTAACCCAGTGAAAACTATAAGAGCGACCTACAAGTGCATCGTGAAGGAAACTTCTGTTCTTCTCCTGCTCCTCATTTAAATGAAGATCGTTATTTGCAACTCTTAATACTTTAACCGAAGCCTGGTGCAGATCGGCCACAGCAAGTAGAGTGTCCAATACCTTTTGTTTGTAAATGATATTGAAATCGGTTGGAAATACTATATTCTTGGGGCCTTCAAATACAGCACGTTCAGGGATCACAAGGATAGGGCATTTAACCCTGGTGATCACGGCGCCGGTGTGGCTCCCAATGGTAGCTTCCTTAAGACCGGAAGCTCCTTTGGTTCCCATAACAATTAGGTCTATATTATTTTCTTCAACAGCATTCTTAATTCCTTCAATAAATAAAGACTGAATAGCTCGTATTTCAACACGTGCGGTTCGCCTTGGATAAAGAGTTTCTATCTTATGCTGAATCTCTCTTAACTTTTTCTCTTTCTTTTTTTGCGAATTGTCGATGATAGAAATTCCATTGGCATGTAGGTTTGCCTCATCGGTCACACTGCCACTATAGGATATATGCAAAAGGTGAATATCAACCGCCACCTTTTCAAAAAAAGCCAATGCGTATTCTATCGCATTCCACGCGTTGTGTGAAAAATCTGTAGGAATGAGTATTCGCTTCATCGGGATCAACTTCAGAAGCAAAAATAACCGCCCTACAAGGGGTAAAGAATGATATATGTCAGTTTTGAAAAAATTTACTCCACGTGTCGCAGACCATCCAGATCGATAATACGGATGTTCCTGCCTTCAATTTCAATGAGGCCATCCTTTTTAAATCCGGAAAGTGTTCGGATAAGGCTCTCGGTGGCTATCCCGGCTACACTGGCAAGATCGTGGCGGGAGATCTTAATATTATCGTTTGGGTTCTTATTGAGGATCTCTGCAAACTGTAAAATAGTTGCGGCGGTTTTCTTGCGTACAGAGCTATATGCCATCTGTAGTAACTGTTCTTTTATTTCGGTAATATTTTCGGAAAGAACATTCATAAGTTCCAGCGAAACAGCGTTACTTTTGGTAAGTATTTCCTTTAAAATGTTCTTGGAGACTACAGCCAGTTCAACGTCTTCTACAGCCGTGGCAGATTCCTGGTAAGGTACGGCTTCCTCAAAGGAAGTAAAGCCAAGAAAATCATCCGGTTTGTGTAGTGCTGTGATAAGTTCCTTGCCGTTCTCATCCATCTTATGACTTTTCACAATTCCCTTTAAGATCAGGAAGATATTATTGGAGTGTTCGCCTTCCTTATAAATGGTATTTCCCTTATCATAGTTCGCGATCTCGCCATTGTCATCGAAGAAATTTTTAAGCTCATTCAGGTTTCTAATGGCATCGTCCTCAGTTTCATCACCGCCCAAGGCAGAAGACGCCTCTCGAACTTGCATTAAAAGTTGGGCTTTAGCAAGACGGCTTTCCACTGCACTTAATAATTCGTCCTCTTCAAAAGGTTTGGTGAGGTAATCATCGGCACCCATGTCCATTCCTTTTCTAATCTCCTTATGCTCGGTTTTGGCCGACAAAAATATAAAGGGAATGTGCCGTGTGTCACCATTTTGAGAAAGTGCACTAAGCACGCCATAACCATCTACTTCGGGCATCATTATATCGCACACAATTACGCCGGGAAGGTGATTCCTGGCCATTTCAATGCCAACTTTTCCATTGGGTGCAGTTAAAACTTTATATCCGGAAAGTTCCAGCATTTCGGCAGTATTCTCCCGTAATGCTACATCGTCTTCAACTAGAAGTATGGTTTTATTCATGAATTGGTGCCTGTAGGAATAGTCACTTTAAACGTACTGCCCTTATTTTCTTCACTCGTAAAGGTAATAGTACCTCCAAGGTTTTCCAAATGGTTTTTTACAATATTGAGTCCAATTCCCGTACCTTGATTCAGCAAGGCGTTCTCGGCGCGGAAATAGCGGTTGAAGATATATTTTTGTTCTTCTCTGGGAATTCCCATTCCTTCATCTCTTATTTCAATGTGTAGGTGATTATCTTCCTTCGCCACCATAATATCAACATTGGTATTTTCTGAAGAATATTTAATAGCGTTGTTGATGAGATTGGTGAGTGTAAGTTCGAGTATCTTTTCATCAAATTCGATAACTATACTATCGATGCCTTCAGGATAATTGATAACCTGACCTTCCTTCAACAGCATGTTGGCGCCATAGATGACCTCGTTCACAACCTTGCTAATTGGAAATTTACTGAATTTATAATTCACTTTCCCACTCTCCAAACGCTCTATAGAAAGAAAATCGTCCAGAATGTTGTTGAGGTATTTCACCTTATTCTGAATGGTCTTTATGTGCTTCTCCCGTTTTTCCTGTTGTTCTTCCAGCGTATATTTCCCCGCAAGGGTTGCTGAGGTAAAGATACCACTAAGTGGTGTTTTGAATTCATGCGAGACAAGCGACAGGAACTTTGTTTTCAAATCACTTAACTCACGCTCTTTCCGAAGCGCCTCCTTCATTTTGTTTTCGGCTTCCTTGCGACGTTCGACCTCCTTCTCAAGTTTATCGACACTTTTACTAAGTTCCTCGGTTCTTAAGGCAATCTTGGTTTCAAGTTCGTTGTTCAACTCTCGAATTTCCAGTTCTTGTTCCTTCCTAACTGTGATATCTATCAACAATGCCATAACATACCTTTGTCCATCAACTTCGAAAGGGTTGAGCCCTACCTCTACCGGAAAGCGGCTGCCGTCTTTTTTCAGGCCGTACAGGTCTCGCCCGTGACCCATTTGCCGGGCCGAGCTTTTCGCCATGAACGATTTAAAATGTCCTTGATGATTAGGGTGATAATCTTTCGGAATAAGCACTTCGAGTGTTTTCCCGGTAAGTTCTCCTTCCTTGTATCCAAATAATTTATCCAAAGAAGGATTGGTTGCAACAATTTGTTGTTTGTCGTTTACAACAACTATTCCTTCGGAAATCGCTTCAGTAAGAACCTTGTAAATATCACTGCTGTTGCCAAACTCCTTCATAGGTCAAAAATAGCGATTTTAAAAATGCCATCGAACTGATAATTATCATAAAATCTCATCGGCCGGAAATTTAATTTTAGGTCGTAAAAAAATCATCAATTATGCCTTATACCGAAAAACCTGAGATCGCTTTCTATCAGAAAATAGGAGAGCTTTTCTACGCCATAGCGGCGGCCGATAAAGTGGTGCGAGAAGTTGAATATAAAGCCCTGAAAAAATTGGTGCGTGAAATTTGGTCGAAATTCGATAGTAGTACAGACGACTTCGATTCGCAAGCCATTTATCAAATGGAAATTGTTTTTGATTGGTTCGACTATGAACGAATGGATGCCGATAGCTGCTTCGAAAGTTTCGAAAATTATATTAAAGAAAACCCTAAGTTATTTACAACTGAACGCAAGGAACTCATTTATTACACCGCGAATGAAATTGCTGCAGCCTTTTCGGGCAAAAATAAATCGGAACTCATCATGCTAGGCAAGCTTCACTTACTCCTCGAAGCCTAAGCCGTATTAATCAAGCCGTTACCCGGATAATCGGAGCTGATGAATATCATATTTAAAACGTGGTTTTACGGCTAACTTTATGTAATTAAGTTTCAATATTATGAAAAATGTCTTTATTGCCCTATTCGTCCTAACGCTATTAATTGGCTGTAAGAACGACCCAAAGAATGAAATTCCTACCGTGTCCGAATCTGAGATTACGGAAAATAATGTCTCTGATACGGTTATCGCATCCGAAAATGATATCGACCTGCAAAAACAGATCGATCTGGAAATTAGAAAAAAGAGATTGGTGGAGAAGGAAGACGAACGAGACCAATTACAGGAGCTTATCATATCCAAGCGATTCCTGAAAGATGAGGACCTCTACACCATCGATTTCAAATATCCGTATCTTAATGAAAATCTTAAGGAGTCCTACGGAAATTTCAACGAATATATTACCAAAACCTACCTGAATATTGAAGGAGTAGAAGCACAGATCCTGGAGGACAAAGAATTGCTCTGTGATACCCTTAGGATAAATAAATACAGGGAAAAACGCTATGTGGATTACAAGATCTACAACGTAAATGAAATGCTTGTAAGTGTACTTTTCTACAAGGAGAATTTCTATTCAGGCACCTTACATCCCTCCTATACCTTCGATTGTATTAATTTCGACCTGGGACGTTCCGTCTTCATGAATTATGAAGACTTCTTCATAGAAGGTTCCGAAGAAGAACTTCGTAAGATCCTGAACGAGATCCTGGTAGCCAGAATCGAATCTGGCGAAGTCTATTACGACTGCTGGGGTATTTCGGAGGAGGACTTCTTTGAGTATAAGGACAACTTCGTTGTAGACGATAAAAAAGTAGAATATTACTTCGACGACTGTGTGATCTGCCCAAGCTATACCGGAAACTTTTCTGTTGAGATCCCTTTGGAAGAGTTACTCCCGGTACTGAGACGTTATAATTTGAATCCTCTGCAATTATAATTATCTTTTACATCCCTTATGAAAAAGTCCTTTAACGATATTATCAACTCCAACAAAGCAGTTCTTGTAGACTTCTCTGCCCAATGGTGTGGTCCGTGCAAAGTATTGGCTCCTATTCTAAAAGAAGTGAAAAATGAAGTGGGCGATACCGTAAAGATCATAAAAATAGATGTGGACAAGAACCAGCCATTATCGGCGATGTATAAGGTTATGGGCGTTCCAACCCTTATATTGTTTGTAGACGGAAAACAAGTATGGCGTCAATCTGGTGTAATGCAAAAACAAGAACTGCTATCGATGCTTCAGGCTAAAATCTCATGATCTCATTTCACCGATATATAGATCACACTAATTTACAGCCAACCTCAGGACCGGAGGATATCTTAAAACTCTGTGAAGAGGCCATCACCTATAATTTCTATGCGGTTTGCGTGAATAGTTGCTATGTTTATTTAGCGGCCGAAAAGCTATCCGGCAGTAATGTAAAGATCGCTGCCACGGTGGGATTTCCGTTAGGTGCTGCTTCAACCCAATCAAAAGTTACTGAGGCAAAGCGTGCCGTAAAGGACGGTGCCGATGAGATAGATATGGTGATCAATATAGGATTCCTGAAAGCAGACCTTCATAAAAATGTGAAAGAAGATATCGAAGCCGTAAAGAAAGCTATCGGTAAAAAAACTCTGAAAGTGATCCTGGAAACCTGTTATCTCAATGAAGAAGAAAAGAAGATTGGTTGTATGATCGCCGAAAAGGCCGGCGCCGACTTTGTAAAGACTTCTACCGGGTTTGGAACGGGTGGTGCTACATTAGAGGATGTGAAACTCATGCGGGCCACGGTAAGCGAGAAGGTACGAGTTAAAGCGTCTGGAGGAATATCCTCCACAGAGGAAGCATTGAAGTATATTGAACTTGGAGCAGATCGAATAGGAACTTCACGGGGAGTCCTACTAATGAAAGATACAAACCTCTGATTATTTAAGCACCCTTCATATTGCCAGGCATGGAGGAATTGCACAAATGGTTTTATAACCAGATGATCCTATGCGTGTAAAATAGAGGAAATTGCCTTTCATACTTAAAGAGAAAAAAGGGGTTCCTTCCGGAACCCCTGGTCAAAGCGTGCAAATAGCCGTTGATTACATTTTGAATGTGATCACGGGTAAATCTGAATGATTCACCAGATCCTCGCTGATACTTCCTGAGAAGAAGTGCGCCAACCCTTTGCGACCATGTGTAGGGATGGCAATCAGGTCTGCGTTCACTTTGTTACTGTAGGTGAATATGCCTTCCTCTATGGAGTAGGCATTGTAATAATTCACATCATTCATAGTATAGGTTCCATCGAGTTCGGCTTTCAAGAAAAATTTGGATACCTTTTCTTCCATTTCCTGTGTACTTCTGAAACCGTCACCAGGCGTATTTACGTAAACCATTTGCATTTCAACACGCAGATCATCGAATAACTTTTTAGCCTTCAGAAAAGAATTCACATTCTCTTCATCGAAGTTATTGGCAAACACAACCTTATTCATTGGTTCGTCACCCATTCGATTCTTAACAACCAGAACCGGAATCTCTGAAGTTCGTACCACTTTCTCAGTATTCGATCCAACAAAAACCTCTCGCAGACCGCTACTTCCGTGGGATCCCATCACAATCAAGTCTGCGTTGAATTCTTGTGCGACAGAATCAATTTCATGAAAAAGTTTATAATTCTGTACGGTGGTTTGAATTTCTAAGCCTTTAAGGTAATCCCGATCCAAAAATTCTTCGAAACGTTTATCGGCCAGTTTCATATAATACATAGCTTCGAAAACTTCCTGCGAATCATCTTTGGTCAAGACGGCCTGTGAAAGGCCCATCATGTGTAGTGCAACCAGAGATGCGCCATGCCTTTTGGCAATTTTTGCGGCCACCTCCAGGGCGTGTTCAGAATAATCTGAAAAATCTATAGGTACTAAAATTGTTTTCATTTTATAGGGGTTTATAAGGATTAGTGATGGTAGGTTGTTTCTTTTCTCTTCTTAAGTTGCTTGTTGAGGTCTGAAATAGCTTCTTTTACTGCAACCTCGTAGTTCTCTGCTTTTGAAGATGCAAAAATCTTAGGGCCCGGAAGACTTAATTCGATCTCGCAAATACTTTTTTTATTGATATCCTGTCCTAATTTGAAGAATACCTGTGCATTAATGAGCCAATTGTACTTGGTAGCCAGTTTGTTTAATCTCTTTTCTGTGAATGCCGTGAGCGTTTCGCTAGTTGGCATTTTTACATATTGAATTGTAATTGTCATACCTGTTAATTTGATTTATATTTCAAATGTAACTTCCCGAGATGGGAAAAAATATGATTTGTGTCATACCAACAAATTATTCGAATGGCTTAATGGCTGTGAATAAAGGACCATCGGCTTCTTTTCTCTTCGAAAAGAGATTATAACAATGTAAAAATCAACGAGTGAAAAGTGATTTCAGAAATTACCAGATATTAGAAACAATGCTGGCTATTCCAATTCCAAGGATCAGAAATAAAACGATGTACCTGAATTGCTCCTGTGAGATATGTTGTAGAATTCTTTTCCCGATCCAGGTTCCCAGTATGCTTACAACGATTAAAATTGGGACAAGATAAAGTAAATCTGTTTTTATGAATCCATTGAACCAGTACACTATGGTCCTGCTGAAATCCACTCCCAGATCTATCACCGCCGAAGTAGCAATAAACTTATCCTTACTCATTTTGAAAGCTGCCATGGTAATTCCACGAATGGCACCGCCAGTTCCCAGGATACCGGCACTAAAACCAGACAAGGTACCACCGATAATGGCATTGGAGGTTTTAGGTGTTACCACGAGTTTCTTGAAAATAAGGAATACCAGACTCAGCGTAATAAGAAAGCCTCCCAGGATATAAGTGAGTATTACAGGATCAAAATACTTGGCCACCAGAGCACCAAGAATAACGAAAACAACGGCTGGAACCCCAAGCGTGAGTATGAGTCGTTTATCGAGTCCTTTCCTAAAGAAGGCGATCTTCGTAATATTACTGGACACATGAAATAGGGCTGTTAATCCCAAAACCGACTGAAAATCCAGAAAAAAGTTCGCGATCGGGACAAAGAACACGGACGACCCAAATCCACCCACAGTACCAAATATTTCGGCCAGAAGGGATAAAATAATAAAAGCGGGTAGGTATTTTGTTAACATGTACGATCGTTAGCTCCTTGCGATTACCAAATTGGAGGTTCAATATATATTGGAATAAAATTCTTTCAGACCCACAATAAGAGTCTTCGTAAAATTAAATCCTTTTCTGGGTAAATGTCGTAAAAATAGATTATTTTAAATACGTACTAATTTGTAACCAATGAGACGTCTCCCCCTCCTACTTTTAACTCTATTTATTCAGCAAGGAATTTGTCAGCACAAATCCTCCTCCACTACCGATTTTGGTAATATCCGTAAAATGGTGGATGAATTTAAGACCGATCCAAGAGGGCCTTACCGGGATATTCGTTGGTTTTGCACGGATGGAAGTATTAGAATGCCAAAAGACCCCTGCCCTGAAACGATAGGCCCCGGGGTTCAGCATGCACGATATAAGGAGACCGTAGAATCTTTGGGGAAAACCGAGCATATATACCTTGGGCAAATTCTCGCATATACAGAGCCCAATATCCTTTGGGATGGATCTGCCAATCATTCCCGGCTTAAACAATATCAGATAGGCAAATATCTTGCGAGCGTAGATGATGGCTGGGTCCTTCGAAAAGGCCAGTTCTACCGGGGAGCTATCCAGGCTGAGGACGAGGAAGCTGCCGGTATTAAATTTTACAAATGGTTGTTGGGAAAGAACGAAGAACTTACTTCCAATTACTTCCTCATTCGGCAATCTATGAAAGACGTCCCACACAGCGGTGACGACAATCTCGCACAAGCCATGCGCAGCCAGTCGAAAAACATAAGTGATGGGTATACTGCGTTTATGGATCTTCGCATCAAGATTCATGGACAACCGGCAGAGGCAGATATAAAAGCGGTGAGAAGCTTTAGGGAACAACATAGTAACAAGGCTAGTGCCGGAATCCTTAAACAGATCGATGTACTAATAAACACCATGGAAGAGTTTTATACTCCTGTGAAAATTACTTCCCTGCTCGACGGAAAGAAAATGCTTAAAGGCACTCCTCTTGGAACCAGCATCGAGCGCTACATCGCACAACAATCTCAGGAAACTTCTCCCGCGGAATTGGTTTCGGCCACCGCAAGTTTATTATATGAAATACGGACCGGTATTGTTTCTGAAAATCGCCCAACGGCGCGTATGTATTTGTTAGATATTTCATTGAAACTGGAAGAGATCATATTTAAAAGAGCACCGCAGTGGGAGCCATCCACATTAAAGGAGTTGCTTTCGAAAATTTATCACCTGGGTATGGGCACTACAGGGGCCGGCTATATCGAACTTTGGGAGTGGGACCAGATAAAGAATACACTAAACTACAACGAGAATAAAGAGAATATAACTCTGGGTGAGCTCATCAGAGTGCTTAACACCGCCAGGCGACAAACAGAATGGAGCGCCTCCATGGTAAAAGCAATTTATGGCGACGAGGTAAACAGGTATACAGAGTTCGAACCGCTGGCTTATGGCTTTATTGACGACAGAATTCGAGGTTCTATCGCCCTGCACCTCGGTAAAACTGTTAGTGAACTGGGGGATATTGTTGCGCAACAATCCAATATCACCAATTCGGTCTTGGGAATCCCGGAGCAAAGTGCGGTACGTGGTTTAAACCCCGGCTACGCATACGGCGAACTTGTGGTCGTGGAAGGATCGGCCGATGTGGTAGAAGTAAGTTCGGAAAAGATCTATATTTTCGAACGTCCACCTTCCGACCTAAAACCCGTTGCCGGAATAGCAACAGTGGCCGAGGGTAACCTGGTTTCACATGTTCAGCTGTTAGCCCGAAATCTCGGAATACCTAACGCTGCGTTATCTGGCGACAATTTAAAAAGTCTAAAAAAATACCATGGAAAAATGGTGTTCTACGCGGTTACCGGCAATGGAAACGTGTTGATGAAGACCGAGGATGACATGACCGAAGCAGAGAGATCTTTATTTGCGAAGAAAGTTCGAAAGGATGATAAAATAGCCGTCCCTATCGAAAAGCTGGTGTTAAGTGAAACCAGTGTTCTAAATATGCGCGATGTGGATGCTTCAGATTCGGGTATACTTTGCGGTCCTAAGGCAGCCAATCTTGGTCAACTAAAGAAAATGTTCCCTAACAATGTAGTAGAAGGACTTGTAATCCCTTTCGGGATATTCAGAGATCATATGGACCAACCCATGCCAGGACAAAACAATACGTACTGGGAATTTCTTAATAATATGTTCTCTGAAGCGGAAGCGCAGCGCGAACGAAATGTACCGGAGGCTGAAGTTGAAAATTTTCAATTGGAAAAATTGGCGATACTTCGCGAAGCAATCCGAAAAATAAAACTAAAACCGGAGTTCGTGGCAGACATCGACTCTAAGTTTAAAACTGTCCTTGGTCGGCCTATGGGTGAACTACCTGTATTCTTAAGGAGTGATACCAATATGGAGGACCTGAAAGATTTCACCGGTGCCGGGTTGAATCTTACTCTCTTCAATGTATCGGACCGTGAAAAGATATTAAATGGTATCAAGGATGTGTGGGCCTCTCCGTATACCGAGCGAAGTTTCAAATGGCGGCAGAAGTATTTATCTAATCCCGAAAATGTCTTTCCTTCCATACTGGTAATTCCAAGTGTGGATGTTGATTATAGCGGCGTACTCATTACCAAAGGAATTAGTTCGGGTATAAATAATGACCTCACGGTTGCATTCAGCCGGGGAGCGGGCGGTGCCGTAGATGGCCAGTCTGCAGAATCTTATTTATTGCGGATGGATGTAACTTACGAACTGCTGGCACCGGCGCGAGAAGCTTCATTCAACAGGCTTCCGGTAACAGGAGGTACAATGAAGCAGACTGCGACCTTTGAAAGCAGGATCCTTTCAGAAAAAAATATGCAACAGATCTGCGAACTTGCGGAGGCGATTAGAGATAAGATCCCAAAGGACACTGACACCGATTACCAGGGAGCTTACGATGTAGAATTAGGTTTTAAAGATGATAAACTCTGGCTTTTCCAGATCCGGCCCTTTGTAGAGAATAAAAAGGCCTTAAGTTCAGATTATCTAGCCTCTATTAGTCCTGTTATAGACCAATCGAAAAAAGTTTCACTTTCCATCAAACCATGATATGAAAAAAATAGCAACAATCCTCCTTGTTTACTTGATAAGTGCAGCATTTACCACGCCTCACCCCTATCCTATAGACGGTTATGAATACACAGGCATCAAGCGATTAAAACGCCTGGAGATGATTAAAAGCGGGGAATTAAAAGACGGTACCGTCCTGCCACCCGGGGCCATGAAATCTTATGTGGACATTCAATTAAATCTCTTTTCCCGATACCAGGATTCTGTTTCTACCTTCCTAGTAAAAGACGAGGCTTTTCAACAACAGATCAGTGACTTGTTCAGGGGGTTGGATCGAAGTTATTCTCTGGCGGTCCTGGATGTAACCGATCCGGAAAAACCACGATACGCGAGCAGAAACGAAACGGTGGGTTATCAGCCCGGCAGTGTGGGTAAACTTGCGGTGATGATAGGTTTATTCGATCAATTGGCTAAGCTGTATCCCGATTCTTTTGAAGACCGTATAAAACTATTGAAGGAGCGATCTGTAAAAGCCGGCCCCTGGGGTATGACCGATGAACACACCATCCCTATATTCAATATTGAAACCAACAAACTGGTGAAACGTCAAGTGGTACCCAGTGACGTTTTTTCCTTGTTCGAATGGGCAGATCACATGATGTCTGTTAGTAATAATGGGGCTGCTAGCATCCTTTGGCGTGAAGTATTGCTTATGGCGGCCTTTAAACAAGATTACCCATCCCTAACACAGGAGCAGGCCGATGCATACTTTAAAACCACTCCAAAAAATGAGATCACAGATCTGGGAAATGATGTGGTTAATCTTCCGTTGCGCGAAATGGGGATCACACACGAAGAATGGCGGTTAGGTTCTTTTTTCACCAGAGGTGCTAATCCTTATGTGGGCGCAAAAGGCGGCAGTACGGGAACACCAATAGGTTTGATGAAATTTTTAATTCAACTGGAGCAGGGCCAGGTGATCGATGCCAAATCCAGCCTGGAAATGAAACGCCTGATGTATATGACCGATCGACGAATTCGCTATGCACAATCCCCATCTTTAAAGGAGGCGGCTGTGTATTTTAAATCAGGTAGCCTGTATAAATGTGATCGCTCCAAAGGTGAAGCCTGTGGAAAATATATGGGAAATGTATTTAATTATATGAATTCGGTCGCTATTGTGGAACATCCGGATAACTATTGTTATATGGTGGTACTTATGACTAATGTACTGCGGAAAAATTCGGCTTCAGATCATATGAGTCTTGCCGCCAGTATCGATAAGGTGATCCGCAATAAGAATTAATCTGAAAGAACTTCGATCGCCTCAGTTACTTTTGAGCGGATCTTTTCTTTTGGATCGTTTATTTGCGTTTGCAACAGTGGCAGGAATCTCTTATTCTTTGATTTCTGAATAAGATGTATAACAGCAAGTTTAAGCTTTGGGTCCTTTCGTGTAAGTAGAGCGCGATAACATTCCTCTTCACTTAATACTTTAAGATTGAGTTTTTTGATCTTTTCTTCTGAAATACTATCGATCAGCACCGATTCGGCCACAGGGATCAATTCCTTCTTCAATTGGTTGTTCAGGATATTATCCAGAAATTCTATGGCGTGAATTCGCTGTTCTTCCTTTCCGTTTAATATTGAATTAAGAATAGGCTCCACATCGTTAGGCGGATATTTGATACCTAACAATCTAAAAATCCGTTGAAGCTGGCGATCCAGACGTGATTCGAGAATTTTAATAAGCAGGTTTCTGGCCTCGCGTTCCTCTGAAACTATCGATTCTGGTCCCACACTTTTGTACTGAATAATGATTTGAGAATGGATCACCGAAAGGGTATTCTGATATAAATTACATTCATCCAGCACCTTTGAGACTACAAACCGGTCGTCGACAGTAAGGTATTTATACTTCCATTTCAAGCGTTGGATTGCATCAATGGCTTCGATCTTCACGGCGTGTTCGGTAGAATCTGTTATGTCCATCAAAGTCGACATTGCCTTCTGGGATGCAAATTTCTCAATTACCGCTATCATTGGAATGCAAACACTTATATCATAGAGATCGCTTTTAATTTTGCTTTTAAGAATATCGAGTATGGGTTCGCCGTATCCGTATAATCCGTTTACTGCGGTTTCACGAGTTTCTTTCGCAACCAAGTGTGATATTACGTTGTCGATAAACGACTTATCCAAGGTTGTTGCCGCTGCCTTCACGGCGTGATTAAGATGTTTAACAGGAAGATGTTCGTTGGCAAGACGTTGTTCGATGTACGAATACATGGCACTTAGTCGTGCGTTTCCTATGGACTCTACTATGGTAGATATTCGCTCCTCCCGTGCCTCAGGATCCTGAAACTGTGGCAGGGACGATATCGATCGCTCAATGATCCCTGCAAAATTAAATCGTTGTTGAAGTTTGACATTATTTCTCAATTCCAGCGATAATCCCAGTAAGGCGGCATTAGAGACGGTATTATCTTCAGAATCCAGATATTTATCGAAGAGTTCTACCACATCCATACGATAATTCTTGATGAGATACCTGAATGCTACCGTGGTCACCTGTTGATCCGGATCGAAAATAAGTTTTTCCATGGTATCTGATAAATTCTCTGTTTTCAGAAAATAAAGATTTTCAATTGCCAGGGCTCTTACTCTATCAGATGGATGAGTGAGCAGCGCTTTGATGGCGTAAAAAAACCTTTCGTCCTTCACTTCCAGAACCTTCTGAAGCATATATAATATTTGTCCCTCCGAGCCCGAGCTCAAGACACGTTTCACAGTTGCCACTATACTGGTTACTGGGATCACCGGTTTTGCAACCTTTTCCCTGGATTCCGGACTGGTTTCGAGCAACATTTTAAAGGCAATGATATACTCCTTCCGAAGCAAATAAATAAAATACAGCCAAACAGCTATAAGTATTATAATGATAATACTTATGTAAGTTGAGGGTATGTCTAAAGCATTAATAAAGAAAATTAGAATGATTCCCGCCACACCGGTCGAAATACTATCGATCACAACATCTGTGAAGGTTTTTGTTTTCTTCTTTATTTCTATTGGGATAGGAATGGACAATAATTCTGTCGCTGCCTTATTCACCGATTGTTTCAAACTGCCATCCACAACCTTTATAAATACGATCACCCATAGTTGCGGGAGGAACAAAAGCGTAAAGGAACCTATGAGAATACCGGTAGGAAGCCATAATAACGATTTCCCTACTCCAAAAGTCCCCACAATACGTTTGGTGAGAAATAGCTGGATGATGAGTGATATTACACTTAAAGTGGAAAACCAGAATCCAAAGAATGACGCCAGTTCTTCGGGATCTTCGATTAGCCTGGAAGCATAATCACTGTACTGGTAGTCTACCAGTTTAGCCACAAGCACGCTTATACCAATAACCAGGGCAATAAGGTAAAGCAGCTTAGAGTGCCGTATGAGTCGAAATGGAGACTCAGCTTTGGGTTGCGAACGTAAAGAAACCTGAAAATCGTTCAGTTTCACAACTTCTTTCTTCCAAATATATCGTGTAATGGGAACGCAACCCATCAATAGCAATGCCGCCACGAAGAGCATTATCTCGGCGTCGAAAAGATTGGTAAGTAAGGAAGTGAGATATCCACCAAAAATTCCTCCGGCAATCGCTCCACCTCCTATAAATCCAAAAACACGTTTTGCCGACCGAACATTATACACCAGATTTGCAAGTATCCAGAATTGGGAGGCTGTAAGCAGCCCGAAAATTGCGATCCAGATATAAGGGATGTATAGAAATAATCCGTTGGCCACATCATATCTGAAAAGAATTCCGAACACCACCAAACTCAAAATGGATACCAGCAAGGTCCTTTCAATGATGTGATTTAGCGCATATCGCTCCAAAGCCTTCGTATAAAACCAGGAGCCGGTAACAGCCATCAATGCAGTGAGTAAGTAACCAATAGGAAGGGCATCGGCGGTTAATTCGGAAAGAAAGAGGGAATTAATAACGGGTTTAACGATTAGCAAGGTAGAGATAAGTAAAAAGACGTTTAGTTGAAGAAGGAGGGTTTTCTTCAACTCGTCCTCCTGAAGATCGAAAATCTTCATGATATATCTCTTAAGAATCGTTGTACTGAACATCATTAACACTAAAAACTAAGACCTAAATACAGATCACTATTCTAAAGTTTAAAATAAAAGAAAATAAATTGATATATACTGTCATTATCTATTGAAACAAAAAAAGGAGATAAAAACTATCTCCTTTTGCATTTCTTCTCAGAACATATTAATTATCGAACCGAAACTTTTGGGTGTCGTTGAATAATATTCTCTACAGAATAAACCAGATTACGAATAATTTGTTCCCCATTTGGGTCGTCAACCAATGCAACCAGAATATATCTGCGGTTAGGATCTACACCCCAAACCAGGACAGAATCTGAGTGATAGGTTTTCCACGATCCGGATTTTCTGTACAATTTAGCGTTTGGTGCAATTTGATCCAGACTATTCACAAATTTGTGATGTAATTCGGGATCTTCCATGATTGCCAGCATTTGTTTTGAGCGTTTTTCATTTACCAGCTTTCCATGTGCAAGCAAATAGTAAAAACGGCATACCTGGCTTACAGTTGCAGCGTGACTAAGGTTCTTTAATGGTTCCCTGTTTGTGTCACCACCGCCACCGTAGCGCTTTCCTACCCACAAGCCTCCACCATAATCCTCGTCGTAGAATTCGTATTTAGGATCGGTCATTACGGCCTCGATCTTCTCATATCCAATGCGATCGATCATACGCGTAGACGCGCTGTTATCCGACTTACTTATCATAAGTCGCATATCCTTTTTAACTTCTGCTGTTTCCTTCAGTTCGCCTTTATCGATAGCATCCATGGAGGCCAGAAGTACTGCGATCTTTGGAAGACTTGCTGCATACATCATATGGTTACCATTTATCCTTGCAAATTTGGTTTGCTTAGGGTTACTTAGGTCTACCAGTCCTACCGCCATCTTTTTTTGATCGATTAGGTTCTTCCATGTAGGATTCGATTTTAATTCTTTGTCGAGCTGCGCCTGCAAGTCGGCATTGAGTAAAGTACGCAATGGTTTAATATCGCTATCCTTGGTGCTGCGTGGTAACTGATTTTGAGCAACCAGGGTGGATATAGTCATTAAAAATGTTACTATAAAAATTGATCTTTTATTCATTGGTTATTTAAGGGTTAAAAACGCATCGAAGATATAGCATAGAATGTCATCCTATTGTTAAAATTTAAAATATTTTAAACAACGAAAAGCGGCTAAATCACTGGCCCCTAGAAGCTAAGAACCAAATTTTAGTTAAAATATTGCCAAACACAATCATGAATATTGCAACTTGGTACAAAAATGATTTATAACTGTTTGATCTTTATGCTAAAATTGAAGAGCAGTTAAGCTTTCATTTGGATATATGTGAGGGAAGCGTGCCCCTCTCAGGATCATTAGAATATTTTTATCTATTACTTCAATCTAATTTGTTTGAAGTATTAAAATGGTTATTTTTGCCAGACGATTCGGGATGTGGCGCAGTCCGGTTAGCGTACACGGCTGGGGGCCGTGTGGTCGCAGGTTCAAATCCTGTCATCCCGACTTAATCAAAAAGTGATGCAAACTGCATCACTTTTTTTATTCCCGAGATCGTACTGAATTTATTCAGTTAAGAGAGCGGGGATAAAAAAAGGAGAACACGAAGTGTTCACTTTTTGATTTACAAGGAGGGTTTATTAGGATTCTGTAAATCCTATAAATCGATTAGAGTGAAAACAGCAACACGAAGTGTTCATTTTTTGATTTACAAGGAGGGTTTATTAGGATTCTGTAAATCCTATAAATCGATTAGAGTGAAAACAGCAACACGAAGTGTTCACTTTTTGATTTACAAGGAGGGTTTATTAGGATTCTGTAAATCCTGATCTGCCTTTACCACTATCCAAGGCCACACTTTCGATTCAAAATCTTAGAAAAAAGCAATCAAATCAGGCAGAATACTCGCAATAGAGCCAAAGGTTACATATGTCAGGGTATTGGTTACATATCTTTTATAGGGCCTGCTTGAAAATGTCTTAAATTAGACCTAAGTAATTAACGTTTAACGTAAAAGACATTCATTATGAAACGACCATTCACCTTTTTGATGCTGGGATTATTTTTAATTGGAGCCTTCCCTGCATTTGCGCAGCCCTTTACTCTTGATAAAGAGATTAAGCCCATTGAGCTAAAGTTAACAGATGACACCCGAAGTGGTCATGAAGGTGAAAAGGGTATAGTGTTCTTCAATCGAATAACCGATTCAACCACTTATCATTACGCTACCGGACACACCATGTTTCAGATGGTAGATGTACTGGTAACCAGTATAGATGGTAGTCCTTTAAAAGTAAGTTTGAACCAGGACATCTGGAATGACGATAAGAATGAAAAACAAACAAATTCCTCGCCCGACAATACAGTCAATTTCAAACTTAGGGCGCAAGGTAGTTTTGGGATAAAAATTGAAACTGATAAACCAAGTAATTCCCTTTACAGTATCGCTGTAATTGCCAGCCCTGAGAAAAAAGGATATCTGGGCAGTGCATTCAGAAAGATCAAGAAGAGTGAAATGAAATCTGGAGGTGATGCTTCCCCGGAAAATTCGGGTGATGGCGAAAGCAGCAATACAATGCTATATATATTATTAGGTGTGGCCGTACTTGTCATCGCCTTCCTGGCCGGAAGACTACTTGGAAATAAAAGTAAAAAGGCGACAATTATTCTATGGCTGCTCTTCACCATGCCATTTAGCGCATATGCACAGGGTGATGGCGGTGTCTTTCTCACTATGGCACAATTCGAGGACTATAAAACAGGAGTGGAAAGCACTCATGCAAATTTATTAAGAAAACTGGAAATACTTGAAAGTGAAAGAAGTGCAGTCGACAGAACTATTGGGGATATCAACGCGAATATCACCAAGATAAGGAGTGCATGGACCTCGGTCAAGGCATTGTACAGTTCATATACCGGATTGAGCAGCTGCCTTAGTTCTACTCCCCCTGCAGGAAGCCCCACAATTCCATCGATCTGTACAGATCTAAGTTTCGATGAAGAAGGCGAAATACTGGAAGAACAAGACGAAGAATGTGCAAGTTGCTTCATGGAGGCACGTAGAAGATTTAATCAAACCCGTTACGTGTTCGAACAATTGGCGACCATTTATAAATGTACCAAAAAATTCACCGATGCGGCTATAGCTTTTGGGGATAATACTTCAGGTGTGCACGGGGTAGCCGGAATGGCCTGGCAGGCGGAACGAATTAAAATAGAAAAATCAGTTGAAGAACTGCAGGCGGCTTATGACAATAAATACAATGAACTCATCCAGTCGTTGGCCGACGATATGATGGAACTAAATATTTGTGAAGCAAAATTTGGTGTAGAAGACTGGTACGACCGTTTCGGTTATATGTACTTTGAGTTTATGAAGGAGAAATATCAACGAAAGGATTAAGCGATGAAGTATGTATCGAAATTTTTAATCTTTGCTTGTGCAACCGTACTTCTGGTTAATTGTAAATCGGTGTCACCCACTGCAGAAGTTCCTTCCACCTCACAATCGATCGTTGGCTCATGGGAGGGTTGTGATGGACGTATCGTAACCTTTACGAAAGATGATGAAGGCAAGTATTTAGGTAGATATACGGCCCTGGGTAAACTTGGAACTTATCAATTCACCAAAGACGAGATAGGATATGAAGTGATGCAGAAAGGTACGGGTACCTATACTGGAAAGGTAAAATGGAAGGATACCTCCGGGTACGAATCCTGGAGAAAAGTGGAAATTACTATTGAGAATAATGTCTATTCAGATTCCGGTTCGGATCGCTGTAGCAGAGAAATGAAACGAGTTAAAACAACCTCCTGAACAAGGTGAAATTGAAAATTGACTGCTATAGGGATTGATCTTAATAATATTCCTGAAAAAAAAGTGACACTTTAAGTGTCACTTTTTTCAATTAATCAAATATGTCAAAACAACTATATAAACAATAAATGAGTCCCTTCCTGATCTGCTCTCGCATAAAAATCGCCTATGGTCAAGATTCCATCTAATTCATCTATAAGATCTTCTCTTTCCAAATGGAACATATCTATGGCAAGTTTACAGCCCCATAACTTACACCCTGAATCTGATAGAATCTCTAAAAATTCTCCTACAGGTGGCATATCCAGTTTCTCCATTTCCTTTTTCATCATTTTTGTGGCTAATGCTTCTACTCCCGGCAATCCGCCAACCATAGTAGGCATGTGTAATGCCGGATTACCCACAGTGGCAACACGCAGGTGTTCCAGTTTTTTCTTTTGAATTGCCTCCAAACCAAAGAAAGTGAAAAAGATCTCAGATTCAATTCCTTCCATTCTCGCCCCATTTGCCATTACAAATGCAGCATAGGCGTTCTCGATCGTTCCTTTAGACAGTATAAAGAGCATTTTTTTAACCTTGGTATCACTCATGATATAAAATTTAAATTATAATTCGGTCAAAAGTCGTTAAATACAACTTTTAGGTTTCGGTATTCCGGCGATAAGTGTAGATACTTTTAAAGGACCTCCGGGGAAAAGACTATAAAACTCCTTTATATCTATCACTCCACTTTTTTTAATGCCTCGTATAGATAAAGGTTCTTCTTTGCGGTATTTTTCGTGTAGAAAATCTATCACTTCCCAATGACGATCTGTGAGTGAAATAGAGTTTTCATCTGCAAGAGATTTCCCTATTTCCTTGTCCCATTGATTAAAATCCAGAAGATACCCTTCTTCGTTTACATCTATCTCGCGTTGTGCAATTAACTTTTTCATGGTCGTATATATTTATTAATTAACTTCTTGAAACTTCTTTCCTTTCTCACTCATGGTCGCAGAAACAAAAGGAATGTGTACCCCTTTTATCAGCATATTCCAGTAGACCCATCTAAAAGCCATTTTACCCATGTGGTTGGCTCTGCTCTCCTTAAGCAGTCGTAACGGACCTACACCGGGAAATGGAAATGTTCCTTCCACCGGTTCGTGTGTATAATTAAAATCGATCAACAAGGCCTTACCGTTTCCTGTTTCGATAAAACAATTTGCATGGCCATCGAATTCTTCTTTTAGTTCCTCTCCCTTGATAAAGCGCAGAATATTATCCGTCAAGATTTCGGCCTCGAAATGAGCCACAGATCCGGCCTTGGAAGCAGGAATGTTAGTGGCATCACCAATTGCGAAGATATTCTCATGGTCTAAAGTTTGAAGAGATCCTTTATTTGTAGGGATAAAATTAAGATCGTCTCCCATTCCCGAACGTTCAATCAAAGCATCACCCATATTGGTAGGTACCGTGACCAGAAGGTCGTATTCTACTTCTTTATCTGCATAGTCGATAATCTTATTATTCTCGTAATCTACACGTTCAATATTGAAGTCGGTTACCTCCTTAATATTCTTTTCTTCCAATAAATAATGTAGTGTTTTAGTGGCTGTAGGTTTGGTAAAAGCACCTCCAAGAGGGGTCACAAAGGTAATATCTACTTTGTCTCGCATTCCTTTATGTTTGAAATACGAATCGGCCAGGAAGGCAAATTCCAGAGGAGCTACCGGACATTTAATAGGCATTTCGGTAATATGAACCACTAATTTACCACCCTCCCACTCGCGCAATTTATCTCGCAATGCCTTAGCACCTTCGTAGGTGTAGAAATCGAAGATATTCTTATACCACATTGGGCCATTCATACCTTCAATTTCATCTGGAGCTGTTTTCGACCCGGTTGCAACAATTAGTATGTCGTACTCTAATTTGTCCTTGTCTTCCAGAATAACCGTATTAGTTTCGGGTTGAATGAGTTCTATTTTCTTCTGAATATATTCGGCCCCTTTTGGAATAAATTTCTTGCCATTCTTCTTTACCTGTTTCGTGGTATAAATATCGAACGGCAGAAATAAAAACCCCGGTTGATAATAATGTGTTTTATATTGATCTACAATTGTGATCTTCCATTCTTTCTTCGGAAGTTTTTTAATCATATGATTCGCCATCATGGTACCTGCTGTACCGGCTCCAAGAATTACTAAGTTTTTCATGCGTTAATTTTTTGTCTGCTGAAGGTTCTTCCTCAGGCTTTCTACGGAGTAAAATTAAGAGCGTTCCCATAGAATATTTATGACTTTCGTCATGATTCTAATTCCAGAGGACAATGAAGATCGCGTCAATGACAATGATCATATATCTTGAAAATTCTCGGCAATAGATTTGTTACGATCACTGAATATTAATCACAACTACGCCGTAAAATTCTTTCCCTGAATAGGACAAAATTTTACGGGAGTTGTAAAATCATAAACTATGAAAAACTTCGTAAGCATACTGGTGTTCTTGTTCTCAATAGCAGTCTATTCACAGGCAGGTCACATCATGCAGGGCGTTGGCTCTGTAAACATGTCTATGGGTGGTGCGGCGACCGGACAACCCACAGATATCTCGGGTGCCCTGCACTGGAATCCGGCTACTATCTCAACCTTCAATGAAGACATATTAAAGTTCGATATCGGACTTTTCTTCTCTTCACCCGAACTTAGTTCGACAGTTCCTGTATTCGATGATATGGGTCAACCCACAGGACAATTCTTTAGCGGTGTAACAGAAGATGACCGTGGTGTTTCTCCTATGCCGGCCCTGGCAATGGTATGGGGTGCAAACGATAGTAAGCATACCTTTGGGGCATCTGCATTTGGTATTAGTGGTTTTGGTGTGACCTTTCCAGAAAACGCTTTAAACCCTATTAACACACCCCAAAGTATGGGTGGTTTTGGAAGAATCGAATCAGACTATATTCTATTACAGATCGGGTTCGCCTGGGCCTATGAGATCTCGGAACAGTTTTCCATAGGTATTCAACCAACATTCGATTACGCAACTCTGGAACTAATGCCAAATCCAACAGCTAACCCTACTCTTGCAGGTTATCCTTCCACAGATAAAGCCACTGCATTAGGATTTGGTGCACAAATAGGTCTTTATTACGACACAGGTGTAGGATTTAAGTTTGGTACTTCCTATAAAACCACGCAGTATTTCGGCGATTTCGAATTCGATAATACCTATTTAAATGGTGCTACCGCAACCAATAAATTCAATATGGATTATCCTGCCATCTGGTCGGTAGGTGCTGGTTTTTCTGAAGGCGATTTCGACATCGCCCTCGATTACCGATTAGTTGATTACGAAAACACAGATGGATTTTCGGAAACGGGATGGACACCCACCGCTTCTGTTGCGGGATTTGGATGGAAGAATATAAGTATAATTTCGGCGGGTATTCAATATAAAGGAGTTGAAAAACTTCCATTACGTCTTGGATATACTTACAGTTCCAACCCAATCGAGAGTGATGTGGCATTCTTCAATATCCCGGCAACAGCCATAATAGAGAATGCATTTCAGTTTGGTCTCAGTTACGAGGTCAGCGATGCTGTAAGGCTTGATGGTGTATACCATTACGGTTCGAGCGCCGGAGCTACTTCGGGGCCATTACTAAATCCACTGTTCATAGCCAATTATCCTCCCTATGGAGCCATTCCCGGTAGCGAGGTGTCTTATGATATGACCACCTCCATGGTGATGGTAGGTGTGAGTTATACTTTTAAGACGACGGAGAAAGAGACTGAGTAATTAGAAAATATTTTAACAATTCGATAAATTGTAAAATTCAATTCACTCCAATTAAAAACCAGACATATAATTGTCTGGTTTTTAAATTTATAGCAATCAACACTTCATATTTCGATTTAAGCGATTTGTTTGTCGTTTTGCATCCAAATTGTGCTTTTAGTGATATAAAACGGTTTTCCCTTAAGTTTTTTATAAAAAACCGTAAGCGTAAAAATTAAAACAATAGTCACAATTCTAAATACATTCGCGTAGGTGTTACCTAATGCGTTATCACTCACGGCAAATAATAACCATGAAAGGTTCATAAAGAAATGCAGGCCAATAGGTACCCAAATATTAAATTTCCATTCAACATAAACCCATGCGAAAATAATAGCCCCGATAAAAGTGGTCAAGAAGATACCAACTAAAGTCGCCACATCCTGACTTTGATATAAATGTATAGTTGCAAACAACAATGCACCGGCGATGATTGATGGGATAAATCCGAGGCGGGTAAATCTAAATGGTAAGCCAAAAAGATATGCACGGAAATAAAGCTCTTCAAAAAATGCAGCTGCAATACACGAAATTAAAAACTCATTTAAGCTGATCGTTACATTAACAGAGAAAAAAAACGCAAAGCCAATAAACATTGGCGCCGTGCAGAGAAATGAAAAAGTAAAGCCTTCAATAATTGATCGACTTAAACCTAGGCTTATAAAAATATTCTTCCGTTTACTAACAATCGAGGCTCCAATAATTAATGGAATTCCAAAGAACAAATAACTAAGGTTGTGACTTATTCCTTTGTTATTGATAAAGGAATCGATAAATGTTCTCACCCTATTAAAATACAGATCATCCAAATAGAAATAGAGCACAAAAAATAAAAGTATAACAAGGAGATTTTTATATCTTATCATAGTATATATAATTTTATTATGGGATAAATCCTTTAAAAGGATCTCCCATTTTTTCTCAAATAAATTGCCCGTCGGCAACTTGAAAAGTTTCAAATTTATTTGATGAATTTCCATAAAGAACTGCAAACGGGCGATAAAGAAAAAGCAAGTTTTCCAGTATTCGATATTAGCTTAAATAAACAACCTCAATAAGTAGATTGCTAGTTTTTAATTTTTTGGTTTTATTAAAACCGGGTAGGAAAGTTTCGCCAAACAAAACGCTGCAATTGCCATGACTAGGTCTCTTACAGCAACATCCAGATAGATCCCACTAAAAATTAGAAGTAAAGCGATGAGGATAAGCCAGGCCATAACAACTATTGCTCCTATTGCCGGACGAGCAAACACTAATGCTCCGGCAACTATTTCTATAATCCCCACAACCATCAATACTGCCGAAACATCTATCGGCAGTGCATCGGCCATACCGGGAGAAAAGTACAGTGACCAGTCGGTTAAAATGTTGGTAAACTTATCCAATCCGGCCACTATAGGCACTATACCAAATGTATAATACAACAACTTTTTAACTATTAAAGTTTTTGATTCCATTCTTATTAATTTTAGTTACCACTTTTGGATGCATAAAGTGATTTTCGGTTACATAAAATGCCAGATTACCAGAAAATTAAATTGAACGTAAAAGAAATAGAATTGCCTTCATTTTAAATAAAATGAAGGCATGTTAAATTGCGGACTAAGTATGTTTATTTAGGTAAAGGAAAAGGGGTGAAAAATTATTAAACTAGACCTTAGGATACCTCTTATTGAGGTATTCCATCACATTGGCAACGATCCTGTCACATTTTGAATCCCCAAATTCAAATATGTTCTTAAATCCTGTGAGATTTAATAAAGAATCCTTGAGCATCGTTCGAGCTCTGTGCAATCGCACTTTCACATTACTTTTTGTGAGATCCAAACAGCTTGATATTTCGGAAATACCTAACCCTTCAACTTCTTTGAGCATATATACTATTTTATATTTCTCTGGGAGTTCGTCTATGGCTTTTTCCATAAAATTAGAATATTCTATATGCATTGTCTTAAGTTCAGGGTTCATAATGGTGCGATCTTCAATTTGAAGTACTGTATCTTCTTGATGCAAAGAGATAGCCTGATATTTTGATTTTCTTTTTTTCTGCAACGCTTCATTTATACCAATTCTAACTAGCCATGTTGAAAATCTGGCGTCATGCTTAAATTGGTATAACTTTTCGAAGGCTTTTATATAGGTGTCCTGCATAATGTCTTCTACATCATTCTCTATATCCACATAACTTCTGATCGTTCTATATAACAGCTGGTTATATTTACGCATAAGTAATTCAAACAAGTCGATTTCTCCATTTAGTACATGTTGAATAATAAGGGCCTCATTTAACTCTGTATTAGTTGATTTGCTAGCATTCATATCGATATTATTTATCATTAGATGCACAATTTTCCTTGAGGTTACAAGATCTGTAACCTTTCACGGTAAACTTCATCTAAAGGTGCGATGCCCGCTATAAAAGGTGGTCGACAATTTTTTTTAATTTTTTATAAGCTAAGGTTTTGAATTATTTAACAACAGTCCTTGAAAAAAAATGGCTAACGCACGATGTGTTTCAGTTATCCATAAGAAAACCAGATTCCTTCAATTATACCCTGGGTCAAGCAGTGGAAGTTTCCCTACATAAAGATAAGGATATTTTAAAGGCTCCATTTACGATTACAAGTAGTGACAAGAAGGACAGTGATCTTCAGTTCATTATTAAAGTATACGCAGAGCATCATGGCATTACATCACATCTGGCTCAGTTGAAGATAAATGATGCTGTATCGATCTCTGAAGCCTGGAGTTCCTATAAGTATTGTGGGCCGGGAATTTTTATTGCGGCAGGATCTGGAATTACGCCATTTATACCCACTTTAAGATTGCTAAAGGAACAGAACAAAATAGACGGTCACAAATTGATTTTCGCAAATAAAAAGGCGGAAGATATAATTCTATATGAAGAGCTCAACGAGATCATTGGATCTCAGTTTTACAATGTCTTAAGCCGCGATCAATTAAGTGGGCACTCGAAAGGATATGTGAATATTGCCTACTTGAACAAAATAATTAGTGATACACAGCAACACTTTTATCTATGTGGCCCTGAAAATTTTCTCAAATCCGTATCAAACGACCTGAAAGCATTAAATGTTTCAGAGAATTTTATTCAAATAGTAAATTAAAATTTATGCCTACCAATAAAAATAATTCTTCACATAATGGGGTCTATAATTCCAATACCTCTCAAGTAATAGACCCTTGTGTGTTAGATCATGATAAGCAAAAAGTAATAGCCTTTCATTTTGCAAAAATAATGGATTCGTTAGGGTTAGACCGAACCGATCCAAGCTTGCAAGAAACTCCAAATCGCGTAGCTAAGATGTACGTGAATGAAGTATTTAGAGGCCTAAACGAAAATAATTTTCCGAAAATAACTTTGTTCGAGAATACGAGTGGATACAACGAGATGATCCTGGTGGACCGAATCGCCCTGTATTCGTACTGTGAGCATCATTTCGTGCCATTTTTTGGTGAGGCCACTATAGCCTATATCCCAAATGATCACGTTATCGGGTTATCCAAAATAAACCGCATCGTACAATTTATCGCGAGTAAACCACAAATACAGGAGAAACTCACAACCGAAATAGGCCAAAAGTTCAACGAGATCCTTCAAACCCAAGACGTAGCTGTTTTCATAAAAGCCCATCATTTGTGCGTGGCGTCACGCGGCGTGGAAGATAATAGAAGTGTTACAAGAACAAGCTTTTTTAGTGGAAAGTTCCAAAAAGAGAAGATGAAAACGAAGTTCTTCGATTCCATGGATAAATTCTGAAAATTTTGTAACCCCCGAACCTGCAATGCATCAAAAGACAAAACAATTTAAAATCATAAATCATGAAATTGAAAAACAATATTAAGCTACTATTCCTTTGTTTACTCCTACTTTCTGTATCCGGCATTACTATCGCCCAAAATGGACCCAAATTGATCGATACTGAAGTAGCCTCGGTGGCAGTCGTAGCCAACCAGATCGATATAGATTACGCTAAAATTGCGATAAAGCGTTCTAAAAACAAGGATATCACCGAATTTGCTACAAGAATGATCGAGGATCATAACGCTGTGATCTCACAAGCCGTTGCTCTGGTCGAAAAACTTGGCGTAAACCCTAAGGACAATGCGGTAAGTCAATCTTTGTTGGATCAGGCGGAGACTAAGCTAAAAATACTTAGAACCGTAAAGAAGAAAGATTTTGATAAAACGTACATAGATAACGAAGTTGAATATCATCGGGCGGTTATTGATGCTGTAAAAGGATTGTTAATTCCCGAAACCGAAAATGAAGAATTAAAAGCTCTACTAGAAGCAGTATTACCGGCCCTGGAAGCACATTTAAATCACGCAAAAATGGTTCAAAGTAAAATTTAGAACAATGAAAACCCATAAACAATCCATTTCGAAATACATCTTTGCTCTCGCTATTCTTATTTGTGTTCTCGTACTCCTTATGAGTTTTAAATCAACGACTAATACCGGTTATTCAAACGATGAGCCTGTTACTCATACAGTCACAATTTTCAAGATGAAGTTTAGTCCGGCGAACCTTACTGTTAAAAAGGGCGATAAAGTTGTTTGGATCAACAAGGATTTTTTTCCACATGACGTAACCGAAGAATCTGCCGAAAAATGGACATCAAAACCTTTTAACCAAGGAGAAAAATGGTCGAAAGTTATCAACGAAGACATAAAATACTTTTGCAAACTCCATAAGGTAATGAAAGGTACAATCACAATAGGCAAATAACTAATTTCAAATCTCTTACAATGAAACAAAATAGAATATCCAGTTTACTTTCCTTAATAGTCTTAGCTATACTCACAGCGAGTTGTTACAATGATGATGTAGAAATACGAACAATAACCGAAGTTGTGACCGAAACAGACACCTTACACCTTGATCCTGTTTTAGTATCACAGGGAAAGGAAGTTTTTAGACATGATACTTTTGGCGACGAAGTTTTTTGGACCGATGTTCTGCATATTGACAAAGCAATTTTGGGTCAGGCAAATGGTGGATATGGAAGCGGTGTAAGCCCTGAAACTGCACTAGCCGTTGGGCTTAAAGTGGATGCCGAGGCAATTCCGGTAGAAGTTGCGGCTGCAATTTTGGCTGGGGAAGTAGATTTAACCGATCCGGCAACCACGATCGAACTTTTAAGACTTAATTCGGTTGTGGGTGTTAAAGGAACATTCAACAATGCTGGCGACATGACCGCAGTAGGGATTACATGTGCCCTATGCCATTCTACCGTCGATGATTCTTTTGCCCCTGGAATTGGAAAACGCCTTGATGGTTATCCTAACCGTGATCTAAACGTAGGAGTAATAATCTCATTAACAGACAATGCACAATTTCTGGCAGACCTATTACACGTGGACGTGCCAACCGTAAATGCCGTTCTCAACGGATGGGGACCCGGTAAATTTAATGCAGGTTTAACCATTGATGGGAAGGCATTAAAACCTGATGGTTCTTTTGCCGCGAATCTAATACCTGCTGCCTATGGTTTACAAGGTGTAAATTTAGCAACCTATACAGGATGGGGCGATATGGTATACTGGAATGCCTTCGTTGCAAACCTCGAAATGCATGGACTAGGTAACTTTACAGACCATCGTTTAAATAATGCTAGTAAATTTCCTATCGCTGCAGAAAATAACTTCGGAAATGTGCAAAATAGTCCGGATTTAATCACACCAAAATTACCGGCTTTACAGGCGTATCAACTTTCACTGAATGCGCCAACACCTCCTCAAGGAAGTTTCAATCCAGAAGCAGCAAACAGAGGGCAGGTATTATTTAATGGAGTTGCGCAATGTGCTACATGCCATGTAGGACCAACTTTCACAGATTCTGGCTTCAATCTGCACGCTCCAGATGAAATTGGTATTGACGACTTTGAAGCTGAAAGATCACCAACCGGACTTTACAGAACTACACCATTAAGAGGCCTATTTGCCAGATCTAAAGGAGGTTTTTATCACGATGGTCGTTTTGCAACCTTATTTGATGTTATCGAACATTATGACAGTCATTTTGGTTTACAATTGTCCTCCACAGATAAAAATGACCTTGTAGAATATTTAAAATCCATTTAATAGTGGTTGTATTTAGATTAGTGAATTAGTTAGTTGATTATGCGATTGAAAAGTCCCGGGAACGCACAAAAAGGAATGTTGTTCTCGGGCTTTTTTATTTATAAAAACCTTTCCTATACGCAATAAAAATGAATTTCATCCTGAGAATATCAAGTAAACTCTTCATGTTTTTACAATCATTATGGTTAATGGTTACGTTGTTCATTTTAATGGCTGCGGCAATGGGTGTAGCAACCTTTATAGAGCATGATTCCGGTTCTAATACCGCAAGAATCCTGGTTTACAACAGTTGGTGGTTCGAAGGTCTTATGGTACTTTTTGTTGTAAATTTTTTCAGTAATATAAAACGTTACGCCCTTACATATAGAACAAAATTGCCGGTTCTATTGGTGCATTTATCATTGGTATTAATCATCCTCGGGGCATTTATTTCACGATACTATGGGTTTGAAGGACTTATGTCTATACGCGAAGGGCAAAGGACCCGTGAAATGCTTATCGATAAAGCACATTTAAATGTTACTATCGAAAAACCTGTGGGCGATAAATTAATAAAACAATCCCTTTCCAAACCTCTACTCCTATCACAACAAACACCGATACATAATAGTTTCTCAATAGAAACTCACGTTGACAATCAAAGGATCGAAATTGAATATTTAAAATTTATTGAAAACGCCAATAATGTGCTACTGAATGATGAAATGGGAGAAAACTACCTGAAGATAGTAAGTGTAATAAATGGTAAAAAACAAGATATATACATTAAAGAAGGTGAGGTTGTTGCCGTGCAAAATGGAAAATTCGCCCTGAACAGACCTACCAAGGATGCGGTGAACTTCTTGATTAGAAATGAGTCGTTATTCCTTCTTTCTCCGTTTAACGGATCTGTATTGAACATGGCGAGTCAGGAAAGCCATGCCGTGACCAAAGATAGAATCACGCCACTTGCATTAAAAGCTCTGTACACAATCAATGAAATGCAATTTGTTGTTCCGGAGGAATTAAAAAAAGGGACTTTAACTATTGAAAGTAATAATGTGTCGGGAAATACAACAGATGATGCCTTACAACTAAAAATAAAAATTGCTACTCATGAAAAAGTGATCACCGTATTTGGAAATAAACAAAAAATTGGCGTACCGATCACAGAACTTGTTGGAGGATATAAGTTTACAATATCATATGGTGGTATTCCACATAGTCTTCCGTTTAATATTGAACTACAAAAATTTAAAGCCGACAAATATCCCGGTACTACCAATAGCTATGCGGGTTTTAGGAGTGATGTCCAGGTTTCGGATCCGGAGAATATCTTCGAGGCAGCTATTTTTATGAATCACGTGCTGGACTATAAAGGCTATCGATTTTTTCAAGCTTCATTCCATCCGGACGAACAAGGAACCATATTAGCCGTAAATCATGACAGAGTTGGTACATGGGTAACATATATAGGCTACTTTTCTTTATTCCTGGGATTACTAATGATCCTCTTTAGCAAACACACCAGATTCGGTATAATTACTAATCAGCTTAGAATATTGGAGCAGAAATCAAGCAAGAAATTTGTGGTATGTCTATTTCTTTTTAGCCTGGGATATGGACATGCCCAAAAAGATTCTCTACCACATAAAGAAGTACAACAGAAACTAGACTCCATTGTATTAAAGCACCGAGTACCGGAACAATTGGCCATGAAATTCGGGAGCTTGGTAATTCAGGATATAGATGGGCGTATGATGCCCATCAACACATTTTCTTCAGAGATTCTGCGGAAGATCAGTAAACAGGACCATTATTTAGATCTAAATTCCGATCAAGTTTTAATCTCGATGATCCAGTTTCCGGAATTATGGTATAATATACCCTTAATCTATGTGAAACAGGATAATGATAGTCTTAGAAGTGTCTTAGGCGTAAAAGGAATCGATAAACATATTTCCCTGTCAAATTTTTTTAAAGAGGATGGTTCCTACAAATTAAGCAAATTTGTGAATACCGCATATATGTCGGCCGTTCCCAATCAATTCGAAAAGGATTTTATAGAAGTAGACCAGAGGGTAAATTTATTTTATAACAATTTAAGTGGAGCAGTCTTAAAACTATTTCCGGTGCCAAACGACCCAAATAACAAATGGATTGCACCCACCGACTTACAACAGCATCTAATTCCATCAAAGGATTCTTTATTTATTTCACAAATTATCCCCTTGTATGCCTCAAGTCTGAACGAAGCACAAAACCAACATAATTATGATGAGTCAAATTTTCTTCTAAATACTATCGAGAAGTATCAATTAAAATATGGCGCCGGGGTAAGACCAAGTGACAGCCAGATCAAAGCCGAAATCGCATATAACAAATACGATATTTTTAAAAAGCTCTTTTCCTGGTATTTATACGCGGGGGTTCTCATGCTAATAAGCGCCTTACTGTTTATGTTCCAAAAAAATAAAATACTTTCTACTTTGGTATTCATATCAAAGGCACTCATTTATGTCTGCTTTTTTTTGCATTCATTAGGACTGGTTATGCGTTGGTATGTATCGGGTCATGCACCATGGAGTGACGCTTACGAATCCATAATCTATATTAGTTGGGCAACTATGCTCTTTGGGCTAATTTTGGGACGAAAATCCAAATTAACCCTTGCCGTGACATCCTTTGTTGTCTCGATGATATTGATGGTTGCTCACTGGAATTGGTTAGACCCCTCCATTGCTAATTTACAGCCGGTGTTGAATTCGTATTGGTTGATGATTCATGTTGCAATTATAGTGGCTAGTTATGGGCCATTCGCCATAGGGATGATTTTGGGGTTTTTAAGCTTAGTGCTCATGACATTCCTCCACAAAAACAATCATGAAATTTTAAAGCTGAATATTAAAAAATTATTATTGATTAACGAATCTGCCCTAACAATAGGTTTGGTATTATTGACCATAGGGAACTTCCTGGGAGCGATGTGGGCAAATGAAAGTTGGGGACGATACTGGGCCTGGGATCCCAAAGAAACCTGGGCCCTAATAAGCATACTGCTGTATGCACTCATTATACATTTAAGGCTTCTGCCAAAATTAAAAAGCAAATGGCTATTTGCTACAGTAAGCGTAATTGCCTTTTACAGTATCCTGATGACTTATTTTGGTGTGAATTTTTACTTGTCCGGACTTCATTCTTATGCTAAAGGGGATAATATTGTCACGCCCGGGTTTGTATATTATTCATTAGCAATAATTATAGTTGTAGCAATACTAGCATATAGAAAACAACTTAAATATAAACTTTAAATATCGAGATGTGCTTTGATTCTTTTCAATAAAAGTAACAATAAGTCTATTTCCTCCTTATGAGTTCTAAAGGATAAAATCGCAGCACGCAATGTTAACTTATTGTCTAAAATGGTGGAGGAAATAAATATTCTACCATCATTTTTTATGTAATCTAAAACGAACTTATTTAATACATCACTTTCATGACCTTTAATCTCCAGTCTGAAAACTACAACGCTTAAATCCGGTTCACATAGTACTTTATATCCAATGGAAATAAGTTGTTGATACAGGTAATATGCTAAATATAACTTTTCATCCAGGTAATCTCCGAATACCTGCTCCCCGTATAATTTAAGTGGTAGCCACATCCGAAGCCCTCTGAAGTGTTTACTTAATTCTGGCGAAAGATCGGCAGGTGACAATTGCGATTCTGTCATCGCATCACGCATATAATTGGCCTTATAAGTATGTGCAGCCATGAGGTGCTTGACATTTTTTACTAACACCATGCCCAAACCATAGGGCATAAACAATCCTTTATGAGGGTCTAAAATTACCGAATCTGCCAATTCTAATCCTTTAAGCTTGTCTTTACCTAAGGCAGTTAACATAAAATATCCACCATAGGCAGCGTCCACATGATACCATAGGTCAAATTCTTTGGCAATACTACTTAATTCCAATAAAGGATCTACAGCTCCCACGTCTGTTGATCCTCCGTTAGCTATTAAGAGAAAAGGGACAAGCCCTTCTTCAGTATCTTTCTCTATCTGGAGTTTTAAAGCATCCAGAGAGATTTTAAATTGTGGATCCAGAGAGATTTCTCTAACAATACTTGTCTCTAACCCTATTACCTTTAAAGCCTTTTGAATACTGTGATGGGTCTGTGAAGAACAATAAATCACACCTTTATCTACATTGGTGTTATCCACACCTTTGTGATGTTTTGCAGTATGAAGCGCTATTAGGTTGGCCATACTACCACCGGAAGTCAAATTACCACCGTAACCTTCCTTATATCCAATTAATTTGGCTGTCCAGTCTATCAAAGCATCTTCCATTCTAACAGCGCCGGGAGAAGCATAAAATATTCCGGCATATCTGTTCGTGACGGCTGCCAGATAATCACCAAGGGCGGCGCTGTAAATTCCACCTCCCGGAATATAGCCCAAATGACCACCGGATGCAGGGTTTAGTCCTGTATTAAGCACTCGATCCTGGTAAAATTCAAGAATTTGGTCAATTGTGGTTTTATTCTCATCAATTAGGAAGAACAAATCATCTTCTTTATCCTTATGTGTGTTATTCTGAAATGCCTTTTGACTATTTAGGGTAGATAAAAAATGTTCGGAAAAATTATTGATTTTTTCAAAAAGTAACTGTCTTTCACCAGTTGATTCTTCTAGTACATAAACGTTACTTTCGCTGCCTGATGTTCCATCTGTCATTAGTATATATGTATTATTACTAAGGTGATCAAAACTGATATCCTGTTTGAATGTTGTCTTTTTTCACACCTAGGTTAATTAAAAATGATTTGATATCAATTTCGAAATGCATGGGACCACAGATATAAAATTTCTGTTCCGAAATGGATATAAATTCCGACAAATACTCCTGATTGACTTTTCCAAAATAAAAATTTTTGTATTTGGTTCTGCTCAGGAAAATCAATAATTTGGAATGGAATAATTGTTTCAATTTTTTATAAAACAATATATCATCCTTCGTTTTATTGGCGTAGATAAGACTATGGTGCTTTTTTATATCAATTCCTTTATCTTCCATCTCCTTAAATATCGGCAAAAAGGGCGTAATACCAGTCCCGGCGGCAATAAAAGTCCCGCACCCATTATATGTATACACATCCCATGCGTTGGATAGCTGAATTGTATCGTTAGGCACTAACTGAGCTATACCTTTGGAAAGTCCATTTTTTCTTGGATAAACTTTTATAATAAATTCCAGGTAGTCATCATCTGGTACATTTGATAACGTAAAAGAAGACACCGATAATTCATAACCGGGTTTATCAATACTCATATCAACTGCTTGCCCTATTTTGAAAATGTATTTATATGGTTTTGTAATTCGCAATAAAATTACATCGTGATTAATATTTAGGATGCTTATAACTTTCGATTTATAAGGAAAAATAAAACCCATACAGCTACTTCTAATTGTATTGTTTTGGATGCATTATTAGAACGATAGTTACAAATAATAGTTAAACAAAGAAGCAATCGGAGTTATCATATTTTTTATCACTTCACTAAATATATTGCTCAATGAAAGTCGGGGAAGCTTTGCTTCATCTCCCTGTGTCACCCTGAACTTGATTCAGGGTCTATTTTATTCCCAAGATTACGCTCGTACCTCGCGTGATGCTGATTGGAGGGGTGTTGCTCAATGAAAGTCGGGGAAGTTTTGCTTCATCTCCCTGTGTCACCCTGAACTTGATTCAGGGTCTATTTCATTCCCAGGATTACGCTCGTACCTCGCGTGATCCTGATTGGGGGGTGAAGCTCAATGAAAGTCGGGGAAGCTTTGCTTCACCTCCCTCTGTCACCCTGAACTTGATTCAGGGTCTATTTCATTCCCAGGATTACGCTCGTACCTCGCGTGATCCTGATTGGGGGGTGAAGCTCAATGAAAGTCGGGGAAGCTTTGCTTCCCTTACTTTTTTATTCCCACCGCGGCCGTGAAGCCAGCTTCAGCCTTGTGGAAATAAAAAAGTCGGACACTTTCTGTGTCCGACTTTCATTGGTCGGGGTGGCAGGATTCGAACCTGCGACCTCCTGCTCCCAAAGCAGGCGCGATAACCGGGCTACGCTACACCCCGAAAATTGGATTGCAAATATATTCCTTTTATTTATTTTTCAAACGTTTTTTAGTACCTTTTCAGAAATGAGATCCCTATGAAAAAAATTGTGATTTTCCTGTTACCCTTGCTGCTGATATTTGCCTGTAAAGAACCGGTAAAAGAGAACGACGTTGCCATTAAATCTAACACAGCCCGAACATATTCAACAGTTCGTGTAGTCGATAATCTTAGCAATCCCTGGGGCATGACGTGGTTGCCTGATGGCAGCATGCTAATCACCGAAAAACGCGGAGAGATCCTTCACATTAAAAATGGAGTGAAAACTAATGTTGAAAACGTGCCGGAGATCTATGTGCGGGGTCAGGGTGGTCTAATGGATATTGAGATACATCCTAATTATAAGGAAAATCCTTGGATCTATTTTACATATGCTTCACCTGAAGGAGAAGGTAAAGGAGGTCATACCAAATTAAGCCGGGCAATGTTACTGGAAGGAAAACTAATAAATATCCAGCACTTGTATAAAGCCAGTCCAAATTCAACCAGTGGCCAGCATTTTGGCTCCAGAATAGAATTCGACAATGAGGGGTATCTGTATTTCAGCATCGGGGAGCGAGGTGATCGTGATAAAAATCCTCAGGATATTACCAGAGATGGAGGGAAGATCTATCGCCTTTACGACGATGGAAAGATTCCTGTCACCAATCCCTTTGTTAATGAAATGGGAGCCAAACCTGCAATTTTTACCTACGGGAACCGGAATCCCCAGGGAATGGCTAAACATCCCGAAACGGGTGAAATATGGATGCACGAACATGGCCCAAAAGGTGGCGATGAGATCAATATCGTTAAAAAGAGGGCAAATTATGGCTGGCCGGTGATTTCGTATGGCGTAAACTACAGCGGTACAAAGTTCACCGAGGAAACAGCGCGGCCGGGAATGGAACAACCTGTTTATTACTGGACGCCTTCTATCGCTCCCTGTGGAATGACCTTCGTTACGGGCGACACCTATCCGGAATGGAAAGGTCATCTACTGGTAGGATCTCTAAAATTTAACTATGTAGAATTGGTTAAACTGAAAGGCAATAAAGTAATAGGAAGAGAAAAGATCGCCGAGGGTATAGGCAGGGTGAGAAATGTAAAACAGGGTCCTGATGGTTTTATTTATGTTGCTGTTGAAGGTGACGGAATCTACAAGATCCTGCCAAAATAAAAAAGGGGCCGATACAGGCCCCTTTCATTAACAAAAAATTAAACTAGAAACTTATTACAGATTCTACCACTACTCCGCTAAATTTACCTTCATTGTAAATATTACCGGGAGCAAAACCGTCGTAGGTCTGGTTTACATATTCTAATTTAGCCAGTACATTCTTGGTAAGGAATACACCTCCACCTATATTAAATCTGTCGATAGTGACATCCAGTCCGGAGCCAGCTTCTTCTCCACTTGCGCTATTGTATCGTCCACCTACGTAGAAATTCTCGTTGTTTCCAAACCGGTATAGAACTTCTATCATATATTGTGTCCAATCTCTACGCTTTTCAGTTAGAGGGGTTGTAGCTTCAAATTCAGAATCGGAGCGTCCGCTGGTTAATTCCACCAAACCGAATACCTCAAGTCCCTGGTATTTCACAAATGGGTTGATCATAATAGCTGTGATTTCATTTCTGAATCCCGGATCGTAACGGCCGGAACGGAAATTACCGGAAGCACTTGCTTCAGCATCTTCTAATACAAAATAGTATCTGGAACCTGTACGGTCGGCAGAATATAGATAAACTCGCGCTGCATGAGCCGTGTTGTAAATAGATCCGGTTAAACGTACTCTCAGGTCATTGCTCAATTGCTTATCCCATCCTACTTTACCCAATAAGGAAGGTGAAGTGGTGTCCGGGTTGTTCACCGCCTGGTTCAATTTACCATTAGACATACCCACCATAACTAGCCAACCGTTGTTTCGATAATAGATTTCTCCTCCAACTTCTGTGGTAAAAGCATCCAATATGGTATTCCCAACAAATGGATTATAAATTGCAGATGAGTTGTCTGATCTTCTGAAGTGCTGGTCTCCATAGTTCTGCTCCATATGTCCTAACTTCACAGTTACATGCTTCATCAGGTCACTTAAAGTACCCTCCTTTATAAAATTAAGATTATCAATTTGCAGATAACCTCCTTTTACATAAGGTTCCGGGTGGTGTCTTGAAGACAAATACGTTCTTAAGTGCATTCTTAATCCATCGCCCAATTCTACATCCAGGTCTAAATTGGCGGTAGCCAGGTTGAAATTGTCGCCTATCTCTATCAATGGTACCATTTCGTACCAAGGACTGGAAGGGTTGTCGGTAGCCACAAAGCCATTCTCATGATCTATAGCTTGAAATTGTAAAGCCGATGATCCACCTACTCTTACCCTCACTCCGTCGAAGGCTTTTACAATAGCCGTGTCTTTAGGCGCTTCAAAAACATTGATGCCCTGCTTGTCAGGCTCTCTGAAGTTATTTAAACTTCGTTTATTTTGTGCATAGGAGAAGGTTACTCCCAGCAATAAACTTAATACGATTAGTTGTTTTACAATGTGTTTCATGGTTAATTGTAATTAAGGTTAAAATCAATTATAATATCATTTCCGGTTTTTAAGGTCCCTAGCAAGGCAGTAGGTGGTTCCACATCGAAATCGGACATTTTCAATGGTTTTTCACCTTTTATGATCACCTTACCTCCTACTACTGCGATTTTAGTATCAATAGTAACTGTCCTGGTTTTACCCGCAATGGATAGCGTCCCTATTAATTTTGCTGTGTAATTATCGCTGCCTGTATGTTGTATGGATTCTACTTTATTAAGTCGGTAGGTGATGCTAGGATGGCTGTCACTCTTAAGGGCATCATAACATTTATTGTCCATGACGCGCTTACCACTCTCGAGGGTTTTTACACCCACTTTTACCTCGATATTGTGTATTTTAAGATCTCCATCAGTTACATGATCGAAATCGAGTTTTCCGCTAAAAGATTTCGAGATCATCTCCCAGTCATGTAATGACGAGGTTCCTTTAATAGTAAAATTCGATCCCGAAGAATTAAGTTTGTAACTTAGTTTATTCGTGGGTTGTACTGCATCGTTCATGGCAATATCTCCTGCTTGAGAAAAACCGTAAAACGAAACAAAAAACACTAACATCAATAGATTAAACTTTTTCATCATGTGAAGACTTTTGTGTAACATTTGATACAAAACTAAATACCGCTTGTAGTTTAATCTATGATAATTGTCAGCACCGAAAATCCGGAAAATTGACATTTATCATAGTTTGAAAAATTTCAATTTGTTAGAGTGAGCGATCCGATGGAATTTTGCAATATTCAACCAATGGTGACTTGCCAACTTGAGGTTTTACCGTACTTTTGAAAGAATTATTTAAAGAGATCATGCACAGAACATTCAACTATATCTTCGTCCTTAACCTGGTAGTAAGTCTATTATTCGCCTGCAATTCATCTACTAAAAATGCTTCAGAAAAAAATCAACCTGAAGTGGCAGATCTCTCTATGGCTCAGGATGAGTTAAGCAGATCGAAAGAGCGAGGTGGCCTTATCTATACCGATTTCTGCATGCAGTGCCACATGGCAAACGGGATGGGCATTACAGGTACGTTTCCTCCTTTGGCCGGGTCCAACTGGTTAATAGAAAAACGTACCGAAAGCATCCACGCTGTGAAATACGGCCAATCCGGGAAGATAGAAGTGAACGGGGAAATTTACGACAATATCATGGTGCCCATGGGACTTAGTGATGAAGAGGTGGCAGATGTAATGAACTACATCATGTCCTCCTGGGGTAACACTCTCGATAAAATGGTTACCCCATCGGAAGTTGCTGCCGTTAAAAAATAAACCAATACTTAAGGAAATATGGTAAAGATCATGTTTTCTGTCTAACATTATTCCTACTTTTGTACAAACCAAGAATCTATGCTTATTATAGGTATCGCCGGAGGTACAGGGAGTGGTAAAACAACGGTCGTTCAGCAGATCATAGAACAATTACCGGAAGGAGAAGTATGTATCATTTCACAAGATTCGTATTATAAAGATATTAGCCACCTAACTTACGAGGAAAGGGTGAAGATCAATTTCGATCATCCCAAGGCTATCGATTTCGATCTTTTGTCTACTCACCTAAAGGAACTAAAAAAAGGCAACTCCTTCGAACAACCGGTTTACTCGTTTGTAGAACATAACCGAACTTCAGAAACCATTACCACCCATCCTAAAAAAGTGGTGATCGTTGAAGGTATCCTTATCCTTACGCATCCCGAAATTCGCGAACTGTTCGACATTAAAGTGTATGTTCATGCCGATAGCGACGAACGCCTGATACGTAGATTAAAAAGGGATATCGTGGAACGAGGGCGCGATCTCAACGAGGTGCTTAATCGATACCAGACCACACTAAAACCTATGCATCAGGAGTTTATAGAACCAACCAAGGAATACGCAGATATTATCATCCCGACAAATAGATATAATACCGTGGCCGTGGATCTAATTCGAAATATTATTCATCAGAAGCTGGACAACTAACTGTGAAATTTTCAGAAATAAAAAAGAAAAAATGGTTCCTGGTATTTAGTAGTACCTATGTACTCATACTTATCTTTTTTATCGTGTGGATGATTTTTTTCGACACCAATTCGTTCTTTATTCACCGGGAATTGGATCAGGATATTAAAGGCCTGGAAGAGAATAAAGAATTCTACAAGCAGGAAATTGAAAAGGACAAAGCTTTTATAGAGAAGATGAAAGACAGTGCCGAAATGGAAAAATTTGCCAGGGAAAAGTACTATCTGAAAAAGGAGAATGAAGACATTTATATTATAGAGCACGAAGACAGCCTGAAAAATAAAGACCACAATGACTAACTTATTCGATGAATTTGACGGGGTTTCGGCTAAAGCCTGGAAGCAAAAGATACAGGTGGACCTTAAAGGTGCCGATTATAACGACACCCTCATCTGGCAATCTCCCGAGGGCATCCACGTAAAACCGTTCTATCACCCCGATGATTTTAAGTCTGCTTTCGAGCCCATTCCGGGTCAACCTCAGCAGTGGGAGATCGTTCAACAGGTTTTTATTGATGACGTGGCCATCGCCAACAAACTGGCCCTGGACGCCATGGACCGCGGAGCGGAAGCCCTGCTTCTTATTGCCGAAAATTCCTTCGAGATAGAACCCATGTTCACTGGTTTCGATTTCTCGGAAGCTACCTTGTATTTCGATCTGCGTTTCCTGAATCTTGAATTTCAAAGGAAGCTGCAAACCTATCTAAGCGAAAAACAAGCCTGTGTATTTTACAATATCGACCTCCTTGGTAACCTGGCGCGAAGTGGCAATTGGTATACTAATCTTAAACAGGACCATGAGATCCTTGATAATCTTTTTTCTGAATTTTCTTCGGAAGCGATCTTAGGTGTGGATATGGCCTTGTATCAAAACGCCGGAGCTCATAGTGTTCAGCAATTAGCCTATGGGTTGGCACATTGTAACGAATACCTGCATCACTTCAGCAATAAAAAAGATCTGCTTGTAAATTTTAAAGTTGCTGTTGGAAATAATTACTTCTTCGAAATAGCTAAAATAAGGGCGCTACGGAAATTGTACTCGGTACTAGCACAGGAATTCGGCATGAACCCAAAGTGTAATATCCTTGCAGTCCCGTCGCAGCGAAATAAAACCATTTACGATTATAACGTGAATATGCTGCGTACCACCACCGAATGTATGAGTGCCGTACTGGGTGGTGCCAATGCCGTAAGTAACCTCCCCTATGATGCTATCTATCATAAAAGCAACGAATTTGGCGAACGGATCTCCCGCAACCAATTGCTCATTCTGAAGTCGGAAAGTTATTTCGATGCAGTATCCAATCCTGCGGATGGAACGTATTATATCGAAGCGCTCACCGATCAGCTGGCTGAAGCCGCCCTGGCACTTTTTAAAGAGATCGAAGCGAACGGCGGATTCCTGAAAATGCTGAAACAGGGCACCATTCAGAAGAAAATAAAAGAAAGCGCACAAAAGGAACAGAAAATGTTCGAGGAGGGAAAACTGGCACTCCTGGGTACAAATAAGTATCCCAACACCGCTGATAGAATGAAAGACACCATCGAATTATTTCCGTTCGTAAAGAACAAGCCAAGAAAAACGCTCATCGAACCTATCATCGAGCGTCGCCTGGCCGAACCCCTGGAAAAAGAAAGGCTTGATAATGAAAATTAAATATATACTGCTGGTAACTATAACTCTCGTCCTCACGGCCTGTGTGGACAAAGCTCTTGAAGCTGTTGTCTGGACAGAGATCGAAGCCGATGAGGAACCGCCGGGCACCTACCATTTGCTGGAAGAAGATGGCACCAAGATCTTCCTGCCTCACGATTTTACCCGTTATTCGGTCTCCAAATTCCAAAAGGTGCTGGATTCTGTGTTGGACGGACAGGAGTACGAATCGGAAATTAAAAGGATCAATAAATTAAAGGATGCACGGGGTTCGTTCTATATTTATTTCGATGATCAATCCCGCTCCAGTCTTACCGTAAGTACGGTAGAATACATGCAAATTGAGCAAGAAGAGGCCCAAACTCTCCTGGGTATGATCCGGTCTCACCTGGATTACGAAGCGCTTAAAAAGAATATAGAGATCGAAAAAGTTACCGCGAAATACAGCGGCGACAAAACAAAATACGTCTTCAAATCTGTCTATAAGTTAACCGATCTCGAAACGAACACAGAGTGGTATAATTCAAGTTATATCGTTACTTCCAATCTTAAAACAGTTTTTATTCAACTGGTAACAAGTTTTGAAACCGATTTCGATCCGTACATTTTAAAAACTATACTATGATGAGCAGAAAGAACTTGGAACATCTTAGTTTAAATGGCAATGCCGAAAATAAACCGGGCCCATCTGTAGATTCCACGATTACTGCCGAAGAAATTACGGTTAAAAAACAATACACTCCTTCCGATCTCGATCATATCCATCACCTGGACTTTGTTGCGGGTATCGCCCCCAACCTTAGAGGTCCATACTCCACCATGTATGTTCGCAGGCCATGGACCATAAGACAATACGCGGGGTTTTCTACCGCCGAAGACAGTAACGCTTTCTACCGCCGAAACCTGGCAGCCGGACAAAAAGGGCTGTCTGTAGCCTTCGACCTGGCAACGCATAGAGGCTACGACAGCGATCACGAGCGTGTAGTTGGTGATGTGGGAAAAGCAGGCGTAGCCATAGACAGCGTGGAGGACATGAAGATCCTTTTCGATAAGATCCCTCTGGATAAAATGAGCGTATCCATGACGATGAATGGTGCGGTGCTGCCTATCATGGCTTTTTATATTGTTGCTGCTGAAGAACAAGGCGTTTCTCCCGAAGCTCTGGCCGGCACCATCCAGAACGACATTTTAAAGGAGTTTATGGTTAGAAACACTTACATCTACCCTCCTGCTCCATCGATGAAGATCATTAGTGATATCTTCGAATTCACCTCAGAGAAAATGCCGAAGTTCAATTCCATCTCGATTTCGGGCTATCATATGCAGGAAGCGGGCGCAACCTGCGATATCGAACTGGCCTATACGCTTGCCGACGGCCTCGAATACATCCGCACCGGAATTGCGGCGGGAATGGATATAGATTCTTTCGCTCCCAGGCTTTCTTTCTTCTGGGCCATCGGGATGAATCATTTTATGGAAATTGCCAAAATGAGGGCTGCCAGAATGCTTTGGGCGAAGCTCGTAAAACAATTCAACCCTAAGAATCCCAAATCGCTATCGCTTCGTACCCATTGCCAAACCAGTGGTTGGAGCCTTACAGAACAAGATCCTTTTAACAACGTAGCCAGAACCTGCATTGAAGCGGCGGCAGCGGCCTTTGGCGGTACGCAGTCCCTGCATACCAATGCCCTGGATGAAGCTATCGCACTTCCCACCGATTTCTCGGCACGTATCGCCAGGAATACCCAGATCTATCTTCAGGAAGAAACCCAAATTACGCGAACGGTCGATCCCTGGGCGGGTAGTTATTATGTAGAAAACCTCACTCACGAGATCGCCAATAAGGCCTGGATGTTGATTCGGGAAGTGGAAGAATTAGGAGGAATGACCAAGGCCATTGAAGCAGGGATCCCTAAACTACGTATAGAAGAAGCGGCAGCGCGAAAGCAAGCTCGAATCGATAGCGGCCAGGATATAATTGTTGGTGTAAACAAGTATCGCCTCGAAAAGGAAGACCCACTGCATATACTCGACGTGGATAACCAAAAGGTTAGAAACGGACAAATTGCGCGTCTTGAAAGGATAAAAAACGAAAGAAATAGTGAAGCGGTAGAAACTGCCCTCGCAAAATTAACAAACTGCGCCAAAACAGGTGACGGAAATTTATTAGCTTTAGCCGTAGATGCAGCCCGTAACCGTGCGACCCTTGGAGAGATCTCGTACGCATTGGAAAAGGAGTTTGGACGATATAAAGCGCAGATCCGGTCCTTTAGCGGCGTGTATAGTAAAGAAATGCAGAAAGACCCTTCTTTTGAAAAAGCCCGTGCGATGGCAGATCGGTTCGCTGAACTGGAAGGACGACGTCCTCGAATAATGATCGCCAAAATGGGACAGGACGGACATGACCGGGGTGCCAAAGTAGTGGCAACAGGTTATGCCGATGTAGGTTTCGATGTGGATATTGGTCCGTTGTTCCAAACCCCGGCCGAAGCCGCAAAACAAGCCATGGAGAACGATGTGCATATCCTGGGTGTTTCCTCCCTGGCGGCCGGACATAAAACCCTCGTTCCCCAGGTAATCGAAGAACTGAAAAAACAGGGCCGTGATGATATCATGGTGATCGTTGGTGGTGTTATTCCACCACAGGATTACGAATTTCTCTTCGATGCTGGTGCCGTGGCGGTTTATGGCCCTGGCACACGTATTAGCGATGCCGCCATTGAAATGCTTCAGATCTTGATCGATTCGGTAGCCGAATAATGGAATATATAATAAAAACAAACAGACTTGGACTTCGGAACTGGAAACACTCAGACGAATTACCTTTTATTGAAATGGGTAAGGATGCCGAAGTAATGAGGCATTTCCCTACAGTGCTAAGCGATGCAGAATCGCTGGATCTTATCAAAAGACTTTCAGATCATTACAAGGAATACGGCTATACCTACTTTGCGGTAGATGAATTGGAAACAGGTGAATTTATCGGGTTCACAGGATTGAAAAATCAGATTTGGGAAAGCGAATTCACACCCTGTGTGGATATGGGGTGGCGACTAAAACGAGCTGCCTGGGGTAAGGGTTTTGCTACCGAAGCTGCCCGGGCTTGCCTAGAAGCAGCCTGGCCGAAATTTGGCTTGAAGGAAGTACTTGCCTTTGCCACCGATACCAATCTGGCTTCCCAACGGGTGATGCAAAAAATAGGAATGGATCATATCGGCAAGGTGCAACATCCCATGATAAAAGGCGATAGCAGGTTCAGACATTGTGAGGTGTATAAATTTACTATGCAAGCATAATATTTAAGGTTTAATCCTTACATTTACTGCTCTAAAAAACAAAGAATGGATCTAAAGGCTAAAATGCTACGAGACGATGCGCTAAAAGGAAAAACTATTGTTGTTACTGGTGGTGGCAGCGGCTTGGGTAAGTCCATGACCACCTACTTCCTCGAATTGGGCGCCAATGTGGTGATCACCTCCCGAAATCTGGAAAAACTACAAACGGTTAAGCAGGAACTGGAAGCTGAAACGGGAGGAAAAGTTCTCCCTGTACAGTGCGATGTGCGGCATTACGACCAGGTGGAAGCCATGGTGGAAGCCTCTGTAAACGAATTTGGAACGGTGGATGTGCTGCTTAACAATGCCGCCGGGAATTTCATCTCCCCTACCGAAAGACTTTCGGCTAACGCCTTCGATACCATAATCGACATCGTCCTGAAAGGTACCAAGAATTGTACTTTGGCCTTCGGAAAACACTGGATCGATAAAAAAGAAACCAATAAAACGGTACTAAATATTGTTACCACATACGCCTGGACCGGCTCGGCCTACGTAGTGCCCAGCGCTACTGCCAAGGCAGGAGTTCTTGCGATGACAAGATCCCTGGCGGTGGAATGGGCTAAATACGGAATGCGCTTCAATGCCATAGCGCCAGGGCCTTTTCCTACAAAAGGTGCCTGGGACAGGTTGTTACCCGGTGACCTCAAGGAAAAATTCGATCTTGCCAAAAAAGTTCCCGTGAAACGCGTTGGGGAACATCAGGAATTGGCAAATCTGGCTGCTTACCTCGTTTCCGACTTCTCCGCGTATATCAATGGAGAGGTGGTTACCATAGACGGCGGTGAATGGCTAAAAGGAGCCGGCCAGATGAATATGCTTGAAGAAATCCCCCAGGAAATGTGGGATATGCTTGAGGCCATGATCCGGGCTAAGAAAAGTAAGTGATTCTGAAGTACTGAAAGGTAATAATACTGCAATTACTGATTTATTAGGACGACCACATCCATATACAAATTCTCTAGGGCTATAGTTTCTGAAGGGCCTTTAGATGCTCATCCATTTCCCGGTCGTAAACGTAGATAAACAATACGGCCATCATATCCCTAAATCCGTCGGAAGGATTATAAGTGTGAAGCTGTAATTCGTACTCATGATCGGCATAGAGCGGCAATCCCTCCTCGCTGGAATAAGTGGATACATCCTTCAACCCGATCTTCTCATCGTAATTCTCGCAATTGATAGTATACACTGCTCTGTTTGCAGTGAGGTCGTAGAGAGTGAATTTCTGCGCATCGGGATGCAGATGCGCCGCCATGGCATGTATGGTGGTATTCTCGGTTAATCGTAATTGATAGGTAACATTGAATTTATAGAGATGTTCTCCCTTGGGCAACACCCAGTGAGCTGCATAGCGTACGCCATCCTCGTTGGGAAAGGAATGATTTTTCAGATCCAGGGGTAAGCAGAGGTTGGGGGCGTCACTTTGTTCGGGGTTATCCGGGTTTTCTCTGTTGTAATCCTGTAACAACACCAGGGCCTTGGGAACAAGTGGTTTTAGATTCGCTTCTGCGGGTTTTGTACTGAATTCGATCTTGTGTTTCACCTTGAAAAAGGCATCCTCTATATTGTGGTTAAGCGTCCTGGAGGCGATGATAAATGCATCTTTATCGGCTACGGGAAACCCGAACCCCTCCGGAAAGTTCAGTTGGTTGATACCGTTGGACAAAGTGCCCAACCTGGGATACTGGCTGTTAATGCGTTTAGGAAGTTTTAGGTTTTTATAATGAACTCCGTTAAAGAAATCGATATTGGTATGGCAAAGAAAATCGTTGTTGTGTTCCTGTGTTCCCTCGCGGAAAACTTCGGCTTTAAATCCGGTGATCCACTTTATACCAGAATCGCCCGAATTAAGCTCAAGGTTAAGGATAGCCTGTGGCCCATCCATGGATTGATAAATATTATCAACAAGCAGCTCCGGGGATTCTAATTGCACACTGCTGTCATTTTCCATGATCTCCCAGTCGTGATCGATAATTCTCAAGCCGTGAAGCAATCGTGTTTTTACGATGGCCTTATGACGGTTAGATAGCTGAGAATACCATATCCCGGCGGTGATCAGGCCCAGAAGAAAGGCTAATCCTAAGTATTTCAGTTTGAAAAATCTACGTAGCCGCACCTTACCAATTGTTTGAAGCTAATATACGGATTATGACGCATTGCGCTATTTGTAAGAATTGTTCACTTTCTGTTAACAAAATTGATTTCCTATCCCCATAATTAATCGTATTTTTAGTGCTAAATTATAACGAACCTGATGGGTAAAATAATTGCTATTGCAAACCAAAAAGGGGGGGTAGGAAAAACGACGACTTCGGTTAATCTGGCGGCATCCCTTGGTGTATTAGAAAAGAAAGTTTTATTGATTGATGCAGATCCCCAGGCAAATGCAACCTCCGGGCTTGGAATTGATGTAGAGCAGGTGGAGCACGGAACCTATCACCTGATCGAACATACAGTGTCTGCAAAGGACGCCATCGTATCGACTAGTTCTCCCAACCTGGATCTTATCCCGGCTCATATAGATCTGGTGGCCATTGAGATAGAACTTGTAGATAAAGACAAGAGGGAATATATGCTGAAGAGCGCTATAAGCGAATTGAAGGATGAGTATGACTACATTCTCATCGACTGCGCTCCGTCATTGGGTCTTTTAACGCTGAACGCTCTTACTGCGGCCGATTCGGTGATGATTCCTATTCAGTGCGAATATTTTGCCCTGGAAGGTCTTGGTAAACTCCTCAACACGGTAAAAAGTGTTCAGAAGATCCACAATCCCGAACTAGATATCGAGGGGCTATTGCTCACTATGTACGATTCGCGTTTACGTCTCTCTAACCAGGTAGTTGATGAAGTAAAGAAGCATTTCGATGAAATGGTGTTTAAAACAATCATTCAACGGAACGTTCGTTTAAGTGAAGCACCCAGCTACGGAGAAAGCATAATTAGTTATGATGCCGGTAGTAAAGGTGCCAATAATTACTTAAGTTTGGCACAGGAATTAATAGAAAAATACGCATAGGACGGTATGGCGAAGGCGACGAAAAAACAGGCATTAGGACGCGGACTCTCTGCATTACTCAAGGATCCGGCAAACGATATAAAATCTGCAGATGATAAGAATGCCGATAAGGTAGTTGGGAATATAGTAGAGCTGGAACTCGATACCATCGAGGTTAATCCTTTTCAGCCAAGAACCAGTTTCAACGAAGAATCCCTGCGCGAATTAGCCTCCTCTATTCGAGAGTTGGGCGTAATACAGCCTATTACAGTTAGAAAACTTGGCTTCAATAAATATCAGCTGGTAAGTGGTGAAAGACGATACAGGGCCTCAAAGCTTATCGGTCTTGATACCATCCCGGCTTACATCCGTATCGCTAACGACCAGGAATCCCTGGAAATGGCACTGGTGGAGAATATACAGCGGCAGGATCTCGATCCCATTGAAATAGCATTATCCTACCAACGTCTCATTGAGGAGATCCAGGTTACCCAGGAGGCCTTGAGCGATCGTGTGGGTAAGAACCGCTCTACCATAGCCAATTATCTCAGGTTACTCAAGCTAGACCCCATCATCCAGACTGGGATGCGCGACGGATTTATCTCTATGGGTCACGGGAGAGCACTCATTAATGTGGAGGATCTGGACCAACAGCTCGATATTTACGAGCAGATACTGAGCAAGAAACTTTCGGTTAGAGAAACTGAAAGCCTGGTACGAAGTATCAAAGGCCCTGAAACTGCTCCTAAAAGCAGTACGAAGTCACTACCCGCTTACGCTTCAGCAGCAAAAAAGGAACTTACAGACCTACTCGATAGCAAGGTTCAGCTAAAAGTAAATGGTTCGGGCAAAGGGCAACTTATAGTCCCATTTGCGAATAAAGAAGATTTTCTTCGAATTTTGAATCAGATAAAAGGTGAAAAGTAGGCTATTATACATCCTCTTCATACTTACTGCAACTTCACTTTTTGCGCAAACCCCCGATTCCCTGAACGTATCCAGGGAAGAAGTTCTCGTGGTACAGGACACCATCAATAACAAACAAAGTTACGACCCCCTTGCGCCTTCACGCGCTGCTTTCTATTCGGCGGTATTACCTGGTTTGGGACAGGCCTACAACAAGAAGTACTGGAAGATCCCCATCATCTACGCCGGGATGGCAACCGGGGTTTATTTCTATATCCAGAACGATAAGGATTACGACCGGTTCAGGGATGCCTATAAGCGTCGGCTTGCCGGCTTTACCGATGATGAGTTCTACGGATCCGGGACCACGCCTGTGATCTCGGACGACCGGCTGATAGACGCACAAATTTCGGCACAAAAAAATAAGGATATAAGTATCATCGTATCTCTGGCTTTTTACCTGGTGAATATTATCGATGCGAATGTGGATGCGCATTTGAGTCAGTATAACGTAAGCGACGACCTTACTTTGAGTCCGAACCTCTACGTAGACCCCATCAGTACCCAGGCAAATTACAGTCTCTCTTTTAAATTCAATTTAAAATGAAACTCGCACTATTGGGCTACGGAAAGATGGGAAAGACCATTGAACGACTGGCTGTTGAAGCCGGGCATGAGGTAGTATTTATCAAAGACAGGGCAAATGAACGTGGTGATCTGGCAGAAGCCGATGTTGCGATCGATTTTTCAACTCCTGAAGCTGCCATTGAAAATATATCCCGCTGTATTATGGACGGGATTCCCATTGTGAGTGGAACCACCGGCTGGCTGAAAGACTATGACAAAGTGCTAAACCTATGTGAAGAGCGTAACGGAAGTTTTATCTACGCGTCCAATTTCAGCATTGGGGTCAACTTGTTTTTCGGCTTGAATGAATATCTTGCCAAGCAAATGAGCTCCTGGCCTATGTACGATATTAACATAGAGGAAATACATCATACCGAGAAAAAAGATGCGCCAAGTGGTACTGCCATTAGCCTGGCCGAAGGGATCATAAAAAACACGGCTAAAGAGGCCTGGCAACTGGACGGGCAGGGTGATGCTGTTGTCCCAATCCATGCGAAACGAGAAGAAGATGTAAAGGGCACCCATGAGATCACCTATAGTTCGGAAATTGATACTATCTCTATAAAGCATGAGGCTCATAGCAGGGACGGATTTGCAAAAGGAGCCATCCTGGCTGCTCAGTGGCTTCAGAACAAGAAAGGGGTATTCGGGATGAAAGATGTCCTCGGAATTGAATAAAAACAAAACAACAATCCTGGAGGGGTTCCTTCAGAAAAAAAATAAAAAATGACGATAACAGGCTGGTTAATATTTATCCTCATACTACAGCTGGTTCACTTCTTAGGAACCTGGAAATTATATTTAAAAGCAGGTAGAAAGGCATGGGAGGCAGGCGTACCAATTTACAATGCCATTGTCCTGATGAAAATAATAAATCGGCCCTGGTGGTGGACGATACTACTTTTTATCCCGATCGTAAATCTCATTATGTTCCCGGTGGTCTGGGTAGAGACCATACGAAGTTTTGGTAGAAATAGTACTACAGATACGGTCCTGGTGCTGCTTACCCTTGGATTGTACATTTACTATATCAACTACACCCAAGATGTTACTTATATCGAAGACAGAAGTTTAAAACCAAGAACAAGTGCCGGCGAATGGGTAAGTTCGATACTGTTTGCCGTGGTTGCTGCAACCATTGTACATACTTATTTCATGCAGCCATACACTATTCCAACTTCCTCTTTGGAAAAGACCTTACTGGTTGGGGACTTTTTGTTTGTAAGCAAATTCCATTATGGAGCACGTACACCTATTACACCGGTATCTCTGCCAATGGTGCACGACACCATCCCCGTTTTAAAGACCCGCTCTTATGTAAAAGGCCCCGAATATCCGTATTTCAGGATCCCGGGATTCGAGGATATTGAGCGAAACGATATAGTGGTATTCAGCTGGCCGGTTGATACTTTGGTAGATATTCAGCGACCGTTCAAGGGTTCGTATATAAAGCCACTGGACAAGAAAACCAATTATGTAAAGCGTTGTGTGGGCTTACCCGGAGATTCTCTCGAGGTTAGGGACGGCTATGTGTTTATTAACGGAAAGGAGAACGATCTGCCGGACAGGGCGAAGCTGCAGTTTGGGTATTTTGTGAAGACCAGCGGACGAATTTCGGACGGGATCCTTAAAAATCGATACGATATTACAGACGACTACCAGTACTATCAGAACGACAATGTCTATTACTTTAAGGCAATATCTGACGAGGCCGCGAACAAACTACAGAATCACCCCAGTGTGATCTCCATGGAACGCGCCTTGGCACCTGCCGGGAAGTACGATCAGAATGCATTTCCTAACAACCCAAAGTATTCCTGGAACACCGATAATTTTGGTCCCATCTATATTCCTGAAGCTGGAAAAACGGTTGCCATTACGCCGGAGTCGATTCCGTTTTACCGGCAGATCATCGAAGTATATGAAGGCAGGGAATTGGGGATAGATAACAAGATAAGTCAGTCCGGAACCCAGGTTTTACTCAATGGGGAACCCATTACAGAGTACACCTTTAAAATGGACTATTACTGGATGATGGGAGACAACCGGAGTAATTCTCAGGACGCACGTATGTGGGGGTATGTACCTTTTAATCACGTGGTGGGGAAACCCGTGTTTGTATGGTTTAGCTGGAACAGTCACGGGCAGGGAATCTCGAACAAGATCCGCTGGAACAGGCTATTTACTACCGTAGGTGGTGAGGGAGAGCCGGTGTCCTACTTTAAATATTTCCTCATCCTCCTTGCAGGATGGTTTGTGTTCGATTTCTTCAGAAAAAGAAAGAAGAAAGCGAAGCGCTAACAAAGGTGGTGGAATTGTTGAGTTGAAGTAATTCAGGATATTCGGTTAAACAATGAACCTATCAATATTCTTTCGAGAAATTACTTGGTTGGCATCAATTTCCACCCGATTAAAAATTTGGATTGACATCCCGGCAACGAAGAGACCAGGTTGAAAAACCCACAAATTAGCTAAACGCATCAAGAAAATCACAACACAGTGAATAAGTCTGAATTCTACGTCCAACACATCAACGAATAAACGTATCGCACGTATACTTCTCCATCCCACCTATTTCCCTTCCATCTCGCATATGGTTGCGATAGTGGCGGCAGATGGCGTTGTGTTCGAGGTTCAGGATAATTACCAAAAACAAACCTACCGAAACCGCGCCTATATCGCTCATACTAACGGGCGTCTATTACTTTACGTCCCTGTAAAACACAGCCGTGGTGGTGACAGGCAAAAAACCCGGGATGTTGTTCCCGAAGATAGCTTTCCATGGCAGTCGCAGCACTGGAAGTCGTTACAAACCGCTTACCGCACCTCCCCTTTCTTCGAATATTATGAAGACGACCTCAGGCCTCTGTTCACCCGTCCGGTAGAAAAACTCTTGGATCACAACCTCAACATCTTCACCTTACTTTGTGATTTGCTGGGTATAAGTAAACCTGTGGAATTAACCACAAGTTTCGAGCTTAGTCCGTCCATTCCCGATTATCGATATCTGGTTGCAGCTAAAAAGGAGAAGGACTTTGATTTTCCTCCCTACACGCAGGTTTTAGAAGCGCATCACGGTTACCTGCCTAATTTGTCTGTGCTGGATCTCTTATTTAATGAAGGCCCAAATGCGCTACACTACCTGGAGGCACAAAAACTGGACACAATTTAAGACTTAGGTTAATCGGCTTTCACGGGCCAGCCAACGGTAGCCGAAACCGGGCTATGGTCTGAAAAGGTGTTCTCTACTGTTTCGAAGGTGATTACGTCGAACGATGGGGAGGTAAGGATATAATCGATCCGTACCGGGTAAAAATCGAACTTGAAAGTGGTGCCAATTCCGTTTCCTTTTTCCAAAAAACTATCTTTCATCCCGGCTTTAGCCTGCCTGTAGATATAGGAGAAAGGAGTATTATTAAAATCGCCGCACATTAGAACCGGGTAGGGTGAAGTTTTCTTATGCGCCAGTATCTCCTTTAACTGAATCTCCTGTTTAACAAAGGCTTGCGACATACGGGAACGTATCACTTCGGAATCGCCATCCTGTAAATAACCCATCTTAGGTAGTATCCCCAGGGATTGCAAATGGAGGTTATACACTCTTATCGTATCGCGTCCTTTTACAATATCGGCGTAGATACTGTTGTTGTAGGTTTTGTTGAAATCGAAGGCGCCCTTGTTCACGATCGGGTATTTAGAGAAGATGGCGTGACCCAGTTTATTCTTAGCGTGAAAATGAACAAATTTGTAAGGGTACTCGCTAAATTCGGAGCTATTGGGGTTATAATATTCCTGTATCGCGATCACATCCGGTTTTTGTTCCCGGATCATATTCGAGATAACCTCGGCAACACCAATACTGTCTACATCTTTCTCATAGGCATTGAAGAGGCGTACGTTATAAGAGAGGATCTTCAGGGATTGACGGTAGTCTTCTCTATCCCCTTCAGAAGAGATCTCTATAAACGGCCCGAAATGAAGATAGGCGATCACAAGGACCAGACCCGTTAGGATCATTTTCCTTTTCTTTCTGAATAACCAATAGATGAGGAAAATAAAATTGAGCAGGATTAGGGGGGAAACAGCTAAACTGGCAAGCGATAGTTGCGGGAAGTCTGATGGCGCCAGAAAAGGTACCACAAAACTCAATGCGAGAAGAAAAACGGACAATCTGCTGCCCCAAAGCATCAATTTATTTAGCATCCCCGGTTTATATTGGTTTCGTTTTATTCTTTCCTACCGGCCTTGAACAAAAAATCCTTTTCGGCTTTTGTAAGGCTGTCGTAACCACTCTTTCCTATTTTATCCAGAATGGCATCCACCTTCTTCTGGTGGTTGGATTTATCAAATTCTTTTGCGCCACCGCTCTTTTTTGGTGTTCGGTGTACTTTTTTAAATGGTTTCTGTTTTCTGGTTTTAAAGAGGTTTTCAAACCAATCCAGTATATTTTCAAACCACTTACCTATGTCGTTACCTTTTGCCAGTTGTACAGCATATACATAACCAAACACAGCGCCACCCAAATGGGCCAGAAGGCCGCCTGCGTTATCCGATGTAGATAACCGTATTAGATCTGCCAGTATAAGGAAAACGGCAATATGCCATAGTTTAATATTGAACATGAAAATTCGCAGCTGCGTATTGGGCGAATAAGTGGCGATAAACGCCATGAGGGCAGTTACCGCTCCCGAGGCGCCAAGCAGAAAACCGCGCTTGTTCTCGAAGACCGGAAATACATTATAAGACAATACAAAGAACAGCCCCCCGAAAATAGCGCCCAGCAAATAGATGGTTAAAAGCCTTTTACCCGAAAAGAGATTGAGGATGATCCGGCCAAACATATACAGCCATATCATATTAAACAGTATATGCAAGAAGCTAAAATGCACAAAACTGTAGGTAATAAAAGCCCAGGGTTGCAGGATGAATTCTGAAACTCCTTCCGGCAGCGTAAACCATTTGGTGAGATCGGCAGGGTTTAACTGCATAAAAAAGGCCGTAAGCCTGAATGCCAGGAACAGTACAGAGTTTATGATTATGAGTTTCATAACCATATCGGCCGTTTTGTATTTATATGTCAAACTCGAAGCTGCCATCGTCAATACAATCTGCTGTTGTCGAAACTATTCTTTTTCCAGTACCAGGCCATGATAAAACCAAAGAGTGCGCCACCTATATGTGCCCAATGGGCGATTCCCATAGCAGATCCAGTAAAGCCAAACACAAGGTCCATCACTATGAGTCCGGGTACGAAATACTTGGCCTTTATAGGGATAGGAAGGAAGATCAGCATCAATTCGATATTAGGGAACATAATGGCAAAGGCTACCAAAATACCATAAATTGCACCCGATGCCCCCACCGCAGGTATATTAAAACTTTCGGCCATGCGCTCTATAGAATCCATGGAAACCGATTCTAACACGGCCCTGGACCCTCCGTTATCGCCTGCCAGGTAATTGGCCAGTTCGGTAGGAGACCAACCTGCCTGTATCAAAGCCTCCGAAACAGTACTCACATTGTAATAGTTCACTAAGGAGTGTATAAGGGCTGCACCCAGGCCTGCCGAGAAATAAAAGAACAGGAATTTCTTTCGGCCCCAGCGCATTTCAAGCGGGGTTCCAAACGCCCAAAGGGCATACATATTAAAAAGGATATGCCATAAGCCGCCATGCATGAACATATGCGTGATAGGCTGCCAGATCTGGAAATTGGGATTATCGAAATAATAAAGTGAGAAGAGGCGGTACGCCACTTCCTGGTTCATCAAAGTACCCGCGAAAAAGATCACGTTTACAACGATCAAGACTTTTATGGTTTCAGATATTCTTCCCATCTACATAAAGCGTTTTTCAAGTTCTGTTACATCCAACGTAATTAATACAGGGGTATTGTCGGGAGACACGGTAGGTTCTTTACAAGCAAAGAGCCTGTTTACCAAATGTTCTCTCTCTTCCTTGTTTAAGGATGTTCCGCTTTTTATTGCCATGGCCCTGGCCATACTCTTAGCCAGCAGGTCGTTAAGGCTGAAACCGGCATCCGGGACATCATCTCGTATATCGGTGATCAATTGCTCGAGCACCGCGCCTGCGTTGGAATTGTTCAGGCCGACAGGGATTCCGCTTATGCTTATTTTTTCTTCTGAAAAGTCTTCAAACAAAAATCCTGTGTGTTCTAATTGCTCTTTCACCTTCCGAAGTATTTCAAGATCGGGCTTGGTAAGCGCTATTTCAAGGGGAAATAATAATTGCTGACTCACAGCTTCCTTCACTGTTATATTCCGAAGGAATTCCTCGTAAAGCACCCGTTGATGCGCCAAATGCTGATGTATCACCATCATCCCGCTTTTAATGGGGCTAATGATATATTTATTCTGAAGCTGAAAGCTAATTTGTGCCGTCTCGGTTTCCCCGGCTTCGAACATACGGCCGGTTACCTCCTCGCTTTCAAATTCTATCTGAGAGGCTGCTTCGGTTGAAGGCACCGCCTCAAAGTCGTCTTTTAACCCTACATATAGCGATTCCCATCCTGCCGATTTCTCTTTATAACCGGTGTAAGCTCCTCCTTTAGAGCCTCCCCCCGATTTGAACGGATTAAAATTCCTATCCACTTCGATGGTGGGTGCCACAGGGCTTTTCTTGCTGTATTCGTATGGAGTTTCGAAGCCAGCATCTTTATTGAAATCCAGTACCGGGGCAATACTAAACTGTCCCAGGCTGTGCTTTACCGTAGCTCTAAGCATGGCGTAAATAGCATGCTCATCGTCAAATTTGATCTCTGTCTTGGTAGGGTGAATATTGATATCTATAGAGGTAGGCTCTACTTCCAGGAAGAGAAAATAACCCGGATGCGTACCCTCCTTCACCAGGCCTTCAAAGGCCGACGAAACGGCATGATGCAGGTACGGACTCTTGATAAAACGGTCGTTCACAAAGAAGAACTGCTCTCCCCTGCTCTTTCGAGCATATTCGGGCTTGAGCACAAAGCCACTCACTTTTACTATTTCGGTTTCTTCCGAAACAGGAACCAGTTTCTCGTTGGTCTTATTTCCGAAGATATTTACAATACGCTGCCTGATATTACTCTCCGGCAGATTGAAGACATCACTTCCGTTATGGGTCATGGTAAATGCTACCTGCGGATGTGCCAGTGCCACACGATGAAACTCATCGATGATATGGCGGGTTTCTACAGGGTTGCTTTTCAGAAAATTTCTACGGGCAGGAATATTGTAAAACAGGTTCTTCACAGAAATAGTGGTTCCCTTTGCCACCACCTCTGCCTCCTGCGAAACCACCTTGCTACCTTCAATGCAAATGCGGGTTCCCACCTCGGTGGCCGCTGTACGGGATTTTAGTTCTACATGGGCAATGGCAGCAATGGAAGCCAACGCCTCCCCGCGAAATCCTTTGGTATGCAGGTTAAACAGGTCCTCTGCCGTTTTTATCTTGGAAGTGGCATGACGCTCGAAACTAAGACGGGCGTCTGTAGGACTCATTCCTATTCCGTTATCGGTTACCTGAACCAGGGTCTTTCCGGCATCTTTTACTACCAGGTTTATTTTAGTAGCCTGAGCATCTATGGCATTCTCCAGCAATTCCTTCACCACGGAAGCAGGACGTTGAACGACCTCTCCGGCAGCGATCTGATTAGCAACATGATCCGGTAAGAGCTGAATGATGTCTGGCATAGACAATTATTGTGTAAATATTGAAAAGTCGAAATCAATGATCCATAAGAATACCAGGATCAGTAATGCTACGATGATCAGTATCGTCCTGTTGAACTGCACATTTCCCCTGTTCCGCATATCCTTACGAGCCTCCCGCCAATGCGCCCCAAAATCGTTTTTGTTATAGGTATCGGCAAATTTGTCGAACTTGGTTCCAAACTCATATGGAGTGGTATCCTCGTCCTTTCCTTTGTAATACCGTGGCGTATAATTGTAACGATTGTTGGGCTTTATGCGCTTTAAAAAACTAATTTTCATAAGTACGGAATTAGATCAAAGGTACTTAAAAACCTGCGTTTTTTCACCTTTTTCACACGGCTTATTTTCAACAATTACCGTACCGAAAAATAGAAATGGAAGAAGTTAATTTTTAAATAATTGCCTGATTAAAAGCGGGCATCTTTACGTAGTTGTGCCATTTTGATGGCTGCAATGGCGGCTTCGGTACCTTTGTTTCCATGCTTTCCGCCGCTGCGTTCTATGGCCTGTTGCATGTTGTTATCGGTGAGTACACAAAAGATAACGGGGATGTCTCCCTGCACATTGAGGTCTTTAATTCCCTGGGAAACGGCCTCGCACACATAATCGAAATGTTTGGTCTCTCCCTGGATCACACTGCCTATTGCGATCACCGCATCCAGCATATCGTAGCTCTCGGTCATCTTCTTACAGCCGTACACAAGCTCGAAACTCCCCGGTACATTCCACCTAACGATGTTCTCTTTTATCCCACCGCAATCCAGGATAGCATCGAAGGCTCCCTGGAACATCCCGTTGGTGATGGCTGGATTCCATTCAGAAACAACGATCCCAAACCGAAAGTCCTTCGCGTTTGGGATCGTTGTTTTATCGTAAGACGATAAATTGTTATTCTTGGTTGCCATAGGCTACTGCATTGCTTCGGCCTTACCTGCGTAGATCTCGGCCTGTGCTGCTTCGATCGCATCGGGATAATTATCCGAAATGGCCTTGAAGTGTTTCAGGGCTACATCGGCTTTCCCAAGATCGAGCGCTGTCTTTCCTGCTTTCAGATGAAATCTTGGTGAGGTAACACCATTCTTTCGCATACTGGCGGCTTCTTCGTAATATTTTAAGGCTTCGTCATTTTGTCCCAACTGAACAAAAGCATCTCCAATGGCACCTTTGGCCAATGGCCCGGTCATTTCGTCATCTCCATCGTATTCATCCAGGTAGTTGATCGCCTGCTGGTAGTCCTTCAGATTCAATAAGGCCATCCCTGCATAGTATCTTGCGCGGTTCCCGGCACTGGTGCTTCCGTAGTTATCGATAATATCAAGGAAACCGTATTTACCTTCACCTCCGTTAAGAGCAAGGTTGTAAAGAGAATCTGTATCGGCAGATGCCAGAGCCTGCTCATAATACTCCTGAGCCTTGAACATTTCGTTGGTAGCTTCCACTTCCTTAGGTTCCTGGATGAACTGCTGATAAGCGATATATCCAAGTACGCATATCGCGATGGCTCCCACTACTCCCAAAATGTATTTCTGATTCTTCTCTACCCATGCCTCGGTGCGCGAAGCTCCTTCGTCCAGCGATTTGAATACTTCTGCCGTTGTGCTTCCATCTTCTATCTGCGCCTGCTTCTCAGCCTTATTTTTTGGTTTGTACCCTCTTTTCTTGTACGTTGCCATAATATCTTTTAATTGAGGGGCAAAAATATAATTTTTATTAGAATTTAAAAGTGAAAAAAGTGCTTATTTTTCAATAATTTGCAGCTTGTTTTCCCGAATTCTTCTGCTACATCCAAGGTTTCTGAATAATTCGCAACGCACTAGCTTTTATGATCTTACAATCTATAACCCTTCTTAATTACAAAAATTTCGAATCGGAGTCCTTCAACTTCGACCCGAGGATAAACTGTTTTGTGGGTAATAATGGCATAGGAAAGACCAATGTACTGGATGCGATCTATCATCTTTCCTTCGGAAAAAGCTACTTCAATCCTATTACGAGTCAGAATATAAAACACGGAGAGGATTTCTTCGTGATAGATGGGAAATATGAAAAGGACAACAAGGACGAAAAGATCGTGGTAAGCGCGAAAAAAGGCCAGAAGAAAATGATAAAACGCAACGGCAAGGCCTACGAGCGTTTTAGTGAACACATTGGTTTTCTGCCGGCGGTGATCATCTCCCCTGCCGATCGCGACCTTATCATCGAAGGAAGTGAGACAAGGCGAAAATTTGTAGACGGGGTGATCTCCCAAGGCGATGCTCAGTATCTACGGGATCTTATTAGCTATAATAAAGTGCTCTCCCAACGGAATTCCCTGCTGAAGTATTTCGCCGCTAACAACACCCACAACCAGGATACCCTGGATATCTATAACTCACAACTGGATGATTTCGGAACGAAGATCTACCAAAAACGAGTAGCCTTCCTGCAAGAATTCACCCCTATTTTCCTGAAACGCTACCAGGTGATAAGCAACAGTACAGAAACGGTGGACCTGGTGTATAAGAGTCAGCTGGAAGATGGCCCCCTCATCGATCTCTTAAAACAAAGCATCAATAAAGATAAGTTTACGCAGTACACCAACTTTGGGATACACAAGGACGATCTGTTGTTCCAGATAGAAGGGCATCCGGTGAAGAAATTTGGTTCCCAGGGGCAGCAGAAAAGTTACCTCATCGCACTAAAACTTGCGCAATTCGATTTCATTAAAGCGCATATTGGGCAATCGCCCATCCTGCTACTGGATGATATATTCGACAAATTGGACGAATCCCGGGTTTCCCAGATCATCAAACTGGTGGATGAGGAGAATTTCGGACAAATATTTATTAGCGATACCCACCCCGAGCGCACCGAAGAAGTTGTAAAGGAAGTTCACCAGAGCTATAAGATGTTCAGGTTGTAGGGGGTGATAAGTAAAATATTATAACTATGCACAGATTAATAAAATTCTCAAGTTTCCTGCTTCTTGTATTACTACTGTTGTCTTGCGGGCAGGATCCTGCCAACCAGAAGGCGAAACTTGGCGGGTATTGGGTTATAGAAAAAGTAGAGATGCCGGACGGCACAGAGAAGTTGTTCCAGTTGAGTACCACCATCGATTTTATAGAAGTAACCGGCGACTCGGGCGTACGGAAGAAAGTACAGCCGAAACTAGACGGCAATTTCCTGGCGAACGATGCTGCAGAAAAATTCCTGCTGAACATAGAGAACGACAGCCTGCATATGTATTACAAAACCCCGTTCGATAGTTGGAAGGAAACTGTGCTACAGGCACGTGATAGTGTGCTGGTGGTGTTGAACAGGGATGGAAAGATCTACAGCTACCGGAAATTTGCAGGTTTTTCTGCTTCAGAAACACCCTGAACCACCTACCAAAATTAATGCTATGGCCGATATGCAATTTCTTCTAATTGATATTAGGAACGACCTGAAAAACCGCGCCGATGAGAAGGTGAAGGAAAAGAGTCAGCGTTTTTTTAAGGGAGAGTTGAAATCGTATGGCCTGAGCAATCCCGACGTACATGCATTGTCGAAGTACTATTACAAGTTAATGGATTCACCTTCGGTGGAAGAGGTCTTCCAGCTATGCGAGTTGCTGTGGCATTCCGGCTATGCCGAAGAAGCCCTGATGGCCTGTGATCTTTCGTACTATGTAAAGAAACAGTACCAGGCGGCTCACTTAAAGCTGTTCGAATCCTGGATCGATAAGTACGTGAACAACTGGGCGTCCTGTGATGCGTTTTGTAATCATACGGTAGGGACGCTACTACAGAAATACCCCGACCTGCTTAGCGAGTTAAAAAGCTGGACTCGTTCGGAAAACCGCTGGATGCGGCGGGCTGCTGCGGTAAGTCTAATCGTCCCAGCCCGTAAAGGCAAGTTTTTTGGGGAGATCATAGAGATCGCCACTCTACTTTTGACAGATAGTGATTACCTGGTACAGAAAGGCTACGGCTGGATGTTAAAAGAAGCCAGTAAGGAGCATGAAGAGAAGGTTTTCGATTTCGTTATGGCGAACAAAGACGTAATGCCCAGAACCGCTTTGCGCTATGCTATTGAAAAAATGCCGAAAACGCTGAAGGAACAAGCTATGATGAAGTAGTTATATGTCTTTTTACTTCTTACTTCTTACTTCTCGCTCTTCACTACCAACTTCTTATTTTCTTCATTTTCTTTATTCATGCGTTAATATTGTTTTTGGAATCCATGAATGCTTCGCGTTAAACATGCAGTATAAGAACATTTCTTTTCTTAACCTTCTTTTTTGCATTGCCTTATTATTAACTTCATTTTCTTTATTCATGCGCTAATATTGTTTTAGGAATTCATGAATGCTTCGCATTTGTCTTGCCCAAAGAAATCGAAGATTCACGAGCACCTATTTATCAAATATTAAAGTGCGAGCTAAAACGAAGCAAAAGAAAGGGCACTTCGCTGAGGAATTTTTTGCCTTCAGCAAAAACCGCTCGAAAACTCCGCGTCGCTTCGCTCCTGAATCTCGAAGTTTTCTTCGCATATTCTGCACCGAAGACTTGCAGGGCTACGCCCTGACTTTTGTGAATTTAAGTAGATTCTTCTTTCACTTCTAACTATTAACTATTCACCACTCACTTCTCACCCCCTCACTGCTCAATAAAAAATATCAATAAACAATAATAAATAGCTCAACAGTAAATTCTTCTCACCACTCACTCCTTACAATCAACAAATCACAATACCCAAATAACAAATAATGATCAATATTCAATTTTCAAACCTAAGTATTGTGGAATTTAATTGAGATTTGGTGCTTGTTATTTGATTTTTCAATTTCAGCTCTGGACTTTTTTAGTTTAGATAAGGCCTCAATTCACCATTCACTCCCCACTATATAAAATTTAGTTCCGGCATAGCCGGAAAACTCCTCTTCGTTAGTATAGGTGAACAAAAGCTCCGAGATTCAGGAGCGAAGCGACGCGGAGTTTTGGAACCGGTTTCAAAACGCGAAAGACGTTTTGAAAATACCTTAGAAGAGGCCTCCTTTTTACTCCTTTTTTTTACTCACATCCCTAATATTAAACTTTTTGGTGTTCGTGAATCTACGATTTGGAGGAGCAAAAAAAAGGAAAAGAACAAAGATGATAGTTACTATCGTTCTATTAACTATTCACTTCTCACTCCCTCACTGCTCAATAAAAAATAGCAATAAGCAATAGAAAATAGCTCAACAGTAAATTCTTCTCACCAATCAATTCTCACTATCAGAATCCTTTCCAAAAAAATTATATCTTTACAGTTCTCCCTCAATAACGTAACACAAAACATATTGATATCCGGTGATTATTTATTGTATATAATCTAAATTTTGGTGGATATGATTAGTTGGCAATAATTTGAACTGAATGAATAAAATAACCTCAAAATTAATTGATAATTTACCTGATGTCATCAAAAATGTTGTTGACTGGACAAAGAATAATTTTGATGAAAATGCTCAAGAAGTATTAGATAATTCTACTGGAACCGCTGGAATAATAATTAAGTTATTTGGTAAAACTCTGATAGATAAATACTTTGATAAACTTGAAAAAAATAAGCTCAAAGATTTTGGAGAAAAAATATATCTTAAGTCAGCCTTTATTCAAGCAAATAATTCAATTGAAAAAATAGAAGATGATTTAACTAACTCGTTATCTGCCAATGATTTTTCATTGATTTATGAATCCGTAGTCGACAGAGAAATTAAAACGTTTCATTCTTCCGATATACTGCTAATATTTCAACCTGAATATCATCCATCTATAAACTTTGTAAAAAATAACTATTTAAATATTCTTAAGAAACTTGGGATTAAAACAAGTGTAATTAATAAATTTATTTTAGATTTTAATACAAATATCAGTTCTGAAGTTGAAAAAAACTTCGGCAAAAGTTATGAGGAGCATTTAAAACAAATTTCTGAATATGCATTAGACAAAAATGAGACTAAATTACTTTGGGATACCTCCAAATTAGGTGTAATAGGATTTACTTCAAATGAAAATCTTAAATATGAGGAAACGTATGGCATATGGAAAGATGTAAATACATTTAAAAGTTTTGAAAGCGAGAATGAGAGTTTATATGAAGAAAATGTTAAAGAAAATGAAAGAGAGAAAAAACTAAATCCAGTATTAGAATTGATTGAAGAATATTTTAAAATCAATTCGGAAAATAACCTAGACAAAATTTTATTTATAGTAGCAGATTTTGGTAAAGGTAAATCGGTTTTTCTAAAACATTATGCCTCTAAACTTGCTAAAAAATACATTAACACTAGAGAGGGTGAATTTCCAGTCTATTTTAATTTGCGAAATTTTCATAATTATTCACACAACACAAAACTTGGAGTAATAGAAGATTATTTATTAACTGAATATGCAATTGATATAAAATCAGAAGAATTTGCTAAAAAGAAATATGTGTTTTTAATAGATTCATTAGATGAAAGTGGTGAGTTAAATAAAGTTAGTATTGAAAAAGTTATTAACTCTATTCAACAAATACAAAATATTGATAAACAAAAGTATAGGACTAATAAAATTATAATCACCACAAGACCTTTTGACGATGGATTAGACCAACATTTAAAATGTCACAAACCCAAAACCAGATTAAATGAAGCAAAAAGAGAAATTCCTCAATTTATTTCAATATATGGCTTCAAAAAAAATCAATTCAATGATTGGCTAATTTCCTCGTTAAAAAATGCACCTAGAATCGATATCTCAAAAACAACTGGAATTATAAATAAAGTATTAACAGCTGTTTATGAAGATGGAGAATACGACATTTACAAAGCATTAGTTGAAAATAAAACATTGTCAAAAAGTGAATTAAGAAGACCGATTTTCGCCTATATGATTTATCAACTAATCTTAAATAATGTAAATTTTCTTGAGGTTGGTAAAATAGGAGTTTATTTATCATTTCTAAATCTTCTTTCGAAAGATGCAAAGCACATTAACGACCCAGGTTACAACGTAAACTTAAGTGAAGAATTTGAGTATCGAAATTTACTTCATTCAATTTCAGCATTATGGATGTTTGAAAGGCATCAAGGTAAGCAAGGTTCTTTAAAAAAAGCTGATATATGTCGAGTTCTTGACGGAGATAACCGCCACGAATCGGACAATGAAATATTGGAACGCTATAAAAACAAAAATGTTACGGAAATTGAATTTTTATCTCATTCATATTTTGGTGAAAACGATAATAAATTACATTTTCAACATCAATCTTTCGCAGAGATACTATTGGCGGAGTATTATTTGAAAGTGTTTATTAAATACTCGTTAGACAAAGATTTCAATATAGCGGAAGCCAGAGCAAAACTTCTTCTAGGTTTTCCAACTGAACAAACAATTAGATTTTTTATTGACCTATTAATTTTATTAAAGGATTCAACCAACGACATAAAAGCTTCGGAAACAATTGAAAAAAGAAAATTATTGTTTCCATTATTAGCAACGTTGGCGACAGAAAAAAACAATAACCTATTCTGTAATAGCTTATACTACGAGTGGTTCAACAAATACCCTATAAAACCAGATGAAATAGAATATCCAATAGAACTAATTGAAGATTGGGCTTTTAATAAATCTAAAATTGACAAGATACTTGATTTGTGCAAGGAAATAATAAACTCAAATAACACTTACTTGCTTACAAAAAGTGATTTAAAATCATCGTTATACGACAATGAGCTAACGTTAATCCAAAATACCTCTATTAATGAATTACCTCTTGATTTTGATAAATGGATAGCTTTACTAGTTGGAAACAGACTATGTAATGACTTAAGCAATATTAACAAACCTGTATTATTCAATAGAGAGTATAAAATAAACCCTAAAAAGTTATTTGACTTAATAATTCAATCTACTAATAGAAGAATAAATGAAAACAATATTCCAGAATGGGGTAGAAATTTATTTAAAGGAATTGATATGAGTCAAATCAACGAACGTACTTCATTATATGCCATTTTGAATCATCTAGATTTCTCATTTAGCTACCTTAAAAATATTGACTTTAGTGGTTGTTTATTAGGAGATACGAAATTTAATCATATAACTTTAGTTAATGTGAATTTTTCACATAGTTATATGTGGAGTACTAGCTTCAAGAATATAAATTCCATAGAAGAATGTAGATGTTGGAACACAATCATTGCGGATTTACTTATCCCTTTTAATTTAATGCCAAATAAAGTTGAAAATAGAAGAGAAATTAGAGAAAATGTTATGTTTAACAACATTAAAATTCCAATTATACCTGATGATAAAAAGGGCAAATTTGAATTTAGATATTTGAGAAGTGTTACATCGATTACGACTGAATTATTTGCTTATTTCTATGCTACAAAGGATATTTCAATTAGAAAAATCAACGAGCTAATTAAATTTCAATCACCTGAAATGAAAAAAGAATATTTAAATGAAATAAAAACTATTGCCAACAACGTATATAAAAAATAGCGTTTTAATGACTTAATCCAAAGAAAACAAATAAACTAAAGGTCAGTTATAATCCAAAAAGTTAGTAAATAAAATCCGTTACTTTTCATATACAAGACCGTTGGCACCAGTTAGAAATGAACGAATTTGAAATAGACGATAAATACAAATTAGTACTGAAACCTGGTGATGGAAATATTTGGGATGTTCTGAAAGATGGAGAACTTATTAGTCATCCGGAATTTCTTTACAAATATTATCCGTTAAATGTATATAGTATTGATTGTTTGTTTCGAAGTTATTTCTATTTGTCCAACCCGAGCCAATTTAATGATCCTTTTGATTGCAATATAAATTTAATCGAAACGGTTGAAGGAATAGAATCAATGAATACTGTTGTAAGAAACAATTACTCTACTGCTGGTGTTTGTTGTCTTTCACAAAATATTGACAACCATTTAATGTGGGCTCACTACACGAATAACTATGACGGTTTTACTCTTCAATTCAAGGATATGCAAATAGAATCACCTTTATCAGATTATAAGGCATATGGACTTCGTCCAGTTATTTACACATCCAGTCCGAAAAAAGTCAATTCTTCCGAACCCTATGCTCACCAGTATTTATTCACTACGAAATTAAAACACTGGGAGTATGAGTCGGAATGGCGAATAGTCACTGACTTAAAAGACAGTAAGCATAGAGAAATGTATTTTGTTCCCGAAAATGTGACTGCTATCTATGTTGGACATAAGGTAGTTGACAATAATATTGGATTGTACAACTTAATACTTGATATACAAGAGCAGAAATATCCGAATGCAATAGTATATGTTGTTTACCCTCATTCGACGGAATTAAAACTGATGTTTGAAAGGGTTCTAAACTAAATTAACTGGTGCCAACAACACATATATCCCATCCCTGGAGTCTCCTTACCCTAAAAACTTCCCACAAAAAATACTATCTTAGAAATATCAATAAATAAGCATCCGGCAGTTTGTGTGGAATCGATCTCGTTGCCACATCATACCACCACCAAAAAAGAATACGCACTAATGACCTATTACGAGAAAGAACTTCATAGAATTCGTGCAATCGTCTATGCTAACGAGGCACAAATAAATACTGTCATTGGTGTTCGCAACTATATCGCTACTAATTACGAGCTCAATGTAAGCCTGGATATGTTGTCCCATATTCAGTTTGTTTCTAAGTTTCACCTTATCCGGCTGTTCAAAAAATACTACGGCCTAACACCTAGACAGTACCTCATCGACAAACGCATAGAGAGATCCAAAGATCACTTGGCAGCGGGAATGACCGTTACCGGGACCTGCTTTGCCGTGGGATTTGAGAGTTTAGGCTCCTTTAGCTCCTTATTTAAAAGGAAAACAGGACTATCGCCAGCGAAATTTCGAAAGGAGCAACTTTCAAGAAGCAAAAGTGAATGAGATGTCTCAAATTTGAGGTGTAATCAAAACATAAAAAGATGAAAGTAACACTCATTAGCATTCCGGTACGGGATCAGGAAAAGGCCCTAAAGTTCTATACAGAAAAACTTGGATTTTTAAAGAAGAAAGACGTACCCCTGGAAGGTGGCAACCGGTGGATCACCCTGGTCTCAAAAGAGGCACAGGACGGCCCGGAACTATTACTGGAACCGGCTCCGCTTCATTTCGAACCCTCTAAAGTCTACCAGGAGGCACTTATGGAAGCGGGAATCCCTTACACCCAGTTCGACGTCACTAACCTGGATGCCGAGTATGAGCGATTAACTAAAAATGGGGTGGAATTTAGCATGAAACCAACCGTGATGGGAACCGTGAAAGTCGCCGTCTTTAACGATACCTGCGGCAATAATATGCAACTGGTGGAAGAGTTGTAGAAAACACCGATCCCTATCTCACCTATAATCCCTAAGAAAATTTGGCTAACGCACAAAACTCCCCTACCTTTATCTTATGGCTAAACGATATGGAGAAAATACATCCCTGGGCGATGTTCTAAAGGAATTTATCCAGGCCAATCGGCTGCAGTCGGGCCTTGACAAGGTAACGGTAAAAGACGCATGGCAGGCAGTGATGGGCGAGGCTATTTCAAAGTACACCAGTTCGGTTAAACTGGAACGGGATACACTTTACGTGAATTTAACTTCCTCGGTCCTCAGGGAGGAATTAAGCTACGGGAAAACCAAGATCGTCTCCCTGCTTAACGAAGCTCTGGGGAAAGAACTCATTACCAAGATCGTACTTCGCTAGAAGAATGTAACCAAACTATTCCCTATCTCACTACAACGCCAATTTGTTTAATTTGGCCTTCCTTATGTGCCAAACCTTTATAAAATAAAAACGCCTCTCCGGGGAAAGGCGTTTCTGCTTGTATTTTTTTCTTTTTCTTCTGAAATAATTCTGCTACGCATCTAGCTGCTTCGTTTCCCGAAACTTATTAGAAGCACCGCCAGAAAGTAGAAGTATTAAAAGGTATCTCTACCGGCAAAGTGGAAGGCTCCTTCGATAGCAGCGTTCTCGTCACTGTCACTTCCGTGTACAGCATTTTCACCTATAGAGGCAGCATATAGTTTTCTAATAGTTCCTTCGGCAGCTTCCGCAGGATTTGTAGCACCAATAAGCGTACGGAAATCCTCTACAGCATTGTCTTTTTCAAGGATGGCTGCTACTATAGGGCCGCGTGTCATATACTCAACCAATTCTCCGAAGAAAGGACGCTCTTTATGGATGGCGTAGAATTCTTTGGCATCGTCGGTGGTCATTTGCGTTAATTTCATCGCAACGATCTTAAAACCGGCTGCATTTATTTTTTCAAGAATAGCCCCAATATGTCCTTTTTCAACGGCATCGGGCTTTAACATAGTAAACGTTCTGTCTGTTCTCATATTTTTTTTGAATTTCGGTGCAAACCTACGTTTTTTGAAAACAGCATACAAGCGATTAACGTTCATTTAATATTGCTGGGTAAACCGCTCGTAAATGAAGTTGTCCTCCCCTCTCAATTCGAAGGTTACCTGCTTTTTGGTGAAGTCGAATAACAGTAATCCGAAATTAAGTCGTTTTACCACATTGCTCACCCTATATTCATTGGCTTCGGTGGCATAAGTGATCCAGGTATGTGTCATCCCGCTGGAGGTAAAATCTACCAGGGGATATCCCAGCCCGGCTTCAGCGTCCACAGAGATCTCCCCTAAATGTCGGTCGCCGCTCAAAATAATTATATTCGGCGCTTTGGCCGTTTTAAGGAGTTCTCTCATCCTTTTTACTTCTGAAGGGAAATTATACCACTTCTCCCAACCGTGTTCCTTACTTAAAAACTGTATACTGCTTACAATTAATGTGAAATCTGCGCTGTCGTCCTTCAATTCTTCTTCCAGCCAGGCCCACTGGGCTTCCCCGAGCAGGGTGCCGTCGTGGTCTTCGGGCCAGGGCTCGTAGCTCCTTTTCGGATTAGTGCTTTTATTGAGTTTTGTGCGGAAATACCGGGTGTCCAGGGAGATCAGTTTTATACTTCCTCTCTCTGTGTTATATACTTCCGAAAAATAGACGCCTTCCCGGTTTCGTCGCTCATCGTCTTTATTTACGCCCATGAAATCCAGGAAGATCGTTTTAGCCTCCTGTTTTTTCTCCCATTCGGTACCGGCGTCGTTCTTTCCGTAATCATGATCGTCCCAGGTTCCGGTAATGGTTGTTTTGCCCGCTAATTGCATGTAGCCGGGATGTGAAAGTACTTTGTCGTAATCGGCTTTCATTTTTGCCATATCGTTGGTATCGGCATATACGTTATCGCCTCCCCAGATAAACAGATCGGGTGCTGTCTCGAGGATGGGTTCCCACAGCGGCTGGGGTCGATCCTGGTCGCTGCAACTGGCAAAAACCAGGGTGTAATCGGCCACAGGTTTGGCCTGATTCTCTTTTTCGGGGGTTTCTTTATTTTTTTCTTCTGAAGGGTTTCCGCAGCAAACCAATAGTAAGCATGGAAGGATATAAAGCAAGGATTTCATGAAAAAGGTGTTGCGATTTAGGTCAAATTTAAGCAATTTGGCTATGACATTCGTTTTAAGAAATTGTATCTTAGCCCCCTATGAATGAGGCCATCACTGCCAGTGCCAAAGCACTGCTCGCCACACCCAAAAATATAGTCGTTGTAGGGCATAAGAATCCGGATGGAGATGCCGTGGGCTCTTGTCTGGCACTTGCCAATACCCTAAACGCCATGGGCCACGAGGCACAGGTGATCATGCCTAACGATTTCCCCGATTTCCTGAAATGGCTACCAGACTGCGAGCAGGTACTCATCTTCGATAAGGAGGTTGAAAAAAGTACCCGCTTTATTAACGACGCCGAACTCATCTTCACCCTGGATTTTAACGCCCTGGATCGTACCGGCGATATGGTACAACCTCTTAGTGAGGCCACGGCAGATTTTATCCTGATCGATCATCACCAGCAACCGGATGATTATGCGGCGGTTATCTATAGCGATACGGCCATGAGTTCCACCTGCGAGATGGTGTTCCATTTTATCGATGCCCTCGGGAAACTTGACCTCATCACTGCCGACACGGCAACTTTACTGTATACAGGCATTATGACCGATACCGGTTCGTTTCGGTATCCGGCTACTTCGGCTACCACCCACAGGGTTATCGCCCACCTTATAGAATGCGGGGTGAATAACGCCGAAATTCATCAGAATATCTACGATACCAACACCCCCGACCGTATCGCTCTACTGGGAGTGGCACTTCAGAATATGAAGATCCTGCCCGAATACAGAACTGCTTACATCACCTTATCCCAGCAGGAACTGGACGAAAATAATTTTAAAAAGGGAGATACCGAAGGATTTGTAAACTACGCTCTTTCTGTTTCCGGGGTGGTTTTCGCCCTTATCTTTATTGAGAACAAACAGGAGCAGATCGTAAAGATCTCCTTGCGTAGTAAAGGCTCCTTCTCGGTGAACGAATTTGCAAGAAAATATTTCAATGGCGGAGGCCACACCAATGCCGCCGGGGGAAGAAGCAGCTTACCTCTGGATAAGACCATTACTGAATTTATTAGTATATTGCCGTCCCACAAAAAAGAACTTACCGATGAATCTTAGATCTGCATTACTACTCGTTCTCGGTTGTATTTTCTTCGTTTCCTGCAAAAGCCCGGAAGCAAGAAAACCTGTACAGCAAAGTTCGGGAAGCTTTATCAAAGAATCTGCTAAGCGAAATAAGGTACTTTACAAGAAAGAAGAGGCGCGAATTGCCAGTATAATGGAGGCCAATCCGGAGCATGATTATTTATCTTCCGATCGCGGTTTCTGGTACTACTATAATGTAAAGGATAGCCTGGACGTTCCCACACCCGATTTTGGCGACGTGGTTACATTTACCTACAATATTCAGTCCCTGGAAGGGGAACCAATACTTACCGAAAGCGAGACAGGGCTACAAACCTATAAGATAGACCAGTCTAACCAGGATCTTATATCAGGGTTGCGCGACGGTGTAAAACTGATGAAGGTGGGAGAACAGGTAACTTTCCTGTTTCCTTCCTATAAAGCTTATGGTTACTACGGTCTTGAAGATAAATTAGGAACCAATGTCCCTGTTAGGAGTACAGTAACCCTTAAATCTATTCAACAATCACAATAAACTAAAAATAAAAATGAGAAAACTATCACTGTTATTGATCCTGTTATTATCGGCAACTGTTTTTACAGCTTGCGAGGATAAATATCCGGACCTTCCGGAAGGTGTATATGCAGAATTTGTTACTAACAAAGGAACTTTCGTTGCAAAACTTTACAACGATCGAACTCCCATCACTACGGCCAACTTCGTTTCGCTGGCAGAGGGAACCAATAAGATGGTAGATTCCATCCACCTTGGGAAGCCTTATTACAACGGTTTGATCTTTCACCGTGTGATCAAGGATTTTATGATCCAGGGAGGAGACCCTAATGGTGACGGCTCGGGTAATCCGGGTTACCGTTTTCCCGATGAGTTTGTAGACAGCCTGAAACACGACCGTAAAGGAATTCTTTCCATGGCCAACTCGGGTCCTGCTACCAATGGGAGTCAGTTTTTTATCACCCTGAAAGAAACACCCTGGCTTGATGGCAAGCACACAGTGTTTGGTGAAGTGGTGATAGGACAGGAAATAGTAGACTCCATTGGTGTAACCCCTACAGAGAAACCCGGCGATAAACCGGTTGAGGATGTGGTTATGCAAGAGGTGAATATCATAAAACGCGGCAATGTGTCCGTATTGGACTTTGCAGAGGAATTAAAGAAGATCGAAGCCCAACAAGAGGCGAAGAGACAGGCTCTTGAACGTCTGGCTATCGATAAGGCGGTTTCCTTCGTGAATATGAAAATGGAAGCAGATTCTACCGAGTCCGGACTTAAATACGCATATCAGGAAAGAGGTGACGGTCCTAAACCTAAAGATGGGCAGGACATGTTGATCAATTACACCGGATACTATACTAACGGGCAAATGTTCAATACCAGCTTACTTGAAGTGGCCGAGTTATACGATAATGTAAAACCGGCTAAAAGAGACCGAGGACAATACGTGCCTATCGTTACCAATACTAACGATCCCCGCTTGATCCCGGGATTCCGTGAAGCCCTACAGATAATGCGTGTTGGCGATAAAATGACCATCTTCATTCCTTCTCACTTAGGATATGGAGAAGCAGGAAACAGGCCATATATCCCGCCAAATACAGACCTTATCTTCGAAGTGGAATTTTTGGAAATTCCAACAGGAGAATAATAAAGAAAAAGCCCGATTCGATCGGGCTTTTTTTATGCAGTTTTTTTAGGAATATTTGCGAGGATCTCCTTCACGAATTCCCAGAACTTTTGTGTGGAAGAAATGCTGGCTCGCTCATCGGGGGAATGTGCCCCTTTGATATTTGGCCCGAAGGAAATCATATCCATTCCGGGATAATTCTGCCCCAGAATACCACATTCCAGCCCAGCATGACAAGCAGCGACATTGGCTTTTTCGCCATTCATCTTTGTGTAAAGACCGTCTAGCACCTTTAGGATCGGGCTATCCATATTGGGTGCCCATCCCGGGTAATCTCCCGTAAAGGTTACTTTGTATCCTGCCAGCGTGAACGTGCTTTTTAAGGTATTAGCGAGATCTGCTTTAGAAGATTCTACCGAAGACCGGGTAAGACATTCTATCTTGATCTGCCCATCATGAACCGCCACTTTTGCAATATTATTGGAGGTTTCTACGAGGTCTTCTATGGCGGGACTCATCCTGTACACTCCGTTATGAGCAGCTTGTAAGGCATGTACCAATTTCTTTTTTGCTTCAAAATTCATCCTTAAACCGGGAACTGCAGTTTCTACAGCCGCGATGGATAATTCGGGTTCGAGTAGTTTATATTCTTCGGAAATTGCCTTGCTCATTCTATCGAAAGCTTCCTTAAAATCTTCTTCTGAAGCAGGATCCATAACCACCGTTGCCACACTTTCGCGAGGGATGGCATTCCGAAGGCTACCTCCGCGGATCTCCACAATTTCCATGAGATCTAAAGTGGCATACAACAGCCTGTTCATCATTTTATTGGCGTTCCCCAGGCCTTTTATGATATCCATGCCGCTATGCCCGCCCTGCAAGCCTTTTACAGTGATCTTATAGGCTTTGTAAGCCGAAGGGACTTCTTCTTCCTTATACTCTCCCATGGCCGTCACATCCACACCACCTGCACAACCTACCCCGATCTCATCGTCTTCCTCGGTGTCCAGGTTAAGCAGGATCTCACCTTTTAGCAAACCTCCTTTTAATTCCATGGCTCCGGTCATCCCGGTTTCTTCGTCTATTGTGAAAAGTGCCTCCAGGTCCGGATGAGGGATGGTATCGCTTTCAAGTATAGCCATGATAGTTGCTACTCCCAGGCCATTATCGGCACCAAGCGTAGTTCCCTTAGCCCTTACCCAATCGCCGTCTACGCACATTTCTATTCCCTGGGTATCGAAATCGAATTGCGTATCGTTGTTCTTCTGATGCACCATGTCCAGGTGCGACTGCATCACTATGGCCTTGCGGTTCTCCATGCCGGGGGTGGCTGGTTTCCGTATGATGACATTTCCAATATGATCAACTATTGTCTCCAGTCCCAGGTCTTCACCAAATTTCTTCATGAAGGCGATCACGCGCTCTTCTTTTTTTGAAGGCCGTGGTACGGCATTCAGATCGGCGAAATTTTTCCAGACTGCTTTGGGTTCGAGATTTCGAATGGCTTCGTTCATAGATTTCAGAATTAAAGCACAAAATTAAACTATTCGCCTAGTGCTAAAAAATTATTGATAAGAGAATTCTTTGTAAGTTTGAAATATGCACCGAAAAAGAACGCGCCTCATCCTTGCCCTGCTCCTTCCCGTTCAGGTTCTTCTTTTGCAGATACTGAAAAACTTTCCGCATTTTGTCGAAACGTATTACAGTCAGGGTCTTTACCCGGTCATCTCCAAAATATCTCGCTATGTATTTGGATGGGTCCCCTTTTCGGTAGGTGATATTTTCTATTTACTTATTGCGATCCTCGCCATAAGGTGGTTATACAAAAATGTAAGGCGGCTTAAATACGAGGCTGTGCGATTCTTTATTGATATAGTAGCAACGGTCTCCTTGGTTTATTTTGTTTTTCATCTGCTTTGGGGCCTGAATTATTATCGCGTTCCCCTGCATCAAACCCTGGATCTGGACCGCGACTACACCACCGAAGAACTAGTAAGTACCACCAAACGATTAATCGCAAAGTCCAATGAGCTCCATAGGCAACTTGGTTATCCGGACAGCGTGAAAATCGATCTGCCCTATACCCAGCGGGAGGTCTTTAAAAAGTCTTTGGATGGTTTTATCAGGCTGGCCGATGAATATCCCGACCTGGCCTATAGCCCAAAAAGCATAAAGAAAAGTGGCTGGAGCCTTGGCCTCACCTATATGGGTTATAGCGGGTATTACAATCCGTTCTCCGGGGAAGCCCAGGTAAATAATTTGATCAAAACCTATAAGTTCCCGGTGGTAAGTTGTCATGAGGAGGCGCATCAAATAGGATTCGCCGCCGAGAACGAAGCTAATTTCATTGCTACGCTGGCAACCATTAATAACAGCGATCCGTACATACAGTATAGCGGCTATATTTTTGCTTTGCGGTACTGCGTTAACGAGATTGCCAGAAGGGATATGGACACCTACCATGAGCTACTTGAGACCATCAATCCGGGGATCCTGGCAAGCTACAAGGAAATGCGAGACTTCTGGGAAAAATATAAGAATCCGTTTGAGGACTTCTCCAAAGGTTTTTGGGATCAGTTTCTGAAAGCAAATAACCAGTCCAGGGGGATCATGAGCTATAGCTATATGGTTGCCCTTGTAGTTAATTATTTTGAAGACAAACCTTTTTAAAATTAATTGTGCTGTTAAAGGAAGGTTAAGAATTTACATCTTCCTTTCACCTTCCTTATATTTAGATTCTTTTTTAAAAAACAACCAAATGAAAAAACTCTCACTAGTTGTAGTGGTGTTTTTTAGCTTTTCCTTTGCTTTCGCGCAGGATTATTTTCCGAAGAACGACGGGGTTAAAGAAAAAAATACCAATTACACGGCTTTTACCAATGCCAAAATTTACATCACTCCCACACAAATTGTTGAAAATGGTACCCTACTTATCCGCGATGGAAAAGTAGTGGCGTCCGGCAAATCTGTTACCATCCCAAAAAATACGATAGTGATCGATCTGGAGGGCAAACATATTTACCCATCCTTCATCGATCCGTACACCGGTTTTGGTGTGGAGAAGCCCAAACGGGCACAGGGACAAGGAAGGTCGCCGCAATACGACGCCTCAAGAAAGGGCTTCTACTGGAACGACCATATCATGCCCGAGAATAAGGTAATTGCGAAATTCGAGTATGACAAGAAAAAAGCTTCCGATTTCAGGAAGGCTGGTTTTGGGGTTGTGAATACTCATATAATGGACGGTATTGCACGAGGAACCGGAGTGCTGGTGGCGCTTAATGACGAGGACGATGCAGCAACGAGAATTCTGGACGATGCTTCTGCTCAATTCTTTTCTTTCAGTAAGAGTGTGACCAGCAGGCAATCCTATCCTTCTTCCCTCATGGGATCCATGGCCTTGCTTAGGCAACTACACTGGGATCTGGATTGGTATGCCAAAGGCAACACCAATACAAAGGATCGCTCTTTGGATGCGCTTCTGGCGAACAAAGGACTCCCTGCAATTATAGAAGCCGGTAATAAATCTAACGATCTTCGTGCAGACAAGATCAGCGATCAATTTAACCTCAACTATATTATTGTTGGCGGTGGAGACGAATACGAATTGATCGATGAGATCAAGGCCACAAATGCACAATATATCATTCCGCTTAATTTTCCCGATGCTTATGATGTAAGCGATCCTTTCGCTGCCAAATACATCTCCCTGGAAGATATGCGAAACTGGAACCAGGCGCCGGTGAATCCGAAAGCGCTTTCAGATAAGGGTGTGACCTTTGCACTTACTACCCACGAATTGAAATCTCCTTCCGAATTACAAGGAAAAATGAAGAAGGCCTTCGAGTATGGTTTCGATAAGACCCAGGCCCTGAAAGCCCTCACCACCATCCCTGCGCAATTACTGGGCAAAAGTGATAAATTAGGAACCTTACAGCCCGGACGCTATGCCAATTTCCTGATCACTTCGGGAGATGTTTTCGACGGTGAGACAACCATGTACGAAAACTGGGTACAGGGAAGAAAACACGTTATAACCGATATGGGGCAAAAGGATATTCGTGGAAAGTATTCGCTAAATGCCGGAGGAAAGACCTACGAATTGGATATTAGTGGAGCTGCAGGAAAGCCCAAGGCGGAAGTGAAATTAGGAGAGACAAAATTCCCGGCAAAACTTGAGTATTCAGACAATTGGGTGGTGCTTTCGTTCAAGGATGAAGAAAAGGGAGAATCCTTCAGGTCCACGGCCATTATTCCGAATACCGGAAATAATATCTCCGGTAAAATGGTATTGCCAACAGGTCTGGAAACCAGCTTCACTGCAGTTAGGACAGGGGATGCAGAGGCTTCAGAAAAGAAAGATAAAGAGAAGGAGAGCACTGTAGAGATGGTGCCGGTTACCTTCCCTAATGTGGGGTATGGTTTTAAAAGTAAACCTCAGCCACAAAATATACTGTTTAAGAACGCCACAGTATGGACCAGCGAAACCGCCGGAGTACTTCCCAATACGGATGTACTGGTGAAGAACGGTAAAATAAGTAAAGTAGGAAAGAATCTAAGTGCCGCCGGCGCAACGGTTGTAGATGCTACCGGGAAACACCTAACGGCAGGTATCATTGATGAACACTCGCACATTGCGGCATTGTCCATCAACGAGTCGGGGCATAATTCTTCGGCAGAGGTAACCATAGAAGATGTGGTTGATCCCGAGGATATAGATATCTATCGAAACCTGGCTGGTGGAGTAACCTCCATTCAGGTGTTACATGGTTCGGCCAACCCGATAGGCGGGCGCTCTGCCATCCTCAAACTTAAATGGGGTGAGAACGCAGAAAACCTGATCTACGATAATAGTCCGAAGTTCATAAAATTCGCCTTGGGTGAGAACGTAAAACAGTCTAACTGGCAAAGTTTCAGCAGGTTCCCGCAAACGAGAATGGGTGTGGAACAGTTGTATGTGAACTATTTCAACAGGGCCAAGGAATACGATGCGAAAAAGAAGAGCGGACAGCCATTTCGCTATGATGAGGAGATGGAAGTCCTGGCAGAGATCCTTAACGGAGAGCGTTTTATTAGCTGTCACTCTTATGTACAGAGTGAGATCAATATGCTGATGAAAGTAGCCGAGAAATTCAATTTTCGGGTAAACACCTTTACCCACATCCTGGAGGGTTATAAGGTTGCCGATAAGATGGCTGCCCATGGCGTGGGCGGTTCTACCTTTAGCGACTGGTGGGCCTACAAATACGAAGTGAACGATGCCATCCCATATAACGCGGCTATCATGGCCAGCCAGGGAGTTACGGTTGCTATAAACAGTGATGATGGGGAAATGTCCCGCAGACTAAACCAGGAAGCCGCTAAAAGTGTTAAATACGGAGGTATGAGCGAGGAGGAAGCCTGGAAGATGGTGACCATCAACCCGGCAAAATTGCTTCACCTGGACGACCGCACCGGTAGTATAAAAGAAGGAAAGGATGCCGATCTGGTATTATGGTCCGATCATCCGCTGTCGGTCTACGCCAAAGCCGAAAAGACCATGATAGACGGTACGGTATATTTTGATATTGAAAAAGACAAGGCACAGCGACAGGCTATTCAGGCAGAACGTGCCAAGCTTATTAATATGATGCTTGCTGAAAAAAACGGTGGTGGTAAAACCCAGGCTCCCCGTGGCAAGGAAAAGATCCGATTTGAATGTGAAACCATAAACTAATCCAACCATGAAAGCAATAAAACAAATTTTAATAGTGATAGCTGTGAGTGTTGGATTACAATCCTACGCTCAGCAAACTCCTGCGCCTGCACAGAGCGGTGCAATAACCATTAAAGGTGCCACAGCCCATATAGGTAATGGAACCGTTATAGATAACAGTGTAATCGTCTTTGAGAACGGAAGTATTACCGCCATTGGTGGCTCCGGCACTGCTTCTAAAGGTAGGGTTATCGATGCAACGGGAAAACACGTTTATCCAGGCTTTATCGCCCCCGCCAAGTCGTTAGGGCTAATAGAAGTTAATCAGGTACGAGCCAGTAATGATGAGGATGAAATAGGTGAATTTATTCCCAATGTGAGGTCCCTTATCGCTTATAATGCCGAGAGTAAGGTCGTGGAAAGTATGCGTCCTAACGGCGTGCTGATAGGACAGGCAACACCTCAGGGAGGTAGAATTTCGGGTACTTCCTCCATCGTTCAGTTCGACGCATGGAATTGGGAAGATGCTGCGGTAAAAGTAGACGACGGCGTCCATATGAACTGGCCCGGTAGTTACAGTCGAGGCAGATGGTGGCTGGGAGAGTCCAGGGACTGGAAACCCAATAAGGACTACAGCAAAGACCTGGAGGAAATAAAAGTTTACCTCAGAAATGCCAAAGCTTATAATGCTGCCGGTGATACATCCAAAAATGAAGGCTTTGAGGCCATGAAGGGATTGTTCGACGGGAGTAAGAAGTTGTATATATATACCCAGGGTGAAAAAGAAATGATCGATGCAGTAACCCTCACCAAAGGCGAAGGCGTTAAAGATGTTGTGATCGTTGGTGGGTACGAAGCGTACAAGATCATCCCTTTTCTTAAACAACACAATATCCCTGTCTTGGTAAGGCAAACGCATTCTCTACCCTATAGAGCCGATGATGATTATGACCTTCCGTATAAGTTACCGAAGATTTTGGTTGATGGCGGATTGCTGGTAGGATTACAAAATGCCAGTATGTCTAATTTCCAGACCAGGAATTTGCCTTTCTATGCCGGACAACTGGTGGGACAGGGAATGGACAAAGAAACAGCCTTGAAGCTAATTAGCGGGAACACCGCCAAGATCCTTGGGATAGACAATAAATACGGAACCCTGGAAGTGGGTAAAAGCGCCACACTCTTTATTAGCGAGGGCGACGCCCTGGATATGCGAACCAATATTCTTTCACATGCCTTTATCGACGGACGTGAGCTGTCGCTGGAAACGCATCAGACAGAACTCTGGAAAAGATATATGGGAAAATACTCCGGGAAGTAACGATCAATTTAATAGAGAAAGCAGCCTCAGGGCTGCTTTTTCATTTTATATATTTTTTCTGAAATCAGACAAAGTAGGTATATTTATTCCTCTCCAATACCCCTTATATGAGAAATTTTATCCATTTCGCAACCGCAGCCTTATTGATAGTAAGCTGTACCTCAAAAAAAGAAGAAACTTCCTTGGCACAAAGTACTTCAGACAGCCCGTTCATTGAAGGTAAGGAATCCTATTTAGGTTCACCTTATGTAACGGCCGGAGACCGGGTTTATATGGTAGGGTATCAGGATGGAACCTTCCCTGAGATTGGCTGGCACATCAAAGGAGAAATGGGTGGCATTTGGGATCATCCCATTAAATTGATGGATGGGTTTCAACTAGACCTGATCCTGGATGGGGAAACTGTTTCTCTGGAGAAAGCAGATCGTTTTATTAATTATCCCTTCGGAAATAAACACATCTATAATTTAGAATCCCACGGATTGCAAGTTGAAAGATTTCAATTTGTTCCGGATGAGAAGGAGGTAGTGATCGTTCAATTCAGCATAAAAAACCATAGCGAAACAGAGAAGAAAGGAACGCTAAAATTTATAGGTTCAACAGATCTAAGGCCTACCTGGCTCGGCGATCGAACCAAGATGATCGATTCCCGGGATATTGATTTCGACCCTGAGTCTGATGTGTGGGTTGTAAAAGACAGTTTAAATTCGTGGTATACAATGTTTGGTGCCGACAGGCCCAGCGACTCCAAGGAACGACACAGTTCGGAATATAAGGGCAATGGGTTTAAAGCATCCTTAAACTACGACATCAGTGTAAATGCGGGAGCCACAGAAACTATTCAATTTGCTATCGCCGGCGCCTATGATCTCGACGGATCAAATACAGCCAAAGAAAGGATCTATGCAAATTACCTGGATATTATGGAGGATCCCGACACCTGGATCCCAAAATATCTGGCAGAAAAGAAGGCACGTTACGAGGATTTGGCTGGTAGAACTAAATTAACCATCCCCGACAAGGACATAGAACAGGCATTTGAGTGGGTGAAATACAATTGCGATTGGCTGGTTCGCACCGTTCCTGAAATAGGATCGGGTATTGGTGCGGGAATCCCCGATTATCCCTGGTGGTTTGGGGTTGATAGTGAATACGCCCTGCAAGGATATATGGCTATAGGCCAGCGGGAACCGGTCTACAATACTATAAAACTACTGGATAGTGTGTCTGAAGCCGTTAACGGTAATGGTCGTATTATTCATGAGATGTCTACCAACGGCGCTGTCTTTAACCCCGGAAATATTAATGAAACGCCACAATTTGCCAGCTTGATCTGGAAAGTGTACCAGTGGAATGGTGAGAAAGAGTTTCTTCAGAAATATTACTCCACCATTAAAAAGGGATTGGAATGGTTGATGACCGAAAAGGACGCCGACGGAAACTTATTTCCGGATGGTTTCGGGATGATGGAAATTCACGGCCTGGATAGCGAAATGATCGACGTAGCTGCCTATACCTATAAGGCATTTAAGGATGCTTCGTTTATTGCCGATGCCCTGGGTGATTACCAAATGGCGCAGCAGTATTACGAGACTGCCGAAAAACTGGCGGCGAAGATCAACACCCAATTTTGGAGCGAAGAATTTAACTCTTACGCCGATTTCATTGGCACCGATAAACAAGCGCTGAAACTTATCGAGGATGCCATCGTACGTGCAGACACCCTTAATAAACCCTGGGCTGTGGAAGAGTTAAAGAAAACGAGAGAGGCGATTTTAAAAAATCCGTCGGCCACTCCCAGGCCCTTTGTACTCCACCATAACTGGGTAGTGAACACTCCCATGGAGGTGGGCCTTGCCAGCCCGGACAAAGCCCAAAAAGCACTTGCCACTGCCGAAAACTACGTAAATCCGTTTGGGGTATTCGTTACCGGGATCGACAGGGACGAGTCGGCCGGATCTGATGACGGCTCGTTTAAAGGAAGTAAGATATTTTCGTATACCGGGGCGGTAATGACCTTACCTACCGGCGTACAGATCGTTGCCGAAAATAACTACGGCAGACCCGATATGGCGCTTAATTATCTCAAAAGAATGACCCGTACCTTCAGCTATGCCTTACCCGGAAGTATCTACGAGGTCTCTCCGGATTACGGCATGGTAACTCAAGCATGGAACGTTTACGGATTTGCCGTTCCTGTGGTCGAGCAATTCTTCGGTATCACACCCAACGCGGCCGATAAAAAAGTGACCATTCGTCCGCAGATGCCATCCACCTGGAAAAACGCCTCCCTGGAAAACGTGCTGGTTGGAGACAATGAGATCTCCATTTACTTTTCAGAAAAAGAAGGTATGCAAACCGTAGAGATCTCTCAAACCAAAGACAGCTGGCAGGTCGAATTCCAATTTCCCGAAGGGGCTACAAAGATCTCCTCACAAACAGAAGGAATTGAAGTAAACACCAAAGAGGAAACCGGAGTTTCTGTGGTGAAATCTAATCTTAAAAATTTTCGGGTTGCCTACCAGCCTGAGTGATCATCTTCTATGAGGATATTTACAACATTATTGGTTTGCCTCCTGCTGTGCAGCTGTAATGAGCCCGAGCATGTACCTCATGGAAGCGTCCTTACCAAGTCGCTGAAATCGGTGATCCTCAACAGGGAGATCGGGTATAATATGTATCTGCCTGCTTCCTTTAACGAAGAGCAACCATTGCTAGATATTATCTACTTGCTACATGGCCATGGAGGTGATCATCACGACTGGTTCGAGGAAGAAGAGGGAAACGTGGCCCATTTGCTGGATTCGCTTATTGCGGACGGTGCTATCCCACCAATGGCAGCCGTTAGTATTAATGCCGGTAATTCGTGGTATGTGGATAGCAAGGAAAAGATGGAGCGATTTTACCTGGATGAATTCTTGCCTCATTTTGAAAAATCTGTTGGATACAAACATAAATTGGGCAACCGCAACATGGCAGGGAATTCGGCGGGTGGCTATGGTGCTTTGCGATTTTCGCTACATCGCTCCGAACTTTTTAATAGCGTGATCCTTTTGAGTCCGGCAGCATACGAACCTCTTCCTCCTGCGATCTCATCTTCCAGAAAAGTGGAAGCCTTCGCTTTCAACGGAAAGTTTAGTGATTCGCTCTGGCGATCCTATTCGTACACAAAACGTATTGACGAGTTACTGTTGGCAAACAAGAGACCACAATTTCATATTTCGGTTGGTGACGATGATAATTACAATATCGTTCCGGTAGTTACGAGCCTTCAACAATTATTTCTGAAAAACGGAGTTTCCTGCGAGTTGAGGGTAACTAATGGAGGCCATGACTGGCAAACCTGGCGAAAGAATTTTTCGGAGGCGCTGGCCGAAGTTTATAAGTCTAAAACCGCGTCTGCTAATTAGTAAGAACCTTTGCTTCAGACGGAACTTTAAAGACCGATGCATTTAGCACAGTCTCGGTGAGCGTTACTTTTTCGAACTTTACGTTATTTCGAGCCTGCACCGGCTTACCATTTTCTATGGTGTACCAGGTAAGAGTCTTTGGAAGTTTTACGCCATTCACATCCTGCCATTCGCTGTATTTAATATACTTCCAGGTATCGCTCTTCTCATTTTCATGGTAGGTAACCGTATAGCCAAGCCAGGCCATTTCGTAAGTTTCGGGATGAAAGTAAAGTATATATTCATCTTTGGGAGAAGTTCCCACGCCCTCTTTGTAACTAATTTTAATTCCCTCATAAACTTCACCGTCCAGTTCGGTCGATTTCACCTCGTGGTATTCTATGCCGGGATCGGCCAATACAAATGGCATCGCATAGAAATAGAACATTAGGTTGTAATAGAAAACAGGATCGCCCTTATAAGCATTCTCCTTGTTTTCATGAAACCAGACATCCTCACCATTAAATCCCATCGACCAATTGGGAGCTTCGATCTTCGTTTTTCGGTCGGGTAAGGAGATTGTATGTGTTTCGGTTCCGGTTCTGCTGGTGATCTCAAAACAAAGGTTATTCATTTGGTCCCAGCGATCGAGTCCGCCGTGAACTTTAAAAACTTCTTTCAGCGAAACGGGATACTTCAACATCCTTGCGGTGTCTTCAGAAATTGGTATGGTATCGTGAATTACAGGTTGTGGATCTTTTGTTTCCTCCTTACATGCAAATAACAGGGAAGAGGCTACAATAAGCAGGATTATATTTTTCATTCTAAACAGGTTTGTCAAGTTAAAAATAAGAAAGCTAAGTTTAACCGAATAATTTTTTTGAAACCTTTATGATTTATTGTAGGAATTCTAAAATACACTAAAAAGTAAAAGTATTTTACAACTGATATTGCTTTAGGGGCAATTAAAATACTTATTACCTTTACCGCATGATAAAATCTATCTCCAGCCTTCAAAATCCACTGGTAAAACAAGTGATCCAATTACTCGAAAAATCGAGGGAGCGAAGAAGCACAGGGCTATTTGTGATTGAGGGCAGAAGGGAGATCGAGCTGGCTCTAAAGGGTGGTTATCAATTACAGACCATCATGATCTGTCCGGATATTTTTTCTGAAAATGCTTCGGAAATAAATTTCCCTGAAAAACAGCATATAGAGATAAGCCCGGAAGTATATCAGAAACTGGCCTACAGAAAGACGACCGAAGGCATTCTGGCAATCGCCGAAAGTAAAGAACTCTCGCTGGATGCATTAAGAATAAAAAATGAGAATCCGCTAATTCTCGTCGCCGAGGCTCCCGAAAAGCCCGGTAATATAGGTGCCTTGCTTCGAACGGCAGATGCGGCAAACCTGGATGCTGTGATCATTGCAAATCCGCGTACCGATATGTATAATCCCAATATAATAAGAAGCAGTGTTGGCTGTATCTTCACACGCGCTATTGCAACCGGTTCTACAGAAGAGATCATCCAATTCCTCAAAGAGAAGGACATAGATATTTACTCTGCTGCTCTGCAGGCTTCCAAACCCTTTTACAACTGTGACTATAGAGGGCCCACCGCGCTGGTTGTTGGCACAGAGGCCGCTGGTTTGTCTCAAAATTGGCTGGATTCCAGCACACAGAATATTGTGATTCCTATGGAAGGAGATATAGACAGCATGAACGTGTCGGTAGCAGCGGGAATCCTTATATTTGAAGCCAAACGACAACGAAATCTCAACAATTAAGATGTTATTGTATGTAGTTAAATATCAATTACAAACCTGCCTCTGAGATAATAAAAATCAATTTTTCAAAACCCATTCCTTTGACACCGCAAACTTTATTCTACATTATTATTGGGATCATTGTCCTTAATTTCATTATCGATAAAATTCTGGATCACCTCAATGCACAACATTTCAACGACGAGCTACCGGCGGAGATCGCCGATGTGTACGATGAAAAGGAATATAAACGGTCTCAGCAATATAAAAAGGAACGCTACCGCTTTTCGCTGCTCTCGTCTTCAATTTCCATGATCGCCACTCTCCTGTTCTTCTTCCTGGAAGGTTTTGCATATGTAGACGACCTCGCGAGGTCTTACACAGATAATTCCATTTTGATCGCACTAATATTCTTTGGGGTAATTGGAATGGCGGCGAGTATATTAAGCCTACCCTTCAGTTACTACAGCACATTTGTGATAGAAGAAAAATACGGCTTTAATAAAACCACAGTAAAAACCTTTGTCCTGGATAAAATTAAGGGACTATTCATGGCGGCGATAATTGGTGGCCTGCTTATGGCAGTGATCGTTTGGTTCTACGAATGGGCCGGAGAGGCATTCTGGCTGTATACCTGGGGTGTAGTAACCGTGTTTTCGGTGTTTATGAATATGTTCTACGCCAGGCTTATCGTGCCTATTTTCAATAAGCAAAAACCCCTGGAAGCCGGGGAGCTGAGATCCAGGATCGAGGCCTATGCCAATACGGTTGGCTTCACGCTGGATAAGATCTTTGTGATTGATGGCTCAAAGCGAAGTACAAAAGCCAATGCCTATTTTTCAGGCTTCGGAAGTGAAAAAAGAGTAACCCTATACGATACCTTGATCAACGATCTGGAAGATGAAGAGATCGTAGCGGTTCTTGCCCACGAAGTGGGACATTATAAGAAAAAGCATATAGTGATCAACCTGCTGGCCTCCATCCTCACTACGGGGTTTACCCTTTGGGTGCTGTCTGTTTTTGTGGGAAATCCGTTACTTTCGGAAGCCCTTGATGTAAGCGAGCCTTCTTTCCATATAGGTTTGATAGCCTTCGGGATACTTTTTACCCCTATTTCGGAACTCACGGGATTACTTATGAATTATTTATCCCGGAAATTTGAATACCAGGCGGATAACTATGCCAAAACGACATATAATGGTACTCCCCTAATTTCAGCATTAAAAAAATTATCACGAAACAGCTTAAGTAACCTAACCCCGCATCCGGCCTACGTTTTCGTGCATTACTCACATCCCACTCTTTTACAGCGTTTTCGGAATTTAAAAAAATAAAAACGAAGACGCCGTCCATGGGTCCGGGCACAAAATTTGTTGGTACTTACAAACCAATATTGTACATTTAATTTATGACTGAGGAAGTACTGGAAGCGGAAAAAAAGGAGCTCACCAAACAATACAAAGAACTGCTGAAGATCAGTTATCGAACGCTCACAGCGGCCGATAAACGGCTGATCCGTTCGGCATTCGATGTTGCCGTTGATGCCCATAAGGACCAACGGCGAAAATCTGGAGAGGCTTACATATTCCACCCATTAGCGGTAGCAAAGATCGTTGCTTCCGAAATTGGGCTGGACGCTACTTCTATTGCCGCTGCCCTGCTTCACGATGTGGTGGAAGACACCGAGTATTCGCTGGCAGATATTGAACAGTTATTTGGAGAGACCGTTGCCCGCATTGTAGACGGACTTACCAAGATATCTCAAATACCTTACGATAAGGACGTATCGCTGCAGGCCGAGAATTTCAGGAAAATGCTGCTCACCCTCAATGAGGATATTCGTGTGATCATTATCAAGATCGCCGATAGACTACACAACATGCAGACCATGGACTCCATGCCTGAGCAAAAACAAGTTAAAATTGCTTCGGAAACACTTTATATCTATGCCCCGCTGGCTCATCGCATAGGCCTGTACAACATCAAGACCGAATTAGAGGATCTGGGATTGAAATACACCGAACCGGAGGTATATAATGATATTCTAAGTAAGATCAAGGAAAGCAAGGAACAACAGGACGCCTATATCAACGATTTCACCAAGGTGATCAAGGATTCCCTGGATGCCGAAAAACTAAAATACGAGATCAAAGGGAGGCCGAAATCAATATTCTCTATCCGTCGCAAAATGCTGGCTCAGAATGTTAGTTTCGACGAAGTCTACGATAAATTCGCGGTTAGGATCATCTATAAAAGTGATGCCGATAATGAAAAGTTCATTGCCTGGAAGATCTACTCGATAGTAACAGACCATTTCAGACCTAATCCCACACGTTTAAGAGATTGGATCTCATCGCCAAAATCCACAGGCTACGAAGCCCTGCATATCACAGTAATGGGGCCACAGGGACGCTGGGTAGAAGTTCAGATACGATCGGAGCGAATGAATGAGATAGCCGAAAAAGGATACGCCGCGCATTATAAGTACAAGACCAAAGAGAAGGAAGATATTGGCCTGGAAGACTGGTTGAACAAACTGCAGGAATCCCTGGAGAATTCGGAAGTGAATGCCGTGGATTTTGTAGAGGACTTCAAATTGAATCTCTACGCTAAGGAGATCTTTGTCTTTTCACCTAAAGGAGATCTGTACTCCCTTCCCAAGGGTGCAACTGCCCTCGACTTCGCCTTTCACATACACACCGAAGTTGGACTGCATACCCGGGGAGCAAAGGTTAACGGGAAGCTGGTACCCTTAAGTCATGTGCTAAAAAGCGGAGACCAGGTGGAGATCATGACCTCCGAGAAATCGAAACCAACAGCAAACTGGCTTAATTACGCTACCACAGGCCGTGCACGATCGAAGATCAAATCTTCTCTGAAGGAAGAGAAAAAAGAGATCGCTGCCGAAGGAAAAGTTGTCCTGGCCAGAAAATTGAAATCACTTAAGATCACCCTGGACGAGAAGACGGTAAATCAACTGGTAGTCTATTTCAAACTAAAAACCAGTCTGGACCTTTTCTATCGTGTAGGTGCAGGGATCATCGACAATAAAAAATTAAAAGACTTTGCGGCATCACGCTCTAATGCTTTTGTCTCCTTCTTTAAAAACCGAATGCGAAAACCCGGACACCCGGATGATGTCGACAAGCAGGAAATAACCGAAAAGTTCGATCAGCTGGTATTTGGTAAAGAGGAGGACAAACTGGAGTATAAGATGGCGAATTGCTGTAATCCAATTCCCGGAGATGATGTATTTGGTTTTCTTACCGTGAACGAGGGAATAAAGGTTCATAAGCAGAACTGCCCGAATGCCCTGCAGCTACAAAGTAATTACGGCTACCGAATCATGCCCGCGAAGTGGATCGATTCCACCCAGAGTGATTTCAGGGCCGAACTCAAGATCACCGGAATCGACACGATTGGCCTGGTGAACGAAGTAACCAAAGTGATATCGAATAACCTCAACATCAATATGAAGAGTGTTCATTTCGACAGCAACGATGGTATCTTCAACGGAAAAATTATAGTGGTGGTTAAGAACAAGAATATTCTTAATAATCTCGTTGAAAAAATAAAAAATATAAACGGAATTGATAAAGTTACCAGAGCATAAATAACTACCTTTGCTCCTTTGATATGACTGCAAAAACGGATCAAAATAATCAGGCGATCGTCAAGAATGTTTTTACGGGGTTTCTCGAGGAAAAAGGACATCGTAAAACACCGGAGCGCTTCGCAATTCTTCAGGAGATCTATGATCATAACGATCACTTCGATATTGAATCCCTGTATATCAATATGAAGAACAAGAACTACCGTGTAAGCAGAGCCACCCTTTATAATACCATAGAATTATTACTGGAATGTGGCCTGGTGCGTAAACATCAGTTCGGGCAGAATCAGGCTCATTACGAGAAATCGTATTTCGACAAGCAACACGATCATGTGATCCTCTCAAACGGGGAAGTGATAGAGTTTTGCGACCCGAGGATTCAGTCTATCAAAAAAACCATCGAAGAAGTTTTCGATATCGAAATAACCAACCATTCACTCTATTTCTACGGAAATAGAAAAACTTCCGGCAGCAAAAGCACGAGTAGTCGGGAAAATTCATAATACTTATGGCAGTAGATCTACTACTAGGATTACAATGGGGTGACGAAGGAAAAGGAAAGATCGTCGACGTACTTACCAAAAACTATGATATCATTGCACGCTTTCAGGGAGGCCCAAATGCCGGCCATACCCTCGAATTCGACGGGATCAAGCATGTACTTCACACTATTCCCAGCGGTATTTTTCACGAAAATGCGATCAACCTGGTGGGTAACGGAGTTGTGATAGACCCTGTGATCTTCAGAAAAGAACTCAATAACCTCGACAAATTCAACCTCGATTACAAAAGCAAACTGCTAATCTCCAGGAAAGCGCACCTTATCCTGCCAACGCACCGACTTCTCGATGCCGCAAGTGAAGCATCTAAAGGAAAGGCGAAGATTGGTTCCACCCTTAAAGGAATAGGCCCTACTTACATGGACAAAACAGGCAGGAACGGAATCCGGGTGGGTGACCTTGAGATGGAGAACTGGCAGGAGAAATATCGCGCACTTGCCAATAAGCACGAGGCGATGATCGATTTCTACAAAGCCGAGATCCAGTACGATCTTGCCGATATGGAAAGAGAATTCTTCGATGCCGTTGAGAGACTTAAAGAATTAACCTTTATTGATAGCGAAGAATACCTCTACCAGGCCCAACGAGCCGGGAAATCTATTCTGGCCGAAGGCGCCCAGGGTTCGTTACTGGATATTGACTTCGGAACCTATCCGTATGTAACTTCGTCCAATACTACGGCGGCAGGAGCATGTACAGGCCTTGGTGTGGCCCCAGGCGATATAAAAGAGGTATTTGGGATCTTTAAAGCCTATGCAACACGCGTTGGTAGTGGCCCCTTCCCTACCGAACTATTTGACGATTACGGGAAGACCATGGCAAAGGTTGGGAACGAATTTGGTGCTACAACCGGACGTCCGCGACGTTGCGGCTGGCTGGACCTTGTGGCCTTGAAATACGCCGTTCGGGTTAATGGTGTTACTCAATTAATGATGATGAAAGGCGATGTATTGAGTGGATTTGACAAATTGAAGGTCTGCACCGCCTATCATTATAAAGGCAGTAAAATTGAGCATCTACCGTATAATATCGAGGCGGAGAATATCACTCCCATTTATTCTGAAATGAAAGGATGGGCTGAGGATCTCACAAAGATGAGCAGTACTTCAGAATTTCCTGCCGCCCTTAACGATTATATAGAATTCCTTGAAAAAGAGCTCGAGGTGCCTATTAAGATCGTATCGGTTGGTCCGGACAGAACACAAACGATTCACCGCTAACTCAATATTTGTTGGTATTTTCGTTAGTGTTATAAAGAATCTTTGTTGAAAATATCAAACTACATACTCCTTTTCTTTTTTCTCTTCGGAATTTATTGTTTCGGACAGGATGATCCCGGAAAAACTAAAGTCTCGGTACAGTCCGGCTATCTTGAAAAGAAACCCGAATTTCCCGATGCTATCATCTACACCAAGGACAATTCCGGGCAGGTGTATATTGTGCACGAAGGCGTAGAGATGTGGTGCGACCAGGCCTTTGTTTACCTGAAAGACAATTTTGTAAAAGCCTACGGAAAAGTACGCATCATGCAGGGAGATACCGTTTCCATGCGAAGTAAATACGCCGAATATAACGGTAACACGCAATTTGCCTTCGCCAGTGGCGAGGTAGTCCTTACCGAACCCAAAACCACCTTGCGTACAGACACCTTGTATTTCGACCGTATCAAACAGCAGGCCTTTTACCGCTCCGGAGGTACCGTACGTGATACGGCCAGCACCCTAACCAGCCGTATAGGACGCTACTATGCCGCAACCAAGAAATATCAATTCCTCTCTGGGGTGAAGATCGTTAACCCAAAGTATACTGTAAACAGCGAACAACTCGATTTTTATTCCGAAACAGGAGGTGCCTATCTGTATGGCGAATCCACCATTGTATCTAAAACGAGTACGGTTTACTGTGAAAGAGGATATTATAACACCAGAACGGATAAAGGGTATTTTGTAAAGAACTCGAGGGTCTACTATAATAATCGGATCCTTTATGGGGATAGCATTTATTTCGACCGAAACACAAGTTTTGCTTCAGCTACCAACAACATAAAAGTTCTGGATACGATCAACCGCAGTGTGATACGCGGACATTATGCCGAAGTGTTTCGAGAGAAAGATTCGGTCTTTATCACGAAAAGAGCGGTGGCTGTCACGCTACGAGATAACGATTCGGTGTATGTTCACGCCGATACCCTAAGGGTAACCGGAAAGCCCGACCACCGGGTGATAAAAGGCTTTTACAGGGCGAGAATGTTTAAACGTGGCCTGCCCCCAGACGCGCCTACTAGTGGAAAATGCGATTCGATCTTTGTGGATCAGAAGGCCGGGATCACCAAACTACTACGAAACCCTATACTCTGGTCCGGTGAAAACCAGATGACCGGAGATACCATCCATATCCTGTCTAATACCGAAACCGAGAAACTGGATACTTTGAAGGTTTTCAATAATGCGTTTCTTGTACAAAAGGACAGTGCAGGTTACAACCAGGTAAAAGGAGAACGCCTTATAGGATTGTTCACCAACAACGAACTGGATACAGTGAATATCATCAAGAATACTGAGGTAATTTATTTTTCAAGAAACGATAAACAGGAACTGGTGGGAATAAACAATACAGTTTCTAGTTCGATACAGATGTACTTGGAACAGCAGCAAATAACCGGGATCAAGTTTATAAAACAGGCTAAGGGAAAGGTATACCCTCCCTCCCAGTTTCCGGAAAATGCGAGAATATTACCCGGATTTATCTGGCGTGGTGATGAAAGACTCATGAAAGTGCAGGATCTGTTTAATGGGAAGCCGGCACCTGTGCTTCCGAAGATACAGGGCATTCCCTTGCCTGAAGACGAAGGTGAATTCTTCGATGATATCCCGGAAGAAGAGATTGATCTGCCCGAGGCCTCAAAACTAAAGGCCAGCGATCTTCAAAACCGCCAAGATGATCCGAAACCCGAAACCCGTAAGGAAAATAAAGAAAAGGACGATGGCGAAGGCTAATCTTGCAGCAGACTTTTTCAAACACCAGGCGCAGACCACCCCCCATCCACTTGCGATGGTAGTGTCTCACGCCGAAGGTAGCTATATCTTCGATGAAGACGGAAATGCGCACCTCGATTTTGTAGCCGGTGTTTCTGCTTGCAGCCTTGGTCACAAACACCCATCGGTGATCAATGCAGTTAAAGAACAATTGGACAAATACCTGCATGTGATGGTCTATGGCGAATATGTTCAGGAGAACGCCGTCCAACTATCTAAGTTACTCGCAAGCCATTTACCCAAGCCACTGGAAACCACTTATCTTGTTAACAGCGGTACCGAAGCCATCGATGGCGCCATTAAACTAGCGAGGCGTGTAACAGGCAGATCCGGTATTATCTATGCAGACAAGGCGTATCACGGAAATACCTATGGCGCCCTGAGCGTTATGGGAAACAAAGAACGCAAACAACCCTTCGCACCCCTTCTGCCCGATTGTCATGCCATTACCTTCAATAGCGAAGAAGACCTCGACAAGATAAACAGTAACACAGCCGCTGTTATACTGGAAACCATACAGGGAGCGGCAGGTTTTATAGAACCCGAACCAGGCTACTTACAAAGAGTTAAACAACGGTGTGAAACCGAAGGTGCCCTATTGATACTGGATGAGATTCAGCCCGGATTTGGCCGTACCGGAAAACTATTTGGCTTCGAACATTACCAGGTGATCCCGGATATACTGGTGATGGGGAAAGGTATGGGAGGAGGTCTTCCTATAGGAGCTTTTACCGCGTCATATGCCCATATGTCGTTGTTAAAAGACAACCCTAAGTTAGGACACATCACTACTTTTGGTGGAAACCCGGTGATCGCAGCTGCAGCGCTAGCAACCTTAAAAGAGATCACCCAATGCGACCTCATGCGGGAGGCTTTACGAAAGGAACAATTGTTCCGGGTGTTACTAATTCATCCTTTGATAAAAGAAATTCGCGGGAAAGGGCTCATGCTGGCGATCATGGTGGAAAATGCCTCGATCGCAAATGAGATCATACTGGGTTGTAAAGAGGCCGGACTCATACTTTTCTGGCTTTTATTTGAGTCTTGTGCGATTAGGATTACACCACCGCTAACCATTTCAGAAGAGGAAATAAGAAAAGGCTGCGCCATAATTGCAGCCGTTATGGACAAGGTTAGTGAAAAAACTTAATGACGTAAGTAGCTGTTTTACAGTATGTTATATTCTAAAAATTCTGTTAATAAGCTTGTTAACAACAAACACGGCATAACTATTGAACACCTCTTTACATTACTATCTTTAAAATAGAAGAATCCGTTAATCAGTTGTGTATGAACTCTAGCCCTGACGAGTATAACAATTTCTCTCTTTCCCGCTTCGAATCCATGCTGAAGACCAATAACGTACTTTTCTTTGACTCTGGTGAGTTCGAAGAGATCATTCAGCATTATCTTGAAAACGGTAAGATCGCCCTTGCCAAGAAAGCAGTGAAGCTTGGCCTGGAGCAACATCCTACATCTACAAACCTGAAATTATTCCAGGTTGAAATGTTCATTTTTGAGAACGAACTGGACACTGCCGAGGAGTTACTGGACTCTTTAGAGCCTCTGGAACAATCCAATGAGGAGATCTATATTCAGAAAGCAAACATCCTATCCCGAAGGGATGAACATAAGAAAGCTATCCGTCTTTTACATAAAGCACTTGAAATCACCTCCGATGAGGCAGACGTATTGTCACTTATTGGTATGGAATACCTCTTTATAGAAGACTTTGAAAATGCCAAACAAAATTTTATGAGGTGTTTAGAACAGGATGAGGAGGACTATTCGGCCCTATATAACATTATTTATTGTTTCGATTATCTGGAGCAACATGAAGCTGCGATCGATTACCTGAATGACTATCTTAATAAGAATCCTTATTGCGAAGTAGCATGGCACCAGGTGGGCAAGCAGTATACAAATCTTGAAGAATTTAACAAGGCTCTGGCCGCCTTCGATTTCGCCATTATTAGTGACGATAGTTTTATTGGGGCATACCTTGAAAAAGGTAAAGTACTTGAAAAACTGCGCAGGTATACCGAGGCGATCGAAAGTTATACCATTACCCTGGGACTGGACGAACCTACTTCCTTTGCCTTATTGCGAATAGGGAAATGTTACGAAAAACTGGGGAATAGTGAGCTCGCCTTAAAATTCTACAACAAATGTGTGGAAGAAGATGCCTTGTTGGACAAAGGCTGGATCGCGATAACCGATTTTTATTACAAGAAGAAAAATTACCAGAAGGCACTTTACTACATTGATAAAGCGATCAATATAGACAGTGAGAACGTTTTGTATTGGAAACGATATGCGAAGATCAATAACAGACTAAACCTCTTTGAAGAAGCTGAGCATGGCTTTAGAAGAAGTATAGAGCTGGGTAATTACGAACTGGAGACCTGGTTGGCCCGCGCCGATATATTATTACAATTGGGCGAATTTGAAGCTGCCATTAATAACCTGCATCAGGCAGCCGAGTTCTATCCGGAGTCTGCCGAGATCGAATATCGTCTTGCAGGCGTACATTATTTACTGAACGAAGATGATAAAGGACGATATCATCTTAAGAATGCTCTTAAATTCGAACCGGAATATGCCTTGATCATCGAGGAGATCTTTCCATCTATCTACGATCGTAAATCGGTTAGGGAATTAATTAAAAATCAACAGAATCCTTCACTTTAAATTACGTAATTTTGGCTGAAATGCCTGTGCTATGCCTACACGTAATTTTCTTCAATATCTGTTAGTTACCGCTAAAGGCGTTGCCATGGGCGCTGCAGATGTGGTACCGGGTGTATCCGGAGGTACTATTGCCTTTATCAGTGGGATATACGAAGAGCTGATAGAGACTATTCATAAACTCGACCTGGGGTTCTTCAGATCGTGGAAAAAGAGCGGATTTAAAACCGCCTGGAACACCTATAATCTACCTTTTTTACTGGCATTGTTCTCCGGGGTAATAGTAAGCATACTGTCCCTGGCAAAGTTAATTACCTGGTTGCTGGCAGATCATCCAATATTGGTGTGGTCTTTCTTCTTCGGCCTGGTGGTTGCCAGTATATTATTTGTAGGAAAACAAATAACACAATGGAATTTTAAAACAGTGCTGGCCATAATCCTGGCAGCTGCTCTGGCATTGTTCATTACACTTGCCAAACCAATAGGCTCGCCAGAGAGCTCCTGGTTCTTGTTTGTTGCCGGTTTTATCGCGATCATCGCGATGATCCTTCCCGGGATAAGCGGAGCATTTATACTCCTGCTACTGGGTGCTTATTCGCCTGTGATAGCTACCCTGGCGCAATTAAGTGATGGTATTGCCTCGCTAAACTGGAATATGATTGGGAATGCCTCCATGAAACTGGGGATCTTTGCGTTGGGAGCCGTAATAGGCTTGAAAGTCTTCTCACGTACTCTAAACTGGATGTTCAAACATTATAAAAATCTCACTCTGGCAGTACTCACCGGCTTTATGATAGGTGCTCTCAATAAAATATGGCCCTGGAAGGAGGTGCTGCAATACAGAACCAACCATAAAGGTGTTGAAGTACCCTTCATAGAGGAAAGTGTTCTACCCACTGCTTACGATGGCGATCCAAAACTTCTGATGGCTATACTCTTTTTAGTAATTGGCTTTCTCACCATTTTCATACTCGAACGTATTTCAGTAAATAAAAAAGTTAGCTGATATGGCTCAAAAACGTTCGATTGGAGATAAATTCTGGTTGGTGATGAAAGGGCTGGCTATGGGAGCCGCCAATAAGGTGCCCGGAGTGTCTGGAGGGCTTGTGGCCTTCGTCGCAGGGTTCTATGAAGAATTCATCTATTCGCTACAGAAAGTGAATCGCAAGGCGTTCAAATTATTGATAAACGGACGCTTTAAAAGTTTTTTCCAGTATATAAACGGTCAATTTTTGGGCTTGTTGATCCTGGGAATGGTTATTAGCTACTTTAGTGTTTCCAAATTACTCGACTACCTGATCGTGCACTACGAATTATTTGTTTGGAGTGCTTTCTTCGGAATGATCATTGGCTCCATTTATTTCATAGCCAAGGATTTTGGAGAATGGAACAGAAAATACCTGGGCTATCTGCTCTGCGGAATTTTAGCTGGCGTAAGCATTAGTTTCCTGGAGCCTGCCACACAAAACGGGAACCTAATTTTTGTATTCTTTTGCGGGATAATTGGTGTTTCTGGGATGACCCTCCCGGGACTTTCCGGTTCCTTCATTCTAATTTTACTTGGGAATTATGTTTTACTTCTGGTAGATGCCGTAAACGCTTTATTCGATACCATGGCCGAAATCTTTAGAGGAGACCTAAGTTTCTGGTCGGATCCTGTCCGTATACAATTGCTCAAGGTGTTACTGGTTTTTGCACTAGGATCACTTACCGGCCTGGTGTCTCTTTCTCATCTGCTTGCCTACGTATTAAAGAGATACAAGAAAGCTACCTATGCAGTGATCATTGGTTTTATTGCCGGGTCCCTGGGAGTTGTATGGCCATGGAAACTAAAACAATTTGAATACGACGCCAACGGCAATATTATGTACGATGCTAATGGTGCAGAAATATTAAAGGGGTACGAAAGATACTGGCCATCAGAATTTTCGCTCGAAACCCTTTGGGCGATTTTCTTTATCATTGTAGGCATATTAATCGTACTAAGTTTAGACTGGTACCAAAAACATAGGACTCCGCACTATGGCTAAATATGGCTTGATTGGAAAGGATCTAAGTCATTCCTTTTCCAAAACATTTTTCACTTATAAGTTTGAACAGGAAAACCGTCGGGATTCTTATCACAACTTCGAACTAGAAAGTCTCGAAGAATTCCCTCAGCTTATCAAAAATACCGAAGGATTAAAAGGGCTTAATGTTACCATCCCCTATAAGGAAGCCATCATCCCATATTTGTACAAGCTGGATAAGGAGGCCGAAAAGATCGGTGCTGTAAATACCATTAAATTTAGAAAAGACGGAAAATTAATAGGCTACAATACAGATCATTATGGTTTTGCCAAGGCCCTGGCAGATTTTTTCCCTATCAAAGAAAAAACTGCGCTGATCCTTGGAACCGGTGGAGCCTCGAAAGCGGTACAGTACGTACTGGATGCTATGGAATTTGATTACGAAGTCGTGTCGAGAAAACCTACTGTTGACAGTATTGGTTATAATTCCTTAAGCCGGGATGTCATTGCAGATCACCTTCTAATCGTTAATTGCACGCCAATTGGAACCAGCCCCAATGTGAACGACTGCCCAAAGATCCCCTATCAATATCTCACCAAGGATCATGTATTGTTCGACCTTATTTACAACCCCAGGGAAACCGAATTTATGAAGAGAGGGTTTGTAAAAGGCGCCAGGGTGATCAACGGACTTAAAATGCTGGAAAACCAGGCAAAAAAGTCCTGGCGGATCTGGAAATTGTAAAAATCTCCCTTTTTACTTCAAAATAAGATAGGCTACTTTGCCGTTTGCATAGTAGTTAGTATCTTACCATTCCTTACTCGAACCTCAACATTGAAAGAAATGTCCGACAAAAAATTGCAAGAAGAAAAACTTTCCGATAAATCTTCGGAACCATCCGAAAAAAAAACAGTCGTTCCAGAAAATATTTCGGAAGGAGAAGATACTAGTGCTGCTGAAACGCCCGCAGGTGATTCGGAAGAGGTTGCTGTGGATGTTTCAGAAGGAAAAAAGCAAGAGGAACCCATTGCTGAAGAAACAAATGACGATGCTTCAGAAGAAATGCAGGTAGACGAAGCAGACACTCCAAAAGAAGATACGGTCGCTTCCGAAGAAAAAAAGGAAGACAAACCTGAACAGGAGGTAGTGAAAGCCAACACCCCCATGGATACGGATGAGGAGGAGGAAGAAGAAGAAGAGGTGAGCTCATCTGATGATGAGGATGAAGAAGAAACTCAGGAAGTGGAAGAGGAAAAAGATTACCATTCCCTTTCGAAAAAGGAACTCGTTGCGGAGTTGAAAGAATTGCTAAATTCGAAACAGGTTCAGCAAATAAAGAATGAAGTTGAAGAGATTCGGTCTGAATTCAATGCGAAATTCAACGAAGAACTGGAACACGAAAAGGAAGAGTTCCTCGCAAATGGTGGTAATATTATAGATTTCCATTATACCACCCCGCTAAAAAAGGAATTTAACTCACTCTATTTCGACTATAAGGAAAAACGAAATCACTATTACAGATCCCTAAAAAAAGATCTCTCGGCCAATCTCGAAAGACGACAGGAACTCATAGAGGAATTAAAAGGCCTGCTCAATGCCGAGGAGAATATAAATACTACTTACAAACATTTTAAGGATATACAGGAGCGCTGGCACACGGCCGGCCCCATCCCCAGGGATAAGTACAATCTTATCTGGAACACCTATCATCATCACGTTGAGAATTTCTATGATTTTCTTCATCTGAATAGGGAATTCCGGGATCTGGATTTTAAACATAACCTGGAGCAGAAACTTAAACTCATTACCCGGGCCGAAGAATTACAACAGGAAGAAGATATTAATAAAGCCTTCAGGGAGTTACAGATGCTTCATAAGATGTGGAAGGAAGAAATTGGTCCTGTAGCCAAAGAATACCGGGAAGAGGTTTGGGAGAAGTTTAGTGCGGCTACCAAGGTCATCCATGATAAGCGTTTCGAATATCTGAAGGAAATGGAATCCACCTTCGAGGATAATCTCGAGGCGAAAAAGAAGATCGTTGAACAAATCACAGAGGTTACTGCTGCTACCAAACCCAGCCATCAGAACTGGCAAAATGCTATAAAGAAGGTACAGGCCCTGAGGGATCAGTACTTTGAGATAGGGAAAGTACCACGGCTAAACAATAAGGAGATATGGAATGCCTTTAAAGAATCTACACGAAATTTTAATAAGGCTAAGAATAATTTCTACAAGAACCAGAAAAAAGAGCAATACACTAATCTGGAAAAAAAGCGAGAACTTATAAAGATCGCCCAGGAAAATAAGGATAGCGACGACTTCGAAGTGGTTACTCCTTTAATGAAAAAGATACAGGCAGATTGGAAGAAAGTGGGTCATGTGCCCAGAAAAGACAGTGATAAGATCTGGAAAGAGTTCAAAGAGGCTTGTAATTATTATTTCGATAGACTTCACAGTGTGAAGAACGAAGCGAATAAAGAAGAGGTTGAGCATTTAGAGACCAAAACCAAAATGCTTGAAGAGATAAAAAACCTCGAGCTTAGTGGCAGCAAGGATGAAGACCTGAAGCTGATAAAAGAGAAGATCGGCGAATGGAAGAAGGTGGGAAGGGTTCCTTTTAAGAAAAAATCCATAGAGCAGCAGTTCAATAAAGAACTGGATACATTGTTTGGCAAGATGGACCTCAACAAAAAGGAGGCCGAAATGATCAAATTTGAGAACAAGCTCAATTCGATGGTTTCCCAGGAAGATGAGAGAAAGTTGAAGAACGAACATTTCTTTATTTCCAAGAAGATCGATGAGACCAAAGATGAGATCAGGCAGTTGGAAAACAATCTTGGGTTCTTCCAGCATGTGGACGATTCGAATCCGCTGGTTATGGAAGTCCACCAGAATATCGCCAGGCATAAGGAGCAACTGGAAGTTTGGAAGGCAAAACTTAAACGTATCAAGAAAGTAAGAAACTCCTGATCATGACCCCCTGCCTGCTTTGCCATAGTGAAAGTACGGCTTCCTTTTTCGAGGGTAACACTCAATCATTTTATTCCTGTTCTCAGTGTGGCACCGTTTTTCGCCACCCGTCCAATTTTATTTCGGCTTCGGAAGAAAAGGCCCGATACCTCACCCATAATAATGATGTGAACGATCCCAGGTACCGGCAATTTGTGTCCCCTATTACCGAGAAGGTAATGGAAGAATTTAATACTACTAGCCTCGGACTGGATTTTGGAGCGGGCACCGGCCCGGTGATCACCGAGATCCTAACCAACAAAGGATACCGTTTAAATCTTTACGATCCATTTTTTCATCCCGATGTAAGTGTATTGAATGAGACCTACGATTTTATTGTTTGCTGTGAAGTAATAGAACATTTTAAAAAGCCACAAAAGGAATTTAGCCTGTTGAAACGTCTACTTAAACCGGATGGAAAGCTTTATTGTATGACCCACCTGCTGTGTGAACCCAGGGATTTCACGAACTGGTATTACAAGGACGATCCTACTCATGTTATTTTTTATATGGAGGAAAATCTTAGATGGATACGAGATAACTTCGGTTTTTCGGAAGTAAAGATCGATGAAAGATTAATTGTCTTCTCGAGGTAGGAAGTTCGGGACTTTGGTAAAAATCAGCGCTGATCAAATCTTTTTCGCTTCCTCCCAATAGACATCCATTTCGGCAAGCGTCATTTCTTTGAGAGGCTTTCCCAATTCCTTGGATTTATTCTCCAGGTATTGAAATCGCTTGATGAATTTTTTATTGGTGCGTTCCAGGGCATTCTCAGGATCTACTTTTAAGAAGCGGGCATAATTGATCATCGAGAAAAGGACGTCTCCAAACTCTTGTTCAATTCGTGGTCTGTTTCCCTCTCCCACTTCGTGTTGCAGTTCTTCCAGTTCTTCTTTTAGTTTTTCGAAAACCTGCTCCGGCTCTTCCCAATCGAAACCTACCCCGGCCACCTTATCCTGGATGCGATTGGCTTTCACCAATGCAGGCAGAGACACCGGCACGCCTTCTAACACGCTTTTCTTCCCTTCTTTAAGTTTGAGTTTTTCCCAGTTTTGTTTCACTTCCTCTTCATTGGCCACACTAATATCTCCATAGATATGTGGGTGCCTGGAAATGAGTTTTTCACAAATATCGTTGGCTACATCGGCTATGTCGAAATCCCTGGTTTCACTACCTATTTTAGCGTAGAAAACAATGTGGAGTAAAAGATCTCCCAGTTCTTTTTTTACTTCGGAAAGGTCCTGATCCAGGATGGCATCGCCAAGTTCGTAGGTCTCTTCGATAGTGAGATGCCGAAGGCTTTCCATGGTTTGTTTTTTATCCCATGGGCATTGTTCGCGCAACTCGTCCATGATGGTGAGCAGGCGATCGAAAGCCTTAAGCTGTTGTTCTCTGGAATTCATAAAAACAAAGCTACTTTAAAAGGTCTTCAGAAATAAAAAGAGTTATTAAAAGAGATTAACAAACGGAAATGTCTATTCTTCTTCCGAAGAATCTGCCTCAGTAAACTGAGTGATCCCGTGTTTTTGCAGCAAATTGTACCACTGCACCACTTTTTTGATATCGCTGGCATACACACGGTCCTCGTCGTAATCCGGCAGGACTTCAAAGAAGTATTCTTCCAGCTCGTCCTTCGATGCCTTGTGGTTGATAGCCGGTCCGCCATTCTCTTTTTCAGAGATCCTGGAGAAGACTTCTCGCAGAGGAACCTCTTCTGTAAGAGTGTAGATCGCTATTTCTGATAACAGGCTTACATTATGCCTACCGCTTACACTTATCTTCTTGCCATCGATAAGGGATTCTGCTAAAAAGCCACTACGTGTTTGGGTCTTCAATTCATATAGCCCCGGCTTTCCTGAAATAGATAAAATCTTCTCTAAACTCATAATGTAATTTGCTGTATTCGGCGGCAAATATCCTGTGTAAGTTTTAGTTTTGCAAGAGCATTAACGTTTCTTTTTGGCCATAGGGAACTTCATACGGTAGGATACATCGATCTTCCCTTTAGAAATGTTGGCCAATCTGCCTTTGATAAGTCGTTTTTTAAGTGGTGAGAGCTTATCTGTAAACAGAATTCCTTCTATATGGTCGTATTCGTGCTGTATGATCCTGGCTACAATACCATCGAAGGTCTCTTTATGTTTTTTAAAGTTCTCATCCTGGTACTCAATGGTGATCTGCGGCTTTCTAAAAACATCCTCGTTAATATCGGGTATACTAAGGCACCCTTCGTTAAAAGCCCATTCGTCACCTGTTTCTTCAACGATCTTTGCGTTTATAAAAACTTTTTTAAAGGTAGAAACAAATTCTCTTTCGTCTTCGGTAAGATCGTCGTCATCCTCAAAAGGTGTGGCGTCTACAATGAACAATCGTATGGGTAAACCTATCTGCGGAGCAGCAAGGCCAATACCTCTGGCACCATACATGGTCTCGAACATATTCTCCAATAGCTCGTCCAGTTTTGGATAATCCTCGTTGATCTCTTTGGCTTTTTGTCTTAGCACAGGATCGCCGTATGCCACTATGGGTAAAATCATAATCTTATTGCTTATATAAATATTCCTGAAGGATGATAGTGGCACTGATCTCATCGAGCAAGGCCTTATCCCGGCGCTTTTTCTTTTTCAAACCACCGTCGATCATAGATTGAAAAGCCTGCTTACTACTATACCGCTCGTCTACCCGTTGCACCTCCATGGTGGGGAATTTATTAGTAAAGGCCGTGAGAAATTCTTTGATGTTCTCTTCTACGTCACTGTGTGTACCATCCTTCTGTTTGGGCTCGCCTACCAGGATAAGATCTACTATTTCTTTTTCAAAATAATTCTCTAAAAAAGACATTAATTCTTCGGTTGAAACGGTAGTTAGACCGGAGGCGATGATGCGTAATTCGTCCGTCACCGCTATCCCGGTTCGCTTTGTTCCATAGTCTAATGCCAGTATGCGTCCCATTCAGTGCGCAAAAATACCGATTTGTTAAATAGTATGCTAAAAATTACATCCAATTTAACCACAGGGCTTATCTTTGTAAAAATTAAAAAGACCTATGACTGAGCTTCAGGAACGCATTGAAAAAGCCTGGGACGACCGCTCCCTCCTCAACGAAACAGATACCAAAAATGCCATTCGCGAAGTTGTGAACTTCTGCGATGCAGGTAAATTGAGATGTGCCGAACCAACGGCCGATGGCTGGCAGGTAAACGAGTGGGTGAAAAAGGCGATCGTACTTTATTTTCCTATTGAAAAAATGGAGACTTCCGAAGCAGGGATATTTGAATATCACGATAAGATCCCGCTAAAAACGGGCTATCAGGAAAAAGGAGTTCGGGTAGTTCCCAATGCAGTGGCACGACATGGCGCCTATATATCTAAAGGTGTGATCCTTATGCCAAGCTATGTGAATATTGGAGCCTATGTAGACGAAGGGACCATGGTAGATACCTGGGCCACAGTAGGTAGCTGCGCGCAGATTGGTAAGAATGTTCACCTCAGTGGTGGTGTGGGTATTGGCGGTGTTTTAGAGCCCTTACAGGCGGCGCCCGTAATCATTGAGGATAATTGCTTTATCGGTTCCCGTTGTATAGTTGTAGAGGGAGTTCGGGTGGAGACGGAAGCAGTTTTAGGAGCAAACGTGGTACTTACCGCCTCTACAAAGATCATCGATGTTACCGGAGATGAACCTGTTGAAATGAAGGGACGTGTTCCGGCAAGATCCGTAGTGATCCCGGGGAGTTATGCCAAGAAATTTCCGGCGGGAGAATACAATGTGCCTTGTGCCCTTATCATTGGTACCCGAAAAGCAAGCACCAATAAGAAAACCTCGCTCAATGACGCGCTGCGCGAATACAATGTATCGGTGTAGTGATAAGCAACTTCAGTAAGAATAAAATTAGCCAACCATAGCAGGAGTACACAGCTGGATATAAATTTAAATTTTGTTAGCCGGAGTTTCTGCGTCTTCGCCTCACCTTCTTAGCATTTACCTTTTTCTGAAAAGCCCTGCTGTAATGGGTCATAAGTGAATGTGTGAGTTCGAAAGTATTGTTTGATAGCTTCGCATAGGTATCTGCCATGATGTTGATCATGTGCTTAGACAACCACAGCCTCCTGAAATTACGCATACGCTTTTCGAAAGACATAGATTCGAACTTCATTCTGTTCAGATCGATAAGATAGAAGTCGTAAGCACCCTTACCTTTCTCCACGATAAGTGTATTCCCGGGAGAATGATCCAGAAAGTTCACCTTGTTCTCATGTAGACGATATGTGAAGGCTGCCACCTGCCTGAGGATCTCGTCGCGGTTCGGCCATTTGGGATTGTGATTCAGCACCCGGAAATCGAAGTCGTATTCAAGGTGCTTACAAACGTAATAGCTCTCTTTTAAACCTACTGAAAATGTTTCGGAGTAACACACCGGATGCGGGGTGTTGATTCCCAGTTCGATCAATCGCGATGCGTATTCGAAGGATCTGCGTGCTTTACTTTTCCGAAGGAATCTATATACCAGGCCTTGAAAGAAACCCGGGGTCTTGAATTTCTTAATTACATAAGTATTACCATCTACACTTACTTTTTTGATGGTATTTCGATCGCCTTTGGTAACAAAATCCTTATTTGCCTCAAATCCATTGATCGCCTCTTCAAATTGAGCTTTGTAAGCTTTATGATCGGGATGTAGCACAAGGGTTTTGGCCATGATTAATTTTAATAACTTCAAAAAAAGAGATACTTTGCGAAGGTAATGCAACCTACGAAAATACTTGTTATTCAAAACAAAAGAATTGGTGACGTGCTCATCAGTTCGGTGATTGCAAACAACATAAAAAGAGTCTTCCCAAAAAGTCATGTCACCTATTTTGTATACGATTATACCAGTGGGGTTCTTGAAAATAACCCGAATATAGACGAGATCATACGGGTAAAAGAGAAGGAACTTAAAAAGATCCCTCGATTGCTGAAGACCATGCGAAAGATCCGGAAGGCAGATTACAATATCATCTTCGATCCATATTCGAAATTCCAGAGTAGGATGATCTGCTTGTCGAGTCGGGCCGAATATCGAATAGGATTTAAACGCGCCCACAAGAAGTTGAAGCTCCCATTCTATTCACACCCGGTGAATTTGCTTGAAAAGCGCTCCAGGAATTGTGGAAAGGCTATAGAAGACAGGATCAATCTGGTACATTCGGTTTTTCCGCTGGAAATGCCGGATTATGTACCAAAGATCTATTTAACTCCCGAAGAGAAAGCCTACAACCCCGTGGCTCATATTAATACCCCCGTGATCATGCTGGGAGTTCTGGGAAGCACCCCACAGAAGTCTATGCCCTACGAGTATATAGCGGAACTCATTAATTATATTACCGATCACTTTAATGTCACCTTGCTCTTCAATTATGCTCCGCATCAAAAACCGGAGGCTATGAAGATCTACGAACTTTGCCGCGGAAAAGATCAAATTAATCTCGATATCTATGAAGATTCCATTCGAGGATTTATTAAACTTATCAATCATTGCGATATGCTCGTGGCTAATGAAGGCGGGAGTGTGCATATCGCCAAGGCCTTGAACAGGCCGACCTTTACAATCTACTCCCCCTACGTAAACAAAGAGCACTGGTCGAGCTTTGAGGATGGAGTCACCCACGATTCGGTGCATTTACTGGAAGAAAAACCGGATCTATTTAGTAGCTTTACCCTGGAGGAACGCAGGAAAATTGAAGAAGATCCGGATGCGTTGTATCATGAACTCACGCCCGATATGATATTGCACAAACTAAAACCCTTTCTGGACGGGCATTTGGCAGATTCTCGAAAATAAAATGAACTTACTTGATAAATTTCATCACTGGAGACGTAAGGTACGCTGGAATAAGCAGTATAAAAGCGGGCGTTGGAATAGTCTACAAAGTGAGAAAGAGGTTGCCAGATATCGACAGATCGTTAGTTTTATTGCTGAATACGCCCCGGCGAATCCCGCTATCCTGGATATTGGTTGTGGTGATGGCGTGTTAAATCTGCGAATGGAAGACCTGGAATACAGCTATTTTCTAGGTATTGATTTTTCGAAAGTATCGATAGACAAAGCCAGAGGAAAAAAATTCCCTAAGTCGGAGTTCCTCGCCGCCGATGCTATCACGTTTACACCTCAACGCAATTTCGATGCGATAGTCTTCAACGAAGCCTTTTATTATATCCATGATTCCGAAAAGCAGAATGTGTTGGACAGGATGCTGGGCCACCTCAATGAAAACGGGGTGCTGATCATTTCAATTTACAGGGAAGGTACTGGTTGCTGGGAATATTTTAAAGAGAATAAAGGGTTGAAAGAACTTGCTTTCACCACGGTTACCACCAATGAAGAACTACGTTATTGGAAGATCGGGGTATATAAAAAGATCTAATCTTTTTTGATCCCGAAAGGGGTTCGTTCTAATTTCTTTTCCCGGGTCTCTTTCCGGATCGCCCGGTTCTTATCGATGGATTGCTGGTTCTTATATCCGCGTGGATGGTCCAGATGGATCACCACAGCGTTATACCGTATTTGCTTACTCTTAAGGCCATAATTTACAAGCCGCTCCCCTAATTCACGATCCTGCCCTCCATACTGCATGCGTTCATCAAATCCGTTCACGGCCAAAATGTCTTCCTTCCAGCCACTGGCATTATGCCCGTTCCAGCTGGCATTGGTAGGAGTGACCGCATTGAGGACCGCTGCTTTAAAGGGGCCTGAATTTAACTTGTTGTTTTTAAAAGAAGATTTCAGACCGTGTTTTTTCAGCCAGCCAAGGTCGAAACAATCTTCAGAATAAATTGTATCCCTGCTAATTGCCTCGGAGATGTTCATGGGTAACATAAAATAACCTCCAGACAGAAAATATCCTTTTTCCCTGTACTTTATATGTTGTTCGACAAAATCCTTTCGCGGGATGCAATCCCCGTCGCTCATAATGATATATGGAGTAGAACATTTTAAAATCGCCTTGTTAAGGATCTGCGACTTCTGAAATCCGTTGTCTTCGTGCCATACATGGACGATAGGATAAAAAACCTCCTCGTTCATTCTCTCGATAAGCGCCTTTGTTTCCTCACCCGAACCATCATCTGCGATCACGATCTCGAACATACGGTAGCTTTGGTTGTTATATCCGTAAAGTACTTTTTCCAGCCATGCCGGCGAATTATACGTACTAATAATAATGGAGGTGTCTATCGTTTGCATTGGTGCAAAGATAAAGTTATTTAGTAAGTTTGCTCCATGCAATCGTTATCGGTCATTGTCCCTACTTTCAACGAAGAAGCCTATATAGTAGACGCGCTGCGGTCGGTGGCTTTCGCCGATGAGATCATCCTCATAGATTCGTACAGCACAGACAATACGGTTGCACTTGCCAAACCTTATATCACGAAATTATTACAGCGGGAATTCGACAATTTCTCTGCCCAGAAAAACTATGCCCTGGAGCATGTTAGCAGTGACTGGGTATTATTTCTGGACGCAGACGAACGCGTTACCCATTCGCTGGAAGATGAAATAAAGCGCACCATTTCGCACCCTAAGCACGGCGGTTATAAAATTAATTTCCCTCATTTTTACATGAACCGATTTCTTTACCACCACAGTGACGATGTGCTAAGGCTGGTAAAACGCGCCGGAGCTCATTTTACAGGAACGGTACATGAGAAGTTACAGTGTGAAGGGCGAATAGGAAAATTAAAGAACCATATGCTCCATTATACCTATAAAGGGCTGGAGGCGTATATTGAGAAAAAGGAGACTTACGCCTGGTTTCAGGCGGAACAACTATATAAGAAGGGTAAAAAGGCCAGCTGGTTTCATTTATGGATCAAACCATCATACCGGTTTTTTCGATCTTATATTCTAAAAGGAGGATTTAGAGACGGTATTCCCGGTCTAACGGTGGCCGCGGTTAATGCCTACGGAGTATTTCAGCGATATGTAAAATTGCGGTTGCTGCACAAGGGAATGCGGTGATCTCCCTTATATTATTTTACCGTACTTGATTTTTCTTCTGAATTTTCCCAGGCTATATTCACCTTTAATATCCAAACGCTGAATTTTAAACGGATCCGGGAATGGAAATTTATTTAGCCGGTTCCCTATCCGAAGTCCATAACTAAATCCCTCTTGTTTCAGGAGTTCTACAAACTTTGTATAGCTTTCTTTTTCCCTTGGGAATTTTCCATAGGGATACGCCAGAGCCGGACTAAGTGGGAGTTTATGATTTTTTACAACCTCAAAACCACATTGTGTGTCGGTGGATGTCTCCTCAAGGGTAAGTTCGTTGTACTTGCTATGCTGAAAAGAATGATAACCCAACTCGACCGTATCAGGCTGCAGGGAATGAAGTTGCTCGGCAGTCATGATATCCACCTTTCCTGTGTTCCACTCGTCTGTTTTTCCCAGGTAACCCAGTGGCACGAATAAGGTGGCCTTTAGTTCATATTTCTGAAGCAGAGGAACAGCCAGATCTTTAAAACTAACATAGGCATCGTCGAAGGTTATCACTACGTTCTTTGAGCCGGGAAGCGTGCTAAGATCTTCTAATTCTGAAAAATGCCAGCTAGTGTATTGATTTTCCGAAAGCCATTTAAGTTGTTCTTCCAGCCTTCGAACACTTATAACCAACCCTTCGCTGGTGGAAGACGCCACATCGTGATACATTAAAACCGGAAGTTTTGCCATGTTGTTTCAGAAAAGGTTCAGGGTAAAATTATTACTTTTACCCAAACTATTATCATTTGTTGGACAATACCCATAAAATTTCCGCCCTTGCCATTACCCTGAACGAAGGTGAGGTGATCGAGAAGTTCATTGAAAGTCTTTCGTTCGCGGATGAGATCCTTATAGTGGATTCGTTCAGCACTGATAATACAAAGGAGCTTGCCACCGCTTTTCCGAAGGTAAGATTCATCGAAAGAGAATTCAGGAATTTTAGTGATCAGAAGAATTTTGCGATCTCTCAGGCTACCAACGACTGGATCGTATTCTTCGACCCCGATGAAGAGATCACTACCGAGATCAAAGAAGAGATACATTCTTTCCTGAAAGACCCGAGGGCGATAGCCTATGCCATAAAACGGGAGTTATATTTTATGGGAAAACGCATAAAATACAGTGGTTTTCAGACAGATTGGGTCATCAGGCTGTTCCACAAGGAGCACTGCCAATACAATGGAGATCTCGTGCATGAAACGATCGAAGCCAGGGGTGTAACCGAAAGATTTCGATCCCGGTTACCACATCACACCTACAAATCCTTTGATGATTATACTTCAAAATTGCACCGATATAGTAAATTGAAGGCACAAATGATGTTCCAGCAGAATAAACGGCCCACTTTATGGCGGTTTCTGTGGCGACCATTTTACAGATTTTGGCATCAATATCTAATTCGGCTGGGCATACTGGATGGCAAAGAAGGATTTATCCTGGCCTATATAAACGCCTTTGCAGTATTTAAACGATATGTGAATCTGTGGTTGCTCTATCGTAATATTAACTAATACAACGGCCTGAACAGATGAAAACTGTTTTTCTCGAATCGCATAACATCAAGAATAAGTACTCCGGGTTCGGGCAGTTTAACTACCACCTCATTAAAGGATTGGCAAGTGTAAAACCTGCCGACCTCGATATAGTGCTGCATGCTAAGGACACCGATTCGCTACGAAGCGAATTCGGTGAGGTTTTCAGGTATAAAAAATACCGATCCATTACAAGGCATAAACCTTTCAGAATAAAAAAGAGATACAACCTCTGGCATTGTTTGAATCAGAATATAAAGATCGAACCCTTTCATGAGATCCCCTACCTTCTTACGGTTCATGACATCCATTTTATCACGGAGGGCAGCGAAGGCCTGCAGGAAAAATTAAAAGGGAAGTTCAGGGAAAAACTAGATCGGGTTAGCGCAATAACTTATATTTCTGAATTCGCTAAAAAGGACTGCCACGCACATTTTGATGTCCCGGATGTACCGGAATTTGTGATCTACAACGGCAATACCATCACCGATACATCCATCCCGGAAGACTACAGTCCGCCAACCTTTCCCGAAAAACCTTTCCTCTACTCCATTGGCGACTTCAGCCCCAGAAAGAATTTTAAAACCCTGGTTGCCATGCTAACACACTTACCCGATTACAATCTGGTGCTTTCGGGTAGCGACCACTCTGTGTACGCCAGTGAACTGCGACAAATGGTACGAGAACTCAATCTAGAAAACAGGGTCTTACTTACGGGGAAGGTGGAGGACACCGAAAAGAAATTCTACCTTAAACATTGCGAAGCATTTGTCTTTCCCTCCCATCGTGAAGGATTTGGTATACCGCCCATAGAGGCGATGCGTTTTGGCAAACCTGTTTTTATATCAAACAACACTTCCTTACCCGAAATTGGCGGAGAACATGCTTTTTACTGGGATCATTACGAACCGGAATACATGAAGGATGTTTTTATGAAAGGCATGCACGATTTTCATGAAAACAGGGCATTTTATGAAGAATGGTATATCCAAAGGGCAAAGTCGTTCAACTGGACCAATACTGCTCGCGAATATCTGAAGGTATATCAGCAGATTTTATCCTAAGTTTGCATCATGGTAGACGTAGCCGTGATCCTCATTAATTATAATGCTTCAGATTTTACCCTGAAATGCGTGACTTCGGTTATAGAGAAGACCGGAGAGGGAACCAGCTACCAGATTATTGTAACCGATAATAATTCGGAGCTAGACGATTACAGGAATTTAAAACAGAACTTTCCATCCGATCCACGATGTACTCTTGTTCGATCTAATCTAAATACCGGTTTTGGCGGTGGGAATATGTACGGAGCGGCTCATGCTAACGCCCGTTTCTTGCTGTTCTTAAACAATGATGCACTGCTGCTCAATGACTGCCTTAGCGTCTTGAAAGACTTTATGGACTCCCATCCGGATGTAGGCGTCTGTACGGCACAAAATTTTAACGAACATGAGGAGCTGGTCCCTTCTTTCGACCATAATAAGGGAATAAGAAGGTTACTTTTTGGAAGAGGTTTCCTGGAGAAATCCAATCCCGCCCGATATCCTCACAGAAAAATAGACTATAGTGAACCTGTAGAGGTGGATTGGGTAAATGGTGCCTTTTTATTTTTCAGAAAGGAAGCCTTTGATGCGATCCATGGATTCGATACCAGGATCTTTCTCTATTGGGAAGAGATGGACTTGTGTTACCGTTTGAAACAGATGGGTTATAAGACCATGTTGGTTCCACAAGCTCGTATTTTGCACTACCAGGGTGTGAGTATAGGGAGTTCTAAGGAGATCAACAAAGAAGCGTACAGATCGTACCTCTATGTAGTGCGGAAAAATTTTGGATTTCTGAAGTTTCTGTTCATTAAGATCTATCTGCTCATTGTACTTTTGCTAAAACCAAAGAAGTGGTATTTGCTTGGCACCATTCTGAAAGGCGGCTGGATGAAGGGATCACTGGCTTATAAACAAAAAGAACGCTATTATGAAGGCTGAAATTGACAGTGCTCTTACTGTTTTAAAAAAAGGAGGGATAATCCTTTACCCCACAGACACCGTTTGGGGGATTGGATGCGACGCAACAAATTCGGAGGCAATTGAAAAGATCTATGCTCTGAAATCGCGGCACGAGAGTAAATCCCTTATTTGTCTTGTTTCAGATTTCAAAATGTTAAATCAGTATGTAGAACAAATCCCCGAAGTTGCCTATGATATCCTGAAATATGCGGCCTCCCCTACCACGATCGTGTACGACGACCCCATCCGTGTTGCCGAAAATCTGATCGCCGCCGATAACACACTTGCCATCCGGGTGGTACAGGACGATTTTTGCAAGCAATTGATAGGGAGATTGAAAAGGCCCATTGTTTCAACCTCCGCTAATATTAGCGGGCAACCCACACCCGCAACTTTTTCCGAAATTTCTAAAGAAGTAAAAGAAGGCGTTGACCATATCGTTAACTGGGGCCGGAATAAAGGCGCTTCCAAACCATCGGCAATAATCCGCCTAACGAAAGATGGCCAGGTGGAGATCATTAGAAAATAACCTGGCTTACTTTGGCTACACAAGGCCTAAATCGTACCTTTGCCAAAGTTTTTACCGGCTATGAAAAAGCAATTTCCAAATGCACTTAAGGACCCAATATTCAGGGTGATCTCCAGGGCTGCTTCCAAGCTAGATCTGGAAACTTATGTGATTGGTGGATATGTGCGCGACTACCTTTTAAATAGAGGCGAGTCTAAAGACATAGATGTGGTAGCCGTGGGAAGTGGTATCGATCTGGCGAACAAAGTATCGAAACTACTTCCGGGAAAACCGAAGGTAGTGATCTATAAAACCTACGGAACTGCAATGCTGAAATCTGCAGGCATCGAACTGGAGTTTGTAGGTGCACGAAAAGAAAGCTACAGCGAAGACAGTCGGAACCCTTCGGTGGAATACGGTAGCCTGGAAGATGATCAGAATCGGCGGGATTTCACCATAAACGCCCTTGCGTTGAGTTTGAACGAATCTGACTACGGGAATTTACTCGACCCGTTTAACGGCTTTGAGGATCTTCAGAAAAAAATAATAAGAACTCCCTTAGACCCCGACATAACCTATAGCGACGACCCTTTGCGAATGCTGCGGGCGATCCGCTTTGCGACACAACTCAATTTTCAAATAGAACAGCAATCCCTCGATGCGATCGGCAGGAACGCCACAAGGATCGAAATCATCTCCAGGGAACGTATTATTGATGAGATCAATAAGATCCTGATGGCCGATCAACCTTCCAAAGGTTTCGCGCTGCTTCATAAAACCGGGTTATTGCCACTTATTTTCCCCGAACTTGTTGCGTTACAGGGTATAGAAGAAATAGAAGGTCAGCGACATAAAGATAATTTCTGGCATACGCTGGAAGTGGTAGATAATATTGCCAAAACCACCGATAATCTCTGGCTGCGGTGGGCCGCGCTCTTACACGACATCGGTAAAGCCCCTACGAAAAGATTTGATAAAAAGGTGGGCTGGACCTTTCATGCCCATGAATTTGTGGGATCGAAAATGGTATATAAGCTCTTTAAACGGATGAAGATGCCACTGAACGAACACTTGAAATTTGTTCAAAAGATGGTATTGATGAGTTCCCGCCCTATCGTTCTGGCTACCGATGTAACCGATAGTGCCGTACGAAGACTGGTGTTCGACGCCGGCGACCATGTGGACGACTTGATGACCCTTTGCGAAGCCGATATCACCACTAAGAATCCTAAAAAGGTAAAACGCTACCGCGACAATTTCAGGAAGGTGAGAGAGAAGATTGTGGAAGTGGAGGAAAGAGACCATATCCGCAACTTTCAGCCGCCTGTGAGTGGGGAGGAGATCATGAGAACCTTCGGACTTAAACCATCCAGGGAGATAGGTATTATAAAAGAAGCGATCAAGGAAGCCATACTGGAGGGAGATATTCCCAACGAATATGAAGCTGCCAAGAATTATATGCTTAAAAAAGGCAAAGAGATCGGCTTAGAAGTAAAGAACCAACAGTAAGCGAGGAGTGATCCAGAGCGAACTGTTTGTAGAAATATTGTAATGGGTATAATTTCGAAATCTTAAACCCCAATTTGTGTTATGAAGGATAACAGGCAAGTAATAAACTGGCTTTTAATAGGATGTGTCTTAATCTTTATAATGGTGATCGTTGGTGGCATTACGCGTCTTACTCATTCCGGCCTATCAATCTCAAATTACAAATTAATATCCGGTACCATTCCACCCATGAACGAAATTGAATGGAACGAAGCCTTCGATCTCTATAAGCAATATCCGGAATACCAGAAACTCAATTACAACATGACCCTGGAAGAATTCAAGGATATCTATTTCTGGGAATGGATTCATAGGGTGATAGGTCGTTTTATCGGGATAGTCTTTATCGTGCCGTTTCTCTATTTTCTCTTCAGAAAAAAACTTAGCAGAACAACCGTAAAAAAATGCCTCGTTTTACTGTTCCTGGGTGGGTTTCAAGGATTCCTGGGCTGGTATATGGTGAAAAGTGGGCTGGTGGATCGCCCGGATGTGAGTCATTACCGCCTTGCAATGCACTTGGGTACTGCCTTTCTCACCTTTGCTTTTACCTTGTGGGTGGCCTTGGATCTTATATATCCGGATAGGAAAGCCATCGACAAGTCGTTTCGTAATTTCATCCGCCTGGGCTATATCTTACTGGTGGTTCAGATCATCTGGGGAGCATTTGTGGCGGGCCTTGATGCCGGGTGGATCCACAATAGCTGGCCGCTGATGAGTGACGGAAAACTCATCCACGAAACTGTAACCATCGAACAATCCCCGGTTTGGCGCAATTTTGTGGAAGGGAAAAGCGGGGTGCAATTTGTTCATAGGTACCTGGCATATATCGTGGTAGGATTTATACTTGCAATTTGGTATAAAGCGAGAAAGAGAGATCTCACCGGGATTCAGAAAAAAGGAATTAACTGGCTGGTAGGGCTGGTGATCATACAGTTCGCCCTAGGGGTTTTCACCCTAATTCTCCAGGTTCCGGTTTGGCTGGGAGTGATGCACCAGGTGGTGGCGTTTTTCCTACTGGCTGCGATGACATTTACCTTACACAGATTCAGCAAATAGGACAGAAAAAAGTATCTTTGCCATTCAAAGTTTAGTTAGAATGATCTACCGATTTAGAGTTATACTCGACACCCACGAAGATGTTTTCAGAGATATTGAGATTGAAGCCACAAGTACTTTTGAAGATTTTCACAATGCCATTACCCAGTCTTTTGGATTTGGCGGCCAGGAAATGGCTTCTTTTTATGTAAGCAACGAACTTTGGGACCAGGGTGAGGAGATCTCCTTATTCGACATGAGCGAAAAACCCGGAGAGGTTATGGTCATGGCAGAAACCAGCCTGGAGTCTCTGATAAACGAGGATCAGACACGCCTCATTTACGTCTACGACTTCTTGAGTATGTGGACCTTCCTGGTAGAACTGGCCGAAATAGCCGAAGCGGAAGAAGGCCGGGCCTACCCTAACCTCATGTTCGCTCACGGACAGATCCCCGAAGAAGCCCCCGAAAAAGAATTCATTGCAGACGACTCCGAAGATGAGGACTCGCAGGACGAATTGGGATTCGACCCGGAGGACTTTGACAACCTGGATTTCGATGCAAATTGGAATTAAGCCGAATTTACTTCAGAATAAAAATTACCACTTAAACTTATAATAGCCCTATGATCAACTTATACAATGCGCATATCGCTTCCTTGTCTATTCACCGTGTAGGAAATAAAAGCAGAAATGAAGGGATCCTTCTTTCCGAAACAGCCCATGAAGCGGATGACGAACTCACGCCTTTATTAAAAGAATTTTTTCTGAAGCCGTTTCGCGATAAGGAAGAGAATTACTTTCAGTTCTCGCATGATACCGACCTGGAATTTCACGAATTGTATAAGCTGGTTTCCGAAATTTTTGCAGCTCCCGATAATGCTCACGAGTTTAGTAGAAAGATCGCTCGATACCTGTTCGATCAATCCACCCACCCTCACATTAAAAGTGGCGAGGTGTATGTGGCCTACCTGGAAGGCCTTCAGATAGACAATGAGAAGGTGGATGGAATTGGCATCTTCAAATCGGAACTAAAACAGGATTTCCTGCAGTTTTCAGAAAAAGAAAACCAACTGATCGCGAATCTTGAACAGGGAATTAATTTGAACAAACTCGATAAAGGAGCGCTAATTTTCAATGTGAAAAAGGAGGAAGGCTATAAAATATTATCCGTAGACAGCAACCGCTACGATGCCCGCTATTGGCTGGAAAGTTTCCTGGGTGTAGATGCTTTCGAGGATGAGAATTTCTTTACTAAGAAATATCTGAAATTCTGCCAGGATTTTGCCAAGGATGTTGTCCTGCCTGCCGAGGACAAGAAAGAAGAAGTACTTTTTATGAACCGGGCCGTGAACCATTTTGCCAAAAATGATCAGTTTGAAGAAACTGCCTTCGTAAATGAGGTAATCGATAACCCGGATCTTATTCCCGAGTTCAGGCACTACAAAACAGAGCGAGCACCTAAGTATAGTATCGAGGACCTAACCACCTTCCCTATTGCGAACACTGCGGTTACTGCAGCCCGTAAAAAGATCAGGAATGTGATCAATCTCGATACGAATATTCAGATAAAAATGGATTTTATCAATCCAGAGAGCGCCGAACGATTTGTAGAGAAGGGTTGGGATGAAGAAAAACAAATGTACTACTACCTGGTGTACTTCAACCAGGAGCAGAAGTCGTAATATTCTAAAATCGATACCCTAGCCTGAAATCGAAAAAATCGGCCACATGGCCGTGGGCTTTCAAGTTCATCCCGGCAAATAAATGTTTGGTAAAGCTGTAGCTTAATCCGTAACGCTGATAAAAATCATCTGTATTCCTGAACGGTTTGTAGTAGTATACACCAATTACCTGGCTAAAGGTTACTTTTCCAAGCCAGAATTCGTGGCCGAAAAGCCCTGCCCCCTGCAAGTAAGAATCATCCGAACCCGCAACTTGTAATTGTTCCTTTCGGGAAAGGTCGAAGATCCATTCGGTCCCGAAGGTAAGTGCACTTCGCCCTCCTATCCATCTGCTGTAATTACCTGAAAACCCGAACACATAGAATTTATCCTTATCACCAACGGTGGCATTACTCCAGCCTGAGAAATGAACGATAGAGATCCTTTTTCGTTCCTCAGGTGGTTTTCGATCGTGATTTTTCGATGGTTCGGGAAAGGTGACCGCCGATAAACTGGTATTCAGCCCCAGGCTTAGGGAAGGAAAATTCAATCCTTTATTCGGGGTACTATTGCCTCCATTGGAAATATGGTTGTATTTAGCGGCAAAACGCATATTCAGATAATCGTTGATACGATAATTTATCCCTGCCCCAATCATTAGGAAAAATGCAAACTTAGTACTGTAAGAAAGGTTCAGCGGATTGGTAACCTCGTCGTATGGATCGCTAAGGAACACACCTCCTAACCCAGCTCTAAAGAATAAATTCGTCCTTTTATGGGTTCTCATATAGGGTTCCAGGTACCCAACTGTGCTTATTCCGCTACCCAGTACGTCCGGGTTGTCCCAATTCCAATAGGCAACACTAACACCCACCCGGGGGAAACAATTACAAAAATCCCATGATCGCTTCGTGATGAGATGCTTACTGATGTCAATGGCGACCGACTTGGGGTAAGAATCGTTAAATTCTCTTAGAAACTCGCTATGTTTAAGAAGATAGGCATAATCGAAATTTATCCCGATTACCATTGGTTTTGATTCAACGAAGGTAGTATCTTGCTGCGCATTAATAACAACGTTTGGGATAAAGAACAGAATCAGGATATAAATAAGCCGCTTCATATTACAAAAGTAAGGAGGAAGTGTGCTTTAATAAAAAACTGCTTGTAACAAATTCCTGCGCGATTCGTCATACTCATATCGAACAACCAAAATAACTTCTGTGAATACCATACTCACCCTTAACAATCTAACCAAGAAGTTTGGCCCTCTTACAGCCGTTGATGATCTTTCTTTCAGTATTGAAAAAGGGAATGTCTATGGAATTCTTGGACCAAATGGAAGCGGTAAATCCACTACGCTTGGAATCGTTTTGAACGTTGTAAATAAATCAAGCGGGAACTTTCACTGGTTCGACGGCTCCGATAGTACACACAACGCCTTAAAGAAGGTTGGCGCCATCATTGAGCGTCCTAACTTTTATCCTTATATGACAGCCGTACAGAATCTGGCATTAGTATGTAAGATCAAAGGAGTTTCGGAGGATAAGATCGAAGAGAAACTTGAAATTGTGGGGTTAAAAGAACGGCAACACAGTAAATTCAGAACATTTTCACTGGGGATGAAACAGCGATTGGCCATAGCTTCGGCCTTACTGAACGACCCGGAGATCCTGATCCTGGACGAGCCAACTAACGGACTGGATCCACAAGGAATTCATCAAATTAGAGAGATCATAACAAAAATTGCTTCGGAAGGAACCACCATTCTGCTCGCATCGCATTTACTGGACGAAGTAGAAAAAGTGTGTTCGCATGTGGTGATACTGAGGAAAGGTAAAAGCCTTTATACGGGGAGGGTGGATAATATGATCGCCAGCCATGGTTTCTTCGTTCTTCAGGCAGAAAATATGGAAGCTCTTGAGGCTGAATTGAAGTCGAACGATGCTTTTAATTCGATAAAAAAAGAAGGCGAGTCTTTTGTAGCCTACCTGAAGGAGCCTATGAGCGCTTCAGAATTCAATAAAGAGATGCATACCAAAGGAATTAGCTTGTCTCATTTGGTAAAACGAAAAGAAAGTCTTGAAGAGCAATTCCTGGAAATCACTAAAAATCTCAACTAAGCATGCTACGATTACTCAATATCGAATTACATAAGTTAAAGTACAACAAGACCGTAAAGGTAATTTCTATTGTTTATTTCGCATTGATATGTTGTGTGGCACTGCTGGTGTCTATCGAATTCAATTTTGCCGGTGCGAAGATCAGGGTGGCCGATCAGGGCATTTTCAACTTTCCCTTTATCTGGCATTTCAATGCTTATATCGTTGCCTGGTTGAAAATTTTCTTTGCAGTGGTGATCGTATCAATAGTAGCGAACGAGTACAGTTATCGTACTCTCAAGCAAAACCTGATCGATGGACTTAGTAAAAAGGAATTTCTGGCTTCCAAGTTTCTAACTGTGGTGCTCTTTAGTGCTGTATCCACCATCTTCCTATTCATTGTAACACTCATCCTGGGATTGATCTTTTCAGATTATACAGAGGTTGGTATCGTTTTTAGTGACTTACAATATGTTGGAGCCTATTTCTTAAAATTACTGTGCTTCTTCAGTTTTTGTATGTTTCTGGCAATTTTGATAAAACGGTCAGCTTTTGCCCTGGGCTTTCTGGTATTATGGCAGGTTATCGAAGGTGGTATTGCCCTGCTGTTTCAGATCATAAAGATTAGATCCAATGGAGAAATTAATCTTTTTGATTCTGTATATAATTTTTTTCCGCTGGATGCCATGTCCGATCTTATCGTTGAACCTTTTTCCCGCTTTGGGGCCGTGCAATCTGCGGCCAATCAACTAGGGGAAGGATTCGATAAAAGTTATGATGTACCCTGGTATTCCATTCTTATTACTATAGGTTGGACATTCATTTTCATCTTCTGGTCCTATCGAATCCTTAAAAGACGCGATTTATAAATTAAGACTAATTGTAAGTCCCTGTAGGCTGCTACTCCCGATAATTAATTATCTTTAAAGTGGTATGAGATTTCACCCACTTTTAATCAACTCGCTCTGCATTATATTGCTACTTTGTCCTGTTTTCCTATCCGCACAGGATGATGTAAGCCTGTTCGCTCAATTTAACGGACGATACGATTATCTTGCTTTTGGAAACACCATGAATATTGCAGAGAATACCGGCGGAAACCCTCCGGCAGACTGTGTTATACTCACCGAAAGCAGTGCAGATTACAGCCTGGGTATCGGGCAAACCCCGGTAGCCGCCTTACTATATTGGGCAGGTGTTGGAACAGGAGACCTGGATGTGGAATTGAATGGCACTCCTATTTCGGCACAACGTGTTTTTAGTTATCAGTTAAGTGCGCAATACGTCTACTTCGCAGCTTATGCCGACGTCACCGATCTGATCGTTGCCACCGGGCCGGGAACCTATACGCTCTCGGAACTTGATCTTACCTCCGAAATACAGAATTATTGTACCAATACTACCAATTTTGCGGGCTGGGCTATAAATGTGATCTACCAGGATCTAACTCTACCGCTCAACCAGGTTAATGTGTTTGATGGCCTGGAAGGTGTTTCTGCCGTAAATAATGAACTGAATATCGTAATCGACAACCTATTGGTATTGGACAATGAAGGCGCTAAAATTGGTTTTACCGCATGGGAGGGTGATGAATCCCTTGCAAACAATGAAACTCTTCAGATTAACGGTAATATTATCAGCAACCCACCTCTGAATCCTGCAAACAATCAATTTAACGGAACTAATAGCTTTACAGGAAATTCGGATTTCTACAATATGGATCTGGATTTCTACGATATTGAGAACAATATTCAACCGGGAGATACTATGGCGACGATCACACTTACTTCCAGCCAGGATCTGGTGATGATCAATAACGTGATCACTGTACTTAACACCGAATTACCCGACGCCACCATAAGTATAGACAATGTATTTGGTGCGGACGAATGTGGCGACCGGGATATTACTGTAGAGTACACAGTATACAATGTTAATAGTACTGATATCCTCCCGGCAAATACCCCTATCGCTTTTTATGCCAATACCACGCTAGTGGGCCAGGCCGCTACCATGGCGGCTCTTCCTATAGGTGGATCGGAAAGCGGTAGCATCGACCTGTCTATTCCGCTTAGTATCCCACCCGATTTTGAATTGAAGGCGTTTGTAGATGATGATGGTGGTGGACAAGGGGTTGTACAGGAACTAAATGAGGACAATAACGGCTTCATTATCGATTTTCATTTATTGGCATTTCCCGTGATTCCAGGACTGGAAAACCTGGAATTATGCGATGTAGTGGGTACAGAACTCTTCGATCTCACCCAGGCTACTAGTTTGATCGATCCCGTAAATACTATAACTTATCACACTTCTGAAGACGACGCATTGAACGATATAAATCCTATTGTAAACCCCACCTCCTACCAGAACGTGAGTAACCCCGAAACGATCTGGATTCGGGTGTCGAACCCCGATTGTTTCGTCGTTGATAGTTTTGAGATCGAGGTGATCCCCTGCCCCTTACCCGATGCCACCATCGACATACTTGAACCATTATATGCCTGTCGCGGCCGAGAATTTACGATCCATTATGTAGTGTTTAATCTGGAATCTACAGGCCCACTTCCGGCAGGAACTCCTATTACTTTCTACATTGACAATGTGATCATCGCACAGTCCGCAACCCAGAACGTGATCCCGGTGGATGGCAGCGAGGAAGGATCGGTAACTCTTGATCTAAGCCCTGATATACCCGATGAATTCTTATTGTTCGCGATGGTAGATGATGTAGGGAATGGTACTGGGATCGTGGAAGAATTAAACGAATTTAATAATGATAATGACTCCTACACGGTTTTTGGAAGCATCCCGCCACTTGGAACTCTTCCAGACCTTGTTGCCTGTGATGAAGGCTTTAATATGGCCACCTTCGATCTTACCGAACAAAATGAGAATATAAGTGGCGATCCGGATGATCTTATCACCTATTACACCAATGAGGCCGATGCTATTGCAGGGATAAATCCCATACAAGACCCAGAAAATTATACAAACAGCATCGATCCACAACGCATCTATGTGAGACTGGATAATATTATTTGTTTTACTGTTGGTTTCTTCAATATTAGAACCGAAAATTGCCCGCCATTTATTCCTGAAGGATTTTCTCCCAATGAGGATAATATCAACGACGAATTTGAAATAAGTGGTTTATTGAACGTATTTGAAAATTTCAATCTGAAGATCTACAGCCGGGAAGGAAACTTGATCTACGAGGGTGGGAATGATGATGGATTCTGGTCTGGCATACCCAATACAGGATTGTTGTATCGTGAACAACTGGTCCCGGTGGGTACTTATTATTATGTGCTTCAGCTAAATGACTCCCAGTACCCGGATGCTTACCTTGGATTTGTGTATGTAAATTATTAATTCTGAATAGTGCATCAGGCCCGACATTGCGAATTATGTGACCATCAGACAGTGACCTTAAAGGAGGGAACTATTTGTGAGCTAACCGACCGAAAGCCTGATTTTCACAGGACCTGCCTTAACATTAGCCTGAACCGGAAATTTGAAGATAAACTGAAACTGGCCAATGTACAGTATCAGAAAGTTCTGAATACTAAAGTATGGACGTACGCTTATTTTACCACTTTTCTGGTTTTATCGATAATGGTAATGGGTGGAGCTGCTTATTTTGCATATTATCTTTTCAATTTAACAGACCGGGTGGGGGTGGTCTCGGTGGCTCCCGTGGTGATTTTCGCCATTGGCGTAGCCTTGCTTAGTATGGCTTTTGGTGCAAGAAACAAGTACAGGCAGGATCTTGCTGCTGCACTACATAATAAAGAAAAGATTGACCAAGTCCTTGTTTTGTACAATATAGACTACCAGATCGATATGAAATTTGGCAAGAATTACCACGGAACTCAGGATGTGTATGTAGATGTGAAATTTAAAGGGCGATGATGTATGCATTACAAAACCTAAATAACGGTAGATCTATCTAAATTTCGAGTTGGCCTTTGCCAACCGACCTCGCCAAAATTCCGTATTTTTGCTTCTTATCCTTTTATCAATATGAGATTTGAAATTGTTTCTGATTTTACCCCAACAGGTGACCAGCCGGACGCTATCCAAACCCTGGTGGATGGATTGAATGATGGTGAGAAATATCAGACCCTTTTAGGGGTAACTGGAAGTGGAAAGACTTTTACCGTTGCCAACGTGGTGGAACAAGTTCAAAAACCAACTTTGGTACTTGCACATAACAAGACCCTGGCGGCACAGCTATATTCAGAATTCAAACAATTTTTTCCCCATAATGCGGTAGAATATTTTGTGTCTTATTATGACTACTATCAGCCGGAAGCTTATCTTCCTACCAGTGGAACATATATAGAAAAAGATCTTTCGATCAATGAAGAAATTGAGAAATTACGGTTAAGCACGACCTCATCGCTGTTATCAGGTAGAAGAGACGTGATCGTGGTGGCCTCGGTTTCCTGTTTATATGGTATTGGAAATCCGGTTGAATTTCAGAAGAACGTGATTAACCTGGAACAGGGACAAATAATATCAAGAACAAAGCTGCTACATATGCTGGTTCAGTCTTTGTATTCGAGAACAGAAGCCGAATTTCACAATGGCCGTTTCAGAATAAAAGGTGACACAGTAGATGTATATCCCGGCTATGCCGATGATGCCTACCGAATTCATTTCTTTGGTGATGAGATCGAAGAGATCGAAGCATTTAATCCGGACACCAATGAGGTGATTGAAAAATTTGACCGACTTAACATCTACCCGGCAAATATGTTCGTGACCTCACCGGACATCCTGCAGAACGCCATTCATGCGATTCAGGAAGATTTGGTGAAGCAGGTTGACTATTTCAAGGAGATAGGAAAGCACCTGGAAGCAAAACGCCTGGAGGAGCGAACTAATTTCGACCTTGAAATGATACGCGAATTGGGGTATTGCAGCGGTATTGAAAATTATTCGCGTTATCTCGACCAGCGACTTCCTGGATCTCGTCCCTTTTGCCTTTTAGATTATTTCCCGGATGATTTCCTGATGATCGTGGATGAAAGCCATGTATCCATCCCGCAGGTAGGTGCTATGTACGGAGGTGATAGATCGCGGAAGGAGAATCTTGTTGAATATGGTTTCCGATTACCGGCCGCCATGGATAATCGCCCCTTAAAATTTGAGGAATTTGAAGCACTTCAAAATCAAGTGATCTATGTTAGTGCCACTCCGGCCGACTACGAACTGGAAAAAAGCGGGGGCGTTTATGTGGAGCAAGTGATCAGGCCAACAGGACTCCTTGATCCGCCGATTGAAGTTAGACCAAGTTTAAATCAGATCGATGATCTGCTGGAGGAAATACAGCTACGGGTGGAACAGGATGAACGCGTTCTGGTAACTACCCTCACCAAGCGTATGGCAGAAGAACTGACAAAGTACCTTACCAGGATCCAGATACGCTGTCGCTATATCCATAGTGATGTAGACACCCTGGAGCGTGTTGAGATCATGCAGGATCTGCGATTAGGCTTGTTTGATGTACTAGTGGGAGTTAATTTATTAAGAGAAGGACTGGATCTGCCGGAGGTTTCTCTGGTAGCCATCCTGGATGCCGATAAGGAAGGTTTTTTACGTTCCCATCGATCCCTGACTCAAACTGTAGGTCGGGCTGCACGACATATAAATGGGAAGGCGATCATGTATGCCGATAAGATCACCAGAAGTATGCAGGCCACAATTGACGGAACGAATTACAGAAGGGAGAAGCAAATAACTTATAACAGCGAAAACAATATTACACCTACCGCAATAAAGAAATCCCTGGAGAATGCCCTAACAAATAAAAAGACGGAAAAATATACATTCGATACTGCGGAGTCTTTAGCTGCTGAAACCGAAAATGAATATCTCACAAAACCCCAGATCGAGAAAAGAATTCGCGACACACGAAAGGAAATGGAAAAGTCTGCCAAAGAACTTGACTTTTTGATGGCAGCCAGGTTGCGGGATAAAATAAAGTCGCTTCAGAAGCAATTGGAAAAAGTAAACGCAGGCTGATTCAGCGAGATACCTTTCAAATTTTATTATCCTTTTAACGCCCCTTTACAAAGGAGATTTGTATTTTAAAATGTATGGCAGAATCAAAGCAATTACAGATAGATAATAAAGTAATTCCGGAAAGTATTCGGGAGGAGGCGATTGAAGCATTGAAACACTTCCCCGAACTCTACCAAACTGAGATCATTTTCAAATTCAAGGATAATATCAAAAAATCGACCATGCAGGCGCAGCCTACCTGGATGAGCTTTTTCAAACCGAGGAAAGACCGATCTTATATAATACTGATTAGCCGCAAAATAAAAATTGACGCACAGGAATTTACCATTCACGACATCCCCTCGGATGTACTCGTTGGGTGGTTGGGACATGAATTAGGGCATGTTATGGACTATAGACATAGAAGTAGTTTCGACATGCTGGTCTTTGGTCTAAAGTACCTGTTTTCAAAGGCTCATATAAAAGAGGTTGAACGCGCCGCAGACACCTTTGCCATCGCTCACGGGATGGGGTATTATATCATGGAAACGAAGAATTTTATTCTGAATCACGCCGATATATCCGAGTCCTATAAGTTGAGGATCAAATCTCTATATATGTCTCCCGAGGAAGTGATGCAACTTATCAACGAAAACTAAATGTAAGCAGTTTCTATTAGCGATCAATAATTTGAGACAAATTCTTCCCATTCACTAAACTTCTCTTCACCCATCACTTGCTCCATTTTAACTTGCCCACCCTTTTTCTTGTTAGCAGCACTCCATTCGTAAAAAACTTCTGGTTTTACCGTTGTTACTTTAACACCTTTCAAGGCCTTGTTTCTGGCTACCTTGTAGTTTTTATTTGCATCCTTTAAAGAAGAATCAAGGGCATTGGCCAGATCTTCGTTACTTGTTGAACCTTCGGTGCCCAGATACCAGTGATGATAGAATTCGCCATCAATATTCACAGCTGAAATGGTGAATTCCGGAATCTCGATATCGAATTTCTCTTCCAACTCCTGTATGGCGGTTTCCATCTTGTTTACAGATAATTGCGATCCAACCACATTGAGAAAGAACTTGGTTCTTCCTGTGATGATTATCTCTGCTCTTTCCACATCCGTGAAGGCAATGGTGTCGCCGATCAAATAGCGCCATGCTCCAGAGACCGTACTGATGATCAATACATAATCCCGGTCTTTTTCAACTTCGCTGATAGAAAGCACCGGGGCATCCTGACTAATGGATCCGTCGGAGTTTATATAATCCGGCTCGAAGGGAACGAATTCGAAGTATATCCCATTATCGGTAACCAACCGCATAGCGGTGGTTTCCGGGCGCTGCTGATAGGCCAGGAATCCTTCGGAAGCCAAATAAGTATCTATGATAGTTATTGGTTTAGCCAGGAGCTGATTAAAACTCTTTTCATAAGGTTGGAATGCCACTCCTCCACTGGTAAACACCTGAAGGTTTGGCCAGATATCGTGGATCGTATCCGCCTTATGATAACTTATCACTTCTTTCAACATGAGTTCCATCCACGATGGAATACCGCTTAAGGCACCTATATCCCAATCCCTGGCTTTTTTAGCGATGGTCGCAACTCGTTCGTCCCAATTGTCTATCCTGGCAATTTCTTTCCCGGGCTTGTAATAACCCTCGAACCAGTAAGGGATGTTACCCGCGCTAATTCCACTTATCTCACCTTCATAGAATTCATCACGCTCGTTTAAATTGGTTGAACTTCCCAACATCATGATCTCTTTCTCGAAAAAATCTGCCGGAAGTTCGAAATTACTCAAAGCACTTACCTGCTTGATACCAGTACCCTTGATGGCACTGATCATGTCGTCTGTCACCGGTATCCGCTTACTCTTTTTTCCTGTTGTCCCTGAACTTAAGGCAAAATAGCCGGGTTTCCCTGGCCAGGTGATATCTTCATAACCATCCTGTACCCTATGCCACCACTCTTCGGTAATTTTGTTATAATCATGGTACGGTATTGCTTCGGCAAAAGCTTTTACTATGTTCTCTTCGTTCAGGATCTTTTCGAAACCATAGTATTTTCCGAACGCAGTATCCTTTGCTGTGTTCAGAAGGTCATTTAGTACTTTAAACTGAGCTTTCTGAGGAGGATCTTCAGTAGAAATTGCGTCTTTTAAATGAATTGCCCCTTTTATAATACTTCCGAGAATGGCCATAGCGATGTGTTATTTTCTCCTAAGATATAGATTTTGAGGTAGTCTTTCATGAGGTTTAATTTTAGTTTAACCATTAGGTAATTTGTATCTTTGCGAACTATGCATCATCCGGAATCCGTACGTATAAATAAAGCTATTAGTGACAACGGTTATTGTTCGAGAAGACAAGCAGATGTCCTTATCGAAAAAGGGCTGGTCACGATAAACGAAGAAGTAGCGACTCTGGGTGACCGGGTAATGCCTGAAGATGTGATCAAGGTAAATGGAGAACCTATCACTGAGAATGAGAACCTGGTCTACATTGCCTTAAACAAGCCTGTAGGTATCACCTGTACCACCGATAGGAGAATACCGGGAAATGTAGTAGACTTTATAGGGCACGAAGAGCGAATCTTTCATGTAGGGAGGTTGGATAAACCCAGTGAAGGGTTGCTTTTAATGACCAACGACGGGGATATAGTAAACAAAATACTTCGAGCGGGGAACCGCCATGAGAAGGAGTATATCGTTAAGGTGGATCGTCCCATTACTCCGGACTTTCTTAAACGTATGCGAAACGGTGTTCCTATATTAGATACGGTAACGAAAAAGTGTGAGGTTGAACAAATAAGCCGTTATGTTTTCAGGATCATTCTTGTTCAGGGATTGAATCGACAGATTAGGAGAATGTGCGAATATCTTGGTTATGAAGTAACCGAATTAAAACGAATACGGATCATGAATATAGTGTTGGGAGATCTAAAGACAGGAGACTGGCGTGATCTTACATCTGAAGAGCTTCAAGGTTTGAAAGCAGCGGTTTCCGAGTCGAAGAATGTACCTCAGGTGGAACGAGAAAAGGCTACGGGAGGCAAAAGGCGTAGGCGTTAGAGCTATAGGCAATACATTTATTCAAACTTCAATCATTAAGCTTATGGCAATAAAAAAACCGCACACCGATTGAGTAATGTGCGGTCATTTTCAACTAACTAACCAAATTAAATTTCAATTATGAAATCTCAACCATTTTCTTCAAGGCTTTCTGCTTTTCTTTCTTCGGCACAGTGATATATAAGATCCCATCCGTATAAGAAGCAGTAATATTTTCAACATCTACCGTCTCCGGTAATGTAAATGATCTGGTGAAGTTTCGGAAGCTAAATTCTCTTCTTGTGAATTTTTTGTCTTTATCTTCTGAATTGGTTTCTGAAGTAACCTCTGAAGATACTTTTAAAATATTTTCTTCAACTTCTATAGCAAATTTTTCTTTTGTCAAACCGGGCGCTGCCAATTCGATTACAAAATTCGCCAAATTTTCTTGAATATTTACAGCTGGGATGCTAAAGTTTTCATAATTAGGTACATCTAGCCTGTTTTCTGTAAAAAATTCATCAAAAACTGACGGAATCCATCCTGTATTTCTTTTAACTAATTTCATATCGATTTATTTTAATATGTGCCATATTTATTATCTCACTAGCAAAATAAGTTCCAAAGAAGTTTACAGGTCAAAATGACTGAAAATCAGGTAATACGACTGTCGTTTTGTCAAATCGATCTAGTTTAGGGAAATAACTTTTATTCATAAATAAGTATTATTCTTTCGATTATCCGTAATTTATAAAGCGGCCGTGAAAAAAATTATTAGAAGAACCATCGCTTTTTTTAACGCGATAAAGAGTAAAATTGCTTTTTATCCAGCGCTACTTGCCTTAGTGGGTATAGGATTAGCCTTACTTATGATGAGTATCGAACAAAGCGATGTCTCCTCAATAATGAAGGAGTTTGTACCTCAATTGATCATTGAAAACGGCGATACTGCCCTCACCATTCTTAGTGTTTGCATAGGTGGTCTTATTTCCATGATGGTATTTAGTTTTTCCATGGTAATGTTACTCCTCTCACAGGCGTCCAGCAATTTTTCTCCCCGGTTACTACCAGGATTGATATCTGATAAAACTCATCAGATCATACTTGGGTTATATCTCGCCACGATATTGTATAATATTTTTGTACTGTTCTCGGTTGAACCCGATGAAAACAGCTATTCCTTACCCGGACTTGCCATTTTAATTGGTATCACTTTTACTTTGATCTGCCTGTGTGCCTTTATTTACTTCATCCATAATATTTCACAATCGATACAGATAAACAACATTCTGGATGATATATTCGATAAGTCACTGAAACGGCTCTCAAAAATAATACGAGACGAGAAAGATACACCATCAAAAGATTCAGACGCCTTCGAGGACACATCCAACTGGAATTCATATTCTGCTAAGAAGTGTGGCTATTTGCAGAACATCTCGATTCAAAATGTGCTGAATTTCTGTAAGGCCCGTGATATAAAGATCTATATCACCCAGCCGAAGGGGTTCTTTGTTCAAAGCAACGGCCACTTCATTAAAACCAATAAGGAGCTTGAAGAGAAAAGTTTGAACGAATTATATTCCTATATAAATTTTTCTCGAAGTGAGCTTGTTGAAGATAATTACATCCTGGCTTTCAAACAGATAACAGAGATAGCCGTAAAAGCGATGTCTCCCGGAATAAATGATCCGGGGACCGCTGTAAATTCTATCGATTACCTCACAGAACTCTTTGCGCTACGTTTGAAAAAATCTGACAATAGTATCTACTTTTTAGACAATGAGTTATATCTGAAAATAGCTACGGTAGATTTTAGTGAATTGATCTACACGACCATGGCATCTCTTCGCACCTACTGTAAGCATGACCCGGTAATAGTTCAGAAACTATTACTTATGCTGAATTACCTGTATGAACAGCAAGCGTATTCGAAAAAATACAAAGAATGTATTGAGCGGGAGATCAAATTATTAATAGACGACGCAAAGAACACCTTCGAAAGTTCTGCAGATATCGATCGAATTAATGCACTCGACAATACTTAGTTGTAGTAAGTTTGAAAGATCTGTATGAGTTCCTCTGCGGGGATAACCCGGTTCTCATATTGCTGTGTCCTTAATAGGATCTGGTCGATGGCTCCAGGACGAATCCCTAGTTTTAGACCAAAATTACGTACTACTTCCACTTCCTTCTGATGCGCTTCCCAATCGACGTTCATTAGTAAAATAAGCTTATGGAAATGGGTGATCCGCTCTATTTCCGAAACAATAGGCAATGATGGTAACGGATCTTCTATAAGCCGATCCACTTCTTCCTGGGATACATTCATACGTGTTGCAATACGTAAAATGAAGTCGTATTCGGACGCCATGATCTTATCATCGGCTTTTGCCAGTACGATCAGGTCGCTAATTAACGCGTGGTTCTTTGCTGTCTCCATGCCGCAAAAATAAAAAACCCCGGTCGATTAGGCCGGGGTTCTTCAGAAAAAATCTTCTTATTTCTCAGATTTGATCTTCAATGGGATCACGTATTGCTTTCCTTGTACTAATTCAGACTTGAGAACCTGATAATTTAAACGTGATTTCACATAGCTCACTACTTCAGGATCCTCGGTAGCAACAGATAATACGACGATCTCATTCTCTGCCGTTAAGGTAAAAAGTACCTGGGCTTCCATGTCATGCTCAACAATGAACTCAGGATTCTGTAGTAATTTCTTTAGTTCTTTTGAAGTAGTAGAACCTTCTTTAATAGGAGCGGGATTCGCAGCAAATGCTGTCGTACTGGCAACAAGCCCTAAGGCAAGTAAAAACAATTTGAATCGTTTCATAGTTGTTCGTTTTAAGATTAATGAATAATTGATTGACTGAATGATTTATATATACTATAGACGCATAAGAAAAATTTATGTTACTCTAAACTGCTGGTTTTAACGCAACGTTAACCTTCATTAACATAAAATGTAACTATCGGATATAAAAAAAGCCCTTCTTTCGAAGAGCTTTATAAATTGAGTTTTCTCGGGTTATGACAGTACCGCCTGTACTTTATCGGCAGCTTCCTGGAATTCGATCGCGCTTTGCACATCTAATCCACTGTTATCTATTAACTCTTTAGCAATATCGGCATTAGTTCCCTGTAACCTAACAATGATAGGTACATTGATATTCCCCATGTTTTTATACGCATCCACAATTCCCTGTGCCACGCGATCGCATCGCACAATCCCTCCGAAGATATTCACCAGGATCGCCTTTACATTAGGATCTTTTAATATGATCTTGAAAGCTGTTTCCACACGCTCGGCATCTGCTGTACCCCCTACGTCTAGGAAGTTTGCAGGTTCTCCTCCCGCTTGTTTAATTAGGTCCATCGTGGCCATTGCCAATCCGGCTCCGTTCACCATACAGCCTACGTTACCATCCAGATCTACATAGTTAAGGCCAACGGCCTTCGCTTCTACTTCGATCGGGTTCTCTTCTCGTTCGTCGCGTAACTCGGCGTAGTCCTTATGGCGGAACAACGCATTGTCGTCCAGGGTAACCTTAGCATCTACGGCAATTATTCTGTCATCACTCGTTTTCAAAACCGGGTTGATCTCAAATAAGGACGAATCGGATTTTATATACGCCGTGTATAGGGCTGTTACAAATTTTGTCATTTTCTTAAAGGCTGTTCCGCTTAACCCGAGATTGAACGCTATTCGTCGCGCCTGGAACGGTAATAGGCCTACAGCTGGATCGATCTCTTCGTGAAAGATCAAATGCGGAGTTTCCTCGGCCACTTTTTCAATATCCATTCCTCCCTCGGTAGAATACATGATCATGTTTCTGCCAGTGCCTCTGTTTAGCAATACGCTCATATAATATTCTTCCGGCTCACTATCGCCAGGATAGTAAACATCTTCGGCCACCAGTACCTGGTGTACCTTTTTACCCTCTGCACTGGTTTGTGGGGTGATGAGATTCATTCCAATGATCTGTCCCGCAATCTCTTCAACTTCCTGAAGATTCTTTGCCAATTTCACACCGCCTCCTTTCCCACGGCCTCCCGCATGAACCTGGGCTTTTATAACGTGCCAGCCGGTTCCTGTATCCTCGGTTAATTTTTTCGCAGCAGCTACCGCTTCAGTAGTGGTGGTTGCAACAATTCCACGTTGAATCTCAACGCCAAAACTATGTAAGATCTCTTTTCCCTGATATTCGTGTAAGTTCATGCTTTGTCTGTTTTTCAGCTGGACAAAAATACTAAATGCCCTGCGAATGGACTAATGTTTTTTGAAGATTGCCTATCCAATATATTTTCAGAGAAAATTAATAAAAAGCAATTCATAATCTACTAATTTTGTCGATTCAACATTAAACACCCACTGAAATGAATGATCAGGAACTTTTATCGGTAGTTCAGGAATATGGAGGTCCGTTGTATGTTTACGATACAGCCGTAATGCAAGCGCAGTATAAACGCTTACAACAAGCCTTTACCGGTGTAAATAAATTACGAGTGCATTATGCGGTGAAGGCCCTTTCAAATATCTCTGTCTTAAAATATCTTCATTCTCTGGGTGCGGGAATGGATACAGTTTCCATTCAGGAAGTTCGTCTGGCACTGGAAGCCGGAATTCCTGCCGAAGAGATCATTTATACGCCTAACGGTGTATCCATGGAGGAGATAGAAAAAGCTGCTTCCATTGGTGTTCAGATCAATATAGACAACCTCTCTGTTCTGGAGCAATTTGGAACAAAACATCCAAAAACACCGGTATGTATCAGGATCAACCCTCATGTGATGGCGGGTGGAAATACAAATATATCGGTTGGACATATCGACAGTAAGTTTGGTATTTCCATTCATCAATTACCGCATATTAAACGCATCGTTGAGAACACGGGTATGTGGATTAATGGTATTCATATGCACACAGGGAGTGATATTCTGGATATCGAAGTATTCCTGTATGCTTCAGAAATACTCTTTAAAGCAGCCGAACATTTCGAAGATCTCGAGTTTATTGACTTCGGAAGCGGATTTAAAGTTCCCTACCGCGAAGGAGACATAGAAACGAACGTGGAAGAGTTTGGCGAAAAACTGAGCCATAGATTTAACGAATTCTGCCAATCGTACGGAAGAGATCTAACTCTCGCGTTCGAACCGGGAAAATTCCTGGTTAGCCAGGCAGGTAAATTCCTTGCCAAAGTGAATGTAGTAAAACAAACTACCTCGACTGTATTTGCACAAGTAGATAGCGGGTTTAATCATCTCATTCGTCCTATGCTCTACGGCTCGCAGCATTACATTAGCAATATCAGCAATCCCGACGGCAGGGAACGTTTCTACTCGGTGACCGGTTATATTTGTGAAACAGACACCTTTGCCAATAACAGAAGAATTGCGGAAATACGCGAAGGTGATATCCTGGCGTTTCACAATGCCGGAGCCTATTGTTTTACAATGGCAAGTAATTACAACAGCCGTTACCGCCCCGCAGAAATACTGTGGCATAAAGGGAAGTCGCATGTAATAAGAGAGCGGGAGACTTTCGACGACTTAATTGTAAAACAGAAGGTGTTGGAATTCTGAAACTTTCCCGAAAGAATTCGTTAACTTTAGGTGATGAAAGATTTCGAACGAAATTATCTCACCGGCCTAAGGAAACAATTCGAATATTACAAACTATTAGGCGAGCGCACCTTCGATCAATTATCCGAAGCAGATCTGTTTTGGCGCTATAACGAATCGAGTAATTCTATAGCCGTCATGGTAAATCATTTGTGGGGTAATATGATGTCACGATGGACTAACTTTCTCAGCTCCGATGGAGAAAAAACCTGTCGCGAACGGGATCTCGAATTCGAGGAAGTGTTAAGGAGCAAAAAAGAGATGATGTTGAAATGGGAGGAAGGTTGGGCTTGTTTATTCGAGGCCCTGGATTCTGTTAACGAAGGAAATATCGATCAAACTGTTTATATCAGAAATCAGGAACACAGTATCCCTGAGGCGATCAACAGGCAGTTGGCGCATTACGCTTATCACATCGGGCAGATCGTCTATGTGGGTAGAATGATACGGGATCAACAGTGGGAAAGTTTATCAATTCCGAAGGGAAAATCTCAAAGCTTCAATCGTAAAAAATTTTCAGAAGAAAAGCACAGGGCTCATTTTACCGATGAGTTCCTCAACCATAATGCCGAATCCTAATTCGAATAATAACTTAACACCCACTTATGAACAGCATCATTCCCTATATCGCCTTTCCCGGAACCTGTAAAGAGGCCATGGAGTTCTACGCAGACACACTCAATGGACGCATAACCACTATGCAATCTTTTGCTGAAGCGCCCATGGAAGTACCGGAACAAATCCAGGACCGCATCTTTAATTCTGAACTAAAGGCAGGCAGTATAACGATCAAGGCATCAGACGACCTCCCTACCCACCCGGTTACGCAAGGAAGCAATATGTCGTTGTATGTTGTATTTCCGAATGCTGATATGAAAACCGAAGTATTTAATAAACTTTCGGAAGGGGGCCAGGTACTTTTCCCTATTTCAGATAATTTTGGAATGCTCAAGGATAAATTCGGAATTCAATGGATGGTGGTGCATCACGACGACTGATGCATAACCCTAATCATATATAATATGAAAAATTTCGACTGGACGCAGTTTACACGTAAGATCGCCGTAAAAGCCCCGTTGGAGGTAATTTACGACGCCTGGACAAGATCCCACGAATTGGAACGCTGGTTCCTTAGTGATGCCACATTCTTTAACGGTAGTGGCGAAAAAGTTGACAAAAAATCTAGGTATGCTGTTGGTGATCGCTATGAGTGGCAGTGGTATCTCTGGGACGGAACCGAGGAAGGCATGGTCAAGGATATGAACGGGAAGGACCACCTTCAGTTTACCTTTGCTGGTGATTGCCTGGTAGATATTAACCTCTCAACGATGGATGATTATACCGTGGTATCGTTAACACAGAAGAACATCCCTATAGACGATCAAAATAAGATAAACACCCGTTTGGGGTGTGACAGCGGCTGGTCATTCTATCTCGTAAACCTAAAATCGATCTACGAAGGAGGTCTCGATCTTCGTAACAAAAATGAAAAATTAAAATCCATGCTCAACGCTTAAATTGAAATTCATGATACACACTTCATCCCGAATACTTCAAGCACTAATAGTCTTAACGTTAATCACCACTTGCAGTCTTTATGGTCAGGATAAAAATATCGACCAAAAAGTAGACTCCCTGCTAAATATAATGACCCTGGAGGAGAAAGTTGGGCAGATGAATCAATACAATGGGTTTTGGAATATCACCGGACCCGTTCCTAAAGAGGGAAATGCCAAATTAAAATACGAACATCTTAAAAACGGGATGGTTGGTTCCATGCTCAATGTTCGCGGCACTGAGAACGCTCGAAAATTACAGGAGATCGTGGTTAACGAAACCCGTCTGGGTATCCCTTTACTATTTGGTTTCGATGTAATTCACGGTCAAAAGACCATTGCCCCAATTCCCCTGGCCGAAGCAGCTAGCTGGGACCTGGATGCCATAGAGAAATCTGCCAGGATCGCGGCCCTCGAGGCCACGGCTGAAGGAATACACTGGACCTTCGCTCCTATGATCGATATTTCCAGAGATGCAAGGTGGGGCCGGGTGATGGAAGGTGGTGGTGAGGATACCTACCTGGGAACAAAGATAGGAGTTGCCAGGATCAAAGGGTTTCAGGGGAACGACCTGTCTGCCCCGGGGACTATGGCCGCCTGTGCCAAGCATTTTGCAGGTTATGGTTTTGCTGAAGCAGGTAAAGATTATAATACTGTGGATGTAGGAACAACTACCTTGTATAATGTGATCCTGCCGCCCTTTAAGGCTGCCGTTGAAAATGATGTGAAGACCGTCATGAATTCATTCAATACATTAAACGGAATACCGGCCACTGCAGATGCATTCCTTCAAAGGGATATCCTGAAAGGAAAATGGGGGTTTGAAGGCTTTGTTATTTCCGACTGGGGTTCGGGAAAGGAAATGATAGACCATGGTTTTGCGAAAGATCTAAATGACGTGGCAGTTCTATCTGCTAACGCGGGTTCGGATATGGACATGGAATCCTACGCTTATGTAACCCATCTTAAGGAAGCTGTGGAAAAAGGTGCTGTAAAGATGTCTGTGATCGACGATGCAGTAAGACGAATTCTTAAGGTAAAATACGAATTAGGGTTATTCGACGATCCCTATCGCTATTGCAACCCGGAGCGTGAAAAAGAACTGATTAGCCATCCAGATCATCACGCCGGCGTACTGGATATGGCGAAAAAATCTATAGTGTTGTTAAAAAATCAGGGCAACTTACTTCCCCTGTCCAAAGACCAGAAAAAGATAGCCGTTATTGGTGCATTGGCTAATGATAAGAACAGCCCGTTGGGTAGTTGGCGCCTGGCCTCCGATGATAACTCGGCTGTATCTGTACTGGAGGGTTTAAAAGAGTTTTCTTCGGAAATTACCTATGCTAAGGGCCCCGATCTCACTAAGGGACCGCTTACCTTTATCAATGAAGTTGAGATCAATGAAACAAATAAAAGTGGCTGGGACCAGGCAATAGCCCTTGCGAAAGAATCGGAAGTAGTGATCATGGTTTTGGGCGAGCACGGTTTTCAGAGCGGTGAAGGGAGAAGCCGTGCCAATCTGGATCTCCCCGGTTTACAGCAGGAACTACTTGAAGATGTTTATAGTGTAAACAAAAATATAATCCTGGTACTAAACAATGGCCGCCCCCTTACCATTCCCTGGGCCGCCGAAAATATTCCTGCCATCGTTGAGGCCTGGCATTTAGGGAGTGAGACCGGTCATGCCGTAGCCCAGGTTCTCTTTGGTGAATACAACCCGAGTGGGAAACTTCCAATGACATTCCCGAGAAGTGTTGGACAAGTGCCAATATACTACAATCCCTATAGCACCGGAAGACCGGGACCAATCGATCTGGTATTCTGGTCGCATTATACAGACGAATCAAATACTCCGCAATACCCATTTGGATTTGGATTGAGTTATACAGAATTTGGATATTCGGATCTAAAAATAGATGCATCTAATTCTAGGGCAATAAAAGTTTCGGTGAAAGTGACAAATAAGGGAAATCGGTTTGGAGAAGAAGTATGTCAGTTATACATAAGGGACAGGGTGGCGAGTGTAGTAAGACCCGTTAAGGAACTAAAAGGATTTGAGAAATTTGGTTTAAAACCTAAAGAATCACGAACCGTAGAATTTGTCCTTACTGAAAAGGAGCTAGGTTTCTTCAACGGACAGGGAGATTTTATCGTAGAAAAGGGAGCTTTTAATGTGATGGTTGGAACCAGTTCGACTGAAGGTCTCACCGGAAGTTTTGAGCTAAAATAAGAACGACCGCTATGAAGAAATTGAGCATAATACTTATCATTTTTATTACTTCGTTAGCTACAGCTCAGGAGAAAAAAATTCCGGAGTGGTTTCTGAACGATCTCGAAGAAAGTATTGGTACCTGGATTGCGGATAACAAGAATTATGTTTCAGAGAACGAGCCATTCACCCATTACGGGATCGAATGGTCCTGGGGCCTGGGAAAAACCACTATGAAAGGAAGGTTGTTTGGCTTAATAGATGGGGAGGAACAAGGTGATTTTTGGGAATTTCGTCAATACTGGGATAATGTGAATGAAGTTGCGGTTGTGGAGCAATTTGGCAATGGAGGAATGATAGGATTAGGATCTTTACATCCTATCGATGAATACACGACAGAATCTGTTCAAACTTTTTCACTTCCTAACGGCAACAGCTGGAAAGACCGGCATATCAGTATTCGAAAAAAAACTGAACTCATCACCACTTCCTATAAGATGGATTCCGAAGGGAAATGGGTTGAAAATCGCACCTACAGCTGGACAAAGAAAAATTAAAACAGGTCTTTCACTGTAGATCTTGCTGCCTCGAATTCGGTTACCATTTCGTCCACAATTTGTGCCGCCGGTTTTATGTCGTGAATTAATCCTGCGATCTGTCCTATTTCCAGTTCGCCTTCTTCCAGATCCCCTTCAAACATACCGCGTTTCGCCCTGGCCCGGCCCAGTAATTCTTTCAGCTCTTCGGGAGAAGGGTTGGATTGATATAATTTCATCACATCCTCAAAGAACTTGTTTTTCAGCATTCGTACGGGAGCCAGTTCTTTTAAGGTAAGAAGAGTATCACCTTCTTTGGCGGCAACCACCATCTTTTTAAAGGCAATATGTGAACTGGATTCTTCCGAAGCAACAAATCTACTACCTACCTGCACACCATCAGCTCCCAGTACCATGGCCGCCAACATTCCTCTGCCATTGGCGATCCCTCCGGCTGCGATAAGTGGGACAGAAATTTGTTCCTTCACCATAGGGATAAGTGTGAAGGTTGTAGTTTCTTCCCTCCCATTATGACCGCCAGCCTCGAAGCCTTCAGCCACAACAGCATCCACTCCGGCTTCCTGAGCTTTTAAGGCAAATTTTACACTACTTACCACATGCACTACGGTGATTCCGGCTTCCTTGAGTTGAGAGGTATAAGTTTTCGGGTTGCCAGCGGAAGTAAACACGATTGAAACTCCTTCTTCGATTATAATCTCTATGATCTCTTCCAGATTGGGATATAACATAGGAACATTTACTCCGAAGGGTTTATCGGTTGCCTTTTTACATTTTTGTATATGTTCCCTAAGGACCTCGGGATACATGGATCCGGCGCCAAGCAGGCCCAAGCCCCCGGCATTGCTAACTGCGCTTGCTAATCGCCAGCCACTGTTCCAGATCATTCCGGCCTGGATGATGGGATACTTGATATTAAATAATGTTGTAATCCTGTTTTGCACTATCGCTTTACAATTTTAAAGGTGTTGGAAGCTAATTCCCCCTTGATGGAAACCAAATACATGCCTGCGCGTAGCTGCGCAATATTTATTCCCCCCGTTGTGCTGGTAACTTCGTGATCAAATACTTTTTCGCCTAATAGATTATATACTGTAACGGTGGCGCGCTCTTCAGCTGTAGGGAATGATATATTTAATATTTCACTTACAGGGTTAGGATACAACGCAAAATTAATTTGTAATAAGAATTGATCATTTCCTAAGAGTTGCAGGGCATTATATGCATCTTCGAAGTTAGGGATGCCGTAGCCCATCTCGTCTGTAGGATTGTTGAACAAATGCGCAGATTCCCTAACGATCTGCATAACCTGAAAGTTACGTGCGTCCGGCCTGCTCTGCCACAAACAAGCCACCACGCCTGTCATAATAGGAGAGCTAAAGGAAGTTCCGCTATTGGTGGTTATCATTCCATTTTCGTTAACTACGGCAGCACTGGCACCTTGCGCCATAACATCGGGCTTTATTCTACCATCTACCGTAGGGCCAATAGAGCTGAACGAGGCGTAATTACCATTGCTGTCTACAGCACCTACCGTTAAAATACCCAGAGCATCCGCGGGGGTTGCGACGTAAGTAAATCCTCCCCCGTCATTACCCGCCGAGGTTACCAGTAGCATTCCCTTGTCGAAAGCAAGATTAGCTGCTCTGGCGCCAAGGGTGGTCTCCCCATCCAGATCGGCATAGCTGTGATCGTAATTAGGATTATCAAAATCCTGGTACCCAAGGGAGGTGTTCACCACATCGACTCCAAGGCTATCGGCTCGTTCCAGGGCTTCCAACCAGTATGCCTCTTCTACCGGGCGTTCGGTGGAGGCATCTTCTGTCCTGAACAGATAATAGGACGCTTCCGGGGCTGTTCCCACGAACTGTCCGTCGATAAAGCCAGCCATATCGCTAAGCACTCTTGCGCCATGACTACTACTTCCGCCTATCGTGACTTGATCCAATACAAAATCGAAAGTCCCTAATAGTCTGTTTTCAGAAATCAATTCGGCAAAAGCAGGATTGGTGGTTACGTTTGGAAAGCCACTATCCAGAACGGCGATGATCATTCCATCTCCGGTAAAATCCTGTTCATGCAGGAAATCTCCGGCCAGCATTTGTATTTGATTGGCTGCTGCTCCATAATTATAAACGATTCGGGAAGATTCGTTCTCAAGGGAAAATTTATCGGGTGTAGGAAAAGGAACCGGAAATAGGTTCAGATCAGGATCCATGAATTCTACTGCCGTAACAAAAGATAAATTGAGGAGGTCTTCGACTTCAGCCTGAGTACCGCTCACGTAAACCGCATTAAGCCATTTACTCTTAGAGTACACTGTGATCCCGGGCTGACTCTTAATCGTGCTTATATAGGTTTCATTCACGGGTACATCCCGCTCATCGATTGTTACGTTATGCGTTGTTTTTCTATCGATGGCCTCCTGGGTTAGGATACTAATAGGATTAGCGATCGAGGCCGCCACATTTTCCTTGTCGGCAAAAAACACCAAAGCCTCCTGTGATTGTGCGAGTATGCCCTGACACACTAACATAATCCCGGCCATAAATAATTTTTTCATATAAAATAATTAAGATATTACACCACTGCCCAGCAATTCTTCCCCATCGTACCAGGCAACAAATTGCCCTTCGCTAATCGCCGACTGCGGCTGCTTAAAGATAACATAAAGTCCAGACTCTGTCCGGTGCAGCGTTGCCTCCTGCAAAGGTTGCCTGTAGCGGATTCGAGCCTTAACCTTTAAAGATTGATCTACCTCTAATTCAAGATCTTCACGAACCCAATGTATCTCCTCGCCCCGCACAAAGAGTCCTTGTCTATACAAGCCGGGATGGTCTTTCCCCTGCCCTGTGTAGATCACATTTTCTTCTACATCGGTATCGATTACAAAAAGGGGTTCTTTCGTCCCGCCTACGGCCAGGCCTTTTCTTTGACCTTTGGTAAAAAAATGTGCTCCCTGGTGTTTCCCAACTACAGTACCATCACCGGTTCCGTACCTTTTCTTAGCCGCCAGGTATTTAAGTTTATCTTCTTCGGAATTAAAATTAGGTGGGCCTACAGCATAGCCTTCGAAGTTTGAAGGGACCTCTACGATCACTCCTTCCTTCGGAGCTAACTGCTGCTGAAGGAAATCGGGCAGGCGGACTTTTCCAATAAAACAAAGCCCCTGAGAATCTCTTTTCTCGGCGGTGATAAGACCCTTACTCGCAGCGATCTCTCTTACCTGGGGTTTCATTAGTTCTCCAATTGGGAAGAGGGTCTTTGCCAGTTGCTCCTGGGATAACTGACAAAGAAAATAAGACTGGTCTTTGTTATTATCCTTGCCGGAAAGTAACCTGTGGATGGTTTTGCCATCTTTCTCTATAGAATCCTTTCGGCAGTAATGGCCTGTAGCCACAAAATCGGCCCCAAGGTCCAGAGCGATCTTCATAAACACATCGAACTTGATCTCCCGGTTACACAATACATCAGGATTGGGAGTTCTTCCCATTTCGTATTCCCTGAACATATAATCTACGATCCGTTCTTTATATTGCTCACTCAAGTCGACTGTTTGAAACGGAATCCCAAGTTTTTGAGCAACAAGCATTGCATCATTACTATCTTCTAACCACGGACATTCATTAGATATGGTCACAGTGTCGTCATGCCAGTTCTTCATAAAGAGGCCTATAACATCATAACCTTGTTCTTTAAGAAGATAGGCAGCCACACTGGAGTCTACTCCTCCACTTAATCCTACAACAACCCGCTGCTTCATACGATAATTAATTCGCTGCAAAAATACGATAAAACTGTTTAAGATAGTGTGACGTTAGCGCTGGTCAAAAATTACAATATGTAACTAATTTCTGGGCCTGGGGTGGGTTTCCTCAACTTCCACCTTTCCATCCTTGAAGTATTGCCAGAGACCGTGTTTGGCGCCGTCCTTATAGAACCCTTTTATAGTTACATTCCCATAGGCATCATAGTATATAGCCTCCCCATGAAGTTGGTCGTTGCTATATCGAAGTTTTTTTAATAAAGTCCCATCAGGGCCATAATACAGGTTTTCACCCTGCATAAGGCCATCAACATAGCTTATTTCCTCGGTGACCTGACCGTTGGGATAGTAGGTATACTTTTTACCGTCCAGTTTTCCGTTCTTATAGTTCTCCCTGGACATTACAGCGCTGGACTTCTTATGGTAGAATAACCACTCTCCTATTCGGTCTTTTCCCTGCATTTTGCCTTCGCTAACCAGTTTACCTTTTACAGTAAAGTACTGAACTTCGGCAATATCACTATTTGGTCTGAATTTTTTGATCACCATGGGCTGACTCCCACAATCCTCGCAATAGAATTTAAAGGTACCTGTTTCCCTGCCGTGATCAAACTCACCTTCATAGCGTAATTGATCGGTACCCGGAAAGTATTTCTTCCAGCTACCATGCCGCTTTTTATTCTCATCAAATTGATTGATTCCCTCCTGTGATAAAAGTGGGGAGAATGTGAAAACAATTCCGAAGAAAAAAAACAAAACAGATCTCATACCATTGCACTTTTATAGTAAACGAATTTTTTAAAAATGTATTGAATCCTGATCCTACTTTTTCAAAAAAATACTATTTATGATCACTTCCGTTTTCCAGCCTTTTTTTGTTGTTCGGCCTGCTCCATCATTTCTGCCATCTTCCGTTGAAAACGATTCTGTTTTTTAGGCTTTTTCTTATTCTCCTGAATCTTCGCATGGATCTTGTCCTCGTCCAGAATAAAGTTCTTGATCACCAGCATGATACCAATGGTGATCAGGTTAGAGGTTAGATAATAAAGCGATAGCCCACTGGCGTAGTTATTAAAGAATACGAGCATGAACAACGGAGACAGATACATAAGAAACTTCATATTTGGCATTCCAGGTTGCTGTTGTGCCTGCATGCTCTGCCCCATTGTCATCATCATATAGACAAAAATGGCGATGGACGCGAGAATTGGGAATAAACTAATATGGTCTCCATAAAAAGGTATGTACGGAATCTCCGCGATGGTGTCGAAACTCGACAGATCTTCCGCCCACAGGAAACTCTTTTGTCTCAGGTCGAAGGCAGTTGGGAAGAAAGTAAACAAAGCATAGAACACCGGAATTTGCAGTAATGCCGGTAAACATCCCGTTTTCAACGGATTGGCCCCTGCAATGTTCTGCAATTTCATGGTCTCCTGCTGGATCTTCATTTTGTTGTCCTTGTATTTCTCGCGGATCTCATCCAATTCGGGTTTCAGGATCTTCATCTTCATTTGAGAGAGATACTGCTTATACTGAACCGGAGATAATACTAACTTGATAAGGATGGTCAATACAATGATGGCGATACCGGCAGGAAGGAACCCACTTAGAAAACCGAACAATGGGATGATGATGTATTTGTTGATCATACCAAAGATTCCCCATCCCAGTGGCATAGCTTCATCGAGGTTTCGATCGTATTTTTTAAAGATCTTGTAATCGGTAGGACCGTAATACATATTCATATTATAATCCACAGAACCTCCTTTGGCGGTAAGTAGCATTTTGGCGCCGTATTGTTTTGTAAATACCGTGTCTACTTCTTCGTCTTCCACCAGGTCAACCGAAGTTAAGGCGACCTCATCGAAAGGTGTGTCGGTAAGGAGCATAGAAGAAAAGAAATGCTGACGGAAATTCATCCAGCTAACATCTTTTTCTAACTCCTCATCTTCTCCTGAAGGTGATAGTTTGGAGTGCTTGTCACCTTCGTATTCGTAGGTAAGCCTGGTATATCTGTTTTCGTAAGAAATACTTTTTGCGTGACGATACCCTTTTAGGTTCCAGTCAAGGTATATGGGTTGGGAGGTGTTCATAACGCCATCCAGTCCCTGGGTCTTTAAACTGAATCCCATCATGTATTCTCCTGGCGTTAATTCGTAACGATATTCAATATATGCGCTTTCCGAAGCTTTCAAACGCATGCTGAGTACCTTGTTCTCTCCATCGGTTGATACCTTGGGCTCGAAGAACAGGTCCTTTGTATTTAGCAGTCTGTTTTCGGAAGTAAATTGCAGATTAAAAGAATTGTTTCCGTCTTTAATAAGGTAGATAGGATCTCCGTTGATAGTGGTGTGATCCTTCAGGCGAGCCAGGGTTATTTGACCACCTTTATTACTTACGTGAAGTTCGAGGACATCGTTCTCGATCACGGTGGTAGATTCGATCGCTGAAGGCAAGGTAGCCGAGTATGCAAAAGAGCCCAGCCTGTTTTTAAGATTTTCCATGGCAAGGGAGTCCCCTGTCTGTACCGCAACGATTTCCTGAATACCTTCTTCAAGCCCTATCGTATCTTTTACTACCTCCTCTTCTGTCTTTTCAGCCTCCTTGCTGAGCTGTTCGGTCTTTTGTTTTTCTGCCTCAATTTCCTCCGGAGTAGGTTGTTGCAGATAAAGCATGTAAACCAGGATCCCTCCTATAAGTATAAAACCAATTAGTGAATTGAGGTCAAACTTCTTTTCTTCCATATGTTCAAATTCCGAAGCCAAAAGTGTTTTTGCTTCGAACTTAATTAAGTTGTCAATTTATGTTTTCAGAATTAATTCTGAAGGCGATACTGCCGACTTCTCATTACCAATAATCCCGCCGCGGCTGCAAATTACGCCAAATTGTCTTATTTCTCCGAATGTTCACGAGCCGCTTTCACAAATGCAACAAATAACGGATGCGGATTTGCTACTGTGCTCTTGTATTCGGGATGGTATTGCACCCCTACAAACCAGGGGTGAGAGGGTAGTTCTATGATCTCCACCAGCCCAGTATCGGGATTGAAACCTGTGGCCGTCATTCCTGCTGCTTCCAGTTGGTCGCGGTAATGGTCATTGTATTCATAACGATGGCGATGCCGCTCCTTCACCACTTTTGTTTTATATACTCCACTTACAATAGATCCTTCCTTTAATTCACAGGCCCATGATCCAAGTCGCATAGTACCTCCTTTATGCGTTACATTTTTTTGTTCTTCCATCAGGTCGATAACCGGGTGAGGGGTGTCCGGATCCATTTCGGTGGAATTAGCTCCTTCCAGTCCCAGGACGTTTCGGCTGTATTCTATCACCGCCATTTGCATTCCCAGGCAAATTCCGAAGAAAGGTAGATTATTCTCACGCGCATAACGTACTGCATCTATCTTACCTTCCACGCCTCTTTCTCCAAACCCGGGCGCTACCAGGATTCCGTCCAGATGCGAAACCACATCCTTGATGGTATTAGAATCTATATGTTCTGAATGGATATATTCCACATCTACTTTCACTTCATTCTCGGCACCTGCATGGATAAAAGACTCCAGGATAGACTTATAGCTGTCCTGTAATTCTACATACTTCCCTATCAAACCGATCTTTACGTGGCTCTTCGGGTTTTTATGACGATCGAGAAATTCGTTCCATTGATCCAGATTAGGTTCCGGGGCATTCTCAAGATTTAATTTCTTGAGGGTGACATCATCCAGGCCTTCATCCAGCATCATATTGGGTACGTCGTAAATGGTAGATGCATCTATTGACTGAATAACTGCCTCTTCTTTCACATTACAGAATAAGGCCAATTTCTGGCGCAGTTCCTGACTTAAATGATGTTCGGTTCTACAAACGAGTATATCTGCCCTGATCCCACTTTCCATGAGTGTTTTTACCGAATGCTGCGTGGGTTTTGTTTTTAATTCTCCGGCCGCCGAGAGAAATGGCACTAAGGTTAAATGGATCACCAGGGCGTTATCGTCGCCTAATTCCCATTTTAACTGACGTACAGATTCTATGTATGGTAGTGACTCTATATCACCTACGGTTCCCCCGATCTCTGTGATAACAATATCGTAATCCCCGCTGTTACCCAATATCTGAATACGCTCTTTTATCTCATTGGTGATATGCGGGATCACCTGTACGGTCTTTCCTAAAAATTCGCCCCGTCTTTCCTTTTCAATAACACTTTGGTAGATACGACCGGTGGTGACATTATTTGCCTGAGAGGTAGGTACATTGAGGAATCGTTCGTAGTGGCCCAGGTCCAGGTCGGTTTCAGCGCCGTCGTCTGTAACATAGCATTCTCCATGTTCATACGGATTTAGGGTTCCCGGATCGACATTTATATAGGGATCCAGTTTTTGGATCGTTACCCGGTAACCACGTGCCTGCAGCAATTTAGCCAGCGATGCAGCGATGATACCTTTTCCTAATGATGATGAAACCCCGCCCGTAACGAAGATGTACTTTGTTTTGCTCATGAAGTTGTAGCTTGCTGTTACCTATACGGGGTGTAAAGATACATTATTCTTAGAAGTTTCAGACTTATAAAAGAATAAATCAATTTAAAGTTTATTAGATATTACGGGTTATATTTGGCGTTTTCCAGAACTTACTAGAAATACTAAACCAAAACATAATGTATAATACCATCAGATCAACATTTACAATCCTATTCATTTTCATTTGTGTAACCTCTTTTAGCCAGATATCTGTAAGCCCAAGACATATTGGGGGTTCAAAAAATTTTAAGAAAGGAACCCTTGAGTCATTTAAAAAAACAACCACAGTTTTTGTACTTTCCAATATATACAGCACTTCAGAATATGAAACCATATTGAATATGTCATGGAAGGCCACGCCCTTTAAGGTAGTATCACTTTCAGAATTCAATATAGCCGAATATCTGGATGGAAACTATTCTATAGCGACATTAGAGGGGTATAAAAAGACGATGCAAACCACCACGGGAGTCGACAAATACTCTTATTTGCATGCCTATATCGATATTTACATGTTCGATATCGAGCGATTAAATAAGAAGCTAGAAAGTTTGAAGAAACGTGATGCCGAAAGAGTAAACGATATACTTGAAGACAGCAGGGTTAACATCGCAAGGGTTGAATTGTTTCCCAAAGACGAGTTCATTGCCACAACAATGACTCAAAAGTCAAAAGAAGCAGTGAAATCTATGTTCAACAAAGATGTTTTCAACAATTATGGTAAAGGGTTTCTTGTAAATTATTTTCAGCAAATAAGTTCGGCCATAGAACGCGAAGAGACCTTATGGATGTACGAAAGTGATACACAGAAGGGGTTGAAACAATTAACAACAAAAACCTTATATATCCCCGATTATGTTAAGATAAGATACAATCCGTGGAAAGGTCTTGATGAAGATAAGGACGATACTGAATCACTATTCTCAAAATATGATTATAATTATGAGTTTATTTCAGATGCCGACCTTAACCAGAAGATCATGGACGCCGAGGATATTTATTATTTACGATATGTACGCGTTAACACACAGAAATTTATCCATGTAGTGTCAGCCAGGACAGGAGAAATGGTCTATCAGGAATATGTTGGCGGGTCATTTAGTTATAATCTAAAGTCCAAACATATTTCAAACATCAGCAAGGAAGTGAAGAAATCGGCAAAGAAATAATGATCGGTCATTCGATCAATTTACGAAGCATACCCTCCAGGCCATTAATTTTCAGCTCGTGCATTTCCTGCATTAGCCGGCCTAATTTTCCCGGAGGAAAGCCTTTTTGTTTGAACCACACATAATAAGCCTCAGGTAGATCGACCAGATATTGCTCTTTGTACTTCCCAAAAGGCATTTTGTAGTTAGCGAGTTCTATAAGATGTGCAGCGTTAGGTACAGGGTTGGTACCTTCCTGTTTATTTCCAGGAGTCATATTTCTCTAATTCGGAAGCAATGAAGTCCCTCCATTCGAGTTCCAGTTCACGAAGTTTGGAATGATCACTATCACTATCAAACCGATGTTGCATATCTCGTCTCTCCTGTTCGATCTCACTATACAATTTATCGGCATCTGCCTTTACGTTTTCGGTAACATCGAGTTCCATAAGTTTTTTCCTCAGCTTTCGGGCGTGTAGTTCGGAAATATCGAAGTGTGTCTGTTCATGTTTCAGAATATATTCTGAAGCCGCCTCGGGACGATACCAGGATTGTTTAGGGTAAAAATTGCTTTGAACAGTAAAATTGAATTTATACTCGCCGTTGCGATAGCCAATCGAGTATGATAAGGATATCCCGCTATTCGTGCTAGCCACGTAATCATCGGAACCATTAGGGACCCCTTTGAAATCGGACCAGGTTAGCGGACGTGATTCATCCCACTGCATTTTTTCCTTGTCATTTTCAACCGGGAATAACAGTAAGACCGGGATTGCCAGGATTAAAAGGATTTTCATAAAATTGCTAACGAAAAAAATCGGAATTTATTGAAGAAAATTTCAGAAGCCTTAAAAGCTGTCCCAATTAAAATGGATACGTTTTTGTATATCGGGATGCAAACTATGATGCACCGGGCAGGTATTTCCGGTATTTTCTAAGATTTTTTGATGCTTGTTGGAAACATTGGAAGGGAGAGACATTTCTATCTCTATTTCAGCAATACGCCGGGGATTTGCAGCCATTATTTTGGTAACCACGGCAGTTGAGCCGTCGAGGACCACACCAAGGTCCCTGGCCTTTATACCCATAACGGTAAGCATACAATTTGCGAGTCCTGTTGCCACTGTATCGGTAGGAGAAAAAGCTTCTCCTTTTCCGTTATTATCGAGCGGGGCATCTGTGATATAGGTATTTCCCGACCGTAGATGTTCACATTGGGTACGCAGATCTCCCAGATAGGTTACTTTAGAAGTACTCATTCTACTACTTCAAATTGAAGGTCCTTATTGTATTTTATGATATACAGGGCATTATTCTGATAGCCGGAGAACATTTTCTTGGTATAGCGAAACTTGTTTTCTATATATTCGGTCTCTACATTGCTATCGCTGGCATCGTAAACATCGTCTGCTATGGCAAGCCTTAAGATCACATCGTAGGTTACATCGAATCCACGAACTGCAAAACGATTAGGAAGAACTTCGTATTTGTTCTTATAGCTTACCAAGAAAGCGCTCTTATCTTTAAAATTATAACTCTTATTCACAGAGGGAAAGGTAAAATTGAGATTAGCCAGGTGAATATTCGACACATCTTCATAATCGAATGCGTCGTTCTTATCCAATGTAAAGAGTCTAATTGTTACATGATCCGGCATCCCGTTGAGCAATCCAACTACGTTCGCCACGATCACGGGATTGTCGGATTCGAGTATCACCCAGTTCTCCCGCGTATTGTCCAGCCTCGAACTAATATCTGTATCGTACAGGAATCCTTTTTCTCTGGGCGCCAATGTTTTCGCCCCGGGAATGGCCTCAACAAGAGCTGCCTTTTCCTTCGTCTTTTTTGAATCACTAATAATTATCACATTTTTACCAGGGGCGTGCGTCCTAAGATACTCTAACATTGCCTGCTGTAACATTTCATCTGAAGGCAGGGTTTGAAATAAATTAGAGGAGATCTTGATCTCCCTGTTACTGAGGGGTGAAAATATGGGAGTGTCTGATTTTTTCAGGGAGGCGGCCGCTTTTTCAACATTTCGTCGAAGCAATGGTCCAATTACGGCATCCACATTGGAGAAGTCATTAGATGTACATATAGTGCTAACCTTACTCTCACTACCTTCGGTATCATATATATCCAATTCTACCGATATTCCTTTGTCCTTGGCAAATTCGGCAGCCATAAGTACTCCACTGTAAAAGTCGAGGGCAACGCGAAGAGCTCCATTATCTTTTATAAGATCTATGTTATTTTGCAAAGAGTCCCTGTCTGCTTTCGATAATTGGAAAGGCAACATAACAGCTATCTTCTTTTTACGGTAGTTCTTTATCCCGTCTTCCAGGTTAACAATAACATGTGTATCTCTTGTATCGCTGTTTTTTTCCTTCGGAATTTTTAGGATCATACCTTCCTTAAGACCGTCTTTAGCGTAGGGATTGAGCGCTATGATCTCTTCCTGGCTAAGGCCTAGTTTTACCTTTAATCTGAAAAATCCTTCTTTTGGTAAAACTTCGTAGAATTCGAAATCCTCCTCTTCTATCGTTGCCGATTCTATAAGTGAGTCCACCGGCACATTGAGAACAGTACCGATAGGCAGATTCTCTCCAACCAGTGGATTAAGTGCTTCCAGTTCGGCTATGGTGATACCGTACTTACGGGCGATCCCATATTTAGTTTCCTTAGGCTGAACCGTATGTTTACCATTACTTGCCGTTCCTGTTTCAACGGTTGTAGTTGAAGTATTATCCGTTACCGCCACCTGTTCAAAAACCGGGATCTGTATTCTTTCTCCTTTTTTAAGCTGACGTGAATACAGTTCTTTGTTGTATTTCTTAATATCATCTACGGTGATATTATACCGTTGTGCAATACTAAAAAGTGTTTCTTTTCGCTTTACACGGTGCTTTTTGAAGGAAACTTTCTCCTGCATAGTGGCAGATCCTTCCGAAGGGATCATTAGCAAAGCATTTAACCGGAGGCCGTTCTTAGCGTCTGGATTGAGCTCATAGAGAGTTTCTTCAGAAATGCCATACTTTTTTGAGATACTGTATACAGTCTCCCCTTTTTCAACCCGGTGGGTCTTATATTGCTGGGCTAGTGCGGGACCACCCATAAACATAATAAGACCGATAAGTATGCAGTAAATTATCCTTTTCATTGCTTTTTTATTCCCATTCGATGGTAGCCGGAGGCTTAGAACTTATGTCGTACACTACTCTATTAACGCCTTTCACCCGGTTTATTATATTATTACTGGTTTCCTGTAAGAACTCATACGGTAAATTTACCCAATCTGCCGTCATTCCATCGGTACTTTCCACGGCTCTCAAGGCTACTACCTGCTCGTAAGTTCGTTCGTCTCCCATCACTCCAACACTTTGCACGGGCAACAAGATGGCACCGGCTTGCCACACTTTATCGTACAGATCCCACTTGCGAAGTCCCTCTATAAAAATGTGATCAACCTCCTGTAAGATACGAACTTTTTCAGCAGTTATATCTCCCAGGATCCGAATAGCAAGGCCTGGCCCCGGAAACGGATGTCTGCCTAAAAGTTTTTTATCTATCCCCAATTCGGCACCTACTCTGCGCACCTCATCCTTAAACAGCATTTTTAATGGTTCCACCACTTTTAATTTCATAAAATCCGGTAAACCACCTACGTTGTGGTGTGATTTTATGGTTACTGAAGGCCCGTTAACCGAAACACTTTCAATAACATCCGGATAGATGGTACCCTGTGCCAGCCAATCTACATCTTCCACCCTGTGTGCTTCATCGTCGAAAACGTCTATAAACATCCCACCAATTGCCTTGCGCTTGGCTTCAGGATCAGATTCTCCTTTCAGTGCTTCCAAGAAACGTGCCGAAGCATCCACACCGTGTACATTAAGACCCATATGCTTATACTGGTCGAGTACATCTTCAAATTCATTTTTTCGAAGCAAACCGTTATTTACAAATATGCAGTAGAGATTCTTGCCAATGGCCTTGTGTAACAGCACTGCTGCCACAGTGGAATCCACGCCACCACTTAGTCCGAGAATCACTTTACCATCCCCAATTTTTTCTTTCAGCATATCAACTGTTTCCTCTACGAATGCAGCAGGTGTCCAGTCTTGTTTCACCTGGGCGATATGAACCAGAAAATTCTCTAGAAGATGTTTCCCGTGGGTTGTGTGATAAACTTCAGGGTGAAACTGGATAGCGTAGGTATCTTCTCCTTCAATGCGATAGGCAGCGTTTGCAACATCACTTGTGCTGGCAAGTCGCACACCTCCTTCAGGCAATTCGGCTATGGTATCGCTATGGCTCATCCATACTTGTGTATTTTCAGGAATACCGGCAAACAAACATTCGCGATCGTGTATGGTTTCCAACTTTGCACGTCCGTACTCCCGAATATCCGATGGGGCTACGTGACCCTTGTTAAAATGAGCAAGATACTGCGCGCCGTAACAAACCCCCAGCAGGGGTTTGTGGCCCTTTATTGCAGAAAGGTCTGGATGCGGAGCATCCTCGGCGCGCACCGAGAACGGGCTACCGGACAAAATCACTGCTTTAAAGGGTTCTAAATTCTCAGGAATATGATGGTAAGGATGGATCTCGCAATAGATATTCAACTCTCGAACACGTCTTGCAATTAGTTGGGTATACTGCGATCCGAAGTCTAAAATGAGGACGTTATTGTGCATAGGCAAAAGTAATTCAAAAAAATAATTCGCCTAAATCTTTTCGTAAAAATTACCAGCTAATTACCGTAAACTTATTCACTAGTGGATCCAGTTCTTTTTTTAGAACAGAAAGTAACTCCGGTCCGTACTCCAAATAGAATTCAGAAAAGTTCTTATACCGCTCCTGCAGGCTTTCACCCGGGAATAGAGATTCCTTTAACGTTGTGATCCTTTCCAACTCTCCTGAAAGTTTTCGTCTCTGGGCTTTTAACAATCGTTTTTCCAGCTTGTCAAGTCCATTTAACTGTTTTTTCTCCTGGGCCGCAACAGCTCCTAGAAAGGACGCATCGGTTTTTTCGGCGATCTCGTACATAGATCGAAATTGCTGCTTTAAAAATTCCCGTTGCTTACTAAAATCGATATCTATTTCGGAAATACGACGGGTGTGCATATTTTCCAGCTCCTGTACAGGGAGGAATAATTCTCGTACCGAAAGCTGCAATCTTTTTAATTTGTCCAGGGATTTCTCCTGTATCAACAAGGCTGAATTTCGTAAAAGTAATATCGGAAAAGTAACCTCCACAGTATCGAAATACTTTTTCAACTGCAGCCAATACGCCAGTTCACCACCTCCCCCAACATAACAGAGGTTAGGAAGTATCACCTCCTGATATAAGGGCCGGAGAAGTGCATTTGGTGAAAATCGCTCCGGATAGGTATGTAACTCTTCAATGATGTCCTCTACGCTAAAACTGATCTGGGTATTGTTAACGTGATACACCCCGTCTTTTTCAATGATACGCTCTCGCAATCCTTCATTTAGGTAGAACAGGTTAATTTCTCTCGGACTCACTTGCTCCGGATACCCCAATTCCTTTAATCTGGAACTGGTTTCTGTTACGTGGTTAAACGCTGTGCGTTTTTCAAGTTCTTGTTGTGCATACGGAATAAAAGCTGTTTTTAGCTGGTGGTCGTTTCCGTCAACGATCACTAGTCCATACGCTCCAAATAATTCGTTGGCCAGATACCGCGTTGCCCGAGTTAGATCCCGATGTTTCGTGTATGCAGTCTCGAACAGTTCTTTCAGACCATTGCTAAACTTCCCACTTCCCATTTCTTTATCGAAAATCTCCAACACTGCGTCGAGTCCTTCCGTACTTAACTCCCCAACTGCACCACCGTCAGCGCGATTCCATCGTATCTTCTTTCCGTGGAAATTAAAATAATTGATCTCCTCAAAATCGTGATCCTCGGTAGCCATCCAATATACCGGTACAAAATCATGATCGGGATATTCTTTTTTTAAGGCTTCGGAAAGGTTTATTACCGAAATGATCTTGTAAAGAAAATACAATGGGCCGGTAAATAGATTAAGTTGATGTCCCGTAGTAATGGTGAAGGTTTTCTCGCTATGCAACGCCTCGATATTAGCCTGGGTGGCTTCGGAAAGTGATAGCCCTTCCAACTGTTTTTTCAAGGCCGAAACCAGCGTTTTCCTGAAATTATGGTCATATCCTTTATTTTTCTCCTCGATTTGATCGCGGAATGCCTCAATATTAGGAAAGCGATGATAAAAGGGCCGTATCGAGTCGTCCTCCGCGAGATAATCACAAATAAGTTTAGAGAAAAAACCGGTTTCTTTATAGGGAATGGTTTCGATTGGCATGGTTTCAGAAATTCATTCAAAAATAAACACTTTTATTTCGGCAATTTCTAAAAATACGTTAATTCATAATAGTGTTGAAAAAGTTCAACTTTCAATTCCCGAATTTTAGAAATTCCGTTACCTTTAGGCTTCGTTTTAAAAAACTAACAATGATTCGCTTAAGCTCTCTTTTACTCTTATTCGTTACCATATCCCTTAACGCACAACTTAAATCGCCCTCCGAATTCCTCGGATACGAGATCGGCAGTGAATTCTCAAGACACGCCGATGTGGTTAATTATTTTAAACATGTTGCAGACAACAGCGACCTGGTTACCTACCAATCCTACGGAAAAACCAATGAAAGAAGACCGCTTACCTACGCCATTGTTACGTCCACAGCCAATATGGCGAATATCGATAAAATAAGAAGGGATAACCTTAAGAATATCGGACTCGAAAACGGCTCGTCCAATCCCGAGATCGCTATTGTATGGCTAAGCTTCAATGTACATGGGAACGAAGCTTCCAGTACCGAAGCCTCGATGACAACCTTATATAAACTTATTACCGAGAAAAAGGAATGGCTAAACAATACAGTCGTGATTATCGATCCATGCGTGAATCCCGATGGCCGGGACCGTTACGCAAACTGGTACAACCAGGTGAAAGCCACGCCCTATGACAAATTACAGGTTGCCGCAGAACACAACGAACCCTGGCCGGGAGGGCGTCCTAACCACTATCTTTTCGACCTTAACCGGGACTGGGTATGGGCAACCCAAATAGAATCTACCGAAAGATTGAAGATATATAACCAGTGGATGCCACATGTCCATGTCGATTTTCACGAACAGGGAATTAATGAACCCTATTATTTTGCGCCTGCCGCAGAGCCTTATCATGAGATCGTTTCTACTTGGCAACGCGAATTCCAGGAAATGATAGGTAAAAATCATGCGCGTTATTTCGATAAGGAAGGATGGTTGTTCTTTACCCGAGAACGATTCGATCTGCTTTACCCCAGCTACGGGGATACCTACCCCATGTTCATGGGAGCCATAGGAATGACCTACGAGCAGGCAGGTCACGGACGTGCAGGCCTTGGTATCAACACAGACGAAGGCTACGAACTCACCCTCTTCGACAGGGTAGCGCATCACACAACTACCGGACTTTCAACCGTGGAGGTAGCTTCTAAAAATGCGAAGAAATTAAACTCAGAATTCAAGAAATTCTTCCAGAATGACAACCTCAAATACAAGAGCTACGTACTGAAAGGCAATGCCGATAAGATAGACGCACTTACCAAACTGCTTAGGAAACACCAGATCGCGTACGGTTTTGCCTCAGGCGGTACGGTTTCGGGCTACAGTTATACAACCAACGGGAACGGCAGCATGAATGCCTCCGGTGCACTAGTAGTTAGTACCAACCAACCCAAGGGTAAAATGGTAAAAGCGTTGTTCGAACCCGACGCCAAATTAAATGAACCCTTAACGTACGATATTACAGCATGGAGCCTACCACGGGCCTACGGATTGGAGGCGATTGCCTCCACATCGAATGTGAGCGCGAATAGTGAACTAGCTACATATAACATTAATAATCAGCAGGCTCCGGCATCCCCGGGATATATCAGTAGCTGGAATAGCCTCTACGACGCTGGTTTCCTTGCAGAACTTCTTAAAAATGACATCAGGGTGCGCTTTACAGAAAAGGATGTGAGCTATGGCGGGAAGACATTTAATAAAGGGAGCCTCATCATTACACGAAGCGACAACAAGAAAAATGCAGAGTTTGATCGATTGGTAACGAGCATAGCTACTAAGCACAACCGACAATTATACGCGGCGCCAACCAGTTATAGCGATAATGGTTACGATTTTGGATCTCCGGAGATCAAACTGGTGAATAAACAACGGATCGCCGTCCTGAAAGGCGAAGGTACGTCTTCATTGAGTTACGGAGCCATTTGGCATTTCTTCGAACAGCAACTTCATTATCCGGTGACTTCCATCGATACCGATGGCTTTAATGTGGATAAGCTAAATTCATTTGATGTTTTAATTCTCCCTTCCGGGTGGTATGGAGGAACACTAAACGATAGCGTGATGGACGATCTGAACGCATGGATACGTGATGGTGGGAAGGTAATCGCCTTTGGCGGTGCATTGAGATCGTTTTCGGGGAAAGACGGGTTTTCTTTAAAATTCAATGATTCTGATGAAGACGGTGACAATGAAAAATCGGAAAACCTCACCCCATATGACCAGAGAGAAAGAGAAAGTGTGAAAAATTTTATTACCGGTAGTATATACGAAGTGACTTTGGATCCGTCACACCCCATGGCATTTGGTTATGGTGATACATATTACAGTTTGAAACTAGGCAGTAGCTCCTATTCTTTCCTCGACAGCGGATACAACGTGGGCTATATAAAAGGTACCCCTGTTAGCGTTTCTGGATTCTCGGGTGACGCGGCCAAGGCCGGCCTTGAAAATTCTTTGGTCTTTGGAGAGACTCGAATGGGTCGCGGTAGCGTAGTTTATTTTGTAGACGATGTGATGTTCAGATCGTTTTGGGAAAATGGTAAACTTTTCTTTGTAAACAGTATCTTCTTTGTGAACAATAATAAATTCCGAATCTAATTAAAGAGTACAAATCAGGGTTTTTTCTGTAGCTTTTTTCTGAAGTAAATAATTCCATATCTTTATTGGAGTTGGCTGATAATCAGATGAAAAAACTTCTATTCTTTCTTTTTTTCTTCGGAATTCAATATTCGGGATCTACCCAGGAATGTAATATTTCCGAAGGGATAGAAAAGATTCATACGCTAAATTCTAAAGGGGATTTTAAAGCCGCTCTGGTATTGGCCGGCAACCTGCAAACTTGCCCTAACTTAGAGGTTGAAAACTCTCTCGAACTGCTGATCTGGGAATATAAATTACACCGAAACCAACTTAAAAATAAGAAGGCAGAAGAGGCCATAGTGAAAGCGCTGTCCCTTTTAACCCGTACCCGAATGCAAGCCGATAGGGATTTTGAGTTATTGCTACTAGAGCATTATGCTTTACGTGGTAAAAAACACGAATTCGATCTCTTGTATAAAAGACTTGAACCGGAGATCGAAGCGTTGAATTCGGATCAATCGGAATTCAAAGGGAGATATTACCTCAGCAGACACTATGGGATGGACGGAAATACCTACCCGGCAGAGCGAGTAAATTTTCTGCACCGGGCTCTGGAGCAATTTGAGGCAAGCGACTCTATATCCATTTATTATCTGGGCAATACACTTCGCGCCCTGGGCAACCTCAACAGAACTCATGGCGACTATGATAAATCGGCATCCTTTTACCAGAGGGAGTTGGAATTATATACCTCACACTACCCTATAGATCATTTTAATATCTCCATCTGTAATTACAATCTTGGAGGTGTTTATTATGAGAAACTGGAGTATGAGAAGGCACTGGACCATTTCCTTAAAGCACATCGAATCTGGATTAAAACATATAAGCCAGACAGTCACCGAATGAGAAGCCTCAATGAAGCCATTGGAGATATGTATTGGGAATTAGACGATCATGAAAAAGCGTTAGAATATTTCAATTATGCAGTTCCCTTTCAAAAACACGTGAATAACGATGAGAGTGAGAGTACTCTCACTAAGGCCGACAGTCTTCTGGAAGCAGGAAACTATGCCTCCGCAATGATATACTATGAAGAAGCTGTAAACTGGCGTGAAAAGACGTTTGGTAAAGATCATTTGCTCACCGGGGCATGTAAAAATTTCGTAGCTCGTGCACTTCATGCCGCTGGTGATGTTCGGGCCTCCCTGGACGCCTACCAGGAAGCTATCAACATACTTGTTGCAGATATGGATAATACATCCTGGTATGCCAATCCCAACCTCAATATGCAGATCCAATCGGGGCAATACCTGCTGGAAGCACTTACTGCTAAAGGAGAGCTCCTAAAGGAATTATATTTGGAGACCAGCGAATTAAATGATCTGGTTGCCGCCCTGGATACCCAGGAAACAGCGATTCAATTACTGGAAAAGATCAAAAACAGCGAGATGTCTACCGCCAGTAAATCATTCTGGACCACCAAAACAATAAATCTCGTGGATAGTGCCATTGACACAGCCCTGCGTTTAGAATCGGTAACAGGTGACCAAAACTATATCGCTACAGCGTTCAATTTTACAGAAAGAAGTAAGGCCTTATTACTCCTGGCTTCTCTTTATGACCAGGAAGTGAATTTATTTGCAAATGTTCCTCAGGAAATCATTCAGAAGGAAAAAGAATTAAAGGCAGGCATCACAGAATATGTAGGTCGCATAGAAAATGAAGAAAAACGCTGTGCTGAGGTACGAGATAAAATGCTCAAACTATACACCGGGAAATTACATTCTTTGCAAAATAGCTATGATTTGCTAATCAATGAGATCGCCCAGAAGTATCCCGATTACTACGAGCTAAAATACGATGTGCAAATTGCTTCCTTAAAGGAGATTCAAAAACAGTTGTTAAATAACAAGAAACAAATTATAAGTTATTTTTCCGGGGCAAAACATACCTATGTCTTCCACATTAGTACTAAGTCTTGCGAAGTTCGTCGTATAGAAAACTCTGCTGAGCTCACTACGCAAATGGCCAGGTTTTTTGAGATAGTAAGTGGAAATCAGGCCGAAATAAGTAATACAGAGTCGATCGCACAATACACCACCATCGCTTTTCAGTTGTACGATATCCTCCTGGGTCCGGAATTAGGCGATAGTGAACATCTAAACCAGCTAATTCTTATTCCCGATGGAAATATATCGTATCTGCCTTTTGAGAGTTTGCTTACCCGAGAACCCGAAACAGGCGTTATCAACTACAAATACTTACCGTATTTGTTCAGAAAATATGCAGTTTCTTACAGTCCGTCGGCTTCAATAGCCCTTGTCAATAATCGTCTGAAAAGCAGAGGATCCGGTTACTATGGATTCGCACCCGATTACAACAGCGAAAGTGACAACGAGCTGCGGAAGAAACCTTCCAACCTAAGATATAACCAACCCGAAGTTGAATATGCCGGCGAACTGTTCAACGGGGAGATATGGAAAGGAGAAAATGTTACCGAAGAGCTTTTAAAACGCAATTCCGCCAAGGCCGGTATACTGCATCTGGCAATGCACGGACAGGTGGAAGATGAGCACCCCATGCTATCAAGATTATTCTTTAATAGTTCAGATAACGAGGATGGTATGCTACATATTTATGAAGTCTATAATCTCAGTATCCCTGCAGAACTCGTGATTTTAAGTGCGTGTAATACGGCGGCTGGAAAATTGAACAGGGGTGAAGGAATTATGAGTTTGGAACGAGCCTTTCAGTATGCAGGTAGCAAATCACTTTTAGCAACTTTATGGAGTGTGGATGATGCAGCCTCTTCACGGATAACGCAATTATTTCTTCAGAATCTCAACAATGGTATGCCGAAAAATATTGCGCTTCAGCAAGCGAAGATCACGTTTTTGGAAACCGCTAATCCCGAAAAACTTCACCCCTTTTACTGGAGTAGTTTCAGGTTAACAGGTAACACCAGTTCTTTAAGTCGCGGACTCAAACCATACTATTACGGCATGGGAATTGGCTTTCTGGTTATTATTACAGCTTTGTTTCTATTCAGAAGAAAAAAGAGGAAATAAGCCGATTAATTTTCAATTTTAGTGTTCAGTATTTTTTTTGCCTTACGGTGATTGTAGGTCTTGTTCTTTACGATCTCCTTAAAAACCTGTTTAGCTTCGATTTTCCTGCCGTTCTTTAATATGGCGAGCGCATAATACCAATTTGCCTGTTCTTTGTAGTCTGAATTCTCCAGCCGCACCTCGTTGAAATAATAAGCAGCATCCACATAATCCGGATGTTCGAGTTGTAAATAACTCATTCCCTGGTAGAATTCACGGGTTGTAAAATGCACGTTGTCGTTTTGTGATATCTCAAAATACTGTAAAGCATCCTCATAATTACCTGCATAATAGTATTCGACGGCCTTATTCCAGTTCTCCGATCCTTCATCGATATTATCCCTTAACACAGATGGTGGGTCGTAAGGTTCGTAATATCGGTCGTAAACTTCTGCTGTGGTCATGCTGCCGCTAAGATTAAAAAACAGGCTAACACCTAAGATCACTACAAGTATAGCTGCAACTGCCATCAAAGGCCGGGGTTTTATTCTTTTCACCGGAACCTTAGTCTTTGCCTTCTCCTCAATACCTTGTAATGTAGATTGTAGTTCGAGCCTCCCTACCTCATCGATCAACTTATGCGCCGCAAGCGTAGCCTGATAAGCATCATTGAATGAGGGATCATGTTCGAGTCTATGCTCAAAATCCTTCCGTTCCTCTTCACTCATATCGCCCTGGATGTACCGGTCTATTTCTATTTCGTGTGAATCATTCATTGGATCTTAATATTTGTATCAATGCGGGGCGGCTACTGATCAATTCTTTTAATTTTTTAAGGCATTTGTATTTTTTATTCCTAACTATCTGATCGCTACTAAAATTACCCGCCGCAGCAATATCCTTCATAGAAGTGTTGTGGTAAATACTTTCCACTAGTATCTTTTTGCAGTCCTCTCCCAGTAAGGCAATTACCTCCAATACCTGTTGTCTGTTTTCACCTCTAATGATGGTTGCAAGTTGCCCCTTTATTTCCTGATCGCCTTGTTCGAGGGCGTTGTGATGTTCATCTCTCACCTTATCCTTTTTTATCTGGTTTAACCACTTGAACCTTGCAACTGAATACAGATAGGTACTAATGGCGCTTTCGCCTTTAAAAATATCCTCCTTTACGTTTTCATAGAACGCAATAACCGATTCCTGGAAGATATCTGCCGCTTGTTCGGTTGTCCCGCTATTGGATAAGACAAATCCGAATATCCGTCCCCGATTTTGCTGATATATCAGCTCGAGTGCCTGGTTTCGCCCGGGGTTTCCTCCCTTTAGCAGATCCAATAGTTCATTATCCGGCAGTGGTTTTTTGATAGTATGTAAGTTTTGAGAGACGGTTTGTAATAAAAATATCAAAAAAAATGCACAATGAAGGTTACAATTCCTGTCCGGCGGTTTACATAGAAGTGAAGAAACCCAAAATTATGTAACCTTTTAAATTATTAATTATGAGTAAAAACAAACTAAAACACCTAATCATCTGCGCCATCTGGCTTTCCGGATTGACGGTTTTTGCACAAAGCAATACAGTAACTGCCGGAGGCGACGCTTCCAGCCCGGACGGTTCGGTGAGCTATACCATAGGGCAGCTGGACTATATCGAAGCTAGTGGATCCGGAGGAACTGCCAGCCAGGGTGTTCAGCAACCTATCGAAATAATTATACTGGGCAACAATGATTATGAAGAGATTAACCTGATCGCCTCCATTTACCCCAATCCAACGGTGAATCATGTAACACTTATGGTTCAAAATATGGACCCTTCAGGTATGGAATTCCAATTGTACGATCTGTCCGGGAGAATGCTTCAGAAAAAAGTAATTAAGCAGAACAACACTGTTGTATCTATGGAGTATCTGTCATCGGCCACCTATTTTCTGGCTGTAACAAAACATGGATCAGTATTGAAAACCTTTAAAATAATCAAACACTAAAAATTTTAATTATGAAAAATATTACAATTCTTTTTATCGCTTTGCTCAGTTGTCTCGGCACTTGGGCGCAAACACCGGAAAAAATGAGTTTTCAAGCTGTAGTGCGCGATGCAGCCGGTGACCTTATAACAGACACGACCATAGGGATGCAAATAAGTGTGCTTATGGGTTCACCCACCGGAACAGCAGTATATGTAGAGACCCATACCCCCACTACCAATACTAATGGTCTGGCCACTGTGGAGATTGGAGACGGAACCGTTGTTACCGGAAGTTTCTCTGCTATATTCTGGGAATTAGGATCGTATTATCTTAAAACGGAGATCGACCCTGCAGGTGGAACAACCTACACCATAGAATCTACTACCCAGTTAATTAGTGTTCCCTATGCCCTTTTATCCAAAGACACGGAGAATAAGAATACCCTTGATGAGGCATATGACGAAGGAGGGGCCGGACTTGGCAAGAGTATTACGGCAGATGCTGGTCCTGTGGAGATCATAGGCGACGGAGATTTTGCCTTAGAAGTGGTTTGCGACCCAGACTTTTCGGGAATATATGTGGAGGGAGTTACAGCAATCGATCATGCCGCGATCTACGGTTTTGGAGACGGAGATGCCTACGGGGTATGGGGAAGTAATAGTGGTGCCAGTTCCTCCTTGTACGGCTGGCATAACGGGACCGGAAACGCACTTGATATATTGCATCTGGGCACAGGTAAAGGAATTTTTTTAGAGAACGCCGGTACAGGATTGTCGCTGGATATACTTCAGGGCAATCCTGCAAACGCCACTACCGCACTAATAGCTTCTACTATGGGAACCGGTGGAGTCGCCTTCTTTAACACAGATGATAATAACGCCAACCTGGCCAATACACTGGTCACCAATAATAATGCGGCCGGAAGTGCGGCTCAGTTTATCATAACCGATGAAGTTGCCGGAAAAGTAAATGGAAAACCGGCTGTAGAAGTTCTAACCAATGGGAAAGGCCCTGGTATGAACGTAATTGTGATGAATCCCGCCATGGGTGCCGATATGAATGCAGAACCGGCTGTATTTGCCAAACACGACGGATATGGTAATGGAGCGTTTTTGGAGACGCCAAAATCAGACAACACCAAGTCCACACTTGAAATTAAGAACAACGGTACCGGACATGGCGCACATATCGATAGCTTTGGAAATCCGGGAATAAACGTAGAAGCTACTTTGTACGTAGAACAGGGAAACTCCTCTACGGTTGCTGCTAAAGGAAGAACTGCGATCTTCGATCTGCATCCTGCCGGTACCTCGGCAGATGCTGCCGTCTTAATTCGATCAAGTGCCACTTCGGGGGGGAGCAGTGCCTTACGGGTTATTCCTGCCGATGCCACTAAACTGGCTGCGGTTTTTGAAGGGGATGTGGAGGTTGCTTCCGATATTACAATTGGAGGTATGATGAGCGCAGCAGCCAAGGCGTTTAAAATAGACCATCCTTTGGATCCTGAAAATAAATTCCTGGTACATAATTCTATCGAAAGTAATGAGAGGGTGAATATATATAGTGGAAATATAACAACCGATATCGAGGGATATGCTACGGTACAATTACCAGACTATATGAGCGCGCTCAACAGAGATTATAAATACCAACTAACAATAGTGGATAAGGAATTTGCTCAGGCGATCATCTGGGAGCCTCTTAACGAGGAGTCCAACTCCTTTGTTATAAAAACCAGTGTTCCGGAAATAAAGCTAAGCTGGCAGGTTACAGGAACCAGGCAAGATACCTGGGCTCTTGAAAACCCCATGCAAGTGGAGGTAGCCAAAAATACGGAACAGTAGAATTTAATTCTACACTTTTAAGAGAGCTGCCATTGGCGGCTCTCAATCTTTTTGTATGCAGCTATCTGGTTCAAAAAAAAATGCAATACCTATTTAGGTGTCGGAATAATGAGGTTCCAGATCTAAAACTGCGTCTGCAGTGAAGTATCGCTCAGATTTTATGATCTCATAAAACCACTCCAGAAAACTCTGTGATCGACGCTTAAACGTGTAATTTAATTTCTGCTCCATAATAAATAAGGTTCAGCATAAACAGGATCACAATGGAATAGGGCTAGTATAAAGATAGGGAAGAATAATACTAAAACGTACTCTTTTTCCTACTTTTGGTAGTTTTTTTCTTACAATTAATCGGAGTTTTATCCAGGATTTCTAGATTTATCTTAAATTCATTGCCAGCGAGATTAACTTTACCTCTAAACTCTGTTATGAATAAAATCTGCTTTATCCTTCTGCTAACTGTTTTAATTGCATGCAAAACTGAAGAATTTAAAGACCCACCAGCACCGGCACCCAATTACGAAGGGATAAGTCTGTTAGGCGACACCCTGCGATCCAAAGCTCCTTCCGAAGCTTTTATGCAGCGCTATGAGGAGAAGAAGAAAAACTACAACGAAAACCCCGATGATCTGGATGCACTCATTTGGTATGGACGGTTTACCGCCTACAAAGGTGATTACAGAAAGGCAATAGAGATCTACACAGATGGATTAAAGAAATACCCCGATGAATCAAGGTTGTTAAGGCATCGCGGACATAGATATATTTCCATTCGGGAATTTGATAAAGCGATCGCCGATCTTTCTGCAGCAGCTAAATTAATTGAAGGAAAAGAAAACCAAACAGAGCCGGATGGAATGCCTAATGCCAGAAATATTCCTGTAAGCACCATGCATGGAAATATACACTACCATCTCGGGCTGGCTTATTACCTGAAACAAGATATGCGTAATGCGCTTGAGGCCTATAAAAATTGCCTGGAAACATCTTCGAACCCGGATAATGTTGTATCTGCCACCCATTGGATATATATGATCAATCGCCGTATGGGTAGGTTAGAAACGGCAGCGCAATACCTCGTTAATATTGATGAAGATATGGACGTGATCGAAAATGACGCTTACCATAAGGCATGTCTGGTATACAAAGGGGTGCTAAAACCTGAAGTTGTTTACGATCCGGGATCAACGGATACCCCTTCCGGAAGTGCACTAAAATATGCTATTGGCAACTGGTATTATTACAACGGCGACAGGAAAAAGGCCGAACAGATCTTCAGGGAGATCGTAGCGGGTGACGATTGGGCGTCGTTTGGGTATATCGCCGCCGAAAGCGATCTCGCAAATTACTTTAACTAAATAAACCAGACTTTTACTTTAAAAACGGTTCTTTAGTTCGATCCATTTGCTCATGTACTTAGAGGCTTGCAGGTTTTGCTGGTGAAGCACCTGGCCTACAAAATTCCTATTGCGATGGCTGTGAAGATCATTATTTAAAACTTCTAGTTTTCTTTTAAAAGTTTCTGAAAAAAGCCTTAGATCGAAACGATTTCTTAGAATGTTGAATCCCTGATCCCGCGCCATATTCCACGAATTCTCATTCGAAAATAACCGAATAGCCGCCTCGATAAGTTGTCCGGGTTCTTCTTCCACAGCACCGCAGAAGGGAAACTTACCGTTAATGCCCTCGGCACCAATGGCAGTAGTAACCACCGGTGTTCCATTGCGCATTGCATCCAGGATCTTACCTTTTAAACCGGCCCCAAACCGAAGGGGTGCTAGACATAATCTCGCATTTTGCATCATCTTGTTCACATCCTGTGCCCATCCTTTAATGTGAAATCCCGTATGTTGATCGTGAAGTTGAGTGATCTGTTGCGGAGCATAATTCCCGTAAACATGCAGTTCTGCTGAAGGAAGCGCTTCATGGATCCCGGGCCAAATTTCGGTGGCCAGCCATTTTACGCTGTCCAGGTTGGGTGCATGCTGAAAATTCCCGATCGTGACCATATGGCTGCGTTGCTCAAAACCGGGTGATTCGGCTTGCTGCAGTATAGAAATATCTGTCACCAAAGGCAGGTAGAACAAGATCTCGGATGAGATCCTGAATTGATCTTGTAATAAGTCCAGTTCTGTTTCGGAAATAATAAGTGAAAGGTCCGATCTCAATATACTTGCGATCTCCCGTTTGGCAAGATTGGTATACACATTTGCTTCTGAAACAGATAAGCCTTCTTTTATCGCCAATTCCCTCGCTTTACGTAAAAAATGAAGATCTTCTGTATCCAGGATCCTAACTGCCTCGGGACAGGTTTGGGCGACGCGCCAACCAAATTGTTCTTCGGTGATATAACGATCGAAGATCACAACCTGTGGATCCAGTTCCCCGATCAGTGCATCAAAAGATGGATGGTTTAGCTGAATGCTTTCTACCGAGATTCCCATTTCTTCCAGAGATGCCGACTTCTCCATAGCCGAGGCCGTGCTTCCGAAAGTAATTTGGTATCCAAACTCCCTGAAAAGATCAATTAGTTGCATCATCCGAACCCCGGCTGCCGTGGTGGAGGGTTCGGGAAAGGTATGGCCTATTACAAATAGTTTCTTCAAGGACTAAAGTTTGTCCAAAGATAAGGTGGCAGTTTTAATTGAAGATGTTCCTTTATTTACTACCGTCCACGCGGTGAACAATTCGGTACCTAGTCTTTCCAACTGCGGGAATCCACTTGCTCGTTCTGCGCTGGTATGGGATATTGTTATCGGGTCTCCTTTCTTTCCTTCTGAAGTTACTTTAAGTACCCTGATCGTTTCTTCATCGCCGTCTGGTTCCATCCACATTACAGCCGCCTCCGTTTCATTTAGCATAACCACATCTACCCTGCCGGTAGCATTCCCGGAATCGATCCTGATTGGCTTACCATATGATCTACCCACATCATTCGAAAATACTAGTTGTACTTTTCCTTCGCCTCCCACGGCCGTAAACCAGGCAACGGCTAAAGAATTCCCGAATGAGTCGATAGCAGGCCCGTTAACAGGGCAGCCATCAATTTTCCACTGGTCGTCCCCAATGGGCAAAGGTTCGCTCCAACCGTCCTTTTTATCCCATCGTACCACGGAAATATCTCTTATCTCACCTTCTTTTCTGTCCCTGTAAGCCACAATGATCTCATCGTCCGGCCCAATGGCCGATGCAGTCTGGCAGCAATCGCACACGCGATCATCCATTAAGGTATCGTAATCTATCGTTCCATCTTCGAAAAGCAGTGCGGCCCGAAGGGTCATAGCTCCTTGTCCGTGTCCCTTCCCTACCGTTTCCCGTCCATCTAGCCAGGTAAAGAGAAAAGAATTCCCTGTGTAGGGACGTACAGATACAAATCCATGTTCGCTTTGGGTGCCATCATCGTGCAACAGAAAATTGTTTTTCACGAAACTGGTGTTCGAGTTGAAAAAGTTAAGTTTTACGTCGTAGGTGTAGGTGCCTGTAGCAGATTTTTGTAAAAAACTACTCACGATATTACCATTATTCTCGGCAATTACCGGGAAATCGGCCCAATTAACAAACCAATCGGAACCCGAACTTTCCTCCAAATAATCGGACCAGGATCCATTTGAGTAGCTTGCGTACTTAAGAATAGCAAGGCTGTCTTTCTTCTCGACCCATGACATATAGATTTCCTTGCCGTTACTAAATATCCTGGGCAGTGAACTATTACCCTCTACCGGATTTGGTAGCTGCGTTACCACCGATGTTTTAGTTTCTGTATTCCCAACTTTTGTTTCACTATCCTTACAGGCTATAATTAGCGTGCTAAAAAGGAACAGGAGGAGGAGATAACTTACTATTTTCGAGATGTCAAGTGCTAAGCGATTGTTATTTCTCATGATGTACGAAATGTCTTTATTTTACTACTTCGCCGTATAGGTCGAAATCTTCGGCGGCTTTGATTTTTACATCAAAGAATTCTCCCGTTCGCAGGTAACCGTCTTCCGCATTGATAAGTACTTCATTATCCACGTCCGGGCTGTCAAATTCGGTACGCCCTACGTAATAGCTTCCTTCCTTCCTATCGATAAGCACACGAAAGGTCTCCCCTATCTTCTGCTGGTTTAGTTCCCACGATATCTGGGACTGAATTTCCATGATCTCGTTGGCTCTTTGCATTTTTACCTCTTCGGGAACATCGTCCTCCAGATTATAGGCATGCGTATTTTCCTCGTGTGAGTAGGTAAAACAACCCAGGCGTTCAAAACGCATCTCCTGTACCCATTCCTTCAGAATGTTAAAATCTTCTTCGGTTTCTCCAGGATAGCCTACAATTAGGGTAGTCCTGATCGCCATTTCGGGTACGGCTGTCCTGAAATCCCGCAGTAATTTTGTGGTTTTCTCGCGGGTTGTTCCTCGCCTCATCGATTTTAAGATGGGGTCTGAAATATGTTGTAAAGGGATATCGATATAGTTACAGATCTTTGCTTCCTGCTTCATTACCTCCAGGACTTCCATTGGGAACCCTGTAGGAAATGCATAATGGAGACGGATCCATTCTATCCCCTCAACTTTAACCAGTGCTTTCAATAGGGTGGCCAGTTCGCGCTTTTTATAGAGATCGAGGCCGTAGTAGGTGAGGTCCTGAGCGATCAGGATAAGTTCTTTCACCCCTTTTGCTGCAAGTTTTTCGGCCTCGGTTACAAGGTCCTCGACAGGTGTGGAACGGTGCTTACCTCTCATGATGGGGATTGCGCAAAACGAACATGGCCTGTCACAGCCTTCGGCTATCTTGAGGTACGCATAATTTTTTGGGGTGGTGGTATGGCGTTCACCTATGAGTTCGTGTTTGTAATCGGCTCCCAAAGCCTTAAGCAGTCCGGGCAATTCGGTGGTTCCGAAATACTGGTCTACGTTGGGTATTTCCTTTTGCAGGTCTGGTTTATAACGTTCACTCAGGCATCCGGTAACAAATACTTTATCCACCTCGCCATCTTCCTTCTTCTGCACATATTCCAATATAGTGTTCACACTTTCTTCCTTGGCATTGGCTATGAATCCACAGGTATTGATCACAACGATATTCCCCTCCTCCTCATGAACCACTTCTTTATTGTTAGCCTTTAGCTGGCCCATAAGTACCTCGCTGTCATAGACATTCTTGGAGCACCCCAGGGTGACGACATTGATCTTGTTCTGCTTGAGAGATTTTGTACGCACCTGTTGTTTTTTATTTAAAGAATGAATCTACAAATTCGAATTTATTGAAGACCTGCAGGTCCTCAATTCCCTCACCTACGCCTATGTATTTTACCGGGATCTGAAACTGATCGCTGATCCCGATCACAACGCCACCTTTGGCTGTACCATCGAGTTTGGTAACGGCCAGAGAGGTAACTTCGGTGGCAGCCGTGAATTGTTTAGCCTGTTCGAACGCATTCTGACCCGTAGAGCCATCCAGCACGAGTAATACATCGTGTGGGGCATCCGGGATCACCTTTTGCATCACTCTTTTCACCTTGGTAAGCTCGTTCATAAGATTTACCTTGTTATGAAGGCGTCCGGCGGTATCTATTATTACTACATCGGCATCCTGGGTTACCGCACTTTCCAGCGTGTCGAAAGCAACACTGGCAGGATCGCTACCCATTTTCTGCTTTACGATGGGTACTTCGGTGCGATCTGCCCATACCTGTAACTGGTCTATGGCGGCCGCCCTGAAGGTATCTGCAGCACCCAGCACAACTTTTTTACCGGCCGATTTAAACTGGTATGCCAGTTTCCCTATGGTAGTGGTCTTTCCCACACCATTAACTCCTACCACCATGATCACATAGGGATGTTCGGTTTGAGGGATTACGAACTCTGTGGCATCGCCTGTATTAGTTTCACTTAAAAGTCCGGCGATCTCTTCCCTAAGGATCTTATTGAGTTCGTCTGTACCCAGGTATTTGTCTCTGGAGACCCGCTCCTCTATACGATCGATTATCTTGAGGGTGGTATTTACACCCACATCACTGGAAACCAGGACTTCTTCAAGGTTATCGAGAACATCGTCGTCTACCTTGCTCTTTCCGGCAACTGCCTTGGATAGTTTATCGAAAAAAGTGTTTTTACTCTTTTCAAGACCTTTGTCCAGTGTTTCCTTTTTCTCCTTGGTGAATATTTTCTTGAATAGACTCATGTAACTTTTTGAATATTTAATGCTGCGTTAGGGATTGAAGCAGGCTACCTCGTCTGGGCGCGCCTTGGCGACCAGGCGTGTAGCGCGTAAAGCCCGGCCCTGAAGTACCGCCGAAGTAGAGCGCAGCTCACTTCAAGGATACGATACAGGGAACGCCCAAAATCCTCTTCTAATCTTCAATTAACAGCGGCAAAGATACGAAATAGAAAAAGCCACTCTTAACTAAAAGTGGCTTTTTACAATATGAGTTTGTGTGGTTTATTTTTTACTTAACCACTCGTTTACTTGCTCGGGAGCCATGATAGACTCAACAAACATATAGGCTCCGGTTTTTGGAGATCTAACCATTTTGATAGCCTTGGTTAAACGCTTGGATCCTGTTTGTAATGATGCAACTGATTTCTTTGCCATGACTCTTTATGCTTAGCGGTTATTTAATTTCTTTATGAACAGTCATACGTTTAAGGATAGGATTGAATTTTTTCAATTCCATTCTATCCGGAGTATTCTTTTTGTTCTTGGTCGTGATATAACGAGATGTTCCCGGTTTTCCAGATTCTTTGTGCTCTGTACATTCCAGGATAACTTGAACTCTATTTCCTTTTTTAGCCATTGTATCAGACTTTATCTATTAAGCTGTTATTTTTTAAGGAAGCCCTTTTCGCGAGCCTCTTTGATAACTGCTGAAATTCCTTTCTTATTAATGTTCTTTAATGCCGAAGTAGATACTTTAAGAGTGATCCATTTATCTTCTTCTGGAATGTAAAAACGCTTCTTCACAAGGTTTACATTAAACTTGCGCTTGGTTTTATTCATTGCGTGAGACACGTTGTTTCCAACGATGGCTCTCTTTCCTGTAAGCTCACAAACTCTAGACATTGTTAGTTATTTTAAAACAGGCTGCAAATTTAAGAAAATATATCTATACAGCCAACAAAAGAATTTTAGTTTTTTGAAATTTCTTTAAGGAGCATTTCAAAGGCTTTATTTGTGGCCTTGGAGATTACCCGTTCTCTGGGTTTACCAAAATTGAATTCTTCCACTATTGTGCGCTGCGGGGTAGCAATAGCAATATAGACAGTGCCTACTTCGGCAACTGCATCGCCTTTGGTTGGGCCAGCAATTCCCGTGGTGGCGACTGCTACATCTGAATGGAACAATTTAACACATTGATTAGCCATAGCTTCGGCCACTTGGGCACTTACTACTGTATGTTTTTCGATAAGACCGGCGTCTACTCCTAGAATCTTCACTTTTTGCTGGGTCTCATAGGGCGTGATACTTCCAATAAAGTAGGAAGATGACCCTGCGATTGTTGTGATTTCCCTGGCTATGGCACCTCCCGTACAACTTTCGGCCAGGCTAAGGCTGTATCCTTTCTTAACTAAAATGGCACCAATTCGCTCCTGGATGGTAGTTTCATCTTCAAAGCCAACAGCGATATCCTTAAGCATTTCGCTCAATTGAGCCATTTTATCGTCTACCCTCTGGCGGATCTCGGTTTCGTTCGATCCTTTTGTCGATAACCTCAGCCTAACCCTTCCCAAAGAAGGCAAATAAGCCAGTTTGATGTCATTGGGCAGTTCGTTCTCAAATTTCTCGATTCGTTCGGCTATGCTACTTTCACCCAAACCGTAGGTTAACAGGGTCTTGTGGTAAATATGCGGCCTGTTGAATTTACGGATCACCCTCGGAAGAACCTCATTGGTAAGCAGGTATTTCATCTCGTAGGGTACCCCGGGCATGGAAACAAATACGGTATCGTCTTTTTCCATCCACATACCGGGGGCGGTACCATGGGCATTCTTTAAAACTTTGGCAGTAGAAGGTACCATAGCCTGTTCCAGATTTGCCGGAAGCGGATCTTTTTGAAGATATTTGCTGAAAATAGCATGGATATGGTGTAGAGTTTCCTTGTCCTCCACGAGCTCATCGTCTAAAAATTCGCAGAAAGTGTGTTTGGTGATATCGTCTTTGGTGGGGCCCAGACCGCCGGTTACCAAAACGAGATCTGCGTGTTTTTTGGCGTCTTCCAGGGCCTGCAGAATATGCTCCCGATCGTCCTGAATGGATGTTATCTGGTACACCTGAACACCAATTTTATTCAGTTCCTTACTAATGAATGCCGAATTGGTATCGACGATCTGTCCTATAAGTATTTCGTCACCGATGGTGATTATCTCAGCAAGCATTTATTCCAGGTCAAAGTCTGCCTTCAGTTCTTTAAATACAGCGCGTAAGGTAGTTGAAACATTGTGGACGTTCTCATCTACCGAAGACTTGTTCTTCGAAGTTTTGGTCCATGATTCTATAGTGGTGATATCTTTTAGCACATCGATCCCGAACATTTCTAGATTTGGTTTCATTTTGTGTGCAAACTGGTACGCCAGTTCTTTATTATCGTTTTCGATGGCGTCCTCCATTGCCTGGAGGTCCGGGGGAATCTCATCTAAAAAGGTTTGTGCAACTACTGCCATAAAATCTGAATCGCCTCCGGCGATCTCCCTTAGACTTTCAATTGAATAGTGTTTTGTCATTTATTTTACTTTAATAGAAAAAACCTCGGTTTCTTCAATATATCCGGTTAGTTTGTCTTCCGGGTTCACTTTGGCTACGCCGGAAGGAGTGCCCGTAAAGATAATATCTCCAATCTTTAATGTGAAATATTTGGAAATATATTCGATTAACGAATCTATTTTCCACAACATCAGGGCTGTATTGCCTTCCTGAACGATCTCGTCGTTTTTCCGGAGGTTAAATTTAATGGAATCCACACTTTTAAAGCGAGTTTTCGGTATAAATTTTCCTACAACGGCTGCTCCGTCGAAAGCCTTTGCCTTTTCCCAGGGAAGGCCTTTTTCTTTCAACTGCGATTGCAAATCGCGTGCCGTGAAATCGATCCCGAGACCAATTTCATCGTAATATTTGTGCGCAAATTTACGATCTATATGCTTCCCGATCTTTTTGATCTTCACCAATATCTCTACCTCGTGATGAACGTCATTGGAGAAATCGGGGAGAAAAAACGGTTGTTTTTTGAGTAAGATAGCGGTATCTGGCTTTAGAAATAATACCGGGTCTTTCGGACGATCATTGTCTAATTCTTCTATGTGAGCGGCGTAGTTTCTACCTACACAAATTATCTTCATGACTCTTGACGTTTCAAATTTTATGCTTTCCCAAGTTCAACACATTTAAAACCTTTCGTTCGGAACAAATTCATCCCACTTTAAAGTTTGTTGTTTAGCTTACTCAGTTTTATTCGAGTGAGTACTTTTTTAGTATAAAGTGGAAAATCTGCATTCAGCAGCCAGCCAAAATACCCTGGTTCCTGCTCCATCACATCTTCTACTTTCTTACCTCTGTGCTTTCCAAATGAGAACACTTCTGCTCCGTCCTTATCAAATCCAATGTAACCGGCAAAGTCGGCATAGTTCTTATGGGAACTGAAGGTTGCCAGAGTATTTACATCATTTTCAAGATCTTCGTATTTATCTAATTGTGCTTTCAGCACCTCATAGGTTGCGATCGTATCGGCCTCTGCACTATGTGCATTTTCCAACTCTTTATTACAATAGAACTTATAGGCAGCTTCCAGGGTTCTCTTCTCCATTTTGTGAAAAATGGTTTGTACATCCACCGAGGCAGCCTTTTTCAAGTCGAAATCCACGTCGGCTCGCAATAGTTCTTCGGCAAGTAATGGAATATCGAAACGATTGGAATTAAATCCGCCCAGGTCTGAATCCTTCATCAAAGCATGCACTTTAGGAGCCAGTTCCTTAAAGGTGGGTTCGTTGGCCACCATTTCGTCTGTAATACCGTGGATGGCAGCGGCACCAGCTGGGATTGGCATTTCCGGATTTACTCGCCAGGTGTAACTTTCTTTGTTACCGTTTGGATGTACTTTAAGGATAGAAATCTCTACAATTCGGTCTGTTGCAACATTAGTACCAGTTGTTTCAAGGTCGAAAAAACAGATAGGTTTAGATAATTTCAATTCCATAGGCACGATTTGTGATGCAAATGTAGTAATTACTACTTTTGTGATGCTTGTTATGAGACCTAATTTACTTTTTTTATTGATACTTTTTTTCTGCAATCTTTCCTATGCACAGGGTCTGAAAGTTCTGATAAAGGAAAAGAAGAAAGGAAAACGCCTGATTCTCATCGCAGAAAATAAAACCCCGGACACCCTCAATGTCTTTTTGATGGTAAATGCTGAAGGTTACAGGAGAAGCGCTTCAAAACCTGTGATAAAGAATATTCCTCCCCTCTCCGAAACTCCTATGATCACCCTAATCGAACTGGACAATGTGGAGTCTTTCTATACCTTCGATCTGGTGGTCAATGAAAAGGAACACAATCTGCAATTTTCGTACGATGAACCCGAGCGGGACATCGAAAGGGTGGTACAAGGGAAGTTGATCATCTTTTCGGCCGACGGTTGTACGAAATGTGAGCGATTATCACAAAAATTAAATGAGAACCGAATACAGCATCGAATCTTTAATATCCAAAAAGACGCTGTGCTTTACGGACAATTTATGAGTTTTATTGAACGCAAATTAACCGAAGAAACCAAGATAAGGTTTCCGGTGATATGGTATAGAGACGATGTTATATTTGGTTATAACGACCTGGAGGATCTTGTCCTAAGACTCAAAGATTGAACAGGAAATCAAAAAATAATAAATCGGCCTTCCTGGCTTGCTACTTAACTAAAAATTATATCGCTAAACTTCGCGGTTCACATCCCAGGCTTCGAGATAATCGGCCACTGCTTTTACAAATTGTCCTCCTAAGGCTCCATTAACTACACGGTGGTCATAGCTATGCGACAAGAACATCTTGTATCGAATTCCAATAAAATCACCTTCAGAGGTCTCGATTACCGCCGGCACTTTTCGAATAGCGCCCAGCGCAAGGATCCCTACCTGGGGTTGGTTTATAATAGGCGTACCCATCACACTTCCGAAGGTACCTACATTAGTAACTGTATAAGTGCCTCCCTGGATCTCGTCCGGCTTTAATTGTCCGTTGCGAGCACGATTAGCCAGGTCGTTCACTGCCTTGCTCATCCCAACAAGGTTAAGCTGATCTGCATTTTTGATAACCGGGACTATTAGGTTTCCATCGGCCAGGGCTGCAGCCATTCCCAGATTGATGTTTCTGCGTTTGATGATCTTGTCGCCATCCACCGAAATATTCATCATAGGAAATTCGCGAAGCGCTTTGGCCACTGCTTCCATGAATATAGGAGTAAACGTAAGTTTTTCGCCTTCTCGTTTCTCGAATCCGTCTTTCACTTTGTTTCGCCAGTTCCATATCTTGGTAACATCACACTCAACAAAACTCTGCACATGAGCGGAGGTTTGAGTACTTTCTATCATGTGATGGGCGATCAATTTACCCATTCGGGTCATCTCGATGATCTCATCCTCACCATTCACCGATACAGGAACTACGGGCTTAGAAACGGACACGGGTTTTTCTGGTCTCGCGGCTTCTACGGCTGGCGTTGTAGCTGCCGGGGTCGATGTACGACTCTTCAAATAAGATAGAATATCGTTTTTGGTAACCCTTCCATCCTTACCTGTTCCCGGGACCGCATCTAATTCGTTTTGCGTTATCCCTTCTTCCGAAGCTATGTTTCTTACCAGGGGTGAGTAAAATCTTTCCCCTTTATTCTCAATAACCGGTTGCGTACTCGCTTTGGCTTCTGCCACTCTCTCCTCAACGGCTGCTACTACTTCTGGTGCAGGTGTGTCTGCAGTATTTTCCTGTACTTCTGTTTCGGCCAAATCTACCCCGTTAGAACCCAAATCGCCATCAGTTTCGATGATTGCTATGGTTTGTCCTACCTGTACTACATCGTCTGCCTCGAACAATCGTTCTACCAATACCCCATCCACTTCACTTGGCACTTCGCTGTCTACTTTATCGGTAGCGATCTCCAGCACCGCCTCATCGGCTTCTATGGTATCTCCAATTTCCTTGAGCCAGTTGGTTACCGTTGCTTCAGCAACACTCTCACCCATTTTTGGAAGTTTCAATTCAAATTTTGCCATAGGAGTGTATCTTTCTTGTACGCTTTAATATTGCGCCACAAAATTAGTCAAATTTTGAATGTTTAGGATTGATATTAGTTAAAAAACGACAACAATTCCTTTTTCGTCACTTTTATCGCTCCCGAGCATAAAATTGCATCCGGAAGGCCTTATTCTGAAGTGGTTACCCCTTTTTTTAAGCCGCTTCATAACCATAAATATCTGATTATAAGACATATACTCCTCATCAAAAACGAACAGCGTATTTTTGAAATCTTTGTCATTAAGGATGGCTTTTGAAGCCGATTTCGCAGGTATTTCGAGTTTTTCTGAAAGATTTTTCAGCAAATTAAAGTTATCGGTGATAATTACGGCTTCCGAAGGCGGAATAGCCTTGTTCCGGCTACGCTTGCCCGTTAATTTACGTATCAATTTACTTAGGGATAAACCTAAGTGAACTCCTGCATCGCTTAGGAAATTGGATGCAAAATGTTTCCTGTAAAAAATGTGCATGGCCCCGTAGAAGCGATCCAGATATGTAGAGTCGTTCTGCGGGCTTTCTCCTTTATAATGAAGGATACCGTCGGTTCCCATATAATGATTCTTATATCCCGCCTGCAATACCTTATACGAGAAGTCTATATCCTCCCCATACATAAAATAGTCTTCATCGAAACCACCCACTTCTTCATAAACAGACCTTTTAAGAAACATAAATGCACCGGGTAATACAGCTACTTCACCTGTATCGGTTTCGGCTATATCATTGGCATAATATCCATTTTTATTTTTTCTGAAACCGAGTAGTTTTACAATAGATGCCCAAGGAGTAGGCACATTTCTTTTGCTTTCCGGAAGGAAATTTCCAGTTCCATCCATCAGTTGCACACCGAGTATCCCAAGATCAGGATTTTCTGAACTGTAATGAAGACAATTGCTGAAAATGGTGTGCGGTACGGCTGTATCCGGATTGAGTATGCACACATATTCTCCCTGAGCCTGGGCAACGGCCTGATTATTCGCTTTGCTGAACCCTACATTCTCATTATTCTCTATCAACCTGATGGTAGGAAATTTTTCTTTCATCATTTGGCAGCTATCATCGGCCGAATTATTATCGATCACAATAATCTCTGCATCCAGGGAAGTTATGGCTTGTTGCACACTTCGAACTGCCTGTTCGAGGAAATATCGAACATTATAATTGAGAATGATGACAGACAATTTCAACTTTTCAGCGAGGTTTCGAACGGAATTCGGTTTAAAATACTTCGGCCCAGAGTCACTTCATCTGCATATTCTAACTCATCGCCTACCGATATGCCCCGAGCTATGGTAGTAGAAAGTACATTGAAGCCTTCTATCTGCTTGTAGATATAAAAATTGGTGGTATCTCCTTCCATGGTCGAACTCAATGCGAAGATCAGCTCTTCTACTTGTCCGTTACTCACTTTATCCACCAGGGAGGGAATATTGAGATCGCCGGGCCCAATACCGTCCATGGGCGAGATCTTTCCTCCCAGGACATGATAATGCCCCCGGTACTGACTCGTATTCTCGATCGCCATTACATCCCTTATATCTTCCACAACACACACCTGTTTTTCATTTCGGCCCGGATTTGCACATATCTCACAGAGGGTAAGATCGGAGATGTTATGACAGTTCTTACAAAAATTGATCTCATTTCGCATTTTCTCCAAAGCTGCCGCTAATTGTGAAGTTTGTTCCTGCGGCTGTTTCAGCATATGTAAAACAAGTCGCAAAGCTGTTCGCTTGCCAATTCCGGGCAATTGCGACATCTCGTTCACCGCATTTTCAAGTAATTTTGAAGAGAAATCCATAGGTTTAGAATACCCGGCAAGATAAAAAAAATGCTTCAGAAAACAGAGGTATTCCGAAGCATCTCACATTAGTGGATCCCTTACTTTTTTACGAATTTTTTAGTGGCCTGTCCCATTTCGGTTTGAATGCGAATGAAATATACACCTCGTGTCAAATTGGATATATCGATAGCCTCATTATTGGAAACTTGTTTTTCAAACTGAACTAACTTCCCTCCCACATCAAATATTCGCACCTCAGCCTCGAAAGCTGTTCCGGCAGCTATCCAAATATGGTCATCTCCCGGGTTTGGATAAATCGATACCGTATTAGAATTGAACAAGTCGTTCCCCCCCAGGATCACATCGGCAATAGGCGACGCCCAGAGTCCGCGGCCATAAGTAGCAGCGTATATCTTTTCATCGGCATAATTGATCTCCAGTTCGTTGATGATCACGTTAGGTAAGTTGGTATTGTAGGGTTGCCACTCATTTAAGGTATCGTCTATATAATAGATACCGTAGTTCATACCAATATAGAGTCCGTTAGCCCCATTATCCTGCCACACCAGAGCCAGCGCACTGAAATTTGGCAGATTCTTCTTATAGTTCTCCCAGGTAGCACCCCCATCATTCGAGATAAAAATCGAATTGTTATTAGCAACGGCCACTGCGATCTTATCCGGATCCGCCGGATGTATGGCAATGGAATTGATAGACCCTCCGGGTAAGGATTTTAATACCCAATTAGTTGCTCCTCCATCATCGGTGCGATAAAGCTGTCCACTATTACTGGCGTACATCACCAGGTTGTTTGATGGTGCGATCTTCAAATTATCCAGACTGGCATTAAAATTTTGAGAGATAGCTGTCCAGGTAATTCCTTTATTCGTGGATTTATATACATAATTGTAACCGAGATAAATTGTATTTGGCTCGATGGGATCCTGTTCGAAGGGCGTTACCCATTCACCGCTACCTGTGCCGGGTTCATTTAAATTAATAATACTCGCGGCTGCATCTTCGGTTCGATAAAGACGGCCAAATTGTATGGTGCCGTACATTATATCCGGATTATCCTTATCCACAAATCCTTCCATGCCATCGGCACCTATCCAGTCCTTCCATCCCTCTGCTGCCGTGTAAAAGGAAGAGCCATTATCCTGGGAACCACCAGTTACGATCACGTCTGGGGTTTGTGCAACCCCTATCTTATACCACTGCCTGATACCCAGGCCAGAGGAGAGATCGGTATAATAATCGGAGGTTAGATTAACGGTATCTTCGGCTTTAAAGATTCCTCCGTCTGTACCCACATACAAGGTGGAACCGTTAAATAACATAATATCCACATCGGCATGGCAGTAACCAATGTTGGCCGTGGCAGCTGCATCGGGTATCCAGTCTGCCGTACAGGTGAACGATACACCGCCGTCCATGGATCGCCAGGTAAGGACTCCGGCAATATGTACTTCATCTGCATTGGCAGGGTTTACCGCTATATCCATGTCGCGAGGTGCCTGTCCGCTGTTATCCAAGCCCGCTGTACTATATCCAAAGTAGTTTAGCCCCCCCTGATCCAGTTCTGTAAACGTATCGCCACCATCCGTCGATCTATAGAATCCGCCAAATATTCCACTATCGGCTTCCAGCACGTAGACTCTGTCCGGATCTGCCGCAGAGACCCCTATCATTTTTGGTCCGTTCTGAAATCCACCTATTGTGGTAAAGGTCATACCGCCATCTGTTGATTTATGTACCCCGGCCCCACTGGCATAGACGATATCCGGGTTGCCGGGTTTAAATTCTATATCGTAAGCCTGGTTATCAATACCGGTATTGGTCCAGCTGACTCCTCCATCTGTACTTCTGTAGATGCCCGCATTTTGAGAACAGGCAAACATGATAGATGAATTGGAAGGATGAATAACAATCTTATTGATGAGCGAGTTGCTCATATCGGCCAACAGGTTCCAGGTGGCACCGGCATCGGTCGATTTAAATATGATCCCGCTGGAAGATCCCGAGAAATACGTATCTGGATTGGAAGGATCTATAGTGACTGCATACACATACAAATTAGAAAAAAAGTCGTTGAGCGGGGTCCAGTTTAGACCACCATCTGTAGTTTTCCACACCCCTCCTGTATTTGCTCCAACGATAATATGATCGCTGTCATTCTCATCGATCGAAATACCCGTGATCCTTCCTACTCCCGGATTCCAGCTAGTTGTGGCATTCCAGTTTGTAGGGCCCAATTCTTCCCAATTATCGGATAATGGTTGTCTGCTACCTGCAGTTTCATTGAGGTACGCATTATAGCGTTCAAACTCGGTAAGGTTTTCGGTTATTGCAGGCAGGAAACCATCTTCCTTCACCATTCGAAGGGCATTGTATTCCCATCGTTTGAATTGTTTATAGCCAGATCCTCGTCCTTTATCTTTACCTTCAAAATAAGCCTCTGCGCTATCTATTATTTCCTGAACCGGATACGTTCCGGCATCTATCATTTGAAGATATTCCTGAGAATTCGCAGTAAAGTTTAAAAGAAACAGGATTATTGAAGTACAAAGAGTTTTCATTTTTTCTAATAAAATAGTGTTTACAAACACCAAATTTTCAATTGGTTATAAAAGTATTAAAAAAAATGAAGGAGCATCGAGGTCAAACTTTGTATTTTTACAAGCACCTCGAATACATTAATATATGCAACCACTACATATCATTTATCTAATTGCAGCCTATTTTGGGGTGCTTATACTGGTTTCTGTATTCACTAATAAGGGAGGAAGTAATGCCGATTTTTTTAAGGCAGGTAAAAGATCTCCCTGGTATCTGGTAGCCTTCGGAATGATTGGCGCTTCGCTGAGTGGGGTTACATTTATTTCGGTGCCCGGATGGGTGGAGGCTTCAAAATTTAGCTATTTCCAGGTGGTCCTTGGGTATACGATTGGTTATGCAGTGATAGGTACTGTGTTATTACCATTGTATTACAGGCTTAATCTCACCTCTATATATACCTACCTTGAAGGCCGTTTCGGTAACAATTCGTATAAAACAGGTGCTTCATTCTTTCTTTTGTCGAGAGTTGTGGGTGCCAGTTTCCGTTTATATTTAGTTGCTATTGTACTCCAGAATCTCGTATTCGATGCCCTTAATATACCATTCTGGGTTACGGTTACTATCACCATCTTACTCATTTGGCTTTACACCTTTAAAAGCGGGATCAAGACCATTGTATGGACCGATACATTACAAACATTGTTTATGCTAATTGCGGTGGGTGTTGCGATCTATTATGTAGCCACCGATCTAGGACTGGACGCCGGGTCTGTTTTCGGGTTTATCGCAGATAGTGATCTTTCCCAGATCTTCTTTTTCGAAGATTGGAAAAGTGGTGATCATTTTGTAAAACAATTTATCAGCGGGGCATTTATCGCTATTGTGATGACCGGCCTCGACCAGGATATGATGCAGAAAAACCTCACCTGTAGATCTCTGAAAGACGCTCAAAAGAATATGTTCTGGTTTACGATCGTGCTCACAATTGTGAATTTCATTTTCCTCGCTCTTGGTTTATTATTAACTGTATACGCTCAACAAAACGGAGTGGATGCCGTTCGTGACCAATTATTTCCAACCATAGCGATGAAATCGGGCTTAGGGATAGGAATTGCGGTGTTCTTTATGCTCGGTTTAATTGCCGCAGCATATTCCAGTGCGGATAGCGCGTTAACCTCCCTAACTACCTCTTTCAGTATCGATATTATGGAGATAGAGAAGAAATACGATGCAGTGAAGCAGGTGGTAATGCGCAAACGGATTCATGTTTTGGCTTCCCTGGTATTAATTGCAGTCATCATTATTTTTAAATACCTCATCGCAGACGCTACGGTTATTGCAAAATTGTTCACTTTTGCCGGCTATACCTATGGGCCCTTGCTGGGTCTTTATGCTTTTGGCTTATTTACTAAATGGGAGGTAAAGGATAAACTCGTGCCATGGATCGCCGTGGCTACCCCGTTTGCAGGATACTTAATTAGCTACCTGGCCACATTATGGATAAATTTCGATTTCGGTTTCTTTATCCTCATTTTAAACGGAGCTCTCACCTTTTTAGGACTAATATTGATTAGACGCTAAAAGCACCAGGCTGCAGGCCACATCCACCTTAATATTATTTTTTAAGAGTATATCGTAAAACTCCGGATTTTCAGTTCCGGGATTAAAAATCACCCGTTCCGGATTGAGAGAGACTACATAGTCGTAATATTCCGGTTGCCTTTTTGCGCCCAGGTAGAGACTTACCGTGTGCACATCTTTCAATGGTTCTTTTTCAGTAATAATATCAACATCGGCAATAGTCCCAGTTCTATTTCCTATCGCAACAACCGGATAACCTTTAGCCCTCAGTCTGTGAATTACAAGGTTCGAATAACGATCAAGGTTTGTACTGGCACCTATTACAACTGTCTTTTTCATGCAGTATTTTTTTTATGGACCCCAAAAGTATTAAAACTAAGTTAAAAAAGAGAAGTGCTGTAACAAAGTGTCTTTGGATACGTCTATAGAATAGAAATATTTCTGCTTTACTGTGAAAATTTTTACGTTGATGGTTAGTGTTAATAATAGCAGTAAAGTTACAAGCCCCGGGTTCTAGTCCTGGGGCTTGTTCTTTTAACAGAAAAAGTAGAATTTTTCTGTAACACAATTTCTCCCCAGACGTCTTATGTGAAACATTCCGATTAATCAACGGAAGGCTCTTTATTTCATTTCGATTTTACAAGAGCAGATAAGACAACACCAATAAAAACATTCAAATCAATCAAATGATGAAACAGTTATTTTTAGTAGTAACATTACTTTTTGGATTATTTTCTTACGCAAACAATAATCCCGATTCAGAAATTAAAGGAAAGATAACCGGAACGGTTATAGACAAAAACCTTCAACAACCTATCCCCTACGTTACCATAGCGGTAAAGACTTTATCCGGTGAGATCATTACAGGAGGAGTTACAGACGATGATGGAAATTTTGCCATCGAAGATATTCCTGAAGGAAAAAGTCTGGTAAATATCCAGTTTATAGGCTACAAAACCTATTCTACAGAAGTGGAAATTAGCCGTGGCAGCCGAAACGTCGACCTGGGTGATATTCTTCTCGAGGAGGATGTTGCCGCCCTTGATGAGGTAACGGTTGTGGCGGAAAGGTCTACTATTCAGCAGAAACTGGACAGGAAGGTTATTACTATTGGGAAGGACCTGCAAACTGCAGGACCTACAGCATCGGATATAATGAACAACCTGCCATCTGTGAGCGTAGACCAACAAACAGGGGCTATCGCCTTAAGAGGAAATCAGAACGTACGTGTAATGGTGGACGGTAAGCTTTCTAACGTACCAGTAGCCCAGTTGTTAAAACAGATTCCTTCAACTTCAATCAAGCAAATAGAATTAATCACCAATCCTTCGGCGAAATATAACCCGGAAGGTATGAGTGGTATCATTAATATAGTACTTCACAAGAACGTAAACGTTGGCTTCAACGGGAACGCCAGTGTAGGACTTACATACGAGGAACAAGCGAAGTTCAACAGTAGCCTTGATATGAACTACAGAAATGGGAAGATCAACCTGTTTGGAAACTGGGGTCATAATTCTTCTAAAAATGAAAACTTTGGACATATTTTCCGTCCGGATGACAATTCGGAACAGCTATTCGAATTCCTGGATGACAGCAGATCTAACCTCGTAAAAGCGGGAATAGATTATTACCTGAACGACAATAACACCTTGTCCTTCTTCACCAACCAGAATTTCTTTGATGGAAGTACAGAAGGGATCACCAATATTCTGTATTACGACGACAACAGTTTTAATCAAACACAGCTCTTCCTGCAGATGAGTGATAATATCTCATCGCAGTATAATTTTAATTATAAGTTGGATTTCGACAAGGAAGGTCATAATATTGAACTGGAAGCCGATTTCAATACGTTTAATGGAGATGAGACTGGTAATTTCCAGTTCGGGGGTGCCGCTTTCCTTGATGATTATATGGACTTTGTCGATACAGACCGGGAGCGCCTCACGGTGAATCTGGATTATGTAAATCCATTAAATGAAACTACCAAATTAGAAATTGGCGCAGAAGCTCGAATATTCGAAACACAGCTGCAGTACAATTCCACCGGACAATCGTTTAATTCGGTTGGTGAGCTAATTCCTACTCCAGACACAGATTTCGACTATAACAGGGATATCTATTCGGCCTATGTGACCTACGGGAAAAACTTCGAAAAATGGTCTGTACAACTTGGAGCCCGTGTTGAAACCGTTGAAGTTAGAGCCGATACAAATACCGTTCGAGCCTTCACCAATGACTATTTACAGCTATATCCGTCGGCATTCGTAACCTATACACCATCAGAGTCCAATCAATTTCAGGTGAGTTACAGCCGTAGAGTGGATAGACCCGGATTGGATCAGGTAAATCCTATTCGTGAGTGGAGTACACCACTAATCTCTTCCTTCGGAAACACATCACTGGAACCTCAATTCACCAATTCTGTTGAAGCCAATTATACCAAGAACCTGAAAAAAGGAAGTATAACGGCAGGGGTATTCTTTCGTGCGATCGAAGATGAAATTAACAGGGCAGTTTACGTAGACAGGACAGACCTAAGCAAGGTGATCCTTACTTTCGATAACTTCGATAATACTTCGGCCTATGGAGTGGAATTATCCTCCAACTATCGTCCTACTAACTGGTGGAACTTTAATTTCAGTTTCGATCTGTATAATCAAACTCAGAAAGGAATCACCGAATCTTTAAATAACCCTGGAAATAACCCAACAATTGATGATATTATACAGGAAAGCGTAGAAGTGGATAACACAGCGTGGAATCTACGTATGTTCAACAACTTCAAAGCGACGGAAAATCTCACATTCTCTGCGTTCGGATTTTACCGCGGACGAAATAAAGGACTGCAATTTGAGGTAGAACCAATGTATTTTGTAAATATAGGAGCCCGATATAATCTATGGGACGGTCAGGGTACCTTTAGTATAAATTATAACGATATCTTCGATACTATGAGATTTGCCTTCGATGGACAGCGACCTTACGCACAGGTTGGTGAGTTCAACTGGGAGAGCAATACGGTTTTTGTAGGTTTATCGTACCGATTTGGAGGTGGGAAATACAGAGCTAAATCCCGTAAGCGACGTGATAACGATGTAAAATCGGGAGGCGGAGGTATCTTTTAATCGGCTAACTGCCACAAAATGTTATAATTGCGTTAAAATGGCAATAGCAATGCAACATTTGGTATAGTTTTTTAGTCTACTAGTATATACCTGCTTGAACATTAGTTTTATAATTTATTTGAATTAGCCATTCATCGAAATAAAATTATCAGGTACTAAAAAGCCATCCGATATTATTGGATGGCTTTTTTATTTTTTCTGAAGCGTTTGGTTACCAACGCATGATCACACTTCCCCATGTAAATCCACTTCCGAAGGCAGCTAAAACAACCAGGTCTCCGTCTTTGATCTTTCCTAGTTCCCAGGCTTCTGTTAACGCGATCGGAATAGAAGCTGCAGTAGTATTTCCGTATTTCTGTATATTATTGAACACCTGATCATCGCTCAACTTTAATTTTTTCTGAATGAATTGCGAGATCCTTAAATTCGCCTGATGTGGAATAAGCATATCTATATCCTCCAGGCCAAGCCCATTAGCCTTTAGCCCTTCCATGATCACCTCGGTAAAGCGCACAATGGCGTGTTTAAATACAAACTGACCATTCATATAAGGATAATAAGGAATATCCTCCTGAGGATTCTTCTCTATGATTTCCGGCACCCAGTATCCCGTACTCGGACCCTGCAATGCCAATTCATCCTTGTGTTTTCCTTCGCTGTGAAGATGAGTTGAAAGTATACCTCCCTGTCCATCGGTATTTCTTGAAACAACCGCTGCGCCGGCCCCATCTCCAAAGATCACCGAGACACCCCGTCCTCTGGTACTAAAGTCTAAACCACCACTATGGTTCTCACTACCAATTACCAATACATGTTTGTACATTCCGGTTTTAACGTACTGATCTGCCACAGACAGAGCATACACAAAACCACTACATTGATTTCTAACGTCCAATGCAGGGATAGTATCCATCCCCATTAACTCCTGTACCTGAACCCCGCCACCCGGAAAATACATATCCGGACTCAGCGTAGCAAAAACGATCATCTCAATATCACTCGGACTTAGATTAGCTCTCTCCAATGCAATTGTGGCAGCCTTCACTCCCATTCCCGAAGTGGTATTACCATCACCTTTCTTTATATGCCGTCGCTCTTTTATGCCCGTTCGTTCCTGTATCCAGGCATCATTGGTATCCATCAATCTGGACAGATCATCATTAGTAACCACATTTTCGGGTACATAATGACCCAGGCCTGATATTTTCGATGTGTACATTAAAAGCTAATTTATTTAGGAACCGAAAGATAGGTATTCAGGTAATGCAACTAAAATTATTTATTACAATATAGTATGCACGCATAGTAACGGCATAGGTAGTACCACGCAATTTCCGTATCTTTTTGCAAACTTTGAAACTATCACGATGAGAAATTATTTTTACTTCCTCTGCGCATTTTTAATTTTTGCCGGAACTACAGGCGCTCAAGAAAAATTAAACTATCAAAAACCACCAAAAGAAATCCTGGATCTTGTTGAAGCCCCGCTGGCTCCTATCGTAATGATCGATTCTCAGGGAGAAAATGTGGTCTTGTTGTACCGGGATGCCTTCAAATCCATAGCCGAACTTTCGGAACCTGAATTGCGATTGGCCGGACTTCGAATCAACCCGAAAACTAATATTGGCAGCCGTACCAATTATTATAATAATATAAAGGTAAAGAAAGCGAGTGCCAAAGAAGCAACCCAGGTTAGTGGTCTTCCTGAAAACCCAAGGCTTTCCAATTTCAGCAGGTCCCCGAATGAAAAAATGGTGGCTTGCCTTAATACTACTTCTGAAGGTGCCGAAGTGTGGGTAGTCGATATCGAAAAAGCTGTCGCTAAAAAACTAACTCCCGCTACGGTAAATGCCAATATGCGGGACGCGATAAATTGGTTTAAAGACAATAATGCCTTGTTGGTGAAAATGCTCCCGGCTAATAGAAAGCAGCTTATCAATACTGCCGAAGCTGTTCCCGAAGGGCCAACTATCTCGACCAGTGACGGGCAAAAAGCTCAAAACCGTACCTACCAGGATCTACTGAAGAATCCGAACGATGAGGCCAATTTTGAGCAATTGGCGCTTTCAGAAATAAAAAAAGTAAGTATTGGAGGTATGATCTCAGATTTTCTTCCCTCTGCCATGTTCAGAAATATAGAATTCTCCCCTGATGGCAATTTCATCCTGATATCCCAAATAGAAAGACCTTTCTCATACATCGTACCTTATTATAGATTCCCGTATAAGGAAATTATCTACGACAAAAATGGCAAACAACTAACTGTATTTAATGAAGTTCCGCTCAATGAAGTTCAGCCAAAAGGGTTTATGGCAACCCGTAAGGGAAAGCGGAACACATCCTGGAGAGCCGATAAGCCGGCAACTCTTTTTTGGGTTGAAGCCCAGGATGAGGGAGATCCCGAAAATATAGTGGAATATCGAGATGCGGTCTATACAGTGGACGCTCCATTTACTTCACCGGGAGCGTTATTGTTAAAAACAAAGCAACGTTATTCTGGAATTAGCTGGGGGAACGATCAAACCGCTATTGCCTACGATTACTGGTGGGATACAAGAAATACTAAAACCTATCTTTTTAATCCATCCAACCCTGCGCAACCGTCAAGGATCATTGCAGACAGGAATTATCAGGATCGATATAGTGATCCGGGTAATTTTGTTACTACCCAAAACCAATTTGGAAGGGATGTTTTGGAAATTCAAAAAGGCAAGCTTTTCTTAATGGGTGATGGCTATACCGAAAATGGCCAGTTTCCTTTTATAGATGCGTTCGATCTTAAGACCGAGGAAAAATCCAGAATATATCAGTCGAAATATACCGATAAGCTGGAAGACCTCAATTCGGCTATAGACATGAAAGAGGGAAAGATCCTGGTAAGGATCGAATCCAAAAATGAATATCCTAATTATTATTTCAGAAATATCTATAAGAAAGAATCGCTTACTCCAGTCACCTCCTTTGAGAACCCTTTTAAGAGCCTGGCGAATATACACAAGGAAGTTATAAATTATAAAAGAGACGATGGTCTGGATCTGGAAGGCACCCTGTATCTACCGGTTGGATATGATAAAACAAAAAAGGAAAAAATGCCTATGATCTTATGGGCGTATCCCAGGGAATTTAAAGATAAAAGCAGTGCCTCTCAAAATACTACCAACCCCAATGAATTTATCTACCCGTACTGGGGGAGTCCTATTTATTGGGTAACCCAGGGCTATGTAGTTTTAGACGACGCTGCCTTCCCCATCGTGGGTGAAGGAGATGAAGAACCTAATGATACATTCCGTACTCAACTGGTAGCAAATGCGAAGGCTGCCATCGACGCCGTGGATGAACTTGGTTATATAGACCGTACTCGAGTTGCCGTAGGCGGACACAGTTATGGAGCGTTTATGGTGGCTAATTTACTTAGTCACTCAAATCTGTTCGCTGCCGGAATTGCAAGAAGTGGCGCTTATAACCGAACGTTAACACCCTTCGGATTTCAAAGTGAACAACGAAGTTATTGGGATTCTCCCGAAACCTACTACACTATGTCGCCATTTATGCACGCAGATAAAATGAAAACTCCTTTATTATTGATTCATGGAGAGGCCGACAATAATTCGGGAACGTATCCACTACAAAGTGAGCGGTATTTTAATGCGTTGAAAGGACTTGGAGCACCGGCCCGACTTGTAATGCTTCCGAAGGAAAGTCACGGTTACCGTGCCAAAGAAAGTATACTTCATTTACTGTGGGAGCAGGATGTTTGGCTGGACGAACATGTGAAGAACAAAAAAACCATAGTTACACCCAATTCACTAAAAAGATAGAAGAAGGGCGCTTCCCCAAGCGCCCTTTAAAACAACCTAACCAATAAAATAAAAGATAAATAGTTACTTTTTCATAGCAATTGACTATCCCACCTTTTAATGATGTAAATATAATCGCTTTGTTTAATATATTTTCTTAAATATTAAACAAAATATGTTAAGCTTTACTTAAAGATCTATAATTAAATACGCAGACAATCTTCGCAGATCATGAAAAGTACCCTCTCCGTGCCCTGCTATAAATGACATCATGTCATACAGATTAGTATGGTATTCTATTTGAATAGGGAGCAGGGACAAACGATACTAATTTAAAAAGGAAAAACCATACAACTATGAGTTCAGGTACCATTAATGTTTCAGTTGAGAATATATTCCCGCTGATAAAGAAGTTTTTGTACAGTGACCACGAAATATTCCTGCGCGAACTAATCTCTAACGCAACAGACGCTACATTAAAGCTAAAACACCTCACCAATATTGGCGAGGCAAAGGTGGAGTACGGTAACCCCATGATCGAGGTAAAGATAGATAAGGACAAAAAGCAACTGCATATTATCGATCAGGGAATAGGAATGACAGCCGAGGAGGTAGAAAAATATATCAACGAGATCGCATTTTCTGGGGCAGAAGAATTCCTGGAAAAATACAAAGACAAGAATGCAGATGATGCCGGCATCATTGGTCATTTTGGCCTTGGTTTCTATTCGGCATTTATGGTGGCAAATAAAGTTGAGATCATCACCAAGAGTTATAAGGATGAACCGGCAGCTCACTGGACATGCGACGGATCCCCTAAGTATACACTCGAAGAAGCCGATAAGACCGAAAGAGGGACAGAGATCATTCTGCATATTTCTGAAGACGATACGGAGTTTCTCGAGGAATCACGTATACGCGAACTATTGGTGAAGTACAACAAATTCATGCCTGTACCCATCAAATTTGGTACGCGTACCGAAACACTTCCAAAACCTGAAGATGCAAAAGAAGATGATCCCGCTCCAACTAAGGAAGTGGATAATATCATAAATAACCCAAATCCGGCGTGGACAAAACAACCGGCCGATCTCAAGGATGAGGATTACAAGAAATTCTACAGGGAATTGTACCCTATGCAGTTTGAAGAACCTCTATTCAATATTCATTTAAACGTTGATTACCCTTTCAATCTAACGGGTATACTTTACTTCCCAAAGCTCACAAACGATCTGAATATTCAGAAAGACAGAATTCAGTTATATCAGAACCAGGTTTTCGTGACCGATAATGTTGAAGGTATCGTACCCGAATTCCTCACCATGTTACGAGGTGTCATCGATAGCCCGGATATTCCGCTCAATGTATCAAGAAGTTACTTGCAGGCTGATGGTGCTGTGAAAAAAATATCGAGCTATATCACCAGGAAAGTTGCCGATAAACTAAAGAGTCTTTTTAATGATAACCGAGAAGATTTTGAGGGCAAATGGGATGATATTAAGATCGTTATCGAATATGGTATGCTTACCGAGGACAAGTTTTTTGACAAAGCCCAGGAGTTTGCCCTTTATCCAACAGTAGACGGAGATTATTATACCTTCGAAGAATTGAAGGATGCTATAAAAGATGCACAAACCGATAAGGACGATAAACTGGTGATCTTGTATGCATCAGATAAGGAGCAGCAGCACAGCTATATTGAGGCAGCGAAGAATAAAGGATACAAGGTTTTATTGCTGAATTCGCCTATCGTTTCTCACCTGCTTCAGAAAATGGAAAGCAAAAACGAAAACACCTCTTTCGTACGAGTAGATAGTGATGCGATCGATACGCTAATAAAAAAAGAGGATGAACCGATCTCGAAACTTTCAGAAGAAGAAAAGGAACAACTCAAGGGAATGCTTACCGAAATTATTCCTTCGGAAAAATTCTCAGTTCAGCTTGAAGCAATGGACAGCGATGCGAGTCCGTTTATCATTACCGAACCCGAGTTTATGCGTAGAATGAAGGAGATGCAGCAAACCGGAGGCGGTGGAATGTTTGGGATGGGAGCCATGCCGGATATGTTCAACCTGGTGGTAAACACCAATCATGAGTTGGTTGGCCAGATCTTAAATACCAAAACTCAAAAGAAAAAAGAAAGGCTGGTAAATCAGGCTCTCGACCTGGCAAAACTGAGTAAGAATTTGCTTAAGGGAGAAGAAATGACTCGGTTTATCAGGCGTAGTTACGACATGATTAAATAATCAAGTCGTACATAAGAATATAGATCCCGCCTGCATTAGCAGGCGGTTTTTTTATGCCCGCTTTTAAAATTTACGTATAAATACGGATAGCATAACAAAATGACTTAGAGTACTTTGGTCTGAAATTAACCAATATAGTCATCAAATATGTATTCATTAAATGTTACCAATAACTACATCTGGCAAATAACTGCAGACGACGGTGCTGTGCAAATAAGTGAAAGAGGTGGTCATTACACTTTTGAAAAACTTGGGAACCTATTTCTGGATATCCCGGGAATGGGCCAAATGGTTTTTATAGATCTGGGTGAGGGAAAGATTCCCGGTTACCCAATCGTAAAAGAGACCTGGGGCGTACTCGTAAGGGGAGCTAATGCAGAGGCTTATTACCGTTACGAAGGAGGTGGAAACCTATCACTCACTTTCGATGCATTTGGCACTGCAACTCTTGCCACAACTAATGGAACTCTTATTTCAATTTCTCTGGACGAACTTATCGTTGAGGAAAGCGGTATTCCCGTAAACTAATAATTAAAACAAAAAATTATGGAACCTTTTATAGGACAAATTATAATGTTTGGTGGCACTTTCGCCCCAAGAGGATGGGCCTTATGTGATGGCAGCCTTCTCGCAATTGGTCAAAATGAGGCTTTATTTTCTATACTCGGAACTACGTATGGTGGTGATGGGAGAACGACCTTTGGTCTACCCGATCTAAGAGGACGTGTTTCTATGCACCCCGGCGCCGGACCCGGACTTAGTAACCGTAAATTAGGTGAAAAAGGAGGGACAGAAACCAATACGCTTACCTCTGCTCAAATGCCATCCGTACCTGTAAAGGTTAGCTCTGGTAATGCCACACAAACTGCTGCAACGGCAGGTGCTTCAATAGCTACCCCGGGAACAACAAGTGGTAGAACTTTCACCGCAACCGAAGGCTTTAATACCTCTACCCCAGACATCACCTTAAACAGTGCATCGGCCGGAGGTAATTCTGCTGCCGTGAACAACATACAACCTTACGAATGTGTTAATTACATCATTGCATTACAGGGTACTTATCCCAGCAGATCTTAATACTCATTAATAATCATAAATATAAACTAACTATTAAATTTTAAATTATGGATCCATTTTTAGGAGAGATCATCATGTTTGGCGGGAATTTCGCGCCCAGAGGATGGGCGTTATGCGACGGCCAGCTACTACCGATAAGCCAGTATTCGGCCTTATTCTCAATATTGGGCACTACCTACGGGGGTGACGGAAGAACCACATTTGCCCTACCCGATCTAAGAGGTAGAGTTACAATGCATCCTGGGCACGGGCCTGGTTTATCCAACCGCCGTTTGGGAGAAAAAGGTGGTTCGGAAACAAATACCTTGACTTCTGCTCAAATGCCATCTGTACCTGTAAAGGTTAGTTCGGGGAATGCTACTCAGACCGCGGCCACAGCCGGATCTTCAATTGCGACTCCTGGTACAACAAGCGGGAGAACATTTACGGCTACCGAAGGATTTAACACTTCTTCGCCAGACATTACACTTAATAACGGCACGGCAGGTGGTAATTCTGCGGCAGTTAATAACATTCAGCCATACGAATGTGTAAACTATATAATTGCTTTACAGGGATCATTCCCAAGCAGAAGTTAATTGAAAACAACCTTTAGAAATTACGAAAGGCCGGCAGTGAAAGCCGGTCTTTTTTTAATCGACCAGCCTGCATTGTAAACGAGGATGCTTACCACAAATATATTTGGTCCGTAAAATAGGTGCCAGTTCTATCATAGAATTTATCGCAAATAATTTAAATAACAACGTGAGTCCGCTTTCGTCAATTTGGAGAACTATATCATCATATATTCTAACTTCTGTTTGGATACTTAAATCATCGTAATCTGTATTCACATATTCCGGAATATTAGTTTCAACCGCAGGAAATGTGTAGGATGGGAAATTGTCAAAATAAGCCTGCTTGTTTTTTGAAAAAGTTTCCCGGTTTAAGGAAAAAAGATTTCCTAGTGTTTCAAAGTATGCGACAGAATCGTCTCCCGTTTCCTTATAAACCTGTCGCTTCTGCGAATTTACCGCCAGGAGGTTTAAATTTATTTCTTCAGGTATAAATTGAACTTCTTCGTCCATCTGGTCCATAAGATTGAAAGTAATGGCAACTTGATGCTCACTTTTTAAGGCATGCGTCATCGCTTCAATTACTACTATGTCTATCCCTTCGACTGTATCTAATTTCATGGTGGTAGCATCGCTGTTATAGCTCGCATCAATGTAAGATGAGGCGTCAAAATATTCAAAACACCTCAACATCGCCGTATAACTAACTTCATTTATCTCGAGCAATGTGAAGCCAACTTCCTCCGGCGAGTACATATTAATTAACGGTAAAACCAAGGTGGCAAAAGGGCCGGTACCGGCATAAAGAACGCGAACCTTTCTCCCCTTCTGCTTATGTTTCTGTTCCACGGCATTCCTAATACCCCTGCAGAATTTTACCGTTCTTAGATAATCATCAACACAGAGGGCTGCCATAAAAGGCCCAATCGCCTTTCCTGTATCGGTAAATATGGTCTCGTCTTTTTGCTCACCCAATTTGGTGATCCCGGAGGCCTCCTGAAATAAAGATTTGAGATCACGACACGCGGATAAGAGCTCTCCGTGTCCGGCATTCTCGCTGAAGATTATGCTTGTAATGTCTTTAAAAAGGGAGTGGCCTTTGGTCATTTTCACTGTTTACTGATATTTCGGGGCTCTAAGATATTAAATAACCTTGCTAAATAATATCTTCTTTTTAAAACTAATGCCTTGAAATTTGAAGGCCTCATTTTTCCTTTAGAAATATCATTTAACAATGAGTTTCAATTGCATTTCAAATTTTTAGCTATCTTTAAGCAACTAACCTCTTATTCATGAAATATCCGAATACCTCCCGAAGGTCATTCCTGGGTAAAACTGCGGTAGCAGTTGCCGGGGTGACGTTCTTCTCTACCCAGGAGACTCTCGCACACCTACTAAATAATTCATCACCTTTTATAGGTTATAATCCTTATTCAGAATTAAAATCAGATCTAAGAACTTTTTTAAGCCTTGAAAAAACATTGAAAGTTTCGGGGGTGGTGTATGATAGCGATGGGATTAATACAATTCCAAATGCTAAAATAGAAGTATGGCATCTCTCCCCGAACACAAATAAATATAAGCATCGGGGATATTTTTTTAGTGACGCTGAAGGCTATTATACTTTCAAAACGGATTATCCTAACAGAACTGAAGGGAAAAAACCCAGGATATACTTTAAAACCACCAAGGGAAACAAGACCAGCTTCACCGAATTGGTACTGGATAAAAATTGTGCCTATATCACCAGTGATCACTGGACCGAAAATAAGGTTCTAAAGGCTAAACTACAACCGAAGTTTAAGTCGTCCATTTCAGAAAACAAAATACAATTCAATTTTACTATATAACTAACCAAAAGATTAAATTATGGAACCATTTTTAGGACAATTAATGTGTGTGGGGTTTGGTTTTGCACCAACAGGCTGGGCCACTTGTGAAGGACAATTACTTCAAATTTCTTCAAATTCTGCACTCTTTTCTCTGTTAGGAACCACCTTTGGCGGGGACGGACGTACCACTTTCGGCTTACCAGATCTAAGAGGAAGAGTTCCCATTGGCCGCGGACAAGGTCCCGGACTTCCCAATTATACATGGGGAGCAGAAGGCGGCACCTATCAGAATATTCTCAATGTAAACCAATTACCCCCTCACGACCACCCGTTTTTGGTTAGTTCGGCAAATGCTACACAATCTGCTGCAACCGCTGGTTCTAGTATTGCAACGCCCGGTGTACAAAGTGGAAGAACATTTACTCCCGGTTACGGATTCAACAGTTCTACACCAAATACTGTACTTAACGCTGCGTCAATATCGAATACTGGATCTGCTTCAGCTGTAAACAACATGCAACCATATGTTGGTATGTACTGGATCATTGCTTTGGTAGGACTATTTCCTTCAAGGAGCTAAGAGGTCATCCTGCAACTCGATAACTTCCCAGTTTGGAATATCGCTCGTTGTATGGTGAAGACGATATTGAGTCGCCCCAATATTATAAAGCGACTTTACACAATACGAGTTACTAATAAGGGATTGGGCCTTTGTTAGTTTTAGATCCCCATAAATAATAACATCTGCATAAATGCAGATATCCGGAGTTTCTGTAAAATCTGCAGGAACTGCGATAGGTTCACTCAAATATTCAAATGAAGGCGAAATTTGTATATCTCTTGTGATCGAAAATAGTGATCGACGGTCTCGTGTATTTGTTACTGGCCCCAGATCAAGTACGTTCTTATAAATATCGAAATAAGGTTCTTTTGAATAGAAAGAATGCTCGGTGTATACATTGATAGACTCAGGAATAAAGATTCCCTTATCATTTAGTTGAGAGGCAAGATTTTGAGTAATACGAACCTGTGGCTCCTTGGTGAGTCCTTTATCCATCGTCTCACTTACAACAATATGTAGAGGAAGCTCCGGAGGATGCTGATAAATAATAGCATCACCCAAATATCCTGGTCTGAAATAATCCCCGGCACCCAGGGCGATGATCAATTCCTCCACAGAGTTGATCGAACTGGCATTTATATCAAGTAAAGTGATCGATAATTGTTCAGGAGTGAAAAGACAGAGTAATGGAAAAACAATGGGAGCTCCCGGGCCACAACCTGCATAAACAATCTGTAATTGTTCATCAGGAAATCGAATAAATGCATCCTGTATTGCGGCATTAAGTCCTTTTATGAAACGTACTGTCCTTAGGGGATCCCTAAGACAGTCCAGTGCGTGTTGGGAAGACAATGCGATCCCGCCGTCAACATGAGTGGGATTTGTGTTACTATACGATCCATCTAGCACGAAGTCTCGCAATAATTCCTGATACATTTGGGCTAGAGAGTTTGCAATTTCAACTTCTTCTGCTTCGGAATTGGTTTTAAGCAGTGATTCGGTTAAAGGTCTAAACAATGAAAATTTTGCCGTCATACAGGAAAATTAGAAAAACAAAAGGACTTCTAAAATACGTAAAATCACGTATTGGATTCGAGCCGCAGAAACAATACAATTGAATAATATCTATAAACTAACTGAAATTAAATTAATCTATTGAGTACCAAGCAAATAAAATCAACATGAAAAATCTTTACTTCTTACTGATCTCGCTTTTAATCGCTGCGATTCCGGCAACGTCTGTTGTAGCTCAAGGAACAGAAACTTTTGAAACTCCTCTCCCGGTTAATTCAACTAGCTGGACCAATGCCGGACTTACCTTTAGCTCAAGTTCTGCAAATTTTGATACCGATGAGTTTATAGGTGCGGGTGCAGGTGGTTCCGATCGCTATATTGATAATATCGATGCCCCTGCTACGGGAAGCATATATTCTATATCGATCACGGGTGGCGCAACGCTATTTACCATGCAGAGCATGGAAGTATACGTATCGTCTATCGCAACGGGAGATAACCCTACTGATGACGGATCTATGATCTTTAGAGGGTTTAATGGAGTCACGGAAGAGTTTTCCTACACAAAACCAATGGGTACCTTCCCTACAGACTTCACCAACAATGGATTCTTTCTTCTTGATTTCTCTGCTATACCGGGATTAGGTGATGTATCCGATACCAATATCGATCGAATTGAAATTGAATTAGCCGGCGCATTTCAGTATTTCGCCGTAGATAATTTTGCATTCGACAATGAGGTACTCGAAGCAGATCCACCAGAAGTGCAAAGTATAACAGTTGTGGGTACGCCAAACAGTACCGCAACGTCGGTAGATTTCCTGGTTACTTTTAATGAAAACGCAAACTTGGTTACCACCGATGATTTTTCGGTCGATGCAACCGGTGGGGTCACTGGTTCTATCACAGGTATTAGTGGATCGGGGACCATGTATACCCTCACCGTTTCCGGCATTTCCGGCGAAGGTACCATTAGTATAGATCTGAATGGAGGATCCGACATAGAAGATGACCTTGGTAATGCCGGCCCTCCGGCATTTACGGCCGGCGAAGTACATGTTGTTTCGCGTTGCTTCCAGGAAACTTTCGAGTCCTTTACAGCAGGTGATATTATGTGGTCCAGTAATGGGGTGACCTATTCATCGGGAACAGCCAATTTCAACGTGGAATTGTTCGCCAATGGCGGTGCCGGTGGTTCGGACCAATTCCTTTCCAATGATGCCGATCAAGGCACTATGAGAGTTTATACTATAGCCCCTACAGGCGCCGAGTTATTCACCGTTGAGGCTGCCGACTTCTATTTATCTTCCGAATTAAACGGTGCCAACCCAACCGATGATGGTACGCTAACTCTGGAAGGTAGACTAGGTGGAAGTACACTATATACCATTCAGAAGACAATGGGATTCCCCACAGACTTCTCTGTAAACAATGGATTCTATACAGTAGATTTTGCCACTGAAGGATCTGCAGATTACAGCCTAACCAATATAGACGAATTACGAATAACCATAGGTGGTTTATTCGAATACATTGCAATGGACAATTTTGAACATTGTGAAGAAATTACAGCAGCCGCTCCACCTATCGTACAGAGCATTAAACTGGTTGGAAACCCGCCGGCCAATTCGGCCTCTGTCGATTTTGAAGTAATCTTTAATGAAGATGCCGTAAATGTTAGTACAGACGACTTCTCGCTGGATCTCCAGGGAACTGCTGCCGGAACAATAAATAGCATAACAGGATCGGGAAATACTTATATGGTAGATATCAACGGTATATCCGGGGAAGGAAGCCTTCGCCTGGATCTAAATCCGGGTACCGATATCGAGGATCTTTCCGGGAACACCCCTCCTGATCCGTTTACCGATGGAGAACGATTTATAGTCTCTATTTGTGATGTAGAAACATTTGAAGGTCTACCAATCGGAACCTTTAGCTGGACTACCAACACGGTTCCATGGACAGCCGGTAGCACCGATTTCGGAGTTGATGAGTTTATAGGAGCCGGAGCCGGTGGATCGGACCGGTATTTAGATAACGTCACCAGTCCGGGGCTTTTGGATGTGAATTCCATCGCAATAACCGATACTCAAATGGTGAAAATGGGTAGCATGGAAATTTATGTTTCGTCAGATCCTGTTGGGGCAAATCCAACCGATGATGGAACTCTTACCGTTGTGGGAAAATTGGATGGAGTAACACAATATACTATTGTTAAATCAATGGGCTTTCCAACCATCTTTGGAAGTACACACGGATTTTACCTATGGGATTTTTCTACCGAAGGCGGTGTGGATAATTCCATGACCGATATAGACGAAATCGAGCTAACGCTGGGTGGTGCATTTGAATATCTCGCAGTAGATAACTTTAAGTTTTGTATGGATCCACCAGACGAAACCGAAGTGGCTCTTGCCGGTGGAACCCTAACTATCACCGATATCAATGGTGGTACATCAGACGATGTTTTCGATCTGTCGGTGGTAGGCCCAAACCTACGTATCACCAATACAGTAGATCGCTTCCTTGTAAGTGGTGCCGGAGTGGTAGAAGTAGATGATAATACCGTTGATGTACTTTTAGCTAATATCACTAATGGTATTGTTCTTAATGCAGCAGCCGGAAACGATTCTTATACGCAAAGCTCGGCTATCACACTCGGCGGGGTATCGAATGATTTTACAGTTCAGAATATCGAAAGTTTTACCCAGAGTGCAGCATTGGATGTGGGAGGATCTGTAACCTATGGAGTTTCAGGAGCCGTAACTTTAAATACAACTACAGCAGGTGGTGACCTTACCATTGCATCGGTTGGAAATATTACCGATTCTGGAAACACGATCACGGTTTCCGGTGCAGCTAGCCTCAATACAGGAGCCGCTGGAAATATAGATATGTCCGGTCCCTTTAATGTTAGTGGAATGATAGATGTCGATGCCTTGAACGTTACAATTTTTAATACTCCTTCCGTTCCATGGATCGTAAATAATATTTCCGCCTCAACCGGAAATATCAATATCACCAGTAACAGTAACGGACTCACACTTACAGGCTCGATAACAGCCAATGCAGGTGCCGGAAATGCTACCATACGCTCTGGCGGAGTAGGAGGAATTAACCAAACCGGAGGAGTTATAACTGCAAATAATCTAATAATCAATACGGGCGGGCAAACCGCCACGATCACCCAGCCAGGAAACGATGTAAACACCTTAAATGTGGGTACTGGTTCTGCAACATTCACAGATGTAGACGATGTTAGTATAACAGGAATAAACCCGTTGAATCAATTATCGGTTACTGCCACCGATATAGACTTCTCTAATACAGCGACAGTTACCTTAAGTGGTGCCGGTGCCAATGTTTTTAATGGAAATATCACAGCGAATCCGGGATCACAGTTAAATCAAAATTTAGGAGATGTAAGTTTTACCGGAACAACGATAAACCTCAATAATCTTCAGTATAATGGCGCTGGTGGAACAAATACCAGTTTCGACGCAACTACAACGACAGCAGGAAGTGCATTAACTTTCTTCAATTTAAATGTAAATAGTGGAGATTATCAAACCAACGCAGTTACAACCTTTGTGAACGGGACAGCTATGTTTGGATCTACTGCCAATTTAATTGGTACCGGAACAATTAGTGGAGACGTGGTTATAGCCAATGGAGGGGAGCTCGCTCCAGGTAACAGTCCTGGTTGTCTTTCCACCGGAAGTTTAACCTTATCATCAGGTTCTACTGCATCCTTCGAAGTAGCAGGTCCTACCCCGTGTACGCAACACGACCAGGTTCAGGTTACAGGAACTGTGACTATAAACGGGGCTACTTTTAACCCTTTGATAGGTTATGCTAATGCGCCCGCAGATGAAATTATATTAATTCTTAATGATGGCGTGGATGCTGTAACCGGAACCTTCGCAGGATTACCGGAAGGTACTGCAGTGAATTTCGGTGCATTTATGGGATTCATCTCCTATGTAGGAGGTGATGGAAACGACGTAATCCTCGCGGCAGACACTACTCCACCTACAGTAACCTGTCCTTCGGATATAACTCAAGGCACAGATCCGGGTATGTGTAGTGCGGTGGTAACTTTCACCGTAACAGCTACAGACGACAATCCTGGAGTAACCCTTGTGGTAACGCCTCCGTCGGGAAGTACTTTCCCAGTAGGAACTACCCTGGTAACAGCTACAGCCACTGATGCCTCTGGAAATATGGCAAGCTGTACTTTTAATGTTACGGTTAACGATACTGAAGACCCGGTGGTTACCTGTCCGGCCGATATAACACAAGCGAATGACCCGGGTATGTGCGGAGCGGTGGTCACTTTTATGGCTTCCGCCACCGATAACTGTCCCGGAGTAACTACTTCTAGTGTACCAGCATCAGGTAGTTTTTTCCCAGTAGGAACAACTACAGTTACAGTGACTGCAACAGATGCAGCAGGAAATACAGACACCTGTATGTTCGATGTAACAGTAAACGATACCGAAAATCCAACGATTAGCTGTCCGGCAGATATCGTGGTTGGCAACGATCCCGGAGTTTGTGGAGCCGTTATAACCTTTGCGGACGCGACTGCCATGGATAATTGTGCAGGAGTTACTGTGACACAAACTAGTGGTCTGGCTTCGGGCTCAACCTTCCCTGTTGGTACTACGGCTGTTACCTTTACAGCAACAGACGCGGCAGGAAACACAGCTATGTGCAGCTTTAATGTAACCGTTAACGACACTGAAGATCCTGTAATAACCTGCCCTACAGATATTATAGTAAGCAATGATCCGGGTGTATGTGAGGCTGTAGTAACTTATACAGCACCCGTGGGTACCGATAATTGCCCCGGGGCAACTACAATGCAAACTGCTGGTTTACCTAGCGGAAGCTCATTCCCGGTTGGAACAACAACAAATACATTTGTGGTAACAGATGCCAGTGGAAATACAGCAACTTGTAGTTTTGATGTTATCGTTAACGATACAGAAGACCCGGTAGTTACCTGTCCGGCCGATATAACACAAGCGAATGACCCCGGCATGTGTGGAGCGGTGGTCACTTTTATGGCTTCCGCCACAGATAACTGTCCCGGAGTAACTACTTCTAGTGTACCAGCATCAGGTAGTTTTTTCCCAGTGGGAACAACAACAGTTACAGTAACTGCAACAGATGCGGCAGGAAATACAGCTACCTGTAGTTTTGATGTAACCATCAATGATACGGAAGATCCTGTAATTAGCTGTCCGGCTAATATTAGTGTAAACAACGACCCAGGGCTTTGTTCGGCGGTGGTAACTTATACTACCCCCGTAGGAACCGATAACTGTGCCGGTGCAACTACAGCCCAAACAGCTGGTTTACCATCGGGATCTGCATTCCCTGTGGGAACAACAACCAATACTTTTGTGGTGACCGATGCTTCCGGAAATACAGCTACTTGTAGCTTCGACGTAACTGTAACCGATAACGAACCACCAGTGGCGGTTTGTATGGATATTACAGTACAATTGGATGCTAATGGTATGGCGAGTATAACTCCTTTCGATGTGGACGGAGGCAGTACAGATAACTGCGGAATTGCTTCACTTGCTGTGTCGCCAAGCACTTTCGATTGTTCGAATGTAGGCACAAATACTGTAACCCTTACCGTTACAGATACCAGTGGTAACTCCTCATCCTGCACCGCTACTGTTACGGTTGAAGATAATGTACCTCCAACCGCCATGTGTGTACCGGACTTTACCCTACCACTAGATGCGACAGGTAATGCTTCTATCACCCCGGCCGATATTGACAACGGGTCTACCGATGCCTGTGGTATCGCGAGCCTAAGCATATCGCCGAGTACATTCACATGTGCCGATGTTGGACCTAATACGGTAACTCTAACCGTTACCGATGTTAACGGAAATGTGTCTACTTGTACAACAGTAGTCACAGTAGAAGACGTAACTCCACCATCAATTGCATGTCCGGCAGATGTAACTACATCTAACGATCCAGGCATTTGTGGAGCCACCGTATTCTTTGCCGATGCAATTGCTACGGACGAATGTGGAGTAATGTCTGTTGTGCAAACCATGGGGCCACCAAGCGGAAGTGTATTCCCTGTTGGAACAACTACCATCGAATTTACTGCAACCGATGTGAACGGTAATACTAATACGTGTACGTTCGACATTACAGTTACCGACGACGAGCCGCCAGTGGCAGTTTGTATGGATATAACCATCTCACTTGATGCTTCAGGAAATGCTTCTATCACGCCAATGGATGTGGATGGTGGGTCTACCGATAATTGTGGTATTGCCTCAATGACGGTTACCCCAAGTACGTTCACTTGTGCCGATGTTGGACCTAATAACGTAGTTTTAGAAGTAACCGATACTAGCGGTAATGTTTCCAGCTGTACTGCTGTTGTTACCGTAGAAGATGTTACTCCCCCGGTAGCAGTATGCCAGGATATTACTGTTCAGCTGGACGTGAACGGAATGGCTACCATTACCGGAACCGATGTGGACGGAGGTTCTACCGATGCCTGCGGTGTGGCAAGTTTAAGCGTATCTCCAGATACCTTCGATTGCTCCAACGTAGGGGATAATGTGGTTACCCTTACTGTAACCGATGTTAATGGAAATACCTCTACCTGTACAGCGGTTGTGACCGTTGAAGACAATATAGCACCGGATCTGGTGTGTATGGATATTACGTTGGAATTGGATGAGAATGGTGAGGCTGTGATCACACCAGATGACGTTATCCTTAGTAATACCGATGCCTGTGGTATCGATACTACTGCGGTCGATATCTTCGAGTTTGACTGTGACGATGTAGGAACTCCTGTTACTGTGACGGTATTCTCCATAGATGTTAACGGAAATATCAGTTCGTGTATGGCGGTTGTAACCGTGGTAGATGCACTCCCACCGGTAGTAACCTGTCCGGCAGATCAAACTGTCGATCCCGGACCTGGAAACCTGTTCTACACAGTTCCTGATTATTTTGCAACCGGGGAAGCGACTGCTGTCGACAATTGTACCGATCCCTTGACTATAACATCACAGGATCCGGCAGCAGGTACCCAACTCACCGATGGTGTCTATACAGTAACCATTTGTGCTACCGATGATTCAGGAAATGAAGGATGCTGTACTTTCGAGCTTACCGTGGAAAGTATTCTGGGCGGTAACGATCCGGCAGATTTCAGAACCCTGGTACTCTATCCTAACCCGGCTACAGATGTGATATATCTTAGTAATCCTAAGCGAATGGAGCTTGAGCAAGTAGCAATCTACGATCTAACAGGTAGATTGGTGAAGACCATTGGCCTGGAAGGAATGGGAAGTGAAAAAGCCATTGATATCTCGGAGTTGGCATCGGCAACCTATATGTTCATTATAAATAGTGAATATGGGCAAATGACAAAATCGATCGTTAAGGAATAGTTTAATTTAAATTGATAGAAAAACCCTTCTTTAGATTACCAAAGAAGGGTTTTTTATTTTTATTACTGTATTTTTAATCGCAACTTTAATTTTTCTCCCAACCCTTAAAATCCATAGTTTCATGTTACCCTGGCATCAATATTTATTAGGCGTAATTTTTGTCGCTGCAGGTTTTTATCACTTTAAAAAACCTAAACTATACGAGCGTATCATGCCACCTTATCTTCCTATGCCGTCCACTTTGGTTTTAATTAGCGGTGCGACGGAAATGATCTTAGGGCTTATGTTTCTAAATCCTTCTACACAAACCATTGCCGGCTGGGGTTTAATAGGGTTATTGGTGCTTTTCATCCCTGTTCATGTCTATATGCTTCAAAATGAAAAAGCCTCTCTCAATCTACCCAAATGGGTACTTATCCTGCGTTTACCGCTACAACTTGTTCTAATGTACTGGGTGTATCTATATTTGAAATAATGGAACTTTTTAATTCTGAAGATCTGTTAAATACCAACCTTGATCTAAAAGATGCGGATGTTATCTACTTCCCTGCTTTTCTATCACCAAGTGCAGCTACTTCCTACTTCAAAAAACTTTATGCAGATACTCCGTGGCAACAGGATGATATCAAACTTTTTGGAAAAGTTTATCCTCAGCCTCGCCTCACAGCCTTGTATGGCAATAATGACCGGTCGTATAGCTATTCCGGGATCGTCATGAATCCAATGCCATTCACTCCCCTGTTACTGGAGATTAAAGATAAGGTTGAGAAAGTTACGGATGTAAAATTCACCACTGTTTTGCTAAATCTGTACCGCGACGGGAACGATAGTAATGGCTGGCATAGCGATGACGAAAAGGAACTCGGACAGGATCCGGTTATTGCATCGATTAGTCTTGGTGCTAAACGAAGGTTTCAAATGCGGCATAAAAAAGATAAAAGCCTGCGCACCAATATAGAGCTGGAACATGGCAGCTTATTAATTATGAAAGGATCTACCCAACACTATTGGCAACACCAGCTTCCAAAATCGAAACGGATTACCGAGCCTCGTATCAACTTAACTTTCAGGATTATTGCCTCATAAGGCGAGAAACACCCGAAGGAGTTGTGTACGAATAAAGTGTAGACAACATGAGTAATACCAGCCCGTGATATATCAATTTTGGGTACATCCCGGCAGCGATTAAAAATACCGACATTGTAAATGACAAAACAATCCCTACGATTATGGTTTTCTTATAACAAATATTAAGCAGTAGTAGAAGTCCTAAAATGGATTCGATAAAAGGAACAACAGTAGCTCCGGTGGATAATAAAAACTCACCCCCTATAAAAAACCTTGTAAAATTAACCTCAACAAAATCTATATATTCAGCCAGATGGATAATTTTCCATAAGCCGTGGAGCATTATAACACCTCCGGTAACAATTCGCAGCGCGTTTTTAACCTCTTTAAATTTCTTCATAAATCACTAAAAATCGCACAAAAGTACTCAATTTCAGTAAGTTAAGGTCGTATATTTCATTAATGTTTTCATAAAATGCAGCCATAGAAATCTATTTTCGATATTATGCATGCATAATAAGATATAATTCACTCTATCCAATAGAATTTTTCAGGTTACCTTAGAATCGAATTTTCAAAAACTAGAAATACAGTTGTAACTATCAATCGAAGATATCGTTCAGGACTTTTGCCAGCCTGATCCCTCCTTTTTGCATTTGGAATCGTGCTGTGTCCACATATTTATACATATAACTATAACCCAGATCATCACCAACTTTTGTGTTTGCATAAATATCCTCGCATAAAACACGACTCTCCTTCATCCAGTCGAGGATGTAACCGTTTTGGATTTCGTTTAACTGACCCTTTGATAGATTTCGAGTATTCGCAGCCAATTCAGAATAGGACATATTATAGCTCTCAATCATTTTGGTGTCCCAAACGGTATGAAGGTTGGTACCTTCCCCAAACCACAGCACCTGGAAATCGTTTCCGCCTTTATCACTTGCCATACCCACATGCAAAGGCTGATGCAGGTCTCCAATAAAATGCACCAGTAGTTTTAAATGAAATGCCTTCTCCTCTCTGGTCGTTGCCTCATCTTCCAGGATCTCTACACATTTGTATATTCCCTGGATTAGATCACCTCTATCACTCCTGGGGTGGGAATCGTAATCACTACCAAAGGGATAGTTCACAAAATGCCACGCCCAGTACTCCCCGTATCGTTTATCGCTTTTTATTTCATCTCCATAGGTGGAGACCAGCGCCAATGAAGCACCGTCCAGTAATTTGTTGATCTTCTTTGCGGCTTTTCTGCTAAGAAATTGCTCGGCTATTTCGCCCGTTGTTCTATGCCCTGTACGACCCCAGTCATAAACCTTTTCGGCAGCGGACAAACTACATACAGAAAGCATAATAAGGAAGACTGTAATTCTCATGCTCAATATTTTCAGCAAAGATACCAAGCTTTCTATTAAAACGATACCAGCATGTGTTTATAAATGTTAACTTTATTTCAGAAAGTAATTGATACAGTAAACAATATTTATGCAGTTAGCTGTGTTGTGTATGCAAAACCCCAAAACTTTGGCAATGAAAAACATCTTATATATCCTTCTCTTTTTTTTCTTCGGAAATGCGATCGCTCAAACCGATGCTTATACTTCCGAAGAGATCAAGATTAACGATCTAATTGAAGGCACATTATTACTACCTGATACCGAACGGCCTCCGCTGGTGATCCTCATTGCCGGGTCCGGCCCTACCGACAGAAACGGTAATCAGGCCATGCAAAAGAACAATTCTCTTAAATTTCTCGCAGAAGGACTTTATAAGGAGAATATCGCCACTTTTAGATATGATAAGCGAATTCTCAAGATCATGAAAATGGGGAAGATCGACGAAACAAAAATAGATTTCGATCATTTCGTGGAAGACGCCAGGGATATACTCAATTTCTTTAAGAATGATAACAGGTTTGGTAACGTCATCCTGTTAGGTCACAGCCAGGGATCACTGGTAGGTATACTCGCGGCACAAAACGGTGCAGACGGATTTATTTCTCTGGCCGGGGCTGGTCAGGCCATCGATGATGTGATCGTTGCTCAACTCGAAAAACAGGCGCCAGGCCTCAAGGATAATGCGAGGCAAAGTTTTGATGACCTTAGAGTAAATGGTGTTGCGCAAAATTACAGTCCGGGACTGGCTTCTATCTTCCGGCCTTCTATTCAACCGTTTATCTTTAGCTGGATGAAGTACGATCCGGCAAAAGAGGTTGCTAAACTCGACATTCCTGTGCTAATAATCAATGGCGATAAGGACCTTCAGGTTCATGTCTCGGAAGCCGAGATTCTACATGCCGCTAAACCGGATTCTAAATTAGAGATCATCGAGAATATGAATCATATCTTTAAGGAGATTAAAGGCAATGATCTGGAGAATCAGAAATCCTATAACGAATACAACCGCCCGGTGATGCCTCAATTAATTGAGGCAATAAGCGAATTTATCTCCTCCATTTAGTTTCAGTAATTATTGTATTTTGCAGACAAACTTATACGATCATGCAGGATACAGCTTCAGAAATTATTAAAGATACCACCCCTTTTATAACCAGCGACACTATAGTTTTTGGGTTATTAATGATCTGTCTGGGTTTGATCTTTTACACCTCTTCACGAAAAGACGGGTTTTGGTATAAATTCTACAAAATAGTGCCTGCACTTTTTATGGCCTATTTTATCCCCGCTATCTTAACCACCACGGGCTTAATTGCCCCGGAATGGACCACTGTCGACGACGCTGGAACGGCAACCGAAGGCTCCACCAGTCTCTACTATATGTCCAGTAGATATTTACTGCCTGCCGCGCTAGTGTTAATGACCCTCAGTATCGATCTAAAGGGTGTTTTCAATCTGGGCCCTAAGGCCGTGATCATGTTCCTTACCGGAACTACTGGGATCATTCTAGGAGGACCTTTGGCATTACTTATTGTTGGGGCTATTTACCCAGACGCCGTAGCCACTCCTCTTACACCTGTACCGGGGGTTGGTGAGACCAACGAGATCTGGGCCGGCCTTTCCACACTTTCCGGGAGTTGGATCGGTGGTGGCGCTAACCAGACAGCCATGTTCGAGATCTATGGGTATAACCCCAAATTATTCGGGCAAATGGTGTTTGTAGATATCGTTGTGGCCAATATTTGGATGGCATTATTACTAATCGGGATTGGTAAAGCTGCCGGGATCGATAAATGGTTGAATTCCGATACGTCAGCCATCGAAAAATTAAAGGAAAAGGTTTCAAAATTTTCAAAGAAGGTAGAACGAAATCCCAGCTTTGCAGACCTGATGATCCTAGCGGGGATCGCATTTGGAGCTGTTAGTCTGGCACATCTTGGAGCGGGCTATATAAGCGGGTATTTCGAGTCTATGGTGAATAGCATGCCCAAGGGACTGGGACGGAATATGCTAAGTTTTATGAGTTCTTCCTTTTTCTGGATGATCACAATTGCCACTATCATAGGGGTATTACTATCGTATACAAAAGCAAGGAATTATGAAGGAGCAGGAGCAAGTAAGTTTGGTAGTGTGTTTATTTACATACTCGTGGCCAGTATAGGTATGAAAATGGATCTCACGCTTATCTTCGAAAATAAGATGCTTATTGTGATCGGTCTCCTCTGGATGGGTGTACATGCCGGACTTTTAATACTAGTCGCTAAGCTGATCAAAGCGCCCTATTTCTTCCTGGCAGTTGGTAGTCAGGCGAACGTTGGCGGCGCCGCATCGGCACCGGTAGTTGCCTCCGAATTTCATCCCTCACTGGCCACCGTGGGTGTATTACTGGCGGTTTTTGGTTATGCCATCGGGACCCTCGGTGCCGTTGCCTGTACATTCCTCATGCAACTGGTAACAGCTGCCTGATAATTGGTAAAAAAATAGCATCTTTGCGAGGCAAAAAATTAAAATCCAAATGAGATATATAATTGGGATCCTTATTGTGTGTTTGTGGCTTACCGCCTGTTCTAACGGGGGTAACAGAATGGAGTTGACAGGAACGGTGAAAGGGCTTAAAAAAGGGACTTTACTGCTTCAGAAGATAGACGACACCCTACTCATAACCGTAGATTCTCTTGTAATCAACGGCGATCCTAACTTTCAATTTTCGGAGGAAGTGCCCAGCCCGGAAGTGTTTTATCTCTACCTGCGCCTCGAAAACGGTAACTTGCTGGACGACCGCATTCCGTTCTTCGCAGAACCTTCAGAAATACATATAGAAACATCCCTGAAAAAATTTGGTAACGACGTTAAAATAAGTGGTTCGACCAACCAGGAGAAACTGGAAGAATACAAACTTCTGATGCAGCGATTCAGCAACCGGAATCTCGATCTTATTCAGGCGGAATTCGAGGCCAGACAAAAGGGTAACGATTCTCTCGCAGGCCAATTAAAAATGCAACAGGAAAAGATCTTAGCGAGTAAATATCTGGCGACGGTGAATTACGCGGTTCAGCAAAAAAAGCACGAGATCGCCCCTTATCTAATGTTAAGCGAAGTCTACGATGCCAATTTAAAGTACCTGGATACCGTGTACAAAACTCTTGATCCCCAGGTTAAGGAATCGAAATACGGAAAGGAACTGGCTGCTTTTATTGAGAGTCGCCGGAAGGAAGAGAATTAACCCAGTGCGTTTATCTTATCGATAAGTTTTCGACCGCGTTCTTCAAGCTCATTGTTGATAGCCTTAAAGTGGCTTTTAGGATCTTCAACATCTTTAGCATTAACCTTTTCAATTAATTCGTCGAAGGTTTCAATGGCTTCATCAATTATTTTTTCCGACTTCTTCGTGTCTTTTTCAGGATTGGTAAGTTCCCAGATATACACAGCTTCGATGATATCACCCAGAACGTAATTAATATCTTTTTTCAGATCTCTAACACTTGCCATTTTTACAAAATTTATTTTGGCGCAAGTTACGAATACTTACGGAATGTAAACTTCCAAAAGCGTAGCGGAAGTGGTTTTTATTAAAATTTTTTCAATACAAGCCGGGATGAGAATGGTTTCTCCTTTGCTCAAGGCTACAGTTTCATTGTTTGTTTGGAACTGCGCTTCTCCTTCAATACACATATAAACCCTGAATGAATCAAGTCCCGCCGTATCGCGCTCAAGAGGCCGAGTTAACATCAATTTATTGGTTTCAAAATATTGGGAAGTACAAAGAGGCACAATGTCGTTTTGTTTGTCTTTATACGATTGTTTAGCCTGGGTGGGCTTAAAATTGATAGCCTTCAGGGCCTGCTCTGTATGCAATTCGCGCATATTCCCATCTACATCCGGGCGATCCCAGTCGTAAATTCGGTAAGTGATGTCTGAAGTTTGCTGAATTTCAGCCAGGAGAGTGCCCCCTCCTATCGCATGTACCGTGCCCGGAGCTATAAAATAAACATCTCCGGGTGTTATCGCTTCCATTTGAAGGATCTCTGTGATATTTCCTTCTGAAAGTGCCTTCTTATAGGTTTCTTCATCCATAGGACGGTTAAAGCCTACGATAAGCCGGGCATGGGTATCGGTATCTACGATGTACCACATTTCTGTTTTCCCGAAGGAATTATGCCTCTCCGCCGCAAGGACATCATCCGGGTGCAATTGCACCGAAAGGTCTTCCTTAGCATCGATAAATTTAAAAAGCAGCGGGAATTCGGTACCGTAGGTTCTAGAGACCCTTCTCCCAAGTAGTGAGGGTCCATGGTGCTCTAATAAGTCCTTCATATTTGTGCCTTTAAACTTACCATTAGACACGATAGAGAAATCGCCTGCAACCCCTGATAACTCCCAAGATTCGCCTATATTGCCTTCAGAATTACCCTTTCCAAATACATTCCTCAATTTTTCACCACCCCATACTTTAGGCTTTACAATAGGTATAAATTTTAATGGATAAAGATGGTTTTCTAATATCATGATCAACCCGTATAAAGTACAAAGTTTCTGGGGGTTTCATATAATTTAACCGAGAGGTCGAATTTCGAGTCTAGTCTGGGTCGGAGTTTTTCCCATATCACTTTGGCGATATTCTCGGCGGTAGGATTCAAATTCGCAAATTCAGGAACTTCCAGGTTTAAGTTCTTATGATCGAACGCATCTTCTATTTCTTCACGAATAAGGTCTTTTAGTACTTTTATATCGATGAGGTAACCGGTTTCCGGATCTACTTCTCCGGTCACTCCAACCTCCAGCTCGTAATTATGCCCGTGATAGTGGGGATTATTACATTTTCCGAAGATCTCTTCATTTTTCTCATCGCTCCAGTCTTTACGGTAAAGTCTGTGAGCGGCGTTAAAATGAGCCTTTCTATATACTGTTAAACTCATGACGATAGGTGTTGGTAAAATTTATCAAAGATGATCTTAAACCAGGCCGTATAATTATCGGGATGAGACTTCATGTCTTCCTTAACATCCTTTATTGGCATCCATTTCCAGGCATGGACTTCATCTTTATTTATCTTGGGTTCATCATTGTAGTTTCCTACCAGGATATGATCATATTCGTGTTCAGTGAGGCCGTTATCAAATGGTGCTTTGTAAATAAAAGATGTCGTTTCTTTCAAATCTGTAGTGAAACCCATTTCTTCCTTAAGCCTGCGTGTTCCGGCTTCTATGTTCGACTCACCTTCTCTTTGGTGGCTACAGCAGGTATTGGTCCACAGTCCCGGGGAATGGTATTTATGAAGCGCGCGCTGCTGCAGCATTAATTCACCCTTATCATTAAAGATAAACACCGAGAAAGCCCGGTGTAATACCGCCTTTTCGTGTGCCTCCTGTTTGGGCATTAGCCCGATCTGTTCGTCCTGTTCATTAACAAGGATCACAAGTTCTTCCTGCATAGCAACCTTTCTTTTTGTTTCAAAAGTACGAAATAGCAGGGTGTAATAACAAACAAAAAAGCGTCCAATACAAGTATCGGACGCCTTAAGTGAGGTTAAAATATTCCTAATTCTGAATAATAAACATCGATCTGCGGTTAAGCTGATGCTCCTCTTCAGTACATTCAACACCATTAGAACACTGGTTTGTTAATTGGTATTCACCATATCCGCGGGCCGAAAGCCTGCTACGGTCTATACCTTTACCAACCAACCATTCTAAGGTAGACTGAGCTCGTTTTTCGGAAAGTGCTTCGTTATAAGCGTCGTTTCCTCTCGAATCTGTATGAGATTCTATATGAATGATAAGCTCAGGATATTGTCTCATCGCTGCCAGGATCTTCGCTAATTCGATCTCAGCATCAGGACGAATATTGTATCTGTCAAAATCAAAATAAATTGGCTCTAGTTTAAGTCGGCAACCCAGATCGTTTGGCGGACAAGGATCGCATTCCAGAACAAGATCGGCCATCACGGTTCCGGAAGCAGTTGGTGTAGTAACCAGTTTTTCGTTGTACTCGCAACCATCACCTATGGCACGAACTATATACACCGAACTACACTCCGCCAGGTTGTCGAAGGAATATCGCCCATTGGCATCGGCCGTCATGGTCTTTACAACTATACTGTTTTCATCTAATAAGGTTACCGTAGCATTGGCAACGGGCTCGTTGTTCACATTGCTGGTAATGGTACCTGCGATGGTAACTTCGCAACGCTCCTGGACTCTGTAGATCTCATCGGCTACACTTCCTTTTTCACCATCGCGGTTAGACGAAACATATCCAATTCTTTTACGTTCGTTGATTATAAAACCAAAATCGTCTTTGTTGCTATTGGTGGGAGCTCCAAGGTTTTTTATCTCGCCATTAGGCATTCCGTCATCACCCAGGGGAACCATAAATACATCATAACCGCCCAGGCCTCCGCGTCCATCACTGGCAAAATAAAGGTTGTTGTTCTCGCTGATAAACTGGAACGATTCCCTCGCCTCTGTATTTAATGCCGAAACATTTACAGGAGGTCCGTAGGTATCACCTTCAAGGATATCTACATACCAGATATCGGACATACCATTGGTACCCGGCATATCGGAAGAAAAGAATAATCGTTTTTCGTCCAGACTAAGTGCAGGATGAGCTACAGAGTATTCTTTACTGTTAAAAGGCAATTCTACTATGTTAGTCCAGTAGTTATCCCCGCTTTTGGTTGCTTTGTACAATTTTAACCGTATGGTTTTGTTTTTATCTCTTCCCTTTTTACCATCGATAAAGTTGTTTCTGGTAAAGTACATAGTTCCACCATCCTTGGTAAATACAGCAGAAGATTCGTGAAAAGGAGTATTAACTTCTCCATCCAAAGGAGTTGCATTAGATAACATTCCATTTTCATCCATATCCGCAACAAACAGGTCTAAAAATGGTTGTTCGTTCCATTCGTGGATCTTATCACCTTCACTTCGTTTTGTGGCAGAAGCAAAAACGAGTTTGTTCCCGTAAAATGCTGCTCCAAAATCTGAGTATTCTGTATTTACAGATACTTTCTGAAGTTCAACTTCATATTCCAGGAAACTGGTATTCGATGCTTTAATGATCTTTGGATCTCCTCCTTTCTGAATATAGGTTTTCATTAAACCATCGGCCAGTTCGGTTTGCCCGAGGCTTTTCAAGGATTGAGCGGCCCGATAATAATAATTCGCTTCCGCTTCCGAAGGATATTCATTAATAAGTCTTTGATACCATTTGGCAGCGTTATCATAGTCGCTATTCCAATAATAGGTGTCTCCCAGGTTCTTAAATATTTGTGCCGAGGTATATCCGTCCTCAACAACTTTCAAGTATATCTCACGCGCATCGATATAAGCGTATTTGTCGAATTCCTTATTCGCTTTTTCTAATTCTTTCTTTTGCGCAAATGACACACTGGTAAATAGAATAACCAGGGTTAATAGAATAAATTTATTAGGTAATGTCTTCATGGTGTAAGTGTTTTAGAAGAATCGTGGTGTTAGTACCCTTTCTGGTGTTTTGAATACATCGAAACGCAGCATGATCTCATACGAACCATCACTGTAATCCTCTATATCCGTGGTCTGGAAGTCGTATCCAAATCCAATAAATATCTCATCCGAAGCCTGGAAGCCTACCAGGCCACTCAAGGCAGCACTCCATCGATAAGCGGCTCCTAAGGTAAATTTCTCATTGATCAAAAAGTTGGCCGATACATCCCATTGTAAGGGTGATCCGCTAACAGCCTTTACCAGCGTGGCGGGTTTGAATTTCAAATTATCGCTCACATCAAATACATAGCCCGCAATAAGGAAATAGTGTAAACGCTCCGCGGCTATGGTCTCCTTATCTATATTGGCCAGAGATCCCTCATCGAAATGCTTGGTCGTTAAAAAGTTTGGTACCGATAGCCCCGCATAGAACTTCTCGGTGTTGTAGTACACCCCGGCTCCTATCTGTGGCTGTAGTTTGTTGTCTATATTATTCTGAAATCGAGGATCGTTCTGATCGAAGATATTCAACTTAGTGAAATCCACATCCAACAGATCGAGTCCCGCCTTTAATCCAAAGGACAGCTCCCCGTTATCCGAGGTGTTGATCGTATAGGAATAATCAATATTCACATTAGACTCGACGGCTGGCCCCAACTCATCGCGTACAATAGATATCCCAAGACCCATATTATCCAGCGAACCTATGGGCGTATTGGCAGTAAAGGAAGCCGTCTTTGGAGCCCCCTCGAATCCAACCCACTGCGTGCGGTACAACAACCCAAAACTAAGGGCGTCACGAGATCCGGCATAGGCAGGGTTGACAATCTGCGTATTGTACATATACTGCGTATACTGGGGATCCTGCTGAGCCGTACCACTAAAGGTCCCAAGTAAAATCAAAAGTATGAGTGTTAGATAACTGTGTTTCATAGTTCAGTATTTTTAACCCGGAAGAGACCAACCCTCCCGGGATATTTTTGATTTTCTATCTATTTATGTATAAGTATCCGGCGTAACTTGACTCTCCAGGATTGTCCTCTCCTAAGATCGTAAGTACATAATAATACGTACCGGTAGGTAACATCTCTCCCTGTCGTATGGTCGAACGACCATCGGAAATCCCTCTAAACACATTCTCCTCACCATTAGAACCGCCATAGCCATCGGTCTCCCAAACTAAGACACCCCAACGGTTGAAGATCTTCATGTTATTGTCTGGATACTCCTCAATTCCTACAATGCGGAAGAAGTCGTTCATACCATCTCCATCAGGAGTGATACCGTTAAAGATCTCGAACGGTGGCTCAACCAATACATTCGGTAAAATAGTAACCGTTGGATCATCGGGTTCTCCATCACCATTGGCATCGAAGTTCGTTGGATCGTTCGGATCATCCGATAGATCGGTCACTTCATTACCATTGATATCGTATCCGGTCGCTACCGCCTGGTTAACCACCTCACCGGCATCAATGTCGGCCTGAGTGATCGCATAGGTACCTGTAAAGGTCGTATCATCAACCTCTCCCGGCTGAAGAACAGCTATTGGGCCGCCTTCTATTATGATTCCCGGTAGATCATCGGAGATAGTGATATCGTATAATGTTACGTTACCAATATTGGTAACCATGAACAGGTACGATATTGTCTCACCAATGTTTGGTATTCCATCTCCGTTCTCATCGTTGAAGACTCCTGTTTTCTCTAATGAAAGTCCAGGATCCTGGCAAAGAACCGTGATCGTTGGATCGTTCTCGAAAATACTGTTGTCATCAGATAGATCACTTACCACCGTACCATTAGGATCGGTACCTTCGGCTGTCGCCTGGTTAGATACTAAGCCGGCATCTACATCGTCTTGAACTACCGTGTATACAGCACTGAATGTTTCGGTATCAGATTCTCCTGCCGCCAAAGAAATTGGTCCTCCAACAACGTTCACCATAGGATCTGTTACCATTACATCGGTTAACAACACGTTTCCAACATTGGTTACAACAAAGTCGTAAACAATGGTTTCTCCAAGGTCAACACATCCATTACCGTTCTCATCGGTAGGAGTTCCTGTTTTAATAAGTGCTATTACAGGTTCCTGACATAGATCGGTGATCGTTGGATCGTTACCAAATTCACTGGATTCATCCGAGATATCAGAAACTGTATCTCCCACTTGAGAGGTTCCTGTTACGGTCGCCTGGTTTACTACCTCTCCAGCATCTATATCGGCTTGTGTAAGCGTATAGATTGCAGAGAAGGAAGTATTATCGGTCTGTAATGGTCCAAGAGAAATTGGTCCACCCTGTACATTCACCATTGGATCTGTAACAAATATGTTATGTAAGGTTACATTACCCAAATTGAAGATGGTGAATTCGTAAGAGATGGTCTCTCCCTCATCGGCACATTTATTTCCGTTTTCATCATTTACTGTTCCCACTTTAACAATGGCGATAATTGGTGCCTGACATAAGTCTACAATTGTTGGATCATCTTCTGTGATCACTTCGTCATCCGAAAGATCCGAAACAGTTCCACCCGTTGGTGTAGTTCCGAAAACTTCAGCCTGGTTCTCAACAAATCCGGCATCTATATCGGCTTGAGTAAGTACATAAGTTGCAGTAAACGTAGTTGCATCTGTGGCTCCAGGAGCAAGATCGATCGGTCCACCTATAACAGTAACTAACATATCCGTAATGGTTATATCTGTTAAGGTTACGTTTCCAGTGTTCACAACTGTAAATGTATATTCGATCACATCACCAGGGGTTGGACATCCTCCGCCACTAGGTGGTGGAAGTGTTCCTTCCTTGATCAGGGCGATACTTGCAGCCTGGCATAAGCCAACTACCGTAGGATCGTCTTCAAGTACACTGTTATCATCAGAAAGATCTGATACGATATTTCCATTAGGATCGGTACCTTCAGCAGTTGCCTGGTTCACTACTTCTCCTGCATCAATATCTGCCTGTGTAATGGCGTAGCTTCCTAAGAAGATCCATGTTTCAGTAACATCCAGTTCGCCGTCATTATCGGTATCTCCAGAATCTGGTCCCGGAACGTTTCCACCTAACAACAGATCGGTAACTGTCACCGATGCCAGGGATACATTTCCTTCATTGGTTACTGTGAATGTATAATCGATCATCTCACCCGGATCTGCACACTGATTTCCATTTCCGTCTACAAATACACCGGTCTTAACGATAGCGATGTTTGCAGCCTGACATAGATTAGTTACTACAGAATTTGAAGTATCTGTTACTGTAGTCTGATCTGGTGCCGTACCAGTTACCGTTGCTGTATTCTGAACCGAACCAGCATCGATATCGGCCTGCGTGATCGCATAACTACCGGTATAGATCCACGTTTCAGTTACATCAAGCTCTCCGTCATTGTCTGTATCTCCTGAATCTGGTCCTGGAACAACACCACCTAATAGAGGATCGTTCACAACCACATTTGAAAGTGATACGTTTCCGGCATTGGTTACTGTGAAAGTATAGTTGATCAGCTCACCTGGATCTGAACAATCTCCACCGTCATCGTACATCGCTGTTTTCAGGATATCAATAGCAGGACCCTGACATAGATCGGTCACTACAGAATTTGAAGTATCTGTTACTGTAGTCTGATCTGGTGCCATACCGGTTACCGTTGCTGTATTCTGAACCGAACCAGCATCGATATCGGCCTGCGTGATCGCATAACTACCGGTATAGATCCACGTTTCAGTTACATCAAGCTCTCCGTCATTGTCTGTATCTCCTGAATCTGGTCCCGGAACAACACCACCTAATAGAGGATCGTTCACAACCACATTTGAAAGTGATACGTTTCCGGCATTGGTTACTGTGAAAGTATAGTTGATCAGCTCACCTGGATCTGAACAATCTCCACCGTCATCGTACATCGCTGTTTTCAGGATATCAATAGCAGGACCCTGACATAGATCGGTCACTACAGAATTTGAAGTATCTGTTACTGTAGTCTGATCTGGTGCCATACCGGTTACCGTTGCTGTATTCTGAACCGAACCAGCATCGATATCGGCCTGCGTGATCGCATAACTACCGGTATAGATCCACGTTTCAGTTACATCAAGCTCTCCGTCATTGTCTGTATCTCCTGAATCTGGTCCCGGAACAACACCACCTAATAGAGGATCGTTCACAACCACATTTGAAAGTGATACGTTTCCGGCATTGGTTACTGTGAACGTATAGTTGATCAGCTCACCTGGATCTGAACAATCTCCACCGTCATCGTACATCGCTGTTTTCAGGATATCGATAGCAGGACCCTGACATAGATCGGTCACTACAGAATTTGAAGTATCTGTTACTGTAGTCTGATCTGGTGCCGTACCAGTTACCGTTGCTGTATTCTGAACCGAACCAGCATCGATATCGGCCTGCGTGATCGCATAACTACCGGTATAGATCCACGTTTCAGTGACATCAAGCTCTCCATCATTGTCTGTATCTCCTGAATCTGGTCCTGGAACAACACCACCTAATAGAGGATCGTTCACAACCACATTTGAAAGTGATACGTTTCCGGCATTGGTTACTGTGAAAGTATAGTTGATCAGCTCACCTGGATCTGAACAATCTCCACCGTCATCGTACATCGCTGTTTTCAGGATATCGATAGCGGGGTTCTGACATAGATCGGTCACTACCGCATTCGAAATATCGGTAACTGTATTTCCATCAGCATCTGTTCCCGTAGCAGTGGCCTGGTTATTCACCTGACCGGCATCTATATCTGCCTGGGTAATAACGTAATCTGCCGTATAAATCCAGGTCTCTGTAATGTCGAGAAGTCCGTCATTGTTAGTATCTCCAGACACAAACACTATAGGTACTACAGGGTTTGGTGCTTCCAGCAGAGGATCTGTTACAACTACCGATCCAAGTGGTACATTACCAGGGTTGGTTACGGTAAATGTGTATGTAATTGTCTCTCCCGGATCTGTACACTGATTTTGATTCTGGTCATTCAACACACCCGACTTTACTATCTGAATATCCGGATTAGGAGTTTGTTCAATCAGGATATAAACAGTAGCTCTGTCCCGTGCCTCTGGCGTACCATCATCAAAGATCTCGTATACAAACTGATCGGTTCCAATAAATCCGGCATTTGGCGTATAGGTAAAGCTTCCATCAGCATTGATAGACAAGGTACCATTACTTGGCCCACTCACAGGAGTTACTGTGGTGTCTACCATTTGGGTGTCTCCTTCCACATCCTGATCATTATCAAGAACATTTCCAGTTACAGCCATATCTATTTCACCATAATAAGCGTCGTCATTTGCTGTTGTTATGTTTCCATTATTAGGTATCACCTGGATGGTTACCGTGGCCGTATCACATAAGGCCGGGGTACCATTATCACAGATCGTATACTCGAAGGTATCTTCTCCCTCGAAGCCAGGATCTGGTGTATAGGTATAACTACCGTCAGGATTCACCGTCACCGAACCATTTACCGGCTGGGTGTTGGACGTAACCACGATTGGATCACCATCTGGATCAAAGTCGTTTGGCAATACATTACCACTCACAGGAGTGTCTACCTCTGTGGTGTTGGTATCGGCATTGGCTACCGGTGGATCATTACCTAATACAGGATCGTCTACAACTTCAATATAAACTGTTGCCGTGTCACATGCCTGTGGATTTCCACCATCACACACCTGGTATTCGAAGGTATCTTCGCCCACGAAATCTAAATCTGGTGTATAAGTATAGGTTCCATCCGGGTTAAACACCAGGGTACCGTTAGACGGACCAGCACCTACCAAAGTAAACACCTCGGTACCTGCAGGACCATCAGGATTAAGATCGTTCGTACTAACATCACCGCTAACTGGTAAGTTGACGAAAGTATCGTTAATATCGTCTATAGCCAGGATGTCGTTGTTCGGATCGGCTACCGTTAAGTAAACCGTCGCACGGTCTCTGGCAACAGGAGTGCCGTCGTCGAAGATCTCGTACACAAACTGATCGGTTCCGAAGAATCCGGCATTTGGCGTATAGGTAAAGCTTCCATCAGCATTGATAGACAAGGTACCATTACTTGGCCCACTCACAGGAGTTACTGTGGTGTCTACCATCTGGGTGTCGCCCTCAGGATCGTTGTCGTTATCCAGTACATTACCAGTGATATCCATATCGATCGCACCATTGTACGCATCATCATTGGCAACTGTGATGTTACCACTATCTGGGATCACCTGGATGGTTACCGTGGCCGTATCACATAAGGCCGGGGTACCATTATCACAGATCGTATACTCGAAGGTATCTTCTCCCTCGAAGCCAGGATCTGGTGTATAGGTATAACTACCGTCAGGATTCACCGTCACCGAACCATTTACCGGCTGGGTGTTGGATGTAACCACGATTGGATCACCATCTGGATCAAAGTCGTTTGGCAATACATTACCACTCACAGGAGTGTCTACCTCTGTGGTGTTGGTATCGGCATTGGCTACCGGTGGCTCGTTATCAGGACCACTCAGTGGTAATACCTCGATGTAAACCGTAGCCGTATCACAGGCCTGTGGGTTTCCACCATCACACACCTGGTACTCGAAGGTATCCTCACCTGTAAAGCCAGGATCCGGAGTATAGGTATAACTACCATCAGGGTTGAAGGCAAGGGTTCCGTTAGACGGACCACCACCCACAACAGTGAACACCTCGGTGCCCGCAGGACCATCAGGATTCTCATCATTGGTCGCTACACTACCACTTACCGGTAGATCTACATAGGTATTATTAATATCGTCTACAGCCAGGATGTCGTTGTTCGGATCGGCTACCGTTAAGTAAACCGTCGCACGGTCTCTGGCAACAGGAGTGCCGTCGTCGAAGATCTCGTACACAAACTGATCGGTTCCGAAGAATCCGGCATTTGGCGTATAGGTAAAGCTTCCATCAGCATTGATAGACAAGGTACCATTACTTGGCCCACTCACAGGAGTTACTGTGGTGTCTACCATCTGGGTGTCGCCCTCAGGATCGTTGTCGTTATCCAGTACATTACCAGTGATATCCATATCGATCGCACCATTGTACGCATCATCATTGGCAACTGTGATGTTACCACTATCTGGGATCACCTGGATGGTTACCGTGGCCGTATCACATAAGGCCGGGGTACCATTATCACAGATCGTATACTCGAAGGTATCTTCTCCCTCGAAGCCAGGATCTGGTGTATAGGTATAACTACCGTCAGGATTCACCGTCACCGAACCATTTACCGGCTGGGTGTTGGATGTAACCACGATTGGATCACCATCTGGATCAAAGTCGTTTGGCAATACATTACCACTCACAGGAGTGTCTACCTCTGTGGTGTTGGTATCGGCATTGGCTACCGGTGGCTCGTTATCAGGACCACTCAGTGGTAATACCTCGATGTAAACCGTAGCCGTATCACAGGCCTGTGGGTTTCCACCATCACACACCTGGTACTCGAAGGTATCCTCACCTGTAAAGCCAGGATCCGGAGTATAGGTATAACTACCATCAGGGTTGAAGGCAAGGGTTCCGTTAGACGGACCACCACCCACAACAGTGAACACCTCGGTGCCCGCAGGACCATCAGGATTCTCATCATTGGTCGCTACACTACCACTTACCGGTAGATCTACATAGGTATTATTAATATCGTCTACAGCCAGGATGTCGTTGTTCGGATCGGCTACCGTTAAGTAAACCGTCGCACGGTCTCTGGCAACAGGAGTGCCGTCGTCGAAGATCTCGTACACAAACTGATCGGTTCCGAAGAATCCGGCATTTGGCGTATAGGTAAAGCTTCCATCAGCATTGATAGACAAGGTACCATTACTTGGCCCACTCACAGGAGTTACTGTGGTGTCTACCATCTGGGTGTCGCCCTCAGGATCGTTGTCGTTATCCAGTACATTACCAGTGATATCCATATCGATCGCACCATTGTACGCATCATCATTGGCAACTGTGATGTTACCACTATCTGGGATCACCTGGATGGTTACCGTGGCCGTATCACATAAGGCCGGGGTACCATTATCACAGATCGTATACTCGAAGGTATCTTCTCCCTCGAAGCCAGGATCTGGTGTATAGGTATAACTACCGTCAGGATTCACCGTCACCGAACCATTTACCGGCTGGGTGTTGGACGTAACCACGATTGGATCACCATCTGGATCAAAGTCGTTTGGCAATACATTACCACTCACAGGAGTGTCTACCTCTGTGGTGTTGGTATCGGCATTGGCTACCGGTGGCTCGTTATCAGGACCACTCAGTGGTAATACCTCGATGTAAACCGTAGCCGTATCACAAGCCTGTGGGTTTCCACCATCACACACCTGGTACTCGAAGGTATCCTCACCTGTAAAGCCAGGATCCGGAGTATAGGTATAGCTACCATCAGGGTTGAAGGCAAGGGTTCCGTTAGACGGACCACCACCCACAACAGTGAACACCTCGGTGCCCGCAGGACCATCAGGATTCTCATCATTGGTCGCTACACTACCACTTACCGGTAGATCTACATAGGTATTATTAATATCATCTACAGCCAGGATGTCGTTGTTTGGATCGGCTACCGTTAAGTAAACCGTCGCACGGTCTCTGGCAACAGGAGTGCCGTCGTCGAAGATCTCGTACACAAACTGATCGGTTCCGAAGAATCCGGCATTTGGCGTATAGGTAAAGCTTCCATCAGCATTGATAGACAAGGTACCATTACTTGGCCCACTCACAGGAGTTACTGTGGTGTCTACCATCTGGGTGTCGCCCTCAGGATCGTTGTCGTTATCCAGTACATTACCGGTGATGTCCATATCGATCGCACCATTGTACGCATCATCATTGGCAACTGTGATGTTACCACTATCTGGGATCACCTGGATGGTTACCGTGGCCGTATCACATAAGGCCGGGGTACCATTATCACAGATCGTATACTCGAAGGTATCTTCTCCCTCGAAGCCAGGATCTGGTGTATAGGTATAACTACCGTCAGGATTCACCGTCACCGAACCATTTACCGGCTGGGTGTTGGACGTAACCACGATTGGATCACCATCTGGATCAAAGTCGTTTGGCAATACATTACCACTCACAGGAGTGTCTACCTCTGTGGTGTTGGTATCGGCATTGGCTACCGGTGGCTCGTTATCAGGACCACTCAGTGGTAATACCTCGATGTAAACCGTAGCCGTATCACAAGCCTGTGGGTTTCCACCATCACACACCTGGTACTCGAAGGTATCCTCACCTGTAAAGCCAGGATCCGGAGTATAGGTATAGCTACCATCAGGGTTGAAGGCAAGGGTTCCGTTAGACGGACCACCACCCACAACAGTGAACACCTCGGTGCCCGCAGGACCATCAGGATTCTCATCATTGGTCGCTACACTACCACTTACCGGTAGATCTACATAGGTATTATTAATATCGTCTACAGCCAGGATGTCGTTGTTTGGATCGGCTACCGTTAAGTAAACCGTTGCACGGTCTCTGGCAACAGGAGTGCCGTCGTCGAAGATCTCGTACACAAACTGATCGGTTCCGAAGAATCCGGCATTTGGCGTATAGGTAAAGCTTCCATCAGCATTGATAGACAAGGTACCATTACTTGGCCCACTCACAGGAGTTACTGTGGTGTCTACCATCTGGGTGTCGCCCTCAGGATCGTTGTCGTTATCCAGTACATTACCGGTGATGTCCATATCGATCGCACCATTGTACGCATCATCATTGGCAACTGTGATGTTACCACTATCTGGGATCACCTGGATGGTTACCGTGGCCGTATCACATAAGGCCGGGGTACCATTATCACAGATCGTATACTCGAAGGTATCTTCTCCCTCGAAGCCAGGATCTGGTGTATAGGTATAACTACCGTCAGGATTCACCGTCACCGAACCATTTACCGGCTGGGTGTTGGACGTAACCACGATTGGATCACCATCTGGATCAAAGTCGTTTGGCAATACATTACCACTCACAGGAGTGTCTACCTCTGTGGTGTTGGTATCGGCATTGGCTACCGGTGGCTCGTTATCAGGACCACTCAGTGGTAATACCTCGATGTAAACCGTAGCCGTATCACAGGCCTGTGGGTTTCCACCATCACACACCTGGTACTCGAAGGTATCCTCACCTGTAAAGCCAGGATCCGGAGTATAGGTATAGCTACCATCAGGGTTGAAGGCAAGGGTTCCGTTAGACGGACCACCACCCACAACAGTGAACACCTCGGTGCCCGCAGGACCATCAGGATTCTCATCATTGGTCGCTACACTACCACTTACCGGTAGATCTACATAGGTATTATTAATATCATCTACTGCCAGTATCTTATTTTGTCCAAAAACTGTAATAATCACAGTGGCACGGTCTCTGGCGACAGGAGTGCCGTCGTCGAAGATCTCGTACACAAATTGATCGGTTCCGAAGAAATTAGGATCGTTAGGCACATAACTAAAAGTACCATTGGCATTGATAGTTAGAACACCACTTGAAGGGCCGCTAACCGGAGTTACAGTGGTATCGACCATCTGGATATCTCCTTCCGGATCTGTATCGTTATCCAATACATTACCTGTTATGGTTGCACCCTGGTTGCCATTATAGGCATCATCATTGGCATAGGTTCTGTTTCTATTAGGATCACCATTTACGGTAATAGTAAGTATAGCAGAATCTGTTGCCTGCATCGGATTGTCATCGGCTATGAAATACTCGAAAGTATCCTCACCTTCAAAATCCAGAGGTGGTGTATATGTAAAACTTCCATCAGGCAGGATGGTAATAGTACCGCCCTGAGTTGTTGGGAAAGTTCCCGGGTTAGTAACAACCTGATTATCACCTTCCGGGTCGAAGTCGTTCGCGAGTACGTTTCCAGACACCGGTACATTTACTTCGGTACCAGCAGTATCTGCATTGGCGATGGTTGTGTTTTGACCGATCGGCAATACCTCGATAAATACTGTTGCACTATCGGTTGCCTGTGGATTTCCATCATCCTCAATACTATACTGGAAGGTATCAGGACCTGAATATCCGGCCGGAGGAGTATAAACATAACTACCGTCGGCATTCATTACTGCATTACCACCGGCTGTTGTTGGTATAATTCCGGTAGTAGTTACCGTTTGATTGTCTCCTTGATCATCTTCATCGTTGGTAAGAACATTTCCAGCTACCGGTATATCGGTAAAGGTGTTATTAATATCGTTAACAGCATCGGTAGTATTGATTCCAGACAACGTGATGAAAACGGTGGCCTGGTCTCTTGCTTCCGGAGTACCATTATCGAAGATCTCGTATACAAACTGATCTGTTCCGAAGAAATTAGGATCATTAGGCACATAACTAAAGGTACCATCGGCGTTTATAGTTAGTACACCATTAGAAGGACCACTTACAGGTGTGATAGTAGTATCAACCATCTGGGTATCTCCTTCCGGATCTGAATCATTATCCAATACATTTCCTGTTATAGTTGCACCCTGGTTGCCATTATAGGCATCGTCATTAGCATAAGTTCTGTTCATATTCGGATCACCATTCACAGTAATCGTAAGAATAGCAGAATCTGTTGCCTGCATGATATTATCATCTTCGATGAAATATTCGAAAGTATCCTCGCCTTCAAAGTCCAGAGGTGGGGTGTATGTGAAATTACCATTGGCGTCGATTGTAATACTTCCGCCCTGTGTAGTTGGGAAGGTTCCTACATTGGTCACTACCTGGTTATCACCTTCAGGATCGAAATCGTTTACTAGCACATTACCGGATACCGGAACATTTACTTCGGTACCTGCCGTATCGGCGTTGGCAATAGTTGTATTTTGCATCAGAGGTAGTACCTCTATGAATACGGTAGCGGAATCTGTTGCAGGTGGTAATCCATCATCTACAATACTATATTGGAACGTATCCGGACCAGAATATCCAGCGGGTGGAGTATACACATAACTACCATCGGCATTCATTACAGCGTTACCGCCGGCTGTTGTTGGAATATTTCCTGTAGTTGTTACCGTTTGATTGTCTCCCTGAGGATCCTCATCGTTGGTAAGAACATTTCCAGCTACCGGTATATCGGTAAAGGTGTTATTAATATCATTTATTGCATCGGTTGTATTTCTGAAACAATCTCCGTCTACATTCACACCACTGGCAATAACCCATGACTGTCCGTTTACAGATTGTCCGTTCTGGTTATTTCTGGTATCCACGGTTATGGTTACCTGAGTTGCCGCACCGGGTACCGCAACAAGGGTAAGTGAAGGAATTGCAAGACAACATGATCCTCCGGGTAAGGTAGAATCCGGTCCATAAATGAACACCTGCTCTGAAACACCTCCCGCTTCAGCAGTTAATAATAAGTATCTGCCATCATCGGTTAATTCGGAAATTGGTGTTTCAATGATAAGGTTTCTTGGTTCATTGAACGCAGGAACATCGATAGTGATCACCTGTATATCGTTTACACCACTTCTACTGGTGAAAACACCAGAGCTAGAGGATGCATTTGGTACATTTCTGAAGGCGTAAAGCACTACAGACTGCAACTTACATTTTAGACTTTCGGTAGTAGTATAGGTGATTGAGCTTGTGTTACCGGCTATCAGGCCTCTGTAAACCCAAATATTCGAGCTAGTCCCCACAGGAACAGATCGCGGAATTGTATGGGTTGTTCCTCCGCTGTCTACTACATCCAGGGTCTGCCCCGGATTACTACCTTTATATACGATCTCTACTACATACTGATATACGTTTGCAGGATCGGGGATATTCGCAACGGTTGTTATATTACAATTAGCATTATATCCATACTCATCTACCAATTTATCGTCACCACATTCGAATGCCCATCCATTAGGACCCTCAATTCCATCCACAAAGTCGTTGTCGCAACTCGATTCAACAGAAATGGTTCTCGTAATCAGGTTATCGTTAGCGCCATCCACGTCAGAAACAGAGATATATCCAACAGGATCATTTTCCCGAATTTCATAGACAACATCTACCATATTCGTTGGTATGAGTGCAGTAGTCTTATAATCTCCGTTGATATCGGTTTGAACTGTCACTGAACTTCCATCGGAACCAGTTATATCAACATCTACCCCGGATAACGGACTTCCGCCCTCGTCACTTACGGTCCCACAAATTACAGGATATGTTAGTAACACTGAATTAGGGTCATCGTAAACCGCACAGCTTACGTTAAATGAGTAGTAACGATCACTATCTCCATCTACTTTTCCAATACGGTATTCAAGAGAGGATTTTGTTTCCCAATAGTTACTATAAGTATATTTTGGATCCAATGATACATCCCCGCCTGGAGCAGTAGAAGTAGTAGTAGCTTCTCCTCGGATAACCGTTGCACTTTGTGAGATATCTATTAATGCATTATTGTCGAAAAAATAAGCATCTGGAAGGCTCAGTTCGGCGTATTCACGAGTTGAATTTCCATCTCCGTCTATATCGAGAGGAGTTCCATAAAATGAAATATCTACCTCATCGCCATAATTGCCACCCGATTCGACAAAAGTTATACTAAAGAGTACACTTTGATCATTATCATTCGTACTATTTATCCTTGGCTGAAATGCTTCCTGTAATCCTGAAGATGTTACATCGATCTCCAATAAGGAAGCTCCACCTGAAAAATCTTCAATTTTAACTAAGGCGTCAAGATCATTTCCGTGAGGGTTATTTGGAAAAACATTACTGAAACGGTATACTGCTCCAACTTGCAGATCCTGACCGTCAATTAAGGTAGGGTTTGCAAAATTCGAATCCTTATAAACAGGGGAACAGTTACAATCTCTTGCTATAGGTTCTCTTGCAATACTGATCTTATAATCCTCCACCTCACCATTAGGTGCTTCAGAATAACTAGGGGTAAGATTTTTTTGAGAAGAGTATCTAAAACGAGCGTAAGTTACACCTATTACTGCACTAGGTGGAACATTTACATTGAGGTTAATCATACCTCCTGATGGCAGAACATCATCGGCGATTTGCTCATTACTATCGAAATCACCATCACCGTTCCAATCGATCCATGCATTAAGATCACCATTTCCGTTTGTAACTATATTTAAAGTATACGACTGTCCGGGAATTAATATTTGGTTATCAAGAGGCGCACCATCGAGAGATACACCATCTTCATCATCAATCCCGTTCACATCATCACCAAAACCACCATTTACATTACTAAAAGGATCCTCCGCATCGGGAGCAATTGAACCAAGGTAGATTGTAACAGGTGTAGATTCCAGTACAGGTAGCTGGTGAGCAGCCCATCCATACGAGCTTGGCAGGTCACCGCCATCATCTCTGGCGCCAACGTTACCCATAATACCTTCTACATCATCATCTCCTGGCAACTGAGCCGCCTCCGTAAGATCTCCGTTCGTTATGTCTACTTGATAAATTACCCGTTCACCATTTCGGTCACTTTCTGTGTAGAGTTTTCCATCAGCAGCAAAACCTATTCCCTCGCCATCTACAGCAAATTCGGTAGAAAATGCGAAAGTAGTATTACCGGTGGTAACGTCGATGATATAAAAATCAACATCATCATCTGTCTGAACATAAAAATCCCCTGTCGAGGGGTTCCAAGCTATACCGTCGGCTCTTTTAGTTCCTCCGGTTAATGTTTTAGGATAACCGGCATATTCTGCCCAGTTATCATTTGGATTGTATGCATATAATTTTGTACCTCCATTACCATCACCACTTGGATCCACAATCACAAACATAACCTCTTCACCGGTTACATTGTTTAAATAGAATTCTACACCCTGAACAACTCCGGTAAACATGTCATTTACCAATAGGGTAGAATTTCCAGTAGATGGATTCACACTGTAGAGGTCATTATCGTTATCGTAGGCATAAACCAATCGATCTGTTGCACGAAATCCTGATCCTTCCCCATCAAACGTTCTATCGGTCGATTGAATAGAAGGAGTTGGCGTTGGATTCGCTGTAGGATCCGGCGCCACCGAGAACAGATCGGTACCATTATCCGGAAGTGCATAAAGGAAAGGTAAACCTCTGTTCGTATTAGGAACTATGGTTGGTAGAGGATCTTGTCCGTAAACCATTATAGAAGAGAGAAGAATAGTGAATAGACACAAATATTTCATAACTCTCTGTCGCGAGATAGAATGAGTAGTAGTTCGCATACGCTCTTAAATTTTATTATTTTTTTTCTGAAGTAAGAAAAATGCCCCAACTGCATTTGAAGTTACTCTGCTTATATCAAATATACGTAGGAAAAATCGTTATAGATTTCCCAATAACGGAGTTTTAGCCCAAGCGTTGAAATATTCGTTGAACAGCACAATTTTTAAAATTTTCACGATTTTTTTTGTAGGAATTAAGGCTACGTGTTTACACGTATATGCTCGTATTTTAAGGAGTGACAAGATTTTTTTTTGTGGGAATTATTTTGGTTTTATTGGAACAATTCATCATTAAAAGAAGTCAAATTTTATTAATCGACAGCTATTAAAGTTTGGAATTTCTTAACATGTTTGTAGGAAATATTTGTTAATAATATTTTGGCGATTTCGTTTAATTTCAGGGGCACTTATTTTTAATATTTTAAATAAAAAAAGCACCGGAATTTTCATTCCGGTGCTTCTCTTTTAACCTAATTTCTAGTTGAAAACTAACCTGTTCTTTTTAGAAGAATCGTGGTGTTAGTACCCTTTCTGGTGTTTTGAATACATCGAAACGCAGCATGATCTCATACGAACCATCACTGTAATCCTCTATATCCGTGGTCTGGAAGTCGTATCCAAATCCAATAAATATCTCATCCGAAGCCTGGAAACCTACCAGGCCACTCAAGGCAGCACTCCATCGATAAGCGGCTCCTAAGGTAAATTTCTCATTGATCAAAAAGTTGGCCGATACATCCCATTGTAAGGGTGATCCGCTAACAGCCTTCACCAGCGTGGCGGGTTTGAATTTCAAATTATCGCTCACATCAAATACATAGCCCGCAATAAGGAAATAGTGTAAACGCTCCGCGGCTATGGTCTCCTTATCTATATTGGCCAGAGATCCCTCATCGAAATGCTTGGTCGTTAAAAAGTTTGGTACCGATAGCCCCGCATAGAACTTCTCGGTGTTGTAGTACACCCCGGCTCCTATCTGTGGCTGTAGTTTGTTGTCTATATTATTCTGAAATCGAGGATCGTTCTGATCGAAGATATTCAACTTAGTGAAATCCACATCCAACAGATCGAGTCCCGCCTTTAATCCAAAGGACAGCTCCCCGTTATCCGAGGTGTTGATCGTATAGGAATAATCGATATTCACATTAGACTCGACGGCTGGCCCCAACTCATCGCGTACAATAGATATCCCAAGACCCATATTATCCAGCGAACCTATGGGCGTATTGGCAGTAAAGGAAGCCGTCTTTGGAGCCCCCTCGAATCCAACCCACTGCGTGCGGTACAACAACCCAAAACTAAGGGCGTCACGAGATCCGGCATAGGCAGGGTTGACAATCTGCGTATTGTACATATACTGCGTATACTGGGGATCCTGCTGAGCCGTACCACTAAAGGTCCCAAGTAAAATCAAAAGTATGAGTGTTAGATAACTGTGTTTCATAGTTCAGTATTTTTAACCCGGAAGAGACCAACCCTCCCGGGATATTTTTGATTTTCTATCTATTTATGTATAAGTATCCGGCGTAACTTGACTCTCCAGGATTGTCCTCTCCTAAGATCGTAAGTACATAATAATACGTACCGGTAGGTAACATCTCTCCCTGTCGTATGGTCGAACGACCATCGGAAATCCCTCTAAACACATTCTCCTCACCATTAGAACCGCCATAGCCATCGGTCTCCCAAACTAAGACACCCCAACGGTTGAAGATCTTCATGTTATTGTCTGGATACTCCTCAATTCCTACAATGCGGAAGAAGTCGTTCATACCATCTCCATCAGGAGTGATACCGTTAAAGATCTCGAACGGTGGCTCAACCAATACATTCGGTAAAATAGTAACCGTTGGATCATCGGGTTCTCCATCACCATTGGCATCGAAGTTCGTTGGATCGTTCGGATCATCCGATAGATCGGTCACTTCGTTACCATTGATATCGTATCCGGTCGCTACCGCCTGGTTAACCACCTCACCGGCATCAATGTCGGCCTGAGTGATCACATAAGTGGCTGTAAAGGTCGTATCATCAACCTCTCCCGGCTGAAGAACAGCTATTGGGCCGCCTTCTATCATAATACCTGGTAGTGGATCCTCAATTTCAATATTATATAAGGTCACAGATCCGGTATTGGTTACTACGAATATATAGCTGATGGTTTCGCCTGCATCGGCACTACCATTACCATTCTCATCGTTAAACACCCCGCTCTTCTCTACAGATAGCGACGCCACCTGGCATAGTACTGTAATAGTTGGATCGTTCTCTAACGGACTGTTGTCATCAGACAGGTCGTCTACTACACTTCCATCCGGAGCTGTACCTTCGGCAATTGCCTGATTTATAACTTCTCCTGCATCAATATCCGATTGTGTTATCGAATATTCGGCCGTAAATGATGTAGTATCACTTTCACCCACTTGAAGAGTAATTGGTCCTCCAACAACATTTACTAGTGGATCGATCACTATTACATCAGTAAGAACTGTATTACCTGTATTGATCACCTCGAAAGCGTAAACGATCTTCTCACCCAGGTCTGTACATCCATTACCATTTTCATCAACCACTGTTCCTACTTTGATAAGAGCAATTGCAGGTTCCTGACATAAGGTAGTTACCGTCATATCATCGGTAGCCGTTGTAGATCCGGACAGATCACTAACGGTACTCTGATCCGGTGCTGTACCGGTGGCAGTAGCCTGGTTAATTACTTCTCCTGCGTCTATATCTGCCTGAGTAATCGTGTATGAAGCAGTGTAAACCCAAACTTCGGTTACGTCAAGTTCTCCATCATTGTCATCATCACCAGAATCCGGCCCGGGAACTACACCACCTAATAGTGGATCGTCCACAACAATGTTAGACAAGCTAACATTACCTTCATTGGTAACTGTGAATGTATAGTCTATCGTCTGACCAGGTTCGCTACAATTAGCGCCCGGGTCGTAAGCCGCTACTTTTACTATTGCGATGGCAGGATCCTGACAAAGCTCGGTAACCGTCATATCATCGGTAGTGGTTGTTGATCCAGATAGATCACTAACCGTACTTTGATCCGGCGCGGTACCTGTGGCCGTAGCCTGGTTGATCACTTCACCGGCATCTATGTCGGCCTGAGTGATTGTGTATGAACCTATATAGATCCAAGTCTCTGTCACATCCAGCTCGTTGTCTCCATCGGAGTCACCAGCCGCTGGGCCAGGAACTACACCACCTAATAATGGGTCGTCAACAACAATATTAGTTAGACTAACATTTCCTGTATTGAATACTTCGAACTTATATTCAATTATCTCACCTGGCTGACTACAATTCGTGCCCGGATTATATGTCGCTTCTTTTACAATTGCGATAAGAGGCTCCTGACATAGAGTTGTGGTCGTGCTATCATCGGTCGTGGTTGTTGACCCAGATAGATCACTAACCGTACTTTGATCCGGCGCTGTACCTGTGGCCGTAGCCTGGTTGATCACCTCACCGGCATCTATATCGTCCTGAGTAATAGCATATGAACCTGTGTATACCCATGTTTCGGTTACATCCAGTTCTCCGTCATTATCTGTATCTCCTGAATCTGGTCCCGGAACAACTCCTCCTAGTAATGGATCGTCTACGATAATATTCGATAGACTCACATTACCTTCATTGGTTACCGTAAAGGTATAGTTGATCAGTTCTCCCGGATCTGAACAGTCGCCACCATCGTCATACTGTGAGGTCTTCACAATAGCGATTGCTGGGTCCTGACACAGCGTTGTGGTCGTGCTATCATCGGTCGTGGTTGTAGATCCAGATAAATCACTAACCTGAGTCTGGTTTGGTGCAACACCTGTGGCCGTAGCCTGGTTGATCACCTCACCGGCATCTATATCATCCTGAGTAATAGCATATGAACCTGTATATACCCATGTTTCAGTAACATCAAGTTCTCCATCATTATCTGTATCTCCTGAATCTGGTCCTGGTACGTTTCCACCTAATAGAGGATCGTTTACAAGGATGTTCGCCAATGATACATTTCCTTCATTAGTTACCGTAAAGGTATAGTTGATCAGTTCTCCCGGATCTGAACAGTCGCCACCATCGTCATACTGTGAGGTCTTCACAATAGCGATTGCTGGGTCTTGACACAGGGTCGTTGTTGTACTATCATCGGTAGTGGTTGTAGATCCTGAAAGATCACTAACCGTACTTTGATCCGGCGCGGTACCTGTGGCCGTAGCCTGGTTGATCACCTCACCGGCATCTATGTCATCCTGAGTAATAGCATATGAGCCTGTATATACCCATGTTTCAGTAACATCAAGTTCTCCGTCATTATCTGTATCTCCTGAATCTGGTCCTGGAACAACTCCTCCTAGTAATGGATCGTCTACGATAATATTCGATAGACTCACATTACCTTCATTGGTTACCGTAAAGGTATAGTTGATCAGTTCTCCCGGATCTGAACAGTCGCCACCATCGTCATACTGTGAGGTCTTCACAATGGCGATCGCAGGGTCTTGACACAGTGTTGTGGTTGTACTATCATCGGTCGTGGTTGTAGATCCTGAAAGATCACTAACTGTACTTTGATCCGGCGCTGTACCTGTGGCCGTAGCCTGGTTGATCACCTCACCGGCATCTATATCGTCCTGAGTAATAGCATATGAGCCTGTGTATACCCATGTTTCGGTTACATCAAGTTCTCCGTCATTATCTGTATCGCCTGAATCTGGCCCTGGAACAACTCCTCCTAGTAATGGATCGTCTACGATAATATTCGATAGACTCACATTACCTTCATTGGTTACCGTAAAGGTATAGTTGATCAGTTCTCCCGGATCTGAACAGTCGCCACCATCGTCATACTGTGAGGTCTTCACAATAGCGATCGCTGGGTTTTGACACAGCGTTGTGGTTGTGCTATCATCGGTCGTGGTTGTAGATCCTGATAGATCGCTAACCTGAGTCTGGTTTGGTGCAACACCTGTGGCTGTAGCCTGGTTGATCACCTCACCGGCATCTATGTCATCCTGAGTAATAGCATATGAGCCTGTGTATACCCATGTTTCAGTAACATCCAGTTCTCCATCATTATCTGTATCGCCTGAATCTGGTCCCGGAACAACTCCTCCTAGTAATGGATCGTCTACAACAATATTCGATAGACTCACATTACCTTCATTGGTTACCGTAAAGGTATAGTTGATCAGTTCTCCCGGATCTGAACAGTCGCCACCATCGTCATACTGTGAGGTCTTCACAATAGCGATCGCTGGGTTTTGACACAGCGTTGTGGTGGTGCTATCATCGGTCGTGGTTGTTGATCCTGAAAGATCACTAACCGTACTTTGATCCGGCGCGGTACCTGTGGCCGTAGCCTGGTTGATCACCTCACCGGCATCTATATCATCCTGAGTAATAGCATATGAACCTGTATATACCCATGTTTCGGTTACATCCAGTTCTCCGTCATTATCTGTATCTCCTGAATCTGGCCCTGGAACAACTCCTCCTAGTAATGGATCGTCTACGATAATATTCGATAGACTCACATTACCTTCATTGGTTACCGTAAAGGTATAGTTGATCAGTTCTCCCGGATCTGAACAGTCGCCACCATCGTCATACTGTGAGGTCTTCACAATAGCGATTGCTGGGTTTTGACACAGCGTTGTGGTCGTGCTATCATCGGTCGTGGTTGTAGATCCAGATAAATCACTAACCTGAGTCTGGTTTGGTGCAACACCTGTGGCCGTAGCCTGGTTGATCACCTCACCGGCATCTATATCATCCTGAGTAATAGCATATGAACCTGTATATACCCATGTTTCAGTAACATCAAGTTCTCCGTCATTATCTGTATCGCCTGAATCTGGCCCTGGAACAACTCCTCCTAGTAATGGATCGTCTACGATAATATTCGATAGACTCACATTACCTTCATTGGTTACCGTAAAGGTATAGTTGATCAGTTCTCCCGGATCTGAACAGTCGCCACCATCGTCATACTGTGAGGTCTTCACAATAGCGATTGCTGGGTTTTGACACAGCGTTGTGGTTGTGCTATCATCGGTCGTGGTTGTAGATCCTGATAGATCGCTAACCTGAGTCTGGTTTGGTGCAACACCTGTGGCTGTAGCCTGGTTGATCACCTCACCGGCATCTATGTCATCCTGAGTAATAGCATATGAGCCTGTGTATACCCATGTTTCAGTAACATCAAGTTCTCCGTCATTATCTGTATCTCCTGAATCTGGTCCTGGAACAACTCCTCCTAGTAATGGATCGTCTACAACAATGTTAGACAAGCTCACATTACCTTCATTGGTTACCGTAAAGGTATAGTTGATCAGTTCTCCCGGATCTGAACAGTCGCCACCATCGTTATACTGTGAGGTCTTCACAATGGCGATTGCTGGGTCTTGACACAGCGTTGTGGTTGTACTATCATCGGTCGTGGTTGTAGATCCTGATAGATCACTAACCTGAGTCTGGTTTGGTGCAACACCTGTGGCCGTAGCCTGGTTGATCACCTCACCGGCATCTATGTCATCCTGAGTAATAGCATATGAGCCTGTGTATACCCATGTTTCAGTAACATCAAGTTCTCCGTCATTATCTGTATCTCCTGAATCTGGTCCTGGTACGTTTCCACCTAATAGTGGATCGTTTACAAGGATGTTAGCCAGTGATACATTTCCTTCATTAGTTACCGTAAAGGTATAGTTGATCAGTTCTCCCGGATCTGAACAGTCGCCACCATCGTCATACTGTGAGGTCTTCACAATGGCGATATCTGCCCCTTGACAAAGTGGAGTTACCGTTGGATCATTCTCTAATACTGAAGTATCATCAGATAGATCGCTTACCGGGTTGTTATTAGTATCGTTTGCCGTGGCGGTAGCCTGATTGGTTACCTGTCCTGCATCTATATCTGCCTGGGTAATGGCATAACTGCCCGTATACACCCATGTCTCATCTACCTGTAGTAATCCGTCGTTGTTGGTGTCACCGCTCACAAATGTGATCGGACTTACCAGCGGATCGGTCACTGCCACTGTAGATAGAGTTACATTTCCTTCATTGGTTACCGTAAAGGTATAAGTGATGGTCTCTTGCGGATCTGAACACTGATCTCCATTTTCATCATTAAATACCCCTGTCTTCACTATGGCAATCACAGGATCCTGACAAAGTGGAGTTACCGTTGGATCGTTCTCTAATACTGAAGTATCATCAGATAGATCGCTTACCGGGTTGTTATTAGTATCATTTGCCGTGGCGGTAGCCTGGTTGGTTACCTGTCCTGCATCAATATCTGCCTGGGTAATGGCATAACTGCCAGTGTATACCCATGTCTCATCTACCTGTAGTAATCCGTCATTGTTGGTATCACCGCTCACAAATGTGATCGGACTTACCAGCGGATCGGTCACTGCCACTGTGGATAGAGTTACATTTCCTTCATTGGTTACCGTAAAGGTATAAGTGATGGTCTCTTGCGGATCTGAACACTGATCTCCATTTTCATCATTAAATACTCCTGTCTTCACTATGGCGATCACAGGATCCTGACAAAGTGGAGTTACCGTAGGATCATTCTCTAATACTGAAGTATCATCAGATAGATCACTTACAGGGTTGTTATTAGTATCGTTTGCCGTGGCGGTAGCCTGATTGGTTACCTGTCCTGCATCAATATCTGCCTGGGTAATGGCATAACTGCCAGTGTATACCCATGTCTCATCTACCTGTAGTAATCCGTCATTGTTGGTGTCACCGCTCACAAATGTGATCGGACTTACCAGCGGATCGGTCACTGCCACTGTAGATAGAGTTACATTACCTTCATTGGTTACCGTAAAGGTATAAGTGATGGTCTCTTGCGGATCTGAACACTGATCTCCATTTTCATCATTAAATACCCCTGTCTTCACTATGGCGATCACAGGATCCTGACAAAGTGGAGTTACCGTTGGATCGTTCTCTAATACTGAAGTATCATCAGATAGATCACTTACCGGGTTGTTATTAGTATCGTTTGCTGTGGCGGTAGCCTGATTGGTTACCTGTCCTGCATCAATATCTGCCTGTGTAATGGCATAACTGCCCGTATACACCCATGTCTCATCTACCTGTAGTAATCCGTCGTTGTTGGTGTCACCGCTCACAAATGTGATCGGACTTACCAGCGGATCGGTCACTGCTACTGTAGATAGAGTTACATTTCCTTCATTGGTTACCGTAAAGGTATAAGTGATGGTCTCTTGCGGATCTGAACACTGATCTCCATTTTCATCATTAAATACCCCTGTCTTCACTATGGCTATTGTTCCTCCTTGACAAAGCGGTGTAATTGTAGGATCATTTCCAAGTACACTACTCTCATCAGATAGATCACTTACCGGGTTGTTATTAGTATCGTTTGCCGTGGCGGTAGCCTGATTGGTTACCTGTCCTGCATCAATATCTGCCTGAGTTATTGCATAACTGCCCGTATACACCCATGTCTCATCTACCTGTAGTAATCCGTCATTGTTGGTGTCACCGCTCACAAATGTGATCGGACTTACCAGCGGATCGGTCACTGCCACTGTAGATAGAGTTACATTTCCTTCATTGGTTACCGTAAAGGTATAAGTGATGGTCTCTTGCGGATCTGAACACTGATCTCCATTTTCATCATTAAATACCCCTGTCTTCACTATGGCGATCACAGGATCCTGACAAAGTGGAGTTACCGTTGGATCGTTCTCTAATACTGAAGTATCATCAGATAGATCGCTTACCGGGTTGTTATTAGTATCATTTGCCGTGGCGGTAGCCTGGTTGGTTACCTGTCCTGCATCAATATCTGCCTGGGTAATGGCATAACTGCCAGTGTATACCCATGTCTCATCTACCTGTAGTAATCCGTCATTGTTGGTATCACCGCTCACAAATGTGATCGGACTTACCAGCGGATCGGTCACTGCCACTGTGGATAGAGTTACATTTCCTTCATTGGTTACCGTAAAGGTATAAGTGATGGTCTCTTGCGGATCTGAACACTGATCTCCATTTTCATCATTAAATACTCCTGTCTTCACTATGGCGATCACAGGATCCTGACAAAGTGGAGTTACCGTAGGATCATTCTCTAATACTGAAGTATCATCAGATAGATCACTTACAGGGTTGTTATTAGTATCGTTTGCCGTGGCGGTAGCCTGATTGGTTACCTGTCCTGCATCAATATCTGCCTGGGTAATGGCATAACTGCCAGTGTATACCCATGTCTCATCTACCTGTAGTAATCCGTCATTGTTGGTGTCACCGCTCACAAATGTGATCGGACTTACCAGCGGATCGGTCACTGCCACTGTAGATAGAGTTACATTACCTTCATTGGTTACCGTAAAGGTATAAGTGATGGTCTCTTGCGGATCTGAACACTGATCTCCATTTTCATCATTAAATACCCCTGTCTTCACTATGGCTATTGTTCCTCCTTGACAAAGCGGTGTAATTGTAGGATCATTTCCAAGTACACTACTCTCATCAGATAGATCGCTTACAGGGTTGTTATTAGTATCGTTTGCCGTGGCGGTAGCCTGATTGGTTACCTGTCCTGCATCTATATCTGCCTGGGTAATGGCATAACTGCCCGTATACACCCATGTCTCATCTACCTGTAGTAATCCGTCGTTGTTGGTGTCACCGCTCACAAATGTGATCGGACTTACCAGCGGATCGGTCACTGCCACTGTAGATAGAGTTACATTTCCTTCATTGGTTACCGTAAAGGTATAAGTGATGGTCTCTTGCGGATCTGAACACTGATCTCCGTTTTCATCATTAAATACTCCTGTCTTCACTATGGCTATTGTTCCTCCTTGACAAAGCGGTGTAATTGTAGGATCATTTCCAAGTACACTACTCTCATCAGATAGATCACTTACAGGGTTGTTATTAGTATCGTTTGCCGTGGCGGTAGCCTGATTGGTTACCTGTCCTGCATCTATATCTGCCTGGGTAATGGCATAACTGCCAGTGTATACCCATGTCTCATCTACCTGTAGTAATCCGTCGTTGTTGGTGTCACCGCTCACAAATGTGATCGGACTTACCAGCGGATCGGTCACTGCTACTGTGGATAGAGTTACATTTCCTTCATTGGTTACCGTAAAGGTATAAGTGATGGTCTCTTGCGGATCTGAACACTGATCTCCATTTTCATCATTAAATACCCCTGTCTTCACTATGGCGATCACAGGATCCTGACAAAGTGGAGTTACCGTTGGATCGTTCTCTAATACTGAAGTATCATCAGATAGATCACTTACAGGGTTGTTATTAGTATCGTTTGCCGTGGCGGTAGCCTGATTGGTTACCTGTCCTGCATCAATATCTGCCTGGGTAATGGCATAACTGCCCGTATACACCCATGTCTCATCTACCTGTAGTAATCCGTCATTGTTGGTGTCACCGCTCACAAATGTGATCGGACTTACCAGCGGATCGGTCACTGCCACAGTAGATAGAGTTACATTACCTTCATTGGTTACCGTAAAGGTATAAGTGATGGTCTCTTGCGGATCTGAACACTGATCTCCATTTTCATCATTAAATACTCCTGTCTTCACTATGGCGATCACAGGATCCTGACAAAGTGGAGTTACCGTTGGATCGTTCTCCAGGTTGCTGTTGTCATCCGAAAGATCACTTACTGCACCTGCCGTAGTGGTACCATTGGCCGTAGCCTGATTCTGTACATTACCTGCATCGATATCAGCCTGAGTGATCACATAACTGGCCGTAAAGGTCGTGTTATCCGAAGCACCCGGTGCCAATGAAGCAATAGGACCACCGGCCATCGTAGCCAGAGGATCCGTTACCGTAATGTTGGTAATTGTTAAGTTTCCGGTGTTGGTTACCGTAAAGGCATAAGAGATTGTCTCGCCTACCTCGGCACACTGGTTGCCATTCTCATCGTTGAACGTACCTACCTTGATAAGGGCGATGTCTCCCTGACGACACAGAGGTGTGTTGGTTGGATCGTCCTCCAGGTTGCTGTTGTCATCCGAAAGATCACTTACTGCACCTGCCGTAGTAGTACCATTGGCCGTAGCCTGATTCTGTACATTACCTGCATCGATATCAGCCTGAGTGATCACATAACTGGCCGTAAAGGTCGTGTTATCCGAAGCACCCGGTGCCAATGAAGCAATAGGACCACCGGCCATCGTAGCCAGAGGATCCGTTACCGTAATGTTGGTAATTGTTAAGTTTCCGGTGTTGGTTACCGTAAAGGCATAAGAGATTGTCTCGCCTACCTCGGCACACTGGTTGCCATTCTCATCATTGAACGTACCTACCTTGATAAGGGCGATGTCTCCCTGACGACACAGTGGTGTGTTGGTTGGATCGTCCTCCAGGTTGCTGTTGTCATCCGAAAGATCACTTACTGCACCTGCCGTAGTGGTACCATTGGCCGTAGCCTGATTCTGTACATTACCTGCATCGATATCAGCCTGAGTGATCACATAACTGGCCGTAAAGGTCGTGTTATCCGAAGCACCCGGTGCCAATGAAGCAATAGGACCACCGGCCATCGTAGCCAGGGGATCCGTTACCGTAATGTTGGTAATTGTTAAGTTTCCGGTGTTGGTCACCGTAAAGGCATAAGAGATCGTCTCGCCTACCTCGGCACACTGGTTGCCATTCTCATCGTTGAACGTACCTACCTTGATAAGGGCGATGTCTCCCTGACGACACAGAGGTGTGTTGGTTGGATCGTCCTCCAGGTTGCTGTTGTCATCCGAAAGATCACTTACTGCACCTGCCGTAGTAGTACCATTGGCCGTAGCCTGATTCTGTACATTACCTGCATCGATATCAGCCTGAGTGATCACATAACTGGCCGTAAAGGTCGTGTTATCCGAAGCACCCGGTGCCAATGAAGCAATAGGACCACCGGCCATCGTAGCCAGGGGATCCGTTACCGTAATGTTGGTAATTGTTAAGTTTCCGGTGTTGGTTACCGTAAAGGCATAAGAGATCGTCTCGCCTACCTCGGCACACTGGTTGCCATTCTCATCGTTGAACGTACCTACCTTGATAAGGGCGATGTCTCCCTGACGACACAGAGGTGTGTTGGTTGGATCGTCCTCCAGGTTGCTGTTGTCATCCGAAAGATCACTTACCGCACCTGCCGTAGTAGTACCATTGGCCGTAGCCTGATTCTGTACATTACCTGCATCGATATCAGCCTGAGTGATCACATAACTGGCCGTAAAGGTCGTGTTATCCGAAGCACCCGGTGCCAATGAAGCAATAGGACCACCGGCCATCGTAGCCAGGGGATCCGTTACCGTAATGTTGGTAATTGTTAAGTTTCCGGTGTTGGTCACCGTAAAGGCATAAGAGATCGTCTCGCCTACCTCGGCACACTGGTTGCCATTCTCATCATTGAACGTACCTACTTTGATAAGGGCGATGTCTCCCTGACGACACAGAGGTGTGTTGGTTGGATCGTCCTCCAGGTTGCTGTTGTCATCCGAAAGATCACTTACCGCACCTGCCGTAGTAGTACCATTGGCCGTAGCCTGATTCTGTACATTACCTGCATCGATATCAGCCTGAGTGATCACATAACTGGCCGTAAAGGTCGTGTTATCCGAAGCACCCGGTGCCAATGAAGCAATAGGACCACCGGCCATCGTAGCCAGGGGATCCGTTACCGTAATGTTGGTAATTGTTAAGTTTCCGGTGTTGGTCACCGTAAAGGCATAAGAGATCGTCTCGCCTACCTCGGCACACTGGTTGCCATTCTCATCATTGAACGTACCTACTTTGATAAGGGCGATGTCTCCCTGACGACACAGAGGTGTGTTGGTTGGATCGTCCTCCAGGTTGCTGTTGTCATCCGAAAGATCACTTACCGCACCTGCCGTAGTAGTACCATTGGCCGTAGCCTGATTCTGTACATTACCTGCATCGATATCAGCCTGAGTGATCACATAACTGGCCGTAAAGGTCGTGTTATCCGAAGCACCCGGTGCCAACGAAGCAATAGGACCACCGGCCATTGTAGCCAGAGGATCCGTTACCGTAATGTTGGTAATTGTTAAGTTTCCGGTGTTGGTCACCGTAAAGGCATAAGAGATCGTCTCGCCTACCTCGGCACACTGGTTGCCATTCTCATCATTGAACGTACCTACCTTGATAAGGGCGATGTCCGGATTCTGACAAATAGTTAAATTAACCGTGTTACTTGGATCATTTACCGCTCCTAAGGCCGTGTCGCCACTAGCTGTTGCGGTATTTGTGATTACTCCGTTATCGATATCAGCTTGAGTAACATTATAACTCGCATTATACGTCCACACTTCACCTACATCCATTATTCCAGGATTTACAGCATCCCCACTGGCTGGCCCTGCTACAACTCCACCTAATAATGGATCATTTACAACTACATTGGTAATATCTACATCACCTAAATTGGATACAGTGAAGGTATAATTTACCGTACTTCCAACTATATATGGATTACAGTTAACTGTATCTCCATCGGTTGCTTTTGTTATTTCTATTTCGGCGTTCTGACACAACTCTACTGTTTCTGTATCGTCGTCATTCACGTTATACGAGGAAGAGGAACCAGTAACGTTACCATCTACAGTAGCTGTATTCTGAACCTGACCATTTACAATATCTCCTTGTACTACTGTGTATGTGGCAGTATAAGTCCAAACTTCTGTGGTATCCAACTCACCATCGTTATCTGTATCTCCACTATCCGGCCCGGGAATTGGATTCACCGGATCAATTAACGGGTCGTTCACCTGTACGTCTGTAATGGCTACATTCCCCAGATTAGTTACCGTGAAGGTGTAAGTAATATCTTGTCCGGCAGCGATCGGGTTACATTGGTTAGTATTATTCGGGCTGGCAGTTTTCACGATATTGATTGCACAGTTGTAAAGTGTCAAGGTTACGGGAACCCTGTTCAAACTGCTACAATTGCTTGTATCGTCTACCGCTTCGGCATAATAAGTTACCGTACCTACAGTATTTAATGTAGGGTTAGGAACAACATTACCATCCGTGGCTGCGTCATACCAAACTATACTTTCTCCGGCTGGTACTGTTGCCTGGGCAGTTAATGTTTGAATTGGAGAGCTGGCACATTCTATCTGATCGCCTCCAGAGACCGGCATATCCGGCGGTAGGTAAACAGGAATTTCCGAATCAACCACTACCGGTGGTAAACTACAACTGTTATTGTAAGTACCATTATATGTTAACTGGGCTCTGAACATTCCTTCGAATGGTGAAGCACCTGTATAAGTGAATGTTCCTGAAAGATCTCCCATCGTAGTTCCCGAAACGGTGCCTATAGAAACGTTATCAAGGAAGAACTCCCATTCAAATTCGAGAGAAAAGGGAGTACACGCCCCTGGATCGAAAGTAGCCGAATAGTCTACACTATTGGTACATTCTACCTGATCTATGGTGGGGTCTGAAATATCCGGACATGGTACACACACCTGTGGGTTTGGGAAAGGTGTAACAACGTCATTACAATTGGCGTCTTCGTAACTCATGCTACTCATTCCGGAATTCTGAATCCCACAACCGTTCATTCCAACAGCTTCAATAGTATATGTTAGAACTAATGTTTCATTAGAAACGTCACCAAGATCCCATGTGATCGTGTTGGTTCCTCCATTATAAGAAGCATTTACCGGATCGCTTAACGATCCTCCAACCATTTGGAATCCGGAACCAAGGACATCAGTTACCACACCCATTTTTGCCGCTAATGCCAACTGCCCGAGGATATCATTATATATTCCGGTAAGATCGGCTGCACTTTCTGTTGTAAAGAGTCCTTTATTTTCAATTTCATCCAACACATAAGTTGCAGCAGTTTGCTGATTTCCTGAGATCGCACCAAAAAGACCTACAGAAAAAATGTTTTGGTTGTAAGTATCTCCCGATACATTAGTGGTCTGTGCAGCGACACCCTCATTTATAGCGTCGTTCATACAGGCCGTATTATTTGCCGGGAATGGAGGGGTAGGTGTACTTGTACAGCTAGATCCACTTAGCGTTCGGTTGGTAACCCCATCTGTGAGGAGTATAATATTCCTGGCAGTGGTACAATCGAAGGTTGCATTGGTGGTCATATGATTATCGGCAGTATCCATAGCCCTCGCTATGTTAGTTCCACCGTCTGCCACTAACGCATTAATAGCATCAATTGCATCCTGCTTATCTGCCTCCATTACAAAAGCCTGATCCACCGTAGCACTGGTGGAATAAGAAACAATTGCAACACGGTTTAAACCGGTGGGGTTATTTGCAGGTGTAAATAGATTATTTACAAAATCGATCGCGGCATCCTTGGCGTAATCGATAGGTTCATTAGGATCCATGGGAATATCGAATCCCATACTTCCCGATCTATCGATCACCAGTATAACTTCCTGCGGAATAGGTGGTGGATTTCCAGTTACGGTTAAGGTTATATCGAATTGGTTACACAAGGCGCTTTCAACTGCTTCTTTTTGCAGTGTGATATCTTGCGCTTTAACCATATTCAAACTAAAAATAGTTAAGGCTATAAATAAAAAGATGGCCTTTTGTGCAATTATACTTCTTAAGGGTAGTTGCTTCTTCATAAAATGAGATTTAGGTTGAAACCTATAATATTTTATTTACCAAAAGCAGTAGGACTGTTCTTTGTGATTTGCGGGGTAGCATTTGGGGGCTTTTGTAAATCTTAGTTATTTGTAGGGTCTGAAATGAATACTTTTAGAAGAGCTTTGGCTTCTCCTTTTGCGCATGCATTGGAAACCGCTGTAAGTTCAACACACTTCCATACCTGTAATTTCGAGGCCGAGGCAACAGACACCTCCGCGACGAACGATTTGGTTGATCGCGCCGGGACAGTTATAGAACTGGCTCTTGCATTGTTTATTTGTATACTCACATTTAAACCTGTGGTATTTCTGGAATTTGTAGAACCTGATAAACCAGCTTCTTCACATGGGTCCTCGAAAATTACCGATTGTATCTCATACGTCTGAGATTGGGAAGAATTATTGGTAAGCTCCATTTTAAACTTGGTAGCATCATTAAGGGTTGCAGATCTTGCGTTCCTGTCCTTATAAACCCCCAACTCCGAATTACATTGCTGAGCTTGAAGGTTAAAACTACCAATAAAGAAAACGAGGGCTACTGTAATCAAAAAATTGATCGAGTACTTCTTTTGCATGACTAGGTTGTTTTAATAATACTTGAGGCGGCACTTTTTATAACGCCTTTTATATATCCAAATATAAGTAGGAAAATACGTTCAGAATTAACAAGTGCTTAACTATTAGCCGAACTGTAATAAATACTCGTTGAACTACACAATTTGATAGGGTAAATGATTGTTTTTTGTAGGAATTATATGTACGTATTTACACGTATATCCCTTATTTTTCAGTATATTATGAATTATTTCTTTGTAGGAATTCTAATCAAACTAATTTCTCAAATGTCTTCAAAACAAGCCTTATATTTGCCCTAAATTTTAAATAATTCAATGTCATTAATTAAGGAAATTACACGAAGAAAAACCTTCGGAATTATATCGCACCCAGATGCGGGAAAAACAACTTTAACCGAAAAATTATTGCTCTTTGGAGGTGCAATCCAGGAAGCGGGTGCCGTAAAAAGCAACAAAATAAAAAAAGGCGCCACAAGTGATTTTATGGAGATCGAAAGACAACGGGGTATTTCTGTCGCCACTTCGGTGCTAGCCTTTGAATATGAGAATATTAAGATCAACATTCTTGATACACCCGGTCACAAGGATTTTGCTGAAGATACCTTTAGAACACTAACTGCGGTAGATAGTGTGATCGTTGTAATAGATGTCGCTAAAGGAGTTGAGGAACAAACCGAAAAACTCGTGGAAGTATGCCGTATGCGAAATATCCCTATGATCGTGTTTATTAACAAGCTTGACCGGGAAGGAAAAGATGCCTTCGAACTCCTGGATGAAATTGAGCAAAAACTACAGCTAAGGGTTACCCCACTCAGTTTTCCAATAGGAATGGGCTACGATTTTAAAGGTATCTATAACATCTGGGAAAAAAATGTAAATCTCTTTAGCGGTGATAGTCGTAAAAATATTGAGGAAACAATTGAAATTGAAGACCTTAGCAATCCTGAACTTGATAAATTGGTTGGAGATAAAGCCGCCAAAACCTTAAGGGACGAATTAGAACTAGTGTACGAGGTATACCCCGATTTTGAACGAGACGCCTATCTTAAAGGAGAGCTGCAACCCGTATTTTTTGGCTCCGCATTAAATAATTTCGGCGTAAGGGAACTACTGGATTGTTTTATAGAGATCGCCCCGGCCCCACGCCCCAAAGCCAGTGATACCAGACTCGTAAAACCCGAAGAGAAGAACTTTTCAGGATTTGTGTTCAAGATCCACGCTAATATGGACCCTAAACACAGGGACCGACTCGCATTTGTTAAGATCGTTTCGGGTACCTTCGAAAGAAACACGCCTTATCTACATGTGCGTAACGGCAAAAAAATGAAATTTTCCAGTCCCAATGCTTTCTTTGCTGAAAAGAAACAAATAGTTGATATCTCATATCCCGGTGATATCGTTGGACTTCACGATACAGGTAATTTTAAGATCGGTGACACTCTCACCGAAGGGGAGATCATGCAATACAAGGGTATTCCAAGCTTTTCTCCGGAACACTTCAAGTACATTAATAACGCAGATCCAATGAAGAGCAAGCAACTTGAGAAAGGGATCGACCAATTGATGGATGAAGGGGTTGCTCAGTTATTTATTCTAGAGCTAAATGGGCGGAAAGTTATCGGTACTGTGGGTGCCCTTCAGTTTGAAGTGATCCAATATCGTCTGGAGCATGAATACGGAGCGATCTGCAGATACGAAAACCTAAACGTTCATAAGGCGTGCTGGGTAGATCCGAAGGATCCCAAAGGCGAAGAATTTTCAGAATTTAAAAGAGTTAAAGCTAAATTCCTCGCTAAAGATAAGCGCGGACAACTGGTATTCTTTGCCGATTCAGCCTTTACTCTTCAGATGACACAAACCAAATATCCTAATGTAAAGCTTCACTTTGTGAGCGAATTCGAATCTGTACACTAAGACAAATTCAGAATAAATTATACTTTTTACAGGTAGATGGCGTGAATATCGAGCCTGTCTATATCTCCAAAAGTAACTCTGAAGGCAGCATCGGGTGTAATTCCTCCGCCATATACAGCTCCGTTCATATGAACACTATAAGTTCCTGCTTCTAGTGGAATAGTAACCGATCGCGAGTTATAGACATAGCCAGTAGCTGTATCGCAATCTGCGTTTGAATACACAGAGCTGGTCATCCCGTATGTTTTTGTAGTATCTGGTGTTGTACCATCTCCCAGGTACCAGTAATTATGGGCAATCTTAGCTCGTCCGTCTGTAATGCAGGCGCTTCCGTCGTAACTTTTAAACTCCATCGAGATGTAATATGTAATGACAACCATAGCCCTCTGCGTTAAGGTAAAACTCTTTTGAAACAGTTCGGAAGAATTCATGTTAGAATCTGCCGCGGTTAGTACAGCGACAGGTGTAGAGATATTGGCTTCTGAAGATAACTGCCCCGGCTTTTCACTTAATGATAGATTACCATCGGCATCTACCATAACATTATATTTCGATGATCCACCTTTATTAAGCGAATTGTTAGAACTATCAAGCCCTTCCAGCCTTATGGTGGCATTACTACCAGCGATATGCAGTGCCTCCTGGGGGTCGGTTGTACCAATACCCACCTGTGACCACCCACTCATCATGGTAATTATAGTTAATAAGAAAAAAGTAATAGTATTCTTCATAATGTTATTTTTTAACTTCAGTTGTTGATAGTTTAAAATCTTTAATTCGTCTGTAATAGGGGTCCGTCTGCGTTACCAGAAATACAGGGGCAACCTGCATTAGGATAGGTTACGTAGCTAATAGTCACCGTAGAGGTGTCGCATATGCCCGAATTTGGCACGGGTAAGCAAACTTCGTACTCGAAAGTCACATCCCCTAAATAACCACTAGAAGGGACATAGCTGTAAGAGCCGTCCGAATTAAACGTAAAATCCTGTCCTGCCGGGGTTGGGCCACTCACTAGAGAGTAAGTAGATCCTGCCGGCGCGGTTCCATCGTTCACCGTTCCGTTGAATTCCTGATCTATACACCCTGTTTCCGTCTTAGGGGTAGCATATCGTTGTGCGATAAATAATTTTCCATCTCCGTGGTCTTCGGTGGCAGCAACCAGATCGACACGAGTGATCACAGAACCTACAGGAGCGAGATCGTCAAGTACAAATATGGCTATCCCCAGGGTACCGCCATTCTCAACCACACGGCCCGAATTCCAGTAGTCAACTCCCGCAGGAGGGGCATTGAATAATGGGCCCCATTGTGTTGAGTTTTGTCTTACGAAAGTATCTCCTAGAAAAACTTCGGTAGACCCGCCTACTGCATAACCATAAACCGCGATATAATAACAATTATTCGCATTCCTTTCGGTAATGGCTAATATTCCTCCGTCATTGGAAGGAATTCCGGGTGTATAATACAAAGATTGGATTTGTGCATCGGTGGTAAGAACAGATAGAAAATTATTACAAATATTCCTTCCGTTAGCATTGGCGTTGAAATAATGATTTAGATTTTTATCCTGAAAAGCTGCGATGGCATCGGTGTTCCAATCTACATTCGCACTACTCCCGTTAATGGTAACTCCATTTTCTAATATTTTATTCTGATTATGTCCATCAGGCCCTAAGCGTGTAAGTGCATAAGATGACGGAGCAGCAAAGGAGCTGTAGACAACGCCATCTATAGTGATGGAAGCTATCGTCGCCGGATCTGAATTTACAGCTTGTGTATCGGACCACTGAAAGGTTACACCGGTTTGAACCGATGGTGCCTGGGTTTGCCCGAAACCAACCTGGGAAATAATAAAAATTGCGAGAATGGAAAGCATCCATTGAGATGCAGTTCTCCGTATTTTGGGGGCACAAGAGGTCATAAGCATTATTTGGGTTCGTCGTAAGAATTAATTTTCATTAACGGGGGCTCTTACGATTCAGCACAAATATAGAACGCCTGACGAATTTTCTTACATGGTTTATTAATTATTCGTTGTATCGTATATTTTATTCGATAAGATGTATATTTTTTATTTCTTCTCAATTCGATTCTCTAGTAATTACTCAACATATATCTTCTCATAAAACATGTAGTCCAATTATTAATTGATGATATAGGAGTCCATTAATTTAATTTTGATAGCCGTAAATGTGAAGCAAAAATTGATTCAAAAAATCACCTAAAATGAGAGATTTTAGAAGATGAAAATGTTAAATCAATCTATCAGCTTTGCAGTTTATCGATATTAAAAGTTTGTTATCGAATAATATGTTAAAACTGCGTAATACTAATCTTACATATTTTGTTGATATGGGGTTCTTGTATACTTTTGCCCACCCAAAACTCCCAATTACAATTACTTATGAATTACATTTTATCTATCCTAACTCTTTTCATGTCGGTTTCTCTATTCGCTCAAGTGGGTATAGGAACCACAAATCCTCAGGCAACACTCGATGTAAACGGAACCTTGAGAATTAATACAACCGATCAGGAATCGGTTATAACCAACAAACTTGGAGGCTTAAATAATGACGGTACGTTTAGAGAAGTTGAAATAGGAGGCAATCTTGAACTTAAAAACAATGTTCTAAGTATTAAAAAGGCAACTGATCATTCGTTTGGATCCATCATTCTTCCGGTTAAAACGAATCACGATGTAGATCTTCTAATTGGCGATGGTGAACTAAATGAGGGCAAAAGTATCATTAGGATTTACAATCTATTACTTGGTGAGAGTAAATTAACCGGTATTAAAGCTGGGTACGATGGCCAAAGTGTGTGGCTTTATCCCCAGGATGGAAAATTAAAACTCCAGGCCAACGACAATAATTCATTGCCTGTTAACCATATAGAATCGAATAATAAAAGTGGAGCAAAACAATATGGAATGATCAATATTGTTTATGACGGAACCAGACAGAAATGGATTATCATGCAGAATAACGAATAATTAGTTAATTTCAGATGGTCTTTGAAATTCAAAAAAAAACCCCGCAATTGCGGGGTTTTTTTTATGCTTCTCCAGTTGGCCCGAAATTTATCGGGATAGGTGGTTGCTGATAATCTTTTATTTCCCCATGTGCATTTTCAAAGCGCTGTACATTATCGCTTAGCGCTTTTAAAAAACGCTTGGCGTGTTGTGGTGTCAACACGATCCTGGACTTGACCTTACTTTTAGGTACGCCGGGCATAATGGTTACAAAATCGACCACAAACTCAGATTGCGAATGATTTATAATAGCCAGGTTACTGTATATACCCTGGGCGACATCGGCATCTAGTTCGATATTGATCTGTCCTTGTTTTGGTTTTTTATCTTCAGCCATAATTCTTTCTTTAAACAACTTGCGCTCCGGTGAGGAGCGCAAGTGTATTATTTAGTTATAATTAACTTCTTGTTTCTCGCGGGTCATTTCTTCAAGCTCCTCCTTGGATCCTACGATGATCGTATCGTATTCTCTCATACCGGTACCGGCAGGGATCTTGTGTCCTACAATTACATTCTCCTTCAATCCTTCTAGAGTATCTACCTTACCGCTCACAGCAGCCTCGTTCAATACTTTAGTAGTCTCCTGGAAGGAAGCAGCAGAGATGAACGACTTGGTTTGTAGCGACGCTCTCGTAATACCCTGAAGAATTGGCGTAGCCGTTGCCGGCACAGCGTCTCTTGCTTCAGCAAGGGCCTTATCGGCTCTCTTCAGTATAGAGTTCTCATCTCTTAATTCTCTAGGTGAAATGATCTGTCCTTCTTTTAGGTGTTCAGAATCTCCTGCGCTAGTAACCACCTTCATGCCAAAGATCTTGTCGTTCTCCTCGATGAAATCGTCTTTATGCGCAAGCTCATTCTCAAGGAATGTCGTGTCTCCACTATCAACAATACGTACTTTACGCATCATTTGGCGAACCACAACCTCAAAGTGCTTATCGTTGATCTTCACACCTTGCAGTCGGTATACTTCCTGAACTTCATTCACAAGATACTGTTGAACTGCAGATGGCCCTTTGATCCTTAGAATATCTTCTGGTGTGATAGATCCATCAGACAATGGCATTCCGGCACGAACATAATCGTTTTCCTGCACCAAGATCTGATTGGAAAGCTTCACAAGATATTTCTTGATCTCTCCTAGTTTAGATTCGATGATGATCTCACGGTTACCTCTCTTGATCTTTCCAAAGGAAACAACGCCATCAATCTCACTTACTACAGCCGGATTGGATGGGTTACGCGCTTCGAATAATTCGGTAACTCTTGGCAGACCACCCGTAATATCACCGGATTTGGCCGATTTACGAGGAATCTTCACAAGGATCTTACCTATCTTGATCTTATCGCCATCGTCCACCATAAGGTGAGCACCTACCGGTAGGTTGTACGAACGAATAACTTCATCCTTCTTCCCTAATATGTGTAGAGTTGGGATCTTCTTCTTATCTCTGGATTCGGAAATTACTTTTTCCTGGAATCCAGTTTGTTCATCTATCTCAACCTGGTAAGTGATACCCTGTTCTATATTCTCATACTTTATCTTCCCGGCAAATTCGGAAATGATCACCCCGTTATAAGGATCCCACTGACAAACAACCGTTCCTTCTTTAAGCTTCTGCCCATTCTTCACATAGATAGAAGATCCGTAAGGAATATTATTTGTACTTAAAGTAATGCCTGTCTTCTCGTCGATAAGCTTGATCTCTGAAGTTCGGGAAATAACAATATCCACTGTTTTTCCTTCATTATCCTCACCCTTTACGGTTTTAAGATCTTCAATCTCTGCTTTCCCGTCGAACTTGGTTACCAGTTTATTTTCTTCGGAAATGTTTCCGGCGATACCTCCTACGTGGAACGTACGAAGTGTAAGCTGGGTTCCCGGTTCTCCAATAGACTGTGCTGCTACAACACCAACGGCCTCACCACGCTGAACCATTTTGTTGGTTGCAAGGTTCCTTCCGTAGCATTGAGAACAAATACCTTTCTTCGCCTCACATGTTAGCGCAGATCGTACCTCGACCATTTCGATAGGTGAATTAGAAATAGCTTCCGCAACTTCCTCCGAAATATGATCACCCGAGGCTACCAGCACATCCTTGGTCAATGGGTTGATAACATCATTAAGTGCTGTCCTACCCACAATTCGTTCCTTAAGCGTCTCAACGATCTCTTCATTCTTTTTCAATGCCGAAACCTCGATTCCTCTTAAAGTACCACAATCCTCTTCGTTGATGATCACGTCCTGAGACACATCCACCAATCGTCTGGTTAAGTATCCTGCATCCGCTGTTTTAAGTGCGGTATCGGCAAGACCTTTACGAGCACCGTGTGTAGAGATAAAGTATTCGAGAATCGATAATCCTTCCTTAAAGTTAGACAGGATCGGGTTCTCAATGATCTCTCCACCACCGGAATTAGACTTTTTAGGCTTGGCCATCAGTCCACGCATTCCGGTAAGCTGACGAATCTGTTCTTTAGATCCCCTCGCCCCGGAGTCAAGCATCATATACACCGAGTTAAATCCTTGCTGGTCCTCACGAATACGCTTCATGGACAGTTCGGTTAATTCGGCATTGGTGGCCGTCCAGATATCAATTACCTGGTTGTATCGTTCGTTATTTGTGATAAGACCCATGTTATAATTGGCAATAATGCCATCAACCTGGGTATTCGCATTATCGATCATGGCTTGCTTTTCAGCAGGAATAATAATATCTCCTAAACTGAAGGATAAGCCACCCTCGAAAGCGAATTTATATCCAAGGTCCTTGATCTCATCAAGGAAAGCTGCAGTGATTGGCACGCTTGTTACCTTCAGGATATTACCTATAATATCACGTAAGGATTTCTTGGTAAGTACTTCATTGATGTACCCGGCTTCTTCCGGCACCTTATCATTGAAGATCACTCTACCAATGGTTGTAGTGATGATCTGGTTTACCAGCTCACCTTCTTCATTGAAATCCTTGGTTCTAACTTTTATTTCTGCATTCAGGTCTACTTTCTTCTCGTTATAAGCGATAAATGCTTCTTCAGGAGAATAGAATGTAAGTCCTTCACCCAGTACCTTTTCGGTTTCTGTAGACTTTCTAAGCTTGGTCATATAATACAGACCCAATACCATATCCTGAGATGGTACCGCAACCGGTGATCCATTTGCAGGATTCAGAATATTGTGAGAAGCAAGCATTAATAGCTGTGCTTCCAGGATCGCTTCCGGCCCAAGCGGCAGGTGTACCGCCATCTGGTCCCCATCGAAATCGGCATTAAAGGCCGTACATACCAATGGGTGTAGCTGTATCGCCTTACCTTCAATAAGTTTAGGCTGGAAAGCCTGTATACCAAGTCTGTGTAGTGTAGGGGCCCGGTTTAATAGCACCGGATGTCCTTTCAATACATTTTCCAGGATGTCCCATACAACAGGTTCTTTTTTGTCGATGATCTTCTTGGCAGACTTCACCGTTTTTACGATTCCTCTTTCGATCAGCTTTCGGATCACAAAAGGTTTGTAAAGCTCGGCAGCCATATCCTTCGGAAGACCACATTCGTATAATTTCAGCTCAGGACCTACAACAATTACCGAACGAGCAGAATAATCCACACGTTTACCTAGTAAGTTCTGGCGGAATCGTCCTTGTTTACCTTTCAGGGAATCTGAAAGTGATTTTAACGGACGGTTGCTATCGGTTTTTACTGCTGAAGATTTACGGGTGTTATCGAAAAGTGAATCCACCGATTCCTGAAGCATACGCTTCTCATTACGTAAGATCACTTCAGGAGCTTTGATCTCCATCAATCTCTTAAGACGGTTGTTTCTAATGATCACTCGTCTATACAGGTCGTTAAGATCTGAAGTTGCAAATCTACCTCCATCAAGTGGTACAAGCGGACGTAATTCCGGCGGGATCACAGGCACTACCTTCATGATCATCCATTCGGGTCTGTTCTCACGGTTTTTGTTCGCATCACGCAGGGCTTCCACTACCTGTAATCTTTTCAGGGCTTCGGTCTTACGTTGTTTGGAGGTTTCATTGTTTGCTTTGTGACGAAGTTCGAAAGACAAGGTGTCTAGATCGATCCTGTTCAACAGGTCGATAAGACATTCGGCTCCCATCTTCGCGATAAACTTGTTAGGATCGCTGTCTTCCAGATATAGATTCTCCTGAGGAAGTGAATCGAGGATGTTCAGGTATTCTTCTTCCGTAAGGAAATCCATTTTCTGAACAGGTTCACCTTCTTCATTCTTCGCGATACCTGGCTGAATTACCACATATCGTTCGTAATAAATGATCATATCCAGTTTCTTAGACGGCAATCCAAGAAGGTATCCGATCTTATTTGGAAGTGAACGGAAATACCAGATATGTGCAACAGGCACAACCAGGTTGATGTGTCCTACGCGGTCGCGACGAACCTTTTTCTCGGTTACTTCAACACCACAACGGTCACAAACTATACCCTTGTATCTTATACGTTTATATTTACCACAGGCACATTCGTAATCCTTTACAGGTCCGAATATTCTCTCACAGAAAAGTCCGTCACGCTCTGGTTTGTGCGTACGGTAGTTAATCGTTTCCGGTTTTAGTACTTCTCCACGAGATTCAGCCAATATCGACTCGGGCGAAGCTAAACCAATAGAGATCTTGTTGAATTTCTGTACTGTGTTTTCTTTATTTCTTGCCATAATGCTATGTACTATCCTTTGTTGTTATTTGTTTTCGGAGTGTTTTTTCACTCCTTCTGAAGTTCGGGTTATTCCCCGCCGAAGCGGGGTTTCCCTATTCTTCTAACCTGATATCCAGACCTAATCCTTTCAATTCGTGCATCAATACATTGAAGGATTCCGGAAGTCCCGGCTCTGGCATGGCCTCACCTTTTACGATAGATTCGTAAGTCTTAGCTCTACCGATCACGTCGTCCGACTTAACCGTTAATATCTCACGTAGGGTGCTTGATGCTCCATAGGCTTCAAGTGCCCATACCTCCATCTCACCAAATCGCTGACCACCAAATTGTGCTTTACCACCAAGTGGTTGCTGTGTGATCAATGAGTATGGCCCGATAGAACGTGCGTGCATCTTATCGTCTACCATGTGTCCAAGTTTCAGCATATAGATCACTCCTACTGTTGCAGGTTGATCGAATCGCTGTCCTGTTCCACCATCATATAGATAAGTATGTCCAAATCTTGGAATACCAGCTTTGTCGGTTAATTCGTTGATCTGATCCAATGTGGCACCATCGAAGATAGGAGTAGCATACTTGCTTCCCAATTTCTGTCCGGCCCAACCAAGAACAGTCTCATAGATCTGCCCGATGTTCATACGCGATGGTACCCCTAGTGGGTTAAGTACGATATCAACCGGAGTTCCATCTTCAAGGAACGGCATATCCTCTTCGCGGACGATACGCGCAACAATACCTTTGTTACCGTGACGTCCCGCCATTTTATCTCCTACTTTCAGCTTACGTTTCTTAGCGATATAAACTTTAGCAAGTTTCAGAATACCTGAAGGTAATTCATCACCAACTGAGATAGTAAATTTCTCACGACGCAAATTCCCCTGAAGATCATTTTCCTTGATCTTATAGTTGTGCATCAGGTCTTTTACCATACGATTGGTATCGTCGTCTGTAGTCCAGGTTCCACCGGTTAGGTGAGTATAGTCCTCGACAGCATTCAACATCTTCAGTGTATATTTCTTACCTTTAGGGAAGACTACTTCTCCAAGATCGTTCATTACGCCCTGAGCAGTCTTTCCGCCTACGATCGCAAAAAGTTTTTCAACTAATACTTCTTTCAAAGCATCGAATTTTGCATCGTATTTTGCTTCCAGTTCTGCGATGTCCTCTTTATCTTTGGCTCTCTTACGCTTATCCTTAATGGCACGAGCGAACAACTTCTTGTCAATCACCACACCTCTAAGAGATGGAGAGGCCTTTAAAGAAGCATCTTTCACATCCCCGGCTTTATCACCAAAAATTGCTCTAAGAAGTTTCTCTTCAGGCGTAGGATCACTTTCTCCTTTCGGAGTGATCTTACCTATTAGTATATCCCCCGGCTTCACTTCTGCACCAATACGGATCATTCCGTGTTCATCCAGGTCTTTTGTAGCCTCTTCAGAAACATTAGGAATGTCGTTGGTTAGTTCTTCGTTACCTAATTTGGTATCCCGAACTTCCAGTGAATATTCATCAATATGAATGGAGGTAAAGATATCTTCACGAACCACTTTTTCGGAAATCACGATCGCGTCCTCAAAGTTGTATCCTTTCCATGGCATGAAGGCAACCTTCATGTTTCTACCCAGTGCTAATTCACCGTCTTCTGTAGCATATCCCTGGCAAAGTACTTGTCCTTTCGTCACTCTGTCACCTTTCTTTACAATTGGTTTCAGGTTGATGGAAGTACTCTGGTTCGTTTTTCTAAATTTTATAAGGTTGTATGTTTTACTATCATCATCGAAACTCACCAAACGTTCATCATCTGTACGGTCATACTTGATAACGATCTCGTTTGCATCTACATACTCTACCACACCATCACCTTCTGCATTGATAAGTACTCTCGAATCTGAGGCAACCTGTCTTTCCAGTCCGGTACCAACAATAGGAGCTTCCGCTCTTAATAACGGTACGGCCTGGCGCATCATATTAGATCCCATCAGGGCACGGTTTGCATCATCGTGCTCTAGGAATGGAATTAAAGATGCAGAGATAGAAGCGATCTGGTTTGGAGCAACATCGGCATAGTTAACCTGTTTAGGTTCTACAACCGGGAAGTCACCTTCTTCCCGTGCAATTACACGGTCGCTGTCTATGGTTCCATCTTTCTTTAAAGGGATGTTCGCCTGAGCGATCAGTTTCTCTTCCTCTTCTTCTGCGGAAAGGTAGATAGGTTCGTTCTTTAGGTCGATCTTTCCATTCTCTACCTTGCGATACGGAGTTTCAATAAATCCTAGGTTATTCACTTTCGCATATACCGAAAGTGAGGATATGAGACCGATGTTCGGTCCTTCCGGCGTTTCAATAGGACAAAGTCTTCCGTAGTGCGTATAGTGAACGTCTCGAACTTCGAATCCTGCTCTTTCACGTGAAAGACCTCCAGGCCCTAATGCCGACAGACGACGCTTGTGCGTGATCTCGGCCAGTGGGTTGGTCTGGTCCATGAATTGCGAGAGCTGGTTGGTTCCGAAGAAAGAATTAATTACAGACGACAATGTCTTGGCATTAATAAGATCGATCGGAGTAAATACTTCGTTATCCCGAACGTTCATTCGCTCACGAATGGTACGTGCCATACGTGCAAGTCCAACACCAAATTGCGATGACAACTGCTCCCCTACGGTACGTACACGACGGTTACTAAGGTGGTCAATATCATCGATCTCTGCTTTGGAGTTGATAAGTTCGATAAGGTATTTAACGATGGTTATGATATCCTCTTTGGTAAGCACTTGCTTTTCCATTTCGATATCAAGACCCAGTTTTTTATTCATTCTGTATCGACCAACCTCACCAAGATTATATCGCTGATCACTAAAGAAAAGCTTATTGATGATTCCACGAGCCGTTTCCTCATCGGGTGGTTCGGCATTTCGTAATTGTCGATAAATGTGCTCCACCGCTTCTTTTTCGGAGTTGGTTGGATCCTTCTGAAGGGTGTTATGGATAATGGCATAATCTGCCAGTTGGTTATCCTCTTTGTGAAGCAGAATAGTTTTCGAACCAGATTCCAGGATCTCTTCGATATGTTCTTTTTCAAGCACGGTATCACGATCCAGGATGATCTCGTTACGTTCGATAGATACTACTTCTCCCGTATCTTCATCCACAAAATCCTCATGCCATGTTTTAAGCACACGGGCAGCGAGTTTACGGCCCATGTATTTCTTTAGGCCGGTCTTTGTAGCTTTGATCTCTTCCGCCAGGTCGAAGATCTCAAGGATATCCTTGTCTCTTTCAAAACCAATAGCACGGAAAAGTGTAGTTACGGGTAATTTTTTCTTTCGGTCGATATAAGCGTACATCACGCTGTTGATATCGGTAGCGAATTCTATCCATGATCCTTTAAACGGGATCACACGGGCCGAGTAAAGTTTGGTCCCGTTGGCATGGAATGATTGTCCAAAGAAAACACCTGGAGATCGGTGTAACTGTGATACAACAACACGTTCTGCCCCATTGATACAGAAGGTACCGCTTGGTGTCATATAAGGAATGGTACCAAGGTATACATCCTGCACGATGGTTTCGAAGTCTTCGTGTTCTTCATCGGTACAGTATAATTTCAGGCGTGCCTTAAGTGGTACGCTGTAGGTCAACCCACGTTCGATACACTCTTGTATAGAATAACGTGGAGGATCCACGAAGTAGTCTAAAAATTCTAATACGAATTGATTACGGGTATCGGTGATAGGGAAGTTTTCCATGAAAGTCTTGTAGAGACCTTCGTTACCTCTTTCTTCTGACTTGGTTTCCAGCTGGAAGAAATCCTGGAAGGATTTGATCTGGATGTCCAAAAAGTCGGGATAATCCGGCTTGTTCTGCACAGAGGAAAAATTCAATCTTTCAGTTTGCGTTGCTGACATCTATGGACGGAATTTTAATTAAAAAAACAGTGTGTGCGTATAATCGAAAACTGTCAACCTTTATATACGCAAAATGGTTTAGGCCCATCCCCCCATTGGGGAAGGCCTAAACCTTAAGGTTTGGAACTCGGAGAGCTTACTTAAGCTCAACCTCAGCTCCGGCTTCTTCTAACTGAGCTTTAAGTGCTTCAGCTTCGTCTTTTGCTACTCCTTCTTTAATTGGAGATGGAGCGTTATCAACTAATTCCTTAGCGTCTTTAAGACCGGCACCTGTAAGTTCTTTTACAAGTTTCACTACTGCAAGTTTAGAAGCACCTGCTGCGGTAAGGATTACGTCGAATTCAGACTTTTCTTCAGCGGCGTCACCACCTGCAGCACCACCACCAGCGGCAACAGCTACAGCTGCAGCAGCAGGCTCAATGCCATACTCATCTTTTAATATAGTAGCTAACTCATTAACTTCTTTTACAGTTAAGTTAACCAATTGTTCTGCGAAATCTTTTAAATCTGCCATTTTCTATCGTTTTAATAAATTTTTATATTATAGTTTAATTAGTGCTAAATTTTTAACCTTCTCTTTCCGAAAGGGTTTTAACAATTCCTGCGATTGTTCCTCCACCACTCTTAAGTGCAGAGATAACATTTTTAGCAGGAGATTGAAGTAAGCCGATGATATCTCCAATAACTTCTTCTTTGGATTTGATATTTACCAGGTTGTCGAGTTGATCGTCACCTACGTATACAGCCTCTTCGATATATGCCCCTTTTAGTAAAGGTTTTTCAGATTTTTTTCTGAATTCCTTAATTACTTTTGCCGGTGCATTACCTGTTTCAGAAAACATTAGAGATGTATTTCCTTTAAGTACTTCCGAAAGTTGCCCGAAGTCCTTATCACTACTCTCCATTGCTTTAGAAAGCAAGGTGTTCTTAACTACACTTAATTTCACTCCGGCTTTAAAACAAGCACGACGTAAATTTGAAGTTGAACCTGCGTCCAAACCTGAAATATCAGCCAAATAAATAGTACTGTTTTCAGCTAGCTGTGCAGTTAAATTTTCAATTACTTGCGATTTTTCTTCTCTTGTCATAATCTTCTATTTTACTGCTCGCTAAAGCGTTTGGTATCAATCTCCACAGAAGGGCTCATCGTAGAGGACATGAAAATGCTCTTGATGTAAACACCTTTTGCCGATTGAGGCTTTAACTTTACAAGTGTGGTTATTAGTTCTTTTGCGTTTCCGGCGATCTTCTCTGCATCGAAAGATGCTTTTCCAATAGCGGCGTGAATAATTCCTGTCTTATCAACTTTAAAGTCGATCTTACCGGCTTTCACATCAGAAACAGCTTTAGCAACGTCCATTGTTACTGTACCAGTCTTAGGGTTAGGCATTAAACCACGTGGTCCTAGAACACGTCCTAAAGGCCCTAACTTACCCATTACACTCGGCATAGTAACGATAACGTCAACATCTGTCCAACCTCCTTTGATCTTATCGAGGTACTCGTCTAATCCAACATAATCTGCACCAGCTTCGGTTGCTTCAGCTTCCTTATCGGGAGTTACAAGCGCCAAAACCTTCACGTCTTTTCCTGTACCGTGAGGTAAGGTAACCACTCCACGAACCATTTGGTTTGCTTTACGAGGGTCTACATTAAGACGAACCGCAAGGTCTACAGTTGCATCAAAATTTACGTTGGAGATCTCTTTTATTAAAGCAGAGGCTTCAGATACGGTATAGGTTCTGTCCTCTACCTTACCTTTAGCTTCTTTTTGCTTTTTTGTTAATCTTGCCATTTTTATAGATTCTTTTTCGGTTTAAAAAGGTGCAGCACCTTTTACTTTAACTCCCATTGAACGGGCTGTACCGGCTACCATTTTCATGGCAGACTCTACGGTAAACGCGTTCAGGTCGGGCATTTTGTCTTCTGCAATAGCTCTTACCTGATCCCAGGAAATAGTTGCTACTTTGTTAACATGAGGTTCACCAGAGCCTTTTTTCACTTTGGCGGCCTCAAGGATCTGTACAGCAGCAGGTGGAGTTTTAATAACGAAGTCGAAAGACTTGTCTTTATAAACCGTAATTACCACTGGCAATACTTTTCCTTGTTTGTCCTGGGTTCTGGCATTGAATTGCTTACAGAACTCCATGATGTTAACACCGGCAGCACCTAAGGCTGGTCCAACTGGTGGAGACGGATTAGCGGCTCCTCCACGAACTTGCAACTTAACTACTTTACCTACTTCTTTTGCCATTTTTCAAATTTTAAATCGGAATTTTTCATCGTGGAAGCTTCAGAAAAAAACCTATTATATAGCGTGTAACAATTAAATTTTCTCTACTTGCATATAGCTTAATTCCAGTGGAGTTTTTCTACCAAAAATCTTCACCATTACTTCAAGCTTGCGTTTTTCTTCGTTGATCTTTTCGACGGTTCCGTTAAATCCGTTGAACGGTCCATCTATAACTTTAATGGTTTCACCAATTACATAAGGGATGTTTACATTGTCATCCTGCACCGTAAGTTCGTCTACCTTACCTAACATCCTGTTCACTTCGGCCTGTCTCAACGGGACAGGATCCCCTCCTTTGGTTTCCCCTAAAAATCCTATAACTCCGTTAATAGATTTGATTATATGAGGAATCTCACCGGCCAAACTCGCCTGTATCATGATATATCCCGGAAAGTAAACGCGTTCTTTGTTTACTTTTTTTCCGTTTCTGATCTGAATAACCTTTTCGGTTGGTACTAAGACCTGTTCAATATAATCCTCAAGATTAAGTCGTTTTATCTCAGATTCGATATACGACTTGATCTTATTCTCCTGTCCGCTCACAGAACGAACCACATACCACTTCTTTGTACTTTTAGTTTCGGTCATTTTAAGACTTGATCCAGTTGAAATAAAGCTCTATAATGTTACTGAAAACCTTGTCCACCCCAAATACAGCCAGTGCCAGTACTATCGAAAATACTGCTACAATAACTGTAAGCCTTTGCGCTTCCGCCCAGGTTGGCCAGCTAACATGGTTTCTCAGTTCGTTATAAGACTCTTTTATATAATCTACCATCGTATGGGTGTTATTTCTTTCTTTGCACGGGTTGAGAGACTCGAACTCCCGACACCTGGTTTTGGAGACCAGTGCTCTACCAACTGAGCTAAACCCGTTTTTATATTTCGGGTCACCTTTATAACTTTTGCTATTTGCTCAGCCCCGGCTGCCACCAGGCAGGTAAACCCCGTTATAAAAGTCAAGGCGTCCCGCTTCTGCGGGACACCTTAAGACTTCCTATATAAACGTAATTAGTCTAAAATTTCAGTAACCTGTCCGGCCCCAACAGTTCTACCACCTTCACGGATCGCAAAACGAAGACCAACATTCATGGCAATTGGCTGAATAAGTTCAACTGTAATTGTAAGGTTATCACCTGGCATTACCATTTCAACTCCATCAGGAAGCATGATGTTCCCTGTTACGTCAGTTGTACGAACGTAGAACTGAGGACGGTAGTTGTTGTGGAATGGAGTGTGACGTCCACCTTCTTCTTTTTTAAGGACATATACCTCAGCTTTAAATTTAGCGTGAGGAGTTACAGATCCCTGCTTACAGATTACCATACCACGACGGATATCTGTTTTTTCAATACCTCTTAATAGGATACCTACGTTATCTCCGGCTTCACCTCTGTCTAGGATCTTACGGAACATTTCAACTCCTGTAATAGTAGAAGTTAATTTCTCAGCACCCATACCAATGATATCTACAGGATCTCCTGTGTTTGCAACACCAGTCTCAATACGACCAGTTGCAACAGTACCACGACCTGTAATAGAGAATACGTCCTCGATTGGCATCAAGAATGGCTTATCTACTTCACGAATTGGCTCCTCGATCCAGGTATCAACAGCTTCCATAAGTTCAAGCACGGTATCAACCCACTTTTGCTCACCATTAAGTGCTCCAAGTGCAGATCCTGCGATTACAGGTCCGTTGTCACCATCGTACTCATAGAAAGAAAGAAGATCTCTGATCTCCATCTCAACTAGTTCAAGTAGCTCTTCGTCATCTACCATATCCACTTTGTTCATGAATACAACGATACGAGGAATACCTACCTGACGACCAAGAAGGATGTGCTCACGAGTTTGTGGCATCGGTCCATCTGTAGCGGCAACAACAAGAATAGCTCCGTCCATCTGTGCAGCACCAGTAACCATGTTCTTTACATAATCCGCGTGACCAGGACAGTCAACGTGTGCATAGTGACGATTCGCTGTTTGATATTCTACGTGAGAAGAGTTAATAGTAATACCTCTCTCTTTTTCTTCAGGAGCGTTGTCAATTTGATCAAAAGATCTAGCTTCTGAATACCCAGCATCTGCTAATACTTTAGTAATAGCAGCTGTTAAAGTTGTTTTACCGTGATCTACGTGTCCAATGGTACCTACATTTAAGTGAGGTTTAGACCGATCAAATGTTTCTTTTGCCATCTTGTATGAATTTAATCTTAGTTTATATTAGTGTTTACAATTTGTATTGTTGAGCCAATGACGAGATTTGAACTCGTGACCTCTTCCTTACCAAGGAAACGCTCTACCCCTGAGCTACACCGGCGTAAAGTGCCGAATCTGTTACTACACAGATCCAAGCTTTGCGCCTTCGCAAAGGCTTTAGCCTACGCGAACGCAGGAATTTAGAGCGGGAGACCGGGTTCGAACCGGCGACATTCAGCTTGGAAGGCTGACGCTCTACCAACTGAGCTACTCCCGCTTATTTATATTTTTTAAGGCCTTTTACCCTTAAAAAATTAGTTCCAGTATGTCAATAAAACCACTTTGCTTAGACTTTAAAAGCGTGCAAAGATAATCAATATTTAACTCTACTCCAAATAGTTGAAATGATTACTTGGCGGTTAAAAGATGTAATCCTTGAACTTTGCTTCGTACCGGATTACTAATGAGAATTACCTCGCTCCTCTCAATCATCACTCCCAAAAAATCGGGAAGTATTACCTCGCTTCGCTCAATCACTCCCAAAAAATTAGGAAGGATTACCTCGCTTCGCTCAATTATCAATCCCAAAAAAATCGGGAAGGATTACCTCGCTTCGCTCAATCACTCCCAAAAAATTGGGAAGGATTACCTCGCTTCGCTCAATCACTCCCAAAAAATTGGGAAGGATTACCTCGCTTCGCTCAATCACTCCCAAAAAATTAGGAAGGATTACCTCGCTTCGCTCAATCACTCCCAAAAAATTAGGAAGGATTACCTCGCTTCGCTCAATTATCAATCCCAAAAAAATCGGGAAGGATTACCTCGCTTCGCTCGGTGATCCGTGAAGGGGGACCCTTCACTACAATTTTTAATTCGCAGCCTTACAAAAGCGAGCTTTTGACGACTGCTTTATTAAAAATTGTAGTGGGGAGAGCAGGATTCGAACCTGCGAAGGTAAAAACCAACAGATTTACAGTCTGTCCTCGTTGGCCGCTTGAGTATCTCCCCAAAGCTTTTTAATAAAAATTTTAAAAGAACTTTTTTACTTTTTCTGAGCCGATGGAGGGACTCGAACCCACGACCTGCTGATTACAAATCAGCTGCTCTAGCCAGCTGAGCTACATCGGCTTTTTGCTGTATTTAAGCCATAAAAAAAGTCCGCTATTTCTAACGGACTGCAAATGTATATAAATTATTTAATCAAAAAAACTTTTTTGAGAAAATTTCATCAGGCATGTTGCCTTAGTTTTTCTTTTCGTTTTTTAAGCTGTCGTTCCAATGATTGCACACATTCGTCGGTGCCTGCCTCAAATGTTTTAGCCTCTTTTTTTACAATGAGATCGCCACCGGGAACACTGAGCAAAATCTCTACCGATTTGTTCTCTTTTTCACTGGTTTTCTGAACCTTTAAAAAAACATCGGCAAAAATTATTTTGTCAAAAAACTGCTCCAGCTTATTCAACTTTCTTTCGATGAAATTAATAAGCTTCTGATCGGCTGCGAAATTGGGGGTCTGTACGGTTACTTTCATAGGGCTCTTTCAATTTTCAACTTATACAATATTGATCTCCCTTTCTCAATTAGATCATACTCAAACTAAATGAAAAAGAAGAATCCCATTTGCAAAGTTCTGGTTAATACTCACTTCGTGTTTCTGGGATGCGAGTTCCTGTACACTTCCTTCAGTTGCGCAATGCTATTGTGCGTATAAACCTGAGTGGAAGCAAGACTCGAATGCCCAAGCAGTTCTTTCACTGCGTTTAGGTCGGCACCCTCATTTAACAAGTGGGTCGCAAAAGAATGTCGCAATATATGCGGACTCCTTTTCACCTTTTCGGATGCTAAACTAAAATATGAATTAATTATTCGGTAAACAAGTGTTTCATATATTTTAACTCCCTTTTTAGAAAGCAATAAAAAGTCCTGATCACGGATAGTTTTTAATTCATCCCTGGCTGTTACATACTTGCGAATCGATTCCACAACAGAGGGCAATAACGGTATGATCCGCTCTTTGTTTCTTTTCCCTAAAACCTTAACAGTCGCCTGATCGAGAACAACATCATTACATTTTAGATTTACCAACTCTGCTCTACGCATTCCTGTACTATAAAACAGTTCAACGATAAGTTTATCGCGCAGCCCTTCAAATCCTTCGGCTTCCTGTAATAGAGCCAGCACATCATCGATCTCCTTCTCCGAAAATGGCACCTGCACCTTAGTGGATGTTTTTAACGCTTTATGTTTGGCCAACGGACTAACATCGATCTGTTTCGTCTTCAGTAAGAATTTATAATACGCCTTTAAAGACGACACCTTACGGTTTATACTACGGTTGGATATTCCCTGCTCCACCATTTGCACGATCCAACTTCGAATGATCGAATAAGGGACTTCATTAATGGTATCCACATCATAATTCTTTTTAGAAAACTGGGCAAAAAACTCCAGATCCTTCAAATATGCCGTAACAGTATGGGCAGAATAGTTCTTTTCCAGCTGTAGGTAATCTGTAAACTGAGAGAAGGGCATAGTGCGTTGTAGGTATTTAACTGGTTCCTGGCTAAAGTTACAACTTAAAAAAGTCAATAAAAATTTCAAATCAAGGCAAAAAAAAACCGCCGATGTTCAAAACAACGGCGGTTACATATAATTTATCGTATCCTAGATGTCTTCCTGATCTCTAAGATGCTGGATATATTGAGCTTTCTGAATCTGCGCTCTACGCTTAACAGAAGGCTTCGTGAATTGTTGCCTTTTGCGTAGTTGACGCATAGTCCCCGTACGATCAAATTTTCTTTTGAAACGCTTTAGAGCTCTATCGATATTTTCTCCGTCTTTAACTGGTATAATTAACATAGTGTCATCACCTCCTCTCTTTTGGGATGGCAAATATATAAAGTAATTTATAATTGATCCTTAAGATTTCCAAAAAATATTATTGTTTGAAGAGGGAGGCTCTCTGACTTAGATCCTGGATCAACTTCTCCTCTTCCTCACTTTCCAATAATACATTGTAGCTTTCCCAAAACTTTTCGTTATAAGGCCTGGAGGAAAATATGTCGGCCGACCATTCTTCCTGTTGTAATGCTTCTGAAACCAATTCGGGTTCCTGGATAATCTCTGTGAACAATATCTCCTGAATGGTATAATAGAATTGCTCGTCGCGATCAATCCCCAGTTCCTTTTCTTTTTGCTCCCTGTCTGAAGATCGATCTCCTATATTCACCAATTTTGGTGTCTGGTAATAAAAATAATTGGGATACATCTTCTCGCCATACTCCTTATATGTGATAATGAGTTTATGATTTAACTGGGTTCCGAAAAGGCTCTTACTTCGTCTTTTCTGAACATCGGATGCAGCTATAAGCTCGTATTCAAGACGCTTGATCGCATAGTTATCCCAGTATATATATACCCAACCCTGGGCTTCGAACCCTTCGTTATAGATATTCGGTGTATTCAACCCTACATATTCCTTCCCTCCGGATATCTTTATCTTATAGATCTTTCTTCCGTTATCCACCAGTATCGTGTCCAGGCTAAACTGGTGCGTTTCCAGAACTTCTTCTCCAAACAACGCTTTCTTCATATTGGCATTTCTTACCAGGTTCAATTTCCCTTTCAGTAAGTTGTCCAAACCATTCACCCTTCTGTCGTTCCATCGTATGGCTTCCACCAGGGAAGAGGTCCTTATGGTATCCCTTCTAAGATTTTGAGATCTGATATTGAAGTTTCTAATGCGGTTTTTCAGATAAGAGGCGTAGGCGAACAGACTGTCAACCTCTCTTAGATCATAACTCTTCCTGTTTTCATCTACATTTATCTTCAAATTCCTTCTTGATCCTGAAGCATAACTGGAATCGTATACTGTGATCGCACTTTCAATAAGCCACTTGTATTCCTTCTTATTGCGTTCCTTATGGCGCAAGAAACCCTTTTGCAGGTAAGGCTGTTCCGGGAGATTGTCCGGAAGTTCTTCTATCGCCCTCAGAAATATTTCATTCCCTGTTTTTGGCCGGGTTTCTGCAACCACTACGACCTCGTCCAGGCTTGCGATATCTTCTTCCAGAAAAATATCCATGGAATTATCAAATTCACTTATCACAGTTTTAAAACTCTGATATCCTATGGAGGAGATTATAAGTGTATCGTTCACATGTTCCTGTGGTACAAGTAAAACAAACTTACCATCGGCATTACTAATGGTACCAATCGTGGTATTCTTTATATAAATATTTGCATTCTCAATAGGAAGAAATGTGAGGAAATCTGCTACTTTACTCTTGAGTTCGGTTTGGGCGATCGAGTTACTGCATATAAGTCCAATTACAATAGAGATCGAAAGTTTTACATAGCGTAAATTCATCATTGGTGATAGGTTAAGTTGAAAAATTTATCGGTCGAAATATAAGACTTATAACGCGAACAACCTTAAATGTATCAGGTGGCCGGCTTGTATTTCTTGCCGTCGATCACGATCTTTGCTATGATCTCCCGAAGTATTTCTGAAGTTCCTCCGCCTATAGGTCCTAAACGGCTATCTCTCAGATTTCGTGCCAAAGGATATTCTTCCACATAACCATAGCCCCCCAGTAGCTGCAAACAATCGTATGCAACCTCATCGGCTACACGAGTTGAGACTAGCTTCGCCATACTTGCTTCCTTGACCACATATTTTTTCTTACCTACCTGATAGGCCGTACTGTAATTAAAGGATTTGCACATTTCAACCTCACTTGCCATTTGGGCCACTCTATGACGTAATGCCTGAAACTTATCTATCGACTTACCAAAGGCGGTTCGTTCCTTCATATACTGTATGGTATACTCCAGAGCCCATTCACTACGCGCATGAGCATTGATAGCCATCACTATTCGTTCAAGCGCTAAATGCTGCATTAAATAACCAAATCCTTTTTTTTCTGCTCCCAAGAGGTTCTTCGCCGGGACTTTTACATTGTCAAACGCAATCTCCCCGGTATCACTTGCTCTCCAACCCAGTTTGTCTAGTTTGGTCGCCGAGACTCCCGGAGTATCCCTGTCCACTACAAAAAGACTTATCCCCCTGCTACCTAACTCAGGATGAGTTTTGGCAGAAACCACCAGGTAGTCACTGTACACCCCGTTGGTAATAAAGGTCTTCGACCCATTTATGATATAGTGATCACCTTCCTTAACTGCTGTGGTTCGCATCCCGCCAACATCGCTTCCGGCAAAGGGTTCTGTAATACACAAACAACCTATCATATCTCCTGTTATACTTGCAGTAAGATACTTTTGCTTTATTTCTTCACTGCCTTCTGCGTTCAAATGAGACATAGCAAGGTAAGGGTGTACCCACATTGCTGCGGCAAAACCACCGGAGCGGATCTTCTGCAATTCTTCCAGGTAAATAACGAGATAAAAGATATCCAGATCGAGGCCGCCGTATTTTTCCGGGTATGAAATTCCAAAGTAACCCATCTCTCCCATCTTCTTCCAAATAAAACGTTCGATGTGGCCGGTCTTTTCCCATTTTTCAATATGGGGAACCACTTCCTTATGCAGGAAATCCCGAAAGCTCTTTCTGAAAAACTCATGTTCCTCGGTAAAATATAGTTCGTTCATATATTCGTCTGAATTTTTATCAATTTCGGAAAATAGTTGAAATGATCGTACCCGAAACTGAGAAAGCAATAATTTATTCTGTGGACAAATATAACCTAATTAGCCGTAATTCACGGGCTGAGATACCTTCAATTTTTTCTAATTCAGACAGATTTTCAAGGCCTTCCCTTACACGTACAAACTCCCAAATCTTTTTCGCTTTCTCAAAGGATATGCCTGGAATAGTAGCAATTTCGGATGCAGAAACCTCATTAATTTTCATCTTATCAATATCAATTTGAGTTTTTACCGCAAATCGATTCATAATCCGCTCAATAACTTCCTCCTTCAGGCCATACACCGCGTACAAGTGTTCTTCAGAAGCAAATCCACCTATTTTATTTCTATAAGCAACAATTCTTTTGCTTAAGGTCTTTCCTACTCCATAGATCTCCTCCAACTGAGTTGCTGTTGCCGTATTCAGGTCTTTTTTTTCTGAAAAATCTAACTCCCTGTCGAAATTGTTTACGTAATTCTTTCCAGATTTTTTCCTGTTAGTTACCCATTCCGGAAAATTAAAATACACGCTTATCTCTTTCAGAAGTGAATCTGAAACTCCTGTTACCTTCTTGAATTCTGAAACAGAGTTAATCCATTTTCCCTGTTCCCGGTAGGCTTTCAGTTTATCGAATTCGGAAACAGAGAGTCCCAGAGTGTAGGCTTTATATTCTGTTAGGTAATTTGGATTGAAGGGATAGATCTCTCTTGTATTTTTTTCTTTCTGAACCCTTTTCAGAGAATCCATTTCTGCCTGAAGCTTTTCTACCATAGGTGCGCTCATATCCAGCTTGGTTTTGGCCTCGAATTCTACGAAAACATTTAAAGCGATCAAAGAAAGAACTAGGGCTAATAAACGAAAGATCCCATCACGCTGACCTCTGTCGAAAGTGAGATGGGATCTTAACCAATTCATAACTCCTTACATTTTCATGGGGAGTTAGAATTGTTATTTTATATCGCTTTAACGTGCAAGCTTTATAGCGTCCAGGTATCTTCGTAATTGTTTTTTCACTACCGGGAATAGGAAATAAAGCCCTATCATGTTAGGGAATACCATAGCAAAGATCATGGCATCAGAGAAGGCCCAGATAGAATCCATACTTGCCGCAGCACCTATCACAACGAAGGTACAGAATAGCAGTTTATAGATAAGGTCAGCCCGCTTTCCTCTTCCGAAAAGATACTTCCACGACTGAAGTCCGTAATAAGACCATGAGATCATCGTCGATACTGCGAACAGCACCACTGCTATGGTTAAAAATATTTTAGAATAAGGAATGTATTCGGCGAAAGCTTTAGAGGTGATTCCTGCCCCTTCGTAGGTAGCTCCATCGATGATCACCACACCTGCTCCGGTTGCATCTCCATATTCGAAGAAACCACCAAAATTAAAGATGATAATTACCAGGGCTGTCATTGTACAGATAACTACTGTATCTATAAAAGGTTCAAGGAGGGCTACTAACCCCTCACTAGCCGAATATTTGGTTCGTACCGCAGAGTGAGCTATAGAAGCCGAACCAGCTCCTGCCTCGTTAGAGAAAGCTGCTCTTTGGAAACCTACTAATAATACCCCTATAAGACTACCTACTCCAATTGCCGTAGGTTTGAACGCCTCTGCAAAGATCAAACTAAAGGCATCATCAACCAATGAGAAATTGCTTCCAATGATATAAAGACAACATACTACATATAGTACGGCCATAAAAGGAACGATCTTTTCGGTAACGGAAGCAATTCGCTTAATACCTCCAATGATAATGATCCCCACCAGGATAGCCAGTACAACTCCTACAAGAGTCCCTGCACCTGTGCTCTCCCAATCGAATAATTCTTTAATAACTATGGTTGCCTGGTTGGATTGTGCTGCATTACCTCCTCCAAACGATCCTCCAATACAGAAGATAGCAAACAGGACGGCTGTGATCTTACCCAACATGGCAAACCCTTTTTCTTTCAATCCTTTCGACAAATAATACATAGGTCCGCCATATACGGTTCCATTCTCATCTACGTCCCTGTATTGTACCCCTAGTGTACATTCCACAAACTTAGTGGACATTCCCAGAAGCCCGCAAACTATCATCCAAAAGGTGGCACCGGGCCCGCCCAGGGCGATTACCAGGGCAACACCTGCAATATTACCGTTTCCAACAGTACCTGAAACTGCTGTTGCCAGGGCCTGGAAGTGACTTACCTCTCCTTCCTTACTTTCATCCCTAATAGTATCTCTAATATCGCCATCCACTGCTGCTGCCGTGTCTCCAACCTCGTGATGGTCTATTTCATCGTATTTTCCGCGAACTGTATTTATCGCTTTACCGAAAAAACGAATATTAGGAAATCCAAAGACCAACGTAAAGAAGGCCGCACTCACTACTAACAAGATCAATACAAAGGGGATCCCTCCAATCTCGAAGAATATCACCTGGGTAAAGAAATCGGAAACAGGCTGAAAGGCCTGATCGATCTTTTGATCGAAACCAACATCTTCGGTTTCCTGTGCAAATGTTATAATGGGGATGAGAAAAGAAAATAGTGAGAGAAGATATTTCTTCATAATTGGATTTTTAGTTAGATACTGGTTAAAAGCAAGGCAAGATGCTAAAAAAAATAACCGTTTTCAAATTTTAGACCTAAAAAAGGTAAGGTTCTGTTAAACGTTATAAAGTTCTTTCAGGTTTTTTATTTGATCGGGTCTGCCAATTAATATTAGTTTAGAATCCTTCTGAAGCATTAGCGACGGTTCCGGATTTACTATATAAGCTCCGTCCGGTCCTTTATACCCAATGATCGAACAACCTGTTTTTTTGCGGATGTCCAAGTCGCGGATCGATTTTTCCTCGCCACCATGGCATATTTTATCAAAGCCTATTTGTTCTACATTAATGCTGTCTTTCTCACCAGAGACCGATAGGTTGTCCAGGAACTCCACAAGATCCGGAGTAACTACCAGGTTGGCCATATGGTCTCCGCCAATCTTATCGGGCAGGATCACGTTATCGGCTCCTGCTAACTTGAGTTTTTGAAAACTGGTCTCTTCGGTAGCTCTGCTAATGATCTTCAAATCGGGATTGATCTGCCTTGCCGATAATACAATGAACAGATTATCCGCATCGCTTGGTAAGGCGCAAATTAAAGTAGAGGCGTTTTTTATTCCAGCTTCCATTAAAACTTCATCCTCGATGGCGTTTCCATGAACAAAAAGTATTTCTTCATCTCTATGCTGATTTACCAAAGCTTCGTCTTTTTCGATAACGACAAAATCCTGATCGTAATCTCTTAGCTTTTCCGCCGCCTGCATTCCATTTCTGCCATAACCACAAACGATCACATGCCCTTCAATTTTTTCGATAGTTTTCTTCACTCTCTTAATTTTAAAGTTTCCAATATTATTCTGTCCTAAAATATATTCGGAAAATACTTTGATAGCGTAACCCACAATAAATATACTGGAGATAATTAATATGGAGGCGAATATTTTTTCGCCAGGGCTCAAGGGATGAACTTCTCCATAACCTACGGTAGTAATGGTAATGACGGTCATGTACACCGAATCTATCCAGCTGTAACCAGAGAATAGTTTAAAACCCATTACTCCCGCCATAAAGACAAAAAGGACAAGGAATATTGCACCGAATAATTCGGATTTATAAAAATTTTTCATAGATCGAATACCGAGGTTCGTTTAGTATAAACCAGGTCTTTTAACTTCAACCAGAAGGCCAGGGTAAGGTAGATCGCAAATCCCACTCCCAGGGTGGCAAAGGACACGTATATGAAAAAAAGCCGTACGCTTTTAGCGCGCATCCCTAATCGGTCGGCCAACCTCGCACACACATAATACCCGCGTTTCTCGAGATAATAACGGATGTTGTAAACCAGTTGTAACATTACTGCAAATTACTACTTTTTAATTATTTGTTCCAGATTATCCCTTCACAACTTTTTTCGAATTAACTTGTTACCTATTGCACACTGAAGACACTTTTTTGTATCGCAATAATTAGTCTTAAGTTCTAAAAGTGCCTGACTTTCCAGAAGATCTTCTGCACTCACTCCTATCTCATCGAAATTTCGGATAATGGTGTTGGATTCGGCTTTCAGGGAACGCGACACCACGAGTATCTCTTCATCACTAAATCTCCCGTTCTCTCTTAGATAAAAGAATTTTAACGGTAAAACTACATTTATCAGAAGCAGGTCTAGAAAAGTGGCATGGAGTCGTTTAGATGTATTCCTTACTTGTTTTCCGAAACTGTAATGTGTATCCCAATAATCATTTGCTTCACAGTGTAAAACATGGTAATAATCGTCCTTCGTTTTCGCCTCCAGCAGCTTGGAAAAAAGATGAGGTTTGTTGCAGTATAATGCAGCTAATTGTGATAACCTGATGGTGGGAAAATTGTTTGGACGCAGCCGAAAGAATTTTGGTGAAATTATGTGGTCATTATGTATTGCATATTTCAATTTCAGAAATGAATAATGATCCTTGAGAACTCTAAAATATAGATCCTCGCAATCTCCCTCCAGCATCCCCGCTTGGCCCATGAGCAAAGCCTCCAGCATGTTTGGTTGTGTTGCGCATTTACGCACCACGGAAAAATCGACCGATTGTGCCACACTTCTAAAGGATTCTGAATTAACCTTTGTACCGAAAGCCGCCGCCAGTGACTGGAAAAACAACGCCTCCCAATCGTTATTGAGATTTTCAAGATCACGTGCAAATCGGTCTGTCCTGTTTTCAAGTCGTTGGATAAAAAGCCGTTCCATCCAATTTCTTAAAGTGAAATCATCCACCATACGAAAATCCCTTTCACAAGGAATCCAATTCGCCGTGTTCCGAAATAACTTTTTATAGGCAGCCACAGTAGCGGCAGATACCCAGTGTTGAAGCTCGATAGTAGGGATCTCTGAACCGTCTTTTCTATAGACCCGCTCATCAAAGTGCCACACAACATGCAAGATCACATTATCATAAGCAGGGTCTTCATGATGCTTGTGTTTATACCAGGAGATTGAACGAACATGGATTTCAATATTCCCTGCCCACAGCACCTGAGCTATGGAAACCTGACCGTTGAAGAAATCGGGGCCAGAGTTAGCATTATGAAGGCCCGGCGAATGGACGACCACAGTTTCGTTGTTTACCGTCCTTAAATTCGCAACATCGAACTTCCGATACTTCCACACGTAATGCAGAAAATCTTCTTTCAAAATAAAATGAGTAAGGCGGGAGAGTAGAAATGCTTTACTAAAATAAAAAAATCCTGCCAGGTAGCAGGATTCGAACGAGTAATTGTTACTCTATATATCCTTTTTCCCGCATCCAGTCGTCGTTGAACATCTTTCCTACATATCTACTTCCATGATCGTGAAAAAGTACAACAACCACATCGTCTTCATTAAAGTGTTCTTTCAACTGAAGCACACCTTTGATAGCTGCTCCTGCCGAATTTCCAAGGAACATTCCTTCCTTCTTAGCCAATTCCTGAGTGTAGACCGCAGCGTCCTTATCGGTTACCTTGGTGAAACCGTCAATGATGTCAAAATTTACGTTCTTGGGTAATATATCCTCTCCTATTCCTTCTGTGACATATGGATAGATCTCATTCTCATCGAAGATTCCCGTCTCATGATATTTCTTGAATACACTTCCGTAGGTATCTACTCCCCACACTTTAATATTGGGATTCTGTTCTTTAAGATAAGTTCCCACACCGCTAATAGTTCCTCCGGTTCCAACACCTACTACAAAGTGAGTTATCTTACCATCGGTTTGTTTCCAAATCTCCGGGCCGGTACTTTCGTAATGCGCCCTGGTATTACTAGGATTGTCATACTGATTTACATACCAGCTATTAGGTGTTTCCTCAGCCAGCCTTCTAGAAACCGAATAATACGATCTGGGATCGTCTGGTGCCACATCGGTTGGGCAAACAACCACCTCGGCTCCAACAGCCCTTAGAACATCCATCTTTTCTTTAGACTGCTTATCGGAAATAACAAAGACACATTTATAGCCTTTTACAATGGCCGCTAGCGCAAGGCCCATCCCTGTATTACCGGAAGTACCTTCAATGATAGTACCGCCCGGTTTTAATCTGCCGTCGGCTTCAGCATCTTCGATCATTTTTAGAGCCATCCGGTCTTTAACCGAATTCCCCGGGTTAAAGGTCTCGTATTTAGCCAGTACCATGCAGGGCAGTTCTTCGGTTAATTTATTGATCTTCACCAAAGGGGTGTTACCAATTGTTTCAAGTATGTTCTCTGCGTAATCCATAAAATTGTTTAGACGGTGCAAAAGTACACTTTCAACTAACGATGTGCAAGGTTCGGGTTATTCAAATCTTATGGCCTTCACCGGCGAGATACGTGTAATGATCCAGGAAGGTATAAGCAGCATAAGCAAACACAATAAAAAGGTTCCCGTATTCAGTAATAAGATGTATCCAAGGTCGAGATAGACGGGTGCTTCGGTTACGTAGTAGGTATCCGGGTCGAGAGGAAACAACTTGAAGTATTTTTGTGCCAACAGGAGTCCGATCCCAATAACATTTCCGAAGAAAAGTCCCAGGCAAATAAGGTACATTGCATTGTAGATAAATACCTTCCTCACACTCCAATCGTTACTCCCCAGGGCTTTTAAGATCCCTATCATTTGTGTTCTCTCCAAAATTAGAACCAATAAGGCAGTGATCATATTGATCCCCGCCACCAGGATCATAATCCCAATGATAAGCGCAATATTGAAGTCGAACAGGTCCAGCCATTCGAAGATGGAACCGTACTTTTGCCGGATGGTTTGAGTGTCGAGGGTACTGGCGGTTTCCATATAGACCGCATTGCCAATATTCTCGATCTCATCAAAATCGTCTACAAATAGCTCGAAAGCCCCTATTTGGTCATCCTCCCATTTATTGAGCCGTTGTATATGCCTGATATCGGCAATGATGTATTGCTCATCGAACTGCTGAAATCCGCTGTTGTAAATACCTACTATATCGAAGCCTCTGCTCCTTGGTGGTTTAGAGCTATCTGCATTGATGAAAAATGTTACTACTTTGTCTCCTAGTTTCAGATCGAGTCTCTTGGCAAGATATTGTGAAATTAGAATATCCGAATTGAGATCGCCCGAAAAATCCGGCAGCTCACCTTCCACGAGATATTCTTCGAAATTCTGCCATCTGTAATCTTCGGCCACACCTTTCACCACAATCCCTTCAAAGTCGTTTTCGGTGCGGATCACCCCTCCTTTCATCGCAGTGATCTGGATGTGACTGATTCCTTCCACCAAATTGAAATTTGGGTAGAAATCCTGCTTTTTTGAAATGGGGATCTGCGAATCGTTAGAGAAGTTGGTGTCGAAATTTGTGATGACTATATCCCCGTTAAAGGCCGATACTTTTTCTCGTATTTTTTTCTGAAGTCCTACCCCCGTAGCAATAGAGATGAGCATCATTATAACTCCAATAGCGATAGCCGTTATGGCAATTTTTATTATTGGTGCCGAAATGCTACTTTTACGATCCTTGGATGCAATGATGCGTCTGGCAATGAAGAATTCGAAATTCACGGATTAAAGATGCGGTTAACTTTATTCAAAAATACACTATTCCTGCTTGTCTTATTTTGTTTTTCCTGCGGAAGTGGTTCCGGGAAGGAAAACGCTGCCGATAATGAGGATATTGTGATCCATGATATGTACCCCCTCGATGAGGTTCAGAAAAAAAATAATATGGAAAACAGCGACCCTATTGTTGTAGGCGCAGAACGATTCGATGTCTATAAAAAGTTTCTTCAGAATAAAAAAGTGGGAGTAGTTGCCAACCAGACCTCGGTAGTGACTTATCGCTCTGAACCGGACAACAGTCTTAACGCTTTCGACGTTGAAATGCATTTGGTGGATTTTTTACTTCGGAAAGGAATTTCTGTTAAAAAGGTATTTTCTCCCGAACATGGATTTCGGGGGGAAGCAGATGCCGGTGAAGCCGTTAAAGATGGCGTTGATACTAACACCGGCCTACCTATTGTATCTTTGTATGGGAAGAATAAGAAACCCTTTGTGGATCAGCTGAAAGATCTCGATGTGATGGTCTTCGATATGCAGGATGTAGGAGTTAGGTTCTACACTTACGTTTCAACCATGCACTATATCATGGAGGCTGCCGCCGAAAATGGTATTCCTGTTATTGTGATGGACCGGCCAAACCCTAACGGACATTATATAGACGGCCCAATGATGGAAGAAGCACATCGAAGTTTTTTGGGTATGCATCCGGTTCCGCTTGTTCACGGGATGACCATGGGCGAATACGCACAAATGATCAACGGAGAGGGATGGTTGTCTAATGGAGTTCAATGTGAATTGGAAGTAATACAGATGGAAAATTACACCCATGATACCGTTTATTCTGTCCCAATTCGGCCTTCACCCAATCTACCTAACGACACAGCAATAAACCTATATCCCAGTCTGGGACTGCTGGAAGGAACTAATCTCAATGCGGGTCGAGGTACCGAGATGCAATTTCAGATTTTCGGATCGCCCCACCTTCCTGCCGGGATCTATACTTTTAGGTACACACCTCAGCCTAATTTTGGTTCTAAAAATCCGAAACACAAGGGTACGCAATGCAACGGACTCGACCTTCGCGATACACCAAGGATGAACAAGGTGGATCTAAGCTGGATCATAGAAGCTTATAAAAACCATACAAGGAAGAACGAATTTTTCAACACCAAAAATTTTACGGCTCACGCAGGAACGGCAAAACTTCAGAAGCAAATAGAACAGGGACTTTCCATGGAAGACATTCGCAATAGCTGGCAAGATGATCTTAAAGCCTATAATGCGATGCGAAAAAAGTACCTTTTATATGATTAGCCGGAGGGACTCAGGATTTAAGACGGCGTTTCATTTCCTCAACTATATTGAAGGCTGCCGGACAAATAGCCACATTCTCTAGTGTAAGATTAGATATCTGTTGAAATTTTTTTCGGTCGGTGTGCGGAAATTCCCTACAGGCCTTAGGACGAACATCATAAATGCTGCAGAAATTATCTGGTCCCAGGAAAGTACAGGGCACAGATTGGAGCACATAATCGTTTTCTTCATCTATCCTCAAGTAGGCCTCTATAAATTTCTGAGGCTTCATTTTAAGATGTTTGGAAATTCTCGCTATATCCTTATCTGTAAACAAAGGCCCTGTAGTCTTGCAACAATTGGCACACTCTAAACAATCCGTTCGCCGAAATTCCTCATCATGCAGCTCCTGCATGAGGGAATCGAGATGTTTAGGAGGTTTTTGCTTTAGTTTAGCGAAGAACTTTTTATTCTCCTTATGCGTATCTTTGGCCTTATTTGGGAGATTTTTCAGGATGTCTTCCATGGTTCAAATGTAGTTAAATGGATGATATCTTTGGAAAGGCCTTGCTCGATTACCATGCCGGGGAGCAAATGGGAGAACTTATAACCGAAACTTCCATCAGTGAAGAAGATGTACTTCCTGTCTCCTATCTTTTCAGAAGTTTTAATACTATGCCGTCCATAGAGCGCACAGCTTTAGCACATTGCCGGGGTTCTGTTCTGGATGTGGGCTGCGGAGCCGGTAGTCATTCGTTGTACCTGCAGAAACAAGGCCGGGATGTTACCGCCATAGACGAATCCCCGGGGGCTGTACAAGTTGCCCGTTCCAGAGGTGTTAAAAAGGCGATTCACTCATCACTGCTCAATTTTTCTGAAGGTCGTTTCGACACCATCCTGCTGCTAATGAATGGCACGGGAATATTCTCTACCCTCGAGGAAGTACCGCGATATCTGGAGCATTTAAGAACATTGTTAAACGCTAAAGGACAGATCCTGATCGATGGCAGTGATCTTCAATATATGTACGATCGAACCTCTGAAGGAGGAATCATGGTTCCTGCTAACCGTTATTATGGCGAATTGGATTTTGTGATCACATATAAGGGTAGATCTACCAAACCATTCCCCTGGTTATACCTGGATGAACGGCTGTTCGAACTTCTGGCAAATGATCACGGATTCAATTTCGAGATCCTGGAAAGAGGGGATAATTTCGACTATCTGGCAAAGCTTAGTGTCCGGTAGAATAACCCAGCTTTACCAATTTACTCATCTTTTCAGCAAACAGATCCCTGCTCCAATGCTCCGAAATTTCGACGATATCTTTGGTAAGATCGTTTCGTTTCTCTTCTATCTTCTTTCCTAATGCGCTACTATAAAAGGCCGTGATCTCAGCCTGTTCGGTTTCACTCAGGGCAGATGGGTCGATCGTCATTTGTTTAGCTGCAGGAGTTTGATAAAAGGTATTCAACTGGTTGATCTCTTCTCTGGTGAAATGATTTCTGTAGGCAAAGGTGAGGAATTTAACAATTTCGTCCAGGCTTTTATCTTTATCCTTCTGAAGGTCCTTCCACACATTGTCGGGCACGTTCGAAACCGAAAATTGTTGTTTTAACACCTCGAACATACTATCGTAAGCTCCGCTGTATTGATCGCGCGTACCATTGTTGTTAAGGTATGTTATAATATCTTCCTGATATGGGTCCTCCTGTGCTGTGATGGAAAAACAAATTGGGAAAAAAAGCGTTAAAATCAAGAACCGTATTTTCATAATGGTCTTTTAAAGATTATGTTTGTTGAAAAAACAAAGGTACAATAATGAAGTATATTCGAATAAACCTATTGCTATGTCTGGTTGTTCTGTTGCTCAATGCAGCGTGTAAAAGTGATGATTCCGGTGATACAACCAATGAAAATGCCGAAAATCTGAAAGCCTTGGGTGCCTCGGCAGAAGACCTTTTATCGGACGATTTTTATACCAAACTTGTGGTGGAGATAGTCTATTCACAAGGGTTCAGACCCAAGCAGCTCACCATAGATACTTTTAGAACTTTTTTGAATCAACGACTTAATAAACCTGGCGGGATCTCGATCGTTGAAACGGTTATCGATCCGCCATCCGGCGAACCTTATACCGTTCAGGAGATACGCGATATTGAGAAGGATGTACGTACAAAATACACTAATGGCAATGAAATCGCGGTTTTTGTTTTCTTTGCGAATGGTAATTCGTCTAACGATACCAGTTCCTCAGTAACGCTTGGTACAGCCTACCAGAACACCTCCATGGTGATCTATCAGGAAACGCTTCAAAGCCTGGAACAGGATCTGTTCCTCATGGAAGCCACTACTATTCGTCATGAATTTGGGCATATTCTCGGGTTGGTGGATATCTCAGGAGACGACATCCACCCTGATGGGCATATCGATCCTGAAAGCTCTAAACATTGTATCGTGGAAGGATGTTTAATGTACTTTGCCAGTACTATTCCTTCTACTATTCCAAATCCCATGAAGGGAGATATACCTCCGTTAGATCCCCTCTGTATAGAAGATCTTCAGGCTAAAGGTGGTAAATAGAAAGATTACCTCTTTGTAGTTTGGATTAGCTATTTCTTCGGAGTGACATTTTCCCCGTTCACAAAGGTGGCGAGTACTTTTGTGCTGGGTAAGGCGGCTTCATCCACTTTCATAATATCCTTATCGAGCACAACGAAATCGGCAAATTTACCTACCTCAAGACTACCTTTTTCATCCTCCTCAAAATTAGAATAGGCTGCCCAGATAGTCATCCCTCTCAATGCTTCCTCCCTGCTCAAGGCTTCTTCCATTCGAAAACCTCCTTCGGGATAGTTCTCCAGGTCTTTCCGGGCAACGGCTGCATAGAACGTGTACATTGGGTTAACTTGCTCTACGGGAAAATCTGTTCCCAGGGCAATGATCCCGGCCTTATTCAACAAGGTCTTATACGCATACGCCCCTTTGATCCTATCCGGCCCTACCCGGTCTTCGGCCCAATACATATCGCTGGTGGCGTGAGTAGGCTGTACGGATGGTATGATATTTTTAGAGAAATAATCGAAATCGGAGACATCTACTACCTGTGCATGTTCAACTTTCCACCTGGCATCGGTTTTGTCTTTCAGTGCTTTGGTGTAGGCACGTAACACGGCTACATTAGCAGAATCTCCAATGGCGTGTGTATTCATTTGGTATCCGGCTGTGGCTATACGTTGGGCTAGGGCGTTTAATTGCTCCTCCGTGGTGATCATCGCACCAAAATGTCCCGGCTGATCGCTGTATGGAGCTTTTAAAGCAGCTCCCCTCGATCCCAGGGCACCATCCGCATAAACTTTTACGCTACGCACATGGAGTCGGTCTGTTTTTATTATCCCTTTAGAAAGGAAATGATCGAGGTTCTCCTTGTAATTACTCGCCATTGCATATACGCGTAATTTCATTTCTCCCCGTTGTTGCAAACTGTCGATCAACTCTATGATCCGGCGTGAAAGACCCGCGTCATTAACAGTGGTAAGTCCCAACGATAAGCAAATATTTTCGGCATCCAATAATGCCTGCGCAGCATTTTCAGTGGTTACATCGGGTGCATTTGTGTACACCATAGACATAGGTGCATCTACCAATACTCCCGTAAGTTTTCCATCCTTAACGATCACCTCTCCTCCTTCCACATATGTATCGGGTGTTACTCCACCTAGCTCCAGTGCTGTGGAGTTTGCCAGTAGAGCGTGACCATCAATGCGTCTTAAAACAACGGGAGTATCGGGAAACAAGGAGTCCAGTTTGTCTTTGGTTGGGAATTCTTTCACTTCCCAATCATTCTGATCCCAGCCACGTCCCTGGATGAATGATAGGTTTTTTTCCTTCTGAAACGCAACAACACGCTCCAGCACCTCATCGTAGCTTTTAGTGCCAACCAAGTCCACAGTTTGCAAGGATCCGCCCAATCCGTAGAGATGCGCATGCGCATCAATTAGTCCGGGAACGATCACCTTGCCTCCTGCATCATATATTTCGGCGGGGCTGTACTTTGAGGCTAGTTCTTCCATGGTACCAGTCTCAACGATCTTGCCATCCTTAACCACAAATGCATCTACAGTCGTGAAAAATTCATCCACCGTATACACGGTAGCGTTTTGTACAAGAAGGTCTACGGGTATCCATTCCGAAGAACAAGAAAGAGATATAAAAAGTAAAGGTAAAAGCGTGAGGTGTACTAGTTTTTTCATACCCACAAGATATGAAAATTCGTTACCAATCGAACTTATAAGTAGCTCCCAACAAGCCCTGAATCCCCTGAACCGGGTAATTCTGCCATTTTTCGTAATTCTCGCCCAGAAGATTGCTACCCTTCGCGAAAATAGATAACCTGTCGTTCACCCTGTAACCAAGATGAACGTTTGCATCGATGTAGCTATCAAGTGTCCCGAAAACCACCATTCCATCACCGAAGATCCCAACATCTCCTGTAAAGAGTGAATTTCTTTCACCTACATAGAACACCGAAACACCGGCATAGATCTGTTCGGTAATATCAAAATTAGAGAAGATGGTCGCTTTAAAGTCGGGTAAATTCCAGGCTTCAGGTTCGTTGGTCATGGTATAACCGAAATATTCACCGCTGGCTCCCAATGAGAACGCATCGGAAACCTCGACTTTAAGTTCCCCGAATATGGATAGAGTGTTCACATCGTCGTAAACCACACTGAAGGAGTTGCCGTATTCGTAGGCTTCGGTAGGAGTGACATCGATAACAGGATTCGCCTGAAATAAAGCTTTATTCTCTTCTTTTCCGTAGGACGCCCTTATATTATACCCCACCGAATTGGATAACTTCCCTTTTAATCCTCCAAAAGCTTCGTATAATTGGCTGGTAGGCATCACCCACAAAGTTGGGGACACAAACGGATTCTCCTCTTTAAAATCATAGTATGTATTTTGACGTAAACCGCCATCGGCACCGCCATATACAATAAGGAGCTCGTCTACCAATCTGTAGGATACGTTGATCCTTGGATACACATAGAAATTCGAGTCGCTGTTCTCATTGTCCAGTCCTACATAGCCTGCTACGCCCAATGAGAGACTAAGATCTTCATCTACATATACCAGGGAAGGGCTAACACCTATATTCAGAAAACTGTAGTTCATACCGTTAAGCCCAAATAATCCCTTGTCGAAACTACCGCTTAAATAATTCACATCACCATCTATCTTCAGGGTGAAGGTGGTTAAAGGAAAAGCGAATTCGGGCTTCGCCACAAAGTTAAATTCTGAAGAGGAGTACGAATCGGACAAAAAGCGCAGGTTCGCGCTAATTTGTTCAAAGAAAGAATCTTCAACAGCAATACTACCTCCCACATAACCACTAAAATACGTTTGTTGAGCGTCTATAGCGTCTATGGTTTCGTCTGGCAACCCATCGTAAAATGACGGTAAGCCGTACCAATTAAAGAGCTGATGTTCAATTCCGCCGTCAACTGCGTATGTTATATCTTTTTGTCTGCTGCTGTAGTTCCCGTCCAAACGGGTGTCGTAATATTTGTTCTCAATCCGTACATCGTCAATACCTCCTTGAGAAGAATTATGTCTCAGAAAAAAACCGGCGTTGTCTGTTCGGCTTATTTGAAAATTGCTGTATAATTCGGCCAGGATAGAGGTATAATTACCAAATCCCAAGGTAGCATAATTATCATACAGTTTAAGGGGTTTAGGCTTCTCTACGGCGGCAGCACGACCCTTGGCCGGGGTAAAGGTAGATGCCACAGGTACAGAAAATATCTCATAGCTAACCTCCTTTTTCTGCGTAGTCACCGAATCGTTCAGCACAGGCGTTTCTTTAACTTTAAAGGCATCCGAGATCGTTGGTGTATAAGGCTTCACGATATTCACCACCTCGGTCCCAATATTGTCGTCCTGAGCCGAAGCCAGGGTAATACATAGCAGCGACAGGGTAATAATAAGCACGATCCTTATAAGTCGTTCGCTATAGGATTTATTAGCTGTGAACATAGTAAATAAACGAGAGAAAATGTCTTTTAACATTGTCATGGTCTAATTGCAATTATGATTGATGAAACTTAGTTATCGCCGGTTTCCACCGATGAATTTGTCTTGGATTGTGCAGCTTTTATCACTGCTAATTCGGCTTTGGCCTCTTCGACCACATCTGGAAAATCTGTAAAGTTTGTGATCACGCTTTCCAGGATATAACTAGCCTGATAGGCGTCGTCCAGGGCGTAAAAATTCTTCGCCATTAGTACCAGTCCTTTGGCACCAAACTCCTTATAGCCGGAATAATCCTTTGCCAGTTTTTGTACCGAAGCGTTAGAGCCTTCATAGTTCCCGCTCTTATTTTTAAAATAAGCATCGTAATAGAGCGCTTCTGCGGCTAGCTTTCCGGTGGCTATGGTAGCTACCTTGGCGTAGGCGTTCTTGGCTTTGTCCTCGTCCCCGGTTTTCATAGCAGAGCGGGCAATCACCACCTGGGCATCACTCTTTATGGAGTTATCTATCTTACCATTTTGAAGAACCTTTTCGGCGTAAGCAACCGCATCTGCATATCGCTTTAGCTCATAACTCGCCTTCATGCTATTGGTCTGGGCAAAGACAATATTCTGCGGAAAATCGGCCTCAACTTCCAATCGTTTCAGGTAGCGGATCGCGTTCTCGTAATCCTTTTTGGTGAGGTATAGTTCCGATACCCTTGCCAATGCCTGCTCGGTAAATTCACTTCGTTCTTTGGAAGCTACAAATTCGTAATGCGGAATCGCTTTGCTGCCGTCATTATCTCCAAAATAGATCTGGCCCAGGTAGAAATGTGCTTTCAAAGCGTGGCGACCGTTAGGGAATTCAGAAAGATACTCCTCAAATCTGCCTTTTGCCTGGTTAAGCTTATTTTCAAGGTAGGGCTGTTCGGCGGCGGTATAGGTGGCGTCGTCCAGCTCGGCATCCTCCACCTCGACATAATCCAGAGTACGAACCCAATCGGCATACTCACTCACCCTACCCAGGTCGATATAAATAAGTTTTGCCGAAGAAACCGCTTGTAAGGATTCGGCGGAGCCGGGATAATCCTTGGCAACTCTTCTAAAGATAGCGAGGGCGTCTTCACTTTTTCCCGAATTGTCATAGATCAGTGCTTTTTTGAGCAATGCCCTGGAGGTATAGCTGCTACCGGGTAATTCCCTTACCAATTTATCGTAAGCCTTAATGGCCTCGTTGTTTCGTTCAAGTGATGCGTAGGTATTTCCCAATTCGTATAAGGCATCATCCCTGTAAATAGATTTTGGGTAGGTTGCGTTAAACTGTTCCAGTTCTTCCAGTTTTTTACTATCTCTCTCCACAAACCCATAACTAATAGCTTTCTGAAACGCTGCATAATCCTTATCGGGGCTTCCCAGGCTGATCGCCTGGTTGTAATTTTCCATGGCAGGCCAGTACTGGCTAGTTACAAAATAGCTATCACCCAAACGTAGAAAAGCATCTTGTTTTCGTGCACCGTTGGAAGAAGAAGATTCTACATAGCCCTTAAAACTGTTAATGGCTTCCGAATAGTTCTTCAGTTTAAAGTAATTGTACGCCAGGTTGTATTGGCTATTCTCAAATTCGGGTGTTTGCGAGGACTGTGGTAATTGCAAGAACTGCTTATATCCCACCAATGCCTTATCGAAATAAGACCGATGGTAATCGCTTTCAGCCTTCCAAAAAGTGGCTCTGGCCGTGTAAACAGGATCTCTTGGTTCTTTCAGGGATTTGTCGAAATAACTCACGGCCTCATCGTAATTGCCTTCGTTGTATAATTCGAGCCCCCTGAAGAAGGCCACCTTCTGGTACGCAAGCTTATTCTCGAAGGATTTATTGTTTTCCAGCAATGTGATGGCTTCCTTGTAGTTCTTCGAACTGAGGTAAGAATCGATAAGCAGATCTTTTAAAGCCTCATTATTTCTATTTTTAGGATAGGCCTCGATAAAGGAAAGTAACACTTGCGGAACAGGTTGATAGCTGTTTCCTATCTCATAGCTAAGCTTTGCATAATTAAGCCAGGCATCCTCTCGGATCTCTTCACTGAAATCCATTTCCGAAGCATTTTTAAAAGCATTCAAGGCCTGTTGCTTCTTATCCAGTTTTAAATAACTTTCTGCCAGGTGATAATAGGCGTTTTGAGCGACGGCATTTCTCCCATCCACGATCTTATTGAATTCTCCAATGGCATTTTCGTAGTCTTTCTGCTTATAATAGGCGTAACCCAGTAAATAGTAATCGGTGTTACTCCATTTACCCCGCTTCCCTTTATATTCGGTTAGATACGGAATAGCCTCCTTATACTTACCCAAATTAAAATAACTTTCTCCGATGATCTTGGAGAGTTCGCTGCGTTCCATCGGACTCGAATTCTCATATTGTTCCAGCCCCATGTCGATGGCTTCCTGGAATTTACCCAATTTAAAATTCATATCGGCCTGATAATAGGAAAGCCCCTCGGCATAGCGTTCTTCGTCTTTTACAGACTCGAACAGTTCGTTGGCTTCTTCGTATTCATCACCTTCGTAGGCGATAAAACCAAGGTAATATTTGGCCTGGGCTCCGTATTTCTGCGAATCGCTTACTCTATTAAAATACTTTTTGGCCTCATTATATCTCTTATTTCTGAAATAGGCATAACCATTATTGAAGTTGAATTTTTCCCGTTCTCCCCTACTTAGACTGGATTCATCAACTTTATCGTACCATTTTCTTGCATAAGAATATTTACCATTCTCAAAATAGAAATTAGCCACGTTGATATAGGCATCATTACGTTTAATACTGGTGGGATAATCTGCAACGAAGGTCTCCATCAGCTCATCGGCATTTTGCTGATTTAGCCTAACAGCGCAATTGGCAATATAATAAGCACAGTCTCCTTTAATGGTTTCGTCCTGTACTTGACGCTGTACCCTATCAAACAAGGATTGAGCAGCCAGAAACTGTTCGTTATCATACAGTTCGATCGCTTTATTGAAAGTTTCAAGGTCGTTGGTGAAAATTGCCGTTTGCTGGGAATGAATTGAGTATGAATAAAATACGCAAAACGCAACAATAATGAGGTTTCTGAACATTCGAATGGGGTTTTTAACGCATATAAAGATACAGGTTACTAAATGAACCAAAAGCCCGAAAGCAAAAGGTTTTTAACAGATAAATCAACAGATTTATAGTACTTTTTCTACATACGTTAGCCGTTCAAAAATTAAGTTCAGCTTTACATAGTAACGCAACAATTGCGATATAAGTATGTTGATAAAAAGTAGCCTTTTCAGTATCATTAAAATTTACAGTACATTTAGTGATCATGAAATTAAACCTCATCCCATGAAAAATATTCTTGTAATATGTGTGTTGTTAATCACCTGTTCCACATTCGCCCAACGAAATACCTTTAAAGTAATAACCGAACGTAAAGGCATGATAGGCATTGGTACGAAAACGCCGGACGAAATGCTTACAGTAAAGGGAAAAATTCACACCCAGGAGGTCCTGGTCGATCTCAACGGCGCCGTAGCCCCCGATTATGTCTTTGAACATTATTTTGAAGGCAGATCCAACCGAAATCCGGATTATAAAATGCCATCCCTGGAAGAAGTGGGTGCTTACATTGCTAAAAACCACCATCTGCCCGGGGTTCCCTCTGCCGATAGGATCGAGACAGACGGACTCTCACTTAAAGAAATGAACCTGCTTTTGTTACAAAAAATTGAGGAACTCACCTTGTATACTCTGGAACAGCAAAAAGAAATAGAGACCTTGAAAGAAACTGTTCAGCAATTACAGCAATAGGTATGAGCAGGGTATTATTTATATTTTTTTTATTTCTGAATTTCATTGCCACGGCGCAGATGGATACCGATGAAGATCGTTATTACTTCTATGTAACCATCAACGATTTGGGGAACCTCACTTTTTCTGATAACGGTGATGGAACCCTCGGTCTGGTTACACAAAACGAATCCCAGGAAGCCAATATCTACAATGCTTATAAAGTATACGAATTTGAACCTGCCTTTCCCGGGTCCCGCTTGGATCATCTTAAAAAGGTCTATCGCATAGTTACCAACCGGGTAGAGTTGCTTGGCCGTTTATGGCACAACTTCCCCGAAAAATACACCAAGATTGATCAATTCTACCCAAATGAAACCAGCTTTTACCCCAACGATTATGGTTCCACTAGCCCGGTTACCAATCTCGGGGTGGAGCAGCCACTGTACGATCTTGACCTTATAAATGCCGCAGGAGCATGGGGAATTACCCTCGGCTCGGAAAAAGTGGTAATGGGTATCTCAGACGCTAAGATCGATTCTACCAATACCGAATTTTTAAACCGAATTGAATATTTAAGTTATAAGGATATTCAAAGCGGACTTCAATGTGCCCACGGTACAAATGTCGCGGCCATCGCAGCTGCATCTGCCAATAACGCCTATGGAAGACCAGGCATTTGCTCGAACTGCCGTATCGTTTCCCATGGTTATGGAACTTTCAAATTTGTAGAAGAACTGGTAGCCGCAGGCGCACGAGTTATTAATACTAGCTGGGCGGTATGCAATATGGGGAAATACCACAAGGAGATCGAAGACAGGATCAATGAAATGTACGAGGATGGTATCCTAATCGTTGCAGGGGCTGGAAACGCTAAGAACTGTAACAGGGAAGATGATTATGCTCCGGACGATTACGCCTATCCGGCGTCCTATGAGAAGGTAATTTCGGTTACAGGGGTGCATTCTAGGTTTTCATCACACCTGGATAGCACTTATATCGACACCGAGGGCTATACCGGCGCAAGGCATCTTAAGGACCGGCATGCAAGCAACTTCGCCATCGTAAAAAGTGGGAAAGTGATCGCTAAATACCAGAAATATGTGATGCAGTTTAACGAATCTATAGATATCTGTGCTCCGGCACGATCGTATCTCCTGGGTAACGATCTATGCGGTAATGAAACTATTTACGGTGGGGCAACGTCCAGTACGGCACCTTATGTCACCGGGGTTATCGGGCTCATGTGGTCTGTAAATTACTGCCTGGATTCGTATGAAACAGAATCCATACTAAAATTAACCTCTGCAGCTATAGATCATCTGCCCGGGAATGAGCCTTTCGCAGGGAAGCTGGGATCTGGGCGCGTAGATGCATTTAAGGCCGTAAAAATGGCCAGGGATATGAAAGAATTAATGGGAACGGTTCACATAAAAGGCCGCGACTTTAGCAGGTTTCATTTTAAACTAAAAAATTCGCCCTATAATATCCAGATAGAAGACCAGATTTTCAGGGATTCGTCTTCGGTAGCATTCTCTGCACGAAATAGTATTGTCCTGAAACCAGGAACCCGGCTTGCGCCCGATGCAAGTAGTTTCGTAAAGCTAAGTATCGATCCGTCTGTCTCTACAGCCGAATGTTTTCCGAAGCCTACAAAAAAATACGAAAGTGTATATCCCGCAACAGAAAGTTCTTCAACTACTAGATCCACGAGATTGTACAATTTTAAGGTAAATTATAGTAAAGAAGATGAACAGATCCAGGTAGAAGTTTTAAGCGCTACTCTAAAAAAGCAGAGAGGTGCAACATTTGTGGTGAAAATCTACACCCCGGATAACCGACTATTGAAAGAGGAGGAATTTACATTCCCCGAAAACGCCGCTATTGATATTGATATAGACGGTCTTAAATTCTGCAATGTCGAAATTACATTTGGAGAGCGAAAAGAATTCCATCGTATAAAAATTAGATCATAATCATTTTTCTCGATCACATTGTTTTAACTTTGTAACATCAAATCCCTTTCAACTTATCTATGGAAAAACCTGTTCTCTACTTAAAGGATGCCTCGATCTTTCAGCGTGAAAGCTTAATTCTCTCCGATGTTACCCTTCATGTAAAAAAGGGTGAATTTGTTTATCTGATTGGGAAAACAGGAACAGGGAAAAGTAGCTTTATGAAAACCCTTTATGGTGATCTCCCCTTACAAAAAGGTGAAGGTGAGATAGTTGGGTACGATCTGGCCACTTTAAAAGAATCGGACATTCCTTTTTTACGAAGAAAATTAGGGGTTGTTTTTCAGGATTTTAAATTGCTTAACGACAGGACCGTAAAAGACAACCTACTATTTGTATTAACGGCAACTGGCTGGAAAGACAAAGCCGAAATGGATGCGCGAATAGACGAAGTACTGGACAAAGTAGGCATGAAAACCAAGAGTTTTAAATATCCTTACCAATTATCGGGAGGTGAGCAGCAACGAGTGGCAATTGCCAGGGCACTACTTAATAAACCCGAATTGATCCTGGCAGACGAACCAACCGGAAATCTGGACCCGCAAACAAGCGTGGAAGTGATGGAAGTTTTACAGGAGATCAATAAAAATGGAAATACCATATTGATGGCCACTCACGACTACGCCCTCATCCTAAAATATCCGTCCAAAACGCTTAAATGTGACGAGAACCAGGTATTTGAGGTGGTTCAGAAAAGCGTCTAATTTCCTTCTAAGTAAGTGTCTATATAATCACTTAATAATTTACTGCACTTGGCAGCGCCTTCATTTGTAAGGTGGTCTGCATCTCGTAGATCATTGTTGGTAAAAGCCTGATGACGGGTAAGATCGATATGATGAACAAGGTTACTCGAATCGCTTACCTCCTCCAGTAATCCGCCTATTTTATCCCATTTGTTAGGATCTAACGCCTCCACATAAGCAGGATGGGCTGGCATTTGAACTAAAAATACATGAATCCCCTTTGCCTCGCATAAGGCGATGATCCGTTCTATTCGCTCCCGGTTCGACTTAAAATCTAAACTGCCATTCTCATGTTTTCGGGCAATGATACGAGCAACCTCTTCTTTATTGGCCACAATATCACTACTATCCTGTATGCCATATCCGTTGGGATTATGACTAACAATGGTTCCTTCTGCTACATACTCCATAACCAGATCTACCGATCTATTAAATTTTCTGCTCAGGGCCAGGCTGTATTTTTTTGGATCAAGGTTTGAAACCGAAGGTACATCAAGATCCATCTGCTGGTCATAGAAATATTTTCGCCAGCGGTCTTCCAGGCCATCGTCTTCCTGGCTGAGTGTGAAATACCCGATGGTTAAAACCACTGCCTTTAATTTCTGAAGACTATCCAGATGTTTTTTCAATAGTAGCTCATCGAAGTACAAACTCTGACTTATATTCGAAAAATTATAAGTATTCTTTGAGAAATACTCCGGATTGAGCCCGTAATAGGAGTGCGAACTTCCAAGGATCAATATTTCTGCCGTCTTGTAGTTTTGCTGAATTAGCTCATGCTTTTTAGTATAATTCGTTTCAACCTGACGATAGAATATTTCCAGACCTGCCCATACCAGAAAGACCGGTAACACAAACCATACTATCTTTTTAGTGAGATGTTTCATCTAAAACTGAAAATATATAAAAGGTTGAACATCACCCGCATAGTAGAAGATACAAAACAGTGTTATAAAATATAGGCTGTAGCGTAAAAGCCTACTGCTAACATTTGTCACATCCAGAAAATGATCCTGGTGCCTTTGGACCCACTCGATTACCATATATCCCATTAAGAGAAGTACTGCTCCCCTTGACACATTGGGCATGGTGAACAGGGAGGATGAAAAAACGATCTTCAGATAATCGAATGCATCGCCTATACTCTCGGCGCGGAAAAACACCCAGGCGATCACTACCACCACAAAGGTTCCGGCAATATTTAAAAATTCTCTAATTGTGGGAAGCCTCTTTTCTTTACTGAAATTAACCGTATGGTTTTTATAGAACAACAATACCGGTAAAACGAATACAGCATGCAACAACCCCCAGAACACGAATGTTAGATTTGCGCCATGCCAAAGGCCGCTTAAGAGGAAAACCACCAGAATATTTAATACCAGCCTAGATTTGGATACCCGGCTTCCCCCTAAAGGAATATAGACATAATCCCGAAACCAGGTAGATAAGGAAATATGCCAGCGACGCCAGAAATCGGACATGTTTTGAGCCAGATACGGATAATTAAAATTTTTCATAAGGTCGAACCCCATAAGGCGTGCACTTCCAATTGCAATATCGCTGTAGCCAGAAAAGTCACCATAGATCTGAAACGCAAAGAATACAGCGCCCACGAAAAGTGTGCTCCCGCTGGCCATTTCGTATTGCTCGAAGATAGTGTTCACAAAGACGGCACAGTTATCTGCGATCACCATTTTTTTGAACAAACCGCCAAGTATGAGTCTAAGGCCCGAGACACTTTTTTGATAATCGAACGTACGCCGGGTTTCAAATTGTGTGAGGAGGTTGGATGCCCGTTCTATCGGCCCGGCTACCAATTGCGGAAAGAAAGATACGAAGGCGAAGAAGGCCACTATATCATTGGTAGGGGCAATCCGCTTTCTGAATATATCGATAGTATAGCTTAATGTTTGGAAGGTGTAAAAACTAATCCCCACCGGTAACAGGATCTGCCAGCTATTGTAGCTAAATTCGGTTCCGAAGAGAGCAAAGGTATCCACGAAGGTTTCTACGAAGAAATTGAAATACTTGAAGGTGAACAGCATCCCCAGGTTAAAAACCAGACTGATCCCCAACAAGGTACGCCTTCTAAGCAAAGAAGATGATTCCGCCAGTTTTTTACCCACAACATAATCTACCAGGGAGCTGGCAAAAATGAGGGAAAGAAAACGCCAGTCCCAGAACGAATAAAAAATATAGCTAACAATTACCAGGTAAATGTTTCGAAACCTCACCGAACGGCCGGAGATCATCCAGTACAAAGCCAGGACAATTGGGAGAAATATGGCAAAATCGATGGTGTTGAAGAGCATATATCGGTGGCCGGTTCAATTTTAGTTGGCAATCTACAAACATTCAATTTAAAGAACAATTTCAGACAACCGATTTAAATTTTACGCATCCGATTTATAAAATCACCGGCTAATCGGTTTGCCAAGACTACTTTTTCTATTTTTGTGCCTATGAGGAAGTCCCTTTCCATTTTAATTCCAACCTATCAATACAACGTCTATCCCCTGGTTGAGAAATTACATAACCAGGCGTCACAGGCGAACCTGGATTTCGAAATTAATGTATACGATGATTGCTCTCCAATTCCAACGGTGGAAAATGAAAGAATTAACCAACTGGCTCATGGAAATTATGTGAAGCTTCCTAAGAATATTGGAAGAAGTGCTATTAGAAATTTGTTAGCCGAAAAGGCAACCTTCGATTCTTTGTTGTTCCTGGATGCCGATACCATGGTAATACGCGAGGATTTTATTGCCACTTACCTCAATGCACTAGAGGGAAATTATCAAATAATTTACGGCGGAATTGTATACCAGGAAAAACCACCTGCCAAAGAGGAAAAATTACGTTGGGTGTATGGTAATAAGCGAGAGGCTTTAGGGGTTTCTGAGCGCAATATGCAGCCGCATCTTCGATTCTTAACACTTAATTTCTTAATACGGAGATCGGTTTTTTCGGAATTAAAATTCAATGAAGAAATACCTAATCTACGGCATGAAGACACGCTTTTTGCGCTGGATTCGAAAAAAAAGAATATTTCGGTTAAACATATAGACAACCCTGTGATGCATTTAGGGCTGGAATCCAGTGAAGTTTTCTTGAAGAAATCCCTGGAAGCGGTCGATGCTTTGAAAAACCTGGTGGAAAAGGGTTTGATCAAGGCCGAGGAAACAAGCCTGTCACGCAAAGGAGAATCGTTAAAAGGTGGTTTCACAGCTGGGTTGGTAAAATTACTATATGGCTTATTTAAAAAACCAATGGAGCGAAATTTATTATCCGGTAATCCTTCCTTAAAAATATTCGATCTTTATCGCCTGGGATACTATCTCCAAAAATCGGACAGCTGATGCCTAGATTTTCTGTGATCATACCACTCTATAACAAAGAGAAAGACATCCGGACCACATTAGAGAGCGTTGGTAACCAGCGTTTCTCAGATTTCGAAGTAATTGTGGTTGATGACGGCTCTACAGATGGCAGTGCAGCTGTAGTGCGATCTGTTGAGGATAATAGGATAAAACTCTTCTCTAAAGAAAACGAAGGCGTGGCGCTCACCAGAAATTTCGGGGTGGAGAAAGCCGAAGCAGCACATGTGGTTTTCCTGGATGCGGACGACAAATGGTTGCCGGAACACCTCAGCGATCTGGATAAACTCATCGCCAAATTTCCGAACGCAAAATGGTTTGGAACGGCATATGAGAAGCGTTTTAACGATAAATTATCGGTCCCTTTAGAAGCACCAATTATGAACAAAAGCAATTGGTATGGCCTTGTGGAGAATTACTTCGGAAATTGCCTGGTAGAGAGTATTGCCTGGACATCGGCGATCTGTTTTCAGAAGCAATTCTTTTTACAGCTAAAAGGCTTCGATCACAGGATCACGAATGGTGCCGGGGAAGACACAGACCTCTGGATTCGTGCCGCATTGGAAGCACCTTTGGCGTTTTGCACTAATATTTCGGCAATCTATAATCTGGAAGGCAGTAACCGAATATCCCTTATACCCACCAGACAACGGGTTTTTATGGATCCCGATAATTATGAAGCAGCTGCAAAAACAGATCCCGATCTAAAAAAATACCTCGATCGCAATAGGTATGCCTATGCCATAAGGCATAAGATTGCTGGAGACCAGGACTCCTTCAATCGACTAACACAGCATCTGGACCCGGCAAATATTACAGCTAAGCAGAGAGTGCTCTTAAAACAACCTAAATCGGTGCTCAAGATGTTGTTTCGTATTCAGGAAAAATTTAATAAGAAAGGGGTGAGGATCACCTCATTTCGATGATCGGAACTCGTTATAGTCCCTAATATAATCGTCCTCGTTATAGTAGTCGCTAACCAGAGATAAGCACACCGAACCGGCCGAAAAATTCTCTAATTCCCGCCAAACGCCACTTGGAATAAGCAAGCCTTTATTAGGCCTGTTAAGCGTGAAGCTACGTCGGGCACTACCATTGTCCAACACTACATCGAAGCTGCCGCTTAAGGCTATTATAAACTGCTTTAGTTCTTTATGCGCATGGCCACCCCTACTGGAATCACTGGGCACATCGTAGAGGTAATACACACGCTTTATCGTAAAAGGCAGAACATCCTTTTCGATCACCGATAGATTACCACGGCCATCTGGGTCGCTAATTTTAGGAATTTCAAGTAAGGATATAGATTCTAGATCAACCTGTGACATCTGCTATTAATTTGTTCCACTTTTCGGAGATTTTACTGAATGAAAACGGTTCTACCGACTCCCGCGCGTTAGTACGGCAGTTTTCATATAACGTCTCGTTGTCTACCATGTTGCGCATGGCACTGGCAAATAAAGATACTTCTCTTTTTGGTACCAGCAAGCCATTTTTTTCGTGCTGTATGATCTCTGAAGGGCCCGACACTATATCCAGGGAAACCACTGGCGTACCCATACTTAAACTCTCCACCAGCACCATTGGAAAGCCCTCAAAGTGACTGGTTAAAGTGACAAATCTGGCATTTTGAATGATCTTGAACGGCGCACTATCGTGTGGGAGAAAAAGAATATTGTTTGCTGCAGTTGTGTTCTTTGCCAGTTTTTGCAATTCGCTTTTATCGGGGCCATCCCCCATTATAACCAATTTAATATTTTCCCGCCAAAGTTCGGAATGATCGAAAGCTCGGATTAAAAAACTATAATCCTTCACCGCCTCATCGATACGACCATAAGACAAAACATAAGATGCATTAGCTAATGCCGCCGGCAAATCGTTTTTGATTTCCTTCCAGCGAGGATCGAACGCATTGTGAATAGTACAGGTAGACCTTATACCAAGTGGTTTCATTACCTCATTTTCTATGTAGACCGAAACAGCAACGTTTGCAGCATTCCTGTTGAGTAGTTTCGCAAATTTCTTCGGAAGCTGTGTGAAGTATAAGGCCGGGCTGGAACTATGGGTAACGTAAATTCGCTTTAAGCCTTTGTACACATAATGGTGATAAAAAAGTTCGCGATAATATTGGTTCTTTGGCCTGTGATCGATGATCATATCGATGCTATTCGCTAGTAAATAATTTCTGAAATGTTTAAAGCGTCTATACCGCTTTCCAAGGTGATCCTTCCCTTGTTTAAACTCACCCATATTAAATAAAGTACCGGCGTACGTATAATCTACGGCATCATTAAGCGTTGCAATATGTACCTCATGGCCTTGGGCAGCTAACATTTCGGAGAGCATGGCACAGGAGCGTTCTGCGCCCCCACCAGCCAATGAAATTGTTACTATACAAATTTTAATATGCGTACCTTCGCTCAAGCGACTTTTATTTTCTGAATTCAACAAAGATATGAAGATACTATTAGTGGGCGAATACAGCAGACTACACAATTCTTTAAAAGAGGGTTTGTTGGCTTTAGGCCACAGTGTTACACTCATCTCAATGGGAGATTTCTTCAAGAAATATCCATCAGACATTCTACTGGATAGAAAATACGACCAGGGATTGGCCGTAAAACTGAAAATAGGGATCTTTAAATTGAGCGGGATAGACATCACCTCGAATTCTATCAGGTCACAGTTCTTCAAGCATCAGGATCAACTTAAAGGATTTGATGTTGTACAACTTATCAACGAGAGTCCTTTCGCAATTCAACCAAAAATTGAATTGGAACTGATCTCATTTCTGAAAAAAAACAACGACAAACTATTTTTACTTTCCTGCGGAACAGACTACCTGAGTGTTCAATATGCTTTGGGCGAGGCACTCCCCTACAGCATACTCTCCGAATATAAATCGGGTAAGATAGCCGAAGATAAGTTTCAATATATTCTGAAATACGCCAGGCCGGAATTTAAAAAACTACACCATCATGTATTCGATCTAATACGAGGCGTTATCGCATCCGATATAGATTATCATCTACCGTTAGAGGGGCATCCCAAGTACCTGGGCCTTATTCCTAACCCGGTAAATACAGATAACTTAAAGTTGCTGCCAATAGTTTATTCAGGTCGAGTAAGGATCTTTCTTGGAATAAATCGGGCTAATTATCACTCTAAGGGTATTAGATTTTTCGAGGAGGCGCTGCAGATTATTTCAGAAAAATATAGCGATAAGATTGAAATTGAAATTGCCGAGAACCTGCCGTATGCAGACTATATAGAGAAATTTGATAAAGCACACATTCTCCTGGATCAGGTATTAGGCTTCGACCAGGGTTATAACGCCCTGGAGGCTATGGCCAAAGGAAAAGTAGTGTTTACCGGTGCCGACAAAAATTTCGAAGAATTCTACGAACTACAGGAAATCGTGGCGATAAATGCCCTTCCCGATGCGCAGCAGATAGCGGGTAAACTCGAAGAGCTGATCTTAAATCCCAAAATGATACAGGAAATTTCGAGCAATGCAAGAGAATTTGTGGAGCGTGAGCACAACCACATCGCAATCGCCAAGAAATATATCTCAACCTGGCAGGAGAATTAATCTTTGGAAGCCTGCTTACGGAAATATCGGTACACCAGTAGGAATACTACTATAAAATAGATCACGTACCTTACAAAATGTGCGATCACAACCCCTTCAACACCATAAGTAGCTGTAAAATATCGCGCCAGGATGTAGAATAAAGCCAGAGACAGGATCTCGGTGAAAATAAAATTCCTAACCAACTTCTTGGCAAGGAACTGATGTGCCAAAACAAGGGATGCCAGGCGTATAAAATCCCCCATGAGTTGCCATTTAAAAAGAGGTTCCATTCCTGTAAAGTCTGGATAGATGATCTGTATAACCACGTCCCTGAACAAATAAACAAGTATCATCCCAACCCCAAAAATTGGGAGCAGTGTTTTATAAATATTAAGCAGCTCTTTAGTAAATCCGGAACGGGTATGGATGCTCGAAAATTTGGGAAGTACATATAAGGTGAAAATAGCTCCCGAAAACACCATATAATTCTTTGAGATGAATGTCATGGCTGTCCAGATCCCCGCATCCTCCTCAGTGATCCTGTTTACTATCATTGTACGAATATCGATCTCGACATAATTTAGTAACACGGTAGACACCAGAGACATGGTAGTAAATGCCAGCAAACTTTTACCCATCGGAGCTTTGAAGGAGATCTTATTAAACTGCACGTATTCCTTCAAAACTTTAAAGAATATGAACAACAGTACGAGCAGCTGTATTACCGGCGCCAGAGCAATGGCGATCAAGGCACCATCTATATTATAATTAAGCAGTAGAGTTACCGTTAAAATTGCGCTAAGGAGATATGCAAAGAGATCGATCTTGGCAAATTGCTTGTACATGGAAAGACCATTCACTACTCCGTTAAATATTCGCTGCATCGAAATAAACGGGACAGTAACCGAAATCAACTTAATAAGATAGCTGAAACTGTTAGATCCAAATAGATACTCACTAATGTGATCTGCACCGAAATACAATATGAGACTACAACATACAACTCCGATTACTGTAAAAAAGAAAGCAGTGGAAAACAGTTTTGTCAATTGCTCCTTGTTCTCCTTGTGTTCGGCCACATATTTCACGACCCCGTTAAATATCCCCACCGAACTTATGGAAGTTAGCATTTGAGAGAGGTTACGCAGCTGCCCGATCTTCGAGATCCCGGCTTCCCCAACTATCTCTGCCAGTAATCTTTGAATAAACAAGGACACGATCAAACGGATGGTGATAACCACCGCATTCAAGGAGGTCATCTTGAGAAGTAAATTAGCCCGTATAAATTGAGGGATCTTCAATTAATAATCATTTAGAATTGAGATAACCTGGCTAACCTCATTGTCCATCATTACCGGGCTCATTGGGATGCTCACAACTTCCTCGTGTATTTGCTCACAAAGCGGAAAACTTAACTGGTTCAACTCCTTTAGGGCAGGCTGCTTATGAGGTGGGATTGGATAATGTATTAGGCTTCCAACACCGTGGTCTTTCAGATATTCCATAAATTCCAATCGGTCTTTCACTCGTATTACAAATAAATGGAACACATGATCGGTCGCACCTGAATACATGGGCAGGCTGATCTTTTCATTATTTATTTCTGAAAGGTATCGTGCTGCAATCTGCATTCTTCTCTTATTATCGGCATCGAGATAGGGTAACTTCGTCCTGAGGAAAACTGCCTGTAGCTCGTCCAGTCTGGAATTGAAACCGGGCAATTCGTTAATGTATTTTGATGAAGCACCGTAGTTGCGAAGTTTCCTGACGATCTCTGCCAATTTAGTATCATTTGTGGTAACTGCCCCTCCGTCTCCCAGGGCTCCCAGGTTTTTAGACGGATAGAAACTAAATGCGGCGGCATCCCCCAGGTTCCCGGCAAATTTGCCGTGAACATCTTTGGCGCCATGGGCTTGAGCCGCATCTTCTATAACCAGCAGACCATTTTTGTCTGCGAAGGAATTTATATCCTCCATAGGCGAAAGTTGCCCGTATAAATGCACCGGCATGATGGCTTTCGTTTTTTGGGTTGCAACCTGAGCCAGATCGTCAATTTTAAAATTATAGGTGTTGGGATCGGTTTCTACAAGTAGCGGTTTCAGTCCTGCCTGTTTTATAGCAAGTATAGTGGCAATGAAGGTGTTGGAGGATACTAGGACTTCATCCCCAGCCCCTAATCTCCCCATTTCCTTATATGCTTCCAGAATTAAGCGTAAAGCATCCAAACCGTTGCCAACTCCTATACATTCCAGCGTCCCGCAGTAATCGGCAAATTCTTTTTCAAACAGTTGGAGATGTTCCCCAAGAATATATCTCCCCGATTTAAGGAATTCTTCGTAATTCGCCTTGAATTCGCCTTCGAAGCGGAGATTAACCTGGTGTAAATCGAGGAACGGGATCACTTTATTTTTAGATTTAGTTGTTTATAAGATGCGGTGTCCACCAAATAGTTGTCTGCCTTCCACGTTCTGGCTCCACAAGTTTCCTTCCAGAAAATGAGACCACTGTTTAAAACCTCCCCATTCTCTTCACTGGAGATATTGAAATCGAAATATCGTTTATCCTGCCAACATTCGTTTATGATAAAATTATATGCCAGGTCCAGGCTTCCGAAGAAATTTTTATCAGGATTCCCCGAAACATACTGAGGATGCACCGTGGTTTTTGTTAAAAAAACTGTGGTACCGGCCACCATCTTATCTTCCTTGTACACGCTTACTTGCTTAATATTATCCGGAAACCTCGAAGCCAGAAGTTTTATCTCGTCAAGGGAATGAACTGGTGCAATACCGTGTTTCTGTTTCAGGTTAGGAATAAGGATCTCATTCCAGAAGGTGTCGTAGTTGTTGTCTATGGTTACGGTGAGCCCGTTTCTGATTGCCTTGTTAATCCCTTCTCTTCTATTCTTCTGAAAACGTAACTTATACGCATAATCGATCACCATTAAAACATCCCGCTTTTCTAATGTCGCTCCCGATCTGAATAAAAAATACTCAAGCTCATCGGAAGGAAGGAGATTATAGAACGTTGGGATCACCCTAAAATATAAGGAGGCTATCCCTTCAGAAAATAAAAATTGTAACATCGCCTTATAGGCTTCAAGCGCATCGAATAACTTGCATTTTTCGTTCAATACAAAGCCACCGTAAGTAAGCCCCTGATGCGAATAAACAGTTTCATCCTTGATATTTGCAGGTAGAACCGCGATGAGTTCTTCATCTTTATACATCATAAGAGAATGATCGGTAAACCGGTCACTATGGTAGTCCATAAAATCCCTTTGAAATAAAAATGTAGCATTCTTGGCAGTATGGCAAAATTGGTCCCACTCTGCTTTGCGATCCTTCGTATATTTAACTACCGTGTAAATAAGCTAAACCCTTTTAAAAGTTACATTCCCATCGGCGTCTATGTATTTGTAGACACCTTTAGGAGCTCCTACCTCAATCTTCATAAAACTTGCGTCATCCTCAAGATAATTCAAATATGATTCATTTTCCGACAAGTATGCAAATAGAATCCTAAAAACATTTATCGGTGTCTTGAATTTTGAGTCGAATTCCGGTGCTACACCATCCGGCCAGTGAATTGCAAGTTGGGAGCTAAAAATTGTATAGACCCAGTCTCTGTCTTCAGACTTTATACGCATTTGCAAGGTATGATCCATTCCAATGAATCCACCATGGTCTGCCATGATCATGATAAGGGAATTAGGGTCCCTATCCTTTATAATACTGATCGTGCGTTTTAGTTTGATATTTGCGGTATCCAGGCGTTTTTCCCAAAGACCTTTCTCAATTTCTGCGCCCTTGGTTTTTTCTTTCATTGCCGGTACATGACCCGGTTTAAAGATCTCGATAAAGTAGAACTTCGGCTTTGCACTGTCCTGCATGATAGTTTGTTCCAGAGGTTCGAAAATCTCTTTTCCCGTCGAGAATCCGGTACCTATCAAAGAAACATCCTTATTGGTAAAATTGCTGAAATCGTATCCAATCTTAGGCTTATTAGCGATTAGATAGGGCCATTCGGCAATAAAATGCGTTTTATACCCATTTTTTTTGAACACATTTAAAACAGGGTTAGCATCCATTATCACTTCCCTGGCGTTGATCACCTCTGTAAAATTAAATCCGGTATTGTAGTGATGATGCTTCATGGCAAAGGTTGCCATGTTGGAAGAAAGTGTGGAGGCATAATTGCTTCGGAAGTTATCGTAGAGTGTAAAGCCTGATTCTTCAAGAAAAGATTTAAATTCTTCATTATCGATCTTGTAATAACCTTTATCTATTTCAGAAAAATTTACATAACCATCCGGTTGAATAAAATAGATATTGGGTTTCTTCTTAAATACCGCTTCATCGATCTTATCCGGCAATTGCATCCATTCGTCTGTGTAATTAATTTGTTTCGCCAGAACAGGAACCAGGGTAAATAGCCCCAGGAATGCCAGGATGAACTGGATCGTCATAATCTTTTTTATATGGCGATGCAGAAACTTCGCTGCCACCACGGCAATTAAGACGATAGCAAGTGTTAACCATAATCTCACGGAGGCGAATACCGATAACTCGAGATAAAACAGGAAGAAGAGTATACTTAGAAACGAGAGCAAGAACTTTTTATATTCTTTAAGCGATTCTTTCGAAAAGATCCTATAGCCCACATAGCAGGTTACCATGGGTACAAACAGGAATAGACATATAAAGAACCCAAGGTGTTTCCAAGAATTGATAAGGGAGTAATTGTTGGAATAGTAAAAGATTATCGGGTAGATCCCACTTGCAAATCCCACAAAGACCGGGAACAGTTTTCTATTCTTGATGAATTTAGCAAGTGTATTCATTGAATTATTGTTGGTAATTGTACTACGTTCGCTATCGCTTCTTTATTACGATATTCCCATTATCGTCTATGTACTGGTAGATCCCCTGCGGGGCATCTTTGTTCAAAATAACATAACTGCCATCATCCTGCAAATGCTCAAGATAAGAAGTATCCTCTGTGAGATACGAAATCACCGCCCTAAACACATTAACTGCACTTTTTATGGATTTACCTGCCTCGGGAACCTCTTCTTCCGGCCAATGTATAGATAGCTGACTACTAAAAATAGAATAGATTATATCCCTGTCTTCGGTTTTATAGTAGATCTGTTTAGTATATTCCAACCCCACAAAACCACCGTGATCTGCCATGATAATGATTAGGGCATTGGGGTCGTTTTCTCTTATATGGTCTATGGCTTCCCTAAGAATTTTATTTGCGGTTTCCAGTCCTTCGAGCCACAATTTACGCTCACCTTCCACTCCCTTGGAATCTGCGCTCCGGTTGTGAATATGCCCCGGATTGAATATTTCCATAAAGTAAAACTTAGGCTTGCCCGGGTCTTCTTCCATAAATTGTTTTAGGGGTGAGATTATGTCCTGCGGGTCACCCAAACCTGTACCAATGTAGGCCACATCGTCCAGGGTGAAATTACTTTTGTGATAGCCTATCTCGGGTTTGTTAAGAAGCAAATAAGGTTTTTGTGCCAGAAAATGCGTGATGTATCCGTTCTTTTTGAATAAGTCTAAAACAGGGTTACTGCTAATTAATACATTCCTGGCGTTGATAGCTTCACTAAAACTGGTACCCCGGTTATAATAATGGTGCTTCATGGCAAAAGTTGCGCTATTAGATGCCAGAGTCGACGCATAATTACTACGAAAATTCGGGTAGTTGGTAAAGTTATTTTTTAAAAGATAGTATTCGAACTTCGAGTTGTCGTAATCGTAGTATCCCTTATCCAGTTCGGAGAAATTTACATAGCCATCCGGCTGGATCAGGTATACATTTGGTTTTTTTGTGAAACTGGCGTTCTCTATATCGTCCGGTTGTTTCATCCATTCATCCGTATAATTTATCTGGGTGATCACCGTAGGCACTAGCGATACCAGACCAATGATCGCCAGGATGAATTGAACCACTATTATTTTCTTCAGGTGTTTGTAAAGCAGGTAGGCGAATATGAACGACGCTACAATGATGAGAACAATAAGTTTTTTCTGTAATCCGGCATACAGGCACACCTTCAGAAGGAATAAAAAAGTAAAGATGTTGAGAAAAGGAAGCACGTATTTCCTCAAACTTTCAAAGACATCAAGTTTGGAGATCCTATGTGCTATATAAAAGATCACCATAGGAACCACAAGGAACATCACGGCAAAATAAGCCAGATGTCTGGAGGTATTTATAAGCGTATAGTTGTTGGTGAAATAAAAGAATATGGGGTACAGTCCTGCGCCAACGGCTGCCAATAAAGGCATTTCCTTATTAGATCTTAGAAACCGACTCAATGCACCGGGTTCTTTTTTACGCTGTGTTTTTCTTGAACGTTTATTCTCCATTTACGATATCGTAAAGCTAGTAATCTTTAAAGTAAATGCCAGGCCAAGAGGCACTATTTTCAGAAGTTAACGTCGCTTCAGTAAATATAAAAGCCGTTGCGTCCCCTTGATCTGTTCCTTCTTCTCCAGACTGAAATACTTCGTGTAACCCTTCTCAAATTCCTGTTCGTTATAAAAATCGAAGTGATTGATAAATTCCCGCTTTCTAACCAGCAGCGATTCCACCCACGAATCTTCTCGTTTAGGAAATTCTATGATAAGTTGATTGGAAAATTTAGCAAAGAATTCGGCCGATTTCTCAAAGGGTACATTCCCAGACAGGGTGATATGATGTATTAATGCCAGCGCCATGGTCACATCAGGGGCATAGTTTTGTAAACGCTCGATAAGCGATTCTCTTTCGGTATTATTAAAACCAATTCCCGGTGCAGGTTGGAGTACATCACAAACAAACGCCAGCATGTTCTCCTCCTTGTTCTCCCTCGCTTGTTTGTAGTTATGAGCAACCGCATTACTATCTATATCTGTAACGATCACGTGTGGCACCGCATTAAGTACGGTTCTGGCAAAGGTACCGTCATTACCCCCAACATCTATCAATCTTTTGGGAGCCAATGGTTCCACCCAGGCCTTGATAAGTTCTTTCTTCGCCTTAAACGAATCTGTATTATAATTGGTCTTATCGTAATAGTCGCCCCATTCGCTGGCCTCCTTCAACTCCATTTTCCTTATATAATTGAACAGGTTCTCCAGCATATTGTTCTGTGCCTTACGTGAAAGCTTAGCGATCTTCGTTTCGGCCTTATAATCATCGCTGTGTTTGCTCTCAAGTTTGGCAAGCATGTGAATATTGGTATAAAGTGTAGAACTAAACTTGGATTTCTTCGGTAGTAAAGAAGCGATCAGTTTTAGCGGGATGCCGTCGATATGCGTCTGCATCATTTTAAGTATCTCCGCCCCGTGATAATGAGCCAGTACCAGAGGCCCAAAGAAGTGCATGATAAATTGTTTAAAGGCACGCCAGGGTGTCCCCTCCTCGTAAAAATCGAAGGACAAGGTGTCGATAAATATAGGTTTTCCTTTGTGGAAGGTCACGTTATAGGCAGAGGCATCTTTCAGGATAAATCCTTTAGAAAGCGCATATTTCTGTATCTGTAAGGTAAGCAGAGCCGCGTGCTTGTATTGTTCGAAACTCCATTCGTACGGATTTGTGATAAAGGGAATGGGTTCCGGGGTGATAATGATCTTTTCTTCTGAAACCGAGGTCTCATCGTGGCTGATCAATAGTTTTTTCTGAATGAGATTATCGAAAAAACCCGAATCTTTTAGTGAATTGTACTGCTGAAAATAAATAGGGTTGATCGCTCTTCGCAACACCCCCTCATCGTGGAACATGTATCCGGATGGATCCCTGAATGAAGCCTCGTGATGCTTATTCTTTATCATCTTTTTCGGTGTCTTGTTCATCAATATCAATTGAATCGAAAGAATCGCCTTCATCTTTTATCAGACCGAAGAACGACTTCACCTTATACATCACATTTTTTGAGAATAGAAGTACTCCTGCAGCAGCAGCTATAACCGCCTGCGCTATCATCGCGCCTAATCCCGGATCGAAATAAAGAAAATTCATAACAGTTGTTTGCGCAAAATTAACCAATTCAGTACAATTTGATAACAAAATATGCAAAATTCGGTTGTAACCTTGAAGGTTTATACCTAATTATAGCTTATTTCGCTTTCTATCCACCTCTTTGAGATAGATCTTTCTAAGGCGGATATGACTGGGAGTAACCTCGACATATTCATCCTTCTGGATATATTCCAGGGCTTCTTCGAGTGAGAACTTGATCGCCGGTACAATTCGTGCCTTATCATCTGCTCCGGCCGAACGTACGTTACTCAGTTTTTTTGTCTTGGTGACGTTAACCGTCATATCATCCTGACGCGAATTCTCACCTATTACCTGCCCTTCATAGATAGCTTCTCCCGGATCGATAAAGAAACGACCGCGCTCCTGAAGTTTGTCGATAGAATACGGAATAGCTGTTCCGTTTTCCATGGAAACCAAACTCCCGTTCAAACGTTCGGGGATGCCACCTTTAAGAGGTTGATATTCGAGAAAACGATGCGTCATGATCGCTTCTCCAGCGGTAGCTGTAAGTAATTGATTTCGTAAACCAATGATCCCACGAGAAGGAATTACAAAGGTACAGATCATTCGGTCTCCTTTGGCTTCCATACTTTGCATCTCGCCTTTTCGAAGAGTGACCATATCGATAGCACGGCCGCTAACCTCTTCAGGTAGGTCGATGGTTAATTGCTCTACTGGCTCACATTTCACACCATCTATTTCTTTGATGATCACCTGTGGTTGCCCGATCTGCAATTCGTATCCTTCACGCCTCATGGTTTCGATCAAAACAGAAAGGTGTAATACCCCTCTTCCGAAGACCATAAATTTATCGGCACTGTCTGTAGCTTCAACCCGAAGTGCCAGGTTCTTTTCCAATTCTTTTTCCAGGCGTTCCTTTATATGTCTTGAGGTAACATACTTTCCGTCTTTCCCAAAGAAGGGAGAGTCGTTAATTGTGAAAAGCATGCTCATGGTTGGCTCGTCGATTGCAATCGTCGCCAGGCCTTCCGGCATTTCTGCATCTGCTACCGTATCACCTATCTCGAAACCTTCAAGGCCCACCAAGGCACAAATATCTCCTGCCTGAACTTCACTTACTTTTATACGGCCTAGACCTTCGAAGGTATGAAGTTCTTTGATCTTAGTCTTCGAAATGCTTCCGTCTCTTTTTACAAGCGACACCGGCATATTTTCTTTTAGCACACCGCGTTGTAGGCGCCCAATCGCTATTCGGCCGGTAAAGGAAGAATAGTCCAAGGAAGTGATAAGCATCTGTGGGGAACCTTCTTCGGTTTTTGGGGAAGGAATATGTTCGAGTACCATTTCCAATAATGGTTCGATAGAATCGCTGGGCTTTTTCCAGTCGTCGCTCATCCAGTTGTGCTTTGCCGAACCGTATACAGTTGGGAAATCCAGCTGCCATTCTTCCGCACCCAGTTCGAACATCAGGTCGAATACTGCCTCATGTACTTCCTCTGGAGTACAATTCTCCTTATCCACCTTATTGATCACCACACATGGCTTTAATCCCAGGTTAATGGCTTTTTGAAGTACAAATCGCGTTTGCGGCATCGGTCCTTCGAAGGCATCAACAAGCAATAATACACCATCTGCCATGTTAAGCACGCGCTCTACCTCTCCCCCGAAGTCGGCGTGACCAGGGGTGTCGATAATATTGATCTTGGTATCCTTGTAAATTACAGACACGTTCTTTGAGGTGATGGTAATGCCACGCTCACGTTCCAGATCGTTATTGTCCAGGATAAGCTCTCCGGTATTTTCGTTTTCACGAAAAAGGCTACAGTGATGCATGATCTTATCCACCAGGGTTGTTTTACCGTGGTCTACGTGGGCAATGATGGCAATATTCTTTATATTCATAACTACTTAATTAGTACATCGTTGGCTTCTCGCCTACGAGCGCGCAAAAGTAGTGCTAATTAGTGGATTTATAACTAGTAGAGACAAAATGATTTTTACTTTTAGATATAGATATAAATTTAATTGTATAATTTTAATGAAGTAAAGTCACGTTCATGGGGAGAGTGCGAATTTATTTGACCATTCTGGCTATTATATTTATTACGGCTGAAGTTGACGCACAATTTGGGCCGCAGCAGGTTATTTCTACCAGTACCGAAAGTCCACATTTTGCCTTATTATTCGACATTGACAATGATGGGTTAACCGATATTTTAACTGCATCGACTATAGACGGGAAATTGAGGTGGTACCCAAAATTGGATCAAAACGGTAACTTCGACACTCAAGTTATCATCAATGTAACTCCAAATAATTACTTAGCGATCGAACATATAGATCTAGATTCCGATGGTGATAAAGATCTCTTATTCCTTATTAATAATCCAAGACGAATTGCCTGGTTGGAAAACACAGATGGTGCGGGAAATTTTAGTGCAGAGCAAACCATTATTTCTACTCAACCTGATTATATAGCATCGATGATGCTTTTAGATTTCGATAATGACGGTGACGATGATATCATTGCAAGCATGACCGATACATTTACGGATAGAATCGTTTGGTTTGAACATATTGATGGACAGGGGCACTTTGGAAGTGAAAACGTCCTTATAAATAATTTAACCTATGTAGGGCCTATAGTTGTGATGGATATAGACAATGATGGCCTTTCGGATATTTTGACTAGTCATGAGAACACCGGCCCGGCCAGATTAATTTGGTACAAGAATTTAGGCAATTCCACCCTAGGGCCGGAGCAGGAGATTTATCAATTTCCATTTTTCTCGTCGGATTTAACAAGTATCCATCATTTGGTGACAGCCGATATTAATACCAACGGGCAACAGGATATTGTAATTACTTCACACAATGACGATACCGGCACTTATGTGTATTGGATCGAAAATCTTGATAATCAAGGAAGTTTTGGTTCGTTACAACTTATTCCGAATATGAATGGAGCGTATAATTTTTACGATCTGGATAATGACGGTAGTCTGGATATTCTGCTATGGAATCCATTTATTGATCAGATATTTTGGAAAAAGAACCTCAATGGAGAAGGAACGTTCTCCACGGGTCATTTAATAACTAATGAAGCAGAATTTCCTGGTTCTGCACATGCCTCCGATCTTGACGACGATGGCTATTTGGATATCGTATCGGCATCCTTAGCGGACGATAAAATTGCCTGGTACAAAAACTCTGGGATCTTTGGAGTTGAAGATCGGGTAAAAGGGCTTTTCACTATATATCCTAATCCCACGGCGGATCAATTGATTATCACCGGGGATCCAGGTATCCAATCGGTGGAAATCATAGACCCGGTGGGTAAAAGTGTCCTTCGATTTGAAAATACCGCGAAATTGGACATTAGTATGCTCCCTCAGGGAATCTATTTCATCAGAATTGTTACAGTGGACGGGTTGTATGACCTTCAGAAGATCATAAAAAAATAGGATCCACACATTTTAATTTTCTTTACGCTCTCGCAAATTAAACCTTCACAATTGCTTTTCACTATCTTTGCATTTCAAAATAATTTTCGATGAACCTGGAATCAATTCCGAAGATAAAACATACAGAAGCCAATAACTTTTTCTTAATGGCCGGACCCTGTGCTATTGAGGGTGAAGAAATGGCCCTCCTTATCGCCGAAAAGGTTGTTGCTATTACCAACCGGTTAAATATACCCTACATCTTTAAAGGGAGTTACAAAAAAGCGAATCGGAGTAGAATTGACAGTTTCACCGGTATTGGGGATGAAAAGGCCCTGGAGATCCTTAAAAAGGTTTCGGAGAAATTTGATATCCCCACGGTGACAGATATTCATGAAAGCGGTGACGCTGCCATTGCGGCTCAATATGTGGATGTACTCCAAATTCCTGCTTTTCTTGTAAGGCAAACAGATCTTGTTGTTGCGGCCGCAAATACAGGGAAAGTAGTTAATCTGAAAAAGGGGCAGTTTATGAGTCCGGAAAGCATGAAACATGCTGTAAAAAAGGTTACCGACTGTGGCAATGAAAAAGTTTTGGTAACAGATCGAGGGACCATGTTCGGGTATCAGGATATGGTAGTCGATTTCAGGGGTATTCCCACTATGAAATCTTTTGCCACCACTGTCCTGGATGTTACGCATAGCCTGCAACAACCCAACCAGGCAGCCGGGGTAACCGGTGGGCGCCCTGAAATGATTTCGACCATTGCCCGAGCGGGTATAGCCACAGGGGTGGACGGGCTTTTCATCGAAACCCATTTCGATCCTGCAAATGCGAAGAGTGATGGAGCCAATATGCTGGATCTTAGCTTACTGGAAAAATTACTTTCAGATCTTGTGGCTATTAGAAATACGATAAATCATTTATAGTATTTTCGGTCGCGATACGAATAAGCTTCTTCCAGGAGGTCGATCAAAACCTCATCATCTATGTCTTCCATTTTGTAATAACGAAGGGACTTCATGTGTTTCCTATTATCCGATACAAGTTTATCTTCATGGTTTGTAAGATGTGCTCCGTGCCAAAAAACCAGGTCTACGTAGTTCTTGGATTGATTGAGGTACAGAAACTGCTGTTTTCCGTTAAGATAATAAAACGGGATCTTGAATTTATAAAGTAATTGGAGATCAGGAATGACAGACTCAATCACCAGTTGTAAATGAAGCAGCATAGAACGGTAGGGTTCCTTTGCATTAAGAATATAAGCTTCAGCAGGATTCATATTACAAAAATAAAAAAAAAGGTTGCCTGGCTCAGGCAACCTTTAATAGGAACATAATCGTTGTATTAACTCCCCAATTAAATGACGATTAGTCGATATCTCCAATTAGTATTATGACTAATAATGAAGACAATTCAAATATCGACATCAATCTAATCGCATACAACAGGAAATACCCTGAATTTGTACAGGGTTTTTCCTGTATTAATATTGTTCAAGCAGGTATTTAATCAAGTCTGTAGTAGTTACAATGCCCACAAGGGTGCCCTCATCTATTACCGGCAGAGCGTGAAATTCTCTGGCAGCAAATATTTCGGCCACGTCCTTGATCGTTGTACCCGGACCAACACTTACCAGGTTTCTTGCCATGACCTGCTCTATGGTGAATAAGGTGTACACAGAAGTATCCACCTCATGAGTATCTTCACTAAAAGCATCGGCAAAACTAATACGCAGAAGGTCTGTATAACTGAGGATCCCAATTACTTGCGATCCTTTAACTATAGGGATATGACGAATTTTCTTCGCCTTGAACTGCTGTTCGGCGTTCTCTAAGGTATCTGTGTTTTTGAGCGTAACCACTTCCCGGGTCATAATAGTGCTCACAGGAGTTCTTTCATTCATTTTATGATCGTTTTAGGTACATCTTTTATGTGATTAAAGTTCTGGATTTACAGTTAAAAAAAATATGATAACGGTCAGTTAGCGTATTACCTTTATCTAAGCACCGGAACTAACTTTAGCTAATATTTAACAACACCTCCATTTGGAAATCCAGATTAATTAAACTTACTTTGTTTTTCAAAGTACTTTAAAATGAGCGAACAAGATTATTTAAAAGACATTAGTGAGATCAAGGATCTCATGAACAGATCCTCCCGTTTTATATCCCTTAGCGGGCTTTCCGGGATTTTTGCCGGGATCTACGCCCTGTTAGGTGCAGCAGTTGCCTGGTGGCTGGTAGCCAATTCGGGGAGAGAGTACCTTATACTGGACGGACAGGTTTTTAGACTTATACTGCTGGATCTTTTCCTTATTGCTTTTTTAAGCGTGATTACGGCCATATATCTCACAACACGAAAAGCCAGGAAAAATGGCGAGAAAGTATGGGATACCTCCTCGCGCCGACTCATAATCAACTTCCTTATACCTTTAATTGTGGGTGGAATCTATATTCTAATTATTCTTAACCAACAAAAATACGGGCAGACAGCCGCCCTAATGCTCATTTTTTACGGTCTTGCTTTAATAAATGCCTCAAAGTACAGTATTGGACACGTGCGTTATCTGGGATTTATCGAGATCGTCCTGGGACTGATATGTGCCATACTTCCGGGTTATGGCTTCTGGCTGTGGGTTCTTGGTTTCGGAATAATGCATATTCTGTATGGAAGTATTATGTTCGTACAGGAAAAGAAATCGTAGTGGGAATTATCGACAACATAAATAAACTATTCGACCATCGCATCAGGCTGGGGATCATGTCTATATTAATGGTTAATGAAAGTGCCGATTTCAACCGGCTCAAAGAACTGCTCGACGTGACCGACGGAAATCTCGCCAGCCATATAAAAGCCCTGGAGAAGGAAGCATATATCCTGGTTGAGAAACAATTTATTGGCCGAAAACCCAACACACGTTATAGTGCTACAAAATTGGGGAAAGCTGAATTTAGAAAACACATAGAGGCACTGGAACGGCTGTTGAGAAAATAATATTTTTTTAATAATACACTTTGTATTTCAAAGTACTTTTTAATGAATTTCAGAAAAAAAATTATAGAACATCTTTTTAAACTTAGTGAAAAATTCTACACCAGGAATTTTAAGAAACATAAGATAGCATGGAACATTGATCGTTCCACCTTACTCACGTTTCCCTCTTGCACCTTTGGTTATCATCTGGGTGTTTTTCTGAAGGAAAACAACTTCGAACTAATACCCAAGGTAGAACGTCACGATGCCTATCACGTGTTAACGGGTTTCGGCACAAAAGTTGAAGATGAGATCGCATTACAGTATGTGTGCTTCGGCAACGGAAAACGAAGCTTGTACCTCTTGGGTGTCATGATCATAGGCACCTTACTCCTACCCGATTATTTACGCTATTACCTAAGGTCTTACACCATAGGAGCCCGCGCAAACAGCTTTCACCACTGGGATTTTAAACATGTTTTACATCTCCCGATCGAGGAACTGCGCACTGTGGCTTTCCCTCAACAATACCTTAGAAAACTAGAAAATAAAATTAATTAACACCTTAAATTAAAACCACATGGAACAAAGAAGAAGTAAATTCGGAAACTGGATGCGCAACTCGATCACCGCCAGGATGCTGGTAGTAGGTTTCCTGTTATTGGTATTGCTAATCCCACTACAATTTGTACAATTTCTCATTGAAGAACGGAGCTACCGGCAACACGAAGTTATACAGGAGATCAATAGTAAATGGGGAAACGAGGTACTTATCTCTGGCCCTATCCTCAAGATCCCTTATAAAGAACTCAAGGAAGAACGGATCTACGACAGCAATTCGAAAGTCACACAAACCACCACCAGGACTGTTATTAGTCATGCTTATTTATTACCGGACTCCCTGGTGATCAACGCAGATGTGGAGTCTCTAAAACGTAACAGAAGTATCTACGAATCTGTGGTGTACACCAGTAATATGACCTTTGCCGGAAACTTTCCTACCATCGATTTTTCTGAAATGGATATCGACACGGAAGACATTTTATGGGATAAGATATCCCTGGAGATAAGAATCTCCAACTTACAAGGTATTCGCAATAGTATGCAGGTTACCCTGGGAGAAGAAGATCTCCCCATGACACCAAAATACAATGAAAGTTATCTCAGTATAATTGAGAGTTCTCCCCTAAAAGTGAACTATGCTGAAAATACCTCTCCTATAAACTTTAATTTTCACATCAAGATCAACGGTAGTGAGAGCCTGAAGTTTGTTCCGCTGGGGAAAGAAACCCGGGTAAGTATGGATTCTAACTGGCATTCCCCCGGTTTTGATGGGAGTCCGCTACCCGATGAAGAAACCAAAGATATTGGTGCCAACGGATTTCATGCAGACTGGCAAGCTTTTCAGATCAACAGGCAGTTTCAGCAGAAATTTTTAAATAAAATACCCGATCTGCGTAGTTTTGGCTTCGGAACTAATTTTATCATCCCTGTAGACGAATACCAGAAAAGCGAACGCACCTCTAAATACGGTTTTATGGTTATTGGCCTAACCTTACTTGTTTTTCTACTCATTCAACTGGTTTCGAAAATTTATATCCACCCATTCCAGTACGTTATGATAGGGCTCGCCCTGGTGATGTTCTATACCTTGCTAATCTCTATTTCGGAGCACAGTAGTTTCCTGAAAGCCTATCTCATTGCCGGAGGTTCGGTGCTTGGATTGATCACCTTGTATTCTCGCGCTATCCTTAAAGGATTTAAATTTCCGTTATTGGTATCGTTATCACTCGCTTCTCTATACGGATTTATATATGTGATCATCCAACTGGAAAACTACGCATTACTGGTTGGTAGTATAGGTCTCTTTGTGATTCTAGCGATAGTTATGTTCGCCTCCCGGAAGATCGACTGGGGTAACGATTAATAGATTTAATGATGAAAGTTTTATTTAAAAAGCGCTATTTCATTCCTTTTTTGTTGGTTTTGGTTTGCGAAATAGCCATTGCTATCTTTCACTTTCATCGTTTTGTAAGAGGGTTCCTGGGAGATGTACTGGTAATTCCGTTACTGTATTTTCTGCTCAGGGCCTTTTTAACCATCACTCATAAGAGCACCATATATGTTGTACTTGGCTTCGCTTTCATTGTAGAAATTTTACAACTATTCAAGCTATCGGAGATAATGAATATTAATTCTGAAGTACTTGAAACAATCCTTGGAAATACTTTCGATTGGAAAGATCTTTTGGCCTATGGATTAGGTGCATTCTGCATCCATTTAGTACATGTAGTAACTGCTGATTAGGAGGTGGAAACACTTACTAAACAACAGAATAAAACGGTATCTACTCATGTTTTTTGGATAATATAAAAGAGGATCGGGCTTAGTATTCATCTTAAAAAAATTAAAATCACAGAAATTTTCACCCCACAAACTTGTCTTTCATCGAAAATTTGAACATTTACACGAGAAAAACCCGTATTTAACTTTCTCTTGTACGAATTTACCTATATTTATCCACATATTTTACACCTATTGATGTGAAAAATTGGTTGCCCATACTAATCTTATCATTACTACCTATTTTCAACCTGTCTGCTCAAGACACCGTGTTGGATGAACGGGATAGTCTTCTTATTGAACAGAATAAGCTGAAAGCAAAGCATGTGGATTCTATGGTTAGCCATATCCGCAAGGAGTTCTATAAGAATAATTTCGATATCACCATCGAGCTGGGAGAAGAGACTTTAAAGCAAGCAAACGAGATCAATAATCTTAAAGCCGTAGTATCCCTCTCCAGTCTAATTGGCAATGCATTTCTGAAAATAGACGATACACTGCAAGCAAGGCGAATTTTCATGCAGGCAGTAGAAAAGGCCGAAAAAGAACATGATTCTACCAAGATAAGTGTTACGGCACAGATCGATATGGGAAATTTCTATGCGTTGCAGGAAAATAGCAAAATGGCGATCCCTATCTATAAGAAGACATTGCCACTCGCCGAAAAATTAGGTGATACTACCCACCTTTATATCCTTAACTACAATATAGCCGAGCTTTATTTAAACGATGAAGATCCGGACAACGCGAAGCTTTATGTAGATGCTACAAACAAATATGTGGAATCGCTTAATCCCGATGCCTATCATGCCGGTGCCCTTTTACTTACCGGGAAGATGTATTATCTGATGGATCTGAAGCGGCTGGCTATAAAAAGTCTTTTAGAAAGTGTTGCCCTTTCAGAAAAATCCGGGTTCATGGATGGATTGATCGAAGGTCATGAGTATCTGGCTAATTCGTATGCGAGTATAGGTGAACATGAACTTGCCTTCGAGCAAATGCAACTTTTGGATTCGTATAAGGCTGAGAAATACAAAAGTGACAAGATCGAAGCTATTGAATACGCAACCGCGAAGTATAAGCTAAATGAATACCAGCAGGAATTAAAAGAACAAGCACTTAGAAACGAGATCAACCAGCAAACGGCAAAACGTGAAACCACCATTTTCTGGGTGAAGATAGCATCGGCTATATTACTGGTTTTCTCTATTTTCTTATTTATCTCTTACAGAAAACGAAAACAACTACTGCTTCACTTAATTGAAAAGAACAAACAATACCTTCAGGAGAAGGAGAAATCTGAAGAACTGGCTAAGGCCAAAACCACGCTGTTTTCGAACATCACACATGAATTACGTACGCCGATGTATGGAATTATAGGGATCACTTCCCTGATGATCAAGGACAGCTCTATGCGTAAACACAAGGAAAATCTTGGATCGCTTAAATTTTCTGCCAATCATTTGCTGTCACTTATAAATAACGTATTACAGCTCACAAGCATCGACAACTCGAAAAATAAGGAGTTTAAGAGGACGAAAGTGAACATCAGAAATATAGTGAACAACATAGTGAAGTCCTCTAAATTCATTAATCCGGAGCATCCCAACGAATATAAGATCGATATCGACAAGACCATTCCTGAAAATCTTGTGGGAGACGAAATGAAAATTTCACAGGTCCTTATTAACCTCATTGGAAATTCGGCGAAATTTACCAGTAATGGAGTTATCACTATTCAGATCAAGCGAAAAGATGACGTAAATGGTATGGTTTGCCTTGATTTCAATATTAAGGATACAGGTGTTGGTATATCGAAGGAAAAGCAGGAGCATATTTTTAACGAATTCGCTCAGGCTTCTTCCACAAAAGAATATCAGGGCTCCGGATTAGGGTTACCGATCGTTAAAAAGATCCTGGATCTGTATGGCTCCGAGATCAGCTTAGTAAGTGAACCTGGTAAGGGAACCGAGGTAAAATTCCAGCTTTGTTACGAAACCCTTCCCGAAAAAATAAAGAAAACCCCAAGCACTAAAAAGCACGGAAAGAATGTCTTTATAAATAGAGAGATCCTGGTGGTAGACGACAATAAGATCAATTTACTGGTAACCAGTAAATTTTTAACGCTGCACGGGGCCAAGGTAGCCACTGCCGAGAGCGGTAAATTGGCAATTGCCATGGCCAAAGAAAAGAAATATGCTGCTATCCTAATGGACATCAATATGCCGGAGATCAACGGATTTGAAGCGACGGAGGCGATCAGAGAATTTGACACTGCTGTCCCAATAATAGCATTAACAGCCGTAGAATTGGAGAAAGTTATAGGCGCCAATTCGTTTAACCTGATGAATGATTTTATCATCAAGCCCTATGAGAACGACGAATTTATAGCTACTCTCCTAAAGCATATGAAGCCTTCCAGGCAAACTACACGCAAAGGGAAGAAGTCTGAGCCTATTTCATAAGAGAATATATCGTACTACTCGATTTACTATTCGGAATACGTAATCTTTATATTATTTCTCACCTCTTATACCTCCATAGATCGAGTGCTTAGTAAAATGCTTGAACTATCTTCAGCTGCTATAAAAAAGACTCACCAGTCATCGCTAAGTCAGTTTCCATCTAATTTAGATCGTTCACCAATCACCATTCACTAATCGGTACTCACTATTCACTATTCACTTCTAAGTTCTAACCTCTCATTCTTCACCCTTCACTACTCACCTATCATTACTCACTATTTACTCTTCTGATCTAACTTCTAACTACCTACCATTCACCCTTCACTACTCACGACTCACTAATCACGATTCACTATTCACTTCAAACTTCTAACTTCTAACTTCATATTCTTCACTCTTCACCATTCACTGCTCACCATTCACTACTCACCATTCACCCATCACCTACCCAACATCGGTATTTACCGCACAAAAAAAGTGCCCCTGCGTTTCGCAGGGGCACTTTTGCTTATGTCTATTGGATCTGTCTTCTAACGATCCATAATGATCCATTTAGCGCGGGTTGCATCGTACATGAGTTTTACCATCTCATATCTCTGAACCACCAGGTTACTGTTGTTTTCAATTCGGTTACCAAACAGAGATAGTAAACTGTTAGGCAGGAAGGTTATATCTCCCGAAACAGGGTATAACCAAATTTGCTGACCGTCCTGACCTGCAGCGATACCTGTTATTATAACATCGCCAAGTATACTTTGTACTCGTATTACCGATTTATCCTCATTGGGTTCGCCCGGCCAGATAACCAGATCGAGGTCGTCGATAACTGGCAAGCCTAAGGATGGAACGTCTCCAATTTTTAAGATTCTGTTAGTAGCCCTAATCCTGTTGTTTTCAAGAATTAGGTTTTCGTCTACTTCCACCTGTACAATGTTACCGGCATCATCGATACCAACAATACGTGTTGCCACAATATCGTTGTCGGTGCTACGATCCGCTTTTCGGATTCTAAGATTTCCATTAACATCCAGGGTGCTTGTTGGTTCGGTAGTATTAATACCAACTTGTGCGTAACTATTGAAGCCCAAAAGCAGGACTATCAAAATGGGGGCGAGATTTTTCATAAAGTTGCTTTAAGAGCCAAAAACTAACGTTTTGGACGTAAAATAACAGTTAAATGTAAGAAAATACCTCATACTATAGATACATATAGCACTGATTCTTACGACTTTTCGATAAAATGTAAATTACTTAGATTATAAGCATTTATCATCGATAAAATGCACTAACTATTGACAACCAATAATCTTTCCTACAAAATATTATCTAAAGTTGAACGGGTTCGAATTAACCATGAACTTTCTCATCCACATAATCTTGTAAATAAGAAAATCGTTCGGTAAGTGTTCCTTCTCCAGTTGTTATTTTGGCTCTTTCCAAGATGCCGTCTGAGTCCCCGTTAAAAAAGGCCGGGATGACGGCTTCCAGGAACATATTCCCAAATCCTTCACTGGCATCCTTGGGCAATTCGCAAGGTAAATTATCCACTGCCATCACAGTAATTGCCCCTTCCGCGTTGAATGCTGTTTCCTGTTCGGTAACCGGGTCGTAGCCATAGAAGGGTTCGGCTATAGTAGAAGCCCGCAATGTGGAGGCAACGGGACCATCTACATCACAGGAAATATCGGCGACCAGGTTTATTCTGAAATCTGGATGTCTGGCATCTTCCCTTGTAAACAGGTAAGGTGCGCCATTTCCGTAAAAGTGACCAGCAATGAACATATCGCTCACTCTGGCATAAGGCATGAAATTACTTTCATAACCCGAAGGGTCGTTGTAAAATTCGTACTTGTCGCCTGCTTTACCATCGATCCGGCGATTGTATTCCATAACATCGATCATACAGTAAACAGGTTCTGAAAAGTTGGAAGTGAGATACACCGTATCGCTTACTTCCCTGATGTTTAGATGATCCAGGATCTCCTTAGCACCACGTGACACTTTCCCGGTTCCGGAAAGGATTATTCGAAGTTCGGAAGGTAGGGTGATCTTATCGAGTTCACGCTTTAATGCATCGAGATCTGCAAGGGTTTCCACCTTCGGTAAATTAAAAAGTTTATCTCTTAGTCCAAGTGCTCTGAAACCATTATAAGCACCCACCAACCCGGCATAATATCCAAAACCTATTAGACGACCGCCATTTTCATCTATAATGGTCTCATGGTCGTACAGTTCGATCTTTTTAGCCAAAATTGCTTTTAACAATTCTCGATTATAGGGTTGCTTTTTTATGGTATGGCTGAAGAAAAAGTACTTTTTGTTGGGAATGAGCGAATCGATTTCCACTTCTTTCACACCTAGCATCACGTCTGCTTCGTTGATATCCTCCTGAACAGCAAAGCCCCATTTCTTATATTCTTCATCCGGGAAAATTCTCACTTGTGATGATTGCACAACAATCTTCGCTTCGCGATATTGATCCATGAGTTCGGCGCACTTTTCGGGTGAGAAGACAACACGTCTGTCCGGCGGTGATTTTGTTTCCTTTATAATGGCGAAGGTTACAGACATTTAGGTATAGTTTTTGCTTTGTTATGAAGGCTGCAAAGATATGGATTTTCTCGTATCTTTGCGCTCGCCTTCTGAAGCAATCACATAGATTTGTTTGTTGCTTCGAAGCGTTAGGGATAGCAGTGGAAATCCCCTGAAGTGCCGATGAAGTTGAGCGAAGCTTGCTTCACGACTACTTCAGGGATTGAAACGAATAGCCCGCCATAAAGTAGAACCTTATGGTTCACTTTGTGGAACGCCCACTTCCTGAAATTGATTGCTACGGCAAAATACATGAAGTGAGAGCTCTTTGAAAATACAGGGGCCGACTGGTTTTGACAGCGGGTCTAATTGTACTGTAAGCATGTCGAGCGCTGGAAAACAGCTCGTTAATCTCATTTTTCACACTTTTTAAACGGCGAGAATAACTACGCCCTAGCTGCATAATCCGAATTATAGTAGGATAATGCCTCGGCCCGCAAGGCGGGCAAGCAGGAAGTCACTCGAAGGCCTTGGTTTACGGCGTTCGATTTAGTGGCTTCGTAAAAGTAAACCTAGAGACCGCAGTGCTTCGATGTGATCTCGAAAACTAATTGAAGCTAAGTTGTGAGTTGGTTGTTTTCGACCGGCAATCAAACGAAAATCCTAACGAAAACTAAACATGTAGAAAGCGGTATGGTTGCGCGTTTGGACGAGGGTTCGACTCCCTCCGGCTCCACTCAATAAGCCACCCGAAGGTGGCTTATTTCGTTCCGCCTGCGGTCGTCGAAGGCCAACGCGGCAGGCTGGCACCTCGCTGAAAATGTCCACAGGACATTTGTGCTCCGCTCGGTCCTCTCCGGCTCCACTCATTAAGCCACCTTCGGGTGGCTTATTTCGTTCCGCCTACGGTCGTCGAAGGCCATCGCGGCAGGCTGGCACCTCGCTGAAAATGTCCACAGGACATTTTTACACCGCTCGGTCCTCTCCGGCTCCACTCAGTAGGCTATTTTCGGCCGTCGAAGGCCGGAAATCAGATTCTCAGTTCCTGGCTATTCCGTTGGTTACCCCAGCAAAGGCTTATTAGACATAAATGGTTGATGATAGTACCTTTTGCCATTCGCTTTATACAAAGCGTTGGCAAGGGCACCCATTACAGGAGGTAAGGGAGGTTCTCCCAGTCCGGTTGGGTCTATATCATTCTTTACAAAATGTACTTCTTGTTTGCGTGGTGCTTCACCATGGCGTATAAGTCTGTAGTTATCAAAATTTCGCTGTTGTGGTTCCCCATCTTTAAATGTTACAGAACTATACATCGCATGGCCAATTCCATCTACAACGCCACCTTCTACCATATTGGCTGCTGCATCGGGATTGACAACAATCCCACAGTCCACGGCACTACAAACGTTTTCTATTTTTGGTACGCCATTCTTATTAACAATATCTAGTACCTGGGCTACGTACGAATTATGGCAATAATAAGCTGCCACTCCTCTGTGAACACCTTCCCGGGTCTTACCCCATCCGGATTTTTCCCTAACAAGTTTAAGAACGCCGGCGTAGCGCTCGGCCTCATAGTCGTTGTTTTCACCAACGGGATTTTTAATAGCCTTATCGAAAAGCTCCAACCTGAAATCGATAGGATCCTTCTCTGCCAACTCTGCCAATTCATCAAGAAAAGACTGCTCGGCCCCAGCTATAAAATTGGACCGTGGTGCTCGCCATGCGCCCACACTTACGTTAGATTTGATCGTGAAATCTTCTGCCTGGTAGTTCTCCACGGCGCCGGCAGGGAAACGATTGGCAAACAACGGACTCTCAGGAATTCCGCCCGCACGAACCTGGAAGGCTATAAGCTGGTTATTTTCATCGAGGCCCGCTTTGTAAGTCACATAATAGGAAGGTCGATAGTTTCCAAAAGTCATATCGTCTTCCCGGGTATAAACCAGTTTTATCGGTTTTTGCATTGTTTGGGAGATCACGGCCGCCTCGGTAAGGAAATGCCCATAGAGTCTTCTTCCAAAGCCACCTCCCATTCGCGTCATCTGGATATCCACCTGTTCGAGGGTGAGTCCCAGTCGTGCTGCAACGCTCTGTTCCATAAACTCGGGCGTCTGAATTGGACCAATTAGCTCCGCATGATCTGCAGTAACATTGGCATAGAAATTCATGGGCTCCATGGTATTGTGTGCAAGAAACGGGCACGAGTAGCTTCGTTCTAATACCTTGGCAGCTTTCTTAAATGCCTTGTCCACATTTCCGTCTTTACGAACTACATTACCTTTTTTACTGCCTATTTCGGCCATTTTCAGGGCATGCGACTGAGAACTTTCTTTCCCAGAAGGATATTCCGTCTTCATTATCCTGCCAAACATATCGATCTCAAAAGAGTCATCCGGTGAATCTTCCCAGGTTACCGCTAGAGCCTTTTTAGCCTGCATTACCTGCCATGTGGTCTCTCCTACGATCGCCACTTTTTTATTGAAGGTGGCTATATCGGCGAAACTTTTACGGGTGCCGTCGGTATATGTATCGATTGTGAACACATCTTTTATTCCGGGCATATTTTTTACTGAATCTGCATCCATTGATTTGAAACGCATCCCGAACGCCGGCGGATGAACTAACATAGCAACCAACATACCCTCTTTGTAGGTGTCTAGTCCGAAGAGGGGTTTCCCGGTTACGATCTTCTTACCATCGACATTCTTACGTGACGTACCTATGATGGAAAAATCCTTGATATCCTTCATTTCCACTTCCTCCGGAACTTCAAGCGTGGCAGCCGCAGATGCCATCTCGCCATAATGAGCAGAGTTTCCACTGGCCTGATGTGTTAATACACCAGCTGCTGTTGTGATCTCAGCTGCCGGGACCTGCCATAGATTCGCAGCGGCCTCTTTTAGCATATGTCTTGCTGTAGCTCCCGCCATCCGCAAGCCTTCCCATCCCTGACGTATAGACTGGCTACCACCTGCTAGTTGACGTGTATACAACTCGGTGTTGAGAGGTGCTTGCTCCACGAAAACCTTGTCCCAGTCTGCATCCAACTCTTCTGCCACTATCATAGGCATGGATGTTTTAACATTCTGACCGATCTCCGGGTTGGGAGACATAATGGTTACCATACCATTATCCCCTATCTTGAGAAATCCGTTCATCTCAAACCACTCATCGGGCATCATCACCACCTCTTCTGGAGTAGCATCTTTACAAGCTGCAAGCCAACTGAAACCTATCATCAGTCCCCCGCTCGCCAGGCCAACACGCTTTATAAATGCGCGTCGTCCAAATGTTGTTCTAACTAAAGTCATAATTTATTTTTTTATTGGTTAGCCTAAGACAGGGAACCAGATTTTGCAGCAGTCTTTATGGCTGCTTTAATTCGTGTATAAGTTCCACATCGGCAGATGTTACCACTCATGGTGGCTTCAATATCCTCATCTGTAGGGTTGGGGTTAGAGTCAAGAAGTGCCGCAGCAGTCATGATCTGTCCAGCCTGACAATAGCCGCATTGAGGCACATCGTGCTCTAGCCAAGCTTGTTGTACCGGATGGTCCCCGTTCTTGGAAAGACCTTCGATAGTAGTTATTTTTTTATTTCCGATGGCGGAGACAGGAATTTGGCAAGATCGTGTTGCGTTTCCTTCCACATGGATTGTACATGCGCCACATTGCGAAATTCCGCAGCCAAATTTTGTTCCCACTAACTGAAGATGATCCCTTAATACCCAGAGGATTGGAGTAGATGGATCAACGTCTACTGAATGGGTATTACCATTGATTTTTAATTCGTATGTTGCCATGGAAGAAGATTTTATTCAGTATTAAATATAAGATATTTTGGCTATCTTTTATCACAGTCGCCTTGTATAAATATGAACATGTATTATGGTTCGCACAACGAATGCCACCTTAGATCCATTTTTGCGAGAAGTAAAATAATTATTATGTTAATTGTTACGCATCATCCAATCCACAAGAATTCTGAAGGAGAGGGAGCATTTTCATATAGGTGAGTGCCATTTTTTTCTTCTGAAAGAGCCTAAAAAACAGTAACTTCGTTACCCACCCACCTAGTTACTTTGATCTAATTATAAAAAATCAAATGATAAATATTATGAAGCATTTAGTTCTAACAATTGCATTTACATTTCTCCTGATTGGCTGTAATTCTGCGGTAGAGAATGAAAAGCCCGAACCCGAACCCATCGCCGAACAACCAGAACAGGTAGAGACCTTATACAAAGCTATCGATACAGACGAGGCTTTGATCGCTACTGCACTCATGGCTGCTCCCAAGGAAAGCCGAGAAGGATGTACCGTGATAGGGTACAACATGGCCGGTGAGTTTGTCACCTTAAAGGAGGGAAATAACGAGTTCATCTGCCTGGCAGACGACCCCAATAAAAAAGGATTCAGTGCTGCCTGTTATCATAAAGACCTCGAACCATTTATGGCCAGAGGCCGTGAATTGAGAAAGCAGGGTAAGAACGCAGGCGAAATATTCGATATCCGGGAAGAGGAAGTTAAATCCGGAAAATTGTCTATGGGAAAAGGTGGAGAGACCTTACACATTTATTTTGGTGCTAGCGATATGTACGATCCCGAAACCTCGGAAGTTGAAGGCGCACAATATCGTTATGTGGTCTACTTACCCTTTGCAACTTCAGCGTCTACAGGCTTACCCGAAAAACCGATCGCTCCTAACCATCCCTGGATCATGAATCCGGGTACGCACAGGGCACATATTATGATCTCACCAATAAAGGATAATGAGTAAATACAGCTTTCTTTATCTACAAAAGGCACTAAACGATATCCAGTTTATTGATCTGTTGCCGGTATTGTGAAGGAAGAAGAATGTTTTTTACCATGTGATCCAATTTCATCCAACGGCTAAATTTATAAATGGGTACTGCGGGACTTAGCAATGAAGGTTGATTTAGGCCTAATAGGTTTCGCACATGTGCCGGAACAACTAATTTCTGAGCTTCTTTTAATAACTTAAAACGCGTAGCTCCCAACTGTTTTCTGTACTGCATAAAGAGGTGGGTAGTATGGTGACTTTTTACAAGATCCGCATTTAAATGGGCGTCCCGAACAGGCAGCCATTGGCGATAATTCTCGGGTAGTTCTTTCAATCCCATCCCTATACCAACACGGTAGAAAACGTTGTAAACCTCCTGTTTTTCCTCGCCGGATAATTTACTTTCTAATAGTTCATATGCCGCTATTGAATAATGAATCAACATAAAGAGGACATCGCGATACGCCCAATCCGGGATTGTGGCGCCACGTTTTTGCTCTACATCTTTGTGGATACGGGCCATCATTTCAATTGCTTCTGTGGCTTCTTTTATTGGTGCAAAAACGATCATACGTGCATATCGAAACGTAGAGAATAGTCGGCCGATCGGGTCGGAAGGTAATTTTCCTGTAAAATATAGCCAGTCCACTGCTTTGTTTAATGCAAATTCGGCGGCAGCCCCTGCAAAAATAAAAAGTATGGTATCACTTTTACCCCAAATTTTACGCACGATCGAATCCTTATCTACAAAATATTGCATCACTATCACTAATTAACCAAAGTTACAAAGGGGGAGATCAATATTCTATATTGGCGCAGGTAATTGTTAATAAATGTATCCACGAAAAGGATATAAAAAAAATGCCTTAGCGCACATTTATCGGTGAACTAAGGCATTAACTAGCAGTTGAATTAACTGAAATTATTATTGATTAGTAGTACTTTGTATTGATTAGATTCCCTTCATCATCATACACGGGCCATTCTCCGGTCTTCTTGAAGTCTTTGTACATTCCCGTAGTTTTCAGGTTCCCGTTCTCATGATAAAATTTCCACTCCCCATTTATCTTACCGTTGGCATAATGGCCGTCCGACTTAATTTTACCATTCTCATAATAGAATTTCCATGGACCGTTTTGCTCACCATTTACAAATTCCCCTGTAGATTCCAGGGTGCCATCCTCGTAATAATTCTTCCATATTCCGGTTTTTAACCCTTCACTATAATTACCTATTTCCATTATAGTACCATTGGTATGATAGTATTCCCAAATCCCGATCTTCATTCCATTCTCTGCATAGACACCCATATCCCGTAACTTGCCATCCCGATAATATCCTCTGGATACTTCAGGGGTATAGGGTTCTACCTTAGATGATATTACATCTTTAGTTTGAGGTTCGAGAGAATTGATAATAAGCTTTTGCCCCACATTCAGTCTGTCGCTTTTAAGATCGTTCCACTGTTTGATATCCTTGATCGATACATCGTACTGTGCGGCGATTTTTCCAAGATATTCACCTCTGCTCACAGTGTGATAAACTGTTTGAGTAGGATCCTCTGTATTTGTGGTTTCAACTACAACAGAAGTATTCTTGGCGGCAACTTTTTCCATTTCAAGCTTGGCAGCTGCTTTAAGTGCCTCTTGCTTTTCTGCTTCTGCGAGTCGGGCGGCTTCTTTCTTAGCTTCTTCTTCCAGTTCTTTTTCCTTTAATGCGATCTCCCTTTTCACTTCTTCCTGAAGCGCAGCCTCTTTTTTCGCGGCAGCAATTCGAGCTGCTTCTTTTTTAGCAGCCTCTTCCAATGCTGCTTCCTTTAACGCCGCTTGTTTCTCTGCCTCGGCGATCCTGGCCGCTTCACGTTTAGCTTCTTCGATCTTTGCGGCCTCTTTTAGGGCAGCCTCTTCCAGTGCTTTTTGTTTTTCTAACTCTGCTATTCTGGCGGCTTCGCGTTTGGCAGCTTCGATCTTTGCAGCTTCCTTCTGCGCTGCTTCTTCCAGTGCTTTTTGTTTTTCAGCCTCGGCGATCTTCGCTGCTTCCGCTTTGGCTGCTTCTATTTTAGCAGCTTCTTTCATAGCTGCCTCTTTAAGTGCCGCTTGTTTTTCAGCTTCCGCTATTCTGGCTGCTTCACGTTTAGCTTCTTCGATCCTCGCAGCTTCTTTTCGGGCTGCTTCTTCTAAAGCTTTTTGTTTTTCTGCTTCTGCTATTCTGGCTGCTTCAAGTTTAGCCGCTTCAATTTTAGCAGCCTCTTTCATAGCTGCCTCTTTTAGTGCCGCTTGTTTTTCGGCTTCGGCAATCCTGGCTGCTTCGCGTTTAGCTTCTTCGATCCTCGCAGCTTCTTTACGAGCTGCTTCCTCCAATGCCTTCTGTTTTTCGGCCTCGGCTATCTTTGCAGCTTCGAGCTTGGCCGCTTCTATCTTTGCAGCTTCCTTGATCGCTGCTTCTTTGAGCGCAGCTTGTTTTTCTGCTTCCGCGATCCGTGCGGCCTCCTTACGAGCAGCTTCAATTTTGAGGGCTTCTTGTTTTGCAGCCTCCTTAAGTGCTAACTCTTTTTTAGCCGCTTCCTTCATTGCGGCTTCTTTAAGTGCGGCTTCCTTTTGAGCTATTTCCTTTAATTCTGCTTCCTTTAAGGCAGCTTCCTTAAGAGCCAATTCTTTCATAGCAGCTTCCTTCAGTGCTGCTTCTTTCATAGCGGCTTCCTTCAATGCCGCTTCTTTTAATGCTGCTTCTTTTAAGGCAGCTTCTTTGAGAGCTAATTCTTTTAATGCTGCTTCTTTCAGAGCAGCCTCTTTGAGAGCAGCCTCCTTCATGGCAGCCTCTTTTAAAGCTGCTTCCTTCAAGGCTGCTTCTTTGAGAGCCGCTTCTTTTTGAGCAGCTTCTTTTAAGGCAAGTTCTTTTTGTGCAGCTACTTTATTTGCGGCGTCATTATTTAGATCGATAATAGCCTCTAGCTTCTTCACACGGAAGGAACGCTCATCCAGTTCTTTCTTAAGATATTCTGCATAGGCTTCCTCTGTCATTAGTTCCTTCTCCTTTTCGCTTAGCCTCCTCTTTAAAGATTCCGGGTCGTCTGGCAGGCTGTTATCGTTAGAGGTTTCTTCAGTGGAAGTTTCGTTGTTTGCAAATGAGGGTTCAATTGCGTTTCCGGGTGACGTTTGCGCGTAATCGTTAGGATCGTCCAGTTTAGCCTGTGTGATATCTACCCCCGAATTGGCAATGATATCGGCAGTTACGATCCTGTCGGACATATTTAAACGGCGTTCTTCTACATCCTCTCCTTCCGATCCAAAACCAATTCGGTCTAATTTACCATTATCCAGGTAGTATTTCCATTCGCCTGTTTTTTGCCCTTCTATATACATACCGGTAGCTCGTAGCCGCCCATTGGGATAATAGTATTTCCATACGCCGGATTTCTCACCATTTGAATATCTTCCAATATCGCTCAACCGACCATTTTCGTGATAATATTTCCATAAACCGGTTTCTTTATCACCGGAAAAAGAACCTGTGTAGTGGATATTACCATTGTCGTATTGCCGCCCAACATAACTCATTTGGGCCGTTAGTTCGGTAGCAAATAATGCTAAAATTACAAGGAGGATTAATTTTTTCATATTGCTGGTTATTCTGATCGTTCGATCGGATTATGTCATTAGCTAATAGCCAATAAATAACCACGCAATAATGCAGGAAATACAGGAGATTTGAGAGGATAATTCACATCTTTACAGTCTTCAACGCAATAATCTCGGATAAAAATTGGCATCCGAAAACCACGTTTAGGTCTAATAAATTAGTGAATCTTATGTGGGAATTTACGAAATTTCGCAATTATAAGGCCGAAAACAACCTATATTTTACTGTAGCAACATGAAATTAAGTGTATACACTAATCTTCTATTTAGTAGAAGTTTAGGGATTTAATGTTAAGAATTAGATAGAAGATCAATCAGGATAATCATCCGCTTGTCTCCTGATCTTTGGGTTCAAAACCTAAAAATTCAACCATTATTCCAATTAAAAGAATTGAAATAGCGGCGATCCTTACTGGCTTGGAGAGCGGAGATAGTAAAAAATGGCTACCCAGGGCGCCAATCGCAACGGATATCAGCAATATTTTTACCGAATGAAAAAATAACTTTACCATAGCAACACTATTAAGCACTTATCGCATCAGGTCCTACGGGTTCCGAAACCTTATTGTATTGAAACAACAGGGATTTGTAGAAACGAATAGCAGTAGAGTCGCTTTCCAGACACCCTTTTAATGTTTCCTCCAGATTTGTATAAGAAATGGTGTATGGAACTGCGTCTTTTAATCTGTAGAGATTATGACCCAGGGTTGCCGGTGTTTCCGATGTCCATAGTGAAATCGTTCCCTTGTCGTAATCCAACTGTACATCTGCAGCATTGAAGTAAAATTTCAAGAGCGTTTTCTGAAACAGATAATAAGAGTTGTTGGCAGAAGTAGAAGGTGCATTGCAGCTCTTTCTTATAAGCTTTCGCATTTCGTCCCTAACTAATTGATCTTCATTTTTCATAGCATTGAAAATTAAGTTACACCTAAATTTACGTAGTTAATGCTATGAGGGATGTTAAGAAATTATTGTTTAATAGGAATTTAACAGCTTATTTATCAATCTGTTAAAAATTTATAAAGGGTTTTCTTACTTTACTGTTTCTTTTCCATCTGCCTTCCAGGCAGTGATGCCACCTTCCAGATCGTAGATTTCCGAGAAGCCTAATTCTTTCATGATAGCAGACGCATTGGCGCTTCTCCCACCCGAACGGCAAAAAACGTACACTGCTTTATTCTTGTCCAGAACCTTAAGTTTTTCCGTAAAATCATCGGCTCGAAAATCGAAATTAATAGCCCCGGCAATGGTGCCTTCCGCTACTTCTTCAGGGGTACGAACATCGATCAACTGAACATCACCTACTGCATTGATCCTACTGGAAAATTCTTCGGAATCTACCACCCGAACAACATCTTGTTTTTCACCAAGTTCGGCAATTTGTTCCGGCTGCGAACCCGTTGCAGGCTCTTTGCAGCTCAACATTCCGAAGGAAATAAAAATAATAAGCGCTAAATTCAAATTGATTTTCATATTACTGTGTTTTTGCACCTTGCCAATTCTCGAAACCACCCATTAGGTTGAAGGTATTCTCGAACCCTATAGAATCAAGGATCATGCAGGCTTGTTTGCTTCTACCACCTACGCGACAATAGACGAAATAATTTTTCGATTTATCCAGTTCCTGCGCTTTTTGCATAAAACTTCCGGCATCCTGGATGTTCATATGAAGCGCATTAGGGATATATCCCTCTGCGATCTCATGTGGTGTACGTACATCGATGATCACAGCGCTGTCGTCATCGGCCAGCTGCTTTTGCCATTGCTCCTGAGTGAGGTCTTGCATAAATAAATTGATTTTTGACAAAAATAGGATTTTTGAACAAATAAAAACCGGTTATCCTGTTACAGTTAACCGGTTTTAGCATATTTTTTATAAGCCTTATTGCTTCACAGAACAACCAATGGCTTTGGTTTCTTTTAGAGTCACTTCCTCCCCGTCTAGTAATTCGTAAACTGCATTGGCAAGAAACCGCTCTTTCACTGCAGACGCGGAACGAACATTGTCGTCTATGGCTCCTATGTAACGAACTACTCTACCATCATCTGTATTCTCTAATAGATACACATGTGGCGTCTTGGTAGCTCCGTACTGGGCGTACACCGTATTGGTTTTGTCATACAGGTAAGGAAAGGTAAATCCTTTCTCTTCAGCCTTTGCTTGCATAAGTTCGAAAGTGTCGTCTGGTTGAACCGCAGGGTTATTCGGGTTGATCGCAATTACTGGATAACCCTGGTCCTTGAATTCGGCATCGAGGGCGATGATCCGGTCTTCACTGGCCACAGCATAAGGACAGGTATTACAGGTGAATATAACGATAAAACCTTCGGCATCCGGATAATCGTCGTAAGACACCATGTTACCGTCAACATTTAGCAAATTGATCTCGGCAGCTGTATCACCTATAGTGAGGCCAGCATTATTGGTGGATTCTCCCGAGGAAAATCCGGCAATAGCAAGTGAAGTCATTAATACCAGACTTAACACAAAAAGGATGTTTTTTTTCTTCATGATTTATTTAAAATAGATTGAACTTCTTTTTCTAATTCTTCGAAGGTAAAAGAACGTTCGAAGAACGCTCTATTCTCTCCGTTGTATATAAGGGTTGCAGGAATGGCTCCCTGCCATTTGTCACTTACTTTGGGGATCCAGTAATTGGCATCGTCATCGTCCAGTAATACCACTTCCGATTCCAGATTATTTTTCTTTATAAAAGGTACGACAAGGGGTTCGAGCCTATCGGGAAAGTCGAGACTAACGAAGACCACTTTTACTTTTTCCTCTGCATAGGTCTTCCCCAGTTTCTCAAAATACGGCATTTCTTTCACGCACGGCTTACACCAGGTTGCCCAAAAATTTATCACGTAGGTTGTGTCGTTTTTATGCTGAAGCAAAGCTTCATCAAGGCCCGCAAAATTATAGACTTGGATACCATGTCTCCTTTCCGAAAGGATTTCGGATTTCTCGTTAATGGTTTCAACGACTTCAGCTACGGCCTCCTCCGGGGGATTTTCTGTTGTACTATTTCCGCAAGAAAGCAGGACTGTACAAAGACATGTGAAGATTATCAATTTCATGGATTAAAAATATTTATTGTCACCAAGATGAGAAAGCTATTTAACAAAACATTACGTTAAACTCTTTGGGGCTATTTTAAGCAATGATAAATTTTTGTTAACGCTTGTACAGGTTTGTAAATTTATATTACATTTGTATATACAATTATTGTAAATACATTTATGGACATCGAGCGTACTATAAAGTCAATACACAAGATGGCGATCACAACCAAATCGGTTATCAATATGATGTATACCTCAAGGTATATCGAGGATGCCGTAATGGCCATTCTAAAACCTTACGATCTAACAATTCAGCAATACAATGTTTTGCGGATATTGAGGGGACAGAAAGGAAAACCGGCAAACCTCTGCACCATACAGGAACGAATGATCGATAAAAGTAGTAACACCACACGTCTTGTAGATAAACTCATCAAGAAAGGTTGGGTAAAAAGATCGATCTGTGAAGAAAATCGGCGCAAGGTGGAAATAATCATCACGACCAAAGGCCTCGAAATATTAAAGGAACTGGATCCTCTTACTGAGGAAAACAACGAAAAGATCCTCAAAAATCTTTCAGAAGAACAATTAGTAACCCTAAACAATCTTCTGGATACACTTAGAACCACTTAACATAAATTCAATTTAAAAAACAGATTAAGAAAAATGAAAAACCTAGAAAAATCAGTATTAATCATTGCTATTGCCATTGGCTCAATGGCTTTTACAACACCCGTAAAGAAGAGTATCAATCCCGAAAAAAGTTCTATCGACTGGAAGGGTGAAAAAGTATTAGGAACCCATACCGGTACTATATCACTTCAGGAAGGCCATCTGGAAATGGATGCCAACGGGATCACAGGTGGTAAATTTATCGTAGATATGAATACCATTACCGTAACAGACCTTGAAGGAGGATCTAAAGGGAAACTTGAAGGTCACTTGAAGAGTGACGATTTTTTCGGTGTAAAGAATTACCCAACAGCATCCCTGGTAATCAATTCTGCTAAAAAAACAGATTACGGATACGACGTATCTGCAAATATTACCATTAAAGGTATTACCGAACCAATTTCCTTTGTCTTAAGCGAACATGAGGATGGTACCATGACCACGAAACTGGTTATAGACCGCACCAAATTTGATGTTCGTTACGGTAGTGGTAGTTTTTTCGATAACCTTGGTGATAAAACTATCTCAGACGACTTCAAACTAGACGTGAAACTCGCGTTCTAATTGAAAATTGCTATGAAAAGAGAAGCCTGCTTAACCGCAGGCTTTTTTTATACTATGTTTACTGGTCCAATGGCTTGACCAAGCAGATCCTCACTTCGCACCTCCAGCCACTTTTCCATGATATTTGCATAGATGCTCCTAAAATCGATCTCATGCACAAGATCGCCATTCTTGTCGAGTTTGGTAAGATCGGGGGCTGCATTGAACAGGCCCGGTCTCTTTAGCTGCTTCCCAATAACAAATACATTGTTTGCCGCTCCATGATCCGTACCATTAGCTGCATTTTGTGCAACCCTTCTACCAAACTCCGAAAATGTAAGGATCAAGGTATCATTAAATGTGTTGTTAGCCTTCAAATCGGCCACCAGGGTACTTACCCCTTCAGCATAGTCCTTCAAAAGCGCATCCTGTTTTCTGGCCTGATTGGCGTGTGTATCGAATCCCGCTAAAGAAGCATAATACACTTTGGTATCCAACCGACTGTTAATAAATTCGGCCAGGGTTTTCATCTGCTTGCCAAAAGGCGACTTTCCATAATCGAAATTGGACCTCGTAACCTTACTCTTCTCATAGATATAACTCGCCGATTGCTTGGCGTCGATCATAGTTTGATACAGATACCCCATATTATGTTCGCTCAAGTGCTGGTCTGTATTATACTGCAATACCTGCTCGAAATACGGATCGGAGGTAATTTTATGTAACATGGAGGCGTCACGAGCCACGACCCCATTCTTTGATTCCCCTTGCATAATAAGTGATAGAGAATTTCCTATCTCGATCGCATTATAGGGTTCGCTTCCATAGTTATCCAGATATCGGCCAACCCATCCGTGGTTAAGGAACTTATCCGAATCACTTGCGGTGTGCCAGATATCGGTGGATCGAAAATGTGAACGATTTGGGTTTGGATATCCCACGTTGTTGATAACACTCAGCTCTCCGGCATCGAAAAGCTTCTTTAAAGGAGCAAGATTTTTATGAAAACCAAGCTCATCATTCATCGGTAACACATCCTTTCGATCTATCGCGATAGTGGGCCTTTCACGATAGTAGATATCATTTCTATAAGGTACTATTGTATTTAGTCCGTCGTTACCACCTGCCAATTGAATGATCACCAATCGTTTAAATCCCTGTGGTAACTGCAATTGTAAATCCATAGCCTTCACAAAGGCGGGAACCAGGAAAAAACTACTGGCCAAAGCCGAATTCTTTATAAAATCTCTTCTTTTCATAACAATCAGGTTAATTGAAATTCTGGTACCGACATCAGCTGTAAACTTTTCTCCTGCTTCGAAAAACGGGATCCCTTAAGGATCAGGTCCAATGTTCCCTTCTCCAGTTCAGGCGCACAAATCGCCATGGGTAACTCTTCTTCCCGAAGATTCCCGTATTCCTTATCGAACGCCTTCCAATCCTTTGAGATATTAAATCGATCTCCAAAAGACCGTCCTTCCATAAAAGCATATCCTAAACTGTTTGAAGGAATCAAGCCGTTCCCCAGGAAAATAGAGGGCAATTTCATTCGTACCATGAGAGTATTGGTATTGATCCAATGACGACCACCCGGCCAACCCGCAACATTGGGAGGTTCCAATAGCGCCTGGCCCATTAATCGTTGCACGAACAGTTGCTGCCTGGGCTGCTGGAAACTGAAAGGCACCACCTTGTATATAGAGGAAAGCAGGTCGACCGGGGATTTTATCTTAGTACCCACATTTTCTTCGGCATAGAACCAATCTGCCGTAAACACGTAGCGCATCACCTCCTTAATATCGTAAGCTTTGTAGAACACATCGGCCATCTCATTCACATGGCTGCCATTCACAGTTGTATTTACAAAATAACTGTAGAGTTTACTACAAACAAATTGAGCACATTCCTTTTTCTCACAGATAATATTAATAATATCATCCCCGTCCAGATAGGCATTCCATCCCATAAATTGCTTCTCGCCAAAATCGTGTTGTCTCATATTGAGAAAGAACGAACCGTCCATTCGGGAACTGTAACCGGTAAATGCCCTAGCTGCTTCTTTAATGTCCTCTTCACTGTAATTTCCCGTTCCCAAGGTGAACAGCTCCATTAGCTCCCGAGCGAAATTCTCGTTTGGCTGATTTTTAAAATTGCTGTTCGTATTGAGATATTTCATCATGGAAGGGGCTTTTGCAACTTCCTTGGTGAAATCCTTAAAATTCCCCAGCGCGTTTTTCCTAAGTATGTTATAATACTGTATCGCATAGTAGATCACCTGGTCGCGACACACAAAATGATTTGCCCAGAAAAGGGTCATCCGTTCATTCAAGGCTTCAGAAGAACTACAGAGTTTCTTGAACCAGGCGGAATTATAATCTATATGTTTGGGTGCATTCTCGCGAATGATCTTTTCTAATTGTCGTAATCTTCCCTGCATCCCGTCTTCAAAGAATTCATCGAAATCGGATAGATCGATCGTAAGGGGAGTGATTTCTTCCGAATCTCTGAACAGCCTGTCCACAACCTCTTCGGAAGATAGGGAAACGAGTTTTTTTGCTTCTGAAGGGCTTATCCCAAACGCAGCACGCCGATATAAATGATATATATTTCGTAACTCCATACAGTTATATGACTAAAAATTATGCCAAATGTTTATTTCACTAAATTGTATGCTGAATTTATTTGTCCAATCCAATTCAATTTCTATCTTTGAATTTCAGATGAAAAAATCGAATACAAATAACTGGTGGTGGAAAAACTTACGTCCGATGTCGTGAGAAAAGCACTATGGTTATAACATATAGCAAGGCTTGTCAATCACGACAAGCCTTTTTTATTTCAGAAAAAATGAAATATAAACTAAAAACATACTCACAAAGGTTGCTGGCCGATACCTTAACTCCGGTTTCGGTATACCTGCGTCTTCGTGATAAATATCCACACAGCCTGTTGCTGGAAAGTAGCGACTATCGCGCAAACGATAATACGTTCAGTTTTATATGCTGTAACCCTCTTGCGTCGATCACGGTTGAGAATGAAAAAGTAACTCAACGGTTCCCGGACGGGAAACAACTGCAAACAGAAATAACTCCTGAATCGGATATACCACAGCTACTACAGGACTTTGCAGCCGTCTTCGAAATCGAGTTGGAAAATCGATTTAAATTCGCCAATAACGGACTTTTTGGATACATAGCGTACGATGCCGTTCGATATTTTGAAGATATCGACATAGCCAAAAGAAACTCACAATTACAAATACCAGACATCCATTATGCGGTTTATCAAAACGTGATCGCCATCAATCATTTCAATAACGAGGCACATATTTTTTCTCATTGTTATGACCAGGAAAATAATATCCCGGAAATCACCCAATTCCTGCGCTCAAAACAGTTCGCCGAATATCCTTTTAAGAGGTCCGGACTTCCATCCACAAATTTGCAGGATGAAGAATTCAAAGAACTGGTAACCCGTTGCAAAGCACATTGTGCTCGTGGAGATGTTTTCCAGATCGTGCCTTCCAAACGTTTTTCGCAGGAATTTACCGGCGACGATTTTAACGTGTACAGGGCACTAAGAAGTGTAAATCCTTCTCCTTATCTTTTTTATTTCGACTATGGTAATTTTAAGATCTTCGGAAGTTCTCCGGAAGCCCAACTAGTTGTGCAAAATGGCATTGCCGAAATTCATCCTATAGCTGGGACTTTTAAACGTACCGGGAACGACGAGCAAGATGCGCAACTGGCAAGGGAACTTTCAGAAGATGAAAAAGAGAATAGTGAACACGTAATGCTGGTAGACCTGGCACGTAACGACCTTAGCCGGCATGGGAGTGATGTAACTGTTGAAACCTATAGGGAGGTACAGTTCTTTTCTCATGTGATACACCTTGTGAGTAAGGTCACGGCCCGAAAACACCCTAACACAGACACCATGAGGCTTGTAGCAGACACTTTTCCGGCTGGAACATTAAGTGGAGCACCAAAACACAAAGCCATGGAATTACTCGAGAAATACGAAAATACAGACCGCGAATTTTACGGAGGGGCCATTGGATTTATGGATTTTAAAGGAAACTTTAATCACGCCATCATCATTAGGTCTTTTTTAAGCAAGAACCATAAGTTACACTACCAGGCTGGGGCTGGTATTGTTTCAGACAGCGATGAAGAAACCGAACTCCAGGAAGTATATAATAAGTTAGGTGCACTTACAAAAGCCCTCGAACTAGCCGAACAAGTTTAAGATGAAAGTATTAGTAATAGATAACTACGATAGTTTTGTGTACAACCTCGTGCATTACCTGGAGGAATTCGATGTAGAGGTAACTGTAAAACGGAACGACCAGTTTAATATCGAAGAAGTTGCTTTATACGATAAGATATTACTCTCACCCGGTCCCGGGATTCCGGACGAAGCCGGATTGCTGAAAGAGGTGATAAAGAAATACGCAGGCAGTAAACCCATTCTTGGCGTTTGCCTGGGTCAACAGGCAATTGGTGAGGTATTTGGCGGAAGTATCACCAACCTAAAACAAGTTTTTCACGGTGTAGCGACCAAAGCCAAAATCCTGGTAGACGATGAGCCTTTGTTTCGAGGGTTAGATAACGAAATTGAAGTGGGACGCTACCACTCCTGGGTAGTTGAAAAATCTAACTTTCCAAAGGTTTTGGAGATCACCTCCCAGGATGAGAACGGACAAATAATGTCGTTACGACATCGCGAATTCGACCTAAGGGCGGTACAATTTCATCCGGAAAGTGTGCTAACTCCCATGGGGAAGAAAATTATTCAGAACTGGATAGAAAGCTAAAAATGAAAAGTGTACTCAACAGGTTAATCAACCATGAACAATTAGATAGGGAAGAGGCGAGAAATATTCTTGTATCCATTTCGGAAGGTGCCTATAATACAAGCCAGATCTCTGCTTTTCTTACCGTATATATGATGCGAAGTATTGGATTGGAAGAACTGGAAGGTTTCAGGGATGCACTCCTAGAATTATGTATTGCACCGGAACTTGGCGATTACCATACAATTGATCTTTGTGGCACAGGCGGAGACGGTAAAAACACCTTTAATATATCTACTCTTGCATCCTTTGTCACCGCAGGGGCCGGAGTATTGGTCACCAAACACGGAAATTATGGTGTTTCCTCAATTAGCGGAAGCAGTAACGTACTGGAGCAATTGGGCGTAACCTTTAGTAATGAGTCTGGTTTTCTGAAGCGTTGCCTTGATGAAACAGGGATATGCGTACTTCATGCACCCCTCTTCCACCCTGCTATGAAAAATGTAGCACCTATTCGTCGGGAATTGGGCGTAAAAACCTTTTTTAATATGCTGGGGCCAATGGTAAATCCCGCCTTCCCCAAAAATCAGCTCGTAGGGGTATTTAGCCTGGAACTGGCTCGATTGTACGGATATCTGTACCAGCAAAGTGAAAAGAACTATGCCATACTGCATGCAATGGATGGCTACGATGAGATTTCCCTTACCGGCCCTACCAAGGTGATTTCAGGTAAAACTGAACAGGTCCTCCAACCTTCTCACTTTGGCGTCGAACCCATTGAAGCTTCTCAGATCTATGGCGGGGATAGTGTAGAGGATTCGGCGGCGATATTTATGGAGATCCTAAATGGCCGGGGCAGCAAAGCACAAAACGATGTTGTTTGCGCCAATGCCGCCATGGCGATCTCTGTTGCCGATAGTTGTTCGTTAACGGAAGGTTTCGAGAGAGCACGTGATTCTCTCCTAAACGCAAAGGCCCTAGAGGTATTAAATAAATTACAGAAAATAAGCCGGGAACAATGACCATACTCGATCACATAGTTGCATATAAGAAAAAAGAGATCGCTGCTAAGAAAGAGGCATACGCCATGAAGCTGTTTGAAAGTTCGATGCTTTTCGATAGGCCGGTGATCTCCCTAGCTACGGCGTTAAAGAATTCGGATACCGGGATCATTGCCGAGCACAAACGAAGATCCCCCAGCAAATCGGTTATTAATGAAAAAGCAGATCTTCCCGATGTGGTCTCTGGTTACCAGGAGGCCAGGGTGTCTGCCATATCGGTGCTCACAGATACCAGATTTTTCGGCGGATCGATCGAGGACTTGCTCCTCGCAAGGAGTACAGTTACCATACCGCTACTGCGAAAAGAATTTATTATAGACCCCTACCAACTGTTCGAGGCCCGGGCCGCAGGCGCCGATGCTATATTGTTAATTGCTGCTATCTTAACGAAGGAACAACTTTCACAATTGGCCACGGTTGCTAAAAGTTTACAACTGGAAGTTTTACTGGAGGTTCATAATGAGGAAGAATTACTACGGTCTCCATTAGAAAATATCGACTTACTGGGGGTGAATAACCGCGATCTAAAAACATTTGAAGTATCAACGGATATTAGTAAGGAGCTGGCCTCCCGTATTCCTTCCCATCTGGTGAAGGTCTCCGAAAGTGGCCTAAGCCATCCTGAAACAATATTAGAACTCAGAGAATATGGATACAACGGATTTTTGATGGGGGAACATTTTATGCGCGAGTCCAACCCCGGAAGATCGGCAAGCGAATTCATAAAAAATCTAAGATCATGATCCCCGAATTAAAAATATGCGGAATGAAACACAACGTTTCAGAAGTGGCCAGCCTGCAGCCGGATTATCTGGGATTTATATTTTATGATAAAAGTAAGAGGAATTTCGATGGTGAGATCCCGCAGTTGCCTCACGGAATTCGCAAGGTGGGGGTTTTTGTGAATGCGCCCCTTGAGGATATTTCAGAAAAAATAAAGAAATACCAATTGGATGTGATCCAATTACACGGGGAGGAAACCCCTCAATTTTGCGCCCGGTTACGAACAGCAAATTTCCAATCGGAAAATGGTCCGATTTCTATATGGAAAGTATTTGGCATTCACGAGGGATTCAATTTTTCCCAATTAGCACTCTATGAAGGTTTTGTAGATCGGTTCTTGTTCGATACTGCCGGGGAAGCTAAAGGCGGAAATGGCTATCCTTTCAATTGGGATATCCTAAGCGACTATCCTACAGAAACACCTCTTGTGCTAAGCGGTGGGATAAGCGCTGAAAAAATACCCCAAATAAAAGCCATCCAGAAAACTCCCATCCCTCTTGTGGCCCTCGATATAAATAGCAGGTTCGAGATCAAACCGGGATTAAAGGATATAGAAAAGATTAAAAGATTTACCCATGAGCTATCACGTTAACGAACAAGGCTATTACGGAGATTTCGGCGGTGCCTATATCCCCGAAATGCTCTACCCCAATGTGGAGGAATTAAGACAGAATTATCTTAAGATCACTTCCGAAGAATCCTTCAGAAAAGAATTCGATGATCTGCTTAGGGATTATGTGGGTAGGCCAACTCCCTTGTATTTTGCGAACCGTCTTTCAGCAAAGTACAAGACCCGCATCTACCTGAAACGTGAGGATCTTTGTCATACCGGAGCACATAAAGTTAATAACACCATTGGGCAGATCCTCCTGGCTAAAAGATTGGGTAAAAACCGTATTATAGCCGAAACAGGTGCCGGGCAGCATGGAGTGGCAACCGCCACCGTTTGTGCGCTCATGGGCATCGAATGTGTGGTCTATATGGGCGAGATCGATATAGAAAGACAAGCACCCAATGTGGCACGTATGAAAATGCTTGGCGCCACAGTCATTCCCGCAACATCGGGTAGCAAAACCCTGAAAGATGCTACCAACGAGGCCATCAGGGACTGGATCAATAATCCTACGAATACTCACTATATAATAGGTAGTGTGGTGGGCCCTCACCCCTATCCCGATATGGTGGCCAGGTTTCAGAGTGTGATCTCCAGGGAGATCAAGTGGCAATTAAAGCAAGTGGAAGGCCGGGAAGAGCCCGATTATATTGTTGCCTGCGTGGGTGGTGGAAGCAATGCCGCGGGTGCCTATTATCATTATTTGGACCAACCAGAGGTTAATATCATAGCTGTTGAAGCTGCGGGAAAGGGAATTGATACTGGCGAAAGTGCTGCTACTTCGGTGCTTGGAAAAACAGGCATCATTCACGGCAGTAAAACCTTACTCATGCAAACTCCAGATGGGCAGATAACCGAGCCTTACTCTATTTCAGCTGGTCTTGATTATCCCGGCGTTGGGCCCATGCATGCACATCTGTATGCCAGCGGGCGAGGTGAATTTATGTCGATAACAGACAAACAGGCCATGGAAGCAGGCCTGGAACTTAGCAAGTTAGAAGGGATCATTCCCGCGATTGAGACCAGCCATGCCCTTGCTATTTTCAGTCAAAGAAAATTCACTCCTACCGATTTGATCGTGGTAAATCTAAGCGGACGTGGTGATAAAGACCTGAATACCTATATCAATTATTTCGATCTATGACCACCTGTGTTTATAACAGCTTATTAATTTGGGCGTTACCCCCAATTGCATTGGGGGTCAGGCTTTCCGCTATATCCCTGTAGTAGACGCGAAGTGAGTTTTGCTTTACGTCATTGGTACTACAGGGGATGTCGCTCCAATCCTTAACGCATTAGTAAAATATGAAAAACAGAATACAACAAAAACTTAGCGAAAACGGTAAAATATTATCCATTTATTTCACAGCAGGCTATCCCAACATTAACGATACCATACCTATCCTGCGATCCCTGGAAGAGAACGGTGTGGACATGGTGGAGATCGGTCTTCCCTTTAGCGATCCCCTTGCCGATGGGCCCGTTATACAAGCCAGCTCCACTAGTGCCTTGAAAAATGGTATGACAACTGCAAAATTATTCGACCAGCTTAAAGAGGTGCGCAAATCGGTTTCCATACCGCTTGTACTAATGGGGTATTTTAATCCCGTACTCCAATATGGGGTTGAAGCTTTCTGTAAGCGATGTGAAGCAATTGGTATAGACGGGTTTATTCTGCCCGATCTACCCTTAGCCGAATATAACCTTCATTACCGGTCTGTGTTCGAACGTCACGGCCTTACGAATATCTTTCTTATAACGCCTCAGACTTCAGAAGAAAGGATCAGGGAGATCGATAAAGCGAGTCATGCTTTTATATACATGGTAAGCAGCGCAAGTACAACCGGAAAAACGAGTGGTTTTGGAACCGAGCATAGCGATTATTTTAAAAGGGTATCGGCCATGAACCTCGAAAATCCCCTGGTAGTTGGATTCGGAATAAAAGATCGGGAAACCTATAATACAGCTACCCAGTTTACCAAGGGAGCTATTATTGGAAGTGCTTTTATTAAAATGTTAAACGAAAGTGGACTTAAAGGTATTCCCGAATTTGTACGATCTATTCGTCCGGTTTAACCTAACCCTAACAGGCCTTTAATAATTTTTATGAAACTGATTTATTATATTATGGTAAATCAAAATAAAAAATTATGGAAAGAAAATTTGAAAGAACGATAGAACAAAAGAATCCTACAAATCCAACCGGGAATATCAATCAGGTAACCAATAAGGTAGATTTTAACGAAAAGACCATTCGTAAACAACAAAACAAGAAATAATGGGTAAAGGTGATAAGAAAACGAAACGGGGAAAGATCGTTCTGGGAACTTTTGGAAAGCTACGCCCCAGGAGAAGAAAATTTACCCTAAGGCCAACGACTATAAAGAATGGTCAGCCAAGAGAAAAGTAATATTTTACCAATATCCCCACAATCAAAAACCCCTTCCGTTTCCGGAAGGGGTTTTCTTTTGGTTGGTTAAATAATCTTTCGATTATTCTTTTATCAATCGCTTCACTGTTGTCGATTCTTCACCTGCTATCTGAACCATATAGACTCCAGATGCCAGTTGAGATACATCGATCACCATTTCACTTCCCATATTGCGAAGGTCGATGGTATTTACCAGTTTGCCATTCATATCATAGATCACTGCGCTATCCAGTAGGATGTTCGATCCATTGGCAAGAGTTACTTGCTCTGCTGCTGGATTTGGATACATACTAATGGCGCTTCCCAGTTCATTGTCTGCTGCACCAAGAATACTCTCTACGGTGAGCTCGAATGTACAACATCCTTCGTTTCCATATTCGTCGGTAGCACATAGTGTTACTGTGTACACCCCGTCAGGAAGCTGTGAACCAGCCGGAGGATCTTGTGAGAAGACTGTTACCGGATCGGTACAGTTGTCTGCTGCTGTTGCATCTCCACCTGCCCAGTAATCTGGAACGGTGTAGAACAGGTTACCTGGTCCTGGATCTACGGTTTGGTCTGCCGGACAGGTCACCTCTGGTGCCAGGGCATCAACTACCGTGATCATAGACTGACAAGCCGCCAGGTTACCACTAGCATCGGAAGCAAATACCGTTGCGGTTAGGTTTCCTCCAGTTGAATACATTAATCGTAATGATAGGAAGTCACCACCACAAAGTACGGTGTTTATGTTTCCGGCTACATCGGTACCGGTGAAATCTATCTGTCCGTCTGCTGCCCAGGCATCGATCATGGCTGCAGGGATCATAAAGGTCTCTGTAAGGGTTGTATTACACTGATCGGCAAATGAACCAGTGGCACCAATAGTACCTGTAACGTTAGAGTCCTCGTCGGTGATAGTCCACATCTCCTCGTTAGCTCCTGTTCCATCTATATCACCAAAGGTCATTACCTCAAGGACAGCATCTGCTGTAGCTCCTGTGGGTGTTCCGGTGAAAGAGAATACGTTAGAAGACATCAAGGCAGGGTTAGTGATCGTGATCGTCTCATCGTAATCTGTTCCGATGTCGTCACAAGTTACCTCGGTGATATCTACCGCTAGTACTGTAATACCACAGGCGTCAAAGGATAGTGGTCCTCCAGGGATCTCTACGAAGAATGCATCTCCATCAGAGTTGGTAAGGGTTACTGTCCAGTTAGCCGGATCGAACTGTCCGTTGAATCCAGGTACAAAGTTACTTACTGTAGTGGTACAGGCTCCAAAGAGTCCGTCAAGAGAGTACGAACGGAAACCGAACACATCTCCAGGGGCCAGATTGATCGGGCCACTGTTTCCACTTTGTTGTAAGGCACCAAGAGGATCGGTAAGCTCTGTATAGACACCATTCAATAAGTATCCAAAGCTATCGAAAGCCGGGCCGTCGGGCGTAGTATAATCCCAATCGAAACTTACAACCTCAGCAGCTGTAACAGGAACGGTAAGATCTGTAAATCCTTCCGTACCGGATTGGTTATCACTACTAATAGTCACTACATCATAAGTAGATGGTGAGTTAGCCAACAGGTCTTCCGGGTTGATATCGGCAGTACCGTCTGGTCCTAGTTCTATCGTTACATCCTGGCATACTAATACCGGAGGAGTATTATCTATAACGTTTACGGTTGCTATACATGATGTCTCGTTTCCGGAACCATCCACAGCAGTAACAGTTACCTGAGTAAGACCAAGATCGTCACAAGTAAAGTCCACCATGGTAGACCCTCCTGTTGGATAAGTAAGACGCAGTTGCAGGAAGTCACCACCACAAAGTACGGTGTTGATATTTCCGGCTACATCGGTACCAGTAAAGTCTATCATTCCATCGGCTGCCCATGCATCTATCATTGCAGCAGGAATCATAAATGTTTCTGTTAACGTAGTATTACATTGGTCGGCAAAAGAACCTGTGGCTCCAATAGTACCTGTAACGTTAGAATCTTCATCGGTGATGGTCCACATCTCCTCGTTTCCACCAGTTCCATCTATATCTCCAAAGGTCATTACTTCAAGAGTAGCATCTCCACTGGCTCCTGTTGGTGTTCCGGCAAATGAGAAAACATTAGTTCCCATAAGCGCAGGATTCACGATGTTGATCGTCTGATCGTACAGACCACCACCACCAGATCCACCTAGAATTGTTACACCACCGGCTCCACAGTTGTCATCGTAAGCCAGAACAAGATCTGAAGCAGGTATAGAAGCCATACCGTTGGCATCCAATACTACATCAAGTGGTGTAGCAGGAACGGCATAATCTAACGCGAAGTTATCCACACCATAGTGCCATCCCCATGCGCCGCCATTGTCGTCGAAAGTCCAACGAACCTGAAGTGCAGCATTAGAATATGCAGTAATATCGATAGATTCGGTTTGAATATCCGGATCAAGATCTACATTATAAAGCGCAACTTGTTGCCATGCGGCTCCGTCCCAAACTTCAACAGTTCCGGTCGATCCACCTCCAGCTTCCTGGAAGGCAACATCATATCCAAGAGTTACCGTAGTAGCTCCTGTAGTATCATATACATCAGATACTAATGAAACATTACTGGCTGGTGCTCCAAGACCACAAGCGTCATCATCAAAGAACATGCCCGGAGTAGTAAAGTCGTCTCCAGTTGGAAGATCGGTTCCATTTTCCCAGTCGCAGGTACCAGTGTTGATCACAGTACTCCATGCACCAGGTAATCCGGCGTCGAAGTCTTCAGAAACAGTGATCGTTCCAGGTGATCCAACACAGCTCACTGTAGGTGGCTCAACATCGTTCACAGTAACATCATGTGTACATTGTACCATATTTCCGCCCTGGTCTGTATAAGTCCAGGTTACAGTAGTAGTCCCTGCAGGATAGAAATCGGATGCATCGTTAGTACCGTTATAATCATTTACAAGTGTCGCACCAGGTTCAGCTACACAGTTATCCATAACTGTTGGCATTGGCACGGTCACGTTAGCACCACAAACTCCAGGATCATTGTCTACAACCACATCGGCAGGACAAGTAATAGTAGGAGCTTCGTTATCCACTACTGTAATCGTAAACTGACAAGTAGAGGTTTCGTTAGGTGCATCATCATTTGTAGCAGTAAATTCAATAATAGTATCACCTATCGGGAAATCACTTCCGGATGGTGGACCCATGGTTTGCGTAACTGTAACGCTTCCGCCTTCCGGATCTATAGCTACTGCATCGGCAAAGGAAACCTGAGCAGTACAAACACCAGGATCGGTGTTAGCCATGATATCCATAGGACAGTTAATAAGTGGTGGTGTAAGTGGTATGTACGCAACATAATCGTTGAAGGCAGACCAGCTCGTAGCATTTCTACCAGGAGTAACTACAGCTTCTGTGCTATCTATGTTCTCCACTCCCTGGGTATGACTACCTCCATCGGATGGCATCGCAGTAGTATGGATCTCGATCAAGTTACTACCTTCATACAATTGTGTATGAGCTGTGACCTGATTACCTGATGAAAAATGGTCCACATTGAAAAATTCAACAACAAGGATACGGTTAGGTGCTACACCTACTGTTTCATAGCGAACCACATTTTGTGCAGGTTGTCCTCCATTTCCGGGATCAAGATCTTCCCAAGCAAAACAAATCATATTGCTCGGTTCGGTTGCAGAAGCATTTGGAAGAAATTCCCCACTACAACAACCGTTATCTGTTAGACCTCCAAAACCAATGAATCCATTGGATGAAATTCTAAAATCAGTATACGTGTTCCCGTAGAAGTCAAAGGAAAACCCAATTGGTAAATCTCCAGATACCGCATCGTCACCTAACGCAACATTGGTTCCTGTTGCGGAAATGTCGATTGGAGCAAACGCACCGGTTTGGTCCACCATGTAGGCTTGTGATCTACCCACAAAACAAGCCAACATCAAGACAATTAGACTTAACGTAATTTTTCTCATAATTATAATTTAAATTGGTTAAAGTCTTAAATTTACGTTAATAAAATAAAAATGCCTAAGAATTTTAGACTAAAAATAGAATTATTCGATAAAATGAATAATCAACTATATATCAATAGTTTATAAGTGATTATTGTTGAATACGATTTGAAAATCTTTAAAATACTCCTTCATATTTTTATTACTTCAGAGCAAATTTGGTCGTTTCCATTCCGAAGTTGGAAAAGAAACTGAATTTTATATAGCTTAATCGTATAAAATCGGACTTTTTTTATACCGGATCCTCAACTTTTCTAAACGGGTATTTTATTACGTATTAACACAAACACAATACAGTTTAAGGAGCCTTAGTCTGCCCTTCTGGCCGAACTATATTACTTGGAACATGAACATTGGTCATTTCACCCTGCAACGCTATTCACCCGTAAAAAAGGGTTCGTATTGCTTTACCCTGAAATCGATGGTATTGAACTCTGGATCCTTGGCTTTCATCTCCTTGTACTGTGGGAGGCTTCCAACAGCCCTGTTCGCGGCTCCCGAAGGAGCTGTTAACGAAACTGTTCTTATAACTCTGGAATTATCAGGGAGTTGGAATTCATGAATTCGGGGTACTTCATCTACAATAATTTTCAACGGAATGCTGTATCGTTTCAGAAGTTTTCTGAAAAAATATTCCGGACCGTTCTTACTATTACCCCCCATAAATAACAGGGTGTCTATCGTAGGATTTTCGTCAAGGACTCTCACGAGATCGCGCAGCTTTACTCCCTTCATCCCAAGGTCGCTGGCATCTACTTTCTCCCGACTCGCAGATGCGACAATATCACATATTCCAATATGATGATCTTGGAGAAATTCTTTTCGCTTTGCGATGGCCTCTTCTGAAGTTTCGAAAGGTAATTCCAGATTGAATAATCGGTTAAGGATAGGCCACAACAAACCATCTCTGCTACCGTAACAAAAATCCACATCACCCGGTTTCAACTCTCCTGTTGTGAATCGTGGAGGCGGCAAGGTGCCCACTATTAATTTACGGGTATTTCCCGGGATAAATGGAGAGTATGGGTGTTTGTGAAGGAACACTACCTTATAAAGACAAGTTCACTATCTCCAGACATATCCTCACTAAATCCGTATCCCTCATAATTAAATCCTTTAAAGTCATCTACGGTTTTACATTCATTGTCGAAAATATAACGGGTCATATATCCTCGTGCTAGTTTGGCGAATGTCATGATCGCCTTGTATTCTCCGTTCTTGAAATCTTTAAAAGTGCAGGTAATAACCGGGACCTTTAATGATTTTGTATCAATTGCCTTGAAATATTCGTTACTCGCAAGGTTTACAAATACCTCATCCTCTTCGAGTTCTTCGTTAATCTTTTCCGTGATCTTTTGTTTCCAGAATTCGTACAGATTCTTTTTTACACCAACAGGAAATTTTGAACCCATCTCCAGCCTATAAGGTTGTATGAGATCCAGTGGTTTCAGGATGCCGTAAAGGCCGGAAATGATTCGCAAGGTATCTTGCATATAATCTATTTTTTCCTTCGGAAGGGTATATACGTCTATCCCACGATACACATCTCCACTAAAGGCGTAAACGGCCTGCCGGGAATTCTCTTTGGTAAAAGGCAACGCCCACTGCTGATTCCTCTCATAGTTTTGCTGTGCCAGGTTCTCCGAAATTCCCATCAGCTTTTTTAGAGATCTGGCCGATTTTTTCTTTAATATCTTATTGAGGCGTTCTGCTTCACTGAGGAAACTGGCTTCCGAATATCTTGAAGTGGGGAGTTTTGTTTCGAAATCCAACGATTTGGCTGGTGATATCACAACTTTCATAGCACGTAATTATTTATTCAAAAATAAGAAGAAAAGACCCATTACAAAAGGAATTCTATTATTAGAACTAATGCGGTCATTATTTTAAATTATTCGATCACATGCTTCGAATAATTACGCCATTTTTCCAGGCAAAGCTCCATATCTTCAGGGATGGGAGTCTCAAATCGCATCTGCTCTCCAGAGAAAGGATGCACAAAGCCCAGGGTGCGTGCATGTAGTGCTTGTCGTGGTAATACTTTGAAGCAATTTTCCACAAACTGTTTATACTTTGAGAAATGAGTCCCTTTTAAAATTGAGTCTCCCCCATAACGTTCGTCATTAAATAAGGTATGCCCAATGTGTTTTAAATGAACTCTAATCTGATGGGTTCTGCCCGTTTCCAGCCTGCAGGACAATAACGTAACATAACCAAGTCGCTCGAGTACCTTAAAATGAGTCACAGCTGGTTTTCCCTTCTCGGCATCATCTCCTTCGAATACTGTATTCTGTAATCTGTTTTTTGGATGTCTCCCAATATTTCCTTCAATCGTACCTTCATCCTCTTCCACATTTCCCCACACCAAAGCTACGTATTCACGCTCTGTGGTTTTATTGAAAAACTGCTTAGACAGATTGGTCATTACCTCTTCGGTCTTGGCGATAACCAACAGACCGCTCGTGTCCTTGTCGATCCTATGGACTAGTCCGGGTCGATTGCTACTGTTATTGGGAAGATTGTCGAAATGGAACGTTAATGCGTTGATGAGTGTCCCACTATAATTTCCATGCCCAGGATGTACAACCATTCCAGCCGGTTTATTTACAACTACGACTGCTTCATCTTCAAATACAATATCCAGGGGAATATCTTCCGGGGTAAGTAAAAATTCATAAGGCGGATGTTCAAAAAGCACCTGTACAACATCCCCGCCCTTTACTTTATAGTTCTGTTTTACGGGACTATCATTCACATGGATGTTTCCTTCCTTGGCGGCTTGCTGGATTTTATTACGCGTGGCATTCTCGATCTTATTCATAAGATATTTATCCACCCGTAAGGGTTGTTGCCCTTTATCGGCTACAAAGCGATAGTGTTCAAATAATTCATCGTTCCCGCTGGGTTCCTGTTCAGGATTAGTTGTCTCCTCCGTCATCCGTCTCGGCTGTTGGTTCATCGGTATCTCCTTCAGATTCCTCCTCTGCATTTCTGTTCAAACTTCCCGATCCATCTCCTAATATGAGATCGATAACAGCAGTCTTTGGGAGCTCATCACCCGGTTCTACCTTAGCTCCTTCATGTCGAAGTTCCAAAACTTCATCTTTAGCAATATATGGGCGATAACTTACTTTCCCAATGTTGAACCCCATGGCTAGTATAGTAGGTTCGGCTTGCCGGCGGGTTTTGCCAACTACCGGTGGAATCTTGATCTTGCGGTACCCTGAAGGATTGAGATACAGATAAATCTTTCGGTTCTCCTTAACAAACTTACCCGCTTTCGGGATCTGCTCGATCACCGAAAACCTGGGGTACTCAGGGTTGTAATTAGCAGAGTCCAGTATCTCGTAATTGAGATCCAGTTCATCCAGTTTGTCCTCAACCACATCCAATTGCAATTTTGCCAGGTCCGGGACTTCTATCTTCTGTCCGTGATTTGTTGTACTGCGCAACCACCACAATATTATAAAGGTGAGTATGATCACCGCCAATAAAGCAAAAAGCATCTGCTTTAAAAAGGTTTTGGTAGTGAGGAATTTCAGAAACGTCATACGTTGTGGGTTAGATGACAAAAATAGTAAACCTAAAGTTAGTAACTTCTTAGAGATTAGTGATATTTTTGTTAAACGCGCTTTTTACAAAAATGGTATGGCAAAGAAACATATAGCAGTCGCCATGGGCGGCTATTCAAGTGAATTCGATATTTCTCTGCAAAGTGGGAAGATCGTGTGTGAAAATCTGGATCGAAATAAATACCACGTCCATGCAGTGCAGATTACGAAACAGGGATGGTTTTACCTACCTGAAAATGGTGACAGAAAAACGATCGATCGATCCAATTTCAGTTTCGAAAACAATGGCGAAAAAATTGTTCCCGATGCGATCTTCAACACTATCCACGGGACACCCGGGGAAGATGGCTATATGGCAGCTTATTGGGAATTATTAGGGATCCCGCAAACGAGTGCCGGCTTTTACCAGGCAGCTCTTAGTTTTAACAAGAGGGATTGTCTTTCTGTTTTAAAGCACTTCGGAATTCACTGTGCCAATTCTTACTATATAAATAAAGGCACAGATTACGACCTGGAGGCCATAGTGTTATCCACAGGGTTACCCTGTTTTGTAAAACCTAATCGTGCTGGTTCCAGTTTTGGGATTAGTAAGGTGAACGACATGGAAGATCTGCAGCCCGCTATTGAAAAAGCTTTTACCGAAGATACCGAGGTCCTAATTGAAACCGCCCTGGTGGGGACCGAGGTTTCGGTAGGCACCTATCGAAAAGATGGTGAGATCATAGTTCTGCCGGTTACCGAAATTGTTTCGGAAAACGATTTTTTCGACTATGAAGCGAAATACCTAGGAAAATCCCAAGAGATCACACCCGCACGCATTTCGGATGAAGAAACCCAAACCGTCCAACTTGAAGCGAAAAAAGTTTACCATTTACTTAATATGACAGGGGTTTCACGCTCCGAATTCATCATACAGGATGGAGTTCCTTATTTTCTTGAAACCAATACAACGCCCGGATTGTCTTCAGAAAGTATAGTCCCTAAAATGGTTAAAGAGACTGGTATGTCTTTATCCGAATTCTTCGGAATTCTGGTGGATGAAGCATTGGTTAAAAAATAGTACATTTAACATATGAGACGAGCAGTTTTTCCAGGATCTTTCGACCCACTTACCCTGGGTCATGTCGATATTATTAAAAGGGCATTACCCCTGTTTGATGAGATCATTGTTGCCATTGGAATAAATGCGGACAAAAAATATATGTGGACGCTGGACCAGCGAAAATCATTCCTGGAAAAAACTTTTAAAGATTACCCTACTGTGCGCGTTGGTACCTATAGCGGACTCACAGCAGATTATTGTAAAAAGGAAAATGCTCAGTACATTTTACGCGGCCTGAGAAACACCGCAGATTTTACCTACGAGCAAACTATCGGCCAGGCGAACGAAAGGAACTTTGGCGTGGACAGTGTATTTCTTATGGGCTCCCCGGAAATGTCTTTCATTTCATCCTCTGTGGTTCGGGATATAGCCAGGAACGGTGGTGATTTCAGTAAATTGGTTCCCGATGCAGTAAAGTGATCTCGTCCCCTACCTTTTCACCTTACAGTAATTCAGCATAAATAAGCATTGTAATATGTGTTATGATATAAAAGCAAGCCTCGAAGCCCAGTTAAGCAAGGCTAAAAGACGAGGAGATGAACATGCAATGGAGGAAATTCGGCGGAAACTGATCCCTTACACAGATCTGCCAATTCATCACGCCTCCGGGTTTAGTCATCCAAAATTACTCATCTATCCAGACCGTTCCCCCGATTACCCCGAAATTGCCACCTGGGGTCTGGTACCTCACTGGGTGAAGGATAAAGAACAAATGAGGAAATACTGGAACAATACCTTGAATGCACGAGGTGAGACCATCTTCGAGAAGCCGTCTTTTAGGGATTCGGCTAAAAACAACAGATGTCTAATTTATATAGACGGCTTTTACGAACACCATCACTATAAAGGAAAGACATATCCCTTTTTTATTCATCATAAAACTGAAAAACCCCTAGCACTGGCCGGATTGTGGAATGAATGGGTGGATAAGGAGTCCGGTGAAGTACTGAACACCTTTACCATTGTCACCACTGAAGGAAATAATATGATGGGCAAAATACATAATAACCCAAAATTAAAAGGGCCAAGAATGCCCCTCATCCTTCCCGAAGAAATGGAAGAAAAATGGCTGGTGGAAATAAAGGACGAATTGGATGTAAAATCTGTGCAGGCGGTAATTGAATCCTACCCTGAAAACGAGCTTGAAGCATATACCGTACATCGACTTAGAGGGAAGGAATATTTAGGCAATGTAGAAGAAACGGCTAAAGAATTCCATTATGAAGAACTGGAATTCTAAGTACACTTTACGGAAGAAAGATCGATTTTAAACAAAAACGCCCACAGTTTCCTGAGGGCGTTCTTTCGTTTACCAACAATGTATTTCTTACAAAGAAGCGACGTGCTTAGTAAGCTGTGACTTAAGGTTAGCTGCTTTATTATCATGAATGATATTCTTCTTAGCTAACTTATCGATCATAGACACCACCTCAGGTAGCATTTTCTCAGCCTCTTTCTTCTTTGTCAATTCCTTCAGCTTCTTCATAGCATTACGTGCCGTCTTATGCTGATAACGGTTGCGTAAACGCTTTGTTTCGCTGTTTCTGATTCTTTTTAATGCTGACTTATGGTTCGCCATCTTCTTGTTATTAAATTTGTAGCCCGTAGGGGAATCGAACCCCTGTTACCAGGATGAAAACCTGGCGTCCTAACCCCTAGACGAACGGGCCGTTAGTTTCATTTGCGGATGCAAAAATACAACTATTTTTGAATGCGGCAAGTCTTCCCAATATTTTTTTAGGAATTTAATACGCCCTGGCAAATAAGACCCTTCGTGACGACGGTTTACCAGTAACCATGCAGCTTCCCGGTTGCGTATTATCGTCTAAAGGAATACACCTGATGGTGGCCTTGGTCTCATTCTTTATGCGTTCTTCGGTTTCCGCAGAACCATCCCAATGCGCTAGAATAAACCCGCCACTCGTATTTAATACCTCCTTGAACTCATCATAACTATCCACTGTGGTAGTATTATTGCTTCTGAAATCGGATGCTTTTTTATATAAATTCTTCTGAATTTCATCCATAAGCGCCCCAATAGTATCGACCACATCTTCAGTCTTTACAAATTCCTTCTCCAAAGTATCTCTTCGGGCGATTTCCACAGTACCTTTCTCCACATCCTTCGGACCGATAGCGATACGCACAGGAACTCCTTTCAATTCGTATTCATTGAATTTCCATCCTGGCTTATGCGTGTCCCGGTCGTCGAACTTTACCCTCAAACCAGATGCGCGCAAGTCGTTCATGATCATTTTAGCAACCTCGCTCACGGCGTCAAATTGTTCGTCGTTGCGATATATAGGTACGATCACCACCTGATCTGGCGCCAAATTTGGAGGCAATACCAGGCCGTTATCATCACTATGGGTCATCACCAGGGCTCCCATAAGACGAGTAGAAACACCCCATGAGGTGGCCCATACATAATCCATTTTACCTTCCTTATCGGTGAATTTCACGTCGAAAGCCTTTGCGAAATTCTGACCTAAAAAATGAGATGTACCGGCTTGTAAAGCCTTCCCATCCTGCATTAAAGCTTCAATACAATAAGTTTCCAGCGCCCCGGCAAATCGTTCACTTTCCGTCTTTAATCCTTTTATTACCGGAATTGCCATATAATTCTCAACAAACTCGGCATACACCCTAAGCATTTGTTCGGCTTCAGCGATAGCTTCCGCTTCGGTGGCATGGGCTGTATGCCCTTCTTGCCAAAGAAATTCGGCGGTTCGTAAAAATAAACGTGTGCGCATTTCCCATCGAACCACATTCGCCCATTGATTAACGAGAATTGGTAAATCACGATAAGACTGCACCCATTTTCTATAGGTGTCCCAAATAATTGTCTCTGAAGTTGGTCTCACGATCAATTCTTCCTCCAGTTTAGCGTCTGGATCGACAATGATCCCCTTCCCACTCTCGTCTGTCTTTAAACGATAGTGAGTTACCACAGCACACTCTTTGGCAAATCCATCCACGTGGCTCGCCTCCTTGCTGAAATATGACTTCGGAATAAAAAGTGGAAAATAAGCGTTCTGGTGTCCTGTTTCCTTAAACATCCGGTCGAGCTCGGCCTGCATTTTTTCCCAAATAGCATATCCGTATGGTTTTATGACCATACACCCTCGAACCCCCGAATTTTCGGCCAGATCGGCTTTTACAACAAGCTCATTATACCATTTAGAGTAGTCCTCTTCTCGAGTAGTCAAATTCTTAGCCATACCGCCTAGTTTGGCACAGATATTGTGCCTTTGTTAAATAAATAGTAGTTCTTCTAGTTCTCGGCAAAACTAACTATTTTTATATAGTAGAACAATTAAATCCTGCAGTTATGCAAATCAAAATAAATGCTATGAAAAAAACATTACCCATACTGCTTACCGGTGTGATGGCTTTGTTGCTAACATCCTGCGGAACCCATCAGAACGGTTATGATGATACCGATGGTATCTATAGTTCGGATACCTATTCGACAGCCAGCACAGAAAATGAACAAGTAAACGAGAAATCCAATTACTATAAACAATACTTTCAATCTAAGCAGAATGATTATGCAGATCTGCCGGAGGAAGATCTTATCTTCACAGATATTGAATCGTACTCTAGTAGTGACACCCTGGACGAATATGGAAATATAGTTATTCAGGAACCCGAATATCAAGGTGGATATGGCGGATGGGGTGACAACGCTACAGATATAACTGTTAACATCTACGGTAACGCCGGTTGGGGCGGTTACTGGGGTGGTTACTGGGGCTGGAACCATTGGTACAATCCCTGGTGGTACGGTGGATGGGGCTATAGCTACTGGTCTCCTTATTGGAGAGTTGGCTGGGGCTGGGGTCCTTACTGGAACGCCGGTTGGTATGGCGGATGGTACGGAGGCTGGTATGGCGGATGGCACGGTCATCACGGATATTATGGCTATAACAATATTGCATATAACAGAGGCCGAAGAAATCTGGACTATAATCGCGGAAGATCAACCTACAATAACAGACGATCTTATAATACTAACAGATCTAGCGTAAATTCAAGAAGAGGGAATTATTCACGTGGTGAATACAACAGACGATCTACAGATTATCGTAGAAATAACGTAAATGCAACCCGTCGAAGTAGCGGTGTAGAAACGCGTCCCAGTGTGAATACACGACGATCCAACAATACGCAATTGAACACACAAAGACGAACTACGCGTCCTAGTGTAAATAATAACTCCAGCAGAAGATCTAATAATTCCTTCCGAAGCTCGGGAAGTTCCAGGTCATCAGGTTCCTTACGAAGTGGAGGAAGCTCCAGATCATCCTCAGGCTCAAGAGGCGGAGGTGGCAGCCGAAGAGGTGGGCGCGGATAAAATTTTTCAATAAATAAATGATCTTTTAATATGAAAAGAAAATTTTTCTTACTCATAGCAGGTTTTGTTATGACCTTTTCGAGTGCTCAGAATATCACCGACGGCTTGCGTTATGGTGTGGATCGCACTACCGGATCGGCTCGTTATACCGCGATGAGTGGGGCATTTGGTGCCCTGGGTGGAGATTTATCTGCCATAGGTATTAACCCGGCAAGTAGCGCAGTTTTTATCACCAATGATCTTTCATTCTCTCTAGGTGTATTAGACAGGGAGAACAATGCAACTTATTTTGGTAGTGAAGCCAGAGGAATCGACACAGACGTGGCTATTAACCAGGCCGGAGGCGTTTTTGTTTATGACAATGTGAACGAGAACTCCAATTGGAAGAAATTTACCGTTGGGATAAATTATAACAATACTCTAAATCACGATGATGATGTTTTTATACAGGGAAATGGTAATAGGTCCATAGCTTCTTATTTCCTAACCCTGGCACAGGGTATTCCATTGGAATTATTACAGCTTCAAGGCGGTGAATCCATTTCAAGTCTTTATTCTTTTCTAGGTGAAACAGAAGGTACTGCTGCTCAAAACGCATTTTTAGGCTTCCAGGGTTACATTATTGATCCCGTTGATGCAGGGAATCCAAATAACACTCAGTACGTATCGAATATAGCACCGGGACGATTTAATCAAGAATACTACGCAACCTCTACGGGATTCAATGGGAAATACACGATAAATTTTGGTGCGCAGTATACCGAGCAATTCTACTTCGGGGTAAATCTTAATTTTCATGCTATCGATTATGTGGAAAGTAATTTTCTTTTCGAGACGAATTCCAATCCGGGAAGTATAGTGAATCAGGTTGAATTTGAAAACAACTTATCTGTTCTTGGCGGAGGATTTTCTGCTCAATTAGGTGGTATTTTTAAGGTTTCTGATGAGGTTAGACTTGGACTGACCTATGATACTCCTACCTGGTTTGAGATATCTGAAGAAACTACTCAATACCTCCGTACGCGCCGAACCGAAGACGGCCAAAGTATCACAGCCGTAGTTAATCCAAATGTATTGAATGTCTTTGCAGACTACGAATTGCGCACTCCCGGTCGATATGCAGCTAGTGCCGCTTATGTCTTCGGAAAACAAGGTCTTATTAGTTTAGATTATTCGTATAAAGATTATTCTCAGACAAAATTTTCGTCAGATTTTAGTGGTGAATTCAGTGCCCTGAACAATTCTATTAGTAGTAATCTACAAGGGTCTTCCAGCGTAAAATTAGGCGGCGAATATCGAATAAATGCCTTAAGTCTTCGCGCAGGGATGCAATACGAGCAGAGCCCATATAAAAATGATATGATCGTAGGTGATCTCACAGGTTTCTCCTTAGGATTAGGGTACGATTTCGGAGAGTATAACTTTGATATCGCTTATGCCCGAGCGCAGCAGGACAGAAGTAGGCAATTGTATGATGTAGGACTTACCAGTGTTTCAAACATAGATACCACATTTAATAATATAGTTTTCACTTTAGGAATTAGTCTCTGAAGGTAAACACCTAAAAAAGCCACTCAATGAGTGGCTTTTTTTTATTAAGTATGGGGATGGACGTTATCGTTTTAGGGTAAAGTGTCCTTTAAACTCTTTTCGGGTTTCATCTTCGGTGTATTCCACCAAAAACCAGTAATCGCTCGAGGGCATCGGGTTTCCGTTATAGGTGCCGTCCCAGCCCTCTCCCAAAGGACTCAACTGCTTAAGCAGCTTGCCGAACCTGTCAAATATATAAATTTTTGCCGTAGGGTCACCACCGGCGATCCCGATGATGTTCCAGGTGTCGTGATAGCCATCCTGGTTGGGAGTGACAAAACGAGGATAGTCGATGATACTCACCTCTACCGTTACACTACCACAACCATTAACATCCTTGATCGTTACCAGGTGCATCCCCGGTAATACCCCCTCGAACAAGCCCTCACTCTGGAAAGGACCATCGTCCAGCTGGAAGCTATACTCCCCCAATCCCTCGGCCGTAGCCTGGATCGCATGGGCGCCCGCAAAGGCAGGTGTAACCACCTGTGCATCCCATGCAAGGGGCGGAGACGATATGGTAACGGTCGTAACAGCCTCGGTGCTGCAGCCACTGTTGTTCTCGGTAACGATCACACTGTAGGTGCCACCACTAAGAGCAACGATCGATGGATCGTCCTGACCCAACTGCAACTGTCCGTCGATAAACCATTCAAAACTATAAAGAGCAGGATCCAGACCCGTATCGATCACAGGGGGCGATAAAGATCCCTCCTCCTGGGGAATCGGATTGCCATTGGCATCCACACACAGGCGATAACTCTCCTCCAAAAATACCTCCGGTAATTCCTCTACCTTTAAGATCACCTGGGTAATATCATAACAGTCCGTGCCACTGTTCTCCACCCGGGCGTAGATCAGCTGCGGGTTGATCGTATTGGCAAATGGACTGCCCAATGCATTGGTGTTGGCATGAGCATCCTCCAGGGTAGGATGGAAACTCAACAGATAGACCGAAGGATCCTGACCCCCCAAAATCTGGTCGATCACCACCTGACTCTCCGCAGTACTGCCGTCCAGAACAAACTCCCCCAGACCGTCATTTGGCTCCACATTGTCACATATAATATACGGATCGGGAGTCGTGGCCACTGCACCCTCGCGCTCCTCGATCTCAAAACTCTGCTGGGCTATATAACAACCCGTATCACTGTTTAAGATCCCCACATAGATCGTCTGGGGATTGGTCGTGTTAGGATACGAAGTGGTGTTTAAGATCGGATTGAGCTGCGCATCGGCCTCCGCCTGACTCTCATAGAAACTCACCTGGAAGATCCCAGGATCCTGCCCCCCTAAGATCTCCTCGATCTTAGAGCTTAGATCAAACAACCCAAATCCATCCGAAGGTACCTCACACAAAATAAGAGGCGTAATGACAGCCGTAGCATCCGGAAGAGGATCAACGATCAACACCAACTCAACGATCTCAAAACATCCCTCAGGAATCGTATTGTTCTCTACCCGTACATAGATCGTCTGAGGACTACTGGTATTGGTATACATGGTAGGATCCACTATCGCATTGAGCCCGTCGAAGGCCTCCTGGTAACTCTCATGATAGGTCAGATCCCAAGGACTACCCCCGGTGATCTGTAAGGCGGCCTGGGTGAGATCGAAAACCTCCATCCCATCCCCCGGATCATTCACATCACAGAGCGAAAGAGCCTCCGGAGTACCCGGCTCAGGATTGGCATTGACCCGAAGGGTTAAACTCACCGTGGTATCCACACATCCACTGTTGCCGTCGGTAACCCGTACAAAAACCGTCTGGGGATTGCTTATATTCTCATAGGCCGTCGCAGGATCGATCGCATTGGTATTGTTCTGCGCATCGGCCAGGGTCTCATAGTACTGTACCCCAACGCCCAATACACCACCGGTGATCTCATCGTTCTTTACCGTGAGATCAAACAAGGTAACACCATCATTGGGCTCACCCACATCATCACACACACTCAAAGGAGTGGGCTGGGTAACTCCAGGACCCTCAGGCGTCTGAAGCTCAAAGGAGGTAATGGCAAAACAACCACTGCCATTGTGGGTCAATCGTACCCAGATCGTCTGAGGATTAGACGTATTCTGATAGGCCGTAGGCGTGCCGATAAAAGGCGTACCCGCCTGTGCAGAAGCCAAACTCTCATGATAGGTGATCGTATGCTCACCAGGATCCTGACTGCCCAATACAGCAGCATCCTGAAGCGTAAGATCGAAGGTCTCTACCCCATTGCCCTCAGGATCACAGATCACCAAAGGATCTAACGTTAAGGGAACCACAGGGGTGGGAACCGCAATTAATTCTAACTCAACCACGCGGTAACAACCCGTGTTGAAAGGAGGAGGATTGATAGGAGAATAGGTCGCTCGTGCATAAACCGTCTGAGATCCCGATACAATATTCTGATACGGACTCGATAACGCAAAAATACCCGCCTGGGCATCGGCCAGAGTCTCATGATAGGTGATCGCCACCAACTCCCCGCCGGCTATCTCCGTATTCTTACTGTTGAGATCGAAAAGCGCAAAACCATCGTTGTCCGCATCACAAACCTCCAAGGGCGTAGGAGTCACAGGAGAAGGAACCGGATTGACCACCAGATCCAAAGTGAAACCCTGACTGGTCACACAACCCGTGGTGGCCCCCACAGCACGAATGTAGATCGTCTGAGGCTGAGGAACCTGATTGACATACGGACTGCTCAACGCATTGGCTCCCGTATCGGCATCTGCCTGGGTCTCGTGATAGGTGATCACAATACCCGGATCACCACCGGTGATCTCAAAGGTCTTACTCTCCAGATTGAAGGGCTCCATCTCATCCCCGGGATTGTTTACATCACATAGCTCCAAAGGAGTAGGCGCATTGATCTGAGGTGGCAGGTTCACCTGTAACTCTAAGGTCGTCTGACCCTGACATCCGTTGCTGATATCCTCAACAACCACATAGATCGTCTGGGGATTAGACAGGTTCGGATAGGCCGTGGTGTTCACAATGGCAATACTAAGGGCCGGATCCTCATAATAGGTGATCGTATAATCACTCGGGTTCAACGACCCCAAAATCTCAGCCTCGGCCTGGGTGAGATCAAACAAGGCAAAACCATCGTTGTCATCATCACAAACCACCAAAGGCTGTGGATCGTTGATCAAAGGAGAATCCTGAACAATAAGGAGCAGGGTCGTGGTCGAATAACAACCCGTAGCAATATCGGTAAGACGTACATAGACCGTCTGTAGAAAAGGATCCACATTGGCATAAGGACTCACCAGCGCATTGACATTGTTTTGGGCATCGGCAAGGGTCTCGTGGTAACTCACCACCAAATTACCCGAAGGGTTCCCGTTGACCACATCCTCATCGGCATCGGTAAGGGTAAACTCCCCAAAACCATCATTGTCATCATCACAATAGGTTAACGGATCAGGCTGAAAGATCTCAGGGGCCATCACAACCACCAGATCCATCGCAAAGGTGCCGTAGCAACCCGTCATGTTATCCTCCACACGTACATAGATCGTCTCACCCGCACTGGTATAAGGAATCGCTAAAGGATTGGTGTTGGCATCGGCATCCACCTGGGTGGGGTGATAACTTACACTCAAAGCCAAATTACCGTCCACGATCGTGGCATTCTGCATATTTAGATCGAAATCCTCAACCCCATCCCCATCATTGTCGCACTGCTCGAAAACAGGTACTTCAACAAAAGAAGGAATACTGCCCAAGATCAAACCAAAACTACCCACCGTATAACAACCCGCACTGTTCTCACCCCGTACCCAGATCACCTCACCACCACTGCCATAAGCATTGGCAGGCATGATAGGATTCAACCCAGCCTCAGCCTCAGGCTGACTCTGGTGATAGGTAAGGGTGACATTGACCAAAATGTTCAAAATCTCAGCATCCTTGCTCGTGAGATCAAAGATCTCTATCCCATCACCGTCGTTGTCGCAAATGAAATAATCACTGATGGGGTCTGTAATGGCAGGGGAATCGAATACCTGCAGATTGAGCGGGACGATATCGAAACATTCCCCGGGGTCTGTACTTTCAAGTCGGGCCCAAACCGTTTGAAATCCCTGCACAATATTTGCGTAGGCCGTTGGGGTAGGAATAGGAAAAAGGCCATTTTGCGCGGCGGTTAAACTTTCGTAGTATTCCACAAAGGTATTGGCCTGACCGTTCATAATCTCAGCATCTTTGGTGGTGAGATCAAAAATTCCGAAGCCATCATTAGGGAGCTCATCACAAAGCTCCAGATCTGTGGGTACAACTGCAACCGGATTAGGATTAAAGGTCACAGTAATTTCATCACTTACAAAACATATACCTTCGAAGGCATCTACACGATATAGACCAGCCACCGTAACAGGTAAAGAGGGTCCCGTAGCTCCGGGTATAAGAACATTATTAAAAAACCATTGAAACGACCATAAAGGATCATCTATCCCGGTATCGAGGAGAACGGTTTCACCAACACAGCTATCAATATCCGGGCCTAGTGGTAATGCTAAAAGATTGAGATCGACCGGCAGTATGAATTCGTTATTAGTTTCATCTGTTTCATTCACAATTCCATTTCCAGTACCATCATCATCAACAACAGCAATTAAATCGAAAAGAACCGGTGTACCTACGGGAATGTTCAGGGTTATCGAACCGGATTCGGAACCATCGATAGGGATTTCGGTAAAAGTTTGTGATTGACCAATTAATACCGCATCAGCATAGAATGCGATAGGAGTATTGGCAGGAAGTGGCGCTGTACTATTCACGTTGTAGACCGTATAATCCACATCTATATTATTGTTGGCACATAGCACCCCTAGATCATCTATAACTATGGTTGCATCGGGTATTTCCGAATTAACATTGGTGATAATGTTATTGATCATCACGAAATCCTGTCCCGAGGTAAGGCTGATAGGTATCATCGTGTCCCCTGGATTAACAATATTCTCCAGATCATAAAAATCCAGATCCATATTATACATATCGGAGGTTCCTGTATAGCTGTTTGTTCCGTTAAATGCATTGTTCCCCGGATTCAAGGGAGGATTATCTATTAATGTTCCATTTATAATTAAGCTTTCATTAACCGCCAATCCAGCATCTCCTTCCCAGGCCAAAAATCCAATTTTTGCAAGGTCATCGGTAGCAACATCAATATTAGTAAGTGTTATATCCAGAGTTGGATTAGTAGACGAAACAAACTCGAGTCCGTCGAAAAGACTAATTTGATTCAATAATAAAGCAGGATTCTCAAATATCACGGTAACCGACCATCCCCCGAAATCCGTGGCATTTCCACAATATGCGGGAATAACGGCAGTAAGATCCAGATCTGCTAGCGTATAAGTTCCGTTACCATTTAGGTTCACTATATCGGTTACGTCTGCATAGGCCGCAAAGAAATCCAGGCCATTAAAATTTATACCGAAGGTCCGTTCAGCTGTGACTGCCGAGCCATTTAGTTCTACATTAAAATCACCCGGGCCTGAACCTCCCCAATAAAGTTTAGCGGCTACTAAGGTTCCTCCAGGTGGCATCGTAAAATTAGCGCTACTCTGTGTTAATATATTGCAAGGGTTTGCAGCAGTATTAAGAGTATTTCCGAAAGCCGTGAAATCGTAGCGGCCATTAAACTGTTCAAATAAGGTAACTGGCTGAGCAATTATTACAGAAGATAAAAGCAAAAATGCCAGGAGTAATATTTTCTTCACAATTGAATTTTTTGGTTAAAAAGCGATATGAAAATAAGCATAAATTCCTAAAATTGAGAAAATTTAGTTTTAAATCCTGATTTCATGGATAAAAATCAAATTGCGTCGATAAGCTTAACAAAAAAAGCCACTCAATGAGTGGCTTTTTTTTATTAAGTATGGGGATGGACGTTATCGTTTTAGGGTAAAGTGTCCTTTAAACTCTTTTCGGGTTTCATCTTCGGTGTATTCCACCAAAAACCAGTAATCGCTCGAGGGCATCGGGTTTCCGTTATAGGTGCCGTCCCAGCCCTCTCCCAAAGGACTCAACTGCTTAAGCAGCTTGCCGAACCTGTCAAATATATAAATTTTTGCCGTAGGGTCACCACCGGCGATCCCGATGATGTTCCAGGTGTCGTGATAGCCATCCTGGTTGGGAGTGACAAAACGAGGATAGTCGATGATACTCACCTCTACCGTTACACTACCACAACCATTAACATCCTTGATCGTTACCAGGTGCATCCCCGGTAATACCCCCTCGAACAAGCCCTCACTCTGGAAAGGACCATCGTCCAGCTGGAAGCTATACTCCCCCAATCCCTCGGCCGTAGCCTGGATCGCATGGGCGCCCGCAAAGGCAGGTGTAACCACCTGTGCATCCCATGCAAGGGGCGGAGACGATATGGTAACGGTCGTAACAGCCTCGGTGCTGCAGCCACTGTTGTTCTCGGTAACGATCACACTGTAGGTGCCACCACTAAGAGCAACGATCGATGGATCGTCCTGACCCAACTGCAACTGTCCGTCGATAAACCATTCAAAACTATAAAGAGCAGGATCCAGACCCGTATCGATCACAGGGGGCGATAAAGATCCCTCCTCCTGGGGAATCGGATTGCCATTGGCATCCACACACAGGCGATAACTCTCCTCCAAAAATACCTCCGGTAATTCCTCTACCTTTAAGATCACCTGGGTAATATCATAACAGTCCGTGCCACTGTTCTCCACCCGGGCGTAGATCAGCTGCGGGTTGATCGTATTGGCAAATGGACTGCCCAATGCATTGGTGTTGGCATGAGCATCCTCCAGGGTAGGATGGAAACTCAACAGATAGACCGAAGGGTCCTGACCCCCCAAAATCTGGTCGATCACCACCTGACTCTCCGCAGTACTGCCGTCCAGAACAAACTCCCCCAGACCGTCATTTGGCTCCACATTGTCACATATAATATACGGATCGGGAGTCGTGGCCACTGCACCCTCGCGCTCCTCGATCTCAAAACTCTGCTGGGCTATATAACAACCCGTATCACTGTTTAAGATCCCCACATAGATCGTCTGAGGATTGGTCGTGTTTGGATACGAAGTGGTGTTTAAGATCGGATTGAGCTGCGCATCGGCCTCCGCCTGACTCTCATAGAAACTCACCTGGAAGATCCCGGGATCCTGCCCCCCCAAGATCTCCTCGATCTTAGAGCTTAGATCAAACAACCCAAATCCATCCGAAGGTACCTCACACAAAATAAGAGGCGTAATGACAGCCGTAGCATCCGGAAGAGGATCAACGATCAACACCAACTCAACGATCTCAAAACATCCCTCAGGAATCGTATTGTTCTCTACCCGTACATAGATCGTCTGAGGACTACTGGTGTTGGTATACATGGTAGGATCCACTATCGCATTGAGCCCGTCGAAGGCCTCCTGGTAACTCTCATGATAGGTCAGATCCCAAGGACTACCCCCGGTGATCTGTAAGGCGGCCTGGGTGAGATCGAAAACCTCCATCCCATCCCCCGGATCATTCACATCACAGAGCGAAAGAGCCTCCGGAGTACCCGGCTCAGGATTGGCATTGACCCGAAGGGTTAAACTCACCGTGGTATCCACACATCCACTGTTGCCGTCGGTAACCCGTACAAAAACCGTCTGGGGATTGCTTATATTCTCATAGGCCGTCGCAGGATCGATCGCATTGGTATTGTTCTGCGCATCGGCCAGGGTCTCATAGTACTGTACCCCAACGCCCAATACACCACCGGTGATCTCATCGTTCTTTACCGTGAGATCAAACAAGGTAACACCATCATTGGGCTCACCCACATCATCACACACACTCAAAGGAGTGGGCTGGGTAACTCCAGGACCCTCAGGCGTCTGAAGCTCAAAGGAGGTAATGGCAAAACAACCACTGCCATTGTGGGTCAATCGTACCCAGATCGTCTGAGGATTAGACGTATTCTGATAGGCCGTAGGCGTGCCGATAAAAGGCGTACCCGCCTGTGCAGAAGCCAAACTCTCATGATAGGTGATCGTATGCTCACCAGGATCCTGACTGCCCAATACAGCAGCATCCTGAAGCGTAAGATCGAAGGTCTCTACCCCATTGCCCTCAGGATCACAGATCACCAAAGGATCTAACGTTAAGGGAACCACAGGGGTGGGAACCGCAATTAATTCTAACTCAACCACGCGGTAACAACCCGTGTTGAAAGGAGGAGGATTGATAGGAGAATAGGTCGCTCGTGCATAAACCGTCTGAGATCCCGATACAATATTCTGATACGGACTCGATAACGCAAAAATACCCGCCTGGGCATCGGCCAGAGTCTCATGATAGGTGATCGCCACCAACTCCCCGCCGGCTATCTCCGTATTCTTACTGTTGAGATCGAAAAGCGCAAAACCATCGTTGTCCGCATCACAAACCTCCAAGGGCGTAGGAGTCACAGGAGAAGGAACCGGATTGACCACCAGATCCAAAGTGAAACCCTGACTGGTCACACAACCCGTGGTGGCCCCCACAGCACGAATGTAGATCGTCTGAGGCTGAGGAACCTGATTGACATACGGACTGCTCAACGCATTGGCTCCCGTATCGGCATCTGCCTGGGTCTCGTGATAGGTGATCACAATACCCGGATCACCACCGGTGATCTCAAAGGTCTTACTCTCCAGATTGAAGGGCTCCATCTCATCCCCGGGATTGTTTACATCACATAGCTCCAAAGGAGTAGGCGCATTGATCTGAGGTGGCAGGTTCACCTGTAACTCTAAGGTCGTCTGACCCTGACATCCGTTGCTGATATCCTCAACAACCACATAGATCGTCTGGGGATTAGACAGGTTCGGATAGGCCGTGGTGTTCACAATGGCAATACTAAGGGCCGGATCCTCATAATAGGTGATCGTATAATCACTCGGGTTCAACGACCCCAAAATCTCAGCCTCGGCCTGGGTGAGATCAAACAAGGCAAAACCATCGTTGTCATCATCACAAACCACCAAAGGCTGTGGATCGTTGATCAAAGGAGAATCCTGAACAATAAGGAGCAGGGTCGTGGTCGAATAACAACCCGTAGCAATATCGGTAAGACGTACATAGACCGTCTGTAGAAAAGGATCCACATTGGCATAAGGACTCACCAGCGCATTGACATTGTTTTGGGCATCGGCAAGGGTCTCGTGGTAACTCACCACCAAATTACCCGAAGGGTTCCCGTTGACCACATCCTCATCGGCATCGGTAAGGGTAAACTCCCCAAAACCATCATTGTCATCATCACAATAGGTTAACGGATCAGGCTGAAAGATCTCAGGGGCCATCACAACCACCAGATCCATCGCAAAGGTGCCGTAGCAACCCGTCATGTTATCCTCCACACGTACATAGATCGTCTCACCCGCACTGGTATAAGGAATCGCTAAAGGATTGGTGTTGGCATCGGCATCCACCTGGGTGGGGTGATAACTTACACTCAAAGCCAAATTACCATCCACGATCGTGGCATTCTGCATATTTAGATCGAAATCCTCTACCCCATCCCCATCATTGTCGCACTGCTCGAAAACAGGTACTTCAACAAAAGAAGGAATACTGCCCAAGATCAAACCAAAACTACCCACCGTATAACAACCCGCACTGTTCTCACCCCGTACCCAGATCACCTCACCACCACTGCCATAAGCATTGGCAGGCATGATAGGATTCAACCCAGCCTCAGCCTCAGGCTGACTCTGGTGATAGGTAAGGGTGACATTGACCAAAATGTTCAAAATCTCAGCATCCTTGCTCGTGAGATCAAAAATCTCTATCCCATCACCGTCGTTGTCGCAAATGAAATAATCACTAATGGGGTCTGTAATGGCAGGGGAATCATTAACCACCAGATCCAGTGGGACTATATTAAAGCAGTCTGGATTATTAATATTCTCTACACGTGCATATACTGTTTGGAATCCTTGAACTGTATTCGTATAAGGACTGGCAAGTGGGAAGGTACCGGCTTGAGCGTTGGCAAAGCTGAAATGATAACTTACAACTGCATTAGGGTTTCCTCCTGTTATCTCAAGGTCCTTGGATGTAAGATCGAATTCGGCAAAGCCGTCGTTTGGAATATCGTCACATACCTCGTAAGGTGTAGGTACATTGGCTGGTGGAGCTTCGAATATATCTACCACAAAACTATCGGTTGCATAACAAGTGGGCGTAGCATTGTTTTCTACTCTTACAAAAATTGTTTCCGAAGGTGCCGTAACATCATAAGGATTGGGATGCGGATTTGTATTCGCATCTGCATCAGCCTGTGTTGGGTGATAGGACACACTATACAGACTGGGGCTCTGCCCGTTTAATGCTTCAGGGTTCTTCAGTAGAACAAGATCAAGAGTAACTATACCATTTGCATCATCATCACAGGTAACAATATCGGTCATTGGCCCTGCCATAGCGGGCTGAAATTGAATGATAAAATCGTCCACATCAAAACAGGTTCCTGTGAGGTCTTCTATTCTAACCCAAATAGTCTCCACAGGTGGAGTTGCAATAGGATAGGCAGCCGGAGTAGCTATAGGATTTGCTCCAGTATTGGCATCGGCCATGGAGTTGTGATACGTTATATTGAAATTAGCAGGATTTTGTCCTCCCAGAACAACCGCATCATTTTGGGTAAGATCGAAAATCCCCATATTTACACCATCATCACATATAAACAGATCATCTGCCGGGTTGGCAACAGGCTGAAATAAGAAATCGATCTGTACGGAGTCTCCGGTAATACAGGTGGGATCGAGTGGGTCGAATACTTCTACAGAGTAAACCCCCGAATTAGGAGCCATTGCCGTAAACGTATCATCGTTTACTGTAGAAGGTCCTTGAGATATCCCATCTATAAACCATTCATAGGACAAATCTGGGATTCCCGGATTTGCATTTAGGATAATATCGTTAGAGCTACAAGTTGTAACATCAGGTCCCAGGTCTATTGTAAAGGGCGCCGTTGAAGTAACATCTACAAAATCGGACAATGTAACCATATCACCATTACAGGTGTTGGTCCAGGTTACTCTGGCTTCGAAAGTTTCGGTACCGGTTACGCATACATTTATAGTTGGGCTGTTTGAAATTAAAGTCCCGGTACTATCATACCAGCCAAACACATAGGTTGGAGGGCCAGTAGGTGCAAAACTCCATGCTTCGTTGGAAGTTGTCCATGGAGAATCGGAAGTATTTCGTCCGGGTGGAACATATGCTGTATCTCCTGCATCGTTCTGAATTCCTATCGCTGCATTACCACTATTCCAGGTACTACAGGTTGGTTTATCCTGTATATATATTTCCACAACATTGGAGAACTCATAAAATACAGCCATATGGGTTGCCAGTAACGAATTACACGAACTCGAAAACATAGGCACTTCGTAATAAGATACTACAAGCACCCTGTTTGGGAATGTTCCCAGCACTTCGTAGCCTATTTCTTCTGTCGTTGAAGCAGACGGATCTATATCGTGGACCGGTGTAAACACGTTTGCTTCACCAAGTGTGGGGTTGGTGTTATTAGGTAAATCCTGGGTAAATGCCCATGCATTGGTCGTGTCGAGTGGATCTACATCGAATCGTATCACACCATTGGAACCTACCTGGAACTCGGTCTCGAGATCACCAAAGAAGCAAAAATCGAAAGGCAAGGTATCTACAGAAGACCAAGCGTCGTCGATATTCGGGTTTAGTGAGTTGGCCAGCCCGTTAAAAGGGAATGGCGGATTGTAAGGAATCGAACTAACATTATATGTTAATCCGGAGGTATCGAATGTTTGCAGGAAGGTAGCAGTGATGTCTGCACAGCCGCCAACGGCACAGTCTGCAGTTACGTCAGGGCCGGCATCAACAAACAACGATCCGGGGCCCTGTGCGTTCAGGTTCAGGTTAAAACATAGCAATGCCAGTAGCAAAAGCAGATTTATGGGGATTCTCTTTTTCATCGGTAATAGGGGTATAAGGCCTGAAAATTAAGAAAATTTTAGGAAATTGTTAATCTAATGAGGTTAAAATACTAAGAAGCTGCTTTTCATAGCATGTACCGAATACCTATCTTTGCAGTTCGTTAATAATAAAAAGCGTATGGATTTGGAGAAACAACTCAGAGAAATTGAGGCCATGGGGAACGACCATGTGGGCTCTTCTACGGACACTCCGTTACGGTCTGATGCCTTTGAGTTAAGTGATATTGAAAAAATAGCAAAGATCAAGGAAGACGTCCGGAATATAATGAATACCCTTGGGTTAGACCTTACAGACGATAGTTTGAAAGGAACCCCTACCCGAGTAGCAAAAATGTTTGTTCAGGAGATCTTCGGCGGCCTTCATCCGGATAGAAAACCCAAAGCTTCCACCTTTGAGAATAAATATAAATATGGTGAAATGCTGGTGGAAAAGAACATCACCTTGTATTCTACCTGCGAACATCATCTATTACCTATCGTTGGAAAGGCACACATAGCATATATTTCGAATGGTACAGTTGTGGGATTATCTAAGATGAACCGTATCGTGGATTACTTCGCTAAACGCCCGCAGGTACAGGAACGGCTAACAATGCAGATCGTGGAAGAACTACAACATATTCTGCAAACCAAGGACGTTGCCTGTGTGATAGACGCCAAGCATTTGTGCGTTAATTCCCGTGGAATCCGTGATATCGACAGTAGTACGGTTACCAGTGAATTCGGCGGAAAATTCAAAGATCCGAATGTAAGGCGAGATTTTCTTGATTATATTAATTTAGACACCGAATTTTAAGGGTAGATTCTGAAGTAATTTCCAGTTTTAATTGAATGCGATCGAAATGAAGCTATACGAAGAACAGGAATTGTTCATTTACAATTCTCTTTCCAAAAAGAAGGAAAAATTTACTCCAATACATGAAGGTGCTGTGGGAATGTATGTATGCGGACCTACAGTATACAGCAATGTACATATGGGGAATTGCCGGACTTTTCTTTCTTTCGATCTGGTTTTTCGATATCTGAAGCATTTAGGTTATAAGGTAAGATACGTTCGAAATATCACAGATGCCGGCCATCTGGAAAACGACGGTGAGAGCGGAGAAGATCCTATCTTGAAAAAGGCCAGGATCGAACAATTGGAGCCCATGGAAGTGGTGCAGAAGTATTCGGTGGATTTTCATAATGTTATGGCCCGGTTCAACGCCCACCCACCTAGTATTGAACCAACAGCTACTGGGCATATTATTGAACAAATACGAATTGTTGAAAATATAATTGCTGAAGGATACGCCTATGAGATCAACGGCTCGGTGTATTTCGATGTGATGAAGTTCAACACCGATCACCAATATGGTAAGTTAAGCGGAAGGCAGTTGGAAGACATGATCACCAACACCCGTGAACTTGCTTCGCAAAGTGAAAAGAAGAATCCGCAGGATTTTGCATTATGGAAAAAAGCCGAACCCCAGCATATAATGCGCTGGCCGTCTCCCTGGAGTGATGGTTTTCCCGGTTGGCATTTAGAATGTACTGCCATGAGTACCAAATATCTTGGTAATAATTTCGATATTCACGGAGGGGGAATGGACCTGAAATTTCCACACCACGAATGTGAGATCGCACAGGCAGAGGCTTCAAATAAAATAAATCCTGTAAATTACTGGATGCACGCTAACATGCTTACACTTAACGGTAAGAAAATGGCAAAATCCACAGGAAACAACATTTTGCCTAATGAGTTGTTCTCCGGAGAAAATGATGTGTTAAGTAAGGCTTTTGCGCCCACTGTGGCAAAATTTTTTATGTTCCAAGCGCATTACCGCAGTATCCTGGATTTTTCGAACGATGCTCTTGAGGCTTCAGAAAAAGGATATAACAGATTAATGGACGCTTATAGAAGCCTGGAAGGTCTGCCCACTTCAAACAGCAGTTCCTTTAATGTTTCTGAATGGCGACAATCTTGCTATGACGCTATGAACGATGATTTCAATAGCCCCATTCTCATCGCGCAACTTTTCGAGGCTGCTAAACAGATCAATGCATTAAAGGAAGGAAACGCGACCATCACCGAAGCAGATCTGAAGCTACTTGAGGAGACGATGCACGATTTTATCTTCGATGTGCTGGGGTTACTCGATATCGCTTCAGAAGGAAATAGTGAAACAAATAAACTATCGGGAACCATCGACCTTCTTATCGAACTGCGCAATAAGGCAAGAGCCGAAAAGGATTTTGGAACGAGTGACCGTATTAGAGATGAATTACAGGAAATTGGTATTCAGCTTAAGGACGGTAAAGATGGGACGACTTACTCCCTGAATTAAATCTAAATTACTGTTCTACAGTTTAATTTCTAAGGTGATGAAGAAAATTCTAATATATCCTTTTATCTTATTAATACGAGGATATCAACGATTTATATCACCTATTTTTCCATCCAGCTGCCGCTATACCCCTACCTGCTCTCAATACACTGTAGAAGCGTTGGAGCGACACGGACTTTTAAAAGGAGGATGGCTATCTGCCAAAAGGATTATAAGTTGTAATCCATGGGGCGGAAGTGGATACGATCCGGTTCCTGATTCTGAAAAAGAATAAGGAATTATTAACGAGGTTTAGCATTGTCTTTTCTATATTTACACTACATTTTCTAATTCCGAAATATGCACTTCCTGAGTTTTACATGGAACCCGATCGAAGGTATCGACCTTGGGTTTTTCATGATTCGTTTCTATAGTTTATCGTATGTGATTGCCTTTATTGTAGGCTGGTTTATTATGAAACGATTCTTTAAGAATGAAAACATATCCATGGAAAAACTGGATAGTTTATTTATCTATATGGTGGTTGCCATTCTGGTAGGCGCGCGTCTGGGCCATGTAATTTTCTACGAACCTGAGACCATACTCGAGGACCCTCTCTCTGTGATTCTCCCATTTAAGACTGTACCAGAATTCGAATTTACAGGCTTCCGCGGTCTTGCAAGTCACGGTGCTGCGATCGGGATCATCATTGCCTTGATCTACTACAACCGGAAAAAACTAAAATTTCCTGTCTTGTGGATCTTCGACCGAGTGGTCATTACCGTTTCTATAGGCGCAGTATTTGTACGTCTGGGTAATTTTATGAATTCTGAAATCGTTGGTCGTCCGGTAGGTGATTCCCCACTGGGAGTTAGGTTAGTGCGAAATGCAGACGATATGCACCCACAAACTGCGATGAAATTAACAGGCCTGAACGATCCAAACGCTGCTTATAACGCCATTGCAAACGATCCTAAATTTGCAGAAATACTTGAAAGTATTCCATATCGACATGCAACACAATTATACGAAGCCACCGGTTACTTGATCACCTTCCTGATACTTTGGTACATTTATTGGAAAACTTCGAAAAAAGAAAATCTGGGATACATATTTGGTTGGTTTCTTATCCTGCTTTTTTCTACCCGCGTGATCGTGGAGTTCTTTAAGGAAGCACAGGTGGATGAAAGGGCTGAATGGTTCCTCAATACCGGACAATGGTTAAGTATACCCTTTATTATTGTCGGGATATTTATTCTATTACAATCGAAAAATAAGAAATTTACGCCATGAGAAGAATAGTATTGGCAGCGGCTGTTCTTGCCGCTATTCTTACAACGAATAGTTGTAAGAAAACTCAGGAAAAACAATCACTAACTAAAGAAGTAAGTTTTAAGAAGGAGGGTGAGCTATCACTTATGAAAGCCGAAACAGACTCTGTTGTGGCTACTTTGGATATTGAGATCGCAGATGATGCCTACGAAACTGAAACCGGACTGATGTATCGAAAAAGCATGCAGGATGACCGGGGCATGTTGTTTGTTTTTGATGATGAGATACGTCGTTCTTTCTATATGAAAAATACCGAATTCGCGCTGGATATCATTTTTATAAACAGTAAGAATGAGATTGTGAGTATTCAGAAGAATGCCCAACCTCTAGATCAAACTTCATTGCCATCGGAAGCACCAGCCATGTTGGTTTTGGAAGTAAATGCAGGGCTTAGCGATCAATGGACTCTGGAACCCGGCGATAAGATTCGGTGGCGGGTTATCAATTAGCCTGCCTACTAGCAGAAATAAAAAAACCCACTGATTTACAGTGGGTTTTTATTTTATATACATTCGGAAAATTATTTCTTTTCGTTTTCCTCTTCTTCGTCTTTCTTATCACTAAGGTCGATCCCTCGTTTTTTAACCGTATCGAAAAATACCGGTGTTGCAATGAACAGAGATGAGTAAGTACCAACTACCACCCCAACTATAAGCGCGAAGATCAATCCACGGATAGATTCGGCTCCCAGTAAGAAGATGGTTAATAACACTATGAGTGTTGTCATGGAGGTATTTAACGTTCGACTTAACGTACTGTTAAGCGCACTGTTGATTATCTTATTCATTTTCCAGCTACCGTGCTCATTAAAGAATTCACGAATACGGTCGAATACAACCACCGTGTCATTTAACGAGTAACCAATAACTGTTAGAATTGCCGCGATGAACGATTGGTCGATCTCCATATTAAATGGCATGATCTTATAGGTTAGAGAGAAGATCCCTAGTACGATAAGCACATCATGGAATACCGCAGCTACAGCACCTAAACTGAACTGCCATCTTCTAAATCGTAACAATATGTACAGGAACACTACTGCCAGCGAACCTAACACAGCCCAGAACGACGATTTCTTTATATCATCTGCAATGGTTGGACTTACTTTATAGTACTGCATTCGTCCTACCTCCTTACCTTCATCGTCACTAATAAACTGATCGTAGGTCATTCCGGCAGGTAAATTAGGCTGTAGTCCCTCAAATAGCATTCTCTCTATCTCGGTGTCTACTTCTTCCCCTGTATCATCTACCTTATATTTTGTGGTGATCTTTAATTGGTTATCACCCCCGTAAGTCTTTGCTTCTGCACTTCCAAAGGTTGCTACCATGTCGTTTTCGATCTCAGTGGCATTGACATCTTTATCGAATCGAACCGTATAGGTTCTTCCTCCTACGAAATCCACCCCCTGGTTAAGTCCAACTGTAAATAATGAACCTAAACTGGTAAGAATTAATAGTCCCGAAATCACATAGGCGATCTTTCGCTTCTGAAGGAAACTAATATTCACATTTCTGAACAAGTTCTTCGTAAATGAAGTAGAACATGGTAACGGTTTCCCGTTTTTAGTATAACTATCTATAAACAATCTTGTGATGAAGATCGCGGTGAACAGAGACGTTAAAATACCAATAAGTAAGGTAGTGGCAAATCCCTGAATAGGACCTGTCCCGAATACGAGTAGTATCAAGCCGGTAAGTCCTGTTGTTATATTCGCATCAAGGATGGAAGACAAGGCATTGTTGAAACCATCCTTTATCGCATCTTTCTGCGCCTTTCCTTTTGCCAGTTCCTCTCTAATCCGCTCAAAGATAAGTACGTTTGCATCCACCGAAATACCGATGGTCAATACTATACCAGCGATCCCGGGTAATGTGAGTACAGCTCCAATCCCTGCAAGAACCCCAAAGATGAAAAGAATATTCACTACAAGTGCGATGTCGGCAAAAATACCGGCCTTTCCGTAATAGAAAATCATCCACAGCAGTACGAATCCTAAAGCTAGTAGGAAAGAAAGTACACCACTGTCTATGGCTTCCTGACCCAATGTTGGCCCAACATATTCTGCCTGAATGATGTCGGCAGAGGCAGGTAGTTTACCCGCACGAAGTACGTTCGCAAGATCCTGACCTTCATTAATACTGAAATCTCCAGTAATGGAGCTTCGTCCACCGGCAATTGGCCCGCTGCTAACTCCAGGAGCCGAATATACAATGTCATCAAGTACTATGGCAATCTGAGTTCCATTTGAGAATGCTGCGCCGGTCATATCTTCCCAGATCTTAGCACCTTTCCCGTTCATCTGCATATCTACAGAAACACGGCCCGCCTGATCGTAAGACTGCGCGGCATCTGTTACTACTCCTCCACTCAATGGTGGCTCAAGTGTACGATCACGTTTTAGCGCGTAAAGATCCTGGTAGGCAACAGTCTCACCATCTGTAGTTGTTAAGGTCTTTTCAATACCCCATACAAATTTCACAAATCGCAGATCGTTGGGTAACAACTGCACAACCTGAGGATTCTGCAGATACTCCAGTACAATTTCGGTATCTGTGGTACGAACACTCGCGATTTCCGGAGTACCGCTTCTTCCGAAGGAAATAAATTTAGACAGTAAAGGATTGGCTTTAGCCGGATCGGCCTGCTCATCAACCTCTTCACCTCCAATAAGATCCTCGATCCCATCGGTATCTGTGTCTGTAGCTGTAGAGTCCTGAGCCTCTTCTTCTACTTCAGGAGCCAGAACTTCTTTTAGTTTAGCGTCTGCACTAATTAGAAAGTTTTGAAGCTGATCTACCTGATATACTTCCCAAAATTCCAACTGCGCTGTTTGCGTGATAAGGGCTTTGGTTCTTTCGATATCCTTGGCACCAGGTAATTCTACCAGGATACGTCCGGAGTTACCTAATCGCTGTAAATTTGGTTGGGTCACACCAAATTTATCGATACGTTTTCTCAATACTTCGAAGGCAGAAACCATGGCTTCATCCACCTTACGCGTAAGCACGGCTTGTACTTCTTCGTTTGTATCGTCCCGATCTATATCGTCTTCAAGGTTTTTATTGAAAAAGATACTGGTGGAGGCAAGTTTGTTATCTCCCGGGATCGCCTCGAATGCCTTGAAAAAGGATTCGAGATATGTGTCCTGACTATTCTTCTGAAGTTCTTTAGCGTTCTCTAACGCCTGATTGAATGCGGGATCCTTCGAATTGTTCGCCAATCCTCGCAGGATATCTTCTACAGAAACCTGAAGGATCACATTGATACCACCTTTAAGGTCTAGTCCTTTATTAAGTACTTTTTCTTTGGCATCATTATAGCTAAACCCAAGAAAAACCGGGTCGTTGGCAACAGAATCTATATATTTTGTCTCGGCCTCAATACGTTCTTCCGGTTCACTCCCGTCAAACATATTCTTTGCATAAACCTCTGCGTCACCCTCGACTTTATTCGCTATAAATGTAAAAGAAAGCTGGTATAAACTTACCAGTCCAAAGATTATAGCAAATGCGGTAACTAGTCCTTTATTTTGCATTCTATCGGTATTTATATGGTTTTAAAAACGTGCAAATATAGGTTTTCAAAAAGGAAATGACAATTATTTTCTTTTTAAAATCTGAACAAAAACCAAGGGGGAATGCTATGGCCAAGGTTATGGAAAAAGTTAATTATTCACAATAAAACATACTGATTCACAAGTAAATAGAACAATCCGTTCATCGAAGATTATCCAATCACTATTTTATAGGTTCGGAAGAAATCTCCAAAAGCTTCATTTTAGGGATAGCTCCCGAACCGATCAGTACCGCGAGTTCCTGAGCTTCCGCTTCGGTGAAATCGCCCGCTATTTCAGACCTGCCACCTGTTATCGGGCCGGCCACAACCCCGGGGGCTGAATACACAATATCATCTATCACTATAGCGATCTGGGATCCCCGTTCGTAGGCCGATCCCGTCATTTCTGCCCAAATTTCGGCTCCCTCCGCATTAACGGTAATATAGATGGTTGGCTTTCCTATGGCATTATAAGCCAAGGAAGCTTCGGTAACATAGGTTCCGTCAAGGGGTGCAATTCCACTATCAGTATCCACAGCATAAAATGACACCATATTAGAATCCGGGTTAAGCTTACCAGACAGAAATTTCGTATCACCTTTCCCTCTTTCGAGCAAAGCTCTAATTTCCGGCATCTTTAAATATTGGAAGATCTGGGCAGTATCGGAGCGCTTAACTTGAAACATTTCGGCACCGTAATCGAAATTAGGCATGCTGATCCTGGACAAAATTGGATTTTCAACCGATGGATTGTAATTCTCCAGCCACTTATTAGCGGCCCAAACAAAGGGCATCATCTCCTCTGTTTTATAGGTATTATAGAATTCCAGATTAGCAGAGGTGGTTAAAAATTTCTGAACTGCCTCTACTTCGGCGGCAGTTTCGATCACAACTCTTATTTTTTCTTCGGAAACTACTGTTATCTGGTTGATGGGGTTTCCCAGCTTCTGAAATCGTTTTTTCAGCAGATCGATTGCCTCTTGCAGCTCCTTTTCGGAAGGATCAACCCTATCCAACATCAGTATCGCCGTAATTCTTTTATCGGCTTTCTGAGCGGTTAAATTGCACCTGACGAAGGTTAAACTAATCATCAATAAACTAAGCAGTAATAATTTCCGAAGCATATAAATATTTTAAAACAAAAAAGCTGCTAATTAGCAGCTTTTGTAAATATATGAAATACTTAAATTACAATTCGAGCAAGGCGTTTGTCTTGCTAACACCTTCGGCACTTTCTGTCATATGATCCTTTTCCGCCTGGGTTAATTCAATCTCAACGATTTCTTCAATACCATTTCTACCCAAAATAACCGGTACACCAATACACAGATCATTCAGCCCGTATTCACCCTCAAGAAGCGTTGAACAAGGATACATTTTCTTCAGGTCGCAAGCGATTGCCTGAACCAGGCCGGAAACTGCAGCACCTGGCGCGTACCACGCTGATGTACCTAGAAGTTTGGTTAGCGTCGCACCCCCAACCTTGGTATCTTCCATTACCTGGGTCAATCTTTCTTCAGAAATAAATTTTGAAACAGGCACACTATTTCGGGTTGCCAGACGCGTTAGCGGCACCATTCCTTTATCGCTATGGCCACCAATCACCATACCGTCAACATCGCTAATAGGAGCTCCTAAAGCTTCTGCAAGACGATATTTGAAACGTGCGCTATCCAGTGCTCCACCCATCCCTATGATTCGGTTCTTTGGTAAACTGGTTGTTTTATGTACCAGGTAGGTCATAGTATCCATAGGGTTACTTACCACGATCATGATTGTATTTGGAGAGTGTTCGATAAGGCTGGCCGATACTGTTTTTACGATCCCGGCATTGATCCCGATGAGTTCTTCGCGAGTCATTCCCGGCTTCCTGGGTATACCACTAGTGATCACGCAAATATCGCTATTTGCAGTTTTCGAATAGTCGTTCGTGGTTCCTGTTATCTTAGTATCGAATCCATTAAGAGAGGCAGTCTGCATCAGGTCCATCGCCTTTCCTTCGGCGTATCCTTCCTTGATATCGAGTAAAACAACTTCACTTGCAAAGTCTTTGATCGCAATATATTCGGCACAACTTGCACCTACTGCACCTGCTCCAACTACAGTTACTTTCATGTTATAAATATTTTAATTTAATGATTAAATTTTGCGCTGCAAAAATACAATTATCTATTTGATATTCACTTGAGAATCCCTTAAAATATAAAGCCCCGCACAAAGGCAGGGCAATTTGTCTATACGAAGGATTTGCTATGCGTCTATATTTGCGTAAACCGCGTTTTTCTCGATGAATTCTCTACGAGGTGGTACTTCATCTCCCATTAGCATAGAGAACACCCTATCTGCTTCGGTACCATTATCTATGGTTACCTGTCGGAGGGTTCGGTTATCCGGTTTCATAGTGGTTTCCCAAAGCTGTTCGGCATTCATTTCACCAAGACCCTTATAGCGCTGAATGGTGGCACTTCCGCCATATTCTTCGTTCAAAGCGTCCCGTTCCTTATCATTCCATGCATAGGCTTTCTTGGCACCTTTTTTAACAAGATATAAAGGCGGGGTTGCAATATATACGTGCCCCGCTTCGATAAGATCTTTCATATACCGGAAAAAGAACGTAAGGATAAGGGTAGCAATATGACTACCATCCACATCGGCATCACACATGATCACAATCTTGTGATATCGCAGTTTTTCCAGGTTAAGTGCTTTGCTGTCTTCCTCGGTTCCTATGGTCACCCCAAGAGCCGTAAAAATATTACGGATCTCTTCATTTTCAAATACCTTGTGCTGCATAGCCTTCTCAACATTGAGGATCTTTCCACGTAACGGTAATATGGCCTGGAAGTTCCTGTCCCGGCCCTGCTTGGCAGTACCACCTGCCGAATCTCCCTCCACGAGGAATACTTCGCATTTCTCAGGATCCTGTTCAGAACAATCTGATAATTTACCAGGTAAGCCACCACCGCTCATCACGGTTTTTCGCTGTACCATCTCACGAGCTTTTCGCGCTGCATGGCGTGCCTGCGCAGCGAGAATAACCTTTTGTACAATGGTTTTAGCATCGTTTGGATGTTCTTCCAGGTAATTCTCAAGCATTTCTGAAACGGCCTGACTCACCGCCGAAGTAACTTCCCTGTTTCCAAGTTTTGTTTTGGTCTGGCCTTCAAACTGTGGTTCGGCTACTTTTACCGAAACAATAGCTGTAAGTCCCTCACGGAAGTCATCTCCCGCAATATCGAACTTGAGTTTGTCCAGCATCCCGGAATTATCTGCATACTTCTTTAAAGTAGTAGTTAGTCCTCTTCGGAAACCCGAAAGGTGGGTTCCCCCTTCATGGGTGTTGATATTATTTACATAAGAGTGTAAGTTCTCGTTGAAGGAGGTGTTATACACCATCGCAACTTCCACGGGAATATCGTTTTTCTCACCTTCCATGGAGATCACATCTGCGATGAGCGGTTCACGGTTTCCATCCAGATAACGGATAAATTCCTTGAGTCCTTCTTCAGAGTGGAAAGTTTCATGAACAAACTCACCGTCATCATCCTTATTGCGTTTGTCGGTAAGGGTAATTGTAAGGCCTTTGTTCAGGAAGGACAATTCACGTAAACGATTGGATAAGGTATCGTAGTTATATTCCAGGCTTTGCTGAAAGATCTGTGGATCGGGCTTAAAGGTAACCAAAGTCCCACGGTAGTCTGTTTCACCAACCGATTTTACCGGATACAGGGTCTTCCCACGCTCATATTCCTGCTCCCATATCTTTCCATCGCGATACACTGTTGCCTTAAGGCTACCGGACAAGGCGTTAACCACAGAAACACCTACCCCGTGCAATCCTCCCGAAACCTTGTAAGAATCCTTGTCGAACTTCCCTCCGGCCCCTATCTTGGTCATTACCACTTCCAGAGCAGAAACTCCTTCTTTCTTATGCATATCCACCGGAATACCCCGGCCATTGTCTTTTACAGTAATTGAATTATCCTCATTAATCCAGACATCGATGGTATCACAATAACCGGCCATAGCCTCGTCGATGGAATTATCTACAACCTCATACACCAAATGATGCAAACCACGCACGCCTACATCCCCGATATACATAGAGGGGCGCATGCGTACATGCTCCATTCCTTCCAGTGCCTGAATGCTATCCGCACCATATACTTTTATCTCTTTCTCGTCCTTCATATGTTAGGTAATTTTTTCAGATTTTCGATAACAAACAAATATAACAAAACCCCTAATAAAATATAGGGTTTCGGCGTATTTAAGCTGTTAAGTTATTAACAAGTTTTTGTGAAAAAAATTGTCGTTTCAGCACTATATTTTCAGCCTGATTTTATACAGTTGGAAACAACGGCCTGATACCACCAAGTTAAGCCCGTTTTTTAAGTAAACTTTCACACAAATTTATATTTGAAGGGGAAAGTTTTAATGTAACTTTCACCATCTTAAAAACACTATTATGAAACAAAAATTCCTTTTTTTAATTGTATTGGCATTAAGTCTCACCATTTCAGACACTTTATATGCCCAAAAATTCTCCGATCTTGATAAGAGCCCAATGGATGTAGCCGCTTATCCTTCCAGTTACAGAGTATCGGACAAATTGATCAAAATTACCTATAGCCGCCCGCAACTCAAGGGCCGCGAAGTGGCTTCCCTGGCTAAACCGGGTAACGTTTGGCGTACCGGTGCAAACGAAGCTACAGAACTCACCCTGTATACAGATATGAAACTAGGGAACACAACAGTAAAGGCTGGCACTTACACTTTTTATACCATCCCTGGAGAGAATGAGTGGACTGCAATTATTAGCAGCGATCTTAATGTTTGGGGATCCTATTCATATAATGAGGCAAATGATGTCGCCAGAATTACTGTTCCGGCCACTAAGGCCAAAGAAAGCATAGAGGCTTTTGCCATTTCTTTCGAAGAGAGCGACAATGGGGTGGACATGCACCTGGGCTGGGGAACCACCCGTGTAAAGATCCCTTTTACGAAATAGTAGATTTCTTTAGATGAAACATCCTCTGGTAACTATCAGGGGATGTTTAAATATTTATGAGTTTGAAGGGAAACCTTCCATTTGGGATTAGCCATAACATAATCCACAATTAGCGGCATCACCGTATCCCGCTTGCTCCATTCGGGCTGAAGATAAAGCAGGCATTTTTCTGAAACTTTTAGAGCTTGCTCCTCGGCAAAGCGCAGATCATCCCTGTTGTATACAATCACTTTTAATTCGTTGGCCAGGGGATATATCTCATCCACCGGCAACTTGATCTTCTTTGGCGAAAGACAGATCCAATCCCATTTGCCTGTAAGTGGGTAAGCCCCTGAAGTCTCAATATGGACATCTAATCCTTTATCTTTCAAAAGCCTTGTTAACGGCCCCATATCCCAGGTAAGTGGCTCTCCGCCCGTCACGACGATGGTTTTGGAAAACTTTTCGGCATTATCGGCAATTTGACCAACTCCTGTTGGGGGATGAATCGCCGGGTTCCAACTCTCTTTTACATCACACCAGTGACATCCCACATCACATCCTCCTATTCTAATGAAATAAGCTGCTGTTCCCTTGTGATAACCTTCTCCCTGAATGGTGTAAAACTCTTCCATCAACGGGAGCATAAGGCCCTTTTCAACCTGGATTTGTATCTCTTCCTGCATAGGCCGCAAAGATAAGTGTTACAAATTAAGAATTACGCGATCAATATGCTTAAATAGGTTTTTGAACAGCGATAACTTCTATTTCAATTTTAGCTCCTTTAGCCAGTGATTCGGCAGCAAAGGTGGTACGTGCCGGTTTTTGTGGAAAGTACTCCATAAAGATTTTATTAAAGGCTGCGAAATCTTCAATATCATCCAGGATCACCGTCACCTTGACCACATTTTCTATCAACACACCATGCTCGCCCAGCACCAATTTGATATTCTCTATAGCCTGCCGGGTCTCAGCCTCAATACCACCTGGCACGAGTTGGTTAGTAGCAAGGTCCTTCCCTATCTGTCCGGAAAGAAAATACATTTCACCTACTTTAACAATCTTACTAAAAGCCTCTCGCGGATCTGTCCCGGGCTGTGCCGCAGAGAATTCCGGTTCATCGAGGTGATATTCGAATCCCGACGGCAGTACAATTCCGTTGTCCTCGGTATGCGAAGGTGAATCTTCACAGGAAATAGAGAGAACAAATAACAGTAGGGCAAAAATTCTTGAAATAATGGTCTTCATAATCTAAAAATTTAGATTTTAAAGTAAAGAATATTTCAATAGCTTAGGCACAATCGCTATTTTTAACCAAAATTTGAATAATGGCAGATACTCAGGTATTTTTCGATCATATCAATGACGGATACAAGACAAAAGGTGATGCGATCACTCTTGGTGCGGGTATGCTTGATGGCGAAGCAGTAACGAACGCACTCGTTAGAATTCCGCTAAAAACATTAAACAGACACGGACTTATAGCCGGTGCTACGGGAACGGGTAAGACCAAAACCCTCCAGGTACTGGCCGAAAATCTATCAGAGAAAGGAATTCCTGTGCTTCTTATGGATATGAAAGGCGACTTAAGTGGGATCGCGCAGCCAAGTCCGGGACATCCCAAGATCGATGAGCGGCATGCCAAGATCGGCATCCCGTTCGAACCTAAAAAATTTCCTGTAGAGATCCTTACTTTATCTAAACAAAACGGAGTTCGGCTACGAGCCACAGTAAGTGAATTTGGTCCGGTCTTGATCTCCAGGATCCTGGGCGTTTCAGAAACACAGGCTGGAATCATCTCTATTCTGTTTAAATATTGTGACGATAACAAATTACCCTTGCTGGACCTTAAGGATTTTAAGAAAATTCTCCAGTATGCCACCGAAGAAGGCAAGGCAGAGATAGCTAGGGAATACGGCCGTATATCTCCGGCATCCTCTGGAGCTATTTTAAGAAAGATCGTCGAACTTGAACAACAGGGCGGGGATCTCTTTTTCGGAGAAAAATCCTTCGACACAGACGATCTGCTTCGAGTGGATGAAAATGGAATGGGATATATCAATATCGTCCGCCTAACCGATATTCAGGATAGACCTAAATTATTCTCAACCTTTATGTTATGCCTTTTAGCCGAAGTATACAGTACGTTCCCGGAGCAGGGCGATAGTGGAAGGCCGGAACTTGTGATCTTCATAGACGAAGCTCATTTGATATTTAAAGAAGCTAGTGATGCGTTGCTGGACCAGATTGAGAGTATTGTAAAATTAATTCGATCGAAAGGCGTAGGGTTGTATTTTGTAACGCAAAACCCAACCGATGTTCCGGATGCTGTATTGAGTCAGTTAGGTTTAAAGATCCAACATGCGCTGAGAGCATTTACCGCGCGGGATCGAAAGGCAATAAAACTTACAGCCGAGAATTACCCGATCTCGGAATATTATAAAACAGACGAAGTATTAACGTCTCTGGGAATTGGAGAGGCCCTGGTTTCTGCTCTTAATGAAAAAGGGATCCCTACCCCCCTGGCAGCAACCCTGCTACGCGCACCCATGAGCAGGATGGATGTATTAGAAGACGATGAAATAAAGGATCTGCTGGGCGAGTCTAAACTCATTAAGAAGTACAACGAGGAACTGGACCGGGAAAGCGCATACGAATTACTCAACAAAAAGATAGAAACAGCAAATAAGGAAGAAGCCAAAGAAAAGGCTCTAAAAGAACAAAAGGAGGCACAGCGATCCAGCACGGGGCGCAGCAGAACCACCACGAGAAGACGCGGTAAAAGTTCCCTGGAAAAAGTACTCACCAGCCCCACGGTTATACGAAGCGTCCTGGGGATACTCACGAAAATGCTTAAATAAAGATTATAAACTCACAAACAACATAATAAGTAACTCAATGAAAAAAGCACTATTATTTGCGTCCATCGTTGCCGTATTATTAACTCAATGTGGTAAAGAAACAGATCCTTTCTTAATAGGAAACGGAAGTATAGGACAACTCAATAAAAAGACCCAGATGAAACAACTGGATTCGATATTCGCTAACGATTCTATAGTAAAAGTTGGGCAGATCGAAGATGCCCCTGAGACGCAGGGAGAGGTCGAGATCTACGAAAAAGGCGGGAAGAAACTCATGTTACTATCTCCCGAAGATGAAAAAGATCCTAACTCGGTGATCACCAATATCCAGATCTTCGACGAGCGCTATATCACAGATAAAGGCCTGGGTAAAGGAAGTACTTTTGGTGAACTTAAAGCAAACTATGAGATCGCCGCTATCGAGAATGCTATCAATTCGGTTGTGATCTTTATCAAAGACAGCGATGTTTTTATAACCATTGATAAGAAACAATTACCCGAAAACATCCGGTACAATTACAATGCGAAGATTGAAGCTTCGCAAATTCCCGATACCGCCACCTTTAAATATTTTATGGTAGGCTGGGATGCCGATGAAGAGGAAGCGGACACCGCTTCGGAAGAATAGTTTAATTAAGGCCTCTTTTAAAGAGGCTTTTTTGTTATTTTTCAGAATGTTATTCATGAAGTCTATTTCCAATCCCAAACGCAGCCTGGTCATTATCATTCTTTTGTTGATCATGGCTATTGCCTTCGAAACCTTTCAGCAGTTATTTTACATTCGAAAATACGATCTTGCCCAAGGGGTCACATTTTTTGATGTGTTAAAGGCTCAGGCTTATCGATGGATTTTATGGTTACTCCTGGGGCTTTTTCTCTTTCGATATGCTCAGCGACAAAGTATCCGTAAAACTTTCGGTTTTGGTTATTTTCTGAAATACGGCTTGTTCATTATCTTCCTGGTTGCGGTCAACATCGTACTAATATCGATTCTTCAAGTACTGTTACACGATAATACGTTCGAGTTGGTGTTGTTTGTCAACGAATATCTGGTGTTTTTCATTTTTCAGAAGGCACCCATATACATACTAGGATACAGTGCGATCGCCATCATCCTTCATTTTTACTTCCAGAATGAGAAATTGCATATCAAAATGCAGGAACTATCAGAGATCAAGGATGTGAACCTGAAACTTTACAACCAGCTGAAACTAAAGATGGACGATAAAACCTCTATCCTGAATATCAAGATTGGTAACAAACGTAAAATAATTCTGGTGGAAGATATAGTTTGGATTGAAGCAGACGATTATTGCGTTAAGGTTCATTTAAAAGACGGAAAATCGTATACCATGAGAAGTAGTTTAAAGACTTTGGAAGATAAACTGCAACGTCCGTTCATTCGGGTACACCGTAAAGCCATAGTTAATATGAAGATGGCCTCGGAGCTAAGTACTTCTCCTTCTCCCCTTTTACTTCTGAAGAATGAACTTGAAATACCCGTAAGCCGAAGTTACCTGGGAAAGGTTCGAAGTTATATTTCTTGATCTGGCTTTAGCCTTTACAGCACGAAATGTGTTATTCACTGCACTAAATCATCTCCTTTTACTACAACTGCTGCAAAATTAGACCTACTCTCTGCATTTAAGGTTTTCTTGTGAATAATGTAAACTTATGAGATCGTATCTTACAGCTACTTTTAAATAGGGCATTAATCAATCTTTTCAAATATGAAAACTTTTATATATCTCATTCTGTACATCGTTTCTATTTTAATGGCCACAGCCCAGGGGAAATATTCGGCAGATCCTTCAAATCCTTACGGTAAGTTAAACCCTGATACCCCAGAAGAATTAGCAGACTACGCACCTCTCATAGGGACATGCGATTGTGTCTCTACTCTTAGGAATCAGGATGGAAGTTGGGCAGAACCCGAAAATATTGTTTGGAAGTGGAAATATATCATGGACGGTACCGCCGTGCAGGACGAAACCTATAAGCCGGATGGGAGCCATAGTGGAAGTATACGCCAGTATATAGCCGACAGCAGCAAGTGGTATGTACACTACTATTCTAATAAATCCCCTAGTACAAAACTACCTGCCTGGGAAGGTGGTAAAAGAGGTGACAGCATAGTACTGTACAGGGAGCAGAAAGCACCTAACGGAATGGAGGGTTTCTACAGGATTACTTTCAGCAACATAAACGAACTAGGGTATAACTGGTTAGGTGAATGGGTAGACACAGCTGAGACTATACGATACCCCACTTGGAAGATCGATTGCAAGAAACGACTGGCAATTGCTGAAGAAGACAAGATCCGTGAGAATGTAAAGGCTTTTTCGGAGGCATATATGAATGCCGACGCGGCAAAGATCGCAAGCTTTTACACTAGTGATGGGAAGATCTTCCCGGGTAATTCGGATATCGTTTCAGGCAGACCCGAAATAGAAAAAAGGTGGCAATTCGCCGAGGGTGCAAGCAACCTCTTCCATAAAGTCACGCCTGTGGAAATAAGGATACTAAATAACTACGCGTACGATTATGGATACTATGAGGGGAGTATTACCAATAAGGATAAAAAAGTTACCGATTTCAAGGGTAAATACGTGATCGTTTGGCGGAAAGAGAATGGAGACTGGAAAATCTATCTGGATATCTGGAACAGATTATAACTTTATAATTAAATAATACGAAAAGGCATATATTTACATAGCTGAGAACCTGATATATGCTTTCAATTGCCGAAAAATCCTTATATCGCAGTGAACTTTTTCGTCACCTCGATGGAATCGCCTTCGCTCCGGTAGTAACAGCCCTTCACGAAAAAGGTGTATTTGATTATCTACTTGAAAAAAAGGAATGTTCGCTGCAATCTCTATGTGATCATTTCTCTGCCAATGAAGGGTATTTGAACATCGGCCTTAGGATGTTGGCCTCACAGGGCTGGCTGGAATACAATCTCGACAGACATGATAATTTGGTAACGCTGCGTATAAATAACAAAAGCAGTATTGGGTTTTTAATGGCAAATCGCTACGAGGATGTTGTAAATTTTATGAAAATTTCTGCCGAATTTCACCCACGTCATTTCGAACTGGAACAGTTCACTATCCTGAATAGGATCTTTAATAAATATAAGAATGGGGATTACTCCCCCACTTCCGAAGATGAACTGGTACGGGAGGTTGAAATTCAGATAGAAAAACATATTGAAGGAGTACTGGTGGGACCGATCTCTGTATTCCTTGGAATGGATGGAATGTTCCACAAGTACTTCATGGAAGCTTCCTTTAGCGCAGACGAATTTCATGAAGATCCTGTAAGTTTCAGCAAACTCTTGGATTTTTTCACATTTTTGGGCTGGTTCCGAAAAAAGAACGATAACTATCGATTTACAGACAAAGGGTTGTTTTTTGCGAGAAGGTCTACCGCCTATGGGGTTACAGTTTCATATATCCCCACTTTCAGACGAGTGGACGAATTAATGTTTGGGAATGCCCTTATCTTTAAAAGTTCGGTCACTACGGCAACCGAGATCCATGTGGATCGGGAAATGAACGTATGGGGAAGCGGGGGAGCGCATTCGGCTTATTTCAAAAAGATAGACGATATTATTATTTCACTATTCAATAAACCCATTGAAGAACAACCCAAGGGCATCCTGGATATGGGATGCGGCAATGGAGCCTTTCTAATCCATCTTTTCGAAGTTATCGAACAACGAACCCATCGAGGTAGCATGTTAGAGGAGTACCCGCTCTTCCTGGTTGGAGTGGATTTCAACCGTGCAGCGCTAAAAGCAACTCGTGCCAACCTCGTAAAGGCCGATATCTGGGCTAAGGTAATTTGGGGAGACATTGGAGACCCCGAACAGCTAGAGGAAGACATACAATCAAGTTATGATATCAACCTCAACGATCTCCTAAATGTACGCACCTTTCTAGATCACAACAGGCCCTGGACCATGCCCGAAGGATCTGTAGAGGGAGAAACTAGCTTGAGTACAGGTGCGTTCGCATCGGCAGGTGATAGGTTGCCCAACGCTTTGGTGGAACAGAATCTAAAAGAACACTTCGAGAACTGGAAACGGTATATCGGAAAGTTTGGTTTGCTGCTAATAGAGTTGCATACCATCGACCCGAAGATAGCAGCCGCAAATATTGGAAAGACCGCGGCCACTGCCTACGATGCGACCCATGGTTTTAGCGACCAATATATCCTGGAGCTGGATGTTTTCAACCATATCCTGAAAGAAATTGGGCTGTTTTCAGATCCCGCTCATTTTTCTAAATTCCCCAATAACGAATTGGCGACCGTGAGTATTCATTATTTAACTGTAAATGATCAACATGACAACTGAATTAAGACCCTTTCACCTGGCTATTCCTGTAGATGATATTGAAACTAATCGCAGTTTTTATCGTGATGTTCTTGGCTGTAAAGAAGGCCGGAGCAGTGATCACTGGGTGGACTTCGATTTTTACGGCCATCAGCTGGTGATCCATCTTAAGGAACGTTCACCGAAGGAACAACAAAATAATCCTGTGGATGGTAAAGAAGTACCTATTCCTCACTTTGGTGTAGTACTGGATATGCCCACATTCGGTAAGCTTTCGGAATCCCTTCAGAAAAGAAACGTAAAATTTATAATCGAACCTTACGTTCGGTTTGAAGGAGAAACAGGTGAACAAGCCACCATGTTCTTCAAGGACCCCAGTGGAAATGCCCTGGAATTTAAAGCCTTTAAAAACCTAGATCAGCTCTTCGCGAAATAACGATTTCCGGATCAATTACATTCCATATCATCCGGAAACAACGCGCAGTAACATTCGGGATCTGTTTCCAGAGTACACTGTGCTTCACAGGCACCTTCACTATCCCCATGAGCCAGATGGGCCGGCAATGCATTTATACTTATAGTAATAGAATGGGCATTGGTAGGGTTCCCCGGTGGAATATGACAGATAGTGACTTTAGGTCCATCGCTATTATTACGCATTCCTACGGCAGTAACCACACCTATGGATACAAGTGCCGCAATTAAAATAATTCTTCTCATTTTTCATTTAATTAGTTAGATAGAAAAAAGGTACGATTATTACTAATTCGTCAATGAATTTTTAGACCAATTGGATATAAAATCGACGAAAATACCTACAAATTAAAATTGCAATGGGAAATCCCTATCTTTAAAACAAAAAAGAAAGATCTATGACTAAACCTATTCCACAGCACATAATTCAGCAGATCTTTATTCTTCTGCTTATCATTGTAATTGGAGGGCTTATTTTCAGAGAGTTACTTCCGTATTTTTCCGGGGTGTTGGGGGCAATCACCATTTACGTGCTAATGCGGGGCTGGATGCTCTGGCTGGTAAGGAAGGGATGGAATCCCAACCTGGCGGCCTCCTTTCTTATACTTATCTCTTTTGTTGGAATCTTAGTTCCGGTTACCGGGGTGATATTCATGTTAGGCAATAAGATTGGAAACGCAGTGCAAAATTCCGAAAAGGTGGTTCAGGCTCTGAAAGATCAGCTTGCTGCTATGGAAACAAGGTATCACTTCGACCTCGCCTCTCAAATAGATGTTAGCGCGATCTCAAACTGGTTGTCAGACAATTTACAGGCAGTCGCAGGAAGTACGTTCGATATTGTGATCGCGATCGGATTGATGTATTTCATCCTTTTCTATATGTTCACAAACAGGCGCATGGTGAAAAACTCGGTGGGCGAATATATTCCCATTAACAAACCTAATCTGAAAGTTATTGGAAATGAGATTCAGGCGATGGTACGCTCCAATGCCCTGGGAATCCCCCTGGTAGCTTTGGCACAAGGAATTATCGCTTTGATCGGTTTTTTTATCTTCGGAATTCCGGATCCTTTCTTCTGGTTTGTGATCGTAACAATAGGATCTATGATCCCCTTTGTGGGTACACTTATTGGGATCCTTCCGGTCTTTATTCTTGAACTCTCAACCGGAAATAATTTTTCGGCCTGGGGAATACTTTTATACGGTCTTATCGTAGTGGGATCCACAGATAACATCATTCGATTATACGTGCTAAAACGACTGGATAATGTTCACCCGTTGATAACTCTTATTGGTGTAATTGTGGGAGTACCGTTATTTGGTTTTATCGGACTAATATTCGGGCCTTTACTTATTAGTCTTTTTATTGTGATAGTGAATATATACCGCAAAGAATATTTGCCTTCCAAGGCTCAGGATTGAGCATTAATTCATACTGTTTTCTCTTGCGAGTAGCGTATTTTTAAGCAGCATGGCAATGGTCATTGGCCCAACCCCACCGGGTACCGGGGTTATAAAGGAAGATTTCTTGCTCACATTTTCAAAATCCACATCGCCGGTAATCACATATCCTCTTGAATGCGATTGGTCCGGAACACGTGTAATGCCCACATCTATTACTACCACTCCATCCTTCACCATATCGGCTTTTAGAAATTTTGGCACTCCTAGAGCAGAAACGATTATATCTGCGTTTCGTGTAAGTTCGGCCATATCTTTTGTTCGGCTGTGCGCTAGTGTTACCGTACAATCGCCCGGGTAACCTTTGCGACTAAGGAGGATACTCATTGGCCTGCCAACGATATTACTTCTACCTATCACCACGGCATGTTTCCCTTGGGTCTCTACATTATTCCGCTCCAGTAATTCGATAATTCCATAAGGTGTTGCGGCAATAAAGGTTTCCATTCCCAGGGCCATTTTACCAAAGTTCTCCGGGTGAAAACCATCCACATCCTTGTTAGGATCCACGGCCATTAATACTTTTTGTGAATCTATATGTCGAGGCAATGGCAATTGGACAATGTAGCCATCAATATTCTTATCATTGTTTAGTTCATTGATCTTCTTCAACAACTCATCCTCGGTAGTAGACTCCGGCATGTGAACTAGTGTCGATTCGAAACCTACTCGCTCGCAGGCTCGTACTTTACTACCCACATATGTTAAGCTTGCCCCGTCATCCCCAACTAAAACCGCAGCCAGATGTGGCACCTTTTCGCCTTTCGATTTCATAGCATCCACAGCTATCTTTATCTCATCTTTAATATCGCTACTGGCTTTCTTACCGTCGAGGATTGTCATTTGATTCGCTTTAAATTCTTATTTCATTTTATTCATCATCTGCATCATCTTTCTACCTCCGCCACCTTGCATCATCTTCATCATTTTGCTCATTTGATTGAATTGCTTCAATAACTGATTTACTTCCTGAACTGAAGTTCCACTTCCCTTGGCAATACGCTTTTTCCTGTTCCCGTCGATAACGGCGGGAGTGGATCGCTCTTGAGGAGTCATGGAATTGATGATCGCCTCAATACCCTTGAACGCATCGTCGTCTATATCTATATCTTTTATGGCTTTTCCTGCACCTGGGATCATTCCAATAAGGTCCTTCATACTTCCCATCTTCTTCACCTGCTGGATCTGTTTCATGAAATCGTCGAAACCAAATTGGTTCTTTGCTATTTTCTTCTGAAGCTTCCTGGCTTCTTCCTCATCAAATTGCTCTTGTGCACGTTCTACCAGGGAAACAACATCACCCATCCCCAGAATCCTGTCTGCCATACGGGAGGGATGAAAGACATCGATAGCCTCCATTTTTTCGCCGGTCCCTATAAACTTAATGGGTTTATCTACTACGCTTTTAATAGAGATGGCTGCACCTCCACGTGTATCACCGTCCAATTTGGTGAGTACTACCCCTTCGAAGTTAAGTCGGTCGTTAAAGGTCTTCGCCGTATTAACTGCATCCTGCCCTGTCATGGAATCCACCACGAATAAGGTTTCATTAGGTTTGATGGCGGCGTGGATATTAGCGATCTCCGTCATCATTTCCTCGTCCACCGCCAGGCGACCTGCTGTATCGACGATCACAACATTAAATCCATTCTGTTTGGCATGTGCAATTGCCTTTGTGGCAATATCAACGGGATCCATATTCCCTTCCTCCGAATAAACCTCCACCCCGATCTGTTCGCCTACAACATGTAATTGATTTATTGCCGCAGGTCTGTAAACATCACAAGCTACGAGAAGAGGATTTTTAGATTTCTTTGTTTTCAGAAAATTTGCAAGCTTTCCTGAAAAGGTAGTTTTACCACTTCCCTGAAGACCAGACATTAGAATCACACTGGGTGAACCACTTAGATCTATACCAGCGGTATCGCCTCCCATAAGCTCGGTGAGTTCGTCCTTTACGATCTTCACCATGAGCTGTCCCGGTTGCAAGGTGGTCAATACATTTTGACCCAATGCTTTTTCTTTAACGCGATTGGTGAATTCCTTTGCCGTTTTAAAATTCACATCGGCATCCAGTAATGCGCGACGGACTTCCTTCAGAGTTTCGGCTACATTGACTTCCGTAATACTACCGTGCCCTTTTAATACATGTAAGGCCTTATCGAGTTTATCGGTTAAATTATTGAACATTTGCTTGCTTCGGTTTTAAGAATCGCAAAGATACAAATTGAGGAGGTTGTTACAAACTATGGCTCCAGATTATAAACAGATTAAATGAGTGGCAATCCCTTCAGAAAAAATTCTGAAAGAAAATTCATTCAGGTTTAATACCCCTAAATGTTGTACCTTTAATTTATTGTAAATCAATAATTTAAACTTCTCTCCCCATTTTCCATCCTTACTATTGCTGGTAGCATCGATTTTCATATTCAAAGTCGGTGCTGAATTTGTTATTAACTAAACCAATATAAAATGAAAAACAAACACATTATCAACTCGCTTTTAATGTTCTTCGTGTTCACAATGTTCACTGGGATTTCTCAGGAAAAATCAACCCAGATGTACTGGATCCATGAAGATCAGGTAAAACCTTCCATGGTTGGCGAATATGAGGCCGTTTCTAAAGAACTAGTGGCGGCATGCAAAACACATGGTGTGAAAGAAGCCAAATGGCTAACACTCGCCACGAGTAATTTTAACTATATCTATGTGGGTGAGATAGATAAAATGGCCGACCTGGATAAGAATATCTTTGCCGGCCTATCTGAAAAGATGGGGAAAGAAGCGTTCTCCAACCTATTTGCCAGAATGGACAAATGTTATACAGACCACCTGGACTACATCATTACCCTGGACAAAGATCTCTCCTATCAACCATCGGGAATCAATCAAATGCCGGAAGGTAAATACTATCGTAATAATGTACGATACTATGTCACGCCGGAAAACTATGCCAAGGGTTATGAAATTGCCAAGAAATACAAGAAGCTATTTAGTGAGAAAGGATCTAAGATGTATTACCGGGTCTATCGCAGTAGCTTTGGATCGAACGGTACCTTTTTCATGGTCGCTATGGCGGCAGAAAGCCCTGAAGATTACGAGCGCATGTCCGCCGCGAACCGCAAATTACTGGGTGAAGAGGGAGCCAAGTTAAACCAGGAACTTCTGGGTATAATCTCAAAGATGGATGAAATGCAAGGTTGGATGCGTACAGACCTTAGTTACACAGGGAATTAATTAACTAAACAAAACAATAGATCATATGAAAAAATTAGCATTATTAGCAGTGGTGGGCTTGTTACTCTTTGCCTGCAAACAGGGTGAAACGAGATACACACAAAGCTCTCCCGAGATCGATACATTTAAAGCCTTAGTGGATGCTTACGAGGCTGCCGATTGGAAAACCTATACATCAAAGTTTGCCGATACGGCAAAAGTTTATCACAATTCGGATGACAAGGCAATGACCCCGGCCGAAACAGTAGAGACTCATAAGCAAAACACAGCGGCTCTATCGTCTTACGGTTTTGACGATGAAAAGGGCGATATGGAAATGGTGGTAACAGACAAAGGTGAAACCTGGGTTAATTTCTGGGGAGTTTGGAATGCGACCATCGCCTCCAACGGACAGAAATTAATGATCCCCGTTCATGTTACCGCTCAGTTTGTTGATGGTAAAGTAGTAAAGGAATACGGATACTGGGATAACGCTCCATTGATGAAGGCTATGGAAGCAGCAGCGGCTGCTGCCGAAGCGGCTGAAGATGAAACAGATGTAACCGATACTAGTGATTAATTCGGTTTAAATGAAAAAAGCCGCGGTGTATTTCCGCGGCTTTTTTTGTTTATTTCTTCAACCATCTTCTCAATACCAGGATCACAATGATCGCCAGCAGCATAAGTGGCCAAATATGAATAAAGAACAAGACAATGGATTCGATCATTTTCCAGCCGAAGGATAAGGCATCCTTAGCCTTGGCGCCAAAGGTCTTTTTATAAGCAGTTGGTTCCTTAGTATACGCAACAGTCTCGTACAGATCTATCTGAATGGTGCTATAGGCTACCTTATTGGTTAAATATTTAAGCCTCCCCTGAACCGATTCGATCTCTTCCTGCAATACCCGTAGTTTTTCCTCGGTATTTAAAATATCTTCTACTGTTTTCGCATTTTTCCGCAAGATATCTTCATAACGTTTCTTTACCTCAAGCTTCGTTTCCAGTCGACCTTGCAAGTCGATGTACTCTTCGGTAACATCCTTGGTGGTGATGTTCTCATACTCGACAAATTCTACCACATTACCAATGCTGTCCATGATATTATCGAAACTTTCCTGAGGTACTTTGATGGTAAAGCGGTTTTGTTTTTGATACAGGTTGTTCTCGTAACGCAGATCACTTATATAAGCGTTGTACTGCAAGGCGATCTTTCGTATCTGGGCGGTGGCAACCTTTACGTCTTTCACCTTGTATCTAGCCGAAGCCGATTTGATGATCTTTAAGTTATCCGGCGTTTTTATTAAGGTGGCATCCGGTTTAAAGCTTGCGATACCATCTTCTTCCACCTCGATAGCCTCGAATGACTCATTAAGATCTACATCTCCCATTTTAAGTTCCTCACTATAACTTCCTCCCTGCCCACAGCCGTAAAGAAAACCAAATAGTAAAAGGAACATACTTATTTTCCAAACTGATTTAAAACGATTTGTCTTCATAATTTCATATTTTTAATTATTACACGACAAACCTAAAACCAAAGAGCCAAGGCTGATTGCAAACGTCTTGTAAACCAATTGTATTCTATTTTACAATTTTCATTTAACTGATTTTCAACATTTTATAGTTTTTGGAGGCAGCAAACAAAAAACTTTTCGAATTATTGAAACAAGCCGTTTCGGATACTTTTCTGAAAGAAAATCACGCTCCTATAGCAATTGGTGACTGGAAAGGTGAAGAGATAGAAAGATTTCAGGAAGATCTGTTTGTACATACACGTGGACGGGTGAGCGAGAAGTGGTTTTATACCTATTTTAAGAATGAGGCCGAAAAACTTCCCAGGATAGATATGCTCAACTTGCTGAGTGAATACGCCGGATACGAAAATTGGAACACTTTCAGGAGTAAACATGGTGAGCTTCTTGCTTTAGAAGAAAACCCAAAACGTAAGAACAATAAGTTTTTGTGGTTGTTCCTGCCGGTCCTTCCAATCCTGATAGCTATGTATTTTTTACTGAATTCTGAAAACAGTTTCCGATTCTGTATGATCGATGAAGATCGAGGCGAACCTATTACCCAGATTCCGCTGGATGTTAAGATCCTTTCTGAAGGCCAATCCCCTATCTATCTAAAAACTGATAGTAGCGGATGTTTCGAATATTCCAGTAAAGAAAAAATAATTCGTTTTGTGGTGCAGTCGCCTTACCATAAAACAGACACCATCATCAGGCACATAGATGCGAATGAAAATGCCAACGTACCTCTCGCCACAGATGATTACGCGCTGATGCTCCGGTATTACAGCAATGGGAATCTAGGAGAGCTACAAAAACGCAAACAACAATTGAACAATCTCATTGCAGATGATGCGCAGATCTACCAGATATTTCCAGCACAGTCTGGTATTGAGTTATATTCGAAAGAAGAGTTTATAAATAAACTTACCGTCCCTACAAGTAGCTTGAAAAACATCAATATCCTGGACAAGCGATACAGGGACGGAAAGATCGTGAAACTAAAATTCAGTATAGAATGAGAGCTATATATTACATACTGCTAAGTTTTTTATTGTGGGCCTGCAATAGTGGTACTCAAACAGATACCCTGGAGAAAATGGAGGCCGAAGAAGCGGTTTCTGTTTCGGAAGCGGATATGAGCGAAGAAACTACTCTTTCTTTGGATGGTACTCTTCTGTATGATAAGATTATTACTCAGAAGCTTCAGGAATATGTTGATTTACAAAATTTACTGATAGAACATCCCGAATTTAGAGGGGAACTTCAAAAATCTTTGGAACAATTAGCCAGGGATAGTCTTATCTTTAGTGCTAACGAAGCGGTTACGATCTCGGATATTACACGGATGGATGATGCTGAGATAGTTTCAGATTCGCTTAAACGGATTCCTTTCAGCTTTAATATAGTGACGGAATCCGGGACGCGCAAGGACAGCCTGATCGCCGTGATAAGAACAAAAACCGTACAAATAGACGGAGTGAATATGGACTCATATAAAATTTCCTTCGAACCTCAATAACATAACGTGACCAGTAATTAAATCGAGGGAAGTTTTAGCCAAATGAAAAACCCGGAAAATGGTATCCACCAAAAATACACGAATCCAGTCCATCGATATCCTAAGAGGAATCGTAATGGTGATCATGGCCCTGGACCATGTGCGCGACTATTTTCATGCAGGAGCATTTGTGTCGGACCCCAGTAATCTGGAAACCACTACCCCCATACTTTTCTTTACGCGATTTATCACACATTTCTGTGCACCGGTGTTTGTATTCCTGGCGGGAACCTCGGCGTTTTTATACGGCCGGAATAAAACCAAAAACCAGCTGTTCAGGTTTTTATTTACCCGCGGACTATGGCTCATATTTATAGAGATCACATTGATGAGTTTTCTTTGGTGGTTCGATATCAAATTCCAATTTTTCAATTTACAGGTGATATGGGCCATTGGCCTTTGTATGGTTGTACTTTCTTTCCTGATCTATCTGCCGATAAAGGCATTAATACCCTTAGGCCTGTTGATTGTGTTCGGGCATAATCTATTGGACGGTATAACAGTTGAAGGAAACGGCCCAGGCTCGATCCTTTGGTATATACTGCATCAATCGGCTTTTATACAATTTGGAGATACATGGGTAAGCTTTCTTTATCCAATACTTCCTTGGATAGGTGTGATCGTTTTGGGTTATTCCTTCGGAACCCTGTATCATCGCGAATATCATGCCCCTACACGTAAGAGGTGGTTACTTTACCTCGGGATTGGGTCTACTGTTCTATTTATCGTTCTAAGAGGAATAAATATCTATGGCGATATGATACCATGGGCTGTTCAGCAAAACAATACTTATACTGTACTTTCATTTTTACAACTAACAAAATATCCGCCGTCCTTATTGTTCTTACTGGTAACCCTGGGGCCCTCTTTTCTTTTTCTTTATGTTGCTGAAAAAGTACGTACTCCTGCGTCCAGATTCTTCCTGGTCTATGGAAGAGTACCGTTCTTCTATTATGTTTTACATGTGCTGCTGATTCACCTTGCAGCGATGGCCGGTCTGGTATTGACCGGAAAAGACTGGCAACTAATGATACTCACCATGGAGAGCTTTATGAGTGGCGAACTGGCGGGATATGGATATTCCCTGGGCGTAACATACCTGGTATGGATATGTATTGTGCTGGCCTTGTACCCTGTTTGCAATTGGTATATGAAATATAAGGCGAATAACAGGGACAAGTGGTGGTTGAGTTATTTGTAGTGTCAAAAGTAGAAACCGCCTCTGCGTGAGCATTACAGAAGCGGTTTCAGAATTAACAACTAACTAAATTCAAATAAACATCATAACCATTACTATTGTGGAAGTAATACTTTATCGATGGCATGTACCACCCCGTTAGCTGCCTGAACATTGGTTACTATTATATTACTAATACGACCGTTCTGGTCTGTGATGGTGGCATTAGTTGCATTGATAACTATATCGTCACCCAATGTGGAAACTGTTCCGTCTACAAGGTTTTCCTCGCGTACATTGGCACCTGCGATCACGTGCGTATTTAAAGTAGCGGTTAAGGTGGCAGTATCAATATCATCCAAACTAGAAATTCCTAATTCTGTTAATAGATCTTCGAAAGCCGTGTTTGTAGGGGCGAATACTGTGAATGGTGCTGGACTTGTTCCATTGGCCGTACTTAGAACAGAAACAAAATCGGGTTGATCGGGTCTGGTAAGAGCAGAGACCAATGTGCCAAAGGTAGGGTCGGCCACAGCAAAAGTAACGACGGTTGGCAAGGCTATTACCGAGTCCACAATATGTACTACCCCGTTGGCAGCGTTAATATCGGCGGTTGTAACCGTTGAGATACCATTAAGCGTAACTCCACTTTCCGTATTTATATACAAACTCAAGTTATTGGCAGACGTTCCGTAAGTAGCCAGTGTCGAAGTATAAGACGTACTTAAACTTGAGGATAACACAGTTCCTGTCAAGGCATGATTGAGGATTACCTGAGTGAGTACATCTACCGGGACATCGGACAGGCTGGCGAACCCATTAGCTGTGAGGAATAAATCGAAAGCGGAATTAACAGGTGCAAAAACTGTGAATTCGGCATTTCTGTCATCCAATACAGTATCAAGTCCTGTTATGGTAAGCGCCTCAGCTAGTGAAGATAAATCGGCAGTCATCATGGCCAATCCTGCAATTGTAGGATCCACTATGTCTATAACTTCTTGTGGTAGTAGAACCTTATCAATGGCATGGATCACACCATTAGAGGTTTGAACATTGGTAACCGAAATATTAGCAGGCATTCCCGTAGCATCGATGATCTGAGGACCATTAGCAAGTGAAATAGTAATATCCTCACCCTGGAAGGTTGTAGCCGTCTGTCCGTCGGTTAGATCTTCGGCTCGGACATTGACACCAGCCAGAACGTGATAGTTCAATACAAGCTGAAGAACCGGTTGCGGTATGTCGCTTAAGGATGAATATCCTAGTGTTGTAAGTAGATTGTTGAATGCGGCATTGTCTGGAGCAAATACGGTAAAGGGTGATGATGCCGTTCCTGACAATAATGCCACATAATCGATGTTGGCGTCGGATGCAGCAATTAAAGCTTCAACCAGAATAGAAAATCCAGAGTTCGCTGTTGCCTGGGTTACTATTGTAGGTATTCCGATAACTGCATCTACAGCGTGAATAACCCCGTTACTAACAGCTACATCGGGAGTGGTGACAGATGCTTCATTATTAATACGCACACCGGCACTTGTATCCACATAAAGACTTAGATTATTAGTGGTTGTCCCGAACGTGGCCAGAGAATTAATATATCCGGTACTTAAGCTAGCCGAATCATTATTGCCAGGGACAACGTGATTTAACAGGACATTGGTAAGCACATCTACCGGTACATCATCCAGACTGGCGAAACCGTTAGCATTTAAGAAAGCTTCGAATGCTACATTATTTGGTGCAAAAACTGTGTATTCTGTACTTCCATCCAGAGTTTCCACCAGTCCTGTGCGCACTAGAGCCGCTTGCATTGATGAGTAATCCGGATTGTTCTGCACAAAAGCAGCGATAGTTACTTCTCCAGCGTTTACATCGCCGTTATCGTCATCGCTACAGGAAGTAGCAAAAACCGTAAGAAAAACTATTAGCGATAATTTCAAAAGATTTTTCATAGTAATTTGTTTAGATTAATGTGTTTAGGCATAAAACAATCATTTAAAATAAATTACTACTGGCAAATCCGACTTTAATAATTGTTTAACTTTTTTAGTTAAATATTAAACAAAATTAAATTAGATAAAACAAAAACCCTCCTTGCGGAGGGCCAATTAACATAACTAAACATAAGTGGGTTACTCACAAAACGGTATCATGCTTAAAATCTCTGTCTTTAAAGCATCATTTGAATTGATTGTGAGAACAACCTCATTTTGCATTCGTAGCTGAATCGGGTATTGTATACTGGCTATTCGATCTCCCTCGAAACCAACAATCGATTGAAAAGTCTGTTTGTCGTGTTCGAAAATGATGGTTTCGAAACTCGAATTGGACGGATCGTACACCGAAATTCGAACCGGATATATAATATCTACACAGTTTATAATATCGTTATAAAGCGAGCCATTGGCACATAGATCGATCAATTGATTGAATGCAGTTACATCCGGAACCTCGGCTTGCAGGTAATCGGCAAAGGTGATGTTCACAGGAAACTCGGGTATAAGTTCATCCCCATTTTTGAAGATTGCAAGATCATCAATTGAATTTACCGGATATGGATACCCATTATAGTAACAGGTATATGGAAAATCTATACTAAAACAGGAGGAATTGTCTACTATATCGTCAAAGGAGCCGTCGTGAGAGACCACAGACATGAGCAAGGATTTCAGCTGTCTATCATCGGTAAAAGCTTCATCATCCTCTCCCTCTACTATGGTTAGCTCTTCTTTCTGACAACCAGCGATCATCACTAACATCATAAAATACACAATGTATTTCATCTTTTCCTTTTTGGTAATATAACAACTAATGTATAAAAATTCCTACCCCATTTTATATTTTTATATTTACTGAAATTCACACAATGCCCACACCTCTTTTCAAGAATGTCTGCGACGAGCAGTTCTTTTCGAAATTGTATGACCAATATTCGAAGGATCTTCACGACTTCATCTATTACAAATATGGAGAGCATTTCGATCCTGAAGATAAGGTGCATGAGGCATTTATAAAGCTCTGGAAAAATTGTAAGCGTGTGGCTCCGGATAAAGCGAAAAGCTTCCTATTTACCGTGATTAATAATATTACGCTCAATGATATAAAACACAAAAAAGTGGTTTTAAAGCACCAAAAATTAAAACCAAAAGAGCATACCCACGAAACTCCTCAGTTCATTATGGAGGAAACAGAATATCTGGAAAAATATCAGGCAGCCCTGGCAAAATTACCCGAAGGACAGCGGGTTGCATTTCTACTTAATCGCGTGGAAGGGAAGCGGCATAAGGAAATTGCCGAAATGCTCAATATCTCGCGAAAGGCTGTTGAAAAAAGGATTTATACCGCCCTGGAAAAACTGCGGCGGGAAATTGATGGAATTTAATTGAGATCGAGGTAGGAATTTCACAAGTTCGATTGTTATATACATAGAAATTAACTATGAAAAAGAAGGATTTAATTTCTAAATGGTTAAACTTTAACCTTAGTGATGAGGAACTGGAAACATTTAACAACTTAGATGTTTCCTCTTCCTATCACCGTATAGACCGGGCTGCTAAACACTTCAAAGCGCCGGATTTCGACCGAGAATCAAGCTATTACCGTCTTGAGAAAAAGCTAGGAACCAAGAGGTCTTCACGAAAGATAAACTACTATGTTTCCGGTATTGCCGCGACTCTAATTGTTGCATTTGGACTATTCTATTTTCTCAATAATTCATCGGATGTGGAATATCTCGCGGCCAACAGTGAGACCACCCAATTCATTTTACCGGACAATTCAGAAGTTGTTCTAAATTCCGGATCCTCCGTCTCATTCAACCAAAAAAATTGGGCTAAAGAACGCCAGCTCAAACTGGATGGAGAAGCCTATTTTAAAGTAGCTAAAGGCGAAACTTTTACCGTTTATACATCGCAGGGTAGCGTTTCGGTGCTGGGAACACAATTCAAGGTGAACGACCGAAAAGATTATTTCGAGGTAAGCTGCTACGAGGGATTAGTGAAGGTAATATACCAGGGAAAAGAACAACATCTTTCGGCGGGAAAGGTCTTTAAAGCTTTTGATGATCGGTTTGTGGATGAAACTACCTCAGCGAGTAAACCCGCCTGGCTTGAACAAAAATCTACTTTTAAGAGTATACCTTATCGCTTCGTTCTGCAGGAATTGGAGCGGCAATTCGATATTGTGATTTCGGGAGCAGGAACAGACTATGACACCTTGTTTACCGGAAGTTTCAACAACGAAAACCTCGAAACTGCCTTGCAGGCTGTTACTATTCCCCTTAACTTGTCTTATTCTATTAATGGTAAAAATGTGGTTCTTAAAATTAACCAACAGTGACCCAAATAAGAAAGTTTACATTACTTTTTATCTTATTCAGTTTTAATTATTTGTCCGGGCAAAATCAGACCGATTCCAGATCTTTGCAGGAAGTATTTACATATCTGGAGCAAACTTTCCAATGCACATTCAGCTATAAGGATATCGATCTAAGATATCACTACACTTCTGTTCCCAAAGCAAATGATCTTGAACTAGCGGTCCAGACGTTATCACAAAGTACCTTATTTAATTTCACCATCCTGGAGGACCGCACTGTGGCCGTTCAAAAAAAAGAGGGGTTGGTACGCAGATGTGTTGTTATTACTTCTGAAATTGATCTACCCATGGTTAATGTGGCAATTGTCACGCCATACCAACAGCTCATAACAGATAGCGCGGGTAGAGCCGATCTGGAGGTCGGGAACACTTCCGAAGAAATTACCATAAGATACACTGGCTTCGAAACGATAAGAACCACAGCAGCCAACCTAGCTACGAACGATTGTTCCTCCTTCAGGTTGTTGCGTAAGATCGAATATCTCAACACCGTCACCCTGGTGAACTACCTGGCTAAAGGGATCACTAAAAGCACCAATGGTGCCTTAAATGTAAATTACAAGGAATTTGACATCCTTCCCGGGCTCATAGAACCCGACGTGCTGCAGACCATACAGGCCTTGCCGGGAATTCAAAGTGTGAATGAAACCGTTTCTTTTATAAATATACGCGGAGGAACTAACGACCAGAATCTGGTACTCTGGGACGGGATAAAAATGTATCAGAGCGGGCACTTTTTTGGCCTTATCTCGGCATTTAATCCGTTCCTTACAACCGAGGTAAACATCATTAAAAATGGTAGTAGCGCCGAATATGGGGATGGCGTTTCCGGGATCATAAGTATGCAGGGAGACGATACGATCGGGTCTCAAATTTCCGGAGGATGGGGTATAAACGCGATTAGCACAGATGCCTACCTGGAGATCCCATTAAGCGACAAAGCCTCTCTTCAACTTGCCGGACGAAAATCTTTCAATAATCTTATTGAAACCCCAACCTACACCGAGTATTTTGAAAAAGCATTTCAGAATACTGAAGTTCTTGTCAATTCGGAGGCGGAGTCTGCTTCCAATGACGATTTTACTTTTTACGACGCGCATTTACGATTTGTATATAAACCTACCGAAAAAGATTACCTGAGGGTAAATTTTCTGTTACTTGGAAATCGGCTGGATTTTCTTGAAAATGCAGTGATCGATAATGTACGCGAATCCAGGCAGAGCGAACTAACCCAGGAAAATTATTCGGGAGGACTTTATTACGGCCGTATATGGAACAACAAATTCAGTACAAATATTCAACTATACGGGACCACCTACGGCTTGAGAGCGACCAATTTCGATATTCGCAACAACCAGCGATTACTTCAAAACAACGATGTACTTGAAGGCGGTTTAAAGGCTAGTGGAAATTTTGCGATCTCTCAAAATGCGATGCTGATGGCGGGATATCAGTTCAATGAGACGGGAATTACCAATTTCGAACAGATTAATAACCCGTTCTTTGAAAGAACCGATAAACAGGTATTGAGAACTCATAGTGTTTTCGCACAAACTAATCTCAGCCCTGCAAAATGGAACACCACCATAATAGCTGGTCTTAGGCTTAACCATATTGGTAAATTTAACAAGGTATTGCTAGAACCAAGATTAAGTATAAACTACCGCTTCCTGAATTATTTTTCCATCGATGTGGCTGGTGAATTAAAGAGCCAGACCACCTCCCAGATCATCGACCTTCAAAACGATTTCCTCGGGGTAGAGAACCGGCGGTGGGTATTATCAAGGGAAAACGATATCCCAATTCTAAAAGGACAGCAATTTTCTGTGGGGATCAACTACAGTAGAAACGGATGGTTGGTAAATGCCGAACCTTATATAAAGAGGATCGAAGGAATTACCACACAGAGCCAGGGATTTCAGAATCAATTTGAGAATGCCCGTACGCATGGTAGTTATATGGTTAAAGGAGTAGATCTACTTATAAACAAACGATTTAGAAACGTGAATACCTGGTTTAGTTATTCGTACGCAAAGAACGACTACACCTTCAAACAGCTTACTCCTTCGTCATTTCCCAACAATATCGACATTCGGCATACCATCACTTATGGAATCAATTACAGCATCGATAAATTTAATATATCGGGAGGTTTTAATTATCATAGCGGAAAACCAATCACCACCTTGGTCCCTGGTAACCAGGTTGTGAACGGACAATTGAATTTCGATCTTCCCAACGCCTCCAATATAGACGATTACATTCGGGTAGATATATCGGGTACATACAGTTTCTCTATTGGGGAAAAATTAAATGCTTTTGCCGGAATTTCATTCTGGAATTTGTTAGACACCAAAAATGAACTAAACAGTTTTTATCGTATCAATAGTGATGGTGAACACGAAAAAGTTACAGAGAATTCCCTGGCCTTTACTCCCAATGCCACGTTTAGAATTCGCTTTTAAGTGAAATATGTATCTTTAGCCGAATCAAAAAACGCAATCCTTTACAATGAAGAATATTATCCTTTGCTTCTTAATGGCACTAAGTGCTGTTGGAACTTACTCACAAACCGAAATAGATAAGGTAAAAGAGACAGTATCGAAGTCTGAAATAGAAGGCCATATATACTTTTTGGCAGACGACCTGTTAAAAGGCAGAGAGGCTGGAACGCCCGAGAATAAGATCGCTGCTTCCTATCTCGCTAATACACTGCGAAGTTATGGGGTGAAACCTAATCCTAAGACCGGCACCTATTATCAAACCGTTCCTATGGAGAAAAAACCAGCCCCAAAACCTATCTATCTCACTATAAACGGTAAAGAATATAAATACAAGTTACCGATGAAATCGGCCAAATTGGAAGTGACCACGGAAGGAGTCTATCTGGGCTATGGGATGGAATCTGATTTCGAGGGTAAAGATCTTCGCAAAAAGTTTGTGATCGTTAAGTCTGGAAGTGCTAATTCGCCTTCTGTTCGGGCAGCATTTGGCTTAACACAGCAAAAAGAACAACTAGCAAAAGCCGCAGGTGCACTTGGTGTAATAGAACTTGTAGATACAGACCAGAGAACCTGGGGGAGAATTGATCATTTTGTCAATTCGCCTCGTCTCGAACTGGCCAGCGGTGAAAAAACGAATGAAGATGGCAGATTTGGTTATATCTGGATGATGGATGAAAAAGGTAGCCTGGCCAACGAACTTGACGGAGCTCCTAACCCATCGGTAAAAGTAGATATGTCTTTAAGTCCTGTGAGTAAGATCATATCGCAAAATGTAATTGGCGTCGTGGAAGGTACAGACCCCAAACTTAAAAACGAATATGTGATCTATTCTGCTCATTATGATCACGTAGGTATTGGTAGCCCGGATGCTACAGGAGACACCATCTATAACGGTGCCCGCGATAATGCGGTTGGAACTACAACGGTTCTAAGTATGGCTAAGAATCTTGCCAAATACCCCACAAAGCGGTCTGCGCTGTTCATTCTTTTTACGGCTGAGGAAAAAGGCCTTCTTGGGAGTAAATATTATGTTGAAAACCCAGTACTTCCTTTAAAACAAATGGTGTATTGCTTTAATAGTGATAACGGTGGTTATAACGATACATCCCTGGCAACCATTGTGGGACTGGAGCGTACAACCGCTCAGAAGAATATAGAGATGGCGGCAGCCGATTTCGGTTTAAAAGCTATTGAGGATCCTGCGCCCGAACAGGGTTTATTTGACAGAAGTGACAATGTTCATTTCGCGGCCAAAGGAATTCCGGCACCTACCTTTTCGATGGGATTTACCTCTTTTGACGGGGAAGTGACAAAATATTACCATCAGCCCGGAGACCATGCCGACTCTTTAGATTACGATTATTTACTGAAATTTTTTAGGGCATATGTGATGGCAGGCCGTAATATCGCCAACGATACAAAAACCGCGGTTTGGGTAAGTGGAGATAAATATGAGGCCGCAGGTAAAACACTTTACGGAAACTAATGAGACGAAAGTATTTGCTGGCATTTATGTTTCTTCCTATACTTATGTGTAACTGTAAATCTATGGCGGTGAAGAGCATTCAATATTCCGATCAGAATAACAATCATTATTCTATAACCCAGACTTCATTGATCTACAGTCCCGTTACTCCTGAAGAAAGTTCTTCGGGTGTTTACAGTGGAGGAGATCCTGCGGAAGTACAACTTACCAAAGATGAATTCAATACTATTCTTAGCCTGTCGGAAAAAATCATGAAAGCTTCGGAAGGAAATGAAATGAAACGCGAAATGCTTACTTCGGTATTAGTTATTTCGGAAGAGGGCAAAAGTCGAAGAGCTATATTAAAACGATCGGAAGCACGAAGTGCGTTGGAGGAGCTACTTCAGAAAGTAAAACAATAAATACTTATAAAGATAAAAGCCATCCCATGTCCCGGATGGCTTTCTTTTTGTGGGGCAAAAAATGGAGGACATGCAAATTTTTTAAAGGCCTCCTAAATAGATCTCGTCCGGAATCTTTACGTTCCTGTTGAGGGATTCTTCTTTTTCATAATCAATTTGAACAACGATTCAAGAAAGTATCCACTACTGATTCCAAATCCCTAAATTGAAGGCCTTTCCACTAACTAATCAAACAATCTATATTTTAGTGAAAGTGAGGAAGTCGGTACCACCATTACCTCCGCTTACGTCGGTCAATTCTATCGTGTTATCGGTGATAGAAATAATATCCCAATCATCTATTAGATCATCGAAATCACTATCCTGAGGCACCGAGAAAAAGATATTGAAATCTACATCATTGCTGCTCGATGAAGACGAACTACTGCTATTGGTCACAGACCAGGTTCCATTTACGGTAGTAGTATTTCTAACGGCCACCAGTGACCCATCACTATTAAAACTAAATTCATAACCGTTAAAATTGGAAGTCTCATCTTTATCGGTATCCCAGAAATATGAGATCCTCCAGGTGCCGTTTTGAGCTACCTGGTTTGCCTGAGCGATCTGGTCGCTGCTGCTGTTATTCGAGCTATCGTTTGAATCGTCTTTCGAACATGCTACCAGAAGCACCGTAAAAAGGATCGTCATTGTGATATTTAAAAATTTCTTTTTCATTTTAATATAGTTTAAGAGGATTAATTATAATTTTTGAAATGTAAGGTTATCTGTTCCGCCGCCACCGCCACTAACATCTTCAAGTTCCACCAATGTGCTGGTAAAGTTTAGCACATCCCAGTCGTCGTTGAATTCGTCGAAGGGGAACTGGGTTCCAAAATCCAGAACCAGATCCAAATTGGTAGTTCCGGTGACTGCCCAGGTACCATTGAAGGTATTTGTTCCGTTTGTTGCCACTACTGTTCCACCTGTATTGAAAGTAAGGGTATAGCCATTATAGTCTATGGTTTCATCGATCCCGTCGTCAAGGTATTGTGCTACAAACCACTGCCCGTCTTCAAGGGTATCGATCAAGGCTTGTGCAGTTCCACCACCGCCACCTCCACAACCTGTGGCAGGACTTCTTCCAAATTCGAGGATATCGGTTCCACCACCGCCACCGCTAACATCAAGCAGGCTAATGAGGTTCGAATTGAAGCTGGAGACATCCCAGTCGTCATTAATGTCGTCGAAATTAGGATCTGCTGTGATATCGAAATTTAGAATAAGATTTAGCACGCCATCATCAACTTCCACGCTCCAGAAACCATTTACGGTTGTAGAAGAGCTTATCGCTGTGGCTGTACCATTGAGGTTGTAGGTGAATACGTAATCCACGTAGTCACAGGTTTCGATATTTCCATCGTCATCCAATAAGTTAACGTACCACACACCTGTGGTTAATTCGGTGATAAGTGCATTGGTGTTTCCACCTCCACCTGTAGGAGGAGTTCTTTCGAAAGTAAGATAATCTATACTTCCGTCACCGCTTTCATCTCTTAATCTGATAATATCATTGGTAGCTTCGATAATATCCCAGTCGTCGTCTAATTCATCGAAAGGTGAGTTTGTTCCGAAGAATAATACCAGATCCGGTGTACTTCCTCCCTCGAACATCCAGGTACCGGGAACTGTATTGGTGCCATTGGTTGCCTGGGCTGTATTATCTGTAGCAAAGCTGAATTCGTATCCGTTATAATTATCAGTTTCGTCGAAATCGTCAAAGAAATAAGTAATATACCAAACCCCATTTGTTAGGTTTTGTTCAAATACAACCGGATCTATAGGATCATTACTACCACTATTGTTCTCACAATCGTCTATAAGTTGTTGTAGTTGAGCATTGTTGGTAACGGTAACCACACTGTTATCATCAAGGATCACATTGATAGGATAATCAATACTAAAGTAGTCATCATCTCCTAAGCCATTTAAGAAAAGGTATAATTCCAGGTCGTTATTTACAGTTACCGTACCGGTTTGTTGCTGGTTATTATCGAAGATGAAGAAAGTGATTGGGTATTCGAAATCCAGACAACTAATGGAGTCATCTCCACCACTGCTTTCACAGGCAGCGATCAATGCATCAAGTTCGGCCTGGCTGTTTACAACAACTTCTGTATAATCATCGAGAATGACCGTAATTGGGAATACGATCTCCAGGGTATCTATGTCGTTAGGAAACTGATTGAATATCGCCTCCACGATGTCCAGGTCGTCCTCGTCTGTGAGGATCACTTCTTGTCCGTTGGCGATCACTGTCACCGGAAATTTAACAGACACACAACTGTTTCCATCTATTATATCATCTATACTACCCGAATTTTGAGAAGTTCGGATAAGTAAATTTGCAAGCACCGAATTAGCCGTGATAGTTTCTTCGTTGGTTTCATCGATAAAGATCTCTTCCTCTTTCTGGCAGGACGTAAAGGTCACACCAAATATGAGGAGTGTAAATAAAAATAGTTTAGTAAGCTTTTCCATTCGTAGCATTTTTTTTGGGATTATTTACTAGTTAAACAGCGGAGTTCGATTTTACCCTACCCCATATGCTAAATAATTTGATATATTTGAGCCAAACCTCAAAAATTGTTTATGAAAGATCCCGATTCTGTTTGCAATGAAGCGGTATTTAACCAGGTATACAATGATATTTCTCAGTCTGTATGGAGATTCGCATATTACAAATGTGGCGATGAGGCACAGGCAGATGACCTGGTACAGGATGCTTTCATAAAATTATGGAGCAACTGTGCAAAGGTTGCTGTGGCTAAGGCTAAATCTTTTTTATTCACGGTAACAAATAATGCTTTTTTAAACCAGATCGCACATAAGAAGGTGGTATTGAAACACGCTCAATTAACTCCGAGCAAAGTAGATAATGAGTCCCCCGAATTTGTGTTGGAAGAAAAACAATATCATAAAAAACTGCAGGATGCGATCTCCAATCTTAGTGAAGCACAACGAACCGCTTTTTTATTGAACCGTATAGACGGAATGAAGTATGCAGAGATCGCAGAACACCTTAATATAAGTGTAAAGGCTGTTGAAAAACGTATGAGCCAGGCATTGAAGCAATTGCGATCAGAGTTTAAAAATATTTAGCAGGTAGGGTAAAAACAGCTCGAACTGTTATACGTTTGATAAACCAGACTTATGGACAAACATTACATTTTACATAAATACCTCAATAAAGAGGCAACCCCCGACGAGATCGCCCAGTTAAGGACCGATCCCGAATTCGCGGATTACCTAAGGCTGGCAGAAGCAAGTAGTGGTTTTGAACCACCGCAATTTAATGCTTTAGCCAATTTCGACGCCATTCAATCAAGAAGAGAGAAGAAACTATCGGGACAAGCTAATCCTGCTTACAACCGGTTACTCAAGATCGCAGCCATCATGGTATTGGTTGTGGTAAGTTATGTATTCATATCCTCCTTAAGCACGACGGTTTCCACCGATGTTGCCCAAAAGGAGACGTTCACATTACCTGATAATTCTATTGTTCAGCTGAATTCAAATTCAGAAATAAGTTATAAGAAAAGAAATTGGAAAAATAACCGTTTATTAAAGTTAGAAGGAGAAGCGTATTTTAAAGTGAGTAAGGGAAATGCATTTACAGTTGAAACTCCGCAGGGAGATGTTACGGTTCTGGGAACACAGTTCAATGTGTTTTCCAGGGACACAATTTTTAATGTGAAATGCTTTGAAGGACTGGTAAGCGTTGCATTTAACGATACCCTAATAAAATTGCCAGCAGGCAATAAACTGAAGGTAGAAAACAATAAACTAGTTGTTTATACCACTACCACAACACAGGAACCTGCCTGGATCTATAACGAAAGTAGCTTTGAAAATGCTTCGTTGATAACAGTACTGAACGAACTAAAATCTCATTATCCTATTACTATAACCTCACCTCACAGTATAGCCAACAAACGATTTACCGGTAGTTTCACTCACGAAAATCTGAACTCTGCCCTGCGGTCGATATGCGATCCATTACAATTAGGCTACACTGTCGATGGAAATGATGTAACCATATATGCGAAATAGCGCTGTGCAAGGGCGGACGATCGTCTTAATTATTTGTCTTTCTCTTTCCACAGTGTTTTGCAAAGCGCAGGATGGTGGGAATAAAAACCTGCTTGTGGTCTTGCAATCTATAGAGCAGGCATTCAATGTACGTTTCTCGTATGCTGTGGATGATATTGCCAATGTTACCTTATTGTACGAACCTCAACCCTCCCTCGAGGCTTCCCTGGATTATCTCTCAAAGAATATCCCCTTTACATTTAATAAAATTGATGATCGATATATTACTGTAGTAAAAAACACTTCCGAATTTCTCTGCGGAAGAATCCTTGCAGCAGATACAGGATTACCCCTGGAAAATGCGACTATCGTTTCCAATCTTACTTCCTTCGGAACATTATCGAATGAAGATGGTACCTTTTTTATTCCGAAGGCACTGCTCAATGAAGAATTGCTTATCCGTTTTGTTGGTTATCAGCCCTGGCAGATCGCGGTATCCGATCTAAATATAAATTGCGAAGCTATATTAGTTCCCGCCGAGGTTTCCACCCTACAAACCGTATTTATAAAAAATTTCCTCGTTAAAGGTCTCTCTAAGAATATGGATGGATCCTTCGGAATAAATACATCCGAGTTTGGTTTGCTGCCCGGACAGGTGGAAAACGACATCCTATTTGTTACTCAGGCCCTGCCCGGAATACAAAGTGTGAATGAGACCATTTCCAATATCAATGTTCGAGGAGGTACTCACGACGAAAATCTTATCCTCTGGAATGATATTAAATCCTACCAGAGCGGGCATTTCTTCGGGTTGATCTCTGCTTTTAATCCAGACATCACCCAAGACGTGAAGGTTCACAAGAATGGTACACCAATTCGTTACGGCGATGGAATTTCGAGTGTGATAGCCATGAAGTCCCGGGACGAATTAAGCGAAGGTTTTCACGGCGGGGCAGGTCTCAATCTTATCAACGGAAGCGCCTTTGCATATCTTCCTGTATCGGAGAAAGCAGCGATACAAGTATCGGGTCGTAGTTCGTTTAATGCGTTATGGGAATCGCCAGTCTATCAAACCTATTCTGAAAAAGTTTTTCAGGATACCGAAATCTCAAATACCGATCCTGCAGAAAGCGGTTTAAAAATCGCGGCGGAGGAAGATTTCAGCTTTTACGATGTAAGTACAAGGTTTCTATGGGACATAAACGACAAAGATAAATTTCGGGTGAATTTTTTGGCAATGAACAACACCCTTACATTTAATGAAACCATTTTGGACACCGAGCGTTCTAAAAACAGTGAATTGGATCTAAAGAGTATCCTGGGAGGATTGAGTTGGGAACGAGCCTGGAGTGACACCTTCAGCACCAGGGTTCTCACCTATCTTACAACCTATTACTTAAGAGCCCTCAACCGTGACTTGTTAACCACACAGGAGGTTTTTCAGGAAAATGATGTGCTTGAGACGGGAATTAAATTGGATGGTAATCTGGAGCTGTCCGATAATTTTACGGCATCGGGAGGTTACCAGTTTGTAGAAACAGGTATTACAAACGAACAGGAAGTTAATTTACCGCGATTTGTCGATTTTAAGAAAAATGTACTTCGTACTCATGCGGCATTTGCCGGTCTCACTTATACCTCTAATGATAATAATACTACGCTTAACGGTGGTGTACGATTTAATTATTTTACCAAGTTCGACAAGCTCCTTATCGAACCGCGAATTGCCCTTCATCAAAAATTAGTGGGTGGTTTATCCCTGGAGGCACAGGGAGAATTTAAAAGTCAGGCTACCACTCAGCGCATCGATTTCGATAGTGATTTTCTTGGTGTAGAAAAGCGCAGATGGGTATTGGCCGATGAAGAAAATATTCCCATTGTCACGAGTAGACAGGCATCCCTGGGCCTACTTTTTGAGAAAAACGGGTGGCTGCTAAATGCCGAAGGCTTTTATAAGGAAGTGGAAGGAATTTCCTCGGGCAACCAGGGTTTTCAAAACCAATTTCAATACCTACGCAGTAGTGGAAGTTACCTAGCCAATGGTGCAGAATTTGTGGTTAATAAAGAGGAAAACAATTACAGCATCTGGTTAAGTTATGCGTATCTTAATAATACTTACGAATTCAACTCATTTCAACCTACTTCCTTCCCACACAATCTCGACGTAACACATACTGCAACTTTTGCCGGATCTCTAATCTTCGATCGCCTTAAAGTGGCATCGGGGATAAATTATCATTCGGGTAAACCCTATACTATTCCATTAACTGAAGATGCGATCATATCTGATGGCATAAACGAAACTATCGCTTATGGTAACCCAAATGAAGAACGCCTCACCGATTATTATCGCGTAGATCTTTCGGCGGAATACAACTGGGAGATCTCCGAGAATGTTGATGCAAAGATCAATCTGGCAGTACTTAATGTTCTGGACACCCGAAATACCTTAAATATTCGTTACGTTATCACAGAGAATACAGACGGTGAGAGCTCTATAAACGAAGTTAGAACAACCTCTCTGGGTCTTTCTCCCAATTTTTCACTACAACTTTTATTCTAAAATGGAAGAGTAACTTCTTCCCCTACCTGAATTCATAGATTTTAAATTTCTATCAGATTTCTTTGATAGTGAGGTGGTTATGCACGCGTACTTTAGCAACATAATTAGAATTATCCCTATTCAAATAATAGTAACCAAATTAAATTTCAATTATGAAAAAAGTAAGTATTCTAATCGCCGTGCTGGCCCTTTGTGCCATGCCATTTACGACTATCGCACAAACGTGTAGTCGTACACTAACCTCGAAATCCGGAACTGTGTATTCTGCCAACCCCGGAACATTAACAACCACTGCAACCTCAGACCAGGTGACTATCCGTATCAAAAAAACGGGAGGACGTGCTGAAACTCAGGTAAATGTTTATGTAAACAATGTAATGCAATCCAATCCTATCGAATACGATAATGGTACCTATATCCCTTCCGGATGGCAGACCAGAACTCTTAACGGAGTTAATGGAAAGCAGATCAAGGTAAGGATCGTCAACCAATCTGTAGGTAATACATTTAAGTATGATGCCAAGATCCAGGGTAACAGTAATAACGTTACCACTACCGGGAATAAAGCGTCCGGAAGACTTCTTGGACAGACCAATAAGACCATCTATACCAATCCTTCGTGTACCGGGAAGGCACGCATTATTGTAAGGCGTACCGATGGCAACGCAAGAGGCAACATACGAGTATGGGAAAAAAATGGTACATCGTGGAATTTGCTTAACAACCACACCTATACGTTCGAAAAGAACCAGGACAAAAAGATATTTGTAGTAAACTCCAACCGTAAATTAAAGGTTGAACTTCGTAATGTTTCAGTGGGAAATAACCTGCACTACATCATGAATGCCCTGGCTGCCAATTAAATAATCTTGTTTTGCGAACGGCTTCCATTTGGGAGCCGTTTGCGAACTAAGGATTTCACCTACATGAATTCATACATTTTTGATCACTAAGGGATTTCTTTGACCCATAACCTTTTAATGATCAATAACTTAGTTCTAACCTCTAAATATAAACCGAAATGAAAAATTTAACATTAATACTCGTCTTTTTTGTTGCCACATTGTCGGCGCAAACAGAATGCCCACCCGGTGCATGGTGTCATCCGGATGGAGAAGGTCTTGGATATCCTTACACTTCCCTTCTGGGAGGAATGACCGAAGCAGCTGATGCTGTTGGGAAAGTAATGAACGATGATGGCTGCGCTGGCGCAAACTACGCAGAAATGGTCTATTGTTATCCCGCTAAGTGGCTAGCCGATGCCATCCCGTGCATGTACGGTAAAGATACTCCACAAGCCACCTTATGTGACGATGGCGATGGTGGTGGCGATGGTGATGGTGGGGAAGCCGAAAACGAAAGTTACACTTCCAATCCAAACTTTACCCCTTTTTACACTACGGAAGCAAAAGCCAAACAGGTTATCCAGAAATTTCTTGCCAAAAAATCAAGAGGACAGGTAATTACCAAACTGGATAAAGGATATGTCCTGAAACTGAAATCGAAATTTTTCACAAATAAGAAAAAAACAGAATACGTGGCCATGATGGAGTTGTATAATCCGAAAGGCCAGGTTGTAGGACGACCTGTAATGTTCACCAAAGGGAAAAGAGTTTACGTACATGACCTGCTCCCTAAAAAAGGTAAAAACAAATAACGTTATTCAACAATAATTCTAAAGATATTGAAATCATGAAAAAATTAATCGCAATTATTACGATCGCCCTGTTTGCTTTTAGCTTTCAGGCAGAAGCCCAAAACTGTAATCAAGGGAAGAAACTAGCCGAAAAAACCTGGGAAAAATGGGGGCCATGGAAACCGAATATTCAATTGATCCCTTTTAAAGCAGAAGTACAGAAGATCAAGAATGTTTGGAACTGGATCGCTGCAAATGGTGGCGCGACCATAGGACCAAGATTCCTTGAAATTGATGGTGGAAACGAAACCGGTAGTATCACCGGGCAGACCAAAAGTACGTTCGTTACGCCACCGTCCTTCGATAATAAAGTAGAGCTCACCATTAACAAATACGATGGAAAAGCTAAGACCGGAGTAGTGATCTGTGTTCAAGGTCGCGACGGGGTTACCACCCAAAAGGCCACCTACGAATTTCCTAACGACAAGAATGGCAAAGTAAAGAAATTCACTTTGAACAACGTTCGAGGAAAGATCATCATTGTTGCAATGAGGAATAAATCGGTAGGAAATAAATTCAAGTATCGAATTAACGCCAAGAAAAAATAACCACTAAAACGCATGGCCTGGATACCGGGCCATGCTTAAAATTAAAAGTCATGAAAAATTTATTTTATATAGCATTATTCCTACCTCTTGGGCTTTTCGCACAAGACCCTACCATTTATGGAATAGAACCTGCACCCAACCAGGAAATAGCCTATAGTGGCGATCTTTCCCAGGGCGTATTTCTGGACGATCTATCCTGGGCCTGGAATAGTAGCAATGCCTGCTTTCCGGAGACACAAAAGCAAAAATTTACCGGAAAGCACCTGTTCTTTACTGGAATTATACCAAAGTATAGTGAAATGACAGTTACCGTTGTTCCAACCGATCCCACACAGAATTTTAGTGTGTATGCGTACGAGATAGGAGCCAATAGCAATGATCTGGTTCCTAATTTGCCAAGATGTATCCGTTGTGAAGCAGATCACTTTCGGGAACGAAACTTCGCTGGACGTGCTCCACAGGACCACACTCGCACAGTGAGTAACCTGGTAGCCATCAATACTCCTTATCGTGTAGTAATAGGCGTAACGGGGGCAGATGGGCTTGAAGAAGGTGAATTTACCCTGGTAGTGAACACTAAATCACGATAGAAGAGTTTAAAAATTTATATCTTTTATGTATGCTATCCACTAACCAACTCTTTTTTGTGATGCTATTTGCGTTTGCGGCTTTATTCCTAAGGCCGCAATCTGCATTTTCACAAAACGACCTTAAACGAAAGATCGATAGCGTAGTGAGCGGGTTGGAAAACATGAAATTTCAAGAAAAACGTTCATCTTACTTCGATATCTGTGATCTTATCATGCGTGCCGGCGGAAATAAAAGAGAAGAACTTTTCAATTATGCCATTTCCAGGGATAGCTCCGAACATGCACGAATGGTATTCTATGAAACCTACTCTAAAGTTTTTTCGCGCAGAGGACAAACCGATGAAGCTCTTGAGCTCAAAGAAATGGGATTGGAACTCGCCGAGAAACTAAAGGACATTGAATATGAAATTGTCTATCACAACGATATAGCCAATTTATATATTTACCAGAACAAGCCCGATAAAGCACTTTTTCATATTAATAAAGCCGAATTGCTCGCGCAAGAAGACAAGTATAAACATTACAATACGAGCGTTTATTACAACCGTGGCCTGCTGAATAATATTCTGGGGGATCACGAAGAAGAGCGATTAAGTTACTTGAAGATGTGGGAATATGCCGAAGAAATGGAGAACACCTCACGAAAGCGATTCCTGTTATACATACTTGTGGATTTTTTAAGTCAGGTTGATCATCCCGAGGAGCTCGCAAAATTCACCGAAGTGCTTTCCGATCTATACGAGGAAGCTAATCCTAATATGCCTGAAGGGCATATGCCGATAAAGAGTATTTTCGAAAAGCGATCGGATCCTGTTAACATTCCTAAACTTAAAAAGTCTATCCGTATTAGCGATAGTCTAAATAGTTTGAACTCCCTAACATTTGCATCCATTGCCCTGGCAAAGACCTACGAAAAGATGGGGCAGCCTTACCAGGGAGTTCAGGTGCTTAAGAATATCGCCCCAAAGATCGATACCACCAATAAACCACAGTTAAAACTATATCTGGTTTCTGAATTGAGCCGACTCAATGCCGAAGCGAAAAATTTTGAAGAAGCCTTCACCTACCTCCGGGAAGAGACCAAATTAAGAGACAGTATTAAATCTGAACGCATGCAAAAGAACTTGGCCGAAATGGAGGTTAAATTCGATACCGAAAAAAAGGAACGTAAGATCGCACAGCAAGATCTTCAGCTTGAGAAAGAAGCCAGGCAGAAGAATATGATCTTTACAGGTCTTATCGCGCTTGGCGTATTGCTTATTATGAGTTTTTTCTTTTTCAGAAATAAACTAAAATATCAGCGAACCATAGCTGCCCAAACCGAAGCTATTCAGCAGCAGGAGATCAGGGAACTTCAGCAAGAAAATAAATTACTCGCATTAAATAGTATGATAGAAGGCCAGGAAGCCGAACGACTTCGAATTGCCAAAGATCTACACGATAGCCTGGGAGGGTTGCTCAGTACTGTGAAAGCTCATTTTACAACTATTCAGAAAGAAATAGAAGAATTGGAAAAACTCAATATAACCGAAAAGACCAACTCGCTTATAGACGAAGCCTGCCTTGAGGTTAGACGGATCTCTCACAATATGATGCCGCATGCCTTAAGCTTATCCGGATTAAAAGGTGCTGTACAGGATATTGCATCCAATCTTCAGGAAGAAGGCTATCTGGTAACTTTGGAGATTGAAGATCTTCCCTCCTTGGATAAAACACGGGAGGTAATGGTGTATCGGCTTATACAGGAGATCGTTGCGAATATCCGAAAGCACGCCGAAGCAAAATCTGTACTCATACAGGTATTGGCTCGCAAGAACGATCTCAATTTACTCATTGAAGACAATGGAAAGGGCTTCAACTTTGATCAAGCCTTGAAAAAAGGTGGGATAGGACTTAAAAGTATTAATAGCCGCGTACAGTTTCTGGACGGGCATATCGATTGGGATACTAAAGAAGGTGAAGGAACTTCGGTAAGCATTAAAATCCCTGCTGTGTAAATGAAAATATTTAGCAAACATATCACAAAGGTCACCCAACGTTTACTTCTACTTTGTACGCTGTTTGTTGGTTGCGAGCTTACGGCTCAATCGAATAAGGTGGAAGACAGTTTGAAGCAAGTACTTGCGGTCACTACCAACGATTCGATAAAAATGGATCTCTATAACGAATTGCGTAAAGCAACCTTTTATTCGGAGCCGGAAATTTCTAAAAATTATACCAGGGAATACCTGGAACTCGCCAAACGTGTACAGGATTCGTTTCGAATTGCCCTGGCTCAATACTATATGGGTAATGCCGATATAACATTGGGGAATTATAAGGAAGCCTTACCTAATTATCTGCTGGCGGCAAAGTATTTCGAATATTCGGGTGATCCCGGCAGGCTGAGCTCTGTGTACAATGGCATTGCCGCCGCCTACGAAAAACACGGCGTAGATTCACTTTCACTAAAGTATTTCGAGCTGTCCTACGAGATTAGCAAAGAACAAAATGATAGCCGGCGTATGGGTATTGCTCTAAATAACATTAGCAATATCTACCGAAACCGGGGTGACCTACAGACTTCAATCGAATACCTGGAAAGAGCCCGTAACCATTTGGCAGCGCCCCAATATGCCAAGTATTTTATCCCTATAAGTATTAATCTGGGGAATGGTTACGTAGATATGGAGCGAACCCAGGATGCTAAAAAGATCTTCGAAGCCACGCTTAAAACTATAGATTCGACCCAAGATATCCTTCATTACGGATCCCTGTTGCGCGGACTTGGAGGCGTGTATACCCAGGAAGGAAACAGCCGTAAAGGCCTGGCTTATTACGAACGCGCTTATAAGGCTTTTCTCGACCATGGGTTTTACGACGAACGCCTGGAAACCATGCCTTTCCTTATCGATGCATATTACGAGAACAAGGAGACCCTGAAGGGTATGAATTTGTTCTACGAGTATACAGAAGCCAAGGATTCGATCTTTAATTCGGAAAAGGAAAAAAACCTTACAGAGGCGCTTCAGAAATACGAAGCAGAAAAAAAGGACAAAGCCTTATTGGCCCAGGCCCTTACGATCGAAAAGAATACACGACAGAAGAACACCATCCTCATCTTACTTATATCGGCGGTTTCTATTTCCGTACTGCTGTTCTTGTTCTTCCGAAAACGCCTTCAGTACCAAAAAACTATTGCAAGCCAGAATGCCTCCCTCCAGCGGCAGAGGATTACCGAACTTCAGCAAAAGAATAAATTACTGGCCCTAAGTAGTATGATCGAAGGCCAGGAAGCAGAACGACTTCGAATTGCAAAGGATCTTCACGACAGTCTGGGAGGGCTGCTAAGTACTGTTAAGGCTCATTTTACAACAATTCAGAAACAAATACATCAATTGGCCAATTTCAATCTTACAGAAAAGACCAATACACTCATAGATGAGGCATGCATTGAAGTGCGGCGGATCTCACATAATATGATGCCGCATGCCTTGAGTATTTCCGGATTAAAAGGTGCACTAGAAGATATTACACAGAACCTGAAGGAAGACGGGTATGATGTTACCCTGGAAATTAAAAATCTTCATCCGGAAATGGAAAGCACCAAAGAAGTAATGATCTACAGATTGGTTCAGGAAATAGTGTCTAATATCCGCAAGCATGCCGGTGCTAATACTATCCTGCTGCAGTTGATCGGGTTTAAAAATGAAGTTAATCTAATTATTGAAGACAATGGCCAGGGATTCGATTATAGGGAGGCTGTTTTAAAGAATGGGCTCGGAATTAAGAGTATAAATAGCCGGGTTGACTTTCTGGATGGCGCCATAGAATGGGACTCCAAGCCGGGAAATGGCACTTCAATAAGTATAAATATACCGTTATGATACAGGTCTTTATAGTTGATGATCATAAAATGGTCATAGAAGGATTACAATTGTTACTTCAGAATGAAGAGGACATCACTGTAATAGGATCCGCCCTTAGTGGGAAAGACGCTTTAGAGCAAATTGATATCAAACAGCCCGATGTGGTATTGCTGGATATCAATATGCCCGACATGAACGGCATTGAAACCTGTAAAGAGCTCATTGCGCGTCATCCAGATCTGAAGATCGTGGCGATTTCGATGCACAAGGAAAGCAGCCTGATTAAATTGATGCTTTCCAGTGGCGCAAAAGGTTATGTATTAAAAAACGCCGGACAGGATGAAGTGATAGAGGCCATAAAAATGGTGAACGATGGTAAAATGTACCTGGACGACACGGTAAACGAGATCGTGGTGAACAGTGTGGCGAATGGCAACGAGTCTAAACAGCGCAGTCCATTCCCCACCTTGTCGCGGCGCGAGAAAGAAATACTACAATTAATACTAAAGGAACACACTACGCATGAGATAGCAGAGAAGTTGTTTATCAGCTTCGGAACCGTAGAAACTCACAGACGAAATATGCTTATTAAGACAGGGGCGAGAAATACTGCCGGCCTGGTACGAATAGCACTTGAATACGAATTACACACATAACCTCTAAAATAAAGATCATGAAAAATTTAGTTCTCATAATTGCAACCGCGTTTTTGCTGGGATGTGCTTCGGAAACCGAAAAGAACAGCCTGGACAGAATAGCCGACATTTACGACGCCAAAACCTCATATTCCAAAGGATTTAGTAGTTCTGCGGGGACCGAAACCGTAAGGAATTTTACCGCAAAAATTTCGGAGAGTGACCTTATCGACAGTTTAAACCCAAATGTTACCTCCGCCAATATTGCTTTATTGGTATACCAGGGATTTGAAGATGATGAGAAAGGGAAGTACAATTTCATCAATGTTGAAATGTTGAATAAAAAAGGGGATACTGCAGATTATACCTATCCTTTAGATGTATTGAAGAAATTAAACAGGAAGTCGGAAGTATACACAACCTTCTCACAGAGCCTGATGGACAGTGATGCTGCCACAATTGATAATATAAGAAATGAGAATTCTATTGCTCCTCCCATAGGGGAACGAATTATCATAACCATGGGTGAGTATAAGGAGAAATACGGGTCGCTTATTGCGTACCAGCCTTTTGGTGTTGCTGAAGTGAGTGATGCTCAGGGTGCTGCGTATCAGTTTCAGTCGTACCTGGTTTTCAGCAGCGGAAAGAAAATACCGTATCTGGTGGTGGTAGACACCGCACCAGATCTCAATAAGCTTGAAGGTTTTAGATTCTTTGAATAAAAAATAAGCCCCTGAAGAACAGGGGCTTTACTATTTTTTGAACATTTAGTCAATAAATCCGCCAGGGTTATTATCCCAGAATACCTGGTCGGTAAGCTGACGCTGTTGGATGTTCGGGTTGTTTTCTACCTCATCAACAGGATATCTGTACCCTCTTGGGAACGCACCTGCTGCTGTTATAGGAGACTGCAGGGTTGGGAATCCTGTTCGTCTGTATAGGTTGTATACTTCTACACCGTTACCCCAGGAAGCAAGGAATGCTTCTCTTGCGATAATGGCAAGTTTTCCGTTGTTGTTGGCTGCGTTGTACTCTGCAAGTACACCTGCTACGTAGTTGTCCTTATCGGCTTGAGTCATTTCGAAACCGTCTGTTGCGGCACTTCCTACGAAGTCGTCTACCTTATCCAGGCTTAGACGGATCCCGTCTGCCAGTAAGTTAGCCGCGTTACCGTTGGTTCCAAGAGTAAGGGCTGTTTCGGCCAATAAGAATTTTGTATGAGACGCCAGGTAGATAGGTAATATACCAGCACCACCCAGGTTGTTCTCTGTAGCTCTTGCCTGTGCAAACTCGTCTCTATCGAAGGCTCCACCACCCGGGTAGATACCAAAGGTAGTACGCTTGAATCCGTCGTTTGGAATACCAGCATCATCGGTATGGTCACGACCCCAGTAAAGATTTCCAACATAACAGTAATCGTATCGGGCATCTCCGGCACATGGCAGGTCTGAACCTGATGGTGGGGTGGAGGTTTGACGATACAGGTAGTAACGTGTTCTTGGATCGATCGTTCCTGTTTCGATAAAAGGAGGTTGATCGTCACCTGCATTTAACAGGTCAAGGAAGTTGTTACTCATATACGATCCGGCTCCTGCTGCAAGATATCCCGTGGTAAAGAAGGGGTGTCTTGATTCTACAGGATCCTGAACATCAGAATATCCAAAAGTGAAATCTTCTGAAGAATTATCGATAATACTACCGTTAGCCGTTGAGTTGATCCCGGCCGTTGCTCTGGCAGGATCGGTAAGGCGAAGGTTGTTATAAGCACGAAGCTTTAAAGTGTTCGCCAGGGCGATCCAGTTATCAGCATCGAAATCTCCGAAATAAAGATCGGTTGTTGGCTCGATAAGCCCACCAGCCTGAAGGTTGGCAATAGCTGCATCAAGTAACTCTAACTGCGCATCGTATACCGACTTGGCAGGATCTGTATTTGGATTTGGAAATTCTTCCGGCTTGTTGGCCTCAGAGTAAGGAACATCGTTCACATAATCAACCAATAGCATATAGGCAAATGCCTCGATCACCTGAGCCACACCCAGGTGGTTGGTAAGACCTTCCCCACCGTTTTCAAGGTCCACGTTGTGAAGCCCCTCGATAAGGTCGATGTTTCCAAACATCTGGTAAGATTGTTGCCACTCGGTAATAAGTGTGTTCTCATCAATGGCCCCGTTGTATGCTCCAAACAAGTTGGTCATACGCGTAGAACTCATAGAAGGTCCGTTGTAACCATTCCAAACGTTACGTGCAAAAGTAAGCTGCACGTCGTTCAGGATGAAGTTAGGATCTGCGTTCTCAGACCCAACAACGTTAGGGTTATCTAGTAATTCTAACTCCACCGTGTCACAGGCAGTGAAGAAAAGGAGGGTGGTAAGAATGAATGAGATTTTAAGTATGTTTTTCATAGTAAAATTTTTGCGTTCAGTAATAGAACAGTTAAGGATTAAAAATGATACCTCGCATCGTAAAAAAAATTTTTATATAAGTTTACAGCTGGAAATTGCAGCTATGAACAAAGAGAAAGATACTTGTAAGGAAGAGGTTTTTAATACTCTTTACCGCGATCATGCGCAGTCCTTGCACAATTTCCTATATTTTAAGACTACCAATAAAGACCAATCGCATGATATTACGCAGGAAGCTTTTATAAAACTTTGGAACAATTGTAAAAAAGTAAGTCCCGAAAAAGCAAAGTCCTTTTTATTCACTGTGGCAAATAATTTATTTCTGAATGCGATCGCGCATCAAAAGGTGGTGCTGAATTTTAAAAAGTCGAAAACTACTGTGATCAACGAACAATCCCCAGAGTATTTAATGGAAGAGAAAGAATTCGAAGCCAGACTCAATAAGGCGATCGCCGATCTTACTGAAGTGCAGCGAACCGCCTTTTTATTAAGTCGGGTAGAAGGAAAAAAATACAAGGAGATTGCCGAAATATTAGGTATTTCGGAAAAAGCGGCCGGCAAGAGGATACACGATGCCCTGGAGGCCTTACGCGAACAAATTGAAAAAATATAGAATAGTGAGGTAGTAATTTATACATTCAACTGTTCTATATCTGAACATGCCAACGAACATGAAAAAGAAAGATTTATTAAATAAATGGTTAAATGGCGAACTAACTCCGGAAGAATTTGAGGTATTTAGAACGATTCCGGAGTTTTCGTCATACCTGAAAATAGATGCTTTTGTAAAGGATATCGATCTTCCTAAGGTGGATGTTGAAGCTGGTTTGGCTGAGTTACAACAAACAAGAATTCGATCGTTGGATAAGGAAAAACCCAAGTTGTTCACTCTGTCCAACGTTATGCGGGTCGCTGCTATACTTATACTGCTATTAGCGTCTTATTATTTTATTGCCAATTATAGTGTCGCCACTAATACCGATCTTGCCCAGACTGAAGTTGTGCATTTACCAGACAACTCCCTGGTTACAGTTAATGAAAATTCGGAGCTTCGATATAAAAAATTCAATTGGGGAAATGATCGTGAGGTCACTCTGGATGGGGAAGCCTATTTTGAAGTTGAGAAAGGCAGTACATTCACCGTAAATACAAAACTGGGTAGTGTTAGGGTATTAGGTACACGTTTTAACGTTTCAATACATGGAAATGATCTTGTGGTAAGTTGTTACGAAGGTGAGGTACGAGTGATGATGAACGATCTCACCATAGATCTACCAGCAGGAAGAATTGTAAGTTTTAATTTGAAAGTTCCTGAAATTGCTGATGTTTACCTCAAGGAACCCAAATGGCTGTATAACGAAAGTACATTTAACGATGTACCAATTATGAAGGTATTATCTGTACTTGAATCCGAATATAATTTAGATCTTTCAACTAAAAATATTGATGTAAATTTACGATTTACAGGGGGATTCCCTAACGATGATCTTGAAGCAGCCCTACAAGCAGTCACAATTCCTCTGAAACTTAATTACTCAATAGAGAACAAGGATGACGTTACTATATTTGGTAAAACCAATTCAGATTAGAAGTCTCTTTCTCCTTTTTTTCCTATGTTTTCTTACTAGCAATATAGCGCAGAATTCCACAAACGACATCCCGGTAATCAATATATTAAAGAAGGTTGAACGGCAATTCGATCTTAGCTTTTCGTACAATAAAAAAGATTTAAAAGGTATCCGCTGTGAGGCCCCGGAATACAACCTCTCCCTGGAGCAAATTTTAGTACAGATTTCGGGTAGATGCGAAGTTCAATTCTACCGTATTGACGAAAGATATATTGCCGTTAGGCCAGGCAACAATGCTTTAATTTCTATTTGCGGAACCTTGATTGAAACAGCCAGTGGCACTCCATTGAGCAACGCTTCCATACTGGCGGAGAACGTACAAACCACTACAGACTCCGGTGGGGTATTCCGGATCTCGGCAATTTCGGAAACCACCAATATCTCCATCTACCACCAGGGTTTTAAAGTAAAAGAATTAGTGGCCGGAGATCTGAACAAAACAAATGAATGTCCGTTGGTTTTCATCGATCAGCGATATAACTATTTACCCACCATCCTACTTAACAGTTATCTCACCAAAGGGATCTCTAAGAATGCCGAAGGCTCTGTTTCTATATCCAATACCAACTTCGAAATACTTCCTAGCCTGATAGACCCCGATGTACTGAAGATCGCCCAGATCCTGCCCGGTATAGAAAGTTTTAATGAGACAGCCTCCGATATAAATGTGAGAGGCGGAAAAAACGACGAAGTTCTATTGCTATGGGACGATATCCGAATGTATCAGAGCGGGCATTTCTTCGGACTCATTTCGGCCTTCAACCCTAACCTCACCCAGAATGTTAACGTGTATAAAAACGGTACGCATCCCAGGTTTGGAGAAAGTGTATCGGGTGTGATTAGTATGAAATCGGACAGTGAGATCCCTGAGAATGTAACAGGGGCAGCTTCCATAGATTTTATTAGCACGCAATTCTATGCCAAGATACCAGCTTCCGAAAATTTTGCCTTTCACATTTCCGGCAGGACCTCCATCAATACCGGGCTAGGTAATCCTGTGTATAATCAGTTTTTCGAGAGGGTTTTTCAGAATACTGTAGTAACAGATTTCAGTAATAACACAACCGAAGGACTACGGTCTACAGATGAAGCTTTTAATTTTTACGACATCAATGCCAAGGCTATCTGGCAGCTATCACCCAAGGATAAGTTTCAATATAATTTTCTTACCATCTTCAATAAATTGCAATTTACAGAGCGCCTAACCGATGAGACCAGTAGTAGTAAGAATGTAAGTGAATTAAAGCAACAATCCCTGGTGAATGGGGTAAGTTGGGAACGAGACTGGTCTACCAGACTGTCCTCAAAGATCGTCTACAACCATGTTAATTATGGTAATGACGGGGCTAACCAGAATGTGGATACCGGACAGTTACAAATTCAAAAAAATGAGGTTAAAGAAAGTGAGATCGCGCTGGAACTTTTCTATACCTTCAGTAACGATCTATCCCTAAATGCTGGATTTCAGCATACAGAAACCGATATTAAAAATGAGTTCAGCCCCTTTTCAGTAATTGAAATATTCACAACTGAAAGTACCTTGAAATCTAATGCCTATTATGTCAATTCGAAATGGAAATTCTTCGAAAAAAATACGGTAGTAAGTGCCGGTATACGACTTACAGACTACCCGGACCTGGGTAAACAATTTTTCGAACCCAGGATCAATTTCCTTCAAAAGATCAATACGGCAATAAGTCTTACAGCTTCCGCCGAAATGAAACACCAGTCTATTGTCCAAACGATCGATATACAAAACAACCTCCTGGGAATTGAAAATCTGCGCTGGATCATTTTGGGCGAGGAAACTGCTCCCATACTGGAAAGCTGGCAAATTGCCATGGGCGGTAATTTTAAAAAAGATAACTGGGCCTTTGGGCTGGAAGGATTCCACAAAAAGGTAGAAGGAGTGAACACGGCTAATCAAGGCTTCCGAAATCAATTGTCCATTACAGAAAGTTTGGGCAGTTATGATGTAAGTGGTGTGGAAGTATCAATCAGCAAGAAGACCGACCGGCTAAATGCGTGGCTGAGTTATACTTACCTCAACAATGAATACACATTTAACGATCTGGATCCGTCTAATTTCAGAAGTAATTACGATATAACCCATACCCTTTCCCTGGCTGCCTCGTATAAATGGAAATCGTTAATACTATCCTTGGGCACCAACTATCACAGTGGTATTCCCTACACCACTCCGGTTGCCGGCAATGAAGTAACCATCGAAAATGATCAGGCAAGGATCAACTATAACAGTGTGAATAACGCAACCTTAAAAGATTTCTTTCGAACCGATTTCTCCGCAGGATATACGCTCAAGCTGGATCAAACTTTTACAGGGAAGCTCAATATAGGAGTGATAAACATTTTCAATAGACGAAATGCCCTGGATACCTATTATGTGTTGGACAGAGAGCTTAATGGTGAAGCCAATTTAAACAGAGTAGAGCAATTTTCATTGGGGTTTACACCCAATGTATCGCTAAAATTACTTTTCTAGGTTACATCCGCTCTGGAACGGAGATCCCAAGTAATGAGAATGCAGTTTTTATAACTGCAGCCACCGCTGTTGAGAGTTGGACACGGAAAAATTTCTCCCGATCGTCTCCTGCACCCAAGATGGTTACATTTTGATAGAAGGAATTAAATTCCTTTACAAGATCGTAAGTGTAATTTGCGACGAGTGCCGGGCTGTAATTGGCGGCAGCCTGCTGTATTGTTTCGGGGAAAGCCTGAAGTTGCTTCAGTAATTCCTTTTCCTTTTCATGAAGATCTACATACATAACATCTTGTTCTTCCATCTGCGGCGCCTTTCGTAAGATGGACTGGATCCTGGCGTAGGTATATTGAATGAATGGGCCTGTATTTCCCTGGAAATCCACACTTTCCTTTGGATCGAATAAGATGCCCTTCTTCGGGTCCACCTTCAGAATATAATATTTAAGAGCCCCCATCCCGATGGTGTGATAAAGTTCTTCTTTTTCTTCTTCTGAAAAGTCTTCGATCTTCCCTAATTCTTCCGAGATTTCTCGTGCCGTTGCAGACATATCCGCGATCAGGTCGTCTGCATCTACAACCGTTCCTTCCCTGCTTTTCATCTTACCTGAAGGAAGGTCTACCATCCCGTAACTGAGATGATAGAGATTTTCGGCCCAGCTGTATCCTAGTTTTTTCAGTATTAAGAACAGTACCTTAAAATGATAATCCTGTTCATTACCTACCGTATAAATCATACCCGTTACATCCGGATGGTCTTTTACCCTTTGGATCGCTGTGCCTATATCTTGGGTCATATATACTGCGGTACCGTCACTACGAAGCACGATCTTTTCGTCCAGACCTTCATCTGTGAGATCACACCAAACAGAGCCGTCTTCCTTTCTAAAAAACACACCGTTTTCCAGGCCTTCTTCTATATTATCCTTCCCTAAGAGATAGGTGTCACTTTCGTAATAATAGCTATCAAAATCCACTCCCATGGATGCGTAGGTCTTTTCAAATCCTTCATACACCCAGCCATTCATCATTTTCCATAGCGCCACAGTATCCGGGTCGCCGGCTTCCCATTTGCGCAGCATATCCTGTGCTTCCAGCAAGGAGGGTGCCTTGGCTTTCGCTTCATCGATTGGCATACCTTCATTTACTAACTTTTCAATTTCTTCCTTGTATACCTTGTCGAATTTAACGTAATAATTACCAACAAGTTTATCACCTTTGAGACCGGAAGATTGAGGAGTTTCTCCATTTCCATAGCGTTTCCACGCCAGCATACTTTTACATATATGGATTCCCCTGTCGTTAATGATCTGGGTCTTGTACACTTTCTTCCCGGAAGACTTCAATATCTCTGCAACAGAATATCCCAGAAGGATATTTCGCATATGGCCCAGGTGCAATGGTTTGTTGGTATTAGGAGAAGCATATTCCACCAACATGGCGTCGGTTCCGGGAGATTCAATTCCGAAGGAAGAAAAATTGGTAACCGAATTAAAAAACTCAAGGTAATATGCATCACTTAGCACAAGATTTAGAAAGCCCTTCACTACATTAAAATCGATTACCTCCTCAACATGCTCTGTTAGATATTTGCCCAGGGATTCCCCTATTTGTACCGGATTGCCTTTAATTACTCGCAGCATGGGAAAAACAACCACGGTAATATCGCCCTCAAATTCTTTACGGGTCGCCTGAAATTCTACAGTATCCGGGCTAACCCCATATATTTCCTGGGTGGCATTCTTGATGTGTGAAGTAAGTTTTTCCTGCAGTACCATCGGGTCTTTATGAGCTTTAGTTTTGTTATTGCAGCGTGCTGCGGTAGCTGAATTAGAGGGCAAAGATAAAATTTTATTCGGTAGCAACATGCTAATATAAAGGCCTAAAACTTAACTAAATTTTAAGGGGAAAGCTGTGGATAATGGCTACCGTTAAAACTAAAATACTCTTATAAACTTAAGGGAAAGATACTCGCAGAATAGGCATTGCACCGGTCCGTTCATCCATCAGATCAAGCTTAGCGGCGTCTTTTCATGAAGATCCCTGCTACAATAGCCAGTAAGGCCAAGCCGAAGATTCCAATGGTTTGATTGGTGTCCGCCTCATCCAGAGATCGATATTGCGGGAGCAAACTAATCATCACTCCATAAACCAGAAGTACTATTCCTCCGGCAACCAAAACAAAGCGTAAAATCTTCATAGTTCAAAGGTAAAAATATTGTGATTAACAAAAGAGTCATTGATATTAAGTAACTTGAAACAAAAAAATTGAAAATTCTACTTACAGGGGCGAATGGCTACATTGGAATGCGATTACTCCCTCTTTTACTGGAACAAGGACATCAGGTGGTTTGCGCAGTGCGAAATGCACAAAGGCTTTCTGTAAATAAAGAAACCAGGGCCAGGATAGAAGTGATCGAGATCGATTTTCTCGATGATGATGCCTCCGGGGTCATCCCTGAAGATATTAATGCGGCCTATTATTTAATCCATTCCATGAGCGGGTCCACTTCCGATTTTGACGAAAAGGAGGAAAAGTCTGCCAGAAACTTCAACCGATTCATCGAACCAACGTCCTGTAAGCAAGTGATCTACCTTAGTGGGATAGTTAATGATGAGGAACTCTCAAAACACCTGTCCTCCAGAAAGAATGTGGAAGACATTTTAGGTGAAGGGTCTTTTGCTCTCACCGTGTTAAGAGCGGCTATCATTGTTGGATCCGGGAGTGCATCCTTCGAGATCATCAGGGATCTCTGTGAAAAGTTACCGGTTATGATCACTCCGCGATGGGTGAAAACGCGATGTCAGCCCATTGCCATACGAAATGTGATCGAATTTTTACTAGGCGTTTTGGGACGAGAAGAAGTGTATAATGATTCATTCGATATAGGTGGGCCGGACATCCTTTCGTATAAGCAAATGATGCAGCAATACTCTAAAGTGAGGAAACTATCGTTGTTTATAATTGATGTACCATTTCTCTCACCTAAACTCTCTTCCTACTGGCTGTATTTTGTTACCTCCACCTCATATAAGCTCGCCTTAAACCTGGTGGACAGCATGCGAATAGAAGTAATTACTAAAGACACCAGATTGCAGGAGTTGCTGGGAATTGATCCACTGCACTATACCGAAGCCATATCACTGGCCTTCGAAAAGATCGAACAAAACCAGGTGGTATCTAGTTGGAAGGATTCTATGGTGAGCGGAAGATTTCGTGAGGACCTTAAGCCTTTTATTCAGGTTCCAAAATACGGCTGCCTGAAAGACGCTCAGAAAATATCGATCGATGATCCGGACCGCGTTCTCAATAATATCTGGAGTATAGGAGGCAATAAAGGCTGGTACTATGGTAATACTTTGTGGAGAATACGGGGTTTTATCGACAAATTATTTGGTGGGGTTGGCCTGAGACGAGGCAGAACACATCCTGATAAGATCTACGAAGGGGACGCGCTCGATTTCTGGAGGGTATTACTGGCCGATAAGGAAGCGAAGCGACTTTTGCTCTTTGCAGAGATGAAAGTTCCGGGAGAAGCCTGGTTGGAATTTAACATAGACAACAACATTTTGCATCAAACCGCTACGTTCCGGCCCAGGGGTATTTGGGGTCGTCTTTACTGGTTTACCATGCTACCGTTTCACTATTTCATCTTCAGAGGGATGATACGAAGAATAGCGCATTCCTAGATTTTATTTCTTCGGAAGGAATACCTCGGCCATCATGCAGCGAGCGCTTCCTCCACCACAGGTTTCTATGGTTTGAAGATCACTACTTAATATTTCACAATGCTTTTCGATCTGTGCGATTTGTTGCGGTGTAAGGCTGTTATGAGCAGCTGTGCTCATCACTAGAATTCTTCTATCATTGGTTCCTTTCACCTGCAACATATTTCCGGCAAACTGATGCATTTGAGATTCGGTAATATCGATAATTTCCTTTCCATCTTCCTTAAGATGGTGTAGCACATTTTTTTTCTCTGCGGAATTGTCTATACATTCAAGACAGATCACACAAAAATTTTCTGCCAGACACATCATCACATTAGTATGATATATTGGTTTTCGAACGCCATCCACTGTTTGATTGGCAGTGAAAACAACCGGGGTATATTCGAAATCCTCACAGAATTCAATAAATAATTCCTCATCGGCGCGAGGTGATAAAGCGCAATAGGCTTTTTTGTTTACCCTGTCCATCACTATACTACCTGTACCTTCCAAAAAGATGTCTTCCTTCTCAGCCTCGGTGTAATCAACCAGATTCTCAATTTTAAATCCTTCTTCCTCCAATCGCATAAAGACCTCTTCTCGCCTTTCTTTTCTACGATTTTCGGCAAACATAGGATACAAGGCAATATCGCCATTGTCGTGGAAGCTCACCCAATTATTTGGAAAGATCGAATCTGGGGTGTCTGCCAGCTTATCATCGCTTTCAACGATCACATTTACACCCGCCGCTCTAAGCTTATCCACAAAGGTGTCGAACTCCAGCTGCGCCTTTTTGTTGATCTCGGAGTTCTTCAGATCGATATCTTCCTGAAAGTAGTTATTCACGGCAGTTTCTTCGTTCATACGGAATGCCACCGGGCGTATCATTAATATGGTATTTGTGATCTGAGCCATTAATAATAAGTAATTAAATAGTGCCCGCTAAATTAAATCTTTTCTATGGTTATTTGGTCTATTTCGTGGAAATAGCTGTGTAACTTTTGTTACAATTTTTCTCTCAATTTAAATCTAGTTTTGAATAAAAATACAATCAAAATGATACAGTTAGTATTAAGTGACAAAGGAGAAATTATGATGCATTGAATTTTTATATTAACAAAACATTAACATTTTCAGCTTTAATATTTAATCCGCAGCCCCGTTATTTGTTTTACTCTTAGCATGTGGATTATTAATTCTTTCTTATGAAAAATAGTCTATTCCTAGGAGTATTTCTTTTTATTAGCCTTGGTATCCAATCTCAAAATTGGCATACAGATATGGACGAAGCCAAAACCATGGCTTCGCAAAACAATCAAAAAATCATTTTAGTTTTTAAGGGGAGTGACTGGTGTGCACCCTGTATTAAACTAGAACGGGAGGTTCTTAGTACGGAGTATTTTCGCACTTACGCAAAAGAGCATTTTGTGCTTTTGGAAGCAGATTTTCCAAAACGAAAGAAGAACGCACTTCCGGACGACCTTCAGAAAAAAAACAATGAACTGGCAGAACGCTATAACAAACGGGGTGTCTTTCCATTTGTGGTCGTGCTGGATAAAGACGGAAATGTTCTTGGAGAAACCGGATACTTTAAAACAACTCCGGAGGCGTATGTCACACATTTAGAATCATTTAAAGGTTAATTTCTGAAAACTCTCACCACATTATTACTCTGTTTACTGCTGTCAGCCCCGTTGTTTGCACAAGACATCTATAAGCGTACCTTAAAGTTAATGGGAAGTCGTTTTGAGATCACGGTCGTTGCCGAAAATAAAGAACAGGCGGACGGTTACATTGATCTTGCCGTGTTCGAGATCACTCGCATCGAAAAACTCATCTCCAGCTGGGACCCTCATTCACAAACCTCTGCGATAAACAAAGAAGCCGGAAGTAAAGCTGTTTGGGTAGACCGGGAATTATTCAATCTTATTGATCGATCGATTAAAATTTCTCAACTCACAGATGGAGCCTTCGATATTTCGTATGCATCCATGGATCGAATTTGGAAGTTCGACGGAAGTATGACAACCATGCCCTCCGAAGAAACTATTCGATCTTCTGTGCGTAATGTGGGTTACAACAATATAGACTTGAATAGATCTGATACAACAGTTCTTTTAAAACTAGACGGAATGAAAATAGGCTTTGGAGGGATTGGCAAGGGCTACGCTGCAGACATGGCTAAGAACAAACTTATCTCCGAAGGTGTAAAAGGAGGAATTATCAATGCCTCCGGCGATATGAATACCTGGGGAGTAAAGCCCGATGGCAGCGAATGGAAAGTCGCTATTACTAATCCCTTAAATAAAAACAATGCTTTTGCCTTACTTCCTGTAAACGACGGTGCAGTGGTTACTTCGGGTAATTACGAAAAGTATGTCACCTTTAACGGGATTCGATATTCTCACATAATTGATCCCCGAACCGGATACCCAGCGTCTGGTATGATAAGCGCAACTATTTTTGCTCCCAGCGCCGAGCTGGCCGATGCTTTGGCTACATCGGTTTTTGTTATGGGAATTGAGACCGGCCTGGATTTTATCAATCAGCTGGACGGGATAGAATGCATATTAATTGATTCTGAAGGAAAAATAGTTAGCTCCCAAAACATAGATTTTAACAAACAATGAAAAAATTATCCCTACTTATTCTACTGGCCCTTAATTTATCATCCTGTGTGGTGGTGCGCGAATACGAAAAGGTTAAGCTGAATGATCCGGATATGGCGTTAAGCGATAAAAAGATCAAGCGATTCGAACTGAACGCACAAGCCTATCGGGAGGCAGCTGCCGGTGCTAACGGCGGAAAAACAGGAGGTGGTTGTGGATGTAATTAAGAAACCTTAATGAAGAAATTTGTAATTGTAAGCCTCCTGCTATCCGGTTTTATCGCAATGGCCCAGGACAGTACCTCAACCTATAAGAAGAGAGTGCTGGAAACAGCCGAAGTTGATTTCCTCATGAGTTATTATACTCAGGATGGATCTAATGCAGCCGTTAGTGGTGGAATTGGTACTGAGGAATTAACCGATATCACCCCCACCATAGTAGTATCTATCCCTCTCAACGATGATGACGTTCTCACCATCGATTTTGGAATTTCGGCCTATACCTCTGCTTCCTCAAGTAATGTGAATCCCTTCGACGCCGGTGGTCTTGCAGATCCCTTTGTAGCCTCTTCCGGTGCTTCGTCTGGCGACGTATGGGGGAATTTAACCGGATCTTACAGCCATAGCAGTGACGACCGAAACGATATTTGGTCGCTAAAGGTATCCGTATCCACCGAATATGATTATTTCTCGGTGGGTGTAGGTGGTAGCTATTCCAAACTTTTCAATGAAAAAAATACGGAAATTAGTATAAGTGCCAATGTTTACATTGATAGTTGGTCGCTTATATATCCTATCGAATTCCGAGGATCATCGGGAGGTGATGACGAGGACGATTTCAATATTAATAATTACACAATAACCGGAAACCCTAATTACAACCCTGGCTTTGTCCCTCTGGACGGTAAAGGACGAAACTCGTATTCGGTTGGTTTTGGTTTTTCTCAAATTCTAAGTGATCGAATGCAAGGCTCATTGGCCCTGGATCTGGTAAAACAAGAGGGGCAATTATCCACCCCATTTCAACGGGTATATTTTAGTGATATGGCCGACTCCTTCATTGAAAACTTTCATCTTGGAGATGACATTGAAAGGCTTCCGGATACTCGCTTTAAAGTGGCGATAGGCGGTAGACTTAATTATTATATCAACGAAATTTTCGTGCTCCGCACTTATTATCGATACTACTTCGACGATTGGGGAATCAATTCTCATACTGCCAGTATCGAGATCCCCGTAAAATTATCAGATAGATTCACGATTTATCCTACTTATCGTTACTACAGCCAGACGGCCGCCGATTATTTTGCCCCATACAATCAACACCTGTCTACATCGCAGTTCTATACATCAGATTATGACCTTTCAAATTACGCTGCGAATCAATATGGATTAGGAATAACGTATACCGACATATTTACAAAATTCAGAATATGGAAATTAGGCTTGAAAAGTATAGACCTCAAGTTCGATCAATATGAGCGAGATTCCGGTTTAAAGTATAGCCTCATCTCCGGCGGATTCTATTTTGTATTGGACTAATTTCCGCCAAAGTTATACACGGCTCCTACTCCATATCCTGGTCCTTTGAAAATATTTCTTCCATCAAAGACATACGATAAACTGGCGTAGACCCCAAAACTAGCTGAAAACGGCCTGTAAATTGTACCCCCTACTTTTTGAAAGTTTACACCAAAATTCCTGAAATCCTGTGGTGGTGGAGTACTTAGATAGTCTGTGCCACCAAACGAATGCTGAAAATCGTAGTAAACGTCGTAGTACCAGTTCGATGTTGCCTTCCCCGTTTTGAACGTAAAAGGAATACTATTAGGAGTAGGGTTCGATTTAAATGAGAAACCACTTTGTGCTGTGGCAAACCACCCGCTATTCCATTGGTAATGAATAAGTCCCCGGGTGTCGATCACTGTGGCCTGCTGCCCGATGTCATTGAGCCCTCCCAGGTCGTATTCTGTTAGATTGGTTGCAAAGCCTCCACCGATACTAAACTCCAGGCGGCCCGATGAGGTAGACACCACTGCCACACGATATTTTAAGTAGATGGCAATGTCCTGAAAATTGGCATTATCATCACTTACAATGTAAGGAATGGTAACATTGGCGTCCAGATGATCTGTGATTCCATAGGCACCAAAAATACTCGAATAGAACACACTTCTGGAGAGATCCAGTTTAGCTGTGGATTCACCGGCAAAATATTTTTGACCGTCTTCAAATCCAAGACCCATCACTAAGGATCCGTTGTTGTTTCCGCGATAAAACCCGTCTAACCTACCCTGGGCGTTTATCAAACAACTACTTGTTAAAAACACAATAAATAGAAATTTCTTCATAACAATTTTTTAATAAAGAGACATTACATCTTTCAATGACTTACAATATAGTTACTTTAATCATTAGGATAAAAAATGATAACTTTAAACAAAAACAATGACCGAAAAGGACAAGATGCTGCGGGGTGAGATGTATAACCCTTCAAACCCACAACTTATTCAGGAGCGATTTGAAGCACGTCTGAAATTTCAGAAGTTCAACCGGCTACCCGAATCCGCCAAAGCGGAACGCGATATCTTATTGAAAGAGTTATTGGGATCCACCGGTTTAAATGTGAATATTGAACCCCCTTTCTATTGTGACTACGGCTACAATATCATATTAGGAGATAATGTCTTTTTAAATTTTAATTGTTGCATCCTGGATGTAATGCCGGTGACAATTGGTAATAATGTAATGATTGGTCCGTACGTTCAAATTTATACGGCCACACATCCTCTGGAATCTAATGCCAGAAATTCGGGAAGAGAATTTGCTAAAGAAATAACTATTGGAAAAGATGTATGGCTGGGAGGGGGCGCGATCATCTGTCCGGGAGTAACTATAGGAAATGGCGCGGTTATTGGGGCTGGTGCCGTGGTGACCAAAGATGTACCGGAGAATGTCTTCGTTGGAGGTAATCCGGCTAAGGTTATTAAAGCGATCGTAAATTAAAGTAAACATGAAAAGGTTCATCCTGACCTTCCTGATATTAATCGCCGCAAATTTTTACAGTCTGTTGATGGCGCATCCCAGTTGGGGCATTGTTGTCGATTCTGAAGAGAATATTTATTTCGCCGATATCTTTCACAATGGTCGAGGTTCTATATGGAAATTACGTATAGACGGGAAATTAGAATTGTTGCTGGGCGATTTTCACTCCCACAACGTTAGCCTGGACTCTAGGGGTGCTCTGGTAACCGCTCATGGTGAAGGTCATCACACCCTTGTAAGGATTATAGAAAATAGGGTTACAGACACCCTGTACACTACACAAAATTTTGAGGATTTCAATGGTGGAAATTGTACCTACACCATGAACGGCGATATCATTTTTGGAATTTCTAACTATCTCTGGCGCATTAGCCCGGATGGTAAGAAAAGTAAATTATCCAATTTCAAGTTCGAATGGAACCAGACAGTTTTCAGCGATCGGTCCGGCAATGTCTATGCACCTGATATTGGCCGTGACAATGGAGCAGTGATAAAAATTGATAAAAATGGTGAAGGTTCGGTGATCGCCACGAACTTAATTAGCAAACTGGGTAGAAAATACGATAAGCATAACGATGTACTACTAGGGATAGGAAAAGATGATGAGGGTTGGTTATATATAGCCGAAACAGCGGGAAAACGTATTATTAAGTTTAACGAGGAAGGAGTTTCGGAGACATTCTACGTCTCGGACGGTGATTGGTTTCCTAATGGAATAACCATTTATAATGGAGCTGCATATATCCTGGAAGTAAAGATGGACAATGGCTATGAAGGTCCTCAAATAATAAAATTATCGGATAACGGAGGTAAGGAAGTACTTTTCAATTACGATAGCTATATAAAAAATGTAAGTTCAATGCCGGATAATGAAAAGAATGAAGACAAAGGCCTAATACCAACCGTGTTGATTATTTCACTACTGTTATTAGTAGTGATCTCCTTTTTTATATTCAGAAAGTTAGGGCGATCTCAACGGCGAATTGCCGATCAATGATCTTTTCTATCCTTCCCTTACCAAAGGCATGGTACTACATCTTAATAGTCCGCCCTGTTTGGCGATCTCTCCGTAAGCAACCTCTTCCACGGTAAATCCCTCGGTACGAAGCCAGTCGTTCAGTCTGGTAAAATTTCTTTCTGAAATAATTACGTCTGGAGAAATTGAGAAGATATTACTAAACATACTTGCCATTTCATCGGTCGTGATATGAAAGCAGTTTTCTTTTCCGAAGAAATTAACCAACCACTCATACTCCTCTACCTCCAGGAAACTCTCTTTATGTATGATCGCTTTGCCTTTTCCTATGGGTTGAAAACAACAATCCAAATGGAGTGCGTTCATGCGAGGATCTGTATTGGATTTTCGCAAATTAAACGACTTCACTTTTTTATGTGGAAACAAATTTTGAAGTGCCTCCACAGCCTTCATATTGGTGCGTGCGGTTATATAATCTGCATAATCATCTCCTCGGTAGGTTCCTACAAAAATATGATCGTTCCATGGCATCACATCTCCTCCTTCCACATGGCAGGCATCGGGTAGGATAATTCGGAATGATTTCTCAACATGACTCCATACATGTTCTGTCGCATCGATCTCCCTTTCTCTGTCCGGTAAGATATTAGCGATAATAATCTTATCCTCGATCACGAAGGAAATATCTCGCGCGAATATCTGGTTGTAGTTTTCCAGTACGTGCGGCCGAAAAACCTTCACACCATACTTCTGTAAGACCTTTACCACCCCTTCCATTTCGTTTACCATATCTTCTTCTGAAGGGTAAGTACCGGCCAGGATGTGTTCCCTGGATTTAGGGTCGTACGCATCTTCCACTGAAGGAGTAGGGCCGTTGCTTTTGGCCGATCCAAGAACGACGGCTTTTAAAGGTGATATCTCGTCGGTAATATGAAGTGTTAGCATGCGGCAAAGATAGAAAAAGGGAAGGAGATTTTACAGTCAAAACTAGTCTTAAACACCACTCCTGGATACAATAGTAAGAAGTAAAATATCCAGCTGGCAGACGTTATGTGAAATCAACTTCTAAGGCGACTATCATGACATTCTATTGCCGAAGTTAAACAGGGGACCCTAAAATAAAAAAGCATCCGTTCTATGAGGATGCTTTTTATATTTTTTTAAGTTCTTATCGATTTTCAATGTCTTTGAATTTTCGCAAATTCTCTCCTATATAAACCTGCCTTGGTCTGCCGATAGGTTCTTTTCTCAATCTCATTTCACGCCATTGTGCGATCCATCCTGGTAAGCGCCCTAAGGCGAACATTGGGGTAAACATTTCGACAGGTATCCCCATAGCCCGATAGATTATCCCCGAATAAAAATCAACATTCGGGTAAAGCTTGCGATCTACAAAATAGGGATCTTCCAGGGCCTCCTTTTCGAGTCCTTTGGCGATATCCAATACCGGATCCTCCACACCCAGATCTGCCAGAACTTCGTCTGCTGCCTTCTTAATTATACGAGCTCTTGGATCGAAATTCTTGTATACCCTGTGACCAAATCCCATCAAACGGAAGGGATCGCTCTTATCTTTGGCTTTGGCCATATATTTCTTGGTGTCCCCATCATCGTCTTTTATTGCTTCCAGCATTTCGATCACAGCCTGGTTAGCCCCTCCGTGAAGTGGCCCCCAAAGGGCAGCAATCCCGGCAGAGATAGAAACAAACAGGCCGGCATGAGATGAGCCCACAATACGCACCGTGCTGGTGGAGCAGTTTTGTTCGTGGTCTGCGTGTAGGATTAATAATTTATCGAGGGCATCTACTACTACCTCATTAGATTTATATTCATCGTTAGGATGCTTGAACATCATTTTCAGAAAATTGTCCACATAGCCCAAAGAAGCATCCCCATAATCTAAAGGTAAGCCGGCTCTCTTGCGATAAGTCCAGGCAGTAAGTACCGGGAATTTCCCTAATATTCGAACGATGGCATTGTACATTTCCTCTTCACTATCCACATTAACCGAGGAAGGATTAAATGCTACCAAAGCAGAAGTTAGCGATGATAATACTCCCATTGGATGTGCAGACTTTGGAAAGCCATCTAAAATTTTCTTCACATCCTCATCAACTCTGGACTGTGCTCGGATATCATTATGGAATTTAAGCAATTTTTCTGCTGAAGGTAATTCTCCAAATATCAATAAATACGCAACTTCCAGGAAATCGGCCTTTTCGGCAAGTTCTTCGATCGCATATCCACGGTATCTTAAGATTCCTTCTTCACCATTGAGGAAAGTTATAGCACTTTCACATGAACCTGTGTTCTTGAATCCCGGATCAATTGTAGTTACACCTCCTGTATCGGCACGAAGTGATTTTATATCGATAGCTAGTTCGTTTTCGGTTCCTTCAACAATTGGAAACTCGTAGGAAGTCCCATCTATGATTAGGGTAGCAGTTTTTGACATATTTATGATTTGAAAAATGTGATTTTCGTAAGGAATGCTAATTTACGAAATATCCAGCTATTTTTTTAACATAATGGCAGCCATCTAGGTTAAAAATTCCTTAAACATTTACTTTGTAGATTAATAATCTATGACAAAAAAAGCCCTGTGATTTACAGGGCTTTAAATTCTATAAAAGATAGACTAGATCTTGAATGCTTTTCGCTGTGGATAATAAGCAATATCGCATAATTGCTCTTCAATTCGCAATAGTTGATTGTACTTTGCCATACGATCACTTCGGGAAGCAGAACCGGTTTTTATCTGTCCGCAGTTAAGCGCAACCGCCAGGTCTGCAATGGTATTATCTTCTGTTTCACCACTTCTGTGAGACATCACTGAAGTATAACCGGCATTTTGGGCCATGGTAACCGCGTTGATGGTCTCTGTTAACGTTCCTATTTGGTTTACTTTGATCAAGATCGAATTTGCAATTCCTTCATCAATCCCACGTCCTAACCTCTCCACATTGGTAACAAACAGGTCGTCACCAACCAACTGAACTTTATCCCCTACTCTTTCGGTAAGATATTTCCAGCCTTCCCAATCATTTTCGTCCATCCCATCTTCAATAGATATAATAGGGTATTTATCACATAATTCTGCGAGGTAATCTGCCTGTTCTTTAGACGATCTCACACTTCCTTTATCACCCTCAAACTTGGTATAATCGTACTTTCCATTTACATAGAATTCGGCCGAAGCGCAATCCAACGCTATCATCACTTCATCACCAAGTTTATACCCGGCTTTCTTACAGGCCAGGGCAATTGTATCAAGGGCATCTTCGGTACCGTCCAGTGTAGGTGCAAAGCCACCTTCGTCACCAACCGCTGTGCTTAGCCCTCGATCGTGCAATACTTTCTTTAAATTGTGAAAAATCTCCGAACCCATTTGCATAGCATGCGTAAAAGATCTCGCCTTTACCGGCATCACCATGAATTCCTGAAAGGCAATTGGAGCATCACTATGCGAACCGCCATTGATGATGTTCATCATAGGAACAGGTAGTGTGGTAGCATTTACACCTCCAACATATCGATATAATGGCATCCCTAATTCGTTGGCTGCCGCCTTAGCCGACGCCAGGGAAACACCAAGAATAGCATTTGCCCCTAACTTCGATTTGTTCTTGGTACCATCAAGTTCGATCATGATCTTATCGATCTCTGCCTGCTCGAATACAGATACTCCCAACAATGTTCCCGCAATTTTGCCATTTACATTTTCCACAGCCTTTAACACACCTTTCCCCATGTAGGCTTTTCCTCCATCGCGCATTTCTACTGCTTCGTGTTCGCCGGTGGATGCTCCAGACGGAACAGCAGCTCTTCCCACGAATCCATTTTCGGTAACTACATCTACTTCGATAGTTGGATTCCCGCGTGAATCGAAAATCTGTCTGGCGTGTATATCTATTATTATGCTCATGCGGTTTCTAGTTTGTTATTTTTTATTGTAGCTATGTATTGATCGAATAAATATTCGGCATCATGTGGCCCGGGACTTGCTTCCGGGTGATATTGCACAGAAAAGACAGGTTTATCTTTCATTCGGATTCCTGCGGCAGTATGATCGTTAAGATGAACATGCGTGATCTCTACTTCAGGGTGAGCTTCGGCTTCCTCCCTGTTGATCGCAAAACCATGGTTCTGTGAAGTGATCTCACCCTTTCCTGTGAGTAAATTCATAACAGGATGATTTATCCCTCTATGTCCGTGATGCATTTTGTAGGTGGAAATACCGTTTGCAAGCGCTATCACCTGGTGGCCAAGACAAATACCAAATAAAGGTGCCTGGGAATCGATAATATTTTTTGCAGTTTCAATGGCTTCTGAAAGAGGTTGAGGATCGCCTGGCCCGTTGGAAATAAAATAACCGTCCGGCTCGAATGCCTTCATTTCTTCGAAGCTTGAATCGTGAGGGAATACTTTTATGTAACAATCTCGTTTGGCAAGATTCCGAAGGATATTTTTCTTAATACCTATATCAAGCGCAGCAATTCTATAAGTGGACGAAGGTTCGCCAACAAAATAAGGTTCTTTGGTGGAGACCTTGCTGGCCAACTCCAGACCTTTCATATCCGGCACTTCGGCAAGTTGTTTTTTCAGACCTTCAATATTGTCGACTTCCGTCGAAATAACCGCGTTCATAGCGCCATTATCTCGAATATAATTAACAAGGGCTCGCGTATCAACTTCACTAATAGCAAGCAGGTCGTGTTTATTGAGAAAGGACTCCAGGGAATCGTCTGCTGCCGGTCTTGAGTAATTATAACTAAAATTTCTACATATCAGGCCGGCGATCTTAATGCCTTCAGATTCTATTTCTTCCGATAAGGTTCCGTAGTTACCAATGTGGGCATTTGTGGTTACCATTAACTGGCCGTAGTACGAGGGGTCCGTAAAGATCTCCTGGTAGCCGGTCATTCCCGTATTGAAACATACTTCACCGAACGCAGATCCTTCTCTGCCTGCTACTGCCTTTCCGTGGAAGATGGTTCCGTCGGCGAGTAAAATGATGGCTTTTTTTCTTTTTTGGTATTTCATTTTTCTGAAAGAGTTTTACAAAAATAGCATAAAAAAAGGGACAAGCTTTATAAACTCATCCCTTAGTTATTTACAAATAAATGTTCATTTATTCTTCTTCCTTAGTTGCCGTTGTCTCAGTCGCCGGAGCCACTGCCTTTGCACCGCCTCCACGTCTGCTTCTACGTGTAGATTTCTTCTTGGTTGGTTTCCCGGCATTGTAGAGCTCGTTATAGTCTACCAGCTCTATCATTGCCATATCGGCGTTATCACCCAGACGATTTCCCAGTTTAATAATTCGGGTATATCCTCCCGGACGATCTCCAACCTTAGCAGCCACATCTCTAAATAGTTCGGTTACAGCATCCTTTTGTCTTAGTTTGCTGAAAACGATACGTCGATTGTGCGTAGTATCTACTTTAGACTTGGTTACCAACGGCTCTACAAATTGCTTTAGGGCTTTTGCCTTGGCAACAGTAGTATTTATTCGTTTGTGTTCAATTAGGGAACATGCCATGTTAGCTAACATCGCTCTTCTGTGCGCTGTCTTTCTTCCTAAATGATTTACTTTTTTTCCGTGTCTCATGACATTTTTGTTTAATCATCATCTTGCTACAACTCATTTTGAGGAGCAAAATATGATGGATTAGTCTTTATCTAATTTATATTTTGAAAGATCCATTCCGAAGCTCAGACCTTTTACATTTACCAATTCTTCAAGCTCGGTTAAGGACTTCTTTCCGAAGTTTCTAAACTTCATTAGGTCGTTCTTATTGTAAGATACAAGATCACCAAGGGTATCAACTTCGGCAGCTTTCAAACAATTTAGTGCACGAACACTTAGGTCCATATCTACTAATTTGGTTTTAAGAAGCTGGCGCATATGAAGCGATTCTTCATCATAGGTCTCGGTTTGGGCGATCTCATCGGCTTCAAGTGTAATACGCTCATCACTAAATAACATAAAGTGATGGATCAGCGTTTTAGCAGCTTCCGTAAGAGCATCTTTAGGATGAATCGATCCATCTGTGATGATCTCGAATACCAGTTTCTCGTAGTCGGTCTTCTGCTCTACACGATAGTTCTCAATGCTATACTTAACATTTTTTATCGGGGTGTAGATAGAATCTGTGAAAATGGTACCTAAAGGAGCATTTGCCTTCTTATTCTCTTCAGCAGGAACATAACCTCTACCTTTCTCAATGGTAATTTCGAAATTCAGATTCACTTTTGCATCCATATTGCATACTACAAGATCCGGGTTCAATACCTGGAATCCTGAAATAAACTTCTGAAAATCTCCAGCGGTTAATTGTTGTGCACCAGAAACAGAAACTGTTACGGTTTCGTTATCGATCTCATCGATCTGTCTTTTAAAACGAATTTGTTTTAAATTCAGGATGATCTCGGTAACATCTTCAACAACACCGGCAATGGTAGAAAATTCGTGGTCAACCCCTTCGATACGAACCGAGGTAATTGCAAAACCTTCCAATGAGGAAAGTAGTACTCTTCTTAATGCGTTACCAACTGTAAGACCATAACCCGGCTCTAAAGGGCGAAATTCGAATTTCCCCTCGAAGTCGGTCGAGTTGATCATGATAACTTTATCAGGCTTTTGAAAACTAAATACTGCCATAGTGTGATTCCTCTGTTTTTATTATTTAGAATATAGTTCGACGATGAACTGTTCGTTTATATTTTCCGGGATCTGCAGACGCTGAGGAACAGATACATAAGTACCTTGCATAGTTTCAGCATTCCAAGTGATCCATTCATAAACGTGACTGGCGTTTGCCAGTGAATTCTGTATAGCTTCAAGAGATTTTGATTTCTCTCTTACTGCAACCACATCACCAGGTTTACACTGGAATGATGGGATGTTCACTTTTTCACCGTTAACCGTGATGTGTCTGTGAGATACTAATTGTCTTGCAGCACGACGACTGGGAGCAATTCCCATACGGTACACTACATTATCCAATCTTCCTTCACATAACTGTAGCAACACTTCACCGGTGATCCCGGGAGATGATGTCGCTTTTTTAAACATATTTCTGAACTGTCGCTCAAGGATACCATAGGTATACTTTGCTTTTTGCTTTTCAGCAAGCTGAATTGCATATTCAGATTTTTTTCCACGACGACGGTTGTTCCCGTGCTGTCCCGGAGGGTAATTTCTTTTTTCGAACGACTTATCGTCTCCGAAGATCGCCTCGCCGAATTTACGGGCGATTTTAGTTTTTGGACCAGTATATCTTGCCATTTTTAAGTGATTTTGAAGGTGAAGCTAAATTAAGGTCTTAACTATCCTCTAGCTCCAGGTTCTCTTCAGGTTGATATTTATTAAACTCTTCGTCTTTTTGGAGGACGACATCCATTATGTGGCATTGGAGTTACGTCGATGATCTCGGTAACCTCAATTCCTGCGTTGTGAATAGAACGGATAGCAGATTCTCTACCATTTCCAGGTCCTTTCACATATACTTTTACTTTACGTAATCCGGCATCCTTTGCTACTGTTACTGCGTCTTCGGCAGCTAACTGAGCAGCGTAAGGAGTATTTTTCTTGGACCCTCTAAAGCCCATCTTTCCAGCCGAAGACCAGGAGATCACATCTCCATTCTTATTGGTCAACGAAATGATGATATTGTTGAAAGAAGCAGTTACATGGGCTTCTCCAACAGACTCAACATTAACCTTACGTTTTCTTGTACCTTTTCCTTTTGGGCTAGTCTTTGCCATATCTCTAGGTATTATTTAGTTGCTTTTTTCTTGTTAGCAACAGTTTTACGTTTTCCTTTTCTTGTTCTCGAATTATTCTTGGTACGCTGTCCTCTTAAAGGAAGACCCGTTCTGTGACGAATACCTCTGTAACAACCGATGTCCATTAAGCGCTTTATGCTCAATTGCACTTCACTACGTAATTCACCTTCGATCTTGAAAGACCCAACGGCCTCACGAACAGCACCGATCTCATCATCGTTCCATTCGCTTACCTTTTTGTCTTCACTAACTCCGGCTTTTTCAAGTATATCCTTTGCCCGGCTTTTTCCAATTCCGAAGATATACGTTAACGCGATTACACCCCTCTTTTGTTTCGGGATATCTACACCTGCGATTCTTGCCATAACTTATCCTTGTCTTTGTTTGAACCTAGGGTTCTTTTTGTTAATTACATATAATCTGCCTTTTCTGCGTACGATCTTGCAGTCGGCACTTCTTTTCTTTACTGACGCTCTTACCTTCATAGCTATTAGTATCTGTATGTTATACGAGCCTTGGTTAAATCGTAAGGGCTCATTTCTAGTTTTACTTTATCTCCGGGTAATAATTTAATATAGTGCATACGCATCTTTCCCGAAATATGTGCGGTAACAATATGACCGTTTTCCAATTCTACACGAAACATAGCATTTGACAATGCTTCTACTATAGTTCCGTCTTGTTCTATTGCGGGTTGTTTTGCCATAATTATGCTACTGCTTTTCTGTTCTTACCAGACTTCATCAAACCATCATAATGACGATTCAACAAGTATGAATTAATTTGTTGCATGGTATCGATTGCCACACCAACCATAATTAATAGCGAGGTTCCTCCAAAGAACAACGCCCATCCCTGCTGTACTCCCATCAGCTTCACAACAAAGGCCGGAGCCACAGCTATCAAAGCCAGGAATAAAGATCCGGGAAGCGTGATCTGAGACATTACTCTGTCTAAGAATTCGGCAGTGTCTGTACCGGGTTTAATACCTGGTATAAAACCACCGCTTCGTTTTAGGTCGTCCGCCATCTTGTTGGTTGGTACCGTGATCGCTGTGTAGAAATACGTGAAAATAATGATTAGTATTGCAAACACTACGTTATACCACAGGCCAAATATATCACTGAAGGTAGCCTGAATTCCTTTAGCAAATTCGCTATCGGATAAACTGGCAACTGCAGAAGGAACGAACATGATCGCCTGAGCGAAGATGATAGGCATTACTCCCGATGCATTCAGCTTTAAAGGAATGAATTGACGTGCGCCAAAAATATTCTTCTCATAACCACCGCTTGCTGTTCGTCTTGCATATTGGACAGGGATCTTCCTAACCGCCATTACAAGCATCACAGATGCGAGAATGATTATAAACCAGATTACTACTTCTATAAGGATCATGATCACATCACCTGCTCCTGGTTGCAGTCTGGCTGCAACACTCTGGATAAAACTCTGTGGTAATGTGGCAATAATACCTACCATGATCAAAATTGAAATACCATTCCCAATTCCTTTGTCTGTAATTTTTTCTCCAAGCCACATCGCGAATACACACCCCGTTACCAGAATGATCACAGAAGACACGTAGAACATGGTTCCCATTCCCTGCTGTACCATCACAAAGGCCGAATCCGGCACTCCAAGAGCCGGTAATCCTGCCAGGTAACTAGGCGCCTGAACCAAACATATACCAATGGTTAACCATCGGGTAATCTGATTGATCTTTTTACGACCGCTTTCTCCTTCTTTCTGTAATTTCTGAAGGTATGGAACAGCGATCTGCATCAACTGTACCACAATAGAAGCCGAAATGTACGGCATGATCCCCAGAGCAAATACAGATGCATTTGCGAAGGCACCACCGGTAAAGGCATTAAGTAATCCTCCAATTCCACCAGCATCAAACTTCCCTGCGAATTCCGCAAGTTTAGAAGCATCAATTCCGGGTAATGTCACTTGTGCACCAAAACGGTATACCAATAATAGTCCGAGTGTAACTACGATTCTATTACGTAATTCCTCGATCTTAAAAACATTCTTTATGGTTTCTATAAACTTCATTGGTGCGTTTTAATTACAATGTTACTACTTCACCACCAGCAGCTTCAATAGCTTCTTTCGCCGAGGCAGTAAACTTGTGTGCAGATACTTTTAATTTGGCCTTCAATTCTCCTCTTCCAAGGATCTTCACCATATCGTTCTTACCAGCCAAACGAAGACTTACAAGAGTATCGAAGTCTACCGTATCTTTTATTTTCTTATCATCAACTAGTTTCTGAAGGGTATCAACATTGATCCCCTGATACTCCTTGCGGTTGATGTTAGTAAATCCGAATTTAGGAACACGACGCTGTAATGGCATCTGTCCACCTTCGAAACCTAATTTCTTGGAATATCCGGAACGTGACTTCGCACCTTTGTGCCCACGACCTGAAGTACCGGCTTTACCCGATCCCTGGCCTCGCCCTAAACGCTTTCCCTGTCTGCTGACAGAACCATCTGCTGGTTTTAAGTTACTTAAATCCATTGTATATCTCTTAAGCGGTTTCTACTGAAACCAAATGTTTTACTTTAGTTACCATACCAAGAATATTTGGCGTGTCTTCGTGCTCTACCGTCTGACCTATTTTTTTCAGGCCTAACGCTTCCAGCGTACGTTTTTGGTTTTTAGTACGGTTAATTGCACTTTTCACCTTTGTTACTTTAATCTTTGCCATTTTCCTGTTTTTTATCCTTTATATAATTTCTCCAGGGAGATTCCTCTTTGCTTGGCAACGATCTGTGCACTTCTTAATTGAAGTAGCGCATCGAAAGTAGCCTTCACCACATTATGTGGATTTGAAGATCCCTGAGATTTAGAAAGTACGTCGTGTACACCTACTGCTTCCAGTACGGCACGAACAGCACCTCCGGCAATAACTCCGGTACCAGGCGCAGCCGGTAACAAGGTTACTCGTGCTCCACCGTATTTCCCTTTTTGCTCATGAGGAAGCGTTGCTTTATTCAATGGAATACGAACCAGGTTCTTTTTAGCGTCCTCGATCGCTTTAGCGATTGCACTGGCCACATCCTTGGACTTTCCCAATCCGTGTCCAACAACACCATTCTCATCTCCTACAACTACAATAGCTGAAAATCCAAAGGCTCTACCCCCTTTTGTTACTTTCGTAACACGTTGTACGCCTACCAAACGATCTTTTAATTCAAGTCCGCCCGGTTTTACTAATTCTACGTTTTTATAGTCCTGATACATAGTTCTTAAAATTTAAGACCGCCTTCGCGAGCCCCTTCAGCTAATGATTTTACTCTTCCGTGGTAAAGGTATCCGCCTCGGTCGAAAGAAACGGCTTCGACACCGGCCTTCTGAGCTTTTTCAGCAAGAGCCTTACCAACCAATTTCGCAACTTCGGTCTTATTAACCTTAGATGCGTTAATATCTTTATCTCTTGAAGATGCAGCAGTGATCGTAGTACCTGATACATCGTCAATAAGTTGAGCATAGATCTCCTTGTTGCTTCTGAATACTGCCAAACGAGGACGTTGAGCAGTTCCGGAAACCGTCTTTCTGATTCTGAATCGAATTCGATCCCTTCTATCGTTCTTTGATAATGCCATAACGTTATTTCTTATGCAGATTTACCTGCTTTTCTTCTTATTTGTTCACCAACAAACTTGATCCCTTTTCCTTTGTAAGGTTCTGGTTTACGGAATCCGCGGATCTTTGCCGCTACCTGCCCAACCAGTTGCTTGTCGTGAGATGTTAATTTTACTATTGGATTCTTACCTTTCTCAGTAACAGTTTCCACTTTTACCTCAGGTGCAATATCCAATATAATATTGTGTGAGAATCCAATAGCCAGATCTAATTTCTGACCTTGATTAGAAGCTCGATATCCAACTCCTACTAATTCCAACTCCTTGGTCCAGCCGGTTGACACTCCATTGATCATGTTGTTGATCAATGATCTGTACAATCCGTGCTTCGCCCTGTGATCTTTTGCATCGGAAGGACGTGCAACATGTACGTTTCCTTCTTCTACTTTTACGCTAACTCCTTCAAATTCCTGAGTTAACTCGCCTAATTTCCCTTTTACAGTTACCGTATTGTCTTTAACTTCTACAGTTACTCCTTCAGGAATCGCTACCGGGTTATTACCTATTCTTGACATTTCTTTGCTGTCTTTATTTTAGTATACGTAACACAGTAATTCGCCACCAACATTCTGGGCTTCAGCTTGCTTACCTGTCATTACTCCTGCTGAAGTAGACACGATGGCAATTCCTAGGCCATTCAGAACTCTTGGGATATCCGAAGAACTTGCATATTTACGTAAACCGGGTTTACTAATTCTTTGCATTTTCTTGATCACAGGATCTTTTGTAAGCTTGTCGTATTTCAAAGCGATCTTAATAGTTCCCTGAGGCCCTTTTTCGTCTTCGAATTTGTAGCTTAAAATATAACCCTGATCGAACAAGATTTTTGTGATCTCTTTCTTAAGATTGGAAGCGGGCACCTCTACTACGCGGTGTCCAGCTTTCACTGCATTTCTAACTCTGGTTAGATAATCTGCGATTGGATCTGTTGTCATTTATATTTGGTTACGGTAGTGGTTTTCGTCTGCCTTTTGCAAACAAACCTTCCACCAGTTAATAATTTTTACCAGCTTGCTTTTCTAACACCCGGGATCAATCCTTTATTTGCCATTTCACGGAACATTACACGTGAAATTCCGAATTGTCTCATATACCCTTTAGGTCTACCGGTTAATTTACATCTGTTGTGTAAACGAACAGGTGAAGAGTTTTTAGGTAATTTCTGAAGTGCTTCCCAGTCACCGGCTTCTTTTAAGGCCTTGCGCTTTTCGGCATACTTCGCTACCATTCTTGCTCTTTTTACCTCGCGGGCTTTCATTGATTCTTTAGCCATCTCTTAATTCTTTTTAAAAGGTAATCCCAGTTCAGTTAGTAATGATTTTGCTTCTTTATCGGTTTTGGCCGAAGTAACAAAAGTGATGTTCATCCCTTCTATCTTCTTAACCTTGTCGATATCGATCTCCTGGAAAATGATCTGTTCGGTAATACCCAATGAGTAATTACCTCTTCCATCAAAACCAGTGGCTTTAATTCCGTTGAAATCACGAATTCGAGGAATAGCCGTTGTAATGAGCCTGTCTAAAAACTCATACATACGCTCACCGCGAAGGGTCACTTTTGTCCCGATCGGCATTCCTTTACGAAGTTTAAAGTTTGCAACATCCTTCTTGGACATAGTTGCAACAGCTTTTTGCCCCGTGATCATCGTCAATTCTTCTATAGAATTATCGATAAGTTTTTTATCTGCTACGGCAGCACCAACACCTTGAGACACTACAATGCGCTCTAATTTTGGTACCTGCATAACATTCTTATAACCGAACTCATCGGTAAGAGCATTAATTACTCTGCTCTTGTATTCTTCTTTAAGTCTTGGTGAATATCCCATAACTATAATACTTGATTCGATTTTTTAGAAAATCGTACTTTTTTACCATCTTCCATTCTATACCCAACACGTGTAGCTTCTCCAGATTTAGGATCAATCAATGCCAGGTTAGAGATATGAATTGGAGCTTCTTTTTCGGTAATTCCACCCTGAGGGTTTGCAGCACTAGGCTTCTCATGTTTCTTTACCGTGTTCACTCCTTCTACTATTGCTTTGTTCTTATCACGAAATACTTTCATTACACGTCCTTCAGAACCTTTGTGTTCTCCGGTGGTAACTACAACTGTATCTCCTGATTTTATCTTAAGCTTTCCCATCTTAATTTCGTATTAAAGCACCTCTGGTGCCAATGATACTATTTTCATAAATTGCTTATCACGAAGCTCTCTGGCAACAGGACCGAATACACGAGTACCTCTCATTTCCCCTTGAGGGTTTAGAAGTACACAAGCGTTATCGTCGAAACGGATGTATGATCCATCCGGCCTTCTAACTTCTTTCACGGTACGTACCACTACTGCCGTAGAAACGGCACCTTTTTTAATCTGTCCGTTGGGAGTAGCATCTTTTACAGTTACTACGATCTTATCCCCAATAGAAGCATATCTTTTCTTGGTTCCGCCTAACACGCGAATACAAAGTACTTCCTTTGCTCCTGTGTTATCTGCTACTTTTAGTCTTGATTCTTGCTGTATCATGATTACTTCGCTCTTTCAATGATTTCTACTAAACGCCAGCATTTGGTCTTACTTAAAGGTCTTGTTTCCATGATCTTTACAGTATCTCCCTCATTACAGTCGTTCTTTTCGTCGTGTGCTACGTATTTCTTCGTTTTCAAAACGAATTTTCCATACATAGGGTGCTTTACTTTTTTCACCTCGGCAACAACAATGGATTTCTCCATTTTGTTACTGGTTACTACACCTATACGTTCTTTTCTTAAGTTTCTATTTTCCATCTTTCAGCTTCGTACCGTTATTGTTCGTCTCTTTTTGTTAGTTCTGTCGCAATTCGTGCAATCGTTTTACGATGTGCTCTTAACTGAATTGGATTCTCCAACGGTGAAATGGTGTGTGCCATCTTCAGGTCTGAATAAGCCTGTCTTGTTTCAGCAAGTTTTTCTTGCAGCTCTGCCGATGATGCCTGATTTATTTCTGATTGTTTCATCTTTCAAAAAATTATCCTTGATAGTCTCGTGATACAATAAATTTTGTCTTCACCGGTAACTTCTGAGCCGCAAGGCGAAGAGCCTCTTTTGCGGTATCTAAAGACACACCGGATACTTCAAACAAAATCCTTCCAGGTTTCACTACAGCAGCCCAGTATTCTACAGCACCTTTACCTTTACCCATACGAACCTCAAGAGGTTTCTTGGTGATAGGCTTATCCGGAAATATCATGATCCAGATAGAACCTTCCCTTTTCATATAACGGGTAGCAGCAATACGTGCAGCTTCAATTTGACGCGCAGTAAGGAAATTCGAATCTAAAGACTTTATACCAAAGGTTCCGTAAGAGAGTTGAGTGCCACGTCCGGCATTCCCCTTCATGCGGCCTTTCTGCATTTTACGGTATTTTGTTCTCTTGGGTTGTAACATTTTCTTCTGTTTAAAAAATTACTTTCTACGACGTGACTTATTACCACCTCGCCCGGTTCCACCTTTTCCACCTTTTTTGGCCAGGCCAACAAGAGGAGAAAGTTCTCTTTTTCCATATACTTCACCTTTCATGATCCATACCTTAACTCCCAGTCTACCATAGGTAGTGTGAGCTTCAACTAAAGCATAGTCTATGTCGGCTCTAAATGTAGATAAAGGGATACGTCCATCTTTATACGATTCGGAACGCGCCATTTCAGCTCCGTTCAATCGTCCTGAGATCATGATCTTGATTCCTTCTGCGTTCATACGCATAGCCGCTGCGATAGCCATTTTAATTGCTCGACGATATGAGATACGATTCTCAATCTGTCTTGCAATACTGGCAGCAACAAGGTGCGCATCAAGCTCTGGTCTCTTGATCTCATGAATGTTGATCTGTACCTCTTTACCTGTAATTTTCTTAAGCTCTTCTTTTAACTTGTCTACCTCCTGGCCACCTTTACCAATAATGATACCTGGGCGGGCCGTGGTGATAGTAACGGTTACAAGTTTAAGTGTACGCTCAATAATTACTCTGGACACACTGGCTTTACTTAAACGAGCGTGAACATATTTTCTAATCTTGTCGTCTTCGGCAAGTTTATCACCGTAGTCGTTGCCTCCGTACCAGTTGGATTCCCATCCTCTGATGATACCTAAGCGATTCCCGATTGGATTTGTCTTCTGTCCCATTTAATTAGCTTTGTGTGTTATCGTTAGCTCCTAAAACCAGTGTTACGTGGTTAGAACGTTTTCTAATTCTGTGTGCACGACCCTGTGGAGCCGGACGTAGTCTTTTCAACATAGTCCCGCCATCAACACGGATCTCCTTTATAAAAAGGTCTGCATCCTCGATGGAAGCATCTTCATTCTTAGCCTGCCAGTTTGCAATGGCAGATAACAATAGTTTCTCTAATCTTCGAGAAGCTTCTTTAGGGCTAAACCTTAATATATTAAGTGCTTTATCTACTTTTTCACCACGTACAAGGTCTGCAACTAATCGCATCTTTCTTGGCGAAGTAGGGCAATTGTTCAACTTGGCGAAGTATTGTGTCTTCTTTGCCTCCTTGATAGCTTCTGCTCTTTCTCTTTTACGAACTCCCATGGCTTATTATTTTTTTCCTTTGTTTTTAGCACCGGCATGACCACGGAATGATCTAGTTGGTGAAAATTCTCCTAATTTATGTCCTACCATATTCTCAGTTACATACACAGGAACAAATTGTCTTCCGTTGTGAACTGCAATGGTCTGTCCAACAAAGTCTGGAGTGATCATAGAAGCTCTTGACCAGGTCTTGATCACAGTTTTCTTGTTCGACTCAACATTTTGCTGAACTTTTTGCTCTAATTTATAGTGAACGTAAGGTCCCTTTTTTAATGATCTTGCCATAGCTTATTTCTTTCTACGTTCGATAATGTATTTATTACTCGCTTTAGATTTTGAACGAGTCCTGAATCCTTTTGCAGGAATACCATTTCTCGATCTTGGGTGTCCTCCTGAAGATTTACCTTCACCACCACCCATTGGGTGATCAACCGGGTTCATAACCACTGGTCTGGTTCTAGGCCTTCTTCCTAACCACCTTGATCTACCAGCTTTACCAGATACTAACAACTGGTGGTCACTGTTAGATACAGCACCAATAGTAGCCTTACATGTTGCAAGGACCATACGGGTCTCACCTGAAGGTAATTTTACGGTAGCATACTTCCCGTCACGAGCCATCAATTGAGCGAATGCCCCTGCACTACGCGCCATAACAGCACCTTGTCCGGGGTGTAATTCGATACATGAAATAATAGTACCTAAAGGGATGTTTGAAAGGGTCATTGTGTTACCGATCTCCGGAGCAACTTTGTCTCCCGATACGATATTCTGACCCACCTGAAGACCGTTCTGTGCAATCACATAACGCTTTTCTCCATCCTGGTAATTAACCAGGGCGATAAAAGCTGTACGGTTTGGATCGTATTCTATAGACGCAACAGTTGCAGGAATTCCATCCTTGTCGCGTTTAAAATCTATAATTCGGTATTTTCTCTTATGACCACCACCTTTGTAGCGCATGGTCATCTTACCTTGACTGTTTCTACCACCTGATCGTTTTTTCGGAGCTAATAAACTCTTCTCCGGCTTATCGGTTGTGATGGCGTCAAATCCATTTACAACCCTAAATCGCTGACCTGGTGTGATAGGTTTTAATTTTCTTACTGACATTGTTGTCTAATTAATATCTAATTGCTTAGATGTTATTGTAAAAATCAATTGTATCACCTTCCGCCACCTGTACAATTGCTTTCTTATAAGCATTTGTTTTACCAGTCTGGATACCCGTTTTTGTATAACGAGTCTTCCTGTCCGGGCGGACATTCATTGTTCGAACTCCAGTAACAGAAACTCCATAAACAGCTTCCACTGCTTTTTTGATCTCTACCTTGTTCGCCTGTGGATTCACTACAAAACCGTAACGGTTATTTAACTCAGCATCGGCTGTAGCTTTTTCTGTAATAATAGGTTTAATTAAGATATTCATCTCGTTTCTATTTACTTAAGTTTGTTTCAATTCCTTCCAAAGAACCTTCAAACAACACAAGGCTGTTTGCATTCATAATTTTGTAAGTGCTTAATTCTGAGTTAGTTATAACCTCAGCACCTTTCAAATTGCGAGACGACAAATATAGGTTATTATTTGACTCTCCCAACACAAACAAAGACTTTTTGTTTTCAAGTCCTAACGACTTTAAAACTGAAGTGAATTCTTTTGTCTTAGGTGCCTCAAAATTAAGGTCTTCCATTACCACGATCGCCTTATCATTTGCCTTCATACTCAAAGCCGAACGACGCGCCAAACGCTTAAGGTTCTTATTCAATTTAAAGGAGTAGCTTCTCGGTCTTGGACCAAAGATTCTACCACCACCTTTAAATATTGGAGACTTGATACTACCCGCACGAGCTGTACCAGTTCCTTTTTGTTTCTTGATCTTACGGGTACTACCCACGATCTCAGCACGCTCTTTTGCCTTGTGTGTACCCTGGCGCTGATTGGCCAGATACTGTTTCACATCAAGATATACAGCGTGATTGTTAGGTTCTATACCAAACACCTCTTTAGAAAGCTCTACTTTCCTTCCGGTGTCTTTTCCGTTTTTATCTAATACCGCTACCTTCATTATTTCTGAATCGTTACATAAGCGTTCTTGTGTCCGGGTACACACCCTTTCACAACAAGCAAGTTCTTTTCAGGAACCACTTTCAACACTCTTAAGTTCTGTACTTTCACTTTTTCATTTCCCATTTGGCCGGCCATCTTCATTCCTTTGAAAACTCTCGCAGGATAAGAAGCAGCACCAATGGAACCAGGAGCTCTTAGTCTGTTATGCTGACCGTGAGTCGCTTGTCCTACACCACCAAATCCGTGGCGTTTTACCACACCCTGGAATCCTTTACCTTTACTCGTTCCGGAAACATCCACAAACTCGCCTTCATTAAAGTGTTCCACAGTGATCGTATCACCTAATTTGTATTCTTCTTCAAATCCCTGGAATTCAACAACACGACGCTTAGCAACAGTTCCGGCTTTTTTAGCATGGCCTTCAGCAGCTTTGTTTGCAGTCTTTTTGTCATCGAAACCAAGTTGAAGAGCACTATACCCGTCAACCTCTTCGGTTCTGACTTGGGTAACAACACAGGGTCCAGCTTCGATAACGGTACACGGAATATTCTTTCCGTTCTCGTCGAAGATGCTGGTCATCCCTATCTTTTTTCCAATTAACCCAGACATATTTATTAGTTATTAAAGATTACTATATTATTTATTCTATTTCTTCGGAAACTACCTTTCAAAAAAACAGGGCCAAAATAAATTCAGCCCTGAATTTTATTTTGTTTCCGTCTTTCCTTCGCACGCAGCTCCGGACATGTATTGAAGCAAATCGCTTCAGTTTCTACTTATACCTTGATCTCTACTTCTACTCCACTAGGCAACTCTAACTTCATTAGAGCGTCTATCGTTTTGGAAGAAGAGCTGTAGATATCCAGCAGCCTCTTATACGAACTCAACTGGAATTGCTCTCTACTCTTCTTGTTCACGTGTGGCGAACGTAGCACGGTAAAGATCTTTTTGTGTGTTGGTAACGGGATTGGTCCGGTTACTACTGCACCTGTACTTTTTACGGTCTTTACGATTTTTTCAGCAGATTTGTCCACTAAATTATGATCGTAAGATTTTAATTTGATTCTAATTTTCTGACTCATTGCTGAAATATTATACGTTAGCGGTTCCTCTAGCTGTTGCAATCACTTCCTCCGAAATATTCGACGGTGTTTGTGCATAGTGTGAAAATTCCATCGTAGAAGTTGCACGTCCTGAAGACAACGTTCTCAATGTGGTTACATAACCAAACATTTCAGAAAGTGGCACTTCAGCCTTTACAACTTTAGATCCTGCACGGTCGCTCATGTCATTTACCTGACCACGACGACGGTTAAGGTCACCTACAATGTCACCCATATTCTCTTCCGGAGTTAATACCTCCAGCTTCATAATAGGTTCCATGATCACAGCTCCAGCTGCCTTAGCTGCCGCTTTAAATCCTAATTTTGCTGCTAGCTCGAACGATAATTGATCGGAATCCACAGGGTGGAAAGATCCATCCTTTAGAGTTACCTTCATACTATCTACTTCGAATCCAGCCAACGGACCATTTTTCATTGCTTCCTTGAATCCTTTCTCAACAGATGGAACAAATTCTTTCGGAATGTTTCCACCCTTGATCTCGTTCACGAATTCAAGTCCAACTGCCTTCTCATCTTCGGCAGGCCCTAATGTAAATACGATATCGGCGAACTTACCACGACCCCCTGTTTGTTTCTTGTAAACTTCACGGTGATCGGCAGTTCTGGTGATAGCTTCTTTGTACTCAACCTGTGGCTGACCCTGGTTAACTTCAACCTTAAACTCACGTCTAAGACGGTCCACGATAATATCGAGGTGAAGCTCACCCATTCCGGAAATTACCGTTTGCCCTGAAGCTTCATCGGTACGTACCTGGAAAGTAGGATCTTCTTCCGCCAATTTGGCTAAAGACATCCCAAGTTTATCCACATCGGCTTTAGTCTTTGGCTCTACCGCAATACCGATTACCGGATCAGGGAAGTTCATAGACTCAAGCACGATAGGGTGTTTCTCTGCTGAAAGCGTATCACCCGTTTTTATATCTTTAAATCCTACTGCAGCTCCAATATCTCCGGCTTCGATAAAATCGATCGCATTCTGTTTGTTGGAATGCATCTGGTAGATACGAGAGATACGTTCTTTTTTACCCGAACGATTGTTCAGCACATAAGAACCGGCATCAAGGCGCCCCGAATAGGCACGGAAGAAAGCCAAACGGCCTACGAAAGGATCTGTAGCAATCTTAAAGGCAAGTGCAGCGAAAGGTGCACTTACATCCGGCTTACGAGATTCTTCTTCTCCGGTGTCCGGATTGGTTCCTACGATAGCCTCCTTATCAACAGGAGACGGAAGGTAACGACAAACAGCATCCAATAAAAACTGTACTCCTTTGTTCTTGAACGCAGAACCACAGATCATCGGTATAATGCTCATATCCATCACCGCAGCACGAAGCGCAGCATGCACCTCATCTTCGGTAATAGAATCTTCGTCTTCCATATATTTCTCAAGCAGGTTCTCATCGTATGCAGCTACTTCTTCAATAAGTTTACCGCGATACTCTGCTGCTTCAGCTTTTAATTCTTCAGGAATTTCAACTACGTCGAAGGTAGATCCCATAGATTCCTCATGCCAAATGATAGCACGGTTCTTTACCAGATCAACCACACCTTTAAAGTCAATCTCATCTCCAATAGGAAGAACGATTGGCACGGCGTTAGAACCTAGCATGTCCTTAACCTGCTGACAAACAGCAAGGAAATTAGAACCCTGACGATCCATCTTGTTCACAAAGCCCATACGAGGTACTTTGTAATTATCGGCCAGTCTCCAGTTAGTTTCAGATTGTGGCTCTACACCATCCACCGCACTAAACAGGAATACCAAACCGTCCAGTACACGTAAGGATCTGTTCACCTCCACGGTGAAATCCACGTGACCCGGGGTATCGATAATATTAAAATGGTATCCTTTGGCGTCTTCGGTAGGCTGTCCGTTTTCGGTAGGGAAGTTCCAGGTACAGGTAGTTGCAGCGGAAGTAATTGTAATTCCACGCTCCTGCTCCTGCTCCATCCAGTCCATAGTCGCAGCACCGTCGTGTACTTCACCAATCTTGTGACTCACACCCGTGTAATAAAGGATACGCTCTGTAGTAGTGGTCTTACCCGCATCAATATGCGCTGCAATTCCTATATTTCTTGTATATTTTAAATCTCTTTGTGCCATCTTTTATTAAAATCTGAAATGTGAGAATGCTTTATTTGCTTCGGCCATCTTGTGTGTATCTACACGCTTCTTAACCGCGGCACCTTCTTCTTTGGCTGCTGCAAGAATTTCGGCGGCCAGTTTCTGTGCCATAGACTTTTCATTTCTCTTACGAGCGAAAAGGATCAACCACTTCATAGCTGTGGATATCTTTCGGTCTGGTCTAATTTGCATAGGGATCTGAAATGTAGCACCCCCAACACGTCGGCTTCTAACCTCTACGTGAGGCATTACATTAGATAATGCATCCTTCCATAATTCCAACGCAGATTTCTCTTCGTCTTGTTTCTTTTCTTCTACAATATCGATAGCATCGTAGAATACTTTAAAAGCCACCGACTTCTTTCCGTCCCACATTAAGTTGTTCACAAAACGTGTAACCAACTGGTCGTTGAACCTTGGATCCGGTAAAAGGGGTCTTTTCTTGGCTTGTCTTTTTCTCATGTCTTCTCTTTAAAGTTTTTTGAATTACTTCTTAGGGCGTTTTGCACCATACTTAGATCTACGTTGTGTACGGCCTTCAACACCAGCGGTGTCTAATGCGCCTCGCACAATGTGATATCTAACTCCCGGCAAATCCTTTACCCTTCCACCTCTAACCAATACTATCGAGTGCTCCTGTAGATTGTGTCCTTCACCTCCGATGTATGCGTTTACTTCCTTACCATTAGTTAACCTTACCCTTGCAACTTTACGCATTGCAGAGTTTGGTTTCTTTGGCGTAGTAGTATATACACGCGTACACACACCGCGGCGTTGCGGGCACGAATCCAAAGCAGCCGATTTACTCTTCTTGGTTATTTTGGCTCTTCCTTTTCGTACTAATTGTGAAATAGTTGGCATATAATATCCTTGTTATACTTAATTATTTATACATTTTCCCCTATAAAAGGGCGTGCAAAGGTAAAAATTAAAATGGATTATTCAAACCATAGAAAATTTATTTTCAAGTGCTTGGCAAAATTAACATACCCCAAATATGAAAACTATAGTTGAAACGTTAGTTTTACACCTGAAAAAAGACCCTTTTTGAGACATATTTTCTACATTTTTATATACCTTAATATATATACCCTACTAATTGCCACAGCAGAGGCGCAAGATCTGTACCTGGAGATCAATACCTCCACCCCCCTATCAGAAAGTTTGAAAGACAGCCTCGAAATAGGGGTCACCTTCAGAGATTATACATCACTTCAACAGGAAGCAGATTCTCTTCAATACCGATTTCATTATATGGGATTTATCGAAGCTACACTCGAATCCCTTCAGAAAAAAAATGATAGCACGTATACGGCCCAATATATACTGGGAGAAAAATTTCGCCATCTGAAGATCTATTACAGGCCAGGCCAATTCAGTAAAAAAGAATTATTACAGATCACCAACGAAGTAGAAGATGAACATATCATTTTACCATTTGCCGCTGTAGAACCCTCTCTTGTAAAACTCAATTCCTTAAAAACCACCAAGGGAAACGCTTTTGCCAGGATCAGTCTTAGTGAGTTCCGAAAAGAAGGACCTGATGTGATCGCTGTCAATCTCCTCCTGGAGGAAGGTGCAGTTAGACAGATCGACTCCATTGCTGTAAAAGGCTATGAGAAATTTCCGAAGTCGTTTCTGAAGCATTATGCAGGAATTAAAAAGGGGAAACCCTTCAACCGAAACAAGCTCAATAAGCAGAATGATATACTCAACAGCCTGGGTTTTGTTAACACGCTTAAGGCTCCGGAGGTCTTATTCGGAAAAGAAAAGACTACGGTTTACTTTTATCTGGAAAAACGAAATCACAATTTGTTCGATGGCATATTGGGTTTTGCAACAAACGAAGAAACAAACCGCTTGCAGTTTAATGGCTACCTCAATCTGGAGTTGAACAACAACCTGAACTTTGGCGAGCAGCTATTAGTGAATTACAAGGCAGATGGTAATGAACAGCAAAATTTTAGAGCTCGAACAAAATTACCTTATCTCTTTGGAAGTCCAATGGGTGTAGAATTGGAGCTGAAGATATTTAAGCGGGACAGCACCTTCGTGACCACCGATCAAATTGCCAGGGTAACCTACCAGATCACACCCCCTTCATCGGCCTACGTAGGGTACAAAGCTTCAGAATCGAGCAATTTGCTGGATGAGGCTCTGGCCGGAAACGCAGTTGAAGACTACGCCGCTAAATTCTTTGTTAGCGGACTGCAATTTGTAAAGACGCAAAACGACCCCTTATTCCCTTCAAAGACTAATGTGGCCCTGGATGCCGAATTCGGGACCCGGGAATTTTCGTCGAACAAAGAGGACCAGACCAGGCTTTCGCTTTGGGCGGCAACCATATTTGAACTTAATTACAATAATTCGGTTTTTATCCAGAACAATACCAGTGTGATCCTAAGCGACACTTTCCTTACCAACGAACTCTATCGCTTTGGGGGGATCAACAGTATACGCGGTTTTAATGAGAACAGTATAGACGCCACCTTGTATGCTGTGATCAACACCGAATACAGATACAGATTTAGCCAGGGTTTCTATTTACACAGCATCATTGATGTGGGGTATTTTGAAAACGAGATCAATCAATTGGAACAGCAATTATATAGCTTCGGAATAGGCCTAGGATTATTAACAAAAACGGGCTTGTTAAAATTTAGTTTTGCCAATGGAATTTTTGAAAACCAGAATTTCAATTTATCCAACACAAAAATTCACTTAAGTCTTACTTCCCGATTTTGAACCAAGCTAACAATGGCTTAACAATTCCTTAAAAAAAAAACCAAATTTTAAGTGTGAAAAGTTGTGTAATTAACTTTTTATTGTGATTTTTGGCATTGGCTAATTCAAATAAATTATAAAATGAGAACAAAGTTTAGTGGAATTTTAACGCTATTGTTGGCGTTTGTAGTGCAACTCACGTTCGCACAAGAAAAAACAATCTCCGGAACGGTGTCCGATAACACGGGATTACCTCTTCCAGGAGTTAACATTGTCGTAAAAGGTACAACGAATGGTACTCAGTCTGATTTTGATGGTAATTACTCCATTCAGACGGCTGTAGGCCAGACTCTTGTATTTAGTTACGTCGGTTTCAAGACTTCAGAACAGAGAGTAGGTGCTGCCAACAGCATTAATGTGCAGATGGAAGAAGATGCTGCCGTTCTTGATGAAGTTGTTGTAACCGGATATGGTATTGCCAGAGAGCGTAAAACGCTTGGTTATGCCGTTAGTACAATTGAAGCGGAAGCGGTAGAGAACAAACCAGAATCTGATGTTGTAAGAACCTTAAATGGTAAGGTTGCCGGAGTACAGGTGACTGGTACCGGTGGTGCTACAGGTTCAGGTACTAACTTCGTTATCCGTTCCAAGAGTTCGATCAACGGTGACAACCAGCCACTATTCGTGGTAGACGGTGTTCCTTTTGATAGTGGTACTAACAACGTAACAAACTTTGCAGGTGGTAACTCAATTACAAGTAGCCGTTTCCTTGATTTAGATCCAAATAACGTTGAGTCTATTCAGGTACTTAAAGGTTTAAGTGCAGCTGTACTTTACGGTCAGCAGGGTAGAAACGGGGTTGTATTGATCACCACAAAGAACGGAAGTAAGAAAGATGCGAACAAGAAGTTCGAGATCACTTTCTCTCAGCAGGTTTATGCTACTGAGATCTCTAACCTTCCAGATTACCAAAACGATTACGGACAGGGAGCGAACAACGCTCTTAACCCTGGATTCGTTGGAAACTGGGGATCGCGTTTCGATATGGGACTTATGATCGATCACCCATATGCATCTCAAGGTGCTGTATTCCCACAGTTCGATGGCTTACAAATTCCTTACGAGGCTGCTCCTAACAACGTTAGTGAGTTCTTCCAAACTGGATTAGGACATGCAACTTCTGTAAACATTGCAGGTTCTCCAGGAGACGGTGGAAGTAAGTACAACGTAAACTTTGGTTACACTACTGAGGATGGTTATATTCCAAACAACGGTCTTACCCGATACAACATTGGTATGGGTGGAACCACTAAACTTTCTAATAAGTTTTCCGTAACAGCTACGGCAAACTATAGTAACCTTCGTGTAAATACTCCACCGATCGCTGCGAACAACGCTGCAGGGTCTGTTTCGTTATTTACTCGATTATTATTCATCCCTAGAAACGTTGATCTTGGAAATCTTCCTTTTGAAGATCCTTCTACAGGAGCCAGTGTTTACTATCGTGGTGACCAGAATAACCCATACTGGTTATTGAACTATGCAGGTACTGAGCAAAAGAACAGTCGTTTCTTCGGTCAGTTAACTTCCAGCTACGAAATATCAGATAACATTCTTGCAACTTACAGATTTGGTTTAGATACCTATGCTGAAACGCAGGAATTCAGAATTGCAAAAGGAGATGTTGTTAACGTATCGGGTGTATTCCGTACGGCTAACATCAGCAACTATATTTACGATCACAACTTCAACGTAAGTTTCAGTAACATCAATCTAGCCGAAGAATTTGCCCTTTCTACAGTGGTAGGTTTTAACGCGAGACGTGATACTTTCGATCGTTCAGGTATAATAAGTACAGGACAGGTTGTTTTCAACTTCTGGAATCACAATAACTTTACCGCCTATGATGACGGTGGTCTTGATTTCTACCAGGAAAGAAACATATTGGGTGCGTATGCGGAAGCTACTTTCGAATATGACAACTTCCTTTTCTTAGTACTTTCCGGACGTAATGACTGGGGATCTACACTAGAATCTGAGAACAGATCATTGTTCTATCCTGGTGCTTCCTTATCATTCATCCCTACTTCTCTTGACGGTGTAAGTACTAACGGAGCATTGAACTTCCTTAAGTTCAGAGCTGCTTATGGTACATCTGCTGCCTTCCCTGGTCCTTATAACACCAGAGGTGCACTAGCACAGGCATCAGGTACATTTATTCCACCAGGAGGAACTGTAATCACAACAGCTTCTAACCCATCTAACCGTTTGAATCGTGATCTTCAACCAGAACTTCAGAGAGAATTTGAAGTTGGTGCTGAGGCAGATCTTTTCAATAGAAGATTATCGTTAGACCTTACTCTTTACAAGCGTTTTATCGACGACCAAATCGTACCTGGACGTCCGCTTAACCCTTCAACAGGATTTAACACTATTGCCGATAACATCGCAAGTAGTGAGATCCAGGGTATTGAGGTTGGATTAGACGTAACTCCATTAAGAACTAAAGACTTTAGCTGGGATATTAAAAATAACTTCACAGCTTACGAAAACGAAGTAACAGATCTTGGTGATCTTGAAGACTTCCCATTCGCAGGATTCATTGGTCTTGGTAACTATGCTGCCGAAGGTGAGGCACTTGGTGTGATCAAAGGTAACTACGCTACTGCGTACGATCCTTCGAACGTAACAGCCGAGAACCCACTAGGACTTGGTGTTGAAGGTACTTTACTTATCAACCCTGATACTGGTAAGATCATTGACAGTGATGACTTAGGTCTTGCTATCGAGACAGTTGGTGATCCTAACCCGGATTGGAACGTTACTTCGATCAATACATTTACATACAAAGGATTATCATTATCCGCTCAAGTTGAATATCAGCACGGTGGAGATATCTTCTCTCAAACTGCTACTCAGTACTACAGACGTGGTGTAACAACTGTAAACGTAGACAACAGAGAAGGTACTTACGTTATCCCAGGTATCCTGGCTAACCCTAACACCGGAGAACTTCTATTAGATGGAAGCGGAAATCCAATTGAGAACCAAATTCAGATTGGTGCTAATGATGTGTACTTTATCAATTTAGTTGACCCAGTAGGACAAGGTATCTACGATGCTTCTCACTTGAGACTTCGTGATGTATCTCTTACTTATTCACTATCTGAAAAGATGCTAGAGAAAACTCCATTTGGAAATGTAACATTCTCTCTTTCCGGACAGAACCTTTATATCAGAACATTCAACATTCCTCAAGCATTTAATATAGATCCTGAGGCATTGAGTACTGGTGTAGGTAACGGACAAGGACTTGAATTCCAGACTGGACCATCTAACAAGCGTTATTCATTCAGCGTTAAAGCAACATTCTAAAAAAATTAATAATCCTATTATGAAAAATATATTTAAAATCACAATTCTAGCTTCTGTACTTGCAGTTTTCACTGCCTGTGACACTGTGGAGTTAGAATTACTAGATAACCCTAACGTTGTTGGGTCTGAGAACGCAGATCCTAACTTCATCCTGAACGACGTGCAGCTTACTTTTGCACGTAACGTTTGGAATGGTTACAACGGACCTTCTATGAGTTCTACGCGTATGACCAACTTATTTGGAGCATACAATGGGGCCATTGATGAGAACACACTTATTACCGAGTGGCAACAATCTTACCAGATGTTTGGAAACATCGACCTTATCGAGGGGCTTCACAATGTGGACCTTGAAAACGGTGGGGAAGGTCTTACCAACCACTTGGGTGTGGCTCAGGTGATCGAGGCATTTGCCTATATGCTATTGGTTGATTATGTGAACGATGTTCCTTACTCTGAGGCCAACAAGCCGGAAGAATTTCCAAATCCAAATACAGATCCTGCCAAGTCGGTATACGATGCGCAGTTAGAGTTACTTGATGCAGCTATTGCCAACCTTCAGGCTGGTGGGCTTATCGAGCCAACAACCGATCTTTATTTCGGAGATTTCGATGCTGATAACTGGATCGCCCTGGCGAACACTTTAAAGCTTCGTGCTTATAACAACCTTCGCCTTACCGATCCTGCCAGAGCAACGGCCGGGATCAACTCAACGGCTAACGGTAGTATTATCGATAATTCTTCAGAAGATTTCACTTTTGGATATTCTGATGTTCAGGATCCTGTAGAATCAAGACACCCCTTCTTTACCACGGGATATCTTGCAGCAGGAGCCGGATCGTATATGAGTAACAACTTCCTTGACCTGTTAAATGCAGGTGACGATCAACCTCCTTTTATCGAAACAGGAACGATCGATCCAAGAACACGTTACTACCTGTATCGTCAAACCTCCACCCCACCATCAGGTTCAGACCTGCCATGTGCCGGAGATGCCCGATACGATTACTGTTATGTAGGAAATCTTTACTGGGGTCGTGACCATACCGATGATGCTGGTATTCCAAACGACGGATTCAAGCGTACTACCTTTGGTATCTACCCGGGTGGTGGAGCCTTCGATAGAGACGAGTTTGCACAGGCAAGAGCTACAGAGAACAACCTGGGTGGTGCTGGTATATTACCTATCTACCTGGCGTCTCATACAAAATTCCTATTGGCCGAAACAGCCCTTACTCTTGGAACTAACGGTAACGCGGCTAACTTACTGGCAGACGGGATCCGTCTAAGCCTGGATAAGGTAGACGACTTCGTAGGAAGTGCCGCAACAGACGGTTTCGAAATGACTCAAGCCGATAAGGACAACTATGTAGCAGGGGTACTTGCAGAGTACAACGCAGCCAACAACAACGGAAAACTTGCCATTATCGCAAGAGAAGCATTCCTTGCTTCCTGGGGTAACGGTGTAGAAGTATACAACCTATACAGACGAACAGGATTCCCAACCCTGCAGTCTCCTATAACAGCAGCAGGTGCGTTCCCAAGAGGGTACAGATATCCTGTTGATGAGGTAGAAAACAACCCGAACATCCAACAGCGTCAGCTTACCGACCAGGTATTCTGGGATAATAACCCTGGCGGATTTATTGACTAATTAAAAAAATTATTTATTATGAAAAAACTTAAATTATTTTTACCCTTAGCACTGATCGCGTTGGTAGTATCAATTTCACTAACAAGTTGCGAGCAGAGAGAAGACTGGCGTTTCCCTGAATTAGGAAACGGTGGATTCATCAAATTTGTGCAACAACCAGATACCTGGAAAGGATCTGATATTTCAGACGGAACTTCAATTGTGAAGTATCACATTGGTGATGATCCTACAACCGCATCTTTCGATGCTTATGTTGAAGACCCAACCGGAAATATAACTTCAGTTGAATTCTGGGTAGTAGGTGACTTTACAGGAGCTCCTACTGAAGCAGTTCAATTTGGAAGTACTACTACTTTCCCATATAATGTAAGTTTTACTACTGCTGATATGGCGAATCTTTTTAACGTAGACGCTTCTGTATTCCAAGCAGGTGACTTTTTCGAATTCATGACAGTTATCACAACTGATGATGGAAAAGTATATATCTCAAGAGCTGCTGAATGTGATTGCCCGCTAGAAGCTGGTGATCCTAATGGTTCTGGTACTTGGAATGGCGGTACGATTGATGTAGTTGTACTTCAGGGTGGTGATACAGGAGATAACTTCTTATTACCTGCTGTATGGTACAGAGTTAAGTACTTAGCTCCCTAAGAATAAGCCAAATTAAATTATAATTTTATAATTTATTGAAAACCATCCGTTTTAAGCGGATGGTTTTTTATTTTTACTCAAAATTAATAAAGCTTGAAAAAAGAAAATCTAATATTCGGTTTGCATCCTGTGTTGGAAGCGGTTAAATCTAAGAAGCCTATAGATAAGCTATACATACAAAAGGGAATGGCTTCTTCAAAAATTGATGCTATTCTTAACGATCTTGATCAGGAAGCGGTATCTGTGAATTACGTGCCCATCGAAAAGCTGGATCGTTTAATTAGAAGTAATCACCAGGGAATCATTGCCAGTATATCTCCTATCTCATTCAAGTCGTTGGAGGAAGTCGTGGAAGAACGATTGGAAAATAAAAAAGACCCGGTATTCATTATTCTTGACCAGGTAAGTGACGTACGGAATTTTGGAGCCATTCTACGCACCGCCGAATGCACCGGTGTAGATGCCGTAATAATTCAGAAAAAAGGTGGAGCCCCGGTAAGTGGAGATACGGTCAAGGCTTCAGCGGGTGCGATATTTAACCTTGCGGTCTGTAAGGTTGATCATATTAAGGACGCGATCTTTTATCTTCAGGGTTCTGGCGTAAAAACAATCGCGGCAACCGAAAAAACTTCACAAACAATATACGACACAGATTTAACCGGCCCTTTGGCGATCATTATGGGCTCTGAAGGAAAAGGAGTATCTAAATCGGTTTTATCCCTGGTAGACCAGAGTGCCTCCTTACCTGTGCTTGGAGAAATTAATTCGTTAAACGTATCTGTAGCCTGCGGCGTGTTTCTCTACGAAATGATCCGTCAACGCGGACTTTAATCTGAAGATTCCCCACCTTTCTTTTCTTTATTTCTGAAGGTATATCGAATAATCACCTTAGACTCTTCCTCTCTCGTTATTTCCTCCTCAGGAATGTGTTCTATAAAATTTCCGTCCTCGTCGAAATGCCTGAGAAACGGATCGTTTTCGGGATCGAAATTCTCTTCCTCCCACGCATACTTTGGTTTTGGCAAAGGGCTGCTTTTAAATAGTAACGCGAAAACAAATCCTACGGCAAACCCGGATAAATGGCCCTCCCATGAAATCTTGGGATCCATAGGGAAAATATACCACAGCAAACTTCCGTATAAAAATACCACTACGAAAGCCAAAGCCGTTAATTGGTATTGTTTAGAGAATATTCCTTTAAAGAATAGAAAGGCGGCTAAAAGGTATACCACTCCGCTGGCTCCAATGTGTAGCGCCGGTCGACCAATGATCCAGGTAAGTAATCCGGTTAAAATAGTCCCCAGAATGAGTACTCTCCATCGCAGGTTTCTATAAAAATAAAATAAAGCTGTCCCCAGCACCAATAACGGAATGCTGTTATTGAACAAATGTTGCAGGTCTGCGTGAATAAAAGGACCAAAAATGATTCCTCTTAACCCTTCTATCTTTTGTGGATAGATACCATAATACTTAAGGTGCCAGCCAAAGCGAAATTCAGCCCAAAAAATTATCCACAGGCTCATCACCATCATCAACGGGTAGATGATCACATCATTGGTAAATTGTAAATTCGATTCTTTCGCCATACAAGTAGTCTATCTCAAAAAATACTCCCTTATTCAAATTTATGATAAAATGTCAGTAAGCATCCTGCTATAAAATTGTAATTTTAAATTCTCATGAATAAACCCCTTGCAGAACGAATAAGGCCAAGAACTCTGGAAGACTATATTAGTCAGGAACACCTCGTTGGCCCTAAAGGAGCGCTTCACTCCCAGTTGAAATCCGGCATGTTGTCATCGATGATATTCTGGGGTCCTCCCGGCACGGGAAAAACCACCCTTGCATCTATTATCGCAAATACCTCCGAACGGCCTTTCTATACCTTGAGCGCCGTGGACAGCGGTGTGGCTGCGGTTAGAGAAGTAATAAATAGAGCCAAAAAAAGCGACGACCTTTTTACCGCTAAGAATCCGATCCTTTTTATAGATGAGGTCCACCGTTTTAGCAAATCACAGCAGGATTCGCTTTTAGGAGCCGTAGAGAAGGGATGGATCACTCTTATAGGGGCTACCACCGAAAATCCGAGTTTCGAGGTAATTCCCGCCTTATTGTCGCGTTGTCAGGTTTATATATTGAAGCCCTTCAGCAAAAAAGACCTTGAAGCATTGCTCAACCGCGCCATTATTGCAGATGAATTACTATCTAAGAAAAAAATAACTCTTAAGGAAACAGATGCCTTACTAAGACTATCCGGGGGTGATGCCCGCAAACTATTAAACATCCTGGAGTTGCTGGTAAATTCGGAAGATACCAGTCAGGTTGAGATTACCAATGAAAGGGTGCAGCAAAAAGTTCAGAAGAATACTGTCTTATACGACAAGGCCGGTGAACAACATTACGACATCATTTCTGCATTTATTAAATCCATTCGAGGCAGTGACCCAAATGCTGCGGTTTATTGGCTTGCGCGGATGATAGAAGGCGGAGAGGATGTAAAATTTATCGCCAGGCGCATGTTGATCTTAGCTTCCGAAGACATTGGAAATGCCAATCCTACCGCTTTAGTTATCGCAAACAGCACATTTCAGGCGGTGAATACAATTGGATATCCGGAAGCTCGCATTATACTCAGCCAATGCGCTATTTATCTCGCTACTTCGGCCAAAAGTAATGCTTCGTATAAGGCCATAGGAGCTGCTCAACAAACAGTGAGGCAAACCGGGGATCTGTCTGTGCCTCTGTCTATAAGAAATGCGCCTACTAAATTGATGAAGGAATTAGGTTATGGGGAAGACTATCAATATGCCCATAATTATGAGGGAAATTTTGTAACTCACGAATTTCTTCCCGAAGAAATAGCCGGGACCACTTTTTATAAACCTGGCAATAATAAAAGGGAAAGCGCACTAAGAGACTATTTAAAAGGGCTTTGGAAAGACAAGTACGATTTCTAGTCGATATGCTTATAAGTTACCTTCATTAAAGAGTTCTGCAACGTAAAATCGCCATTCTCATGAAATATCACTTCGGCATCGCCAGTTTCAGATACGTAGGATAGTGTGTTACCATCCACTAGGATCATTCCTTCGAGTGCAAGGCCTGTTTCGGCAGCTTCTGTTTCTAAATAAAGAGAATATCCGTTCTCGGTTTTACGTAATAGATATGAACGCCCTTCCCGTACATAGTTTGAGAATTTAGCGTCCGGCAAATGTAAAACCATGGAATTATTATTCCCTTCGCTTTCCATACCGGAAGGGTCTTTCGTAACTTCGATCTCGGTCTTTACCAGGGGCTCATTACCGCTCTCAACCTCGTCTTCATAGATCTTTATATCCTTCTGATTTACTCCCAGCTCTTCGATGCTCACAAAGGCTTTTCGTAAGGCATCATGATAAGCTTTTTTATACTCCTTGTATTTACTTTTTCCCTCTTCACTTCTGAAGATCTCTTCCCCATAACAATCTTTAAGGACGACTGTGATTTTAGTATAAACAAACCCTGGCTTTCCCAATACTTCTGCCTGAAGGCCATCGCATCGTTTTACGTTGGGTAATTCGGAAGGGAAATACGCGTTGAAACCGTATTTATTAAATAAGAATTTAGTGAGGGAATTTAATTGATGCTGATCCTCTTCATAAAGAAATTCGTACAATTCGGGAACAACTACATAACTGTAATCACTAGCCGATTTTTGCGCATTCATATTTAAAATGAAGCCACCTATAAAAATCAGTAGCAGTATTCTCTTGATCATTCTTCGTAAAATTTTATATTGAAGCCCAGCTGTAAAGATACACTTTTTGCCTTTGCCAAGTTGCCGTAGCGTAGCAAGTTATCGGCCGCAATATAAAAATTGAATTTACCAATATCGGTAGCAAGTCCAAGTCCCACATTAGAGTAGCTATACGAATCTACCGTATAGGTAGCCTTTGCTGCTAGAAAATCCCATAATCTGCGATAATAGAACAGCGTACCGGCCATTTGAGGGCCCTTCGGTCTAAATATACTGTAGAATTGTAGTCCCACAGCCTGTTGTCTTTCAATACTGCCGCCCATATTCCTGCAATCACAATCCACCCCTTTCCCTACTGCTTTTCCGAAGCTATATTTAACAGACGCATTCATCTTAACAGGTCTAAACTGGGTATAGCCACTGGTTATCGTATCGATAGGAATTTCTTCTTCGATCTCGTCTTCCAGGTTGTCGTAATACGGCAGGGTAGGCTGTCCAGCACTTAGTGGCGGGAATATCAATTCTATCCCATCCAGGGTATAGGTGCCTGTTGCCTGATAAGTTTCTGCGTCCTTCGAATGAAAAACAGCACCTAGATCAAGTATACTGGCACTAGCTGTGAGGTCCCTGTTAATCTCGTAAGTTGCGCCCAGGTCCAGGCCCAGCCCAAAATTCCCTCCAAAGAAGGCACGGCCTATAACCTCCCCCGGTATATCGGCACTATCCATCCCGTCCAGAGAGGCGATCCCTGAGGTATTAACAGTAACTTCTGCATTACTTACTGTGTGTTCGTATATATTGTTACTTTCCGCACCTCCTAAAGTGGTTACAAATGTCCCCTGGTTGTTCGTGCTTCGAATGCTCATCATACTGGAATACAATTTTAGTCGCAGGCCGGCTGTGAGTTTCTTCCCAAGTTGTTTATTAACGCCAAAATGATAGACGGTAAGGAGATCGGCTGTAGCACTTAGTTCACCTAGATCGAAAGGATAATCGAGATAATCCCTGTTACCTTCCCAGGCCAGGATAGCCAGATCCCTGGGGAAATAGCTTATAAAATCCAGTTCCTGGTATATTCCCCCGGAAAAATACATTTCGTTGCTCGCTCGCCAGCCAAAATTAATGATCTCCAATTGTTGTGTGGCTGTAAAGAAATCTGTGTTCTTAAGTTCGAATATCTTATTCCTGATACGAGTATTTATATCGACATTAGATTCTCCAAAGATATCGAACACAGTAACACCCGATGATCCTCCGTTTACATGAATTTGTGAAAGGAACGGAATCCCAAAATGCATTTTTTGAGGCACCTTGGCACCAGGATTCAACAATAGGTTTTGTGGGACCTCCTCAAATCCGTAAAGTATCTGTTTATTTTGTGCAAAGCACACCGATAGGCTTAGAGCCATTATGAGAGTAGACAGTTTCCGCATAGTAATTATTGTCTATCTCTAATTTCCAGGTAATACGTGGTTTTCGACTTCAGGTTAAGGTTTCCTTCCAGGTCGGGATTGGAATCCGGAATAGTGACAGATACCACTACTCTATTCGCCATCGTAAGTTGTAAAATTTCGTCTGCTTCGATGATCTCTTCGAAAATGGTTACAATGGGGGCGGCAACAGTTCCTTCAACCACAGTGGTCTGTGTTGTATATGTAGTATCATTTTGTTCGCTAAGGAATTGGAAATCGACCTGAAAATTTCGCGGAATGCTATTGGTAAATTTGAAGTAGAAATCGGCCCTTCTCAAACTTTCCTGGATTTCGGTATCATCGAGAAAACGTATCTCTGTGGTATCGGAGACTGTTAATACGGGGATCTCGTTAATCTCATCGTAGAATTCGCCGGCGTCTATATCAAAATAGATAAGATCTAGTTCCACCACCGGAGTAAGTGCAATATCTTCAGCCTGGTCGAAATCGGTATCTTTTACACAGGCTACAACCAGCAAACTTAGGAACAGGACCACCAATGGCCTTAATAGGTTACGTTTCATAAAGAGGGGCTTTACGTTAAAATTAAACGACGCTAACGGGATAATAGTATGCTACAAGTGGGTTTTAATCTCGTAAAGATGATTCACCACACTATAGGTATCTGGAACAATAACTTTGCGATAATTATAAAACAAGGTGTGCATTCCTACTTTTTCAGCACCCAGAATATCCGCCTCGAAGGTATCTCCTATCATTATACTTCGATGCGGAGGAACCGATGCTTTATCAAGAGCCGTTTCAAATATAACAGGATGAGGTTTCTTTAACCCTACCTCTTCAGATGAAGTAACCGTATTGAAAAAGTGTGAAATTCTACTATTCTGAAGTTTAAGTGCCTGAACTTCTGCAAATCCGTTGGTAATAATATGCAATTGATATCGGGGATTAAGATATTCCAGTATTTCGATAGCCCCCTCTAATAAATAATTGTCTTTAGGTAACTCGTCTATATAGGTTACTGCCATAGCATCGAGTTCCTCCATGGAAAAGGAAATCCCAAAAGGCAGAAAGGCATCCCTAAAACGTCCTCGCCGCAACTCCTGCTTGGTCACCAGATTTTCCCTGTACAATTTCCAGTATTCGAAATTGATGGGTTCGTAGACTTTTATAAATTCTGAAAGTTGTAGCTTGATCTGGTGCGACTTGAACAATCGTGAGAATGCGAGCTCCGAATTTCGATCGAAATCCCATAGCGTATGGTCCAGGTCGAAGAAAACGTCTGTTATCGATTTATTCATGAGCATGTAATTGTTGTTCAAATAAATTTCGCCAGATAGCGTTACTTTTCTCATCGGTAAAATCCCTAATATTAAAGAAGATTGAGAACGTACCATTTAGGCCCAGCACCAACTGTTGCATGGCCGATATACGCTGCAAGCTGTCCGATTCGTATTTATTGTTAAAGCCTTCTGTAGTGAATGCAACCGGATGAATTACAAGAGGTGTTTTAATTTCATAATCGAGGTCGTAGAATAGGAAAGGAGTACAGGTTCCCGCTCTAAAACCGGGAGTATCCTCATACACCATAGAGAAATCCCTCTCTATTTCCTGCTCTACCAACATCCTGTACAGCTCCGGCAATACAACGAGATAGTCTGAATTCATCGAAGACCTGAGAGTTCTCAATGTAGTTTCCTCAAGCTGTCGTTTCTCCAGTTTCAATATCTCGGTATCGTTGAGGGCCTGATAGGAGAACAACAGCCCAACCTCGTTATAATCGTTGAAATATTTAAGAAGCAGTTTAAACTTTTTCCTCCGTGAGTTGAAACCATCCTTCAAACTGGGATGATCGCCAAGTAAAAAGAATGCTGTTATGGAGTTTTTACTTTGTTTGCTTACAGAAACGATCCAGTCGTACACACTATACGGATCTTTTCCAATACCTAAAAGCACGCGGCTGCGTTTGAATGCACTTTTAAACTTAAATTTCCCGATATCTTTTAAATAACCGGCCAGGGATCTTACAAACCCTTTCTGAATATACAAATAGGGTTGTTCTATCTTTATGAGGGAGTGTATCTTCCCATTTTTCTTTGGAAATGGTACATCCGAAAACTTTTGTTGAAGCACCGTCATGAATTTATAAGCCCAGATATCGACCACAGGTTGCAGTAAAAATCCTTCCCGATATCCCAGACTTTCGGTAGCCGGAAATCTTCCCAGGGAATCTTTTACATGAGGAAGATATTCTTCATAGCGGCTTAACAGGTAAAAGGCGGCTGAAAAAATATCGAAAGGCAGATCGCTTTTCTCTCCAACTTGAAAAAAACTAAAGGTCTCATCCCATGGCTTTACTTGTACTTCAAGGTCCTCTACTCCACTCTGTTCGAGCAAGCCGTAACTTTGCACGAACATTTCGTTACCCATGGGTTGTTTTGCGTAAGATAGTTTCGGCCCCTGATGAGCGATAAACTCTTCAATAACCGATGTGAAACCTATCTCCAGTTCGAGAATACGTGTACAGACATGCTTAAAAATAAAATCGAGGCGAGGTGTGATTTGTTGCGAAAAGATTAACAGCATGTGCCTTAAAGCATTTGTTCATCAGCAAAGCTAAAATACGCTTTTTCGGTTATTATAAGATGATCCAGAATGCTTATATCCAGACTTTCTCCCGCTTTTTTGATCTTGGCGGTTAATTTTATATCACTTTCACTGGGCTTTAAGGCTCCACTGGGATGATTATGTGCCATGATTAATGCAACGGCGCCTAATTCTAAGGCCTGTCTAAACGCAATACGTATATCGACCAGCGTTCCCGTAATACCCCCTTTACTAAGCTGTTTAGTTTGTATCACCTTATTGGAATTATTGAGATAAACCACCCAGAATTCTTCATGGTCCAGTTGCCCGATCAAGGGTTGCATGAGTTCGAAAACCGAAACACTCGAGGTAATTTTACGAAGTTCGAGTGCCTGCTGTGCACGGCGACGGTTACCTAATTCGAGGGCAGCAATAATATTAATGGCTTTAACTTCGCCCACTCCTTTGAACTTGCAAAGATCTTTCACACTTAATTTCCCAAGTGCATTAAGATTGTTCTCGGCCCTTGCCAGTATTCTTTTTGCGAGGCTTACAGCACTTTCATCCCTGCTACCGGACCCTAGAAGTATGGCAATAAGTTCGGCATCGCTTACAGCCGTTTTTCCCTTTTTGACCAATTTTTCTCGAGGGCGGTCGTCCTCGTTCCAACATTTAATGGAGAAAGAATCTTTTGTATTATACATAACGAAAACGTAGCTATAGCCATCAATTCATCTAATCTAGAATAAGTAAAACAGGCTACGAAGGAGGGAAGTTAGAGTGCAGTAGGCGTTGAAACGCGTGTCTCAAAGATAGAAAACTAATTGAATGTTCGTATCTTTCTACTGTAAAATTACAGAACAGATGAAATCCATATTAGACAGAGATACCTTTCAAGAAATACAGAACAGGCTTAGCCAATTGAATGAAAATTCGGAAAGGCAATGGGGAAAAATGACTCCCGCCCAAATGCTTCGCCATTGCCAGGGACCTCTAAACATCATGCTAAAACATGACGATTATAACCTGAAGCCTAATTGGTTCTTTAATACGTTTTTCAAAAAAGCGATGTATAACGACAGATTATGGCGCAAGAATCTGCCTACGGTAAAGGTATTCAAGCAAACTGAAGAGCGAGATTTTACGCAAGAAAAAGCAAAGCTGGATGCGCTTCTGGATGAGATCGGATCTCAATTGGACAAGCAGGATTGGGGAGATCACCCCTCTTTTGGAAAATTCACCAATGAACAATGGGGTAAAATGCAATATAAGCATCTGGATCATCATTTGCGACAATTTGGTTTATAAACGACTATAAAGCCATACCCCCATTGAAGGGGTGGTGCAAGACTTAAAAATGATAAATTGCGGAGCAACATTTTTAAGGCTTGGGCCGTAACCAAATAATAAAGCATCTGGATCATCATTTGCGTCAATTTGGTTTATAAACGACTATTAAGCCATACCCCCATTGAAGGGGTGGTGCAAGGCTTAAAAATGATAAGTTGCAGAGCAACATTTTTAAGTCTTGAGCCGTAACTAACTAAAAATTGTTATTCAAATTTTAAAGAATGTACCCTCCTCCCTATCATCAATCTCATGATCGATCCAAGATGATCGAAGTAGTGAAGACCTTTCCGTTCGGAATACTGGTCACTGCACAAAACAGCAACTCTTTTATAACGCATATCCCAGTTATCTACAATGAGGACTCAGGGCGCCTTGTAGCGCATATCGATGCCCAGAACCCACAGGTAACCACTCTAACCGATGGCGCGAAAGCTACTGTAGTTTTTAAAGGACCCGACTGCTATATTTCTCCCTCAGTATACTCCACAGAGCAATTACCTACCTGGAATTACATTATAGTTCATCTAAGTGGGATCATTCACAGAATAACCGCTCCCGAGTTAGTAAAGAAAACCATGATCGATATGACGGCCTTTTTAGAAGGAAGTCGTCCAAAATTCATCCTTGAGAAAGACAACCCTAAAATGGATAGGATGGTAAATTATATCAAGGCTTTCGAAATTGAGATCACCCAATGGGAGGGGAAGTTCAAACTTTCACAGGATAAAAATGATACAGATTATGCGCTAGCCAAAACAGAGCTCATACGGCAATGTAAGAATGGATATAAAGAATTTATCGATACTATCTACGACCGCCTGGAGGTGTCGTAATTATAGATAAAAAGTTCAGGTTAGATAATCTATCACAGAGTTTGTGCGAGCAATTATACTCACCGGGCTTAAAAAAGTGACTTTACCGCTTCGAAATCTAAACCGCCATAATTACCACTACTCATTAATAACAGCGATTTATTCTCCATGTTTTGAGAGAACAGATACTCTTTGAATTTTGAAGGGTCTGTGAAAATTACCAGGTCGTCCCTCTGGAAAGCTTTTGCAATTTGTTCTTCCGAAATAGGCTGTAGCTTCTTGATCTCCACGGCGTGGGGAGAGTAAAATACCACGGCAGTATCTGCTGCATCGAGCGCCGAATTGTACTCATATAAGAACTCGGGGTTGAGACTACTGTAAGTGTGCAATTCCAGACAGGCCAGCAGCTGCCTATCGGGATATTGGTCCTTCACTGCCCGTGTGGTTGCCATCACCTTACTGGGAGAATGCGCAAAATCCTTGTATGCCACCGAAGTGGCAGATTCGGCTAACTTTTCGAGACGCTTACTCGCACCGCTGAACGAGGCAATAGCCTCATAGAAATCGTCGGCATCTATTCCCATCAACTGGCAGATCCATCGAGCCCCTTCAAGATTATTGAGATTGTGCTTCCCAAAGATCTCTACGGGCATGAGTCCCTCTGGTGATTGGAGAAGTGTAGTACCATTTTCCACCTGGTAAGCAGGAGTTTTATATGGGTATTTCTTGATGGGGTTAGGAGAGCCTTCTACCACTTTTTTTACTTCGGGATCCTCCTGGTTGTATACAATGGCACCTCCGTTTGTGATCTCGTTAACAAAGATGTCGAACTGCTCTACATAATTCTCATAAGTAGGGAATACGTTGATGTGATCCCAAGCGATCCCGCTTAACAAGGCTATATTGGGTTTATACAGATGAAATTTTGGTCGTCGGTCTATGGGTGATGAGAGGTATTCATCGCCTTCCAAAACCATAAAATCGGCATCCTCGGTAAGGCGTACCATAGTCTCGAATCCTTCCAATTGGGCCCCTACCATATAGTCTACTTCCCTGTCGTGGTAATGCATTACATGCAAGATCATGGAAGTGATGGTTGTTTTGCCATGAGAACCACCAATGACCACCCGGGTTTTATGCTTTGCCTGCTGATAAAGGAACTCCGGATACGAATAAATAGTAAGATCGAGTTCTTTGGCTTTTAGTAGTTCCGGGTTATCGGCTTTGGCGTGCATCCCCAGGATTACTGCATCTAGACTGTTGCTGATCTTTTCCGGAAACCAACCGAAGGCCTCCGGCAGTAATCCTTTTTTTTCCAACCTTGTCTTGGATGGGTCGAAGATGGTATCATCGCTACCCGTTACATGGTAACCTTTAGCGTGTAAGGCTAAAGCCAGGTTGTGCATGGCACTTCCGCCAATAGCAATAAAATGTACTCGCATGGGCACTAAAAATTTTTTGTAAAGGTAGTATTTTGAATTGCAAGAGGGATAGCGGCAAGTAGCTTTTGTGAAACAAAACTACAGCCAATAGCCCGGCCCTATAGTTCGAACTATAGGGCTTGCCCAAATAATTAAAGGGACAATATTTGTTGTTTCTCCTCCCGGGCTTCTTTAAAATCTGGTCGATCTGCCAGGGCTTTATTTATCCATTGCAGGGCCTTATCCTTCTTGCCTAAGTTCTTATATATCTGTGCCAGGCGGTAATAGGCCCAATCTTTAGGCACACCGTCCCGTACAGAGTGGTTTTCTATGTATTTCTGAAGACAATTAATTCCTAACTCGGCGTTAAGGTTGTATTGAGCAGCGATCTTTCCGATCTGATAATTAAGGCTGTTTCGTTTATGCTTCTTTAGGGATACAGAAGCCGTTTGAATTGCTTCCTCGGGCCTGTTGTTGGTCTCATACAGATTGGTGAGTTTTTCGTAGGTATGAGCAGATCCGCCCACTTCAATAGCCTTTTTATAGTACCTTTCTGCATCTTGCGGTCTTTCGCTGTATTCGGCTATGTAACCGTTGGCCAGGTACCCGTCCACAGGGGAGATCTTAAGCAGTTCGTTGGCGTATTTTATGGCTTTGCGCTCGCTTCCTCCAATTATTCCGGGAAGCTGGATATAAAACTCAACCAGCGCCCAGCGAACTTCAATATGTAAGGGATCGAGTTTTGCGGCTGTTTCGAAGGAACTTTTAATATCTCCCACATACCCAAGGGCTCTAATCCTACTTATTTCCAGCGCTTTCATACCCATTGCACCACCATATTTAAAGTGATAATTGGCATTTTTGGGATCTTCCTCCACCAGGGGTTCGTAATACGAGATGGCGGTGTCCCAATCTTTAGCATAGCCGGCAATATCCCCCAGGTATTCCCGGGTTTTCACGTGATTGGGGTTGTGTTTCAGGTATTCCTTAAACAAAGGTTTTGCCTTGTTGAATTGCTCATTATTGAAGTATTCTTCTGCTTGCTGAAATGAGGTTTGAGCACAGATCAGGGCTGGAAAGAGTAAAAACAACAACAATTTCTTCATAGCGTAGGTTTAAGTGTAAAGATAACAACTAATTATTTTGTTACTTATTTCGTCTTTGGGGGGTATTTTTTAAGGATCTTAGAGATTACTAACACGTAGTGCGCCTCTTTTTTGGCCGGGGAAGCCTTTTCTTTCAGTTCACCATCGGCCACAGCTTGCCAGATAAGATCATCTGCAGTGGTATCGACAAAATCCATTGTAAGACGCTGGTTCACCACTCGTCCGCCAATGGGAATTCCACCGCTCACTCCTACCCCTACGTTACCTCCGCCTCCTCCAACACCTATTCCAATGGTGTTTCGCGAATTCGACAAAAACTCCGATGCAAAGAAGTTAATATAGAAATGTGGCGACTCTGAACGCACAAAACCACGCTGCTGTAGCAGGCTGTCTGTGATCTTTATAATGCGCTTATCGTCCAGTTCGTTCAGACCGGATTCTATATCGGGATAGAAGTTATACGTCTTGTATTGGTTAAAATCTGTGGAATCGTCATAATCTACTGCTACTGTAGCTCCACAGGAAAGTACCAGTACCGACAGAACTAGTGTAAGAAAAATTTTCATAAGCATATTTTAGATAAATATACTTAAAAAAGGAGGTTGCGGTTTTCGGTTTTATTATTCTTTAACGAATTTTAATGGGCTTTCCGCTCAAATTTTTTCGTCTGTATTCAACATCTCCCACAATTTGTCCTTCAACTCTTTCAGGCCTTGTTGAGCCACAGAAGAGATAAACAAATAAGGGATCCCTTTAAATTCCCTATCAAGCTCTTCTTTCATTTCCATCCTCAGCTCTTCATCCAGCATATCGCTTTTTGAAATTGCCACCAGGCGCTCTTTATCCAGTAATTCGGGGTTATAGCGTTTTAACTCATCCACCAGGATATCGTATTGTTTTCTAATGTCGTCTGCATCGGCAGGAATTAGGAATAAAAGTGTGGAATTACGCTCTATATGTCTAAGGAAGTAATGACCAAGGCCTTTACCTTCGGCAGCTCCTTCTATGATCCCCGGGATATCGGCCATAACAAAGGTCTGGTAATCGCGGTACTCTACTATACCCAGGTTGGGTTTGAGCGTGGTAAACTCATAATTAGCGATCTTGGGCTTTGCCGCTGTAAGTACAGACAACAACGTTGATTTACCCGCATTGGGGAATCCTACCAGGCCTACATCTGCAAGAACCTTCATCTCCAGGGTGAAATTTCCTTCTTCTCCTTCCAGTCCCGGCTGTGCGTAACGCGGAGTCTGGCGAGTAGCACTTTTAAAATGTGCATTTCCTTTACCCCCTTTACCTCCTCTGGCGATGATTAGTTCATCTCCGTGTTCCATTAGTTCCTGAAGCAATTCACCGGTATCTGTGTTCTTCACTGCTGTTCCTAAGGGAACCTCAATATAAATATCCTCCCCGTCTGCCCCGGTACTGGTTTGCTTCCCGCCGGCCATACCATGTCCGGCCTTGTAATGTCGTTTAAATTTAAGGTGATACAAGGTCCACATATTCTTGTTTGCCTTCAGGATCACATGGCCACCTCGCCCGCCATCACCTCCGTCCGGACCACCTTTGGGGATATATTTCTCTCGTCTTAGGTGTGCGCTCCCTTTGCCTCCTTTCCCGGAAGTAACATGAATTTTTACATAATCTACAAAGTTGCCTTCAGTCATCTGCTGGGTACCTTAGTGGTGAGGTGTTAGTATGTTAGAGATTCGGAAAAACACTTTAAAGCCCCAATCTCTTAAATTGTATCAATAACCGCGCTTAAACGATCTGTAATCTCTTCTATGGAACCTACACCATCCACTCCATAGTATTTGTCCTGAGCCTGGTAAAACTTTTTCAGAATATCTGTTTTTCTATAGTATTCGGCTATTCGCTCGCGTATTACTTCTTCGTTGGCGTCGTCTGCACGTCCACTGGATTTTCCTCTTTCCAGCAATCTGCCCACAAGGACCTCATCATCTACTTCCAATGCGACCATAGCATTGATCTGGCTATTTTTCTCCTCCATAAGTTTAGCCAGTGCAGTTGCCTGAGCTTCGGTACGAGGAAAACCGTCGAAGATAAAACCGTTGGCATCTGCATTCTTTTCCACTTCGGCATTTAGCATATTGATGGTCACCTCATCGGGTACAAGATGTCCCTTATCCATATAACTTTTAGCCAACATCCCGAGTTCTGTTTCATTTTTTATATTAAATCTGAAGACATCACCGGTGGAGATATGTACTAGTTGATATTTCTCTTTTAAAACTTCTGCCTGGGTTCCTTTTCCGGCACCGGGCGGGCCGAACAATACGATGTTTTTCATTCGCTTTTTTTTCTTTCTGAATAATGATCTAAAAATTCGCCACATAACGAAGTTGCAAAGATAACAATTGCAAAGAAGATTGTACCTTTGCGGCATGGCTAATTATTTTTCTTCTGAATTTACTCTCGGAATTTTAGGCGGCGGCCAGCTAGGAAAAATGCTGCTTTACGAAACCCGCAAATACGATATTAAAACCAAAGTTCTGGACCCCAGCGCGGAAGCTCCATGCCGAATAGCCTGCAATAAATTTGTTCAAGGCGATCTTATGGATTTCGATACCGTCTATTCCTTCGGAAAGGATGTGGATCTGCTAACTTTCGAAATTGAAGGCGTAAATATAGAAGCATTGGAGAAATTGGAAAACGAAGGGTTAAAAGTATATCCGTCGTCCAAGACCCTGAGGCATATTCAGCATAAAGGAAAACAGAAAGAATTTTATACAAGTCATGAAATTCCTACGTCCTCTTTCCGACTATTCGAAAATCTTGAATCGCTTTCAGCGGCCGTGGAAAATAATGAAGTTGGGTTTCCTTTTGTATGGAAAAGTTGTACTGGAGGTTACGACGGGAAAGGGGTGAGTATCATAAGAGGTATGAAGGACATGGATAATCTCCTGGAGGGTGAGTGTATAGCAGAAGATCTTATTCCGTTCAAGAACGAGTTAGCAGTGATAGTAGCGCGAAATCCGAAAGGTGAAGTAAGTACTTACCCGGTGGTGGAAATGGAATTTCACCCGGAAGCGAACCAGGTGGAATATGTTATCTGTCCTGCTCGAATAGAACCTGAAATAGCCACCAAAGCAAGGGCGGTTGCCGAGCAAGTATCACGAGCTTTTGGCCATGTAGGGTTATTGGCGGTGGAAATGTTTCAGACAGAGGAAGGCGATATCCTGGTAAATGAAGTAGCCCCCAGACCTCATAACAGCGGACATTACAGCATAGAAGCGAGTTACACGAATCAATTTGAACAACACCTGAGAGCCATATTAGACTTACCCCTGGGAAAGACCGATAGTAAAGTTGGTGGTATTATGGTAAATTTGGTAGGGGCCGAAGGACATACCGGTGATGTAGTTTACGAGAATATTGAGCACATCATGGCTATGGAAGGGGTTACACCTCATATTTATGGAAAGCGGCAAACCCGTCCGTTTCGCAAAATGGGGCATGTTACCATAGTAAATGAATCTCTTTCGGAGGCAAGAAAAATTGCCGAAGAAGTGAAAAATTCGATAAAAGTTATAAGTAAATAAATCGATATGAGTAAAGTAGGAGTAATAATGGGAAGCACCAGCGACCTGCCGGTCATGCAGGAAGCTATAGACATTTTAAAAGGCTTTGATATCGAAGTTGAAGTAGATATTGTATCTGCCCATCGCACCCCCGATAAGCTGTTCGACTACGGAAAACACGCCCATGAACGAGGGTTTTCGGTGATCATTGCAGGTGCCGGAGGTGCTGCACACCTGCCCGGGATGATCGCATCCCTGTCTCCCCTACCGGTTATTGGAGTTCCGGTAAAGTCGAGTAATTCTATCGACGGATGGGATTCTGTACTTTCAATCCTTCAGATGCCTGGAGGAGTCCCTGTGGCGACAGTTGCACTCAATGGCGCCAAAAACGCCGGAATACTGGCAGCCCAGATATTAGGATCGGCAGATAAATGTGTACTGGATAAAATTGTTGCTTACAAGGAAGGCCTTAAACTAAAGGTAGAAGAAGGCGCAAAGAAATTGAAGTAAAAACACACAAACGATTGTTATTTATCGGTCCAAATCGAAATCTGAATGAATCCACTCTTACAAAAATTTGAAACCTCTCCTTTTTCCAAAATTAAAAACGAAGATTTTCTTCCTGCCTTTCAAAAACTCATTGAGGAAACCAACAAGGAAATAGAAAAGATCGCTGCTCAAAAAGAACCTCCCACCTTTGAGAATACCGTAGAAGCACTGGAGAGAACCGGAGAGCAATTAAATCTTGTAAGCAGTATATTTTTTAATCTGAACAGCGCCGAAACCAACGACCAGATTCAACAGATCGCCCAGGAAGTATCTCCTTTGCTTACAAATTTTAAGAATGACCTGCTTCTCAATAAACCCTTGTTTAACAGGGTGAAAGCAGTTTATGATAAAATAGATGCTTTATCGCTCGATCCTGAACAACGAATGTTGCTCGAGACGCAGTACAAAGGATTTGCCAGAAACGGGGCGAATCTATCAGAGGATGATAAAACCAAATTAAGGAAGATCGATGCCGATCTTTCGAAACTCACGCTCACCTTTGGTGAAAATGTACTGGCCGAGACCAATGCCTACGAATTACACATCACGGAGGAAGATGATCTCAATGGGCTACCGGAAGGAGCCAAAGAGGCGGCTGCCCAAACGGCTAAAGAAAGGAACAAGGAAGGATGGGTAATCACCCTGGACTACCCTAGCTATATTCCGTTCATGAAATATGCTGAAAACAGGGAACTTCGGAAAAAGTTATCGCTCGCTTTTGGAGCCAGGGCATTTCAGAAGAATAAAAACAATAATGAAGAAAATGTGCTCCAGATCGTCCATTTAAGACATCAACGCGCAAAATTGCTAGGGTACCAATCTCATGCGCACTTTGTGTTGGAAGAGAGAATGGCTGAAACCCCCGAAAAGGTGATCTCCTTCCTGAATGAGTTACTGGAAAAAGCGAAACCAGCGGCTCAAAAAGAATTCGACGAACTAGAAAATTTTGCCAGGGAAACCGATCGTATCGATCGACTTGAAAAATGGGATAGCGCCTATTACGGTGAGAAACTAAAGCAGAAGTTATTCGATCTGGACGATGAAAAGCTCAAACCTTATTTCGAACTGGATAGGGTAATTGCCGGAGTGTTTTCGGTGGCAACGAAACTATATGGCCTTCACTTCAAGGAGACAAACGATGTAGATGTATATCACAAAGAAGTGAAAACTTACCGCGTAACCGACCAGGACGGTGAATTTGTAGCCTTGTTCTACGCCGATTTCCATCCACGGCCCGGGAAGCGTAACGGAGCATGGATGACCTCCTACCGGCCGCAGCAAATAAAGGATGGTAATAATGAACGACCCCATATATCTATCGTGTGCAATTTTACCAAACCCACTGCGAGTAAACCTTCATTACTTACCTTCAATGAAGTAACCACCCTTTTCCACGAATTTGGCCATGCGCTACATGGTATGTTGGCTAATACAACCTATTCGGGTTTGTCGGGTACAAATGTATACTGGGATTTCGTAGAACTTCCCAGCCAGATTCTCGAGAACTGGTGTTACGAAAAAGAAACCTTAGAATTATTCGCAACACATTATAAAACAGGGGAATTAATACCCATGGAATACGTAAAGAAGATCAAGGAATCTTCTACCTTTCTAGAGGGTATGCAGACACTGCGCCAGATTAGCTTTGGTTTACTGGATATGGCCTGGCATGGAGCAGATCCATCTGGAATTAAAGATGTTAAGGCGTTCGAAAGTAATGCTTTTGAAGCTACCCGACTTTTTCCTGAAACAGCCGAGACCTGTATGAGCACTTCCTTTTCACATATCTTTCAGGGCGGTTATTCGGCGGGATACTATAGCTATAAATGGGCGGAGGTCCTTGATGCCGATGCTTTCGAATATTTTAAACAAGAAGGCATTTTCAATAAAAATGTCGCTACAAAGTTTAAAAACAGTGTGTTATCAAAAGGCGGAACCATGGAGCCCATGAAATTGTATATTAAATTTAGAGGTAAAAAACCTAATCCTGAGGCTCTATTAAGAAGAGCCGGACTACTTAAAAAGGACTAATTTCCCTAAATGTTTGTTACATTTGAATTAATCTTCTCGGAACTGCTATGGGTTTAGATCTATTACATCCTGAAAAGTGGGTTGACAGATATTCAGATTATCTGTACAACTACACTATAGTTCGTGTAAACGACCACGAAATTGCGCAGGATCTTATTTCCGAAACTTTTTTAGCAGGCTTGAAATCGAAGGATAACTTCAAAGGTGATGCCTCTGAACGAACCTGGCTCATCTCAATTTTAAAACGAAAGATCATCGATCATTACAGGAGGATTAATTCCAATAAGGGAAAAGCCGAAATACGAGTGAACTACAGTGGTGAGGATTCTGAAGGCGACTGGTTGGAGGAACGGGTAAAAGATCCTTTCGACAAAACTGCAGAGGACAGTCTGGAAAATGAAGAATTAGGACTTGCCATTTTAAATTGTTTGGGTAAATTAGACGATCGACAGGCGCAGATTTTTAAGAAAAAAACAATCGAAAATTTTGATACGGAGGCTATCTGTAATGAATTTAATATAACGCCGTCTAACCTTTGGGTTATCATCCACAGGGTAAGGCGATCCCTAGCGATGTGCCTCCAAAATAATTGGTTTTAAATGAACATCGGTATACTATTTAATTGCGGCGAGGCGGCGCATATATGTGATAAATCCCAGTATCAGGAGTCGAGTTTCTTCGAACGTATCCTAATGAAATTACATCAAATGATGTGCAGAGTTTGCAGGGAACATTCGTCTGAGAATACAAAACTCACAGAGATCATTGAGAAGGCCGATCTCAAAACGATGCCCGAGGATAAGAAAGAAAATATCCGTAAGATAATTCAGCAAGAGATCTCGAAATAATACTTCAGCAAATAAAATATGCCTAACCAGGCTATAGGAATACTTTCAACAATAAACGAAGCATAATATTTTTTCTGGTCCTCAATTGCTCCCCATAATCCCAACGCACACAGAAAGCAGGCCATCGCAAAAGCGCTGGAATGGGCACAGCTAAAATCGTCCTTGAATAGATCCAACGAAAATCCCAGATACATAACCAGCACACCTACCCATTTGGAAGTGGTCACTCCTAATTTTTGAGGAAGTGTTCCCAAAGCAGTTTCATCATAACGCAGGTCTCTGATCTCGAATGGAATTGTTAATACTATAACAATAAGACAACGCTGAACAAAAGTTAGCCATACGTCTGTGGAGATTACATCCGTAATGGCCAACCAGGGTGCGAGTACAGTTATTCCGGCCCAAACCAAAGCAACCGCAAAGATCTTGAAACCGGACAGCATCCGTAAAGTTCTCTTTCCCAGTACAGGAACGGCATACAAAAAAGTTACTACCCCTAAAGATCCCATTAACCAATAGAGATTGGGCGGCAGCTTGGTAGCAAAATATACCAGCATCCCAAAGCTTAGCAATGAAAACACCTGTATAACCCGGAGTTTATCGGTAAGACTCCTGTGGTGAAAGCGGGCAACTCCTGCGTACTTTACAAAATTGTACGCTGTGATCGTACCAAAAAAAACAAATCCCACCAACTCTGAGGTAAGTTCGATATCGTATTCGAATACCGTGAGATAAAGCAATGAACACACCGCGATTGCAACGTGAATGCTACTATCCAGGTAGAAATTGAAGGCAGCCTTGAGGTACTTCATAACACAAAAATAGCCAAAGTGTTAGTAACTCACATCTTTAGTGGAAAAATAGTTAAGCGGGGTAGAGAATTTAAAGCATATAATTAAGGTTTAAATCGTAATTTTGCGGAATCATTAATTTTCAGTAAATGAATACAGATTCTTTTGCCCTGAGACACATTGGTCCACGTGAAAAGGACCTCTCCAAGATGCTTAAAGCTATCAATGCCAGCAGCCTCGATCAACTCATAATGGAAACTATTCCGCATGAGATCCTCATAAAAAACAAACTGGAGTTAGACGAAGCAATGAGCGAACAGGAATACCTTGAGCATATTGGTGGACTCGCTGCAAAAAATAAGGTTTTCGACACCTATATTGGCCTGGGATATCACGAGGCCTATTTACCGGCAGTTATTCAGCGAAATATACTTGAAAATCCGGGTTGGTATACCGCTTACACTCCCTATCAGGCCGAAATAGCACAAGGAAGACTTGAGGCCTTGCTCAATTTTCAGACGATGGTATCGGACCTCACGGGCATGGAACTTGCAAATGCGTCTCTTCTGGATGAGGCCACCGCTGCGGCCGAAGCTATGAGCCTGTTATTTGCTGTTCGAGACAGGGATCAGAAAAAGAATGATGTGGTTAAATTTTTTGTTTCTGAAGAAATTCTTCCTCAAACATTATCCTTATTGGAAACCAGATCGAAACCTCTTGGAATCGAGCTGGTGACAGGAGATCACAGAGATTTCGACTTCGCTACCGATTTCTTCGGGGCCATCCTGCAATATCCAGGTAAATCTGGAAAAATATACAATTATGCCGATTTTATCCGGCAGGCGAATGAAAGGAATATAAAGATCGCTGTTGCCGCCGATATCCTAAGCTTGATTAAACTGGAATCGCCGGGAAGTATTGGTGCCGATGTTGTTGTAGGTACTACGCAGCGATTTGGGATCCCCCTGGGTTACGGAGGCCCTCACGCAGCGTATTTCGCCACCCGTGAAGAATATAAAAGACACATTCCCGGCCGTATAATAGGCGTTACTAAAGATATGAACGGTAATCGTGCCCTGCGAATGGCCTTGCAAACTCGTGAACAACATATAAAAAGGGATAAAGCAACTTCAAATATTTGTACCGCCCAGGTACTGCTTGCTGTCATGGCCGGCATGTATGCTGTATACCATGGCCCTGAAGGCTTAACATATATCGCGAACAAGGTACATAATGCCGCTGCGACCCTTGCCGACGGCCTTGAAAGACTTGGTATTTACCAACTCAATGAGCATTATTTCGACACCATAGCTGTAAAAGCAGATTCGAAAAAAGTACGCCCAATAGCCGAAGCTTCTATGGTTAATTTCTTTTATCCGGATGCGGAAACGATTCAGATCTCGGTGAATGAAACCACCAGTATCTCTCAGGTAAATAATATCATCAATATTTTTGCTGAAGCAGTTGGGAAGGAAAAAGATAGTATCCGTTATACGGAAATGATAACAGGAAATGTAATCCCTTCTGAAGTTATCCGCAGCACGGCTTTCCTGGAGAATGAGGTCTTCAATTCTTATCACAGCGAGACCGAATTAATGCGATATATAAAAAAGCTGGAGCGCAGGGATTTGGCATTAAACCATTCTATGATCTCTCTGGGGTCTTGTACTATGAAACTAAATGCAGCAGCCGAAATGCTGCCGCTTAGCGACTCCCGATGGGGAAATATTCACCCTTTCGCCCCAGTTGAGCAAGCGGAGGGTTACCAGCTAATGTTAAAGAAATTAGAAGATCAGCTTACCGAGATCACTGGATTTGCAGGTACTTCCCTACAGCCTAATTCGGGCGCTCAGGGTGAGTATGCCGGGTTAATGGTAATTAAAGCGTACCACGAGTCGCGGGGAGACCATCACCGCAATATCTGCCTTATACCCTCCTCCGCCCATGGTACCAATCCGGCGAGTGCTGTGATGGCAGGTATGAAAGTAGTGGTAACCAAAGCTACTGAAGAAGGAAATATCGATGTGGAAGATCTAAGAGCTAAAGCCGAAGAACATAAAGACCAGCTAGCCGCTCTAATGGTGACCTATCCCTCTACACACGGAGTATACGAAAGTGCCATAGTTGAGATAACCGGTATAATACACGAGAATGGCGGACAGGTATACATGGATGGAGCAAATATGAATGCCCAGGTTGCCCTAACAAATCCCGGAGCCATAGGTGCTGATGTGTGCCACCTTAATTTACATAAAACCTTTGCTATTCCACATGGCGGTGGTGGCCCCGGCGTGGGCCCAATTTGTGTGGCCGAGCAACTGGTTCCCTTTCTGCCAACAAACCCAGTGATCCCTACGGGCGGCAATAAGGCGATTACTGCTATTTCGGCAGCTCCCTGGGGTAGTGCATTGGCCTGCCTTATATCTTATGGATACATATGTATGCTGGGGGAGAAAGGATTGAAACGCTCTACTCAATATGCGATTCTGAACGCAAATTATATTAAAGATCGTCTTCATGGTCATTTTGAAGTACTTTATACAGGTGAACAAGGACGTGCCGCCCATGAAATGATCATAGATTGTCGTCCGTTTAAAGAAAATGGTATAGAGGTAGTTGATATTGCCAAACGGCTCATGGACTATGGTTTTCACGCTCCTACCGTTTCGTTTCCGGTGGCGGGAACCATGATGATCGAGCCAACCGAGAGTGAAAGCATGGAAGAATTGGACCGTTTTTGCGATGCCCTAATCTCCATTCGAAAGGAAATTGACCAGGTGAGTACGGCAGATCCAAACAATGTTTTAAAAAATGCCCCGCATACACAGGAGATGGTAACTTCAGATAACTGGGACCTCCCATACTCCAGAAAGACAGCGGCTTTTCCTTTGGAGTATATTTCGGAGAATAAATTCTGGCCCTCTGTACGCAGGGTAGATGATGCTTATGGCGACCGAAATCTTATCTGTACCTGCGAGCCCATCGAATCTTTTATGGAAGCATAAGTAGTAATTTCATGGGCTGCAGTAGCAATCCTTGGGATAAAGCCTATTATTTAAGTATATTTAAGTAAAAGGCTGTAATTTTGCAAGGTGCACCCGTTTATTAAAACAGCGCTAGTTAACATAGACGTTTTTACCTATTATAATCAAAATCTTACTGAATTATGAGTACAAAAATAACAGGGGTTGGAAGTTATATTCCAAAAAGTGTGGCTCCAAACGATCAGTTTGAGCAGCATAGTTTTTACAATGAAGATGGAACCAAATTTGGTCATGAGAACTCAGTGATTATTGAAAAATTCAAGGCGATAACAGGCATATCGGAGAGACGTTATATATCAGACGAAATGACTACCTCGGATATTGCACTTTTTGCTGCCGTAAAGGCACTGGAGGATGCGGATATTGATAAAGAGGATCTTGATTACCTAATAGTTGCGCATAATTACGGAGATGTGAAACACGGCACCCATCAAAGCGATACAGTTCCCAGTATTGCTTCCAGGGTAAAACATCTATTGAAAATTAAAAATCCACGCTGTGTGGCTTACGATATTTTATTTGGCTGCCCCGGGTGGGTGGAAGGTGTGATCCAGGCGCATGCCTATATTAAAAGCGGTATGGCCAAAAAATGTATGGTTATAGGTGCCGAATCACTGTCGAGAGTGATCGACCAGCACGATCGGGACTCCATGATCTATAGCGATGGGGCCGGTGCTACCGTTATCGAAGCCGGAGACGATACTAACAGTGGTATCTTATCTCACCTCAGCGCTACTTATGCGTATGACGAAGCTCATTTTATTTATTTCGGAGAAAGTAACAATCAGGAACTAAATGATGCACGCCGCTATATAAAGATGTACGGCCGTAAGATCTACGAATTTGCAATCACCAATGTGCCTGGTGCTATGAAACAATGTCTGGATGAGAGTGGGTGCAACATTTCAGAAGTAAAAAAAGTATTTATCCATCAGGCTAACGAAAAGATGGATGAAGCTATTATAAAACGTTTCTTTAAATTGTATGGTGAAGAAGCTCCCGCCGATGTAATGCCAATGAGCATAGACAAATTAGGAAATTCCAGTGTTGCTACCGTTCCCACATTATACGACCTGGTGTTAAAGCGTGAACTCGACGATCATGAAGTTAACCCGGGAGATGTGGTAATCTTTGCCAGTGTAGGTGCAGGAATGAACATTAATGCTATTGTATACAGAGTATAATGTACGAAGGTAAATATCCGAAAAAGCGTTACAAATACACATTCAATTTTTTACAGCAGTTTGTTAACAAAAACGATAAAATCCTAGATCTGGGTGTGAATAACCCCTTTTCCGAGATCCTGAGAAAGGAAGGATTTAATGTTACTAATACATCGGGCGAAGATCTGGATCTGGATACTACGGCTGTGAAATCTGCAGACTACGATGTTGTAACAGCCTTCGAGATCTTCGAACACCTGGTTTCCCCTTTCAATGTTTTACAGGATATTAAGGCTAAAAAACTAGTGGCTTCTGTACCACTAAAGCTCTGGTTTGCTTCGGCATATAGAAGTAAAACAGACGAGCGAGACCGTCATTATCACGAATTTGAAGACTGGCAATTCGACTGGCTGTTGGAAAAAGCCGGCTGGAAGATCAAGAAGCGAGAGAAATTTACCAATCCTGTAAGAAAAGTAGGCATTCGGCCTATTCTCAGAAGATTTACTCCCCGTTATTATCTCATATATGCCGAAAGAACCAGGTGATCATTTATATAGTCATACCAGCTCATAACGAGGAAGCGTATATAGAAAAAACGCTGGATTCGCTGGTAAATCAATCTTTAAGACCGGCCAGGATCGTTGTGGTGAACGACAACTCTACAGACGGAACACAGACCATAATAGATGCGTATTCTGCCAAGTATTCCTTTATCGAAGGGGTATCTAATGTTTCTTCTGAAGTACATGCCCCGGGCTCGAAAGTGATCAATGCTTTTTACAAGGGTTACGCCACATTGGATTCTCATTACGATGTGATCTGCAAATTTGATGCAGACCTCATCTTTCCTGCCAATTACCTGGAAACTGTTGCAGAAGTTTTTAAGAGTTCGGAACAGGTAGGTATCGCCGGTGGATTTTGTTACCTCGAAAAAAAAGGAGAATGGGAACTTGAAGATCTAACAGGGAAAGATCACATACGAGGTGCCTTAAAGTCTTATCGAAAGTCCTGTCTACATGATATTGGAGGCTTAAAAAAAGCAATGGGATGGGACACTTTAGACGAGCTGCTTGCTCAATATCACGGTTGGGAACTTCGCACACTACCTTCCTTAAAAGTTAAACATCTAAAACCTACAGCCACTGCTTATGCAAAACAGTCGGGCTATATGCAAGGTGCGGCATTTAAAAGAATGCGCTATGGTTTTTTACTAACTATGATCGCGGCTATGAAATTAGCCTGGAAAAAAAAGAGCTTTACTTACTTTTTAAAATGTATTCAGGGATTTTTGCCTGAAAAACAAAACTATCTGGTATCACCTTCCGAAGGAAATTTTATACGAAAATTACGCTGGAGAAATATTAGAAAAAAGCTGTTATAAAAATTATAACGTCCCCTTAACGATTAAACGATCTGATTCTTTCTAACTTAGAGCTCAATAAAATATAAAATGAAAAATCTACTACTTCTCTTATTTCTGTGTACCTCCGTTATTGGATGGGCTCAAACCCCGCTCGCAAACCAGAAAAAGCCTAAGAATATTATCCTGCTTATTGGAGATGGTATGGGACTAAGCCAGGTTTCGGCAGGGTTTTATTTTAATGATGAAACTTCAAATTTTGAACGATTTACCAATATCGGACTAATAAAAACTTCTTCTTCAGCCGAGTTAGTTACAGATTCGGCAGCAGGCGCAACGGCGTTTGCAAGTGGGGTTAAAAGCTATAATGGTGCAGTAGGTGTCGACTCCGATACTAATTCGGTTCCCACCATTATAGAATTATTATCTAAAAGGAACTATGCAACAGGGGTTATTTCCACCTCTTCTGTGGTGCACGCCACACCTGCTGCCTTTTATGCCCATGTATTTAGAAGAAGTATGTACGAGGCTATCGCCGAGAATCTTGCGAAAAGCGAGGTAGACTTCATCGCTGGAGGTGGAAGTCAATTTTTCGATAGGCGCGAAGATGGAAAAGACCTGTTCGAAGACTTCAGAAAAAATAACTTCGAAATTCATACCGAATCTTTACCAGATAAAGTTTCTAAAAAGAAACAGCTAATACTACTTGCAGATAATGCCATGCCAAAGATGATCGAAGGTCGAGGTGATTTTCTGCCGGAGAGTACGCAACTAGGAATAGATTACCTCTCTGCCAACAAACAAGGTTTTTTTCTCGTGGTGGAAGGATCTCAGATCGATTGGGGAGGGCACGGTAACGAAGCCGATTATCTAATAGGAGAACAGTTGGATTTCGACAAAACTATTGGTGTAGCTCTGGACTTCGCCAAAAAGAATGGGGAGACCCTGGTGATCGTAACCGCAGATCACGAAACGGGTGGTTTTACCCTGGCTGCAAGTGAAAACGATTACAATACTATCAAGCCCTCCTTTTCTACAGGGGGACATTCGGCAACGCTGATCCCCGTCTTTGCATATGGCCCCGGGGCGTCCAGCTTTAACGGAATTTACGAGAATACAGAGATCTTTCATAAAATGATGTCTCTGTTACAAAAGAAATAGTTGTTTTTGCCCAAACGATTCCCTCTTTACAATCGGTTAATTTTGTTACTTTAGCATAGGATGATAATTGTTAGAGCTCTTAAGGACGTTGGTTCCTATTTCTTAATGCTGAAAAGGGTTTTCAGTGGATTTACCAAAGGGTCTGTTCTTAGAGAACTTATCTTTAAGGAAATTGATGATCTAATCATTGGTTCCCTGGGAATAGTTTCTTTTATTTCGTTCTTCGTAGGTGGAGTAATCGCCATTCAAACAGCTCTTAATCTTGAAAATCCGCTGATCCCAAAGTCATTAATAGGGTTTGCCACTCGGCAATCCATGATCCTCGAATTTGCGCCAACGTTTATTTCCATCATCATGGCGGGTAAAATGGGTTCCTTCATTACTTCCAGCCTGGGTTCCATGCGTGTTACCGAACAGATCGATGCTCTGGATGTTATGGGGATTAATTCCCTGAATTATCTAGTTTTTCCAAAGGTGATCGCGCTACTCTTTTATCCTTTCGTGATAGCACTATCCATGTTTCTCGGGATCTTTGGTGGATTTTTGGCCGGGGTGTACGGAGGTTTTACCTCCCCTGGTGAATTTGTAACGGGTTTACAGGACTCTTTCGAACCTTTTCATCTAACTTATGCATTCATAAAGACATTTATCTTTGCCTTTATCCTGGCAACGGTACCTTCCTGGCAGGGATACTTTATGAAAGGAGGAGCTCTGGAAGTAGGAAAGGCAAGTACAAATTCGTTTGTGTGGACCAGTGTATTGATCATCCTCACAAATTATATAGTAACCACTTTGTTATTAAGCTGATGATACGTGTAGAGAACATTCATAAAAGTTTTGGAGAACACAAAGTTCTGAAAGGGATCACCACGGTCTTCGAAAAAGGTAGGACCAACCTTATCATTGGCGCCAGTGGAAGTGGTAAGACGGTTCTATTAAAATGCTTACTTGGGCTGTTTCATCCAGATGAAGGCAAGATCTTCTACGAAGATAAATCCATACACGACATGGACGATGAAGAACAACGCGACCTGAGAGAACATATTGGCATGTTATTCCAGGGAGGAGCTTTATTCGATTCTATGACTATCGAAGAAAATGTGATGTTCCCGTTACGGATGTTCACCAACAAGAAGCGCTCTGAAATGCTGGATAGAGTTAATGAAGTACTGGCTCGAGTGAATTTAGAGAATGTAAATTCGAAGTTTCCGGCCGAAATTTCAGGAGGGATGCAAAAAAGAGTATCTATTGCACGAGCGATAGTTAACAAACCCAAGTATCTATTCTGCGATGAGCCTAATTCGGGACTTGACCCTAATACTGCAACTGTGATCGATAATCTTATCCAGGAGATCACCAAAGAAAACGATATTACAACCGTGGTGGTTTCGCATGACATGAATTCTGTGATGGAAATAGGGGAAAATATTGTACTTCTGAAACATGGCCATTTGGTATGGGATGGATCGAATCAGGACATTTTCAAAACCGACAATAAAGATGTGACAGACTTTGTCTATTCTTCCGATCTTTTTAAGAAAATTCGAGAAGTTCAGCTAAAAGAAGGCTAATTTTTGAAGCTATCTTAGTGGAAATCATGGATTTTTGCATTATTTTTAACGCTATTAAAAAATTAACACATGAAAAATATTTTACTTTTTAGCCTGGCTGTACTGTTTTCAGTTGCTTCTTTTGCGCAGGTTAGTTTTACAAACCAGGGTAATCTTCTGGCAAATTATCCGGATAATTCCGAAATCGCCGTCGATATGAATGGCGACTGGATGGACGATTACGTTCGGGTTTCCGCTAATGGTGTGGGAATCGATTATCAGGTTGGAGACGGTACTTTCAATTCGGTATTTTACACTCTGCCTATTGCCAATGTACCTAACTGGAGTGTGGCTGCAGGAGATCTTGATGCAAACGGGTACAACGACCTGGTTCTTGGAAACGGCCAGCGTGTATCCTTTCTATATGCTAATGTAAATGGAACAGATTATACCGAAGTTACGTTCCCAGAATTTATATTCAGTCAGCGTTCAACAATGAGCGATATCGATAATGATGGTGATCTGGACAGTTTTGTTTGTCATGATGTGGATCTAAGTCATCCCTACAGAAACGATGGTACAGGTACAATGTCTTTAGATCAGAACCTGATCGTAACGCTGGACAGACCGGGTAACTATGCTGCTATCTGGGTAGACTACGATAATGACGGAGATAGTGATATGTACTTAACCAAGTGTAGAGGTGGTGCATCACCGGGAGATCCGGATCGCGATAATGCGATGTATACCAATAATGGTGATGGTACCTTTACGGAGAATGCTCTCCAGATCAATATGAGAGACAATGCACAATCATGGTCTACTGTTTTCGAGGATTTTGACAATGATGGGGATTTCGATGCCTTTATCGTGAATCACGATTTCCAGAACAGATTTATGCTTAATGACGGTACTGGTGTATTTACAGATATAATTGGAGGAACAGGAATCGACGCTAACGATCTTGGCGCATGGGAGAACCAGGCGGGCGATTTTAACAACGACGGTTTTGTAGATATCTTTTCCGAGTTATCTAAAGAACTTTATATAAATAATGGTGACTTAACCTTTACCGGGATAGACCTACCGTTTGATGAAGGTGGGATTGGAGATTTTAACGGAGACGGATTCCTCGATGTGGTTAATAATGGAGATCTATGGATTAACGATGGGAACGCCAATAACTGGGTGAAGATAGGCCTGGAAGGCGTACAGAGTAATTATAACGGGATTGGAGCGCGTGTAGAAATTTACGGCGACTGGGGGATGCAAATTCGCGAAGTGCGTTCAGGACAAGGATTTAGTCATATGAATTCCCTGGTAGCTCATTTCGGAATTGGAACCGCTACCAATATCGACCAGATCATCATCAAATGGCCTTCAGGAGTAGTTGATGTGATCAACGATCCTAATATTAATGAACAACATATTTTTGTTGAAGGAGACAACGTACTGGCGGTAACCGATTTCCAAAAGGAAGGGATCAATCTTTTCCCCAATCCTACGACAGACATTCTTAATTTCTCACTCAATGGACTTGAAAATACAAAGGTTTCTGTAGTGGATGTAACCGGAAAGGTAGTAATGAATACAACTATTTCCTCCGAGAACACGATTAATGTAGATTCTCTTAAAAGTGGAGTTTACTTTGTTCAGTTAGAAATAGAAGGATCTCAACAAAGCTATAAGTTCGTAAAAAGATAAATTCGAACAAATATTTCAACAAAAAAGGCGCTCGATGAGCGCCTTTTTTTATCGTTCCTCTATCAATAAGGTGTCGAGATTAAGTTTAAATTTCAACCAATTAGCAAGTTTCTGGTTGTTTTCGGTTCTGCTACGGGAGTTTAATGAACGGTCCCAATCCACCTGGAATACGGGAATTGTATCAATACTGCTGAAATTGGTCATCACACGTTTAGAATAACTAAAAGATTTTAGCTTGTCGTAATTTATCTTAACCTCCTGACTGAGACTGGCAAAGGGAATTTCTTCAATTTTAAGTTTGGTGATCTCCTCTTCCAGGAATTCGATCCGAAGATCCTTATCCTTTAATTCTTTCTGATTGTTAACATACAGATCCTCCAGGATGTCCTGTTTCAGATCGTTGGATAATTTTTCGGCCAGCTCACCAGATTGGTCTGTTCCCTGATAAATAGTTAATTTTCCTCCTTCAAGATCGTCTGTTTCCTGTAAGGTGGTCATCCATTTATTGATCTGTCCCTGTGGCACTAGTCTTCCTATTAAATAGACCTCGATCTCCTTGGTTTGATAATCATGCGTGAACTTAACAACTTCGGCTCCTTCATAGTTGATGACGTCCCGTACAAAGTCTTTGGTATTGTTCTCAAATACCTGTTGGTCCAGCAACTGCAAAAACAAGATCACACTTGGAACCATAACAATAAGCGCTATCAACGAGGCTACACGCGCAATAAAACGTCTTCTCTTAGAGTTGGCATATCGAACTAAAGGGAATCGTAACAATTTTGCTACAATAAAGGTAGATAAGGCGATAAAAACGGTATTAATGGAGAATAGATAGAAGGAACCCATAGCGTATTCGGCGTTCCCAACAGCAAGGCTGTACCCCACAGTACATAATGGAGGCATAAGTGCGGTGGCTATGGCAACACCAAAGATCACACTGGCGATCGTTCCACTTTTGGTCTTGGCAACTATAAGCGCCAGACCACCAAATATGGCTACCAGCACATCCAGAATGGTAGGAGCAGTTCTGGCCAGAAGCTCCGGGGTCTCTTCGGTAAGCGGTGACACCTTAAAGTATAGGAAGGCGGTCATAACACTTAAGCCAATCATAACGCCCAGGTTAATTAGAGACCGCTTCAGCATTTCAACATCATTAATAGCCACTCCCAGCCCAACACCCACTATAGGACCCATTAACGGAGATATAAGCATGGCACCGATAACCACAGCTGTACTACTAACATTAAGTCCAATAGATGCAACAAATATGGAGAAAATAAGAATCCAGGCGTTATGGCCTTTAAAGGATATGTCCTTTTTTACAGCGTCGATGGTGGCATCGCGGTCTGTATCGGAACGTATATCCAAAAGCTCGCCGAAGAATTTCTTAAGACTGGCCCAGGTTGAGAGCTTTAAATGCTCAAACTGCTGCTCTTCAGAGGCATTACCGGTAGGCCTGTTTTCTGATGTACTCATTTAGGTATAATTTTCGCCAAAATTTTGCGATATTTCGGTTAAAAGATTCTTAATGTTTTGCTCTTTATTCTTCGGGTAGATCATTAGTACATTGTCTTTATCTACTACGATAAAATCTTCAATGCCGTCTACAACGATCAATTTTTCCGAACTGGAATATATCATATTTCCCTTAGCGTCCTTTGTATACGGAATTGCCCGCACAACCGCATTTCCATTCTCGTCCTTTTCTAGTTTGTCGTGCAATGCACCCCAGGTACCCAGATCATTCCAATCGAAACTTGCTTCAAGCATATGGACGTTGTTTGCTTTTTCCAAGATACCATAATCAATGGAAATGTTATCGGCCCGGCCATAATGATCATCCACAAATTGTTTCTCCATAGAAGTATTTAACACCTCCACGCCGTTGCTAAACAACTTAAACATTTGCGGAAGATACTGCTCGAAAGCATGAATTATGCTTTTTACACTCCAGATGAATATCCCCGCATTCCAACAGAAATTCCCAGCTTCTACAAATTCTTTGGCGGTGTGATATTCAGGTTTTTCACAAAACTGAAGTACTTTTTTTATTTCTGAAGTGTCAGATGCATCGTATTCTATATAACCATACCCGGTGTTAGGAAAGGAAGGCCTTATACCCAAGGTTAACAATTTATCGTTTTCTCTGCATGCCTCAAAACATTGTGAAACATCCTTCAAAAAAGCCTCTTCGTCTTCTATCCAATGGTCACTAGGCGCCACCAGCATGAGTGCATTTGGGTTTTCCTTATGGATCTTCAAAGCGCTTAGTAATATACAAGGCGCAGTATTTCTCATTGCGGGCTCGAGAACAACCTGATCTGGCGTCATCCCGGGAATCTGTTCGAGCACCAGTTCTTGATAACTTTGGTTGGTTAACACTTTTATATTTCGTTCCGGGATACCTTGCGATAGTCTGGAAAATGTTTTCTGAAGTAAACTTTGGCCACTTCCCAACATATCGTGAAATTGCTTCGGGAAACGACGGGTGCTAACCGGCCAGAATCGTGAGCCAATTCCGCCTGCCATGATCACAGCATAATAATCAGTCTTCATTTTCATTTAATAAATTCAACTTCAGCATTGGGGTTGAACAAATAGATCCTACCCGTGGAAATTTCAAGGCATTCATAGCGCTTAACCCGTTTGTTACCACGCTTAAACATCTTTCCATTATATAACCGAAAAGTGCCGCCGTATGGTATCTCAAATATATAGTTTTTATCATTAGGCGGATCGTACGCCTTTAACCCCAGGGATAACTTGCTGTCTGTATCGCTGGAGGCCTTCGGATTCTTAAAGTGAATAGCCAGCAGGGGTAATAGAGATGAAGGAAATATCTCAGGTCGTATAAATGGCAACATCAATTGCTGAAATACATGCTTCCATTCTTTACCATGAGGTTTTATGCTTCGCCCGAAATCCTTAAACGCCACCAAATGTGCAATTTCATGAATCAAAGTGATAAGGAAACGGTATTTGTTCAAATTTGCATTTACTGTTATCTGATGACCACCATTGGTAAGCTTTTTATAGTCTCCATGCCTGGTAACCCTTTCGTTCACTATCTTGAGATGAACATTGTGTTGCTTGATCAATTCGAATACAGGATTAACCGCAGCCGTAGGTATATATTTTGCTAAGAGGTCTGTCATGCATCAGGGAGTAGAACTTGATACCTGCATTAATTTTCCGTTGTAAAATTGTTCCCCATTCAAGGCAAATTCCATGATATATTTTGCCATTTGCTTTGCCGTTACCGGGGCTTTATAGCCGGGGAATGCTTCCTGAAGCATTTCTGTTTGAACCGCCCCAAGAGCGAGAACATTGAAGGAAGGTCCGGTCTCCTTATATTCTTCGGCTAATACCTCAGTCAATGTTATTAAAGCACCTTTACTACTACTGTATGCGGCAAGTCCTGGAAATTTTGTACTCCCTTGAACACCACCCATACTACTAATATTCACCACATGGCCATCTTTATTCATAAAGGGTAATAAAGCCTGAGTCATAGTTACTACACCAAATAAATTTACTTCAAAGGACCGTTGGAAATCGTGAGACGTTAGTTTAGCAAAGGGTTTATTCACCAGGTACCCGGAATTATTGATTAGAATATCCACTCGTCCCCATTTTGATTCTACAAATTCGGATACTTTTTGAATATCTCCTTTACTCGTAATGTCGCATGGGAAACACCAGCAATTGGAGATCTCCATCCCGGAAACGGGTACATCATTTCTCGATAAGGCCAGAATATTGTGATCGGTGTTTGCGAGTAATCCTACTAATTCGTAACCAATACCGCGACTAGTCCCAGTGATAACTATATTTTTCTTCATTTTCTAAAGATAAACAAATCCCGCACCTTCCTGTATGGAGAATGCGGGACCTGTAGTTTAAATATTCCTTTACCCCAACTACACGAACATAGTCACAGGATTTTCTATATACTGTCTTAAGGTTTGCAGGAACTTTGCCCCGGTTGCTCCATCCACCGTTCTATGGTCACAGGCTAGTGTTACCGTCATCGTATTACCAATTGCAATAGCTCCGTTTTTAACGACAGGTTTTTCTACTATCGCACCTACAGATAGAATTGCCGAATTAGGCTGATTGATGATAGAAGTAAATTCCTTGATCCCGAACATTCCCAAATTAGATACTGTAAAAGTACTACCCTGCATCTCGTCTGGAGTTAACTTTTTGTCTCTTGCTTTACCGGCTAGTTCTTTAACTGCCGCTCCAATTTGCGAGAAGGTCATATTATCGGCAAACTTCAGTACAGGAACTACCAGGCCTTCATCAACTGCTACAGCAACGCCTACATGAATATGCTTCGCGATCCTGGTCACTTTATCATCCCATTGCGAATTGACCTGCGGATGTTTACGCAAAGCCATTGCGCAAGCTTTTACGATCATGTCGTTAAAAGAGATCTTCACATCCGGATTGCTGTTAATAGCAGCTCTGGATGCGATAGCGTTATCCATATCCAATTCAATGGTTAGATAATAATGCGGAGCAGTAAACTTTGATTCTCCAAGACGTTTGGCGATCGTCTTACGCATTTGTGAGTTTGTGGTCTCTTCGAAACTTTCCTCTCCCACCGGAACATAAGCTGCCACTCCTGCGGCTGTGGGCTGATAATTCTCTATATCACGCTTTACAATTCGGCCATTTTCTCCAGAACCACGTACACTAGACAATGCAATACCTTTCTCCTCTGCTAATTTCTTAGCGAGCGGTGATGCAAAGATTCTACCAGTCGCATTTGCTGATGAAGTCGATTGGCTAACCGCCACAGATTTATTCTCTTTTGCCGGTTGTTCTTGTGGTTTGGATTCCGGTGCCACAACTTTCTTGGTCTCTTTGGGTGCTTCGGCTGGTTTTGCGGACAGATTTACGGCAGAAACGTCCGTTCCAGCAGGACCAATAATTGCCAGTAAGGCATCCACCTTAGCAGTTTCTCCTTCAGCAATACCAATTTTTAGTAAGGTTCCGGAATAGAAAGACTCAAATTCCATAGTGGCTTTGTCTGTCTCGATCTCGGCCAATATATCGCCTTCTTCCACCTTATCTCCCTCTTTCTTAAGCCAGCTTGCTACGGTACCTTCTTCCATAGTATCACTAAGGCGAGGCATCGTAATGATCTCCACACCATCAGGAATTTTAGAATCTTCAGACGAAGCCGATTCTTTGGCAGGTTCTTCCTTGGTTGCAGCTTCGGTATTTTCTTCAACAGATTTTTCGACTTCTTCGTTACCATTCAGCAATCCAGAAATATCCTCTCCTTCTTCCCCAATAATTGCCAATAATTTATCCACTTCGGCAGTTTCTCCTTCAGCAATACCAATATGGAGTAAGGTTCCTTCGTAGAACGACTCGAACTCCATGGTGGCTTTGTCTGTTTCGATCTCTGCAAGTATATCACCTTCCTTCACTTTATCTCCTACCTTCTTCAGCCAGCTTGCTACTGTTCCTTCCTCCATGGTGTCGCTAAGGCGCGGCATGGTTATAATTTCTGCCATAGTTTATAATTTATGAGGTAAAAAAGGATAATCTTCCTGCTCGTAAACAGTATCGTACATTACATTCTTTTCCGGATATGGCGACTCTTCTGCGAATTTTTCGCACTCACTCACCCTATCCTTAACCCGCTGATCTATAACTTTTATTTCGTCTTCGGTCGCCCACTTCTTTTCGTAGATATGGTGAAGCACATAATCTATTGGGTCTTCTTCTTGTTTTTTCGCAACTTCCTCCTTCGTTCTATAATGTTGCGCATCACTCATGGAGTGTCCGCGATATCGGTACGTACGAATCTCAAGGAAGGTTGGTCCATCTCCTCTTCTCGCTCGTGAAATTGCCTCATCCATTTCCTTGGCAACCACTTCTGGTTTCATACCATCTACTGGCTTACAAGGCATATCGTAGCCTAATCCAAGTTTATAAATATCTGTATGATTGGCAGTTCGAGCCACGGAAGTTCCCATGGCATAACCGTTGTTCTCTACACAAAATACCACTGGTAATTTCCATAGCATCGCGAGATTGAAAGTTTCGTGTAAGGATCCTTGTCTGGTTGCTCCGTCGCCCATGTAAGTTAAGGTAACGGCATCTCTTTCGTGATACTTATCGGCGAATGCCAGGCCGGCACCCAAAGGTATTTGACCCCCTACAATACCATGACCTCCATAGAAACGATGTTCTTTAGAAAAGATGTGCATAGAGCCACCAAGACCCTGAGACGTTCCTGTTCCTTTTCCGTAGAGCTCGGCCATCACCCGTTTGGGATCCACGCCCATTCCTATTGGCTGCACATGATTACGATAGGCAGTGATCATTCTATCTTTAGTAAGATCCATGGCATGCAGGGCTCCGGCTAAAACGGCTTCCTGTCCATTGTACAAATGGAGGAATCCTCTCACTTTTTGATTTATATATACCTGTGCTAGTTTGTCTTCAAACTTGCGCCAGAAGAGCATATCCTCATACCACTGAAGATAAGTTTGTTTCGTAATTTTTTTCATTTACTGAAGTATGCTTATACCAAATTCCAGATCCGATATAAATTTCGCGAATAACAAAAATACTATATTCTGAAGGACTAGAAAAAACCAAATGATTAAAAAAAAAACGAAAACGATTTAGTTAAGAATCCCGAGTTCTTATTCAAGGAACGAACTATCGAATACAAGGGGTAAAAGATCTCTCACCGAGGCTGCTTTAACTACCTTTCCTGTCTCTCCCATAAAATAAATAGCAATAGGGTTGTCTTGCTTTACTTCATATTCTGCCAAAGCTTGCCTGCAGGCACCACAAGGCGGTGTTGGTTTGTTTATTTCCTTCTGAAGGGACCTAACGGTAAGAGCGAGACTATTAATACTTTCGTTCGGGTAATTAGACCCCGCATGGAAAACAGCTACTCTTTCGGCACACAAACCCGAAGGAAATGCCGCGTTCTCCTGGTTGTTCCCGGTTATGATCTGGCCCGATTTCAATTCGAGCGCAGCGCCCACCATAAAACGCGAATAAGGCGCATAAGCATTGTCTCTTGCCTGCTGCGCCTTATTCATTAATTTTTGGATGCTATCCGGTAGCTCCGCGATCGACTCGTAGATCTCCAGATATGTCTCCAGTTTATGTTTTTTCAATGTTCTAGTATTCGTCGTACTCGTCCCCAAAGTTGAAGGTAAGTCCAAAACGAAGTGTCCCTTCAAGCGGGCTTCTCACTTTCGAAGTTGAGAATAAATATGAGATATCAATATTTATAGCTGTATACCTGAATCCGGCTCCTAATGACAAGAACTTTCTGGATCCCTTCAGGTCACTTTCATTGAAATAACCTGTACGAAATGCAAATACATCCTGATACCAGTATTCCGCTCCCAGAGCCCAGGTAAATTCTTTTAATTCTTCAGAGAATCCATCAGGTGCATCTCCAAACGATTTAAACATCCCGGAGAAGAAACTAATAGCTTCGTACTCTTCGTCATCCTCTGCATCAATGTCTCCATCACCGTCGAAATCCTGAGGTGTAGGAACCAGTAATTTATTTACTTCTACGTTAAGACCCACTTTGTTATAAGGGTCCAGGATGAAATCGAATCCTCCACCCAATGCCAGATTGGTAGGAAGGTTGTTTTCCTGCCCAACTTCATCATACTTGATCTTTGGACCTATGTTCGAAATATTGAATCCAGCTCTCCATCTACCATCGAAATCGTTATACGCGATCTCTTCACTCTGATAAAAACCGGCAATATCTACAGCAAATGAACTAGCTGCTGAAGCATCCTCGCTGGCCGCCTGAATCTTCAGGTCTGAGCGTAGGTATCTACCGGCAACCGCCATCGAGAATCGCTCACTTAGACGAAGTGCATAAGATACATCGAAGGTAAATTCATTTGGACTCTGGATAAGAGGATCCTGCTCGATGGTTTCGCGCAGTTCGATATCTCCAAGACTGAAATATCTCAAACTCGCTCCAATGGCACTTCGCTCGTTTATCCTGTTGTAATATGTTAGATTTCCAAGGAATATATCGTTTACTAACTGACTTAAATATGGCGTATACGTAATACCAACACCCTGCTTTGAGATCGCAAATGCGTATTTGGCAGGATTCCACTGTTGAGAAAAGGCGTCTGCAGAAGTAGCAACACCTATATCCCCCATACCTGCGGCACGTGCGTCAGCAGCAATTAAAACGAATGGAACAGCGGTGGTAATTACTCGCTGATTCGCAGTGGAATTGTCCTGAGCAACTGCCTGAAATACAAATAGACAAATGAATATTGGGATAAAAATTTTCTTCATGAGGTTCTAATTTTCGACAAATATAGTTTAAATTTTATAGGATAACCAGTTTTTCAAATTTTTCAATTTGCTGGTTAGTTAACGTAGATTTTACCGTAAGCTTGTATACATAGACGCCTTTTCCAATTTTATCTCCAAAATCATCCAGGCCGTCCCAGACTATATCTCTGGAGAGGAATCCATCGGTATTTACAATCTGATTTTTAGTCCAAACCACCTTCCCGGTCACAGTAAATACCTGCACCTGTACTTCAAGTGGTTCGAAAGGTCTGTTATGGTTAAACCAGAATTCGGTATAGTTTACAAATGGATTTGGGTAATTAAGTACCCGGGTCACTTCCAGTTCGTCATTACCCGCCACTACAAATTGAATGTCCATTGTAGACGAATTATTGTACACATCCCAGGCTTTCAAAGTTAAGGTGTGTAAACCTTTTTCGAGATCCCTTAACTTATAGGTGGCCTTACCTTTTGTAAAGTCATCCACCTCCGCCTGATAGTATTCATTCAGGACAAATGGGTTGGCCTCATCTCCATCTATAATGGCTGTAATATCATGACCAATTCCACTAGCAGTATTGATACCATTCTCATCCTCGAGTTTGGCAATAAGTATGGGTTCATTGTTTGTAATTCCACCGGAAACAAAACTCTCATCATTCATAAAGAGACTTATAAGTGGCCCTTCATTATCCTCCGGCGCATTTTCGTTAAGCCCGCCTACCCTCAGCCGAAGATCATAACCTGTCTGATCTTCCAGTTGTTCATTTCGCTGGGCATATAGACTTACCCTTCCCGTATCTACCGGGATCTGTATATCCCTGGGAACAACAAACTCGAATTCGAAGGTCCCGTTAGTCACCGTAGCCTGGCCATTGAACAAGATCTCGCCAAGGGTAATGAAATCCATGATAATTAACGGTCCCGGGTCGCCATTGGGTAAAATTTCTCTTGTTCCATCATTCCCCAGGGTCTGCCGCTCAACATTTTTGTCGTATACCTTTCCTTCGAGTACACCATTATAATTACTCAGTAAATTTCCGGCTTCGTCCACTACTTCTCCCCCAAGTCGCACCCTGCTCAATGCCTGTAACGTATCGGTAGATTGCTCTATAGGTACTCCATTAAGAGTGGTAAGTCTTACTTTTTGCTTCGGAAATGCAAGGTGCATAGCGGGATCACCTACATAGAACACAACGTATCTGTCGATTCTGGGCAGCAGGTTACGAGCAAGTCGTAGCGCTTCTGCAGGTGGATTTATATTATTGGTTCCGAAACCAAATAACTCCGGAGCCAATTGTATATTGTATTCTACACCGGTACCTACTGTTATGGACCGGGTGGTAGTAATAAGGGCTATAGCACCGCCGTTTCGGTTCCAATAAGTAAGTTCCCCGGCTGTTATACGCAATGGATTATCGAATTTCGTGAATTCGCATGTAACGGTAATCACGCATGGGTACTTTCCTTTATTCTGAAGTTCGATTGCCTGGTCCTTTGTAAAAACAAACTCCTTAGCCAGACCATCTTCCCCGCCATGTCCAAAGTAATTCACCACCAGGGCCCCAACTTCCAATGCATTACTCACCGCTTCGTTAACTTCGGGATAGCGATTTCCACCAGCTGATGTCTGCTGCTGATAAGAATCCATATGAATCTTCTTCACATTGATGAAGGGTTTTTCGGCCGAGATATCATCTCCTAGTTCGTCCAGATCGAATTGTAATCTTGAATCACCCCGATCATCGGCATCATCGGATACTAGTACAAAATTGTTCCTCCAGTTCCCGTAAGAACCTTTTGAATCGTACTCAATGATCTTATCAACAAGGGAATTGGCCAGCGATACGTTGTCTGCAAGGATACGGCCGGTAGCGATATCAGACATATCCGTTAAGGCCATCGTGCCATCCTCCGGATCCATCATAGCGTAATATTCGTCGCTCATATAAGATCTGAAGGTACTTACCTGATTTTGCCTGTCGTATATATGATAAACCGGTACTATATTGGTGTTGTTTGAAAGTCGGTCCTTATAGTCTACAGACGCATCCCCAAAGAGACACAAATACTTTACCCGTTTATCGGGTGAAGACGCGTTGTCATATACATACTTTACCATGTTTCTAATCGCTGAGATATCTTGCTGCCCAGAACTAAACTCTTCGTATATCTTGTCCAGCGGGATCACTTTTACATTCAACCCGTCACTATCTGCTCGATACCTGGCAAGGCGTAAGGCAGGTTGTAGTAAAAACGATGGTGTTACTATAATATAGTCTACATCCTTGAAATTCCCCGATTCGTCCCTAAAGATGGTTCCTTTAATATCCTGGTTAAGTACTACAGATTGTGCTGCCTGTACCGGTGTGAAATAATCGGCAGGATTAATAGCGACATATTCCCGCACCACACCCATAGAAGCCTTGAAGCTGAATGTAGAATTACCTCCTTCGTTCACTTTGCCAGTGATATTGCCTTTCTCTGTTACATCCCAAACCTGAGAGAAAGCACCTGCATTCGCTATTTGATATTCACCCACTCCGTTCAAGGTAGCAGCATCGTTATAGCGAAAAGACAACTGCTGTCCGGTACCGTTAAGTTGCCGTAGAGCTCCAATTCGGATATAATCCAGGTAACCGATACTTGCCGGATTTCCTGCGTTATTATAGGTAAGATCTACTTTCACAGTTTCTCCACTGGCAGGGAATGTTGAAACAAGTTCACGCAGGTCCAGTAATTTTGGGTCCATGATTGGCGAAAAGATCAGAGGATTTGTACTTGTGCCGTTAATAGATATAGCCATTGAGGTGGCAATGTCACTTGCGGAGGCCACCTTGATATCAACTTCCATCTCCGATCCCGGCACTATATTCGGGAAGTTGAATTCGAAACTCTGTTCATTTTCAATATCGAATCGGTTCCCAAACCATTTTCTTCCAACCAATGCGGGTGAAATATCATCTTCTTCATGAAACTGGTAGTCGTTAAAGCTGCTTATCGTTATTGTAGGATTTCCCGAAGGCTCAATCATGGGTTGTACTCTAAGCCCGGGTTCTCCTCCAGCGGTTATATAATAGTAAGTTTCATCGCTGTATGGGTTGATGTTGGTGGGGTTTTCTGAATTAAACCCAGCTGTTTTTCCATAGAACAGGATAAAATCCCCCGAATCGAAGCTTCCATCTTCTTCTCCTATCACCTGAATAGCATTTTGAGGAAGATCATACTCGGTATTTTCGGCATTCAGTTCGGGTAAAGGATCTCCTCCATGACCATATATCTTTAATGTCCTGGGGTCGATACCATCTGTATTCATTCCTATATTATCAAGGAAGGATTTATCTACCCTGTGTATTCCTGTTTTTTCTATTCGGAATTTATACCATGAGCCGGAAGCCAGCACCGAATTGGTAATTGGAATTCTTTTACTACCTCCTTGATTAGTGCGATAGGAGTAATTTATGGTAAAGGATTCGATCTTCCGTAAGGTTCCATTTTCACTTATCACAGGTACAATAGTGAAGGCAGTATATAATTTATCCCTGGAGTAAGTACTGTTGAAGGTAAAGGATAATTTGCCGGGAAGGACAGATCTATCGATGCGAGACAATTCGTCGGCGGTTAATGATCCGTATTTAATCCCAGTCACCCTGATCGAGTTAGGGTTCACCGGCCTGGTATCTTCCCAAATCTGCGAGTACATCACCCATTCTCCCTCCAGTTCCAAGGTTTGGGATTCGTTTTTATTCTTCTGAAGATTAGAAAATTGAGTATTGGTATTAAAGGTCGTTTGGTTGGTATTCTTTTCACCCCAATCTATTTTGATGGTTTTGGATTGTCCAAATAGCATAACCGGAAGGGTACACAGAATACAAAGGAGTACTACTTTTCTCATCATAACAATTAACGTGCTAAATATACGCTTAGTATGAAAGAGGAATCAAAGATTTTTCGAAAAAAGTCCAGATGTAATAAAATCAAATCTTTAGCGTTACCATTGAGGTCGGTATTGCTACCAGGCCCTTACGCTTTATTAATATTTAAAATAATATTGCACTTTTATCGTTAATTACTATATTGCGAACCCAATTTTTTCATATTTGAAACTATGAACTTGAGAAAAACCTTAGCATTACAGCTATTTATTGCAGTAGTTGCAACCGCCCTATTTACGAGTTGTAACAAGTCCCGAGACTACAAAAACAGCTCCAGAGCGACTGGTTGGAAAATGAACGCCAAAGAAGGTGGTTTACAGTACAATCCGAAAGCGAAAGAGCAGGAAACAGGCCCTGGATTAGTCTTCATTGAAGGCGGTACCTACACCATGGGTAGAGTTCAGGATGATCCTATGCACGATTGGAATAACAGCCCAAATCAACAGCATGTTCAGTCCTTCTACATGGACGAAACAGAAGTGACCAATTTAATGTACCTGGAGTATCTGGATTGGATCAAGGCAGTTTTCCCACCAACCGATGAAAATTATAGAAGAATATATGACGGAGCCGTGCCGGATACCCTGGTATGGAGAAACCGTTTAGGTTATAACGAAGTAATGACCAATAATTACCTGCGCCACCCGGCCTATGCAGAGTATCCTGTAGTAGGTGTGAGCTGGATTCAGGCAGTGGAATTTAGTAATTGGCGTACAGATCGTGTTAACGAACTTATCCTGGAACAAGAAGGCTTTACTACACGAAATGCGAGATATGATGTAGAGGCCGGCCAGACCTTCAGTACAGACACTTACCTCAATGCGCCTTCCATGACCTATGGAGGTAACGATTCGATCACCCGAGGTGGTAAGCGTTCAGAAGCATTATTGAAAAGAAACGAAGATAGTACCGGACTTTACGTTCAGAGAAAGGACGGACTCTTATTACCAGACTACAGACTACCTACCGAAGCAGAGTGGGAATACGCTGCGCTGGGATTAGTAGGATTAAGAAATTACAATGTATACCGTGGAAGAAAGAAATATCCATGGGATGGTCAATACACGCGCTCTGGAAAGAGAAGAAGCCGTGGTGATCAATTAGCAAACTTCAAACAAGGTGATGGAGACTACGGTGGTATTGCCGGGTGGAGTGATGATGGTGCAGATATTACTGCCGAGGTGAAGTCTTTCGAACCAAACGATTTCGGGCTATATGATATGGCTGGAAATGTTGCCGAGTGGGTTGCCGATGTATACAGACCAATAGTAGATGATGAATTCAATGATTTCAACTACTACAGAGGAAATGTTTATACCAAAAACGCTATAGGCGAAGATGGTAAAGTGAAAATTGTAACAGCAGATTCTATAGTATATGATACCCTGGCTAACGGGAAGATCATTGCAAGAAATCTACCTGGCGAGATCCTTCAGGTTCCTGTAGACGAAGAAGAGACTTATCTGAGAACTCAATTCTCTGAGAGCGATAACAGGGATTTCCGAGATGGTGACCCCAGGTCAACCCGTTACTATCAGTCATTCGCCGATGAGTACAACCAAGGTGAAACCAGCGACTCCAAACGTATGTACAATTCGCCTAAACACTCCGTTTATGCAGATAGCACAGGAAGGTTAGAGCGACAGTATGACAAAGCATCCAACCGTACTACTCTTATTGATAATGAAGTAAGAGTATATAAAGGAGGATCATGGAGAGATCGCGATTACTGGTTAGATCCGGCACAAAGACGCTACTTCCCTCAGGATATGGCTACCGATTATATCGGGTTTAGATGCGCTATGTCCAGAGTTGGATCGAAAAGCAAAAAAGGTAAGAGACCGAGACACTAAAAAAACTTAGTTTCAAATAAGGAAACCCTCCAGGACAGCTTCGGCTATTTTAGGAGGGTTTTTTATATCTTTATTTTTCTGAATAAAAGCCGCCCTTGAAAATAGAAACCTTACACAGTCATTTCCTGCACAGCAGCGGAATTTGTACCGATACCCGAAAGATCACACCTAATTGCCTGTTTTTTGCCCTTAGAGGGGATAACTTCAATGGAAATGAATTTGCCCAGGACGCACTTGACAAAGGCGCATATAAGGTAGTGATAGACGATATAAGGGCACACAAGAATACAGGAGAAACTATTTTACATGGAAATTCCCTGGTTTTACTCCAGAAACTGGCCACCTTTCACCGAAACTACTTAAAAGTCCCGATCATTGCCCTCACCGGTAGTAATGGTAAAACCACCACAAAGGAGCTTATCAATGCGGTTTTATCGCAAAAATTTCAGACCACAGCAACCATAGGTAACCTGAATAATCATATCGGAGTACCCCTCACTTTGCTTTCCATGACCGCGAAGACCGAATTCGGGATCGTTGAAATGGGTGCAAATCACCTCAATGAGATCGCACAGTTAAGTGCCATTGTGCAGCCCGATTACGGCTATATCACCAATTTTGGAAAGGCGCATTTAGAAGGCTTCGGAGGCGTGGAAGGTGTTATTAAAGGCAAGTCTGAACTTTACAAGCATTTAAGTGAAAACGAAAGATTGGTTTTTGTAAATGGGAATGACGAAAAGCAAATGTCACTTACCGCAGATATGAATAGATTTACTTTTGGAAGTGGCGATTTTGATTGTTCCATCGTTTTAAAAAATGCTTCCGGGTATTTACAGATAGAATACCAGGGAATTAGCATTCAAAGCAATCTCATCGGCCTGTATAATTTCCATAATATAGCCAGTGCCATTGCCATTGGTCAATATTTTAATGTTTCAGCAGAAAATATTAAAATCGCCATCGAGGGCTATACCCCCCAAAACAACCGGTCTCAAATCATTGAAAAGAACGGCTTCCATATCATTATGGATGCCTATAATGCAAATCCTTCCAGTATGCTAGCCGCGTTGGAGAATTTCCGTCAGGGAAAAGGGGAGAACAAGATCCTTATTCTTGGAGATATGTTCGAACTGGGTGAGCATGCATCCACAGAACATCAGAAAATAGTTGCGTACCTCGAAGAGCACCCATTTGCCATGGCATATCTAATAGGAGAAAATTTCAGTAAAACGCATAGTACAACCTCTCAAGTGAAGTTATTTAAAAGCTTCGAAGAATTCACAACCTTCTGGAGTTCAATACGTCTGAAAGGAGGAAATCTTATGGTAAAAGGGTCTCGTGGAATGGCTCTGGAACGTATTTTAGATTTGTTGTAAATCATTTTTGTTTAATCTTTTACGTTATTTCTTTAACAATTTCTGAACGAAATTAACATAGTTTTATGTTAAAATGTTCAACGCTTGGTTAAAGCTCGTTAAACAACTTGACAAAATTTGATATGTCCCTATATTAGATAGTGTCATTAACCAACAATCTATAATCATGTACGAGCAAATAACCAAATCTTTCAATGACCTATCGGATAAATTGATAGGATGGGTTACGACCTTCGTAGAACATTTACCAAATCTGGCCGTGGCGTTACTTGTAATGGTAATTGCTTACTTCATGGGTCGATTTGTAAGTAAACTTGCCCGCAGAATCGCAGGAAGATACATCGAACAGAAATCTGTTACAAGACTTATAGGTAGTGTTTCTGCCGTGATAGTAGTTCTAGGCGGACTTTTCCTTGCTCTGGGTGTAATGGACCTGGGTAAAACCTTAAATACTCTACTTGCCGGTGCTGGAATTTCCGGACTAGTAATAGGGTTAGCGCTTCAGGGAACACTTTCAAACGTTGTGGCAGGAATTGCTCTCTCCTTCAGAAAAAATATAAGAATAGGACATTGGATCGAAACCACAGGTTTTGCTGGTGAAGTAATAGAAATTAAACTAAATAATTTCATACTGAAGGAAGCAGACAATAATATGGTGATCATTCCTAACAAAACGATAATTGATAACCCTATAAAGAACTATTCTCTAACAACACGTATGCGTATTATGATAGAGTGTGGTGTAGGTTATGAGAGCGATCTGGAAAAGGTAGAGAAGATCACAAAAGAAACCATCGCGAATAGTTTCGATCAAATAGAATCGCCAGACGAAGTAGAATTCTTCTATACTTCCTACGGAGACAGTTCCATTAATTTCTTATGCCGCTATTGGGTAGACTCTGAGAGTGGAATTGAAAAACTACGTGCGAAGAGTAAAGGGATTATTGAAATTAAAAAAGCATTTGATAAAGAAGGTATCAATATACCATTCCCAATACGAACATTGCAACTTGATACCGGGCTGAGCTTAATTAAAGACGCCTCTGAAGAGGCCGTCTCAGCCAACTAAATACATTAAAATTAATAGACCTCAGCCATCCTACCAGTAAAGGTAGGACAAGGAAAGAACACTTTAAACTAAAAAACTTTTAACTATGTTACGCTGGACCATCACATTTATTGTAATCGCATTAATCGCCGCAATCTTAGGATTCGGAGGAATCGCAGGAGCATCTGCAGGAATTGCTAAAATCTTATTCTACATTTTCATCGTGCTCTTTGTACTGTCACTGCTAGCCAGGCTAGTGAAGAAATAATAGTATTAACCACTAAAAAAAACAACTATGAAAACTATTAAACGAATACTGTTTCTATCCATGTTCCTTCTGGCTTTCGCAGCCTGTAGAGAACAAACAACAGGAGAAAAAGTGGAAGACGCTGTAGAGGATGTAGCCGATGAGGTTGAAGATGCGGCAGATGATATTTCACAATAACCGATTATTAACTTTTAAACTGAAAACATTATGAAAAATAACACGAATTTAATTGCAGGAATCTTAAGTGGAGCAGCCGTAGGTCTAACCTTAGGTGTCCTATATGCTCCGGATAAAGGAAGTGAAACAAGAAAGAAGATCAGAGAAAAGGCTATTGATACCAAAGACACTATTGTCGAGAAATCTACAGCCATCGCAGATCAGATCACTTCCAAACTAAGTACCAGAAAAAATGGGTTTGAACAGGAACTCGATCAAATGTTGAGTAATGTCGACTCTAAATCGGACGATGCAATTTCGGCATTGGAACGTAAACTGAAACAATTGAAGAAAGAGAACGGACGCGTAAAAATGAACTAAGATGAAACAAACTGTCACCGCCATAAAAGAAACCATTACAGATAGCAGTGAATTGGGTGTGCTATATGCCCGACAAGAGTTGGAGCATATGCAACTGAAGCTCTTTTATAAGATCGCTTCTCATACCTCCGGAACTGCCAAGAAGGTAGTATATGGACTCCTTCTGTTAATGACCATGACTTTCAGTTCGATTGCTCTGGCGTTATATCTTGGCACGCTTTTAAACAGCACCGCCTTAGGTTTCTTAGTGGTAAGTGGGATGTATATCCTGCTCATTGTGACAGCATTTTTACTAAGACGAAAAATAGAGAAATATATTATTAACGAATTAGCCCAAAATTTCTTTGACTCATGAGAACGTTCAATTCATTAGAGGATCTTGCCAAGGAGGTTTACAGAAAAGATCTTGAAAAACAGATCACATTAGAAAAAATGAAACTTAATGTGAACTCCTTAAAACACCGCTTAACGCGGGAGGTTATACCCGGTGAAATTGCACATATGGCGGGAAATTACCTGGGTAAAGTAATTCGGAATAACTTTAAAAATAAATAACATGAAAACTTTAAGAAACATATTTACATTATTCGCATTGGTAGCCTTTACAGGCGTCTATGCGCAAATGGAAAATAAACAGGTAGAAAAAGAGACCATGGTAAAAAATTATGAAGTGGAAACCTCTAAAGGTAACATGACATATACACTCAAGGTAGATACCAAACGAACCAATTGGGTGACCATGGAAAAGGAAGAACTCAGTAAAAAAGAGCAGACCCGGGTACATCAACCAAAAAAAATCACTAAAGTGATTAGTATAAAAGGTGATGATGACCCTACTTACGACAATGTGCTTTATGTAACCTATAAAGCTAATGAAGACGACGACTTTGAAATTTATCCAACAAAGGAAGGATTTACTTTATCCGTTGTGGGGAAGGATTTTAGATATAGATTGTTGGACAGAAACTATTCAGTAAATAAGGAATATGAAGACTTCTTTGAAGTTAGCATGTCCCAATAATTGATTAGTTTCATTAGTTGTAAACCCGGCCATGTGCCGGGTTTTTTATTTTACTTCACTGGATTAATAGCGTGATCCAGAATTGAGCCACTACTGCAAAAACAATCTCATGAGCTGCGCTCACCGATTTTCAAATCAATGAATTCTCAAAGTAATTTTCGATGACAATCCTCACTGGATTACTAACGTGATCCAGAATAGAGCCACTACTGCAAAAACAATCTCATGAACTCCGCTCACCGATTTTCAAATCAATGAATTCTCAAAGTAATTATCGAGCACAATCCTCACTGGATTACTAGCGTGATCCAGAATAGAGCCACTACTGCAAATTAAAATCCATATCACGACTTACGTCGTGTAGAATTTTTCATATTCAAAACCCTCAAACCCGGGGTTTGGGTTTTTGTATATGAAAAAATCCACATCTTCCGATGTGGATTTTAGCTTGATGTGGGTCATACTGGATTCGAACCAGTGACTTCTACCCTGTCAAGGTAACACTCTGAACCAACTGAGTTAATGACCCTAATTTCAAATGTAAATATAACGCATCCCCATTTATTCACCTTATAAAAAATGAATGATTAAACACGATCTGCAAAATCCCTATACCTTCGGTTTGGTAGGCTATTTTTTATTAACGGTATTATTAACTAATCCCTAATCTCTGTTCCATCATCGCATTTAAAGTAGCTAATATTCCCGTCTCCAAAGTTAGGGCTTTGGTCGTTCATGTTTATGGCATTATAGATAGCCCATTGTTCTTGGTCACACGTTCCAGGCTCATACTCTACGGTTTCGATTAGCTCGAAATCCTCGTAGATTTCTACTACTCTATGACAATTACACGGCTCATCATCGCTACTGCATGATACACATAGTAAAAAAATAATATGCATAACTTTCTCATACATCTTTTTGAATTTTAATAATATTCAACAGTTGGTGTACATCTCCCAAATCAACCAAAAAGTCGTTATACTCTGGTGATTTCTTTAAACTGTGGCAGGTAATACAACCGTTTTTTACGTCATGATCTATAATTTGTTTAAACAAAATTCCATTCTTATGAACTATAACCCAAAACGGATACTCGTTATATTTTAATTTTTCATGCCATCTATCTTTACTTAGCTCCCTCGCAAGAACTAATGCTCCCCATGGAATACTATTAACCGATCCATCATTCATGGAATCATCTACAACTTCAAATGCACGATAGTTGTATTTCCCAATTCTATTCACTATAAATGTCACTTTTATCAAGTTAATAATATAATCGTGGTTATTATGATAGGCTAAATATTTAGGCCTTTCTTTAGTGGGGATAATAGGCACTTGAATTAAAAAGTTGCCGTTTGGTAGTTCTTCGTAGTTAACACCATTTTTGTTTTGCACAAATGACATAGGGCCATTGACCAATACATCGTTATTGTACTCTTTAGACTCAAAAAAAAGTCTAAGATGTTGCGCTCTTGAATCGGGGATCTCTTTCATGGATTCTAATTTTGCTATTGACCTTCGGGTCATAAATAGTTCTTCTGCCAACTCTGTTTGGGTGTAACTAAAGCTGTGGCGTAATTCTTTAAGTTCATTACCAGTCATAATCATACGATTTAATTCAATTGTTTCTATTCTTCTCCCGGCTCTTAATTTGTTCAGGTCGTTTTCAATGCTTTTTACATAAATGATATTCACAGTCTCTCTTTCAAAAGCATCTCTAATCCCATTACTACTAATCGGGATAATATCTAGAATATCTTCTCATGATATACCTTAAGAATCCTTCTTTTTAATAAGGTTTGCAAGAGGTTTCTCGTGAGTTATTTTGTTGAGAACCATTTAAGTTTTTCTTAGTTTTTAAAATAGATATTATTGAAGATTCAATACCAAAAGTACATCTGTAATACACATTTTGCCAAATACCTAAGCATTTTATCCACAACTGTCGAAGGTCTAAAAAAAAATAGCTCGATCCTCATTTCTTCATTGGCCCGTAAAATTTATAAAAGTCTTGATATATAAAAGAGAATTATGAGGGATTATTTTCTTATTTAAGATCTGAAGAAATAATCTAAAATGTGAAATTTTTGGAATTTATATCAGTTGAAATACTGTATCTAAACCTTAGCAATCAATTCTTATATCTATAAAAGAATCCCTAAACCTTCGGTTTGGTAAGCTATTTCAGGGATTACAGATCCCCGTGCGAGACCACTACTGCAAATTAAAATCCACATCACGACTTACGTCGTGTAGTATTTTTCATTTACAAAAACCCTCAAACCTGAGGTTTGGGTTTTTGTAAATAAAAAATCCACATCTCCCGATGTGGATTTTAGCTTGATGTGGGCGCGAAGGGATTCGAACCCCTGACCCCTTGGGTGTAAACCAAGTGCTCTGAACCAACTGAGCTACGCGCCCTTGCAGTTAGCGGATGCAAATATAAGGTAGTTTTTAAATTCAACAAACAAATCGGTTAAAAATATCAGAGAACTTCAGCTACCGTAAATGTACTTCCTCCAATATAGATCAGGTCGGTTTTATTTGCCTTTTTTAACGCAGCACGATAGGCATCCTTCACCGAGCCGTACACCTCTCCTTCTAAAGAATGTTTTACCGCAGCTTTTTGTAACTCGGTCGCGTCCAGTCCTCGCGGAACATCAGGTTTGCAGAAAAAATATTGTGCATCCCTTGGGAATAATGGCAATAACTTATTTAGATCCTTGTCGTTCACTACTCCTATCACAATAAACAAACGATCATATACCGCCCCTGCCACTTGCGTGAGTACTTCCTTTAACCCTTCGGTATTGTGAGCCGTGTCACAGATCACTTTGGGTTCTTTACTCAATACCTGCCAACGTCCCATCAATCCTGTAGATGACATAACATTTAACAATCCGTTTTCAACAGATTGCGGAGAAATCGACCATCCTTGCTCTCTTAAAACTTCAATACCCGCTACGGCAGTTTTAATATTTTTTTGCTGATAGCTACCTAACAGATCGGTACTATACTTCGGTAGTTTTCTTTCCTCTGCGAATGTAATTGGAGCTAATAATTGTTCGGCTACTTGTTCGAAAACAAATCTTGTTTCTTCCTGAATTTCACCAATTATCACCGGCACTCTTGCTTTAATGATCCCCGCCTTTTCAACGGCGATCTCTTCCAGGGTCGTCCCTAAAAAGTTTGTATGATCAAGCCCTATGTTGGTAATAATTGAGATTTCGGGTGTAATAATGTTTGTACTGTCCAGACGCCCTCCCAATCCTACTTCTACAATTGCTATATCGATCTTTTCGGCCCTGAAATAATCAAACGCCAGACCTACAGTCATTTCGAAAAACGACAAGGAATTTTCCTCAAAGAACGGTTTGTGTTTTCCAACGAAATCTGTAACATAATCCTCTGGGATCATCGCTCCATTTATACGAATTCGTTCCCGGAAATCTTTCAAGTGGGGCGAAGTATACAAGCCTACCTTATATCCCGCATGCTGCAATACAGATGCTAACATATGGCTGGTAGACCCCTTTCCATTAGTACCGGCCACGTGAACACTCTTAAAAGACTTGTGCGGGTCCTCCAGATGATCCATAAGCAATACGGTGTTGGCCAGATCAGCCTTATATGCCGCCTTACCTACTCGCTGATACATGGGCAATTGATCGAACAACCAGGATATAGTTTCAGAATAATTGATCTTCTTTAAATTTATTTAGTTTATAATAAGTTTCTTGGTAACCACTCCTTCATGCGACCCAATTCTAACGAAATACATACCGGCTTGAAGGGCAGACACATCTATACGTAGCTTGTCGAATAAAGGTGCCTGTCTAATTATACGGCCGTGAATATCAATTAGCTGTATTATTAATTCACTTTGCGCGCTCACCTTCTCAATATAAACATAGTTCGTCGCGGGATTTGGGTATACGGCGATATCACTTTCTGAAATATTCTCTGCCACATTCAACACTATATTAGAGATATCCATCTTATAGGCCGATCTGCCATAGGTGCCTACGTAGAGATATTCAGAAGGATCGTAAATATGCATATCGGTTACTGGTACAGAAGGTAAATTATCACCTACAACCTCCCAAAAGGATCCATTAGTACCCGAAGCGAAAACCCCAACATCCGTCCCTACGTATAAATTTCCGTTAAGGTCCTCTACAACATCATTTATGGGAATATCGGGGAGGTTACTAGAAATGCTTACCCAACCGGCACCACTTGTGGTACTCTTATAAATATGTCCCTCATCAGCACCATAACGATAGCCGGAAAAGGTTACATATACCGTATTTAATTCGGTTCTCGATGCAAGCACTTTTGTAACCCATCTGTTTGGCAAATTGGCCGACACCAAGGTCCAATTTATTCCGCCATCCTGCGTCACCCACACATTTCCGTCATCGGTTCCTACATAGATGATATTACTATCTAAAGGCGAAACATCGATGGAAATAATGGTTCCAAAGGTAAGATTTCCGGCATAAGGACCATTGCTAAGGTCCGGACTTATTGCAGTCCAGTTCCCTGCAGCATTCGTTGTTTTGTAAAGACGGTTCGCTCCATAATACAAAATCTGGGAATTGGCAGGATCGAAAGTAATGGGCGTATCCCAATTTTTACGATCGGCCGAAGAGATCCCGCTCATAGCATTAAAGAAACTGGCACCATTATTTGTGGATTTCACTAAATTACCTCTTTGTGACAGGGCGTAAATAATGTTTGTATTTGTGGGATCAACCAAAGGCTGGAATCCGTCACCTCCATTTATGATATCCCAGTTATTTGTACTTCCTGTAACTGTCCTCATCGTGCTGTTGTCCTGGGTTCCTGCGTATACTTTGTTTTCATTCTGAAAATCTACATGCATACGGTAGATCTGCGTTATAGGGAGGGTTTCGTCCTTCACCCAGCTTGCGCCATCGTTGTCGCTTTTATAGAATCCACCATCGTTACCTAGCAATACCTGCCCGGCCACCGAATTATTAAAGGCCAGTGCGTGTTGATCTACATGTACATTGGGAAAGGCGGAAAACCAGTTTTGTCCGCCATCAATTGATTTTTCTACTACAAAATCCACATTATACAGGGTATTCTCGTCTGTAGGATCCACATATATCCCCCGAAACCACCAATGAAATCCAATATTGGTAAGCTGGCTGGAATTAACTGCAATCCAGTTATCCCCACCATCGGTAGTTTTGTAAACTCCTTGAATATTTCCAGTATCTGTAGAGTACCTGGCATACAAGACATCAGGATTGGACTGAGAGATATCAATGCTTATCCTACCTTTTTGCGATGCCGCTGATGGCAAGCCATTTGAAAGTTCATTCCAGGTTTCCCCTCCATCCACAGATCTGTATATTCCGGAAGTCTCTCCTCCGTATTGCCTGTTATCCGGCCGTCTTATACGTTCCCATGCGACTGCATACACTATATTGCCGTTGGAAGGGTGAATAGCCATGTCTATAATTCCGGTACTATCACTTACAAAAAGTTTTTGTTCCCAACTCGAACCTCCATCCGTACTCCTGTACACACCCCGGTTGGAATCATTTCTAAATAGCGGACCCATGGCTCCTACAAAGATAGTGTTCTCATCACCTGGATCGATCAATATCTTTCCCACACTACCAATATCGGGTAGTCCCTTAGCTTGCCAACTCAAACCACCATCTTCACTTTTATAGATACCATCCCCGTCGTACGCTAACGATCCTCCTCCGGCATTTACTTCACCCGTTCCAACCCAGACCACATCGTTATCAACTTCAGAAATTTCTATATCTCCAATGGATAACATTTCCTGCTCATCGAAGATAGGTGTCCAACTCGATCCGGCATCGGTAGTTTTAAAGATCCCACCTGAGGCTGCACCTACGTAATACGTATCGGCTTCATTGGAAGGGATCTCTATATCTGTAATTCGGCCTCCAATATTTACCGGCCCTACAAATTCCCAGGAATTTCCCACTACCGAGCGCTGCTGTAACAAGGCCTTTTTCCACTGGATAGCTTCCCGGTATGCGCTGCTTTTTATTTCCCCTGTGGGGTAAGCCCGTTGTTCGAACATGAAATCGGCAGGAAGTTGTTCAACACTATTCTCCACCAAAATGGTTGATTTCTCTAAACAGGATGAAGCGGTAAGTAAGAGTGCAGGAAGTAGATAAAAGTAGTTTCTCATAGCGATCTGTTCTGAAAGCTAAAGATACTTAATTTTAGTAAGCACAAATGTAAAAAGGACTATTGGGAAAGTTTGAAATTATAGATGATTTGCCCGTATTGCTTGGGAGGAGCCTTGGGGTCTGGATTGAATTTGGTTGCCAATGCAGCGCGTTTTGCGGGCTCTAAAAGACATCTAGAATTGTTCTTAGTACCTCTTACTCCCGGAACGGCACTAACAACTTCTCCCTGCTGATTCACCACAATATCTACTACAACTTTTCCGGCTTCATTGCAGTCCTGAATTTCTTTTGCCTTATTGATCGCTTTTCTCCCTCCTAATCGGTAATTACCGTCGCCGTCAAGTCCTTTTCCGGTACCATAATATCCTTTAGCATTCGGATCGCCATTTGGATCACCCTTATCTCCCGGTTTATTGTCCGGACCTTCTCCCCCCTTGGATTGCCCGTCACTCTTTGGTGCATTGATTAGGTTATCGAGGGCATCTGTTGTTGATTTGTCTGGTTTCGGACTAGGTTTTGTGACTTCTTTCGGTTTTTCTTTAACCGGAACATCCCGTGTCTCCTTCTTTGGTTTTTCCTTCTTAATTACCGGAGCCTCATCATTATCCTGGGTAACAACTTCCTCTTTGATCTCCGATTCTGGCTGCGACTCAGGGGGAGGTGTGGTTTCCACAGGTGCAGATTTCACAGGAGTTTTCGGCTGAATATCCCCACTCCCCTGATCCATGGTCCCGAAGTTTACAGCTATACCTCCTTCCAACGGAGGATCCATATATTTAAGGCCAAGAACAAAAAACAGCAAAAACAAAATGATGACGTGTATCACAATAGTGATCCTCATACTTTTTCGCTTATGTTCGGTATCCAGAAAACTCATCTTAGCATTTAATTCGGCCGTACGGCCAATACCACTTTAAAATCATTTTTATTTGCCACATCCATTACAAATACAGCATCCTCGATGGGCACTCCCTCTTCAGCTCTCAAGATGATGGTTGGATTGTCCTGCCCCGCAAGAATTTCTTTCAATTGCTTCTCTAAACCATACTCACTAACTCGTTCCTTGTTCACGTAGTAGGCTCCTTCTTTGGTAATACTTACCGAAGCCTTCTGTTGGTTCGTCGATTTGCCTTTAGCTTTAGGTAAAATTAGATCCAGGGCATCCGGAGTTATCGCAGGTGAAGTGAGCAGAAAGAAAACCAATAACAGAAATACGATATCTGTCATAGAACTCATACTGAATTCGGGGCTTATTTTATTTCTTCCTCTTAAATTCATACTATGCAGGTTCGTTTAAGAGATCCAGGAAGTCTACCGCTGTAGCCTCCATTTGATGTACCACCTTATCGGTTCGTACCACCAGGTGATTATATCCTATATAGGCAATGATACCTACTATTAGACCGGCAACAGTGGTAGTCATGGCGGTATAGATACCTTCGGCCAGGGCTCCCATCTCTGCCTGTCCACTGCTAGTTGCCAATTGGTGAAATGCTAATACCATCCCAATTACAGTTCCAAGAAATCCGATCATAGGTGCTGCCCCTGCAATGGTTGCTAAAATACTCACGTTTTTTTCCAGCTTATATACTTCCAACCTGCCTGCGTTTTCTATGGCCGTATTAATATCATCCAGCGGACTTCCAATTCGAGAAATTCCTTTTTCTGTAAGTCGGGATACAGGAGTATTATGCTGGGTGCACAGGATCTTAGCCGCCTGGATATTACCCCCAGCAACGTTATCCCGTATCTGGTTCATAAAATTATTGTCGAGGTGAGAGGCCGCCTTGATGGCGAACAACCGTTCGAAATAAATATAAACCGCAACGAAGAGTAGAACAAATAGCACCCCAATGATAATTTGGGCCCCCATTCCCCCATTCATAATGAGCTCGAGGACTGATAGTGTTTTTTCTTCAGAAACAATAGGCTCCAGGTCTTGTGCCAGATCCTGACCACCCTCCTGAATAAAGAAGTTAAGCATGTGATTAGATTTGATTTAATTGAATAACGAACGTACTTCGCAATAATTGTTTAAACATGATGAAAGAGTACTCTTTCAAATAGCAGAAATACTCCGGCACCTGCAAGGAAGCCAATAAATGCCAGCCAGGCCACTTTTTTAAGATACCAGATAAAATCGATACGCTCCATACCCATGGCAGCAACCCCAGCGGCAGACCCAATTATAAGCATACTTCCACCGGTACCGGCAGAATAGGCAATGAAGTGCCACAACACCGAATCTGTAGGTGATTCGTACATTCCAATGGAAGCGGCCACTAACGGAACGTTGTCGATAATTGCAGATAACACCCCAAGTAACATAACAACTATATCCTGGTTAGGAATCGCAGCCTGTAAAACTTCGGCTAAATAACGCAGAGTACCAACCTCTTCATTGTTCACCACTCCGTACACCAAACTTTCTAGTCCGGCAACTGCCATAAGGATCCCGAGGAAGAACAAGATACTGGAGATCTCTATACGGGAAAGTGCCTTATGGGCAGAATATAAATGTCTTCTTTCTTTACTAAAATCTTCTTCCGGATGGATATATTCAGAAACAAGCCACACCACACCCAGGGCAAGCATCATTCCTACATAAGGAGGTAGATGAGTAAAGGTTTTAAATATGGGAACAGAAACTATCATTCCAAGACCCAGAAACAACATGGTTTTACTGCTAAGCAATCGCTCTGCCACCACATCTTCGGTTGCATCTACCTCAATTTCTCCTTTAAAGGGTTTAAGGAAACCGGCTATGAAGAATGGAACAACAAAACATACTATAGAGGGTAAAATAACAAACTCTATTAATCCCAGTGCAGTTACTTTATTGGCGATCCAAAGCATGGTTGTGGTCACATCTCCAATAGGAGACCATGCTCCACCGGCGTTTGCAGCGATTACTACCATGGCCGCGTACCATAATCTTTCATTCCGGTTACTAATAAGTTTACGCAATAAGGTAACCAGGACAATTGTGGCTGTAAGGTTATCTATAATGGCAGAAAGTATAAAGGCCAAAATACCAATGATCCACAGTAATTTTTTCTTGCTACGGGTACGTACGGCCCCCTTTAACACCTCGAAACCTCTGTGCAGGTCGATGATCTCGACTATGGTCATAGCACCAATTAGGAAAATGAGGATCTCGGCCGTTTTACCCAGGTGGTGTAACAAAGTATTTTCGAAACCGTGTTCGGCGTCAACACCTCCAGAAGCATAATTGTACACCTGTTCATGGGTATCGATCACACTAAACCACCCGGAGTGAAATCCAACAGCGAGAACTGCCCAAATTAGGGCGGCCATTATAAGTGCCGGTACGGTTTTATCTAATCTAAGCGGATGTTCGAGTGTTATAGAAAGGTATCCTATTACAAATATCAGGATAATGATGGACTCCATAAAGCTGGTGTATTAGTTCGACTAAAATAACTTTTTCATAGCAATTACAAAAGCTGTAGCGTTAATATTATTCAAGGGAAAATTAAATGCCTGATTTCGTGGATTAAATACAATAGCAAAGTCACTTGGGTTCGTAAATTTTTCCACTACTGTGATCTCGTACTGCTCCTGTTACACTGGACAGGCAATTGTTCTCCCCTCTTAATTTCAACACCCCCAAAAACGCAAAAATCAATGCTTCTTTGTATTCAATGATCTTGGTATCGGGAATCACAATTTCGGCCGAGTTATAAAATAAAACCCTTTCCATTAAAAATTTATTGTTCACCCCACCCCCTGTTACCAGTACGCTGGCGGTATCATCTATTTGTTCAGATAGTTGGAATGCTATATGTTCACAATAGGTTCTCATTATACTTAGCTCGTTGAGTCCGGACCCTTCCAATAGGGGTAAGATACATTTGTTAACCCATTCAACACCCAGGGATTTTGGTGGCGATTGTTTATAGTAATCCAATTTGTTCAGCATTTTAAGCACATCCTTGTGCAAAGTTCCGGAGCGCGCCAGCATACCATCCCTGTCGTATTCCTTGCCCAATTTTCCCGCATAATAATTGAGAACCGTATTCACCGGGCAAATATCGAAAGCAATTCGCCCATTTCCCGATTCGTACGAAACATTGGCAAAGCCCCCTATATTCAAACAGGCATCGTAATCTGTAAAAAGTAACCGATCACCAACAGGCACCAGCGGGGCACCTTGTCCGCCCAATTCCACGTCCTGTTGTCTGAAATCGCATACAACTAGTTGACCTGTCATTTTAGCCAGAGCAGGCAAATTCCCAATCTGCAGTGTAACTCCTTTATCTGGCTGATGCAATATGGTGTGACCATGGCTACTAATAAGATCCAGTGAGGATATCCTGTGTTTGTCGATAAAACCCTTAATAACCGAAGCCAGAAAAGCCGTGTATTCTTCATTCAGGGTATGCATGCGGCCAGCCGAAAAATTAATCGCATCGCTTAGTCGCATCCTCCAGTCGTTGGTATAAGGTACGGTCTCTGCACGTACTATATTAAAGTCCCATCCTTCTTTTTCAGAATGGCTCAAATAGCATTCGGCCAGATCTACTCCATCCAGGCTGGTTCCGCTCATCACACCTACTACATGGTATTTATGCTTTTTCATCTAATAATAATAAGAAGTTATTACTCACATGTACGACAACCGGAAACATATATTCATTTCGACTGCCAAATTACAAAAGACTTTAATGCACCGATGTTAATTGTGATTTGTTATTTGAAATTTGTTTTTTGGAATTTGCGCTTTGGGATTTGTTATTTGTTATTTGTTATTTGTTATTTAAGAAATGTAATTTGGGATTTGTTATTTGAGATTTAAGATAGAAGGGGTATCTTTGCACACCAATCGAAAACGATTTAGAAAACGATTTACACTATGGATTTTAAGCTTTCTGAAGAGCATTTAATGATACGAGATGCCGCTCGTGATTTTGCAAGAACCGAGCTTCTGCCCGAAGTAATAGAAAGGGATACTCACCAGCGTTTCCCTGTGGAGCAGGTAAAGAAAATGGCTGAGCTTGGGTTTCTTGGTATGATGGTAGACCCTAAATATGGTGGCGGTGGAATGGATACCGTATCTTATGTGCTTGCCATGGAAGAATTAAGTAAGATTGATGCCTCCGCCTCGGTGATCGTGTCGGTGAATAATTCGCTCGTTTGTTGGGGACTCGAAACCTACGGGACCGAAGCTCAGAAAGAAAAATATCTAACAAAACTCGCCACAGGTGAATCGATCGGGGCATTTTGCCTGAGCGAACCGGAAGCCGGTAGTGACGCTACTTCCCAGCGAACCACCGCCATCGATAAAGGCGATCATTACCTGCTTAACGGAACCAAGAATTGGATCACCAATGGTGGTAGTGCAGATTACCATCTGGTGATCGCGCAAACAGACAGAGAAAAAGGGCACCGTGGAATTAATGCCTTCATTGTGGAAAAAGCATGGGACGGATTTGAAGTTGGTCCCAAAGAAGATAAGCTTGGAATTCGAGGAAGCGACACTCATACACTTAATTTCAACGACGTAAAAGTTCCGAAGGAAAACAGAATCGGAGAAGATGGATTTGGCTTTAAGTTTGCGATGAAGACCCTAAGCGGCGGACGTATCGGAATTGCGGCACAAGCACTCGGAATTGCAGCTGGCGCCTACGAAATGGCAAGAGATTACTCCAAGATCAGAAAGGCTTTTGGTACCGAGATCTGCAATCATCAGGCGATCGCATTCAAACTGGCCGATATGCACACAGAGATCGAAGCGGCCCGTCACCTAGTAATGAAGGCGGCCTGGGATAAAGACCAGGGTAACAACTACGATATGAGCAGCGCTATGGCAAAATTATACGCTTCTAAGGTAGCAATGGATGTTACTGTGGAGGCTGTCCAGGTACATGGTGGAAATGGTTTTGTAAAAGAATATCATGTGGAGCGTCTCATGCGTGATGCCAAGATCACACAGATCTATGAAGGCACCTCCGAAATTCAAAAGCTGGTCATTTCCAGGGGGCTTTTAAGGGACTAAACCCTCTCCCCTCCAGATGCTGAATCAAGTTCAGCAGGACAGTGGTGCACCGATTTCATGAATTTCGACATCACTATACTTGTCATTCCGATCCACGACGCTTGTCATTCCGAACTTGATTCGGAATCCATCATTCCTGACCCTCTCTCCTCCAGATGCTGAATCAAGTTCAGCAGGACAGTGAGGAACATTATTTTCATGGCGAGTCCCGGCTTCTCATATAACCCGGGACCGCGCTATTCGCTGTTACTCCTCGCCCACTAGCGTGGCTGCGGGGTATACGCTGCTATCGCTCTCGCAAGATCCGTAACAAATTTTTCAAAATAGCGACTAATCATTCGTACATAAGAAAAGGTGCCTTCCAAATTTCGCAATTGAGTTTCTCAACTCATTTTTTTTACCGAAATTAACAGTCCGAAATTTTTTGATAACTAACACTTTAAATAGCCATATCTATGTCTGATGATTTTGATTTACTAGAAACCGAGTCCAACTCAAAACAGGAAAAAGTAGACGTAAACTGGGGCAAAGCCGTCGACCAGATGAAGTCTAAATTAGCGCAGGAAGACGATCCGGAAATGCGGCAAAAAATTCTTAACGCTACCCTGGACGATGTTGTAGGTATGGCCGAAAAGGACCGGGCCTCATTGCTCGATGCCATTAAAGATCTTACCGATTACCAGGAAGAAGTAGGAATTATTTTCGAAAAATTCTCAACCCTCAACGAGGCCGAACAGAAGGTGATCGACAACGCACAAAGCAAACTAGAACGAGCCAAACTGGCCCTGGAGGATGCCGAAAAGGTGAAAGATAACTGGTGGAACAATCTCTGGGGACGAAAATCACGGATCAAAAAACGCCAGTCTGAACTGGAAGCCGCACAAAAGGAACGTGAAGCCGCCGATATGAAAGCCAAGCAAATGTTCCAAGAACGAATAGAGACCGCCGATATACAAACCCTGTTAAGTGAATTATCCTATAAGAGTCAGGCTGCCGTAACCCGCCTGAAAAACCGTGAAGTGGAGATCAAGGAAGTAGAAGATAAACTTCAGGATGCTATTGTAGAGGCCAGTAAGAACCATACCAAAGCGTTGGAAAAGAAAAAGGAAACCGAAGATAAACTTGAAGAACAATACGCCTTGTTGAAACAGGCGCGACAGGAACTGGAAGAGATCTCAGATAAACAATCTACAGCCTATTCAGAAGCTATAGGAAAAATAACGGGGATCGAACAAAAAGTAGAAGAGCTCGAAGGCCTCAAGAACGCATATACAACCCTTGCAGCCAGTAAGGATAGTTTTGTTCATAAACATAACCTTACCATAAAAGTACTTACTTCCCTGCGAAGCAATTTACAAACCCATAGGGCAAAACTTAAAAGTGACACCGATGAGCGCCTTAAATACTACGACGGATATGTAGTGGCCCTGAAAGCCAGAACAGATCAGGAGTTTGCTGCCATCCTGGAACATCTGGGTGTGAAAACAGACGAACATATCGGGCAAACCCTCGCTGCCATGCATTCGGCCAGTGCAAAAGCACGCCAGGAGATGATGGATAATATTCCTGTTCATGAAAAAGTGATGCAGGGAGTTTATGGTAGTTACGCCGAATCGTTGCAGGAAATTAGAGAGAAAGATGCCGAGATTCAGAAGGATTTTGCCAATAGGTACGGTATTGATATGAAGGAGATTTTCGAGGAGTTTTACGCCGCAGGTAGCGGTGGTGATGTTCCGCCGGAAGACGATAAACCTTCAGAAACTCCTAAAGAGGATGATGAAAACCTATTGGGTTAGATTAGGCTGTTAATATACTTCTGTTGTTGCCTTGCTTCATTATTGCTGAAGTGGTAATTCTGCATGGGATAAGATCACTTGTTTTACTCGAATTAACAAAATTCTGAACATTATAATTAGATGTCCATTAACCAAATAGTTACACCCTTAGATAGTGCTGTACTGGAAACCAGAGAGCAGTATTCGGTCTATTTTAAGATTGTATCTCATGCCTTTCAATTTTTAATGAAAAGCATAACCGAAAACAAGTTGTGTAATGCCCTGGAAGTGTCGTTCATGGAACAGTATTGCGAGCTACTTGCGTATTCCCTGGAATCGTTTAGAGTTAAATACCTGTACGATGAAGAAGAGAAAATGAAGATAGATCTCACCGAATCGGGTTTTCCTAATTACCTGGAATTTAGGTATCTCATCAACGATCTGGAATTAAAGAATGAGCATATAAGCCGGTTGCCCGACCCACAGGTATTGAAGGATGAATTTCTGGAAACCCTGTTAAAACACAAGCAACCTATCCCTAAACGAAAGTTGGAACAGGCGGCATCCATTGTCTATTATACATCGGTTGAACGAAACTTTATCTTTCGGAAATTTGTACAGGGGAAGATCATCACAATCGAAAATAATCCGGACGCACCTTATTTAGTAAGCTGGTCGTTTTACGATATCACCTTTAACAGGCCGTTCATCTGTTTTATGTACTTCGATCTGCACAAAACCGACCTTAAAGAATACACCCCCAAGATCTATGAAGTGCTCGAAGCCGTAGCCGATAGAAATATGAACCTGGACAACCTCGCGTATGCAATAGATAAGCGACTTCCGAGGGTTCTTCCGAAGAAATTCAGAAAAATAGACCTGGGGCCACTACATAACGTATTTGCAAAAGATGAACTCACTATTACCCATGTAGTCCTGGAAGGAATTGTTAATAAGGTACTGGATCTGTCGGCCTACGCCTTATCTATAACTATAGAAGACCTTGATTCCTCCGGTAAGATCACCGAAGGCAACATCTTCAACCGCCAGCATTTACAGATATGGGACGCATACAAGCCCAAAAAATATTTACTTTGTTCGCACCGCCTGATGCAATTGTTTTATGACAAGATCCCGGGTGAGATCGACAAACTTGCCCAGGAACCAATAGAAATTCCGGCCTTAAAGATTTAATATGGAACACAACAGTACATTTCCCATAAAGAAAAGCGAACTGGACGCCCTCCGGGAAGAAGCCACTTCCTACCTTAAAGGAGTCCAGTGGGACCAAAGTTATAAGGCCAGAAACCGCGATAAGGACAAGAAAGATGATAGCATATTATTGTATTTGTCCAAGGCCACCGGAAACAGTACCTCCGAGGTCACATCGGTCTCCAGGTCCATCCTGGCACTAAAGAAAAAACTCCTCCCCGAGTCTGTCGCTATACCTATACAATTAAATCGGGCCCTGTATGCGGTACAGGAGGGCCTTACTATGGGTGTATGGTTAAAAGACAGTTATGGCGATTCGTCTGGCCTCTCGGGTTTGAACGAACGCAAGGGCTCCCTGGATAATACCCAACGCAGGGAATTTGACAGCAAGCAGCAAACGGCAACGGCTTATATGCTGTACGGCACGGCCTACCGTATCCTTTACGACTTGAAGCCTGTCGCATCAGACGATCTAAGCGTGATGAAGAACAAATTTGCCGGTATACCCGAAATCTCCCTTATCTCACCCATTAAAGGTATTTCCTGTATGTTGTACTATTACGACAAATACCTAAATCATCCGGAGATCATCACTCGCGATGCCGATGTTGTCGATTTTACCGTTGTTTATTTCGAAGCTATAATAGCCGAAATACAGCTCCGGCTGGGCTCCCTGGAATATACTGAAACCATCACCGACCGCACCTATAAACTGGAAAACAGTGATTTTGCTGTTTCCGGATGGGAGAATGTTTTTGAAGGGACTGCAAAAAGTGTTGAATTCAATAAAATACAATTTGAAGAGATCGTAGGAAACCGCGATGCCAAACATTTTGCGCGTAGACTAACCGAGCGATTGCTTAGTTACGACTTTAACGCAAAAAAGAACCCCTTCCAGGAGCTGGGAGGATTTATGCCCGTTTTTATGGGATATGGAATCCCGGGCACCGGAAAAAGTATGTTGATCGCCGCCATAGCAACCCGGTTGAAAGAACATTGTGACAATCTCGACATCCCTTTTCTTTTTCATCCCATGCCAGACACACTCATCTCCACCTTTCAAGGAGGATCGGCCGAAAAAATGGTACAATGGATGAAACCTTTGCAGGATCCTGGAAAACTCATCTTCGCACCTATCGATGACGCCGAAAACAATTTGCAGGAACGAACCGCTCAGGGAGTATCGGCTGGTGTGAAGGAAGTGATTGGTGTTTTCCTGCGATATACCGAAGGGGCCTACGCCGTTAATTATGGTAACAGCTCCATAGGACTTTTTACAAACCTACCCGAAATGCTGGATAAAGCTGTGATCTCCAGAGTTCAGGGGCGTTTTAAAATTGATGGTGCGCGTACACTTCCCGATTTTATAGATCAGGACTATCTGTGGTGGCGTAAAATTGAGAAGACCATGCCCGGGTTTGTGAATATGCAGGGACCGGATAAATACACCTACTTAAGTGAGCAGGGAATAGTGAAGAACCTGGGAGCGATCCTGGAAAAATCTGAAAAGCCCACCGAAGAACGAGTATTGGCTATTTACGAGCAAGTGGAAGCTAAGCACAAGGAAACCGAACATATGTTCTATGCAGAATTATTTAAACGCATTCAGAAATCATTTCCTTTCTTTTCATCCAGGGATATCAGGAATATCCAAAGCGCTGTTTCGCTTCGGTTAACAGATTTCGATCTTCCTTCAGATTGGTTCGAGGATGCCGAAATTTATTTCAGAAAAGATTACGATACCAAATACGGTATGTTACAGGAACTTATGAAAGAAAATATGAAAGGCCTGAGCTTTTCAGACATCAGAAAGCAGGAAGTGGTTCGCTACCTGGATAACGTCGCTACAATTGCCGATACAGATTTTAAACGCAAAGTAGATCAACGCTTACATGAAATGAACGTGCAAACAGAAGCCAGAAGACGCTTCGAAGAAGATAATTAATGGATAAACTAAAAACAGCCGGCTTATTTGGACGGGACCTGATAAAAGTATCGGGATCCCTGGCCGAACGTTATAACGGCTGTTTGGCGATCCTGGGTATGGATCCTACACAACTCAAAACTTTTCATGTGGATGGCATGGGCTGGAGTCCGGAAATTGCAGAAGAGAAGGACAATCCATACTATCTCAATATTGGCGAGGCCAATTTGAACGCTATTATAATCTCCCCGGAACAGGAAGGAAAGCCGGTATATATGGCATTTCACAGTTTCGATCGTGATATTATGAGAACTGTTTTCACGGCCTACGCCAAAGAAATAAGGGATATAACCAAAGATGCCGCCATCTGTATCCATCTGGATCAACACATAGATACTTATTACGAACCTTTCGATCTGTTGCGTTATAAACAGATCACCGTAAGTTTCAGGATCCTGAACGACCTTGCTAAAAAGCAAAAAGAGCAACTACAGTTAGTGGAAGAGTTCAATAGCGGGAATAACTTCATAAATCGCGATATACATAACAAATTACTGGAATCTGCTAAAAAATACGGAGATCTTAGAGATAGGAAGCTGGAACTGGATCCCCTGCAACTAAAAGTAAGTACATTTTATACCAGGGCTTTTGGCGGAGTATTCGTGTTGCGTGATTTTATAAATGATATTATGGTTTTTGAGGATGAGGAGCTCTTTAAAAAAGCCATCAAAGACACTGTGCACGACGTCACTTTATTTCACATTAGCCATAATGAACTAACAGCCACCCTGGTGAATCATCTAATCGCCGAATTCGACATAAAGCGAGCTGCGAAATCCAAAAGATACGACCGTATAAAAAAACATTTGTTTGTTCAGGAATTAAAAGAATGTAAGCATCCGTTACGGGAAGTTCTGGACAGCCCGATGCTGTTTAAGAAATACCTCAACGAAATGGACGTCGACACCAAGAAGCGTCTAATGAGTGTAGAATTATACAATCAACGAAAGATCGTTGAAAGAGATCTTAAAATAGATGATGTAGTAGATCCGGTCTACGAAAAGGCACTTTTACAACCGCATTCATCCCTGGAAGAAGAGCACAAAGAACTTATATGGAAACTACTCACCAAGATCGTTCCGGCAGATCCGCTGCACTTATACTGGTATGATAAAGAACAATTTTACAAGACCTTTCTTAACTGGCCTGAAGGTTATCAGGACTGGGTAATAGACAGAATTCTAATCAATACTAAAAACCAAGCATCATGACACTCGAAATCATTGTATTTGTCATCGCTATTCTCTTCGGAATAATAATATACTGGCGGGAATCTAAAAGTAATAGACTCTATCGCTTCTTCAACCATATGATGCACTCCAAGGATTTACAAATGAAAGCTGACAATAGAAAAGGCTTTGTACACAAGCAGGTATTCTTGATGCGTCTTGTATGGATCACTCTCATATTTGTACTGGGAGCCGCCATCCTTAGTTTCGCTACCCCGATCAATGTGATTTTCTTCCAGTATTTTGTATCTGCGATCGTGGGAACTCTCATAGGAACTTACATTGCTTCTGCTTTTATATTTACTTCGGAAGGGCTTAAGAAGGAAAATCTAAAGAAGAATTTCGATAAGGCGGTTGAAAAAGGAAAAGAATTCGTCGACGACCTTAGAGAGGAAGACGATCCCGCATCTAGTAGTGACGAAACTCCTGAAAACAAGAAGGCTGCCGATGAGAAAAGTGCACGTGATCGACTTAGGGATAAAGGAATGATCAAATAGTGAACTATACAGTTTGAACATCGAATCAAAACGTGTGGTTTTAAAACCTATCATCGATAATATATAAAAACGCAGGAAACATGATAAAGTCATATTGGAAAAGAGGCAAAAAGCAACGACGAATAGTTGTAATTGGTGGTATAATTTTAATCCTGCTATTGTTCTTCCTACGGGACGACTATCAGCCGGCTCTGTTGTTTGTGAGAAAATATATTTTTATAATTCTTATCTGTGCGCTGTTCCTGGGCTTTACGATCACCAAATTTAGAAGTGCGCCAAGTGCGGGAAGGCGATTACTTATTATGCTGGGGATCATAGCCTTTTTTGCCACCCTTTGGTTTTTTGGGGCCAAGATGCAGTTGTACGCCTATATGCAAACCTACAATGTCTTTAAAAACCTTGATAAAGTGGAGATCCACGAACTACCGTTAACCCGAAATGAGCGTATTCAACCATACAATAATATTGTGACCATGGCCTACGAGTCTATTGGGGAGACCCAGGAAGTTTCCCCTCCGCAGTTAGTGCGCGTGGACAGTAGCAACCAGTGGACCATGGCGGTTCAGCCTTCCAAAGAATACACCTGGCAGCGCATTAGCGACAATACCGAGGAGATCTTTGTGGTGGAAAGCACATCTCCTTTTCCGAGATTCTCCGGTGAGAACCGGGTCCCTGTGATATTCTCAATTGGCGAATCGCTCGCATTTAGCAGAAATACCTACAATGCAGTAGTACAGCGATTCAATATTTTTCAATTATTTACCATGGAACCCAGCGAGGTTTTCTATATGAAAAACGACGAAGGGAAATGGGTACAGGTGGTGAGTTTAATTAAATGGAAAGGATTTTTCTTTCCGTATCCTTCTTACGGCGGTGTTATGATCATCGATCCCGGAGAACACGACACCATGGATTACCTGGAACGCATCACCATAGGTAAAGGAACATACATCCCTCCGGATGAAATAAAAAATTATCCCTTCCTCACCAAACAAAACACCCTGGCCGAAAAAATATCAAGGCTCCAGGCTGAGTCACTGCAATTCTTAGGCGGATTTACCGATCCCCTTCCCTGGAATATGGAGACTGCGGTGAAGATCCCGGATCTAAAAGACGATGAGAATATGCAACCCTTTGTAACCGATTTCAACTTCGCTGGTATGGAAACCGATGCGTATAGCGGACTCTACCATTGGTTTGGACTTGAACCGGTTGGAGAAGAACGAACCAGTCTCTCCTTCAGTGTTATGATACCTGCAGACGGAACCGATAAATTATACTACTATAACCACGCTGCTAAAAAAGAAGGATTGGCTGGGGTCTCTGCCATGCCTTTAAAAGTGATAGAATCACGTAAAGAATACGATTGGAACGTTAACAAGCCCGTCGAATTCCGGCCCTTTGTGAAAGAGATCGGTGGAAGAAAGCGAATGTTCGTTTTCTGTACGATTGCTGCCAAACGAGATGATAGTAAGAAATTTGATGGCTCTGCCACACCCGACCTAGCCTTGGTAGACACCGAATACCGCGACGTGGTCTGGATCGACGCCAAGCACCCTTCTCAATGGGAATCGGCTATTCTCGAACAATTAGGAGAAACCTGGAAGGCTTCCGAAAATCTTTCAGACGAAGATATATGGCCCAACAGAATCGAGATAGACCTTGATGAATTTAAACAAATGGATAGCCTTTCGGCTGGGAGCATTTCAGAAGAATTGATCGAAGCTGTTATGGACAGTATCAATAATTAAACGTAAGGCATAAAATAAATCTTCAGAAAAATAAAACTGAGATAAGCCCAGAGCAATGTGAAAATAAGATGCATGGCAGTTTCGAACACTTTGCCACGCCATAATTTCGTGGAATACACAAAAAGTTGAATAAATAGTCGACACGTCCAGAAGATCCCGATTCCCAAACAAATCTTCCTGCCCAATGCTGTATGGACGAGTTCATAGGAGGAAGTAAAACACAGCAAACCCATTAGAAATACTGTAAGTGCGATGAAAAAGGTATGAACCCGCATCATCTGACTATTCATGAGACTGAGCACTTTCAATTCTTCCTTCCACCTAAAATAACGTGGAAACGGAATATGAATAAGCGCCAGCAGCATGAGTAACGTCCCTATGATCTTAAGGTGTAGTTCCATTTCATTTTAAAATAAAGGTTGAAATAAAAGGTGTGGTTTTGATCACTTTCTCAATCTTAAATCCGGCCTCTCTAAAGACTAACATCCAGTTATTCTTGCTAAAAAAATGAAAAGCACCAATAGTGTAAGCTAAAAAATTTGCGCCATCTCTAAGGTGTTCCACCACCACCACTCGTCCCATGGGCTTAGTCACCCTTCGCACTTCCCTAAAAAATTCCAGTCGCTCCTGCTCCTTCCTTATCTCATGCGCACTTAAAATTAAAAAAACGAAATCGGCTACATGATCATCTAAAGGAATTTTAGATGTTGAGATGATCCTGGTACCAGGATATGGAGGATATGCCCTACGCGCTCTTCTAATGGATGGTTCGGTATGCCTGGTTTCATTGTAGAAATCGAATACTTCCATGCGTGCCTGGGGGTATTTTTGCCTTATGGTCTCACTGGTCTCATCGAACCCGGCATTGATATTCACTAAAGTGTCCCCGGGTTTTATTACAAGTGTATCAAGCCAGGAGAGTAGGTAGAGATCAGAACGATCGTAAACCCAATGTGAGATTAAAAGAGATATGGCTACGGGTAACGAGATTAGAACACAAATCCATGCAGCCAAAGATCCTCCCCAAAGTAATCGTAGAGTGACGAAGAGCAGGATGACTACGAGAAAATAAAAAATATAAAAATGCCGGTTGAACCGGATGATATTCCAAACGCCCTGGTATGGTTTCCTTATCCCTGCCATTGTTCTTTGATCCCTTTTTTCCAGTAATATGGTACATCTACGATTTGAAAGGCATTAGCAAGAACCACATCCTTTAATTTAAGGTCTTCGATAAATTTAAACCGATACTCCTGTACTTCCAAAGGTTGTGGCTTCCAGTTTTTTCGTACTCCTTCGATGATGAGTATTTCTTTTTTTTCTGAATTGTATGTAAATGTGAAAGGCAACGGACCCGCATATCTACGGGCTTCTTTCCAACTGGAAAATGGCGAGCCTACGGGTAAGGATGCCTCCTCATTTGAACCTTGGAATACTGCTTCAAAATTAGATGCTTCGGAAGAAACCTTACTAAGCTTACCTTCCTCCTGAAAACGAATATCTGTAGTCTCATATTTATAATGAGTAAAGATATTTCCGAAGAGTTCCATTTTCTTCTTATTTGTTTCAGATTTCAAGATATACAAACCACGCAGTCTTCTTCCTTTTAAATTTTTATATCGAACAAAAATGCGATAGCCTACCAGCATAAAATCATTGCCTAACAACTTCGAGGTTCCTTTCGGCCTGAGATCTCTTGTGTCTACCATAGCCACAGCAATGAAACCATAAGTGTCTTTAAAAGTATCCAGGCTAAGACATTCGGGAAGGAATCGCTCAAGTTCGGCTTTAGGGGCTGCAAATGTAAAGACCACCGACCTGTTAAAATAAGCTTCAACGGCAAAAGGATGGTCTTTTAATGAAGAAAATGCAGCCATTTAGGTTATACGTTTAGCGATGATGAATTCATTTATAAAAATGAGAAGTACAAAAATGATAGCAAAGAGCAGATTCATACTTCCCCATAAGAGTAATTCGGGAACAATGAGGGTCTCAAGGATATTCATAAGTAAAACAACCACGATCTGCGTAGCAGCATTAAGTTTTGCCTTATAACCACTTAAAACCCAAAAGCCCATGATCACTTCGGCAAAACCGATGGCAATGGTAAACTGTTGTGCATAATCGAAACCAAGTATCTTTGCTACTATAAATTCGTGACGCGGCACCAGGCCCAGAATCTTACAGTAAAAACCATTTACAAACCAAACAAGGGCAAAGCTTATACGAAGAAACAGATATATTAGCTTTACACCCACAAACTGCTATTAGAGGAAAAAGTTCCACACCAGACCGAAGCGGATCACCGCATCCCGATAAGGATATCCGGGTGCCGAAAAGTGACTGTTGGTTGAGTTAAACAACTGGTTTACGTGTTCGTATTTAAAATAAATACGTGTTTGCTTGATCTTTGCATTAAAAAAGAGGTCCACCATAGGAAATCCACCTATTTTCTCATCGTTCTGAACATAAAATTCGGCCAGAACAGGATCGTAGCCGTTCATATTGTATTCGGTAAAATATCTGAAGGTGATCCCGGTTTGAAGAAACAAGGCTTTCTTAAACCATTCGTCTTCATAATAGAGTGTATGTCGTGTCACTATTTCGGGAACATTAAAGACCTCTTCACCCGAAACTGCCTGTTGGAACAATACTGTGTTCATTAAGGCGAATCGCCCATATCTAAATTCACGCTCTGCCTTGATCTTTAGATAATCCACCCGCTCACCAAACTGCTGGGGAGTTGGAGTGCTGTCATTCGCTTTTATAGTAAAATAGGTATAATCGTCAATTCCGGTATAGCTCACAGTGGCGTCTAAAAGTTTCTCCGACTGCAACTCGAATTTCAACTCCTGGGTCTTTACATTGTCGAGATCGTTTTGCCAATTGTAGTTTACATAATCACTCTGATACAATAGAAAGTTGAAATTAGGCGCTACCGAATGTATAGTGGCCGAAGCCCTTACCTTGTTTTCCTCATTGAATGCGAATTGCGCTGCAGCCGTGAGGTAATTTCCATCAAAATCACCCGAGATATTGATCTTTCCTCTTCCCGAAAGTTCGAAACCGCGATATTGTTTTTTATAACTAGCGCCAAATTGCACAAGATTACCTTTAAGGCGGTTGGTGATTCTACCATCTACCAGATCCAGAACCGTGTCATAGCCGTAGTTATAATCTGTGTAGCCTATAGAAGCACTTAATTCTCCCAGTATGGAGTTCTCCAGACGTGCATATCCCTGAACATTAAAATCTTCCAGTTTTGTAGTTTTTATTAGGTCTGTATCCTCATAGGAAGCTCCATATCCTGAATAGGGACTGTTCTGGCGATATTCGTAGAACTTATCTTCATAACTTATCACATTCCCGATATTCAGGATACTATAAGAAGTAGAATCTTTTCGCCTGATAAGCTCGTATTCATGATCGGCATAAAAACGGAGTCCTTCCAGTTTGTTTTCGGCATTCTCAAAATTAACATCGAGACGTGCCCGGTCGTCAAATTCGGGGTCGTCTGCCTTGAATAAAGCGAGCGAACTTTCGTTCAGGCCACCATTTTCTTCGTTCAATACGTCCTGAGCCGCTATATGTGCCCTGATCTTATAGCGTGAATTCTTGGTGTTGTAGTTAGTTGTAAACCTGAAATTTCCCGTGCTTGTAAGCATTTGCTGATAATTCCCCAGAGATCGTATCCCTTTATAAGCAATCGAAAAATTAAACTGTTCGCTGGTATTAACTGCGAGTAATGCATCCAGTTGCTGACCCTGTTCGAAAGCGGTACGGAAATACAATTCTGTGAAGGGCGTGGGCACCCGAAAATACTGCATGTCCTCAATCTCGAAGTAGTTAAAATGATGCGACTGCGCCACAAACAACGGCTTTAGATTGCTTTTATCGAATGTATAGGCCAGCGAATTGTAGGTTTGACCTACATTGGCAAAAGGCATCAATTCGAAATCATCCTTGCGGAGATAGTTAAACTTATAGTCCTTCGCTATGGTGAGTGAAGTATCTACTACGGTAGTATCACGATCTGCCGAAATGATCTTGTACAGGTCGATCGGGGGTTTACTTTTGGGAGTGTTGTCCGGTCCGCTTGGAAAACTTTGAGAGAACACTACTGTCTTACAGCAGAAAAAGAGAAAGATCAATAGCGTTTTGTTCATGAATACCTATCTTATCACACAAAGGTAAATTTTTAAACGAAAATAGTTACTTTTAATTTCAGTGTTAAAGCTCAAAATACACACACAATTACTGGAATGCGGTACAGATGAAGCAGGTCGAGGTTGCCTGGCCGGACCTGTTACCGCAGCGGCAGTAATTTTACCCGACGATTTTGCGCATCCCGATCTTACAGACTCCAAGCAACTTTCAGAAAAAAAAAGAGAAGAACTTCGCCCGATCATTGAAGAACAGGCATTAGCATTTGCTGTGTCCCATGTGATGATGGAAGAGATCGACCAGGTAAACATCCTTAATGCGTCCATACTGGCCATGCATCGTTCAATCGAAAAGTTACAGTTAGCTCCCCAGTTTATAGCTATCGACGGAAACCGCTTTAAGCCGTTTCATAAAATTCCTTATGAGTGTGTGGTGAAAGGCGACAGTAAATACTTGCACATTGCAGCAGCGTCCATCCTGGCCAAGACATATAGAGATGAATACCTGGCCCAATTACATGAGGAATTCCCCGTCTACAACTGGAAAAAGAATAAGGGCTATCCCACCGCCGAACATCGTGAAGCCATTAAAAAATATGGCCCTACCCCTTATCATAGAAGGAGTTTCAGACTATTACCTGAACAACTGAGATTAAACTTTTAGATTGTTGAAAAGAAGTCGATAAAGATTTCAAAGCATCTCTGTTACAACTCCCTTTCATAACTATTTTTGTGTTGTGAAGAGGATTCAGTATTTATTATTAGGGATCATGGCGTTCAGCTTGTTCTTGGCCTGTGACCCGGAACAGGATACCCGGGCCGAACTTGAGGATTTCGTTCCCGATAATGCCTCGACAGTGCTATCTATAACTAATTATGAGATCCTTCGGAAAGACCTGCAACAAAATGCGGCCTTCAAAAGTTTAAAAAACAGCGAACTTTACAGACTACTATCGGGAGAACATGCTGCCTTAAAATTACTAAAACCTCGTTCTAGATCTTTACTAAGCATTCATCGCAACGACAATTCATTACCCGAATTTGCCTTTATTACGCGGCTGGATTCGGCAGTTTTTAAACTAGACTCGCTTCCCAATATAATTTCAGAAAAACTTAGCTACGGGAATACGACTCTGGATAGGATAAGCATCGAGGATCAAACAGTGTACAAGGCTATAAAAGACAGTGTTCTCCTGCTTTTTTCATCTCAGAAAATGTTGGAAGAGGTCTTATCCGGAAAGAATGCAGGTTATGACGGGGAGATTCCCATCGCAGGAGAAGCCGAACTGATCATCTCTAGAAATGCTCCAATGCTAAGCCTTCAGGATTCGGTAAATGTGCCCTTATCGAGCCATCAAATATTGAATGTAACAATAGCATCGGGGGGGATAACCGCATCCGGTGTAACCCTCAACCGGGATACCATCCCGCGGTTAATCGATATTTTTAAGGGACAAATTCCGCAGCAAAACACCATAGCTTCTGTGCATCCTGTGGATGCAGAATCTTCTGTAACTTTTACATTCAACCATCCCGATATCTTTTTAAATCGGCTTCGCGTTCATAGAAAAGACAGCGTATCATCCCGCGCGGTCGCAATGTTTGAAACCATCACCGAAATAAGCGACATAAAGTTTGAGGATGGCAATGCTATCGTGATGAGCAGTATCGATGCATCTTTAACCAATGAAGCTCTGGCTCCTATGCTGTCTGAAAACACCGTTTTCAGAGATGTTGAGATCTACGATTTTTCGAACTCGGATGTATTTATAGAAAACTTCAGGCCGCTTATTAGTAAAACATCGCCAAAATATGCCTTCCAAATAGAGCATTATTTTATTTTTTCTGAAAGCATGACAACCGCCGAAAAATTTATCGTTGCCTATAAGAGTAACAACGTGCTTGCCAATACCCCCAATTACCAAAAATCTGTTCGGGAACTTGCCAGTGCATCCTCTGTACTTCTAATGCATTTCAATAAAAATGTATACAAAGGTATTTCGAATGTGTTGGTAGAGACCCCCGATTATACTGCAGATGGGCCGGCCAGCTATCAATTGTCTGCTTTGCAATACAGTTACGACCGTAACTTTGCACATGTTAATTATGTTTGCCTCGAGGCCGGTAAAACCAGACAGATCACTGGCAGCGTAGCACAAGTATTTAGCACCAAACTAGAAGCAGATCTCCTGGGAGAAGCACAGTTTTTTACTAATCACCGCACCGGAGGAAAGGATATTGTAGTGCAGGACATGGGCAATAAGCTACACCTTATTTCCTCGAACGGGAAAATATTGTGGAGTAAGGATCTTAGAGAACCCGTTCTGGGAAAGATCCACGAAGTAGATATCCTTAGAAACGGAAAGAAACAACTTGCCTTCACTACTAAAAGCAAATTATACGTATTGGACCGAAATGGAAACAACGTGTCTCCTTTCCCGGTGAATTTTAAGGATGAGATCACTCAACCCTTGTCTGTTTTTGATTACGACAATAACAGGAAATACCGGTTTGCAATAGTTCAGGGCAGGGAACTTCTTCTTTACGACAGCAAGGGCAAGAATGTAAAGGGATTTAATTTCGAGGGTGCTACCTCCGATATAGTATTGCCGGCTCAGCATATACGGATGAGCAATAAGGATTATATCCTGGTGGCCGAAGAGAATGGTAAACTGAATATCCTTAGCCGCGTTGGTAAATCCCGTATAACGGTGAACAAACGATTTAAGTTCTCCAACACCCCTATAGTCGAAGAAGGCTCTAAATTTGTTGTAATTACTTCAGAAAAAACCAAAGAATCCATTGCACAAAACGGTAGCGTTAGTTCACAAAAGCTCAATGTATCTACTAACTATTCGTTCCTCATCGACTATAAGACTAAGGTTACTCTAGATGATAACCTACTGCGTATTAATGGAAAATTGGTGGAACTGCCCTTCGGTATTTACACGCAACCGAGGATATACAGGGCAAAGGGTGATAATTATATAACTGTTACCGAAACTCAGGAAAATAAGGTTTTTGTTTACCATGCATCTGGTGAATTAATGACGGGCTTTCCAGTTTACGGAACTTCTGTTGCCGAAATTTCCAGCCCGGACCGATCTAGAACGATTCACCTTCTAGTACGCGGCGAAACAAATGAAGTGATATTATACGAGCTTCAGTAGGACCAACATGCGGTCGCATCACGACTGTCTTATCTTGATGTTTAATTTAATTCCTTATCTTTAAGTAACAAGTAGCCTCCTCATGCCACGAGTTATACTAATTCTGTGTCTCTTACTAACGACCTTCCTTCAAGCACAGGATGCAACTACCTATATCAAAACAATTTCGGAAGAGGATTCCGTGACCATTAGTGGCTGGAGAATTAAGATGGCACAAAATATCAATCCCAATCCCGATAGTGCCTTCTACTATTCCCGTAAGATCAAAGAATTCACCCAACAAAAGAAGTACGGCCCGGGGGTGATCGATGCCGATTATCTCATTGGCCAGTGTTTTAAAAGACTACAGCAAAATGATTCGGCCATAGTGTATTTTAAACAGGCACTCGCGCTGGCAAAGACCATCGATTACCCTATTGGTGCTGCCAGGGCCTATAACAGTCTTTGTCGAACTTATTACCTAATGGGTATGATGGACGAATCTGTAGCCGCCTGTGAAAAGGCGATTGAAACTACAGAAGAATACGACGATCCTAATAATATGATCTTCGCAGACAGCCACACTGCTCTGGCTACAGCCTACGCCAGACAGAACAAACTGGACGAAGCCATTAAGAAGTTACTGGTGGTGGATTCGGTTCATAAGATCGAAGCTTTACGGCCCGATGTGATCGCGGCTGCCTATCAAAATTTAGGAAACATCTATCTTGACCTTGAGGATTACGATGCCTCCGAAACGTATTATTTGCGTGCCAACAACGAATTTGAAAAACTAGGAGGTAATGCCACCTATTATCTTAACACCACACATATTTACCTGGGCCAGGTATATATGAAAAAAAACCAGCTTTCGAAGGCCGACAGCCTGTTAACGCTCAGTTACAACTTCTTTTCGGCCATCAAGGACGAACGCACCGTGGGTGAGATCAGCACCTATTTAGGTCAATTGAAAGTTAAACAGAAGCAGCTCGATAAGGCTGAAGCATTTTTTAATGAAGGATTTTCTATTCACAAGCGGAACAACCGCACCTACGAGGCCTCCCTCAACGCCCTCGAACTGGCAAAACTTGCCTTAGACCAAGGCAGGACATCCAAGGCCCTGGGCTATTTAAATGAAGCCGAAACCTTAAATAGTTCAACCAGGAATAGCCAGGTTGCCCAGGAGACTTATGAGTTGTTTTCAAGATCTTATGCTCAGCGTAATGATTATAAGAAAGCTTTCGAATACAAGAACCGCGCAACTGCGATCAAGGATTCGCTAATGGACATTCAAAGCTCCGAAAAGATCCGGGAGATCGAAGCGATCTATCAAACCGAAAGCAGGGATCGTGAAATTGCGCTACTTACTTCGCAGAATGAGCTGGTAGAGGAACAGAAGAAGAATCAGCGAAATGTTTTATTAGGCGGGATCGCACTTATGGGGCTCGCTGGATTGTTTTTATTCTTTCAGTATAGAAACCGGATGAAGACCAATAAGAAACTCAAGGAACTCGATAAAGCGAAATCCACCTTCTTTGCCAATATTTCTCATGAGTTCCGAACCCCCCTCACCTTGATAAAAGGTCCGGTAGAGGATCAGTTACTTTCAGAATCTCTGTCTAAGAATGATCGTAAAAACCTTCTTATCGCCAGGGCCAACACGCAACGTCTGGAATCTCTGGTAGAGCAATTGCTAGCCTTATCGAAACTGGAAAGCGGGAATATGAGTTTAAAGGTCCAACCCGGTAATTTATCGAATTTCATTGCCGCCCAGGCGGAGGCTTTCTCATTTAGCAGTAAAGAAAAGGATCTTACAATGAAAGTCTCATTGAAAAACGATGATCGATCGATGGATTGGTTTGACCGAGACGCCATGGAAAAGGTACTTTTTAATTTACTGGGTAACGCCATAAAATATACCCATGAAGGGGGCAATGTAAAAATTGAAGGAGAAAGGGACGGCGACGATTTTGTTTTTAGTGTTTCTAATTCCGGAAATTATTTATCCTCCGGGCAAAAGGATAAAATATTTGAACGATTCTATCAGTCCGATCCTCAAAATCCGGGCACCGGTATAGGTCTTGCGCTTACAAAAGAACTTATAGAGCTTCACAAAGGAAGTATTTCGGTAGAGAGTTCGGAGAAGGACGGGACGAAATTCAATGTACAACTTCCAGTGGTGAAGATGGCATTCTCTCCCGAAGAGATCCTTTCAGAAGAGCTTCAGAAAAGCGATACAGCAGATACAATATTGGATGAAAGTATTGCTGAACAACAATTGGCTATTCCCGAAGATGCTCCCATCCTACTAATCGCCGATGATAATACGGAAATTCGAAATTACGTGTCCTCGATTTTCGAATCTACCTACCAGATACAAATGGCTACCAATGGAAATGAAGGCCTGGCTATTGCTTCAGAAACCATTCCAGATATCGTGATTAGTGATGTGATGATGCCGCAACTGGATGGGTTCGAATTCACAGAAAAGTTAAAGGAGAACGAAATTACTTCGCATATTCCTGTGGTTTTGCTCACGGCAAAATCTGACGACGAAGACAAACTCCAAGGAGTTCACAGTGGTGCCGATGCTTATGTTATCAAGCCGTTTAATGCACAATTGCTAAAGGCTACAGTTTTCAATTTACTTGAAAACAGGCGAAAATTACAATCGCGCTTTGCACAAGAAGTTGTGATACGGCCAAAAGATATTGCTATTTCCTCGGCCGATGAACAATTCCTGGAAAGGCTTCAGAAAGTTATGGACGAACATCTTACTAATCCCGAGTTTAGTGCAGAGCTATTTAGCAAAGAGATGGGGGTGAGCCGTATGCAGTTACACAGAAAATTAAAAGCGATCACCGGACAATCCACCAGTGAATTTTTAAGATCACAGCGATTAAAATTAGCACTAAGTCTATTAAAGGAGAATAAAGCCACTATTTCGGAAATAGGATATACAGTTGGATTCAATGACCCTTCCTATTTCACTAAGTGCTTTAAACAGGAATTCGGGACCTCCCCATCCGATTATTTCGCTACATAGTACTCCCCGATCGATCGATACATTAGCCGATAGCCCTTTAATTAAGGGTGTGTTACATATATTATAGCAATGGTTACAATGCTCCAATAGAACGATAGGCTTCTCACCTACTTTTGAAATGTAAAATCGATTCCCCCATGAAAAAAAAGCGTAACGTTTATGCCGGGAAAGTTGAGTTGGAACCCTTTACTCAAATCTACCTCAATATAAACCATCTCGCAGAAGGCATATACACTTTGAAAATTACGCACAAGAATAAAGTTATAAAACAAACAACATTTAGAAAATAACAAACAATAAAAAACAGAAATCATGAAAACAGCTAAGTATTTCCTAATGTTTTTCTTCCTGCTTCTGGGAACCCAGGCAGATGCACAGATCTTTAAAAAACTTTCTAAAAGAGCCGAAAGAGCAGCCGAGCGAACTGTAGAACGCCGGGTAGAAAGAGAAACCAGAAAATCTACAGACCGAGTGCTTGATAGTGTTATTGATGCGCCGAAAAAAGAAAAGCAGCGTAAGCGAAAATCGAAAAAAGACGATGATGCCATAATCGATTCTACCAACGACAGCATTCCTAAACCTAAGCACAGGATAAGTTCTTGAAAAAACTATGAGTAATTTATTTTACTGCCTTGGTACTCCCCGCGAACTCTGGGCTAACTGCCAGGACTGTACCCCGGATAAGAATATCATTCAAAACCGTCTAGAGTAAAAAATAGGGTTGTAAACTATAATAGAACAGATTAAGATGAGAATAGTAATTATTTTATGCATACTCTGTAGCTGGTTAATCTCATGTAAGGATTCTGAAGCGAAAGGGAAAACGGCAGAAGTTGATACGGAAGAGCAAGCCGGGATCAAAGAGCAGCCGGAGATCGCATTTGAGGTTCCCGAAATAACAGAAGAGGACAGCGATGAGGAGAGCATTGAAGAAACCAGATCGAATTCCGTATTCGATACAGGTGAGAACAGGGTTTATATTAAAAAGGAAGACCTGGATAAAACCGAATTAGCCTCCCTGCAACAAATTATGGAGGGTGATCCGGAGCTGAAAGAAAAAGCGCTGATCAAGGACAACGGAGATGAGTTCGAACTCAACCTTCCAGCTTTGAAGGTTCATTTGTCCAACGGACACCAATCCTATAAGCCCATGCGGGACCTGCTAGAGCAAAATATTTCGCCGGCTTCCGTTTCCATGGGATACGAAATTAACGGACGAGAAAGGATACGGGCATATACAAACAATCCTACCGGTGGTTTTTTAGAGGATATGACCGAACATTATATGTATCGGGGAGGACGAACAGGCAAGACCGCGCTTAGACGGTTAGGTGTGGCTTCAGACGATAATGTGGTGCCTATTTTATTGAATTATTTTGAAGTTTCTGAAGCCGAACTACAGATGCTAAAGGATTTTCCGAATACCGAAAATCATCCCAATTCGGCCGCCGCCAAACGAGCCTTGAATTTTGAGATCCCGAAGGATGTTTCAGAATATCTGAAGGACCCCAAATGCACCGAAGGATTTAAGTACACTATCGACTATTTTAAAAAAAGACAAGGTAAGGCTGCCGGGAAATTTATGCAGAAAGCCAACAAGGCCAGGGAAGAGTTTTACCAGTTGAATCCCGGGTGGTACGGTGAAGAGGAAGATATTGGGATCACCTACATCGATTCCAGGAGAAAATACATCTACCTTCCGTTTGGAGAGCTTTCATTTGCCGATGTAATGATCTCTCATGACACAGGAGATGGCGGTGCAAATTCGGAAGGAGTTTTAGGGGAACCCGATATGGCACTTGAGAATTTCAGATTACAAGATCCAAGAATAGGAAACCTGGGATTAAACGGGGTTCTCACTCTCGAGTTTACCAATAACGCCTTAACCGATGTGAATGGCCCCGACCTTTATGTATTTGAAATGGGAAAGATAGAGCCAACCCGCCTAGAAATCTCAAAAGATGGAGTTAATTGGCTCGACATTGGACAGATTGAAGGGGGAACTGCCATGGTAGACCTTGCTGGTTTTGTAAAACCGGGTGAAACTTATAATTATGTTCGATTAACAGATCTGGATACGTTTAGCGTAGTCCCAGGAGCAGATGTAGACGCCGTGGCGGCTATTGGTGGGGCCTTACGTCTCAACATCGATAGTGCGGTACTTTTCGACACAGGAGAATATAAGTTGAAGGGAAGTGCGACTTCAGAACTGGAACGTTTGCTTGATGCCATAAAGGAAATTCCGGAAGGAACGGTCATTGTTGAAGGCCATACAGACAACGTGGGATCTCCACAAAGTAATTTGATTCTTTCTAAAAACAGAGCTCAGGAAGTTGCCGGATATCTGCAAGAGAATTTGTCTAATACGTATAAATTTACGGTTAAAGGATTGGGTGAATCTCAACCAGTAGCACCAAACGATACCGATGAGAACAAACAGAAGAACAGACGCGTAGAGATACTTGTATTGCCTTCGAATAAACATTAAATTTAAAAGAACTTATGAAAATAAAACCGATATTATATCTTATCATAATTGGTGTGATCGCTAGTAATTGTGCAACCACAATTCCGGCAAGAGATACTGTAGATCCTTCTTTTGTATTTAAAATTACCGGGGACGGACTTAACGAGAACATCACACCTACTTTCGATTTCGACAATAAGGCTTTGTATCTTCGAAGAGGGGCCATGTATAACGTTATACTCACCGTAACGGACAGGGGTGGGCTTCAAAATGCCAGCTGGGAGTTACCCGGATCGCATATTCTTCGATTGTTGGATAGAAACGGATGGTTTGTAGCAAATTCGGGGGATCCGTACAGGGATAAATACGAGTTTACCGGATTTAGAGATACCCCTGTAAATGGCGCCACCTTAACGGTGAGACGGATGGAAGCGATCGGTGGGCCACCCAGTGGAGAGATCGTTAATTATAAATTTGTGTTCAGCGGCACCGATTTTCACGGTAATACAATTGATAAGACATTAATTATTAGAATCACCAACGAAGCATCCAGAATTGGATCAAGAGATTAAACCTAAAAATTTAAGACAATGAAAAAAACACTTATTACACTAGTAGCGATTTGCTTAACTATTTTCTTCGCCAGGGCGCAGTCCAGTTGCAGTAAATTCTATCCTTTTAAAGAAGGAGCAAAAACACAATTGACCATGTATAATGCCAAGGGGAAATCTCAAGGCATGGTAGAATACAATATAAATAATATTAGTACCAGCGGAGATGCTACCGTCGCAAATATGACTATGACACTCACAGATCATAAGGGAAATGAGATGAAAGGGACAGAGTATGAAGCAACTTGTAGAAACGGGGTCGTCTCCATAGATTTCAAATCACTAATGAATCCAAGTCTAATGGCGGCCTATGGTGACCAAATGGATTACGAAGTAACCGGTACTAACCTCGATCTGCCTAACGATCTCTCGGTAGGACAATCACTTCCGGATGCCGAGATCATCATTAAAATGTCCATGTCCGGCATGAATTTTAATATGAGTACGCTTATTACAGACCGGGAAGTACTAGGAAAGGAAAGTGTCACCACTCCTGCAGGGACTTTCGATTGTTATATCATTACCCAATCAACTCACATTAAATCCATGGCAGCAAATCAAAAACGTACTACCAAGCAATGGATCGCCGAAGGAGTTGGGGTTGTAAAATCTGAAGACTATAACAAGAAAGGGAAGCTGGATGGTACCAGTGTGCTTACCTCATTTTCCAAGTGATTACTTGATGTAAATAATAAAACATTCAACCGCGGTATCTTCCGCGGTTTTGTTTTGTAGATAGGGATTGTAGTTATTGGATCTTGATATCGGCCTTCTCAACGAATTTCGCCTCGAACAACTGTTTGAAATGCTTGAGAAGTTTTCCTTTTACCTCGTCCATGGAAACTTCCGGTTTGCCCAATTCTACGTTAAGAGAAGTAACCGCCTTCCCTTTTATACCACAGGGGATCATATGGTCGAAATACCCGAGGTTCGCATTTACATTGAACGCAAATCCATGCATGGTTACCCAGCGGCTTGCCCGAACTCCCATGGCGCAGATCTTTCGGGCAAATGGTGTCCCTACATCCAGCCACACGCCTGTTTCTCCAGATGAACGTTCGGCTTTTATATTGTACTCGGCCAAGGTTCGGATAATGATCTCTTCTAAAAACCGAAGGTATTTATGTATATCGGTGAAGAAATTCTCCAGGTCCAATATTGGATATCCCACGATCTGCCCAGGGCCGTGATATGTAATATCACCTCCACGATTGATCTTGTAAAAGCTAGCTTCTATTTCTGCTAACTTTTCTTCGGCTATAAGAAGATTTCCTAAATCGCCACTTTTACCAAGCGTATACACATGAGGGTGCTCAACGAAAAGGAAGTAATTGGACGTATCCAAACCGGCATCTTCGCGTCGGTTCTTTATTTTTATATCGAGGATCTCCCTAAACAATTCTTCCTGATAGTCCCAGGTCTCCTTGTAATCTTTTAAACCAAGATCTTGTACGATAACTTCCTTATTCATTTCTAATTCTCTAATTCAACTTCAAGATCTAGCACATCCGGGTTCTTAAAATAATCGAGGAAATTTCGTTCCAGTTCTATGGTTTTACCATCCAGTGAGTATGTGGCGTCTTCTGCCGAAGCCTTTTTGATGCGCCTGGGAAAGGTGTATTTTATTTTGTATTTCATCGAGCTCATGAAAGACTCCGCTTGTTTCAAACTGTCGAGCTGAGACTTATGGCGTTCCTCGTCCTTTATAAAGGCATCTCTTTTAAAAACACCTTTTTTAAAGGTATATGAAACTCCCAGTAGTTCAGATTCCGGACTGTCATCATCTGCGCCCGCACTTTTATTACCCGGAAGTAGGCTTTCTGTTTGTTCGAAGCCCTGCATTAAGTTATTGGCTTCTGAAACGTCTTTAAAGTCTGAAAAAACATCTACAATGAGCTTATTTTCATCAGGATCGGATACCATGTGGATCTTGTAGTTTTCTATGGCTTTCAGTCGTTTTTGTTCTGCTTTCGAAAGTTTTGAAATACTATCCTTCTTCTCTTCGAAGATCTCTTTCAGGGAAACGATAGTGTCTTGTTTTGTAAAAGTAGAATCCTGAGACATTTCGCCTCCAAATGCCATCATCTCGCTAAGATCCATACTAAGTGACATCCTTCCTGTACCGTCCTCGTTCAATACAAGGGTTTCATTGAATTGGCAGCTTACAAGTGAAAAAGCTCCCAGGATTAAAACTAAAATTTGTTTCATAATACAGCCATTTTATCCTGTAATTTCTTATGAACAAAGATACCGAAAGATTACGGTTCTATCACAATGTTAATATATCTGTTGTGTATACGTACAATTAAATTTAATAGTATCTTGGTTATGAAATCTAATCTTCATGAACTATGATATTACCATTATGAAAAAAGTACTCTTCTCATTGATTACTTGTATTTTCATTCTCTCATGTGGCCCCTCTCAACCCGAACCAGATTCTCCCCCTAATATTCTCTTTATCGAAGTAGACGACCTCACGGCCAAATATCTTGGGATACACGGGGCAAAGATTGCACGAACTCCCAATATTGATAGTCTTGCTCAGTCCGGAGTAATATTTAAGAATGCCATGGCACAAGGGGTTATGTGTACCCCATCCAGAAATTCTCTCATCACCGGAAAATATCCCCATGAACTTGGACTTTACGAAAATCTTGACTTGAAATCCCTGCCAAAAGATATATGGGCTTTTCCCATGACACTGCAACAGCATGGTTATACCAATTTCTGGGTTGGTAAGAATCATCTCATCCCTTACCGAGGAGGGCTACAACCGGAAAATGTGATCGACTTGAAGAATAAGGCAATTCAATGCAATATGGGATTCGATTCTGTATATCAGTCCTATGGCAGATCTATGGTTATCGATATGGCGAAACAACAATTTAAAACTATGGGTTGCTGGGAGGAAGGCATAGATTCTTATGGAGATTTTCTATTTAAGAACGGACTGCTGGAGAAATTTATGGAGGAGGGCGGTGGCAAACCCACTACCCTGGACCCGGACACCGAAAGCATGGATGGTCATTTCACCACTTATGCTATGAATAAATTGAGTGAATATACCGAAGAAGGGCCTTTCTTTATGTGGTTAAACTACTCTGGCCCACACGGTCCGTTTAATGTTCAGGAAGAATACGGCAGGGGGTTATATAATAATCAGATGCCGCCCATTATCGATCCTGCCGAAGCGAACTACAAACTTCCTGAAGGCTTAAGAATGTACCCAAACAATATCTACAACGATTATACCACCTTGGGATATCGCAGGAAATATGTAGCCGCAATTTCGTATGTGGATTCCCAAATTGGCAGACTACTGGATTTTATTAAAAACTCCCGATATAAAGACAACACCGTCATCGTTTTCTTTTCAGATCACGGGATCATGACAGGAGATCACGGTTTATTGGGTAAGAATACCCTCTTTAAAGAAGTGCTTGATGCCGCTTTGATCATTTCCTACCCTAAGAAGTTCAAACCAAAGTTCGACTATACCCCGGTAGAACTTATCGATTTAGTGAAAACCACCCTGGACATAGCACAGGTTGAGGATAGTACGATCCGTTCTATAAAAAATGGTCACAGTTTATTGCCACTACTGGATTGTAAAGGGAAATTTGAAGGAGACAGACTGGCTTTTAGTGAAATGCGTGATTTCAAGGCAGTTTTCGATGGGGTATATAAATATATTCATCATGAAGAGACTCCCCTTCTTTTCAATCTTGAAAAGAACCCAAATGAGACGGAGAATTGGCTGGAACGAAATCCCGAAAAAGCGGCCGAACTAAAAAAAGAGATCGAAGATTGGCTATCCCGATAATGAAGAATCGTTTTTTACAAGATTTAATTAACGATTGGGATTATTTAGAATAATAAGCGCTGCAATTACACCGGGTATCCATCCGCAGACAGTTAAAATAAGTACGATCAAGACGGAGCCACAGCCTTTATCGATCACAGCCAGGGGCGGAAATAAAATAGACAATAATACCCTCCAAATACTCATAAGCACGAAATTACAATTAATAACATTCTATTAGAACAGCTTTTAAGACATTTGTTACATTGTTGAATAACTCATCATCGCTCGTTATATTTACAAAAAATTATTTATGAGATCTCCAATTTTTCTTATCCTAATTCTAATCACCACCTTAACGGGATGTAAAGACAACCAGGCCGGAGTAGAGGTGGCCGAAGAAGTAATTCCCAATGAATCCGAAGATAAACTTTTGGGAAAGATCAATAAAGATAAACTTATGAAACCTGTCTTTGCAGAATGGTTTCAACCGGCTTACGAGGACTATAAGGTAAATACAGAGCTCGTCGAATCTTACAAGGACCAGCTAAAAGAATACGAGATAGAAGTCTTTATGGGCACCTGGTGTGAGGACAGTCAGCGCGAGATTCCTACCCTTTATAAAATACTCGAGGCAGCAGATTATCCTATGGAACAACTCACTATAATAGCCATAGACGATGAGATAGAAAATTATAAACGCAGCCCCGGAGGAGAAGAGGGAGGCCGGAACATCCATCACGTACCCACTATCATTCTAAAGAAAAATGGGAACGAAGTAAACAGGATCATCGAATATCCGGTGCGAACTCTGGAAGAGGATCTGCAGCTTATCCTCGATGGAGGATATACACCCTACTACTTTGCAGCAGACATGGTTCATACCAGATTAATTGAAATGGGTCTTGAAAACTTTAAAGCAGATCTTAACAAACTTGCGGTCGAATTTACCGGGAAGACACGAGATGTATACGAATTGAACACTTATGCCAAAACCATTTTCCGCCAGGGTAAAAAAGAAGAAGGTATCCAGGTGGCTACCTTAAATACGATGATCTACCCTAATAACCCTAATGCGTATGCCGGACTTGGCTCGAGGTATATGGATATGGAACAATACGAGGAAGCTGCGAAATATTTTGGGAAGGCGGTGGCCATGGCTCCGGATGATAGTGAATTTAAAGGTTATCTGGAAGAAGCACAGGCTAAACTATAATCTCAAAATGAACGCATATAGAACTGTAATACTATTATTTTGTCTGCTGATAAGCCCTTTGGTACATGCGCAGTACGAATTTAGTGGGTATGTAGATGGCAGTATGATCGACGGTGAGGTTTACCTTTCTTTAGTTGAAGATTACAGGAAGATCTCCGGGGTATATAACGAGCAGATCATTGCCAAGATTAAGCCAGATTCAACCGGATTTTTCAGTTTTACAGGAAACAATCTACCCGAAGAAAACCGAATGTATCGTATACATGTGGATACTTGTCCCGACGGAGAATACAATCTTTCTCATGTAAGTGGCCATTGTGCCAATAGTAAGGAGGTGGTGTTCGTTGCCAACAATTCGCTTACACTGTCCTTACCTGTTACTTTCGAAAATGAGATGTTTTGTAAAATTGTTTCTGAAGATGAACGGTCCAATGCTTTTCTGAAGATCGATTCACTTAAGAACGACATGCGCTTCGCCTTTAGCACCTATCGAAGTGAAGCCAACAGGAAGATAAATACTCGCAAATGGTTTAGTATCCTGCAACAATATGGTGAACAACTCAACGAACCCCTGGCCGAACTATATATTTACAGTTTCCTGAGTGACCGGGGCAGTGATCTCCATACCTATTACCTGGAGGATCTAAAAAATAACAGCTATTATTCCGGATTATTAACCCGATTAAAAACATCGTATCCGCAAACCTCCTACACTCAACAATACGAGGCAGAACTTAAAGCAGACCAATTTTTGGTACAAACAGCTAGCGAGGCCAAATTACCCTGGTGGGTTTACCTCGCATCCGGTATCGCATTGATCTCGGTATTGGGAAATTTTTATTTCTTCGGAAAATGGAAAAAAACAAAAAATGCCATCCCCGATGCCGGAAAGGTGTTGTCTAATCAGGAACAAAAGGTCCTGGAGCTTATTCTGGCCGATAAAACCAACAAAGAGATCGCCAGTGAAATGTTTGTAAGTGTGAGTACGGTTAAGACTCATATCAACAACCTCTATAAGAAACTTAAGGTTAGTTCGCGCGATGAGGTAAAGACTCTCTATGCTTCTTAAATAAAAATTCAACCGGGGGGCTAGTCCCTATTTCAAACCTTTTATTTTTCGTTTTCTTCGGAAGCATGGTCATCTTCGTTTCATCATTCAAAAAACGAACTACCATGAAAACCAAACTATTCCTATTACTCCTTTGTTTATCCCTTTCAGCCGTCCAGGCCCAACCCATTAACAAAGAAATTATTTCCGAAGACAACGTTCCTAAACTTTTAGGAAAGATCAACCAAGAAGGGCTAAGTGCCAACAGCTACGGAAAATGGTTTCAGAAGAATTATACCGCATACACCCCAGACCCTGCCATCATCGATCTAATAAAAACCGATCTGAAAAATTATACGATCGAATTATTTATGGGCACCTGGTGCGGAGATAGTAAACGAGAGGTCCCAAAATTTTACAAGGTGCTGGAAGCAGCCGAATTTCCGATGGAACGATTAACAGCTATTGCTGTAGACCGGAACAAGGGTACATACAAACAAAGTCCGGGTGGAGAACAGCTTGGAAAGAATATACACCGGGTACCTACTTTCATTTTTTATCTGAATGGTAAAGAAGTGAACAGAATTACCGAACGCCCCGTTAAAAGTCTGGAAGCCGATATACTGGCTATACAGAAGGGCAATTATACCCCGGGTTATCACGGCGTGACCATGGTGAATGAATTCTTAACCGAACATGGAGCTGAAAAACTTATCAAAAGATCGAAGAAAATAGTACCCGAACTAAAATTGCTTGTGAAGAACAGGTACGAGTTGAATACCTACGCCACTGTACTGTTCTATGCCGGAAAAAAGGAAGAAGCCATCTCAGTCTATACCCTCAATACACTGTTATTTCCCGAAGAACCCGGTACATATTTAAGTTTAGCCAACACCCTGGGGATCATGGAACGTTATTCAGAATCCATTCGATATTATGAAAAAACCCTGGGTGTGGACCCTGAGAATGAAGAAGCTGCCACCTCTATGGCTTATATTAAATCTAAAATTTCCCACTAACACCGGGTTTTTCTGAAAGTTATAACACTTAGTTTTTTGAATTAAGTTAATTTTGTGCCGTCTGCCAGACAGGCGGCAATTCAAAATGTAGTGTACCTATGCAACTTTCAGAACTGGAGCTGATACGACGGGAAAAATTGTCCCAATTACGAAATTTAGGCATTGAGCCCTATCCGGCGGCCTTATACCCTGTAGATAGCACCTCGGGTAAGATCAAACAAAATTTTGAAGAAGGAAAGAAAGTAAATATTGCCGGCCGACTCATGTCGCGCCGAATCCAGGGAAAAGCGTCTTTCGCCGAATTACAAGATGCCGAAGGCCGTATACAGGTATATTTCAACCGGGATGAGATCTGTCCCGGGGAAGATAAGACCCACTACAATGAAGTTTATAAGAAACTACTCGATATAGGAGATTTTATTGGGGTAGAAGGAGAATTGTTCACTACCCAGGTAGGCGAAAAGACCGTGATGGTTAAAAATTTCACACTTCTGTCTAAAGCCTTGAAACCGCTACCCCAGCCCAGGGTGGATTCGGAAGGGAATGTACACGATGCCTTTACAGACCCCGAGCAGCGGTACCGACAGCGATATGCAGATCTGGTTGTGAATCCTCATGTGAAGGAGGTTTTCGTTAAAAGGACCAAACTCTTCAACGCCATGCGGGAATTCTTTAATGCCCGAGGGTATTTTGAAGTGGAAACTCCAATTTTACAACCCATCCCGGGAGGTGCAGCAGCACGGCCGTTCGTTACCCATCACAACACGCTGGATATGCCCTTATATCTGCGTATAGCAAACGAATTATACTTAAAGAGACTTATCGTTGGCGGGTTCGACGGGGTGTACGAATTCTCCAAGAATTTCCGAAATGAAGGAATGGACCGCACCCACAACCCGGAGTTTACAGCCATGGAAATCTACGTGGCTTACAAAGATTATAACTGGATGATGGAATTTTGTGAGCAGCTTCTGGAATTTTGTGCCAAAGCTGTTAACAACACTACCTCGGCAACTTTTGGGGATCATACCATCGATTTCAAGGCCCCTTACCCCAGGGTGACTATGACCGATGCTATTAAACAGTTTACAGGTTTCGATATCACAGATAAAACAGAAGCCGAATTACGAGCTGCAGCCCTTGAAATGGGTGTAGAGGTAGATGATTCGATGGGGAAAGGAAAGTTGATCGACGAGATCTTCGGGGAGAAGTGTGAAGGAAATTTTATTCAACCAACCTTCATTACAGACTATCCCAAGGAAATGAGTCCGTTATGCAAAGAACACCGTGACAACCCTGAGCTTACCGAACGATTCGAATTGATGGTTTGCGGAAAGGAAGTAGCAAATGCTTACAGTGAGCTTAACGACCCTATAGATCAACGCGAACGATTTGAAGCACAGCTGAAACTAGCCGATCGGGGTGACGATGAGGCCATGTTCATCGATAACGATTTTATAAGAGCCCTGGAATACGGTATGCCTCCAACCAGTGGAATGGGAATTGGTATGGACAGATTGATCATGTTCCTTACCAATAATGCCTCTATCCAAGAAGTTCTTTTCTTCCCTCAAATGAAACCTGAGAAGAAACAGGTGGCACTTTCTGAAGATGAAAAGCAGGTATTAGAATACTTAAAGGACCACACTCCTATTTTCCTGGTAGAATTAAAAGCACAGTCTGGCCTGTCTAACAAGAAGTGGGACAAAACCATTAAACATCTTACCAAAAACAACCTGGCCAAGGTCGAAAAGACAGACGACGGGTTGTTTGTTCACGCCCTTTAAATTTTACAGTTCTAAAAAATAGTTAAAATTTGGTACTATATTTGATATATCAATTATATTTATATCAAATTAATTATTTATGAAGTTAGTTCTTCCTTCGAAAACCATTTTTCACGCTATTGAAAGTACGATCAAGGAATACCGCAAATTTGCCCAGAAAAATATTTCCGAAGCCATAGAAGACATGACGATCGATCAAGGCCTAGTACTTATTTTTTTAGATGAATACCCGGATATGACGCAAAAAGAGATCGCCGAGTTGGTCTTTAAGGACAATGCTTCCATGACCCGTATGATCAATACAATGGTTAAAAAAAAATACCTGAAAAGATCGATGCACACAGAGGACAGACGCAGATTTAATATAGAGATCACTCCAAAAGGAAAGGAAGTTCTAAAAATACTTCCACCCATTATTCAGAACAACAGAAATTCATCATTACAAGGAATATCAAAAAACGAACAAAAGCAATTGGAAACCATCTTAAAAAAGATTCGTGCCAATTGCACAAACAATTAAGATCATGAAAATTTACAACAGCATCACACTAGCCATTGTGGCCCTACTCCTGCTATTCACTACAAAGTTAAAAGCCCAGGAGCAAACATTAACGATCAATGAACAACAAATGGTTATTGATTCGATTGAAAAAAAATTAAACGCCAACTATGTATTTCCAGAGGTTGCGGCCAAGATGGCTGCAAGTATCAAAGACAAACTGGCAAAAGGCGATTATAAGTCGATAAAAGATCCCCATCAATTTGCCTCTACACTAACTACCGACCTCCAGGCGGTGAGTAAGGATAAACACCTTCGGGTATCGTTTGCACCAGAGCAAATAGCAGAGCAACAACAAACTGTTACTCCCGAAGACAGCATTGCTTTTTTAAACAGGTATATCAACAGCATGAAACGCGATAACTTTGGGTTTAAGGAACTAAAGATCATGAGCGGCAATATTGGTTATCTCGATCTTCGTAGTTTCTCCAATGTAGAATTCGCCGGTCCCACTGCTGTAGCCGCAATGAATTTTTTAAGCAACAGCGACGCGATCATTATCGATCTAAGGAAGAACGGTGGTGGAAGTCCACAAATGATCCAACTTATTTCAAGTTATTTATTCGACAGCGAACCGGTGCATCTCAATAATTTCTATTGGCGGCCGGCCGATTCTAATACACAAACATGGACACTCCCCCATGTGAGCGGAACCCGAAGTGCGAAAACCCCTGTTTTTGTTTTAACAAGCGGAGGCACTTTTTCGGCTGCGGAAGAGTTTAGTTATAATCTCAAAAACCTTAAACGCGCCACCTTAATTGGCGAAACAACTGGTGGTGGTGCACATCCCGGGGGTACCGATATCCTTACCGACCGATTTACGATATGGCTACCCACCGGGCGAGCCATTAACCCGATTACCAACACAAATTGGGAAGGAACAGGGGTAAAACCGCACATTGAAGTACCGGCAGATAAAGCCCTGGATGTAGCCTATTCGAAGGCATTAGAGATGCTTATGGAAAAAAGTGATGACGAGGAAATGAAAGCGCTTTACCAATGGCCCCTGGCCGAAATTAAAGTAAAGAACAACCCTGTAAAATTAGAGGTAAGTTCTCTCAAAAAATTTGCAGGCACCTATGGCCCACGAAAAGTAACTTTGGAAAATGGAGTATTATTTTATCAAAGGGACCAGGGAACAAAATACGAGTTATACCCGTTTAGTGACCACGAATTTATGTTGAAAGGCCTGAAAACTTTCAGGATACGATTTCTTTCGGAAAACAATAAAGTAGTCGCCTTACAAGGGTTATATGATAACGGATATACAGATAAAAATCTTAGAGATAATTAATCTCTACAACCACCCAACTGTGTAAAAGGAGTTCTTAATGGAGCTCCTTTTTTATTGTATCCACACCAGAAATGCCTCCTCAAAGGGGTCTGTACCCACTACCGTATAATAAAAGATAGCGCCCAGCCAGCCGTGAAAGATTCCCAGGGCATATATATTACGGATACGCAGGTAGATCAAGCCGTAGAAAAGCGCGAGTAGAAAAGTCCCGGTCATGAGCCAGAAGGACGGAAAGTGAACGATAGAGAAAATGATGGCACTAAATACTATAACCACATACTTGTTAAGATCGGGCCGTTCCATATCATGCAGGTTCCCGGATATCAAGCCAATAATAAGAAATTGCTGGATGATACCCCACAGAGGATACGTTATGAGTATAGGTAATATATGCCATGATGGATTAAGCGTTCCCTGGTAAGCACCTATGATCAAAAAGACCAAAACAGACGCCAGAGCGAATGGCCATAGTAGTTTTACGGTCTTTAAAAAATTATCCTTTCTAAAACCCCAGTAAGACAGTATGCCCTTTTGATGCCTGCTTCGCACTATTATATAAAGGCTCCAACCAATTACAGCTGCAATTACATATGGCAGGCGTAGGTCGAGATAATCCATAAAAAGGAATTTACCGCCGGCAGTTAGTGTGACTGCCAAAATTTCGAATATCCTTCTTTTGCTGGTTATTTTATCTTGCATGATCCGAATGTTAGAAAGCAATCCCCGGCCGGAAGATTGCTTTCGCCAACATCAAAACGTGGGAACGCACCCACATTCTATTGATGTCGTAAACTCATTTACATTATTTCTTTTGGCGTTGCAGAAATTTTACATCACGTGTGTTCTTCTGTACTGCAACCGCAGCGAACAGACTCAATGCAAATGCCATCCCATAGAATCCCTTCTCACTAAGCCATAGATCGGCATTCCAGAGGCCGATAATAAGCAGTAGTATGGAAGCAATGGTAGTAAACCAACTAATTCCGTAATAGATCTCGGTTACCGGTATTCCTTCCAGTTTATCCCTTACTGTTTTCTGAACCGAAACAACCGAGAACAAACCAAATAGAAGGATTGTAAAATAGTAGCCTTTTTCGTTTAGCTCCATACTTGCGTTCCATAAGCCCACACAATAAGACACCATCCCGATAAACAAAGCGGTCCAGGAAGCAGAAATAAAGGCGGGGGTTGGTTCGCAATTAAATTCATCTTTTTTCTTCTGAATTTTCTCAATAAGAGGTGAATTTACAGGTTTCTTTTCTGTTGAAAATTGATTTTCCATAATGAATTGTTTTGATGTTAATTCGGGAACAAATATGAGTGATACTATTTGGATTGAAAATTCAAAATAATAATATTACTTACGTTTTATTATAAACAAATACCTACATTTATCACTATTATTAGTATTTAAATACAAAATATACTTACGTTTAAATGAATACTATTTCAGCAATAATAAGTACATTTTCTTCAGAAGATAAAAGAGAATTCATCAATTATCTGAAGAAAAAGAATCGCAGGGGCGATGCCAAAAACATAACCTTATTCAAGCTGATCGACCAGGGAAGGACCACCAACCTCGACGTGAAGATATACGGGAAACCGGCACGTAATTCGTATCACGCACTTTGTAAACGGCTACAGGATTCCCTTATAGCCTTTGTAGCTGAAAAAAGCTTTATGGGTGAAACTTCAGAAGAAATGCAGGTTATGAAACTGCTATTGGCCGGTAGGATATTCTTTGAACACAAACAGACCAAAATTGCTTTTAGAACCCTTGAAAAAGCCGAAAAAAAAGCCTTGGAAAATGATCTCTACTCTATTCTAGGTGAAATTTACCAAACAAAGATCCAATACGCCCATCTTCATCCAAATATAAAGTACGAAGACATTAGAGACGCCGCAATACACAACCAGGAACTTCAACACAGAGAATTAAGGCTCAATATGGCCTATGCAACCATTAAAGACCAATTATCCAAAAGGAATGCGGTTATTGAAACAATTATTGATGAAACTTTTCAGGCACATGGCATCGCAATAGACGATAATCTTACTTTTAAATCCCTATTTCAACTACTGCAGATCCTTTCCACTTCTGCTCAATTGCGAAGTGACTACAGCAGTGTTACGCCACAGGTGAATCGTATTTCTATTATAGTGAATAGGAAGAAGAAGCAAGCCGGAAAGCATTTATATTATCACATCCAGATCTTAAAGCTCATGGCAGTAATTAGCTTTAGGAATAAAGATTTCACTAGAGCGAAAGATTTTATCCAGATGATGGAGCTTGAAATGACCCGTCATGAAAGGAAATATTACAGGAGATTTGCCCCGGACCTCGTGCTTCTTAAGGCTCTAAACCTGAACTTCACTGCTTATCCTACCGAAGCCATTGCCATGTTAAAAGCATTCCCCAATCCATTTCCCGAACTACAACTTGTATTAATTATGTGTTTGTTTCAGCAACATGAATTTAAGGAGGCGCGCCGGCAACTTCAAAAATTAAATCACAGTGATCTTTTTTACGAAAAAAAGGAAGGGATCATTTGGGTAATACAAAGGAATATAATCGAGCTGCTCGTACTTATAGAGTTAGATCAACTCGATCTGGTTCTATCACGCATAAACAGCATAAGGAAGAAATTAGTCCCCAAACTGCGTAGACTAAAAGAAGATCGTGCTATTAATTTCCTTAAGTTAGTGGGGCTTTACTACAACGATCCGTCGTTGGTACGGACGCTTCAGTTTAGAGAAAAAGTAGAGGAGTCATTCGAGTGGAAAGACGCTAAAAAGGAAGATATCTTCGTGATGAGTTTTTATGCCTGGCTAAAGGCAAAGATGGAGGATCGTCCTATTTATGAGGTAACACTGGAGTTGGTCTCTTTAAAATAAAAACACCGCTCACGGTTAAAACTTTACCTTTTTGGCATAAGGGGCCGGCATCCCTGCCGACAGCCATGAGCGGTGTACTACCAACCTAAACATCAACTAGCGTGTAATTGAGATACTCAAGATAAGCACGCTATCAACCAATTAAAAACACATCCGGTCGGCATTTATCAATACGAGGTCGTTATTTATAAATCAAGACCATAGCTCACATTTTGCTTAAGAATTACTCCCCAACCTTACTTAAAAAGTCGATGTCGTTCTCCACTGTAAGCAACAATAAACTGGTAGCTGTGCAAAAAACCGGGCTGGTAATACAATGATGACCATTCCAGCTTCCATCCTTATTCTGAATCTTTAGAATACGGCCACTCATATCATCGTACCAGTTTTTCCAATCCTTGTCTTTATTCACCAGTAAGGATTCGCCGGTTTGTAGAAAACTTAAAAACTCTTCGCCCCCATTATTACCAAAACCATTTAATACATCTTCCCGCTGTGCCGTTTTCTTGGCAGACTGATATACATTGTAAGAAGTGGCATACTGGGCAGCTTCACTTTCCGAATACCCTGCCTTTCGTAAATTATCTGTGTTAACCGGAGCATTCTTATCCAGCTTTCCGTCACGCTTTGCCTTTTTTATCGCATCTTCTGCCTTTCGGGCATCTTTGGCACTACCTCTCACAGACCCACTTACAGCATACAACATGATCCCGGCCCCATCGTCGGTTTTTACATTACCGGTGCTTTCATCGTAGTTTCCTTTCTGGTAATTCTTGGATCGTTCTACCACTTCCTCATTAACATCGGCACCCACAGCCTGAGCGGCTTCCAGGGCAGAAGTGGCTAATCCACTTTGCAAAACCCCGGCCCATCCGGCACCTTTTTGTCTACCGGAAGCATCGGTGGAAGCTTCGATCTTGGCTACACATATATCCAGACATCGTTCAACTCTACGCTTATCAACACCTTTCAGGTTTCTGTCCAATAGATTAGATAGCAGTTGTGCAGTTAATACGGCATCGATGTTTTCGCCTAATTTCGTCTGTATCTGGGTACCGCGAACATCGGTAATAAATGTCGATCCCTTTGAGGTACTTTCTACAGTTTCCAGCAGAAAATCGATCGCATTCTTTAAGTTCTTCGAGTAGGTTCCTTTATTGATGGTGGTTCCACTCCTGAGAAAGGCCTGAGCCACAATAGCTGTTGTCGCAGGATCCGCCTTGACCGCATGAGGATCACGTACATGCTGGGCACTATGACTTCCGGCGCCATATCCACCGTTAGGTAGCTGGGCGTCTGCCAGCCAACTTAATCCGTCGCGAACAGATATCATAAGATTTTCATCATTCTTATAGATATTGAAATTTTCGGAAGACTGTTCTCCCATAACGGTCATAAATACGCAGCCATCTGAAGGCTCAAGTAATCTTGCAGTTTCGGCATAGTCGCCATTCGATTCGCTAATTGCGAAAAATGCTCCTATTACCAAAACGGGTAAAAGGGCTAATAAGATTTTTGTTTTCATTGTATAAATTATTTTTGAATTTGTTCCGAAGCTATAGAACCATTGTTACCGTTAAAACCATCAATTAGTCAAACAACCAAATGGTTGAGGGAACCGCTTCGAAATAGTAGTTTTAACTCAAACTAACTAGCTGTTTTAGAAGTATTTTTCTATTTTTAGCATCTAATTTGTTCAAAGAATGAAAAGAATTCAAATTGCCCTGTCTCTATCTATCCTTCTCATTATTGCCGGTTGTGGAAGTGACGATTCCAATCCTTCCCAGTTCGACAATGAGAACCCCTCTGCGCCTCAAAATCTTACGGTATCCGGCATCGCCATAAATTCGATCGAATTGGGGTGGGATGCCTCAACCGACAATGTGGGTGTTACCGGTTACCATATTTATCAGGATGGTACACTCATCGTTTCGGCACATACGGCTACTTCAATTACCATCCCCAATCTCGATGAAGAGACCTTTTACAGTTTTTACGTTACGGCAATTGATGCTGAAGGCAACGAATCTGTCCCCAGTAATACAGCTTCAGCAACAACAGAAGGTACTCCTCTACAATTTACGCCAACCCTATCCGAAATGGGATTATTTGAAGGCGCCATGGAAGATATTGTACCGGCTAATGGAGTTCAGTATTACGAAATAAGAACCGCACTATTTACAGACTACACCCATAAACAACGATTGGTAAGACTCCCCGTTGGGCAAACCATGCGATATGCAAACTCCGATCTCCTGCCGCTGTTTCCAAACAACACGGTAATTGCCAAGACCTTCTTTTATTATTTGGATGAAAGGGACCCAACTTTAGGAAAGAAGATCGTGGAAACTCGTGTATTAATAAAGTTACAGGAAGGGTGGATAGCGTCCAATTATGTGTGGAATGATACAATGACCGAAGCCTTCAGGGATGATGTGGGTGGTATGATAGATATAAGCTATATAGACAATAATGGCACCACTCAGGATATAGATTATATAATTCCGAGTAATGCAGATTGTTTCGAGTGTCATAATAATAACAATAAAACATTCCCTCTGGGTATGAAACTTCGGAATTTAAATTTCATTCCGGAATATGCGGGCTACAACCAATTGCAATATTTTTCGGATAACGGGCTATTACTTGGCCTGGACGATCCAACCACAGTTAGCTCCTTACCTAACTGGGCAAATGGAACACTCCCTATCGATGAGCGCGCTAGAGCGTATATGGATGTAAATTGTGCGCATTGCCATTCACCGGGAGGAAGTGTAGCGCCGTCATTTAATATGGACTTCCGATACGAAACTCCGTTTAGCGAAACCGGGATCTACGCTAACAGAGGCGAGATAGAAGCACGTTTTGCCAGTAACGCACCTATTTACCGAATGCCCAGATTGGGTAGAACAGTTGTTCATCAGGAGGCTTTGGCTATGCTGATCGAATATCTGGACACGTTGTAGGTGAACAACAAATACAGAAAAAAAGCAACCATATCCTGGTTGCTTTTTTTTTGTTTAAACCTTTAGGCAATTGTGATGTCCAAAGAGCGTATAATGTAAAATCCATGAACATGAAAAACGTATTTTTAGTTGCAAGTTTCTTAATCTGTTTTACGAGTTTCGCACAAGGGCCTCGGGGAAATAACGACAGACAACCCAAACCTAAAATGGAGAGGCCGGATTTCACTCCTACACAGCTAGCCGAACTTCAAACTAAAAAGCTCACCCTCGAATTAGATCTTGATGAAAAGCAACAAGCAAAAGTATTCGAATTGCAACTCAAGGTTGCAAAAGACAGGGAAGCGCATAAAACCGAAAAGGGTCCTAAGGATGAAATGACCGATGAAGATAAATTCGAAAAACACTCGGCAAGGCTCGATTCGCAAATTGAATACAAAAATGCCATGAAATCTATCCTTAATAAGGATCAATTTGAAAAATGGGAAAAGACCAGTGAGAATAGGGGTAAAAAGCGCAAGCAAGAAGGTCGACGAGACAAGAAACGCGAAAAAAGACACTAGTAGCGAATTTTGGCCCAATTCTTGGAATATTCATTGTAAAATAGTTACATTAGTAACCTTAAAATTAAAATTGATACAATGAAAAATCTATTATCGGTACTTGCTATTTCATGTATAATGTTAGTAGGAATGGGCAGTATGTCCGCACAGAGTTTAACTCAGGACCAGGACAGGCCAGAGGTTATTGCAAAAACAAAGGTAGCAGACCTTTCGTCTAAACTTGACCTAACGGGCGATCAGCAACGAGCGTTGTTCAGAGCCTATACCGCACACGAAAGCAATTATCAGAAGCATGTAACAGGGAAGGATATTTCCAGTCCGAAAGTTCAGGCAGATAAGAACAAGTTCGATGCAGTATTAAAGGATGCAGTAAAGAAATCATTGACGGACGCCCAATATAATAAGTGGCTCACCCTTCAGAAGATGTAAATTAAATTATATAATAATAAAGACCTCCTGGGAAATCTCAGGAGGTTTTTTTATAGGGTTTTTACAAGATCGTGGCAGGCGTTAATCGTCATGTCCAGATCCTTATAAGTTAGCGCATCGTTTAAGAACCAACTTTCAAATGCACTTGGGGGTAAATATATCCCGCGGTTTAACATCCCATGGAAGAATTTTTTGAACGTTTCGTTATTACCCTTCGCGGAAGACTCAAAATCTATAACTTCTTCCTTAGTAAAGTGCACCGAGATCATAGATCCAACCCTGTTTATCACATAGGGCAGTCCACTCTCGTTTAAAGCCAGGTCCAACCCATTATGTAGATAAGCCGTCTTTTCGGCAAGAGATTGGTAAATTTCAGGAGATCGATCAAGAGCTTTTAACATGGCGAGACCAGCGGCCATCGCCAATGGATTACCGCTCAAGGTTCCTGCCTGATAAACAGGACCCAAGGGGGCTAGAAAATCCATGATCTCATTTCTGGCGGCGAATGCTCCAACCGGAAGCCCTCCGCCAATAACCTTCCCAAAGGTTACTATATCGGCTTTTACACCATATAATTCCTGGGCTCCACCAGCAGCTAACCGAAATCCGGTCATCACCTCATCGAAAACCAGAAGGATATCATTTTCGTTGCATAAATCGCGTAACCCCTCCAAAAATCCGTCGGCCGGAGGAATACATCCCATATTTCCTGCTACAGGTTCCAGGATAATACAGGCTATTTCTCCTCTGTTCTCCAAAATGAGCTCCCTTACCCTGTTAAGATCATTATATGGAGCGAGCAAAGTATCTCTGGCAGTACCAGCAGTGACTCCTGGACTGTTTGGGACACCAAAGGTAACAGCACCGCTACCTGCTTCAATGAGAAACGAATCACTGTGACCGTGATAACACCCTGCAAATTTTATGATCTTGTCCTTACCCGTGTATCCACGTGCCAGGCGTACTGCACTCATACATGCTTCGGTACCACTGTTTACAAAACGGATCTTATCTATGCCCGGAACCATCGAAACAGCCAAAGAGGCGATCTCAGTTTCAATCTGCGTGGGCATACCAAAAGAAGTACCTTTCTCGGCTTTCGATATAAGTGCATCGAGAACCGGCTGGTACGCATGTCCAAGGATCAATGGGCCCCAGGAGGCTATATAATCTACGAGTTTATTTCCATCTACATCGTACAAATAGGCCCCTTTGGCGTGTTCAATAAATACAGGGTCACCGCCAACAGCCTTAAAGGCCCGTACAGGTGAGTTTACACCTCCCGGAATATATTGTTGTGCCTCTTTAAATAAGGCACTACTTCGTTTATAGATCATGAAAAATTATTGATTCTTTACAGGATGCAAATATAATACCTGTCCTATAGAAATAGTATTAGTTTCAAGGCCATTATACTCTTTTAACGTTTCAACCGTAATATTGAATCGTCTGGCAATACTATAGAGGGTATCACCTTTTAAAACCGTGTAGGTATTGATCTTTGTGTTATCCGGGTTGATAGGATTTGCACCGGCACCTAATACCATTTCGTCATAAGCCGCCAGATTATAGCGTTCTATGATAGAAATGAGCTTGTCTGGGTATTTAGGATCGGTAGCATACCCCGCCTTCTTCAAACCTCTGGCCCAGGATTTATAATCATCTTTCCTGTATTTAAACAGATCCTTATATCTGCTTCGTTGCGTAAGGAACAGCGAGTGATCCCTAAATGAATATTTAGGATCTTTATATTTTCTGAAGCACTCACCCTTTTCGTCATCGTCGTGATACACGCGTTCGCCTGTCCATTCGGTGTGACATTTAATTCCGAAATGATTATTTGCTTTTCGCGTTAATTCTCCTCTTCCGGCACCACTCTCAAGTATCCCCTGTGCCAGGGTGATGCTGGCCGGTATACCGTATTGAAGCATCTCCTCCCTTGCAATGCCATTGTAGTTTTCAATGTAATTGGCAACAACCTCGGCGTATGAAGCATCAGGCGGAAGCTCTTTCACCACCGTTTTAGGTACTGTTGTAGTAGTTTCGGGTTGTTTTTCGATCACTATCTTTTCGGTGCGGTCTCTTTTCTTACTTTCCACAATGCGCTTCTTAGATTTACAACTTGTGGTTAGAAATCCAACTGCAACGATAACTATGAGGATTCTAAATAGCATTTATATTTCGATTTGAGGTAGGTTCTTTGATTTCAATCGGAGGTTCATTCCATTAATTCCCTGTAGTCCCCCGGTATGAATCGCTAAAATACGGCTATTTTTTCTGAAATATCCGGCTTTCATTAGATTCATGATCCCATACATCATCTTAGCTGTGTATACCGGATCCAGTTGAATATTTGTTAATTCTTTAAACTTGTTAATGAAACGAACTAATTCTGAATCTATTTTAGCATAGCCGCCAAAATTGTAGCGGTCTGTGAGCTGATATTTGGAATTACTACTGAATTTATCCAGTATTTCCTTCTGAAAAGTTCCATTAAGTACAGAAAACCCGATCCCCTCCTGGTGAGGCTGCAAGGAATTCAATATCCCTGCGAAGGTTCCTCCGGTTCCCACCGCCACCGCCACATGATCGAATTCCACATCTGTATCACTAAGTATTTCAGAACAACCCTTTACTGCTAATTGTGAAGTACCACCTTCCGGAATGATATAATAATCGTGCAGATCGCGTATATATCGTTTTAAAACTTCTCCCTGATCCTTATCCTTATAATCACTTCTACTCATGAATATTAAGCGCATACCACAGCGGGAGGCGTACTGCAGCGTAGGGTTGCTCTCTATATATGGTTCCAATTCTTCTCCTCGTATCACCCCTACCGTAGGAATACTAAAAAGCTTTCCCGCAGAGGCTGTGGCAGCAATATGATTAGAAAACGCACCACCAAAAGTAAGGATCGCCCGTTTATGCGTGGCTCTCATATCCTCAAAAAGGTATTTTAATTTTCTGAACTTATTTCCCGAAACTTCAGAGTGTATTTGATCTTCCCGTTTCAAAAAAAGTGAATATCCCGAAATTGAGAATGGTTCCAGGAGGATCTCCTCATTCATCGATCCGGTTTCTTCGAAGAAAAATTCAAGATTATTATGGGCCAAAATTCTTCAATTTTATTTGATGCGAAATTATTGAAGATAGTTCAATCTTTAACACTTTATGACACAGATAATTAGAGAATAAGTAGAAAAACGGACTTCAGCTTAAAAAAATTTCACTAAAACGACGTAAATATCCCAATTCCTCATTTCTAGATTTTAACATTTATAAATTACAAAAGTTAAATTATAGTGTATTTCATCGATTTATTTTGTCTTTTGTCGATTTTTATGTATATAATTGTAGGAAAATTCCTCAATAACCAGCTTATGACGATAACACTACTACACCGAAAATTCCTACTAATTCTTTTCTTTGTCTTCAGCACTTCCCTGCTGCATGCCCAAGTAGGAATCAATACAACTGCCCCCGGTACCGGGGCCATGTTGGATGTAACAAGTAATAACAAAGGTATATTACTTCCTCGTGTCGCCTTATCGGCCACGAATAGTAGCAGCCCAATCACACCGGCTCCTTCTACAAGCCTTTTGGTCTATAACACCGCAACTGCGGGATCTGGAGCAACTGCTGTTACGCCCGGATTCTACTTCTGGAGTGGAACCGCCTGGATTCCTATCATTGGGAACGACTGGAAACAAAGCGGTAATGCCGGAACTAGCCCCGCAGCAAATTTTGTGGGAACTACAGATAATTCGGATCTAAGTTTTAGAACCAATAACACCGAGAAATTCCGAATCACCTCTAATGGTCGTCTAAGATCATATACAGATGGCACAAGCGGTTCTCCTGCGTTCTCCTGGGACAGTGATACTGATACAGGATTCTACAGGTCTAATCCGGACGAATTCTCTATAGTTACAAATGGTAATTCCCAATTAACTATTGACGCCAGTGGTAATTTACGTGCTAATAGCGCAGGTACCGCGGCTAATCCGCTATTTGGATGGTCCGGTGATCCCGATAAAGGGTTCTACAGCCCGGGTGCCGACCTTCTCGGCCTGGTAACAAATGGAACCGAAAGATTTCGAATTCCCAATACTAACCAGGTACACGCCATGTCGAATGGTATAAATACAGCTCCTTTTTACAGCTGGAATACGGATACAGACACCGGACTTTGGATCAGTTCGGCCGACCGACTTAACCTAACAGCGGGAGGTCTTGAATTTTTAGAGCTACGGGAAGATGCAAACGATCAACTGGTAATTAATGATACCAACGCAGATATCAACACCAGAATTGCTACTACCAATAATAGCAATACACTTTTCGTGGATGGAGCAAATGATAATGTTGGACTAGGAACAGGTGCACCTAACACAAGTGCACAATTAGAGATGAGCGATACAGATCGAGGTATTCTTATTAACAGGGTAGCCTTAACTTCGAGAGCAGTAGCGAGTCCGGTAACATCGCCCGCCACAGGCTTGCTGGTTTACAATACTGCAAATGCCAGTAGTGGAGATACCGAAGTTTTACCTGGTTTCTACTATTGGAGTGGCAGCGAATGGATCGCCATGGGGGGAACTGGTGGTCGTGACTGGTCATTGGAAGGAAATGCAGGCACTAGTCCTGTACAAAATTTCATCGGTACTACAGATGCTACAGATTTTGTACTACGCACCAACGACACCGAAAGAATGCGCTTTCTTGATATTGGAACCGCAGGTATGGGATCTATGCCATACACCAACGTGGTTTTACGCGTTAACGACGCATCCCATCCTTTCGGCATCGTTTCGGAAACGTCCAGTAACGGAGCCTCTGTATGGGGAGCCGATTCGGGATCGGGGATAGGAATACGAGGAGAAAACACGGGAACTGGTATTGGTCTTTACGGTTATGCCGCCAATTCCCACGGTGCTTATACCTATACCACCTATACAGGTAGTTCCTTCCTTATAGGAGGGATCCAGGCCTGGGGTGGTGGTGCAAACGGTGCCAATGGGGTGCTGGCCGTTGCAGATCAGCTATCATCCTCAAGATCCAATATGGGATTAAGAGCTGTATCTGGTAGTACTACTTCCATTTCTACAAACCAGATTCTCAACATAGGTGTTAACTCTAACGCCACAGATCTCGCCATCTATGCGATGACGGAAGGCCCTATTACCTCCTATAGTAGTATAGAGGCAGCTCGCTATCAGACCAATTATACAGGAAATGCTCTCACGGCAGATGCAAGGGACCCAAGAGCGCAACTTGCCGGTTATACTAATTCCAGTCTTGTAGGAGGTGGTAATATGTACTACGGTGGATATTTCTATAGTGGAGGGTCCAGTTCCAACTCGTCTTACGCCTATGCAGGTGCCCGATATAACAACACCAATTACAAGATCATTGGTAATGGTGCAGTTTCCACAATTGTTCAGGACACAAACGGTGACAAAAAAGTGATGTTCGCTCCGGAAGCTCCGGAAGTTCTGTTCGAAGACTATGGCACAGGACAACTTGTAAACGGAACAGCGAATATTTCTATCGATCCGATCTTTACAAATAACATCGTTGTAGACCAGGATCATCCATTAAAGGTGTTCATTCAGCTTGAAGGCGACTGCAACGGCGTGTACGTGACAAATAAATCTGCTAGCAGTTTCACTGTAAAGGAGCTTCAGAATGGGACATCGAATGTAACTTTCTCTTATCATATAGTTGCAAATAGGAAGAATGACACAGGATCTACGGAGAACAGCTCTAACTACAGCGATCTAAGATTCCCGGATGCACCGGATGAAATTGGCCCAGAAACATTGGATGCCAGAGAATTACAAAAGTATAAGCCGGAGCAAAACACTTTACAAAATAAACTAACGTCTAAAAACTAAATGCCATTATACATTAACTAATAACAAACCAAAACTAGTAAGTAAACGGCACCCGTTTTAAAGGATAATTTACCTTAGCGGGTGCCAAAATTAAGTTCAGAAAAATTATAGATACAGCCAATCATTGACATGACCGAAAATATGCTACTTTACCTATTTCGCATCTAATATGTAGCATTTTTCGTACATTTTGTGATATTTTGTGCATTTCATCGATTATTTTATGTTTTAATCGATTATGTTGCGTATAATTGTGATGCCCAAAATGTTTAATGTCATTGATATGAAGCAATTTAACCTACGAAATTACGCCCTCGCCCTTTTTTATGCAGTGGGTTTTTATTCTTACACAGTAGCCCAGGTTGGGATCAATACCACGTCTCCCAACGGGATTCTCGAAGTAGCTAATCCTACAGGTGCAACACATGGAATAGTTCTTCCACGAGTTGCTCTTACGGCAACCAACGTTGCAGGACCTGTTTTAAATCCACAGGGAGGTGCCCTGGCAGTTGGTACAGTAGTTTATAATACTACGACAACCACCACAGGATCCAACGACGTTTATCCCGGAATATATGTTTGGACCGGGACCGAATGGTTTAACAAATTCACTAAGAAACACCAGGAGTATTATACACAAACCTCCTTCTTTCAACCAGACTCTAATGCCGGTTGGCAGAACGTCCCCGGATTAACTTCTCAAACCTTTACCGCAAACTACACAGGTGCATATAAAATTGAAGTGAGTATGAACTATGGAAGTGGTTACATTAACGATGTTTCCGCAGGCTGTGATGTTGCCTATCAACAGGGGCAATTCAGGTTTAACTTTAACGGTACCAATTACTATGTGACCGCAAAGGCTCAAGCTTCCCAAGAGCCTTCAGGAACCAGATATTACGCAATATGGGAGCAATATTCTTTTATAGAGTATGTAAGCCTTGTAGCCGGGACTAACTATACCTTCACCCTTTCCTTCGATCAGGCAAATTCGCCAGGTTTCGTTAACAATGGAAACTCGGGATCAGGTCTTGGGTATATGGGAATTCCCGATCATGTTCCCTGCTCTGTTGAATTTACATATATAGGTGAATAAAAAAACAACTAACGATGAAAAATAATACGCTATTACATATTTGTGTTCTGTTTTTTCTGGCTGGTATAACCACTTTTGCCCAGGTTGGGATTGGCACCACTTCACCAAAAGGAATTTTGGATATAGACAGTAGTACTTACGGTGTAGTTTATCCAAGTGTGGCATTAACCGCTACCAATGTGGCAGCACCGGTGGTAAATCCTTTAGGTGGAGCACTGGCGGTTGGAACAACAGTTTTTAACACTAATACAACAAATACAGGTTCAAACGATGTTGAACCGGGAATTTACTCCTGGGATGGCTCCCAGTGGATAATTCACTTCTTTAAAAGGCAACAGGAAATGTATCCGCAAACTTCTGTTCTAAGAAGTTCGGCTGCTTTGGGATTCCAGGACGTACCTGGAGTGGGTGCTGCCGATCTAAGAACATTTACAGCAAATTATTCCGGTCTATATCGAATTGAAGTAAAACTTACCTATGGCGGTGGAAATATGAATACCACAACCGATGTTGAAACCACCATGACCGAAGGCGACTTTAGGTTTACATTCGATGGTACAGCTAATATCATAAAAGCTAAATCTTTCTCAACATATAACGCTCATATTAGCGGAGGAAGACAATTTGCAGACTCGTGGGTCCAAACCACTAAGACATTTTATGTAAATCTGGTCCAGAATCAGTCTTACATTTTTTCTTTGGAATTTGATCAGTATACGGATGCAAAATTAATGAACGGAGGAAATTTAGTAATTACAGACGGAAGGGGATACGTAGGAAGTGAAATCCCATGTTACATCGAATTCACCTACCTGGGTGACTAAAAAACTTTGATATATACTATTAAACAATAGCTATTATGAAATTAACGATCAAATCTATATTCGCCCTCGCTACGCTATTTCTTGCAGTTACAGCTCTACAGGCTCAAATCGGTATTGGTACCGAGGCTCCTCAGGGAATGCTGGATCTGTCTAATAGCAATTCGGCCGGGTTTGTATTTCCAAAAGTAGCCCTCACAGCCGATAATGTTGCGGCCCCTGTAACTAATCCTCAGGGAGGCGCACTGGAAGTAGGAACCGTGGTCTTTAATACCGCTACTACTACAACCGGTGCTAATGATGTTTCTCCCGGTATTTATGCCTGGAATGGTTCCAGGTGGAACCCTCAGTATTTAAGACAAGACTCTGCTTTATTCGAGCAATCTCCATTAGACCTGAGAACGGTTACCGGAGATACTTCGTATAATTCTGGTTCTTCAGACTGGGTAGATGTACCTGGTTTAGGCGCCGGATCTACTTTTACAGCCAAATATACAGGAACATATAAGGTAAAAGCCAGTTTTAATTTTGGTGGCGGACAAGTGGTAACACCTTCTGCTGGTAATATTATGATGGCCACCATGGAAGGGCTTTTTAGATTCACCTTCGACGGAAGCAGCAATCTTATATACACACACTCCTACTCACTATATAACAACCCTACATATCAGGAACAATTTATACATGACTCTAATTTTATCCAATACGTGAATTTAACAGCCGGACAAACCTATAATTTCCGGCTTGAAGTCGATGTTTTCGTTGCAACACACTACGTTAACGGAGGAAACTCAGGTACCGGTAGAGGTCATGTGGGAATTAGTATCCCGTGTGCTGTAGAATTTACTTTTATCGATGAATAAGAACTTTACTTTAAACTTTATAAATACACCCCGTATTATGAACAGATACTTACTTTTCGCTTTACTGATCAATTTCAGTCTGGTAACTGCCCAAACACCATGTTCTGGTGGTATGGCAGGAAGCTATCCTTGTGACGGCCTAACACTTCAATCATATTTATCACTTTCTCAGTTAGGTGCGTCTTCAGGAAACGATTCCTGGGGATGGACAGATCCTTTAGACCAAAAGGAATACGCCATCGTTGGACTAAATAACAGTACTTTCTTTATAGACATCACCGATCCGGTGAATCCAAGAAGACTAGGAAGGCTGATGACACAAACAAGTAATAGCGCCTGGAGAGATGTTAAGGTTTACAACAACCACGCATTTATTGTAAGTGAAGCATCTGGACATGGTATGCAGATCTTTGATCTAACAACATTAAGAGGACTTTCAACCAACCCCAACAGGATTTTCTCAAATACCGCTCATTACAATGGTTTTGGAGATGCCCATAATATTATTATTAACGAGGACACTGGGATTGCCTACGTGTTAGGTGCTAATATCTATAGTGGAGGCCCTCATTTTATCGATATCACCACCCCTGCTAGTCCGGTGAGTTTAGGTGGTTATTCTGCAAGAGGATACACCCACGATGCGCAAGTTGTAATCTATGATGGTCCTGATCAGGATTACCAGGGTCGTGAGATTTTCATTGGAGCTAATGAAGACGAGATAGTATTATTGGACGTTACCAATAAGGCCAGCGTTACCGTGATTTCAACTATTACATATCCTAATTTTAGCTATACACACCAGGGATGGTTTACCGAGGATAAAAGATTTTTTATTCTTGGAGACGAAACCGATGAACAGGGTTACGGTTTCAATACGAAAACTATCGTTTTAAATCTTGATGATCTGGACAACCCTAATATAGCTTTCAATTACTACGGGCCTACTGCCGCGATCGACCATAACGGCTACGTGAGAGGGAATAGATTCTACCAGGCCAGTTATGGAGCCGGTTTGAGAGTTATTAAACTTGGCGACCTGGACCAGGGAGTCTCTGCAATGACCGAAGTAGATTATTTCGATACATGGCCTTCCAGTAATTCGGCTACGTTCAACGGTGCATGGAATGTATACCCATATTTCCCCAGTGGAAACCTGATCATTAGTAATTACAATACCGGATTCTTTGTAGTGAAAGATCCGAACTTTGACGAAACAGACCCAACCGTTGTTTGCCAGAATATTACGGCAACCTTGAACAAAGCTACGGGAACCGTAACTATTAACGCAAATGATGTTGATAATGGTTCAACAGATAATATGGGTATAGTAAGTATGTCTCTTGATGGACAAACCACCTTTACTTGTGCAGATGTTGGTAGTGTGTTTAACGTTACCCTAACTGTGGAAGATGACTATGGAAACAGATCGTCTTGTGTAGCCCAGGTAACTGTGGCTGCTGAAACTACCGAGTTTAGCGGCGGGTCATGGTCTAACGGAGTTCCTGATATTGGTAGTAACGCGAAGATCGCCAGTGATTATGATACGGGTGCAGGCGCAAATACCAGTTTCGATGCATGTTCATGCGAGATCGATGCCGGACGCACACTTACTATTCAGGCGAACGATTACATAAATATCGAAAAAGACATTACAGTTAACGGGAACCTGATAGTAAAACATCAGGGAAGCGTAGTGCAAAGTGATGCTACCGCTTCAGTAATAAAGAATGGAAGTATAGACGTTGAATTAACCACACCTCCACTGAAGAATCGTGATTTTATGATCATGGGAAGCCCCATGACCACCGAAACACGCACAGGTGTATTTAACGGGGCGTACAATGTACAGGCTTATACTCCGGCTAATTTTATTCCTCATTCGGGCGTTCCGGCTGGAGGAACCAATTTTGCCGATGATAACTTCGACGACTGGAACCCGGCTAGTGGGACCATTACCCCTGGAGAAGGCTTCCTGGTTTATCCGCAAGCAGCCTATAACGATCCGGCCTATAACGGACCACCACCTGTCTCAACCCTGCAATTCGATATGAATTACACCCTGGGAACCCTAAACAACGGTACAGTAACCAGATCCATTATCTTTAATGGCCTGGGGTCAAACCCGGACGGAACACCGAACATGCTCGCAAATCCATACGCATCTCCTATCGATGCCAGTGCATTTGTAAATGATAACGCCCTGGTGAACGAAGTATATTTCTGGGAACACCTAACAGCGCCCAGTGCAGCCATCCCAGGAGCGAACACAATTAACGTTTCCATGGACGATATCTCTATGTACAACGGTACAATGGGGGTACCCGCAGCAAACGATCCCGGTACATCCACCACACCTAATGGAGTGATCTCTACCGGACAAGGATTCTCGATCAAAGCTTTTGGAGCCGGAACAGTATCTTTTACTAATAGTATGAGACTCACCTCCGGTAATACCACCCTGCGTAATCCCGAAGGACTAGAGAAAATGATACTGAAAGTGGAAAACACTCAATTTGACGTTCGCAGTTATGCCGGTATTGCATTTAGACCTGATGGTAGTGCACAATTGGATGCCAATTTCGATTCTAACAGACTTGCCACCATAATTTCCCTTTACTCACATCTTGAGGACGGTACCGAGCAACTGGGTATTCAAACCCGTGAAACCTTCGATGCCGAAATTAAGATCCCAATGGGCTTTAGCTCACAGGTGGAAAGTGAAACTAATTACGTGATATCAATTTCCTCTTTGGAAGGTAGTGTCCTTCCGGGAGTAACGGTATACCTGATCGACCACAGAGAGAATGTAATAACCGAACTAAGTGCCAACGACTATGAGTTTACCAGTGGACAAGGTACCTTCGACGGTAGATTTACACTTCAATTCGAACAGGACGGATCCTTAGGTTCTGTAGCTAACAAACTCAATAGTGTTGTGGTTTATCCTAACCCGGCTGATAACATTATTAATATCAGCTCACCGGCTACATACCTAAAAGCCATCGAAGTCTACGATGTTCGTGGAAGAAGACTTTCTGAAGAAATCGATGACAAACAAAATTCGGTATCACTTAGTGTGACTAATCTCGAAACAGGAATCTACTTTGTGAAAGTGGATACCGAAGTCGGTTCGGTGACCAAAAAGATCATAAAAAAATAACCAGATCTCAATCTCGATAAAAAAGCCTGAACTGATGTTCAGGCTTTTTTTTTACGCGTACGTTTTTTACTGCCTTTTTACTTATGTACTTACAAATCAACGGATTATTTATACATATACTCGAAAAAAAACATGAATCCACGGGAATAATTCTTCTATTATTAAATCATTTTATACATTCATAATTCATAAATGTGTTTTATGAAAACAATTAACTCCCCCGACCCCCAAAATTGTTTTCGATTTTCTTACTGCTCATATTTACTATTGCCGGATACGGCCAGGTTGGTATTGGAACAACAACACCTAACAGTAACGCATTGTTAGATATAGATGCTTCTATCAATGTGGGAGGTGTACTTTTACCACGAGTAGCACTTACTTCTTCTGGTGGTGCTGCACCACTTTCATCTCATGTTGCAGGGATGACCGTATACAATACGGCAACAACTGCCGATATTTTTCCAGGAATCTACACAAACAATGGATCCAGGTGGATGCGTGTTGAAGATTCATCTCCAGCGGCTCATTCTGTTTCCCTCGCAACCGATATCCAAATTTCGAGTGCGACCTTTGCAAATGTACCCAGCATGCCAACTCTTACATTTACTGCCAGAAAAAGCTCGGTTTTGGTTATGCTAACTGCATCCGGTTTCGGTTATACCAACTCTATGGCCGCAGTTCAATTAAGAGTTCGAAATGTTACTTCGGGAACTACGATAGGCGGAACCAATAATAAGATCCAAAGCTATGATGATGTTACAGGTACCGTAACTACCTGGTCTGCATCATTCTCAAAATTGGTGACGGGTTTAACCATAGGGACGACATACACCTTCAGCGTTCAAGGGCTGGTAGGAGGTATCCTGGGAACACCGAACGCAGCTATTTTTCCGGTTACAAATCCCGATAACCAGCATATGACATTAACCGTTATACAATAATTAAACGTATTTTAAAAACCTCCAAAAAGACCTTGATTTCAGATAATTGAGGTCTTTTTCATTCGCATATGCTTCTCTTTCAAAGCTAATATTCCTATAAGCAAGCTTTGTCGATCGGTATTGGATCAATCTATATACATACTCCATGAGATACCACAAATAAAATGGAATTATTAGAAATTCAACCTGCTGTCTTAAATGTATCTTTTCGTGATTAATGAAGACTTTATCTTGCTTAAGATCTTTTCGCTTCAGAATTATAAATGGCCATAGACTTATTCCCAGAAAATTTTTACGAAGTAAGAAACGATTCACCAATACGATCATGAATACAAGATAGGAAATTGGTATTTTTGTGTAATGACTTTTTTTAACAAAAAGAACGAGCTCGAAGAAGGGGATTATTACATAACCCCGGAAGGCTATAAGTGTTTTACAGAGCAATATCACTTAAAAAGAGGCTATTGCTGTGAAAGCGGTTGCAGACATTGCCCGTATGGCTTCAACACCAAAACGAATACCCAAAACAAATGACATTTCAAGAAGAAATACTAGAAGGAATTCCAGATCAACTACCAGACCCTAAACCTTACGACCCCGACGTAAATCACGCCCCTAAACGAAAGGAGATCTTGACCGATTATGAAAAAGAACTGGCACTTCGGAATGCCTTGCGGTATTTCCCGAGTAAACTCCATAGCTCCCTCCTACCCGAATTTGCTGAAGAACTAGAAGCTTACGGCCGCATCTATATGTATCGTTACAGACCGATACACAAGATATTCGCCAGAGGTATTTCCCAATATCCCGGTAAGTCTGAACAGGCCAAAGCGATCATGTTAATGATCCAAAATAATCTGGATCATGCGGTAGCACAACATCCGCATGAATTGATCACCTATGGAGGAAACGGTGCGGTATTTCAGAATTGGGCCCAATACAGACTGGTCATGAAGTACCTGGCTGAAATGAACGACGAGCAAACACTAGTCATGTATTCGGGGCATCCATTGGGATTGTTCCCCTCCCATAAAGAAGCTCCAAGGGTGGTTGTTACCAACGGAATGATGATTCCCAATTATTCGAGTCAGGACGACTGGGAAAAATTCAACGCTTTAGGGGTTACGCAGTACGGACAGATGACGGCGGGAAGCTATATGTATATTGGCCCACAGGGAATTGTTCACGGAACGACAATAACAGTTTTGAACGGATTCAGAAAAATAAATAAAGACCCTAAGGGCGGTCTATTTGTAACTTCCGGTTTGGGAGGAATGAGTGGTGCACAGCCTAAAGCCGGCAATATTGCAGGTTGTGTTACTGTCTGCGCCGAAGTAAATAAAAAAGCCACTCAAACAAGACATTCGCAGGGATGGGTGGATGAGATCATTTCAAACCTAAAACAACTGGCAGATCGGGTTAGGAAAGCCTGTGCCAATGGAGAAACTGTATCCATAGCCTATGATGGAAATGTAGTGGATGTATGGGAATTTTTTGCTGAAGAGAATATTAAGATCGATCTGGGAAGCGATCAAACCTCTCTTCACAATCCATGGGCAGGTGGTTATTATCCTGTGGGAATGACCTATGAAGAGGCCAATGACATGATGGCTAGTGATCCTGAAGGATTTAAAGAAAAGGTAAGGCAAAGCCTGAGACGCCATGCTGCAGCAATTAACAAACACACCGAAAGAGGCACTTATTTTTTCGATTATGGGAATGCATTTCTTTTGGAGGCTTCCAGGGCAGGTGCCGATGTTTGCACCGATGATCCGGTTCGGGAATTTAAATATCCAAGTTATGTTCAGGATATTATGGGCCCGATGTGTTTCGATTATGGATTTGGGCCATTCCGCTGGGTATGTGCTTCGGGTGATCCCGATGATCTAGCGAAAACCGATGAGATCGCAACAGCTGTCCTCGAGCAACTGAAAGTAAACGCCCCTGAAGAAATCCAGCAGCAAATGGCAGATAATATAAAATGGATAAAAGGGGCGCAGGAGAACAAACTGGTGGTTGGATCGCAGGCGCGTATTCTCTATGCAGATTCGGACGGTCGCATACAAATTGCTTCGGCATTTAATAAGGCCATTTCCGAAGGGAAAATAGGTCCAGTTATACTAGGTCGCGACCATCATGATGTTTCTGGCACCGACTCTCCTTACAGAGAAACGTCCAATATTTATGACGGCAGTCGTTTTACTGCCGATATGGCCATCCATAATGTAATTGGAGATAGCTTTCGCGGAGCTACCTGGGTAAGTATTCACAACGGAGGAGGTGTTGGTTGGGGAGAAGTGATTAATGGAGGTTTCGGTATGGTTCTTGATGGAAGTAAGGAAGCCCAACGTCGTCTGGAAGGCATGCTTTTCTGGGACGTGAATAATGGGATAGCCCGAAGAAGTTGGGCGAGAAATGAAGAAGCCGTTTTCGCCATCAAACGAGCAATGAGAGACAATCCAAACCTAAAAGTAACGCTTCCGAATTTCGTCGATAACAATTTGTTTAAGTAAACCATATGCTATGAAATCACTTAAATTCACAACATTACTTTTAGTACTTTTTGTCTTTACTTCCTGTACCACGGTACGGGTTGTGAGCGACTATGACCGTCAGGCCAATTTTAATGAATACAATTCTTTTGCTTTTTATAAGCCCGGGATAGACAAGGCCGAGATCTCAGACCTTGATAAAAAACGTATTCTTCGGGCCATAAATTCTGAATTAGCGGCGAAAGGCCTTAACAAGTCTGATTCTCCCGATCTTCTGGTTAGTATATTCACTAAAGAACGGGAACGAATAAACGTTTACAATAATAATTTCGGATGGGGCTGGGGTTGGAATCCCTGGTGGTATGGAGGTTATTACGGAAATTCCGTTTCCCGATCCACAGAAGGGTCTCTTTACATAGACCTCATCGATGCTAAAACCAACGAATTGGTTTGGCAAGGTGTAGGAAGTGCACGATTGATCACAAGCGGGAATATTGATAAAAAGGAAGCTCGCATTAGAGAGATAGTGCGAGAGATCTTAATGAAATACCCACCTGGAAATTCAATGAATTAAAAACAAACCCTCCATTTTGGAGGGTTTTTTATTTAGACTCACCCCCGTTTTCTTCGCGCTTTAGAAGCATATTATTAGTTGATTTACTAATAGTTTATTGATTCCGTTCTCATTTGCGTGGGCTCTCCACCGGTTATCCTTATTATTTAACACCGTGCTATTTAAAATGATGCTTATTAAAGGACTTGTGTTAGATAAATGCTGTCTTTCGAGTGAATTTATGTTACCTATCTCCTAGTGCTCCCTTCGATCCCCAGGTAATGTTACCATAATTATATCTTTTGTTACAATAGTAACATAGGTTGATAGAAGGGGATTATACTTTAGTCATGTTAGGTTTTTTCTCAAATAATAAAGGAAAAATCCCCACCTAAAACAGAGTCTTTAGCTATCGATAGTGATGAAGTAGGAATCTACTTTTACACCATGATTAACAGACACATAAAATTAACCTTTTAAATAATCTACAATGAAAACAATTTTTACTTTCTTACTAGTGCTGGCAACCACCTTTGGTGTAGCACAAAATTCGATGTTCGTTCATACCGCTACGGTCGCGAACAGTTCATTTAATGTTACTTACATCGATCATCCGGACCTTAATGCTAACCCAAATGCCAATTTAGTGGTTAGCCACAACTGGAACCCTGTGGGGTCTTCCGGCGTGTATAACGATAATGTTACCGGAGTATGGTACGACACCTTTTCCCAACAATGGGCCATTTACAATGAGAATCCGGGTGTAAATATTGTTCCGGATAGTTCGTATAATGTTTATTATTCTACAAACACTGCTACCATAACTCATATTGCCACGGTTGGCAATCAAGGAGCTATAGACTCATACACCGTTTTAAATAGCCCACTATTAAACGGTAATCCAAATGCTCATGCCGTTTTAACTACCTATTATAATCCTAACAATCAATACAATGATACTGTCTATGGTTTTTGGTACGACGATACACTGGACAGATGGATCATCTATAGTGAGGACGGCAGCACTATACCCTTAGGCTCCGCTTTTTTTGTAGCGGTGAATGGAGCAGATGTACAAACCATGAGACACGTGGCTATTCCAAGTAATATATTTGGTAATTACACCCTGATCGATCATCCGGTCTTGAACGGTGACCCGAATGCAGTTTTTGTATTTGGCCACAATTGGGGTATTTCGGGAGATCCTTCTAATGTGATAATGGATCACAACATGGGTGTGTGGTATGATGGATCCAACTGGAGCATTTACACCGAAGATTTATCTAATATGCCAGATAATGCTACCTTCGATCTTCTCATTTACGACGAAACTCTTGGTGTTACAGATAATAAAGTGGAAGGCCTGTACTACGGTCCAAACCCTGTAAAGGACATACTCGATATTCGTGCTAACGACCCCATAACTTCGGTAACCATTTATAATCTACTAGGGCAAAAACTAACCAAAGTAGCTGGAGATGGAAACGCAATCGGAATCAATCTTTCCGGTTATGCCGCAGGCACCTATTTCGCCACAGTAATTGTTGGTAACGCTTCAGAAACAGTAAAGTTGATCAAACAATAATGTTTGGAGTTTTGTTTAGTATTGTTGCAAGGAGCGTCTAAGGCGCTCCTTTTTATTTAATAACCCAGGATCTCATTTATCTTATCCTTCACTTTTTCAACAGAAGGGATCATGGTTTGTTCTAACGTGCTATTAAGCGGGATCGCCGGCATATTCTCACTACCAATGATCATTACAGGTGCGTCCAGTTCTTGAAAACACTCCTCCTGGATTCTACCCTGCAATGCCCTACTAAAGCTATTATCGGTAGGTTCTTCGGTCACAACAAGGCATTTACCACATTTTTTTACACTTTTAAATACGGTGTCATAATCCAAAGGATGTAAGGTTCTAAGGTCTACAACTTCGATCTTATCCTGAAGACCTAGTTCTTCAGAAGCATTCATCGCCCAGTGAACTCCCATACCATAGGTTATTATAGATAGAGTCTCTTCGTTTTCCTGCTTCCAGATTTCTTGTAATACCCATGCTTTTCCGAAGGGAAGGATGTAGTCTTCGGCAGGTTCTACCGAAGTAGCTCCTTTGGTTCCGGGAACCTTACTCCAATATAGCCCCTTGTGCTCGAAGATAACTACAGGATTCGGGTCGTAATAGGCAGCTTTTAAAAGCCCTTTTAAATCGGCACCATTGCTTGGATAAGCTATCTTCAAACCACGGATATTGGTAACTACGCTTTCCACAGAAGATGAATGATACGGACCACCGCTCCCATAGGCTCCTATTGGTACTCTCAGGATCATGGATACCGGCCATTTACCATTCGATAAATAGCAACTACGGCTTACCTCGGTGAACAACTGGTTAAGTCCAGGCCAGATATAATCTGCAAACTGAACCTCAACTATAGGCTTTAAACCAACTGCACTCATCCCTACGGTTGAACCTACGATAAATGCTTCCTGAATTGGCGTATTGAATACCCTGTTATCCCCAAATTTTTGGGCAAGTGTAGCTGCTTCCCTAAAAACACCTCCCAGTCTTCCACCAACATCCTGGCCATAGAGCAGGCATTCTTTATGTTTTCGCATCAGTTCTTCTATCGCGAAAAGTGCGCAATCCACCATCACCACTTTGTCGGCTCCTTTCGGACTTCTATCGCCTGTTTCTTCCACGATGGGTGTGGGAGCGAAATCGTGAGTAAAGAGATCCTCAGGCCTTGGGTCCTCTGCCTTTAGGGCTTTTTCAAAATCTGCTCGTACTATATCAATACAATTATTCTCGAATTCCTGAATTTCGTTGTCGGTAAAGCCTGTTTCCTTTAATAATGCCTTCATTTTAGGGTACGGATCACGGGACTGAGCCTCTTCCAGATCGTCCCGGTACCATTCCATCCTAACCCCGGAGGTATGATGATTTAACAATGGCACTCTTGCGTGAACCAAAAACGGCCTACGCTCATTCCTGATTGTATCCAGAACTTTTGAAATGGTGGTATAACTTTCGATAAAATCGGTTCCATCGATGGATACTGCTTCCAGTCCATGGAATCCGGCGGCGTATTCAAAAGCATTCTGTGCACGGGTCTCTGCTGCATTTGCCGAAATATCCCATCCATTGTCCTGTACCAGATAAAGAATAGGCAATTGTTTAAGAGCTGCCATCTGGAAGGCTTCCGAAATTTCACCTTCGGTTACCGAAGCATCTCCCAATGAGCATACAACCACAGGATTATCTATAGAATTCCCAGCCGGATCAAGTTCTGAAATTCCTTCGGCTTCCTTATACCAGAATCCCATTGCCACACCCGTTGCCGGAATGGCCTGCATGCCTGTAGCCGAGCTTTGATGAGGAATTTTAGGTTTATCGTCTTCTCTAAGACTAGGGTGCGAATAATATGTTCGGCCTCCGGAAAACGGATCGTCTCTTTTGGCTAAAACCTGAAGCATAAGATCGTATGGCCTCATACCGATGGACAATAACATGGCATCATCCCGATAGTAAGGAAAGGCGTAGTCCTGAGGTTTTAACTGTAAACCCACCGCTGTCTGGATCACTTCATGTCCACGGGAAGTAGCATGCACATACTTGGAAACTGTTTTAAAGTTTTCCTCATACAGATATGTAAGTGCTTTGGCAGTGCACAGGTTTTTAAAACCCTTTACAAGTATCTCTTTCTTCAGTTTACTATTATTCACAGTGATTAAATTATCCTTGATCATTTTTAATCGATCTTTACCATCCACCCAAACGGATCTTCTATCTTTCCTGTTTTTATTTTATTCAACGTTTCGTTTACATCCTGTCCAACCGGATGCTCATCGGAAATATGGATCACTTGGTCCTCACTACCTATAGCTTCAATATATGCGATCCCCACAGCGGTTCCTGTTCCGAAGGCCTCTTCAAGGGTCCCATTCTTTTCTGCTTCTAATATCTCATCAATGGTGATCGGCCTTTCAGTTACCTCGTAGCCTTTAAATTTTAAAAGTTCGATCACGCTTAAGCGAGTAATTCCATTTAATATCGCGCCATCAAGACTAGGAGTAATAAACGCACCGTTGATCTTAAAGAAGATATTCATAGTGCCCACTTCCTGAATATACTTATGCTCAATGGCGTCCAGCCACAGCACCTGGTCATACCCTTTGGCTTTCGCTATTTCTGTAGGCCGGATTGCCGCAGCGTAATTTCCTGCTGCTTTCGCTTCTCCGGTTCCTCCTTCCACCGCACGGATAAATTTCTTTTCGGCCCATAATTTTATGGGTTTACTGAAAAGTGGCCCCGAGGGTGAAGCAATGATCATAAATTTAAAACTGGTAGCTGCGCGCATTCCAATAAAGGGTTCATCGGCATACATAAACGGCCTTAAGTACAATGCACTGCCCTCCATTGGAGGAATCCAGTTACGCTCCATATCGACAAATGCCTTCAATCCTTCCACGAATAACTCTTCGGGAAATTCGGGCATACCCATTCGTCGTGCGCTAAAATTTAATCGTTCTGCGTTCTTATCGGGTCGAAAAATTAATGGCTTCCCGTCACTATCCAGCGTTGCCTTCATTCCTTCAAAAATGGCTTGCCCATAGTGCAAGGCCATCGCCGCAGGGTGAGTAGGAATATCGGAGAGTGGCTCTATTCGGGCCTGCTGCCATTTTCCATCCTTATAATCACAAATAAACATATGATCGGTAAAGGTTCTTCCTAGCGGAATCGAATTAAAATCCAATGACGCTAGTTTAGAATTAGTTGTTTTTTTAATACTGATTTGTTCCATGGTCTCCATCATTCTATTCTTTAAATTTTTCGTTTTAAGTTAAACTGTTCCATTTCGTCTGCGATCCTTCTTAAGAAAGATCCTGCCAGGTAGCCATCAACTATGCGATGATCGAAAGACAATGACAGGTACATCATCTGTCTAATTTCGATCGTATCACCATTCCTACCCTCCATTACTTCGGCTCGTTTTTTTATGATTCCTGTCGCCAGGATAGCTGCTTCTGGCTGATTGATTATGGGTGTTCCCATCAAACTCCCGAAGGTGCCTACATTACTGATAGTAAAAGTACTTCCTCGGGTATCGTCTGCAGACAACTTCCCGTCCCTTGCCTTGGCAACTAACTCATTAGTACTTGCTGCCAGTGCCGGGAGGTCGAGTTTATCGGCATTACGAACTACAGGAACGATCAAATTCCCGGAAGGTAAGGCTGTGGCCATACCTATATTAATGTCTTCTTTTACAATAATATTCTTCCCATCCAGAGAAGAATTTATCATAGGGTAAGCTTTAATTGCTTTAGCAATACATTCTATAAATAGCGGTGTAAAAGTTAATTTCTCTTTGTATTTATTCTGAAATTTCTCTTTAACCTCGTTTCGCCAGTTCACCATATCGGTAAGGTCTGCTTCCACGTAGGCAGTCACATGAGGAGAGGTATGTTTACTAAACACCATGTGGTCTGCTATCATCTGGCGCATACGATCCATTTCGATCACCTTCCCTGCACCCTTATCAAACTGAAGATCGGGCACTTTAAACCCTGGACTCTCCACAACCGGTTGAGCAAATTGGAATGGCCTGCCTTCAGCCAGATAATTCATAATATCACTTTTCCGAAGCCGGCCATCTTTTCCCGTCCCGGGTATCCTGGCAAGTTCTTCGTAACTAACATGATGTGCTCTTGCGATACTGTCTATCAACGGACTCACAAACACATTCTCATTCACCTTAAAATTGGTTGCCGGTACTGCTTTGGATTTTCTTTTAGGTTGAGATTTTGGAGTGCCGGTAGTTTTTTCGGTTTCCGTTGATTTTTTATCTTCTGAAGTTGTTTTAGGAACTTCCCCATCGGTTTTAATAATGGCGATCACCTCCCCTATCTCCACCACATCATTAGGCTGGTAAAGCAATTCAACTATTTCTCCCGAAACAGTCGAAGGAACTTCCGAATCAACCTTATCCGTCGCAACTTCCAGCAATATCTCATCAAATTCAATAGTATCCCCCACGCCCTTGAACCATTTGATTATGGCAGCCTGTGTAATACTTTCACCCATTTTGGGCATTTTAAATTCAAAATTGCTCATTCGTTCCTTTTAAATTGTTCCAATGTCTTATAAAAGTCCTCTTGAACAGGTCTGTTTTCAGGTATGGATCTAAGTGGTTCCACTTCTCTTAAACTTGCATGGCAATCTGTAGGCAGCTGCTGATACAATCGGGTTCCGGCAGTTTTCCATTCGATCATTTCATCCGAAACTTCTTTAATTGCCTTCGCCGGGTTTCCAACGATCAACTGCCTCTTTACAAATTTCGATTCGGCCTTCACAAAACTCATAGCACCTACAATACATTCATCTCCTATTTCGGAATCATCCATGATAACACTATTCATTCCCACCAGGCAATTCCTACCCAGGTTAGCGCCGTGAATTACAGCACCATGTCCCACGTGAGCTCCTTCTTTCAATACTATGCTCTTCCCGGGAAACATATGCACCGTACAATTCTCCTGAACATTCACCCCGTCTTCTAATACGATCTCACCCCAATCCCCGCGGATGGCCGCACCCGGACCGATGTAACAGTTCCTGCCAATGATAACGTTCCCGGTAACGGCCGCCAGCGGATGCACGAAACTGGATTCGTGTATTACCGGTATATGTCCTTTGAAACTGTATATCATTAGTAATTCCTGGTATTAGAGGGTTATTTAAATCGTTTTAATGTTTCTTTTGTAAATTCTGAAAGCACCAGCCTTCCGCTAATCGCTGCCCGTTCGGCCAAAAGCTCATCCCAGTCTTCAGTGCCTTTCCAAAAAACTGCCTTCATTTCCTTCATAGCATCAGGGTTATACGTGCAAAGCTGTTCGGCAAAATTCTGGACGGACTCATCCAGCTTTTCGGTGGACTCGAACACCTGGGCGTACAATCCTTTTTGCCGGGCCCATTCTGCATCGTAAAAACTGTTGGCATCGATCGCTATTTGCGACATCCCGCTCAATCCTAATTTTCGCTCTACTGCAGGACCAACCACAAACGGCCCTATCCCAACGTTCAACTCACTCAACTTGATAGAAGCAAATTTTGTGGCCATACAAAAATCGGTTGCCGAAGCCACCCCTACGCCTCCACCAACGGTCTTTCCTTGTATTCGCCCTATAATGAACTTAGGGCATTTACGCATGGCGTTTATTACATTGGCGAAACCACTAAAGAAGATTCGCCCCGTTTCGGCATCATTAATATTAATTAGTTCCTTGAAACTGGCACCTGCGCAAAAAGTTCGGTCACCTCCACTTTTTAAAACGATCACTTTCACCTCATCGTTTGCCCCCGCCCCGCTTATGGTCTCCGCCAATTGAGCCAACAGATCCCCTGGCAAGCTGTTATGAGCCGGATGAAAGAATTCGATGGTTGAAATACCGTTGTTTATATCTTCTTTTACGTATGGTGCGGTCATAAAAAATTAGATTTAGATCAGGTCAAATTGTTCGAAATGATGATTCAGGTGCTTACGTTCCATTAAGTACCATTCAAATCTGTTCAATTCTCCAAAGACAACATTCTTCGTTCGCGCATCAGGATTCGCTTTAAAATATTCTAAATATTCCTGTCTTGCTTCCTTGAATTTAGCTTTGGCAGTCTCGAGGTCCGGATGTCTTAATTGGTGCATCGCAGACTTCTCACGTAATGGGAAATCGTATCCCCGAGGCATTTTTTCGTAATTATAAAGGGTGGCATGTACTTTTTCCAGGATCTTATCGGGAGTGCTTATCTCGAAATCCTGGATCTCTCCCGATGCTATCCTGTAGGTATATTCCAAATGTTCTACCATTTGCTGAGGACTTAGATCCCCCCATTTAGGTATCGATTCTTCAGAAAGCTTATCGAGGCATTCATCTATTTTTTCGGTGGTCATTTCAACAAAGGTGGTTTGTTTCTTCTGAACCATGGTAAGTACGGTTACAATGGCCACCAGCTCATCTTCCGCATCGAAAACCTCCCCGTACCACTTCACGATACCGCTGGGAAGCTCGGTTCCCCGCTGATCGCGATCGATCTTTTGCTTGCAGGTAAGTCGCACATAGATTGTATCATTGTGATAGATCGGGCGTAGGAACCTACAATCCTCTAATCCGTAGTTCGCTGCAACAGGACCTTTATTTGGATAAACAAACAAACCTGCAGCAGCGGCTAGTAGGAAATAACCATGAGCGGTCCTCTTTTCGAAGATACTGCCATCCAGGGAAGTGATATCTGTATGAGCATAAAAATGATCCCAGGTTAAGTTGGCAAAATTAACGATATCACCATCTGTGATCGTTCGTTTGTGTGTTTTCAAGGACATGCCGGGTTCAATATCCTCCCAATGATATTTAAAGGGATGTTGTTCGGCTTCCGTGTAGGCGCCTTTGGGCTGATATATCCCGGTTACCTCCGTAAGTGTGGTGGGTGTTCCCTGTACTGCACATCGCTGTAAGTAATGCTTTACTCCACGCATACCTCCCATTTCTTCGCCACCCCCGGCTCTACCGGGTCCGCCGTGAATAAGGGTAGGTAAAGGAGAGCCATGGCCAGTACTTAAACGTGCGTTCTCCCTGTTCAGCACTAATATTCTCCCGTGATGAGATGCCGCGCCAATCACATATTCCTTTGCTATCTTATCATCGAAAGTTGCTATAGAGGAAACCAGAGATCCTTTCCCCATCTGTGCTAAAGTAATCGCCTCATTAAGATCTTTATAAGGCATTAACGTACTTACGGGACCAAAGGCTTCTATCACATGGGCAGCCTCATTCTTAAAAGGATCGTTCTCCCGCAGTAAAATTGGTTTTAGGAACGCACCTTTCTTAGCATCGGCGCCAATCGTTTCCACATTTTCCAGGTCCCCATAAACTATCTCGGCCGTAGAGGCTATCTTCCCAATCTGTTCTTTTACAGATTGTCGCTGTGCGTCGCTCACTAAAGCACCCATACGCACTTCTTGTAATCTGGGGTCTCCTATTGTTACCTTATCCAATTGTTTCCCCAACTCGATCTGCACATCTTCCATTAATTTTTCAGGCACAATAATTCGGCGGATCGCGGTACATTTCTGACCCGCTTTTACCGTCATTTCCTTTCTCACTTCCTTGATAAAGAGATCGAATTCCGGAGTGCCGGGGACAGCGTCTTCGGCTAAAACAGATGCATTCAAAGAATCTGCCTCCATGGTGAACGGAACAGCTTCCTCTATGATCTGTGGGTGGTTCTTCAGTTTTCGTCCTGTACTTGCCGACCCTGTAAAGGTTACCACATCCTGGGATTGGACAGTATCCAGGATATTTCGCGCGGTGCCGCTAATAAGCTGCAGAGAGCCTTCAGGAAGAATTCCGGAAGCAACAATTTCTTTAACAACTGCTTCGGTTAAGTATGCTGTCTGAGGTGCAGGTAGTACAACTGCCGGCATCCCTGCCATCCAGTTTACGGCGCATTTCTCTAACATTCCCCACACCGGGAAATTAAATGCATTGATGTGTACTACTACCCCTTGCCTTGGCACCATGATATGATGTGCCATAAAGCGACCTCCTCGGGAAAGGTCGATAGGTTCTCCTTCCACATGATACGACTGATTGGGAAACAATTTCCTCAAAGAGGCATTGGCAAAAAGATTTCCGAAGCCTCCTTCAATATCGATCCAGCTATCTACTTTGGTCGCGCCAGTACGATAGCTAAGTTCGTAGAATTGATCTTTTTTCTTAGTGAGATATAAGGCCAGTTTTTTCAGCATTAACCCTCGCTGTTGAAAAGTCATTTTCCGGAGTGTTTCTCCTTTTTCCCTTCCATACTGAAGAATGGACGGGATATCCAGGCCTTCCACCGTTACGGAAGTGAACTGTTCTCCTGTTACCGAATCGAATACCGGAGAACCGTCACCAGTCCCGTCTACCCATTGCCCTGTAACATAATGTTGTGTTTTATTCATTTTTTCGAAGTCTTTGCTCAGTTCTACTTATTCTATCACTCGAATCACCTGTCCGTTTATTTTGCCTTCCACACTTTTAATATATCCGTTCACAACTTTATTCATAGACACCGGGTTATGACCCGGGAAGTAATCTTTATATTTTTCATATGCATCCTCTACTACACCAGCCGAAACCGCATTCACCCTAACATTATCAAGTTCGAGAACCACAGCTTTAACAAAGCTATGGATGGCCCCATTCACCATTGCGGCACTAGTGGTCATTTCAACCGGGTCGTCTGCCAGGATACCTGTGGTTAATGTTATGGAGCCTCCGGGGTTGATAAATTCCTTTCCAACCTTCACCAGGTTTACCTGTCCCATTAATTTGCTTTTTATACCTACATAGAAATCTTCTTCACTCAATTTGTCGAAATGATCCCACTTTGCTTCCCCTGCAATGCAAACCACAGCGTCCAATTTCCCAACCGAATCGAACATGCGACGAACCGATTCCAAATCGGCAATATCGACCGTAACATCACCCGATGTTCTTCCGGCAATGATCACTTCATGCTTCTCCTCCAACCGCGATGTGACCGTACGCCCTATAGTTCCGTTTCCACCTATAATTAGTATTCTCATTAATTACAAATTTGGGTTTTCAATGATCGCTGCATATCCTTGGCCTACACCTACGCACATAGTGATCAAGGCATATCGTTTGTTCTGTTGTTGTAATTCCAGCGCGGCAGAATAGGCTATCCGAGCTCCGGTTACGCCCAGGGGATGTCCAATAGCGATGGAACCACCGTTAGGATTGATCCTGGGATCGTCGTCTGCCAGACCCCATTCTCTAATGCATGCAAGGGCTTGAGACGCAAATGCTTCATTTAATTCGATAACATCTATATCGTCCATGGATAATCCTGCTTTGGAAAGCGCTTTGTTCGAGGCCTCTACGGGTCCAATACCCATGATCCTGGGCTCGACGCCAACAACCGCAGAACTTACGATCCTCGCAAGGGGCTTGAGATCGTATTTTTTTAAGGCTTCTTCAGAAGCAATGATGGTCGCAGCAGCACCGTCGTTCAGGCCCGAACTATTTCCTGCAGTCACACTGCCATCTTTTTTGAACGCCGGTCTCAGTTTCGCCAGAATTTCTTTGGTAGTTGCAGGTTTCACAAATTCATCTTCAGAAAAGATTATGGGATCCTTTTTTCGCTGTGGGATCACCACATCTACTATTTCCATGCCCAACCTCCCGTTTTGTTGCGCTTTTGTCGCTTTCATCTGACTCCAATAGGCAAATGCATCCTGATCTTCCCGAGTGATCTTGTATTTTTCTACCAGGTTCTCGGCAGTATTTCCCATTCCATCGGTTCCGTATAGCTCATGCATCTTTGCGTTCACAAAGCGCCAACCAAAACTGGAATCGTACATCTTGGCGTCGTTTCCGTAGGCCGATGACGGTTTCGCGATCACATAAGGTCCGCGTGTCATGTTTTCAACTCCTCCCGCAATGAAAAGATCGCCATCTCCAGCTTTAATCGCTCTATTGGCGTGAATAATAGCTGAGAGCCCGCTGCTGCACAGTCTGTTGACTGTTTCACCGGGAACGGTGAATGGCAGTCCGGCCAGCAGCAGCGCCATACGAGCAACATTCCTGTTATCTTCCCCCGCCTGATTCGCACATCCCATGATCACATCGTCATAATCTTCCATAGGAATATTGGGGTTCCTTTTGGTAACTTCCTCAATTACCAGGGCCCCCAGATCGTCTGTTCTCACCTGGCTAAGGGTACCTTTATAATTCCCTATAGGGGTTCTTATTCCGTCAATTATAAATGCATCTTTCATTCGTTCAATTTTTCTTTGCCCACCGCTATTTGGACGGCTTATCATTATAGGGCTTTATTTCAGTTTTACTCCCAGTCTTTAGCTGTTCTGTAGACCACTCCTTTAAAAAGTGCGACCATTTCATCACCTCTTTTTACTTCAATAACATTAAAGCCTAATTTAGTTTTTGTCACGTCGATCACAGCTTCCGCTATCAAGTAATCTCCGGCTTCCACGGCCTCGATATGATTTATAGAAGTTTCTATGGAAACGGCAAATTTTCCATGGGTGTTGGCAGCAAAACCAAAGGCAGTATCGGCAAGCGCGTATGTAATTCCGCCATGTGCCTTACCCATACTATTTAGCATCTCCTCCCGCACGGTCATGGCCACTCTGCATCTTCCTATCTCACACTCCAGGATCTCTATACCCAACCAGCTACTGAACGGGTCCAGAGATAGCATCTTATAGGGTATGGATGTTCCTTCCATCATTTTAAAAAAATGAATTTTGTTCTTTATTCATTCGGCGTAAAAGCGGACTACACCTGTACCGGTCCTCCCGGTATTCCTCGTATAAAGCATCCAGCTTCATTACGCACCAGTCTATTCCTTTCTCGTCTGCCCAGGCCAATAAACCTTTAGGGTAATTCACGCCCTTGGTCATAGCATTATCTATATCCTCGGCCGATGCTATGTTCCAGAACAATGCGTCCGCGGCTTCATTGATAAGCATTACAAGTACCCGATCGAAAATTTTCTGGGCAAGACCAACATCCTCATTTGGCTTAGGATTTACTGCACCTTCTTTATAATTATAATATCCTTTTCCTGTTTTTCGTCCCAGAAAACCGGCTTCGCTCAATCGTTTCTGTGTAAAGGACGGTTTGTACCTCGGATCGTAATAAAAGGCTTCGAAGACAGTCTCTGTAACAGTATAATTGATATCATTTCCTATAAAATCCATTAATTCAAAAGGACCCATTCTAAACCCTCCCAGCGATCTCATAGCCCAGTCTATGGTGGCAAAATCTGCAATTCCCTCTTCATAGATGCGCAGGGATTCACCATAAAATGGTCTGGCTACACGGTTTACGATAAATCCTGGGGTGTCCTTGGTAACCGCTATTGTCTTACCCCAGTTGCTTATATTTTTAATGGTGCTTTTTAAAGTATTTTCTGAAGTCTGTACCGCAGGAATCACCTCTACCAACTTCATGAGGGGTGCGGGATTGAAAAAATGAATCCCGATACATCGCTTTGGATTATCGAGGGAAGATGCAATAGACGCAATGGAAAGCGAAGAGGTATTAGTAGCAATGATGGCATCTTTGGCGACTATCTTTTGTAGTTTCTGAAATAGCTCCTTCTTGATCTGCAAATCTTCGATGATCGCTTCGATGATCAGTTCCGAATTCGCCAAACTTTCGAGACTGCTTACATATTTTATATTATCGCGGATCCTCGACTTTTCACTTTCGTCTATCCGGCCTTTTTCGATCAACCTGTTTAGTATTTTCGCCAGGGAATCCTCTGCTTTTCTCAGGGCATCCGGATTAGCATCATAGATACACACCATACACCCAGCAGTTGCTGCAACCTGTGCGATGCCACTACCCATAGTACCAGAGCCTATTATACCTACCGTTTCGATCATTTAATTTCCTTTAAATTTTGGCTTTCGTTTTTCCACAAAGGCTGCCACACCCTCGGCATAATCTTCGGTTTGAGCCGACGCAATTTGCAATTTAGATTCCATCGATAATTGTTCTTCTAAGGTGTTTTCCATAGAAGCATTGAGTAATTGCTTAGTGTAGCCCAGAGCTTTTGTAGGCATCATTGCAAGCGTTGATGAAATTTCCTTAATGGTTTCAGAAAAACTATCCTGCGACACTACCTTATAAACCATCCCCAATCGTTCTGCTTCTTCGGCACTTACTTTATCTCCTAACATCATTAGGGCAGATGCTTTCTGAAATCCAATCAGCCGGGGTAAAAAGAAAGTTCCGGCGCTATCCGGAACCAACCCAATTTTGCTAAACGCCTGAATAAAAGCAGCACCTTCAACCGCAATAACGATATCACAGGCTAGTGCGATATTAGCACCGGCTCCCGCTGCCACCCCATTCACGGCTGCGATGATGGGTTTATTTATCGCACGAATTCTCCTAATAATGGGATTGTAATGTTCTTCAAGTATTTTCCTGAATCCGGGGTTCAATTCGGGAGAAGTCACTTCTTTAAGGTCTTGTCCGGCACAAAATGCCTTTCCATTCCCAGTGATCACAATGGCGCGGATGTTTTGATCGGCTTCACATTGGTCGAGTTCAGATTGAAATAAGAGTGCCATTTCGCGGTTAAAACTGTTAAAAACCTCAGGTCTGTTAAGTCTTAGCCAGGCTACTCCATTTTCTATTTCCTTCTGAATATATGTACTCATATTTTTACTTTAAACATTTAAAATAATCGAAAGGCTCCATACAATCTTCACATTGAAAAAGAGCTTTACAGGCGGTGGAACCAAACTGACTTACAAGTCGTGTATGTGTACTTCCACAGTTGGTGCATTTCACCAGGGGTTTATTTCCCAGCAAAGCCTCCTTGTCTGCAGTCTCCTCTAAAGGTGCCGCAATCCCATAGGCTTCCATTTTACGTTTTCCCTCTTCGCTGATCCAGTCTGTAGACCAGGCAGGGGCCAACACCAATGTAATTTCGGCTTTCATCCCTCTCTTTAAAAAAGCGGCCTTGATATCATCGCCTATCACGTCCATGGCCGGGCACCCGGAGTAGGTAGGTGTGAGTTTAATCATCACCTTCCCGTTTCTTATTACCGCTTCTCTAATAACACCCAGATCCAAAACCGTTAGCACCGGGATCTCCGGGTCTGCCACCTCATCCAGGATTGGAATAAGTTCTGCGTCGATATTGGGATGCAGGTCGATCATCATATTACCAGGTCATATTAGGATAGGTACGCTGCATATATTGCAATTCGGTTAAAATGTACCCCATATGTTCCGTATGAATCCCTTGTTTTCCACCTCTTTTGGAGTATGGGTTATCGGGTATTGTTAGGGTTGCTTCTTCAAGAACTTCTGAAATTTGTTTGTAGTAGTCATCTTTCAAAGTTGTCATATCCACACCAATCCCTTGATCTGCTATCTTTTTATCCGAATCTGTCATATCGAAAAGTTCATCGGTATAAGGCCAGAAATGATCGATAGCTTCCTGTATATTTTGTTTACTTTCATCTGTTCCATCACCCAGGCGTTTTAGCCAATCGCCAGAAAAACGTTTGTGATAGCTCACTTCCTTCACTCCTTTTCTCGCAATTGCCACCAGCATTTCGTCCTTACTATGTTGTAAGGCGTTCATTAACTGAAGATGGTAAACATCGAACAGGAATTGCCTGGCAATTACATGTCCAAAATGAGTATTGGGCTGCTCTACCAGAAGTACATTTTTATAATCCCTTTCGTTGCGAAGCATGGCAATATCATCCTCGGTTCTTCCATCACCAGCTATTTTAGCCGCGTATTGATAATAACTTCGTGTTTGCCCGAACAGATCCAGGGCAATATTGGTAAGTGCTATATCGGTTTCCAGATTAGGTCCGTGACCACATAGCTCACCTAAACGCTGCCCTAGAATAAGTGAATTATCTGCTACTCCGAGTATATAATTGTATAGGTCCTGATCTTTCATTTACATATGTTTTACTTCGTCCGGGAGATCATAAAATGTAGGATGTCTGTAAATTTTGTCCTGAGCCGGTTCGAAGAACTCTCCATTGTCGGCCGGATTTGAGGCAGTGATATACTTACTCTCCACCACCCAGATACTTACACCTTCGTTCCTTCTGGTATATACATCTCTTGCGTTTTCCAGTGCCATTTCGGCGTCTGCAGCATGCAGACTTCCAAAATGACGATGTTCAAGACCGTTCTTCGATCTTACGAATACCTCCCATAATGGCCAATCTTTTTTCATATCTAACTCTTTAACTTGCTTTTGCTACTTTTTTCTTCGCCTGCTTCTCTGCATAGGCCATGGCGGCTTCCCGTACCCAGCTTCCTCTTTCCCAGGCGCCAACTCTGGCCTCCATCCGTTCTTTATTACAGGGTCCGTGACCCTTTACTACCTGCCAGAATTCATCCCAGTCGATCTCGCCAAAATCGTAATGCCCTGTTTCGGGATTAAATTTCAGGTCGGGGTCCGGAACCGTGATCCCTAAAATATCCGCCTGCGGAACAGTTTGGTCCACAAACTGCTGCCGTAATTCATCGTTGGTCTTTCGTTTTAACTTCCATTTCATCGATTGTTCGGTATGCGGCGAATCGGCATCTCTCGGTCCAAACATCATCAGGCTTGGCCACCACCATCTGTTTAAGGCATCCTGGGCCATAGCTTTTTGTTCGGGCGTTCCATTGCACAAAGTGAGCATGATCTCATACCCTTGTCGCTGATGGAAACTTTCCTCTTTGCATATTCGAACCATCGCTCTTGCATAAGGACCGAATGAAGTTGTACATAAGGCTACCTGGTTAATAATAGCAGCCCCGTCCACCAGCCACCCTATCGCGCCAATATCTGCCCATGTAACGGAAGGATAATTGAAGATAGAAGAATATTTAGCCTTACCACTGTGCAGTTGGTCAAACAATTCTTCGCGTGAGATCCCAAGTGTTTCGGTAGCAGAATACAAATACAAACCATGTCCTGCTTCATCCTGAACCTTGGCCAAGAGCGCTGCTTTACGTCTAAGCGATGGTGCCCGTGTGATCCAGTTGCCTTCCGGCAACATGCCCACTATTTCCGAGTGTGCGTGCTGTGAGATCTGCCTTATATGGGTTTGCCTGTACTTTTCCGGCATCCAGTCTTTAGGCTCAATTTTTTCATCGCGAGCTATACGCGCTTCAAAAATAGCTTCCAGGTTCTTTACTTCTTTTTCACTCATGTCGTTTATTTTTAGACGTCAAAATCTACTTTTACTTTATCTGTGATTGGCACCGACTGGCAACTCAATACATAATCCTGAGCCAATTCGTCTTCTTCAAGGGCGTAATTCACCTTCATCTCCACCTCACCATCTATCACCTTACACTTACATGTGCTGCAAACACCACCTTTACAGGCAAATGGAAGATCGGCTCCGGCTCCAAGGGCAGCATCCAGGATGTTGTCGTAATCTTTGGTCATCGTAAAATGGAACTCTTTTCCACCATCTATAATTGTGAGTTCTACTCCTTCCACATTTTGCTGGGCGAGACGCTCGGCTCTCATCTTATCTTCTTCAGAAAGACCCGTAACGAACAACTCGAAATGGATCATTTCTTTTGGTAAACCTGCTTTCACCAGGTAATCACTTACATAATGTACCATATCCTCCGGGCCACATAGAAATACCTCACTCGTATCCGGAATATCTATAAAGGTGGAGCAAAGGACCTTCATTCTATCATCATCAAATCTGCCATTGAAAAGGTCTATGTCCCTTCTCTCTTTTGTAAGAAAATAATATATTTCCAGGCGGCCGAAATAGGTATTCCGAAGCTGTTCCAATTCTTCCTTAAAGATAATGGATTTGGCTGTCTTATTAACATAAAACAACTTACAGGTTGCATGCGGCTCGGCAGCGAGATGGGTCTTGATCATCGATATGATAGGAGTGATCCCACTACCTGCCGAAAAGAACAGGTAATTCTTCGGTTTTGTAGGATTGAGATCCACGCCAAATGTACCGCTAGGAGGCATCACCTGGATAGTATCACCGGTTTTTAATTCTGAATTTACATAGGTAGAGAATTTCCCGCCGGGTATCTGCTTTACCGCCACACTCCACTTATCCTCCATCGGACTTGAACACAAACTATACGATCTTCGTATATCTTCTCCGTCTATATCGGCTTTCAAGGTTAAATGCTGTCCCTGGTGATATGAAAAGGCTTCCTTTATATCTTCAGGGACATCAAAACTAATAACAGAGCAATCGTCTGTCTCCTTGTAAATATTCTTTATCCTTAATGTATGAAATATGGCCACATCTCTTATTTTTCGGCTAACAAAACTAACGTTTGTTAGTTACATATGCAAGTTAATAATTTGCTAAACAATTCCTTCCAGCAATACTGCTACCATGTCTTTTTTCAGGACATTCACGTCCAGTTTGCCTCTTTTCTGATACCACAGGTAGAGGGTGCGTAGCGTAGACAGTATTGAGAACAATATAACTTCAGGATGTCGGGGTTTAAGATCTCCTTCTTCAATGCCTTGTTTTATGATCTTTCTGAAATTATCTTCGTAATCCTCGCGCATCCGAACAAAATTGGACAAATCCTCATTTTCAAGATGCATCCAGTCGTTATTTAGAGCTGCAAGTGCTTCCGAATGATTTACCGTGATGTCTATATGCATCTCTATCACTTCTTTGATCTTATCTAGAGGTGTTCCTCCGGAGTCTATCACCGCCTGCATCCCCGAGGTAAATTTTCTCGCGAGATATAAGATGAGTGTTGATAGAATTTCCTGCTTACCGGAAATATGATTGTATAGGCTCGCAGCTTTTATTCCCATTTCCTGGGCGATGTCGCGCATGGAAACAGCATTATACCCTTTTTCCTTAAAAAGTGAAGATGCGACGGCTACGATTTCTTCCTTACGGGTTGCTGTGTTCATTTACATTGCAAGATAACGAAATCGCGTTTAAAAGTCTAAGGCTTTTGGAAAGCTCCGATGGCTGTAGTACTTTTGAAAGCTTATGGAAGAACGCTACGAAAGTAACGAGTTGATAGAGCGCTTACCACCTCATCTGAAGCAATTTATCAAACCGCAAAATTATGAGGATTATACGGCTGTCGATCAGGCCGTGTGGCGCTATGTAATGCGAAAAAATGTGGATTATCTCAGCCAGGTAGCACATGAGAGCTATCTGGACGGATTAAGAAAGACCGGGATCTCTATAGACAGCATACCTTCCATGTACGGGATGAACCGTATCCTAAAGGAAATTGGCTGGGCGGCCGTGGCTGTTGATGGTTTTATCCCTCCGAATGCTTTTATGGAATTCCAGGCTTATAAGATCCTGGTAATTGCCAGTGACATACGCCAGCTTGAAAACATCGAATATACTCCTGCCCCAGACATCATTCATGAAGGTGCCGGACATGCCCCAATTATAGCAAGCCCGGATTATGCCGAGTATCTAAGGCGTTTCGGAGAGATAGGCGCCAAGGCGATCACCAGTGCACATGATAACGAAATGTACGAAGCAGTACGAGAACTCTCTATTCTCAAAGAAGCTCATAATTCTTCCGTGGAAGACCTGGAGGACAAGATCAGGGCAGCTGAACAAAAAGTGGATGCGCTTCAGCAGAAAAAAGTAGAACCATCCGAAATGGCACTCATCCGTAATCTACACTGGTGGACGGTAGAATACGGTCTTGTTGGCACTGTTGATAACCCAAAGATCTACGGAGCCGGACTGTTGTCGTCCATAGGTGAAAGCGCATGGTGCATGAAACCGGAAGTGAAGAAACTGCCGTACACTATAGATGCGGCCTACCAGGAATTCGACATTACAAAACCGCAACCCCAACTATACGTCACACCGGATTTTGCTTACCTGCAGGAAGTACTTGAGGAGTTTGCAAATACCATGGCTGTGCGAAAAGGTGGCTGGCGGGGCTTAAAAAAACTTATTGGCAGCAAACAACTGGGCACTATAGAATTAAGTACTGGCTTACAAGTAAGTGGAGTGTTTACCCGAATGATCCAAAATGAGGATAATGAAGTTGTCTATTTTGAAACAGAGGGTGAAACGGCTCTTGCATACCGGGAGAAGGAGGTGATCGGACATGGTATTAGCCGTCACAAGAATGGATTCCGTTCACCCTTGGGGAAGTTGAAAGGAATTAACTTATCGATCGAGAATATGGGCCCCAGAGATCTTCAGGCGTATAATTTCTACGATGGAAAACCCATTTCCTTCGAATTTGAAAGTGGAATTACCGTAGATGGCCTCAATGTTACAGGTATGCGAAACCTCAGCGGCAAATTAATGCTTATCCAATTTACCGATTGTACGGTACGTTACCGGGAAGAGATCCTATTTTCTCCCGAAATGGGCGATTTCGATATGGCGGTAGGAAAAGAGATCGTTTCGGCTTTCGCGGGCGCGGCAGATTATCGCTCCTACGATGTACTATCTCATACACTAAGTGGCACCGAAACGGTTCGTGTGTCCCTTTCAGAAGCGGAAAAAAAACGCAACCAGCTTTATCAAAAAGTTCGGGAACAGAGAGAGAGCAATGCGATAGACTTACCAGCACTTACTTCAATCTTTAAAATTTTATCGCAGGAATTCCCGGAAGACTGGCTGTTAAGTCTCGAAATTCTGGATCTCACACGAGGCAAAGACGATTCGTTTTCAGAAAAAATAATAGAACACCTAACCACTGTAAAAAAGAATAGGCCTGAAGTAGCTCATCTTATAGACAATGGCCTTTCTTTAATCAATAAATAATTATGGGACTTTTAGATTTTCTCTTCGGAAATAAAACAAAGAAAATTGAGGAATTCATTGAAAAGGATGCGGTCATCCTGGATGTACGAACCAAAGCCGAATACGATGGAGGAGCCATCCCGGGATCGAAGAATATACCCTTGCAACAGCTATCGGTACAACTTTCAGAAATAAAAAAATGGAAAAAACCTGTAATCACCTGCTGCGCCAGTGGGATGCGATCGGGAAGCGCCGCCACTATCCTTCGAAACAATGATATAGAAGCTGTAAACGGTGGCGGATGGGCCAGCCTTCAGAAAAAACTCTAAGAATCTTTCTCCTTCTCTTTTTCTTTCTTCTTTCGGGCGCGTTTTGGTTCCAGTACAAATACATAATAAAACAAAGCCACACAAAAGATACCCATTGCTAAATACCCCAATAATCGACCTTGTGCTTCGGCCTGGGATTGTACGGTAAGTAAGGCGAGAGAATTCATATTAATATTTAGGTTTTTTTATGAACGGCCTACAAGTCATACTTCACCACCAGCATCAATATTCTCGGCAAAACGTAATATTGAGAAGTGGTGTTGAACTGCTCATTAAAGCTGTCGTTGTTCGTGAATTCGGTGTCTAATATATTGGTCGCCTGAATTGAGAATTCCCACGGACTTTCCCCCTCCTGATAATACAAATTGGCATTGAAGAACGAATAGGTGTTGTCTACCGTGTTCTCTTCGTTAGAATAGTTATAATAGTCCCACTCTGCATTGAATGAAAAGTGTTTCAGGAAACGGAGATCCATATTTGCGTAGGGCCTTTGGGTATAAAAGGTCTGTTCCAGGCCACCGTTATCATAACGGTTTACAGTGAGCCTGTATCCCACTTCGAAATTAGGCCACTCTCTGAAATTAGAGCGAATACTACCTCTATATCCCTGCGTAAGGCTTTCGCTTTCTGTAATGATATCGTTAATAAGGTTGTTCGACTTGCTTAGGGTTACATTAGCGTTTAAGTTGAACTGGATCTTTTTTATGGTTTTACTGAATCGTGCAGCAGCCGAGAATGTCTCGTCCGGGAAATTACTATCAATATTAAACAGGCTTCCCACTCGGTTAATCCCAATAACCTCCGAATTGTTCTTGAAACCTTCAATTCGGCGTGTATAATTGAGAGATCCGCTAATGTTGGTATAATTGAATAAATTGAAACTAAAATAGTTGAGGCTATATTGATGTGAAAGGGCATTCTCAAGGTTTCTGTTACCCCTGAACATACTGTTGTAATTATTAAACACAAATGCCTCGGCATAGTTATTTATATCGGTATACTCTGCAGAGATCGAGTAGTTAAACCTGAGGCTTTCACTTTTTTTAATATTCCAGATCGCGTTAAAATCGGGTAGCACCATCCAGTCATTCTGGGTAACCGTTGTTCCCAGTTGTTCGTTCTTCAGGTTATAATTATGAAGCGTTAATCCCGGAGTGAAGATAAACTCGCCTGTTTTCACTTTGTAATGCAAACCAAGGAATGCATCGGTAAATCCGTAGGTAACATCGTTAACCAGGGGTAGATTTTCTCCGTCTATTTCGGGAGTCTCTGTGAAATTAAGCATACCTCCGCCATTGAGAAGCTGAAATATATTCGAATCGAATTGCTGGTTACTGTAAGTGGCACCCAGGGTGAAATTTATGTTACTGGTATTATTCAGCACATAGTAATAATCGATCTTCGCGTCCAGTTTGTTGGTTTTTATATTTTTCTGCTGATTTATATTGTAGCGGTTCTGGGTAGAATCCACAGGAATAATTCCACTAAAAGGGAGCAGATCTGTTATGGCATTGTAAAAAGGGTCCTCATCCTGCCACAGGTGTTGTAACTGCCCCGCAAAAATGTTATTGTCGTCCAGCGTATAATACGCATTCACATTTTGATTGATAGAATAGGGTTTATTCTCTTTGGCCTCCTCAATATTATTGGTAGAATCGACAAACTGTGAGAGTGTGTTATCGTCTTCAGTTTGTTTGGATATTTTAAATATCGCGTCATAATCCAGCTGGAAATCGGTATTAGGCTTATACACACTACTTAATTTCATCATGGCCAACTGGCTCCTCTGATCGTTCACACTAGCCGTGGTTTCGGTAACGCCCGAGGCTATATACTGTCTTATGGAATTATTTACAATATTGGTTCGGTTATCAGATAGTATAGCAAAACCACTAAGATCAAGCTTGCTGTTCGCCCTCCAGCTAAAATTTCCTGCCAGGAACTTGGTCTCTATTTCATTGGCCCTGTTATTTTGTGCTACGGCAAATCCCAGGTCGCTTTGGCTGATATTAAAATTGGTCCCGCCTCCGCGATTAAAATTTCTAAAGCCCCCGGTAAAGTTGAAATAATCTCTCCAGGAAAAGGGCACTTCACCTATGTCGTTGAAATCGGTAATCAGGTTGATGCTGTACTCCGGACTGTAATAGAATAACTTCGGGTGTACAAGGTATTTTGCATTATCATCGCTGTCTATACCCGCTCCGGCAGTTACTTCTCCAAACCAGAAATTCTTTTTTCCTTCCTTTAGTTTAATATTAATGGCCACATTGTCCTGATCGTTGCCAAGGCCTCTCATCTGGTCCACTTCATTATAATTACGCAGCACCTCAACTTTATCTACCGCGTCTGCCGGGATGTTTTTAGTTGCCAATTTAGAATCCCCATCGAAAAAATCCTTTCCTTCCACCATTACTTTGGTAACGGCCTTTCCTTCAACTTCTATCTCCCCATCATCATTAACCTCAACTCCCGGAAGTTTTTTCATCACATCTCCCAATTTTCGTTCATCACCACTGGTAAACGAATCGGCATTATAAACAATAGTATCCCCTTTTACGGTTACGGGCATTTCGTAAACGATCTCTACCCCGTCTAATTCGGTAGATATTGATTTCAGCACGAAATCTATTTTCATATTTTCGGCATCCTCGGGAACGGTAAGAGATCTGGTTACGGTTTCAAAGCCCAGAAAACTGGCTCGAAGGGTATAGGTTTCCCCTTTTGGTAGATCGAGTTGGTATAAGCCGTCTTCGTTTGTGATTCCGTAAGACTCGATATCTCCGCTTGCCTCTATCGTGGCGATCACATTTGCAAATTCAAGGGGCTCACTCAAGGTGTCCTGGATGACTCCACGAACTTTTATACTTTGAGCACTAAGAGAAGTGGCGAACAGTAATACTGCCGCAATAAGTAGTTTTTTCATCTATATTGGTTGTAGTTTTTATCCCCCGAAACGTCTTCCTCCACCGCCGCGTCCACCGCGACCTCTGAAATTCTCCCGCATTTCATCCATTTTTTCTTTTACGATCTCGTTATATTCTTCACGTGTTACTTCCTTTCCTTTGGTAGGAGCCACTATTTTATCGGCTTCTTTAGGATTAAGTATGATCTTAGAGCACAGCAAAGTAGTGCGATGCGCATTCAGTTCTAATATTAATCCTGGTAATCCTGCATATTCTCCAGGTCCATTCCCAACCGGGATCTGAGGGGTAAACCAGGCAGTCACCTCAATAGTTTTTGGGATCTCGATCTCATCGAACGGATCTGCGGGTTCTGTCTTGGTAGTATCGGCAACCTTTTCTCCTTCATTTTCTTCTTCATTGGTGTTGTCCCGGTTCCTGTCACGATTTCTGCGGCGAGCCATACTGAAATCGTTCTCGTCTATGGGTTTTACCGCCGTTGCTTTTATTGCCAGGTATTGCCCAATTTGCTTAGATTCCTTGGTAATTTGCCAATCCAGATTAGTAAGTGTATCATTAATGAGAAACTCTTTCCCAAAGAATTCACGTTCTTCCAGGATCTGATTGTTCTTTAAATTCTTGTACTGTTTCCCAGCCGAAAAACTCCCCATCATCATAGCAAATCCACCTCTCCCGCCACCGGTTTCCAATTTTTCCTCTTCCTTATAAATGGATTCGTTGCCATTAAAAGTTAGAATGAAGGTTTTTTCCAGGTAGTTTTTCATACGTTCGGCGATCTGCCTTTTCATATCTTCACTCATCTCTCGGTTTCCAAAGTTATCCATATCGACCGTGGTCTTGGATTCGTAGTAGGCAACACCACTAATATTTTGTGAAAAACCAGTAAAGGATATCAATATAATTGCCAGAAAGGATAGTAGTTTCATTATGTTGTAATTTGAATGATTCACAAAGTAAATCGATTCCGATAATATCCTTAGACAATTATATGTTAAAAAGGTTTAATTGAAACTTTAGAATATTAACCTCCCATCCTTATTTCAACAGATCTTCCCTCCCCGCGACGGCTCGACTGAAACCGTTCCTGCATCTCCTTAGACTTCTTCTCTGAGATCTTGTCGTACTCTGCTCTACTCACAACTTTTCCTTTGGTGGGTTCTTTTATTTTTACCCCGTTCTTAGGATTAAGCACCACCTTATTACAAAGTAAGGTCTCCGTACCATCGGTTACTTCCAAAATAAGACCGGGAAGACCAAAATATTCCTGAGGTCCATGTTTTACGGGTATCTGTGGCGTATACCAGGCCATAACCGTATATTCTTCTTCTTCTGATTCTTCTTTAGTATCGGTTTTACCGTTCTCTGAAGAAGATACCATACGGGTAATGGTCCTCGAATCTGTATAGGTTGCCTTAAAGCAAGTATAGGTTCCTATATTCTTGCTCTCTTTGGTTAAGGTCCAGTTTGGTAGTTCTAACAAGTCCTTGATTAGAAACTCTTTTCCCATCAATTCGTTCTGATTCACGTACCGGTTCTCGGCCACATTCTTGTAGAGCTCATCGGCTGCTCCCGAACCCGACACCACAACCATAACTTCTGCACCATTCCCTATCATGGTTTCTGGCTTGTCCAGGGTCTCTACTTCCTTATACATAGATTCCGTCGCAGTGAATTCGAGCGTGTACTCCTTTTCAAATTGCTTTTTTAGCATGGCCTGCATGCGATCCAGCATCTCATCGTTCATATGCGTACTGTCCAATTGGATATCGACCTTGCGATGTGATTTGTAGGTTGCCACCCCCTGCACATCCTGTGCAAGCAACGAAAAGACCAACATGGACAAGATAAGAGTGAGTGTTAAGTGAGATTTCATAATTTATATTTTTAAATTTTACAATACAAATATGGGACAAGCTGGTTTTAATTTGAGTTAAGCTGTGTTAACGTGTGTTAACGCCTTGCCAGCCACCCGGAAATACTTCCTACTTTTGGATTATGAATAATTTAAAGTACAAAAGTATTCTGTATTTCATTGCAGCTGTGATCGTTGCCACTTTCTGCATCCAGGTATACTGGAATTATAAGAATTATGAGGTGGGAAAGCAGCAGCTGATAAACGATGTACAAACTAGCCTGGATAATGCCGTGGAACGGTATTATTCTGAAATCGCCAAAGAGCAATCCTTTAGTTTGATCTCTGAAGGAATGAAATTCTCATCAATCGATATGGTGGATAGTGTATCGTTTAACAAGGATTCTATTTTAAATAAATTAGGCGTTGGGGTTTTTACCGAAAATATTCACCAACGATCTTCGTTGACGCATGCTGCTTTGAAGGATAGTACCGAAATACAAATTATGATCGTGGATAGTGCTGAGAAAGGGAAGATCCTGAAAAGAACCTGGGAGATGAACGACAGCAGCCAGGATCCCATCACATCACTTTCTTCCAAAATTATTGTTTCCATAACCGAAGACTCCCTCTCTTTAAAAACCCTCGACACCTTGTTCTTAAATGAACTGGGACGTAAGAATATTACTTTAGATTATGGGCTCTCCTACGAAGGGATAATGGGATTAACAGAGCAATTAAGACCGGAGAAGATCGAAAGTTCGAAGTTGACTACAACGGCACAATCTCCTTATTCATTTCACGATTATGCCCTAACGGCGCACTTTGGTAATATCACCTTAACAGTCTTAAAGAAAAATCTTCTGGGGCTGTTTTTATCATTTGTCCTGGTTACGGCTGTGATCTTATGTTTATTGTACCTTTTAAGGATCATCCGGCAGCAAAAACAATTGTCTGAACTCAAAAACGACCTTATAAATAACATCACTCATGAATTTAAAACTCCAATTGCTACCATCGGTGTGGCCATGGAGGCCATACAGGAATTCAACACCGAACAAGACATTGAAAAGAATATACGTTATGCTAAAATATCCCATGATCAGGTAAACAAGCTCAATGTAATGGTTGAAAAGTTATTGGAGACCGCCACGCTGGACAGTGAGAAATTAAAGTTGAATCTGGAAACAACAAACCTGGTGGAAATGCTGGAAAAAACTACTTTAAAGGAGATCTATGAGACCTCAGACAAACGTATCTCCTTTAAGAGCAAGGAGGACAGTATTATGTACGAGGTGGATGTTTTTCACTTCGAAAACGCTCTCAATAATGTTATCGACAACGCCGTTAAATACGGAGGAGAGGAAATAATTGTTACCATAGAAAAACAAGCGGCCGGAGTGGAAATTGAGATTAGCGATTCGGGCAATGAGCTAACCGAACAACATAGGAAACGGGTTTTTGAGAAGTTCTACCGGGTGCCCAAAGGAAATACTCACGATATTAAAGGCTTCGGAATTGGCCTTTATTATACCAAGAAGATCATAGAAAAGCACGGCGGTTCCATCGATCTGCTTCTCGACAAATTTACTACCTTCAAGATACACTTACCCTATGCGAACCAAAACTAAAATATTACTGGCTGAAGACGAACCTTCCCTGGGGCAGATCGTTAAAGAAAGTCTGGAAACCCGTGGTTTTGAGGTAGTATTTTGTAAGGACGGGAAGGAAGCCGAAGCCAAATATCATGAAAGCAGTCCACAACTAATGGTGCTGGACGTTATGATGCCAAAAATGGACGGATTTACCTTAGCCAGGGAGATCCGGCGGCACGACAAAGACATTCCTATTATCTTTCTTACTGCCAAGTCTCAAACTCACGACGTTGTTGAAGGCTTTACCCTGGGCGGTAATGATTATCTGAAAAAACCTTTTAGCATGGAAGAGCTTATTGTGCGTATTGAAAATCTCCTTAAAACAGAGCATAATAATCAAGATGAAACCGAATGTAACATTGGTAAATACGTGTTTAACCCAAAGAACCAATCGCTACGATATATGGATGATGAGAGTATTGCACTTACGCACAGGGAGTCACAGTTACTGCTACACCTAAATGCCAATAGAAATGCCGTTCTGGATAGATCTTTCATTCTTAAAAAGTTATGGCAAAATGATGATTTCTTTAGTGGGCGGAGTATGGATGTGTTTATTAGCCGTCTTCGGAAGAAATTAAAAAAGGATAAGAGTATTCAGATAGTGAATATTAGAGGGTATGGTTATAAACTAATCTGCTAATTTCTACGTTGCTTTTTGTATATTGTTGCATATGAAAAGCTTTGCTTTTTTACTTTTATTATGTTCGGCTACACTTTCGGCCCAAATGCTGAAGAAAGTAGATTCCAGGCCCCTGGATGTCGACACCTTTGTAGGGATAGATTCTTATAAGAATACCTACTTCATCAAAGATATGGTTCTGCATAAAACAGGGCCATTAGGAGATTTCGTTTTTAGGGATTTTCAATTAGGACCTGTTTCATCGGTCGATATCATCAATCCCCTGAATGTTGTTGTTTTTTACGAAGAAACCAATACGGTCGTTCTAGTGGATAACCGTCTTAATGAGATCGAACGAATAAGTTTTAACAACCTTCCACAATTTATCAATGTAGCCATGGCAACTAATGCCGGAAATAACCAGTTGTGGATATTCAATATTGAGACGCAGCAACTCGAGCTGTATAATTACCGAAGCGGCAGGAAAACTTTGATATCTCAACCCATATCGAGTTCGGTTTTAGGGTTGGCGAGCGATTTCAATTACTGCTATGTTCTTACAACAGAGTCGATTCAGAAATACAATATCTACGGAAGTTTTTTATCTGAAACTTTTGCAGAAGGATTTGAGAAGATCATTCAGCAAAATGAACAACTGATAGCCGTAAAAAACAATGAGATTCATTTTCAGGCGCAACTCGATTCGGATACTGTTCTATTACTTAATCCGTTAAAAGTTCCACTCCCCGAAAACAACGTTAAAGACTTGCAGCTTACCCAAGATTTCCTGTATATTTATGACGGATTAAGCGTCCATTCTTTTACACTAACCCAACCTAAGCAATAATATTTATGCATGTTGCAATTGCAGGAAACATAGGCTCCGGAAAGACCACCCTCACCAGATTACTCGCCAAGCACTACAAGTGGAAGGCGCATTACGAAGATGTTGAGGACAACCCTTATCTGGACGATTTCTACAATCAGATGGAACGATGGAGTTTCAATCTGCAGGTTTATTTCCTGAACAGTCGATTTCGCCAGATCCTGGATATTCGTGAAAGTGGTAAGAATATCATACAAGACCGCACAATTTACGAAGACGCCTATATTTTTGCGCCTAACCTGCACGCCATGGGGTTAATGACCAATAGGGATTTTGAGAACTACCGTTCGCTATTCGACCTGATGGAGAGTGTGACCAAAGGGCCGGACCTGTTAATTTATCTGCGAAGTAGTATCCCTAACCTGGTTCAGCAAATTCATGCCCGTGGACGTGAGTACGAGAATTCTATCAGTATAGATTATCTAAGCAGACTAAACGAACGCTATGAAGCCTGGATACAGGAATACGACAAAGGCAACCTAATTGTTTTTGATGTGGATAACATCAATTTTGTGGACAATCCCGAGCACCTGGGTAAGGTAGTAGAAAAGATAGACGCCGAGATCCACGGATTATTTCAAAAATAAGCACAAAAAAAGCCCGAAACTTGCGTTCGGGCTTTTCTTCAGAAGAAAAATAAATTAATTTTCCTCTTCAATTTCTTCTACAACCTTTTCGATCACTTTCTCACCTTTTTCGACGTTGACATCAACATCCTTTAAGGCTTCGATCTGTGCTCGTACTTCTTCTTCGGTTCCTGTAAAGGTTTTTGTTTCTGAAGTAGTTTCACCATCTCTGGTAGTTTCGATAGTTACTTTAGCTGTGGTAACATCACCTTCGGTAGACATCTCCACTTTCACCTCTTTTGAAACCTTGGCCTTATCGGCCACCATCTTGTTATTCGATTTATCGGTTAAAACGGTTTTGTTTCCATCTTCGTCGATAAAGATCATCTCATCGGAAGTATGAACTCCGCTATCGGCATGACCATGTCCTGAACCCAGGATAGGAGCGATCACCAATCCAACAAGACAAGTAAGTTTTATAAGGATATTCATAGAAGGACCCGAGGTATCTTTAAACGGATCTCCAACAGTATCTCCTGTTACAGCTGCTTTGTGCGCTTCACTTCCTTTATAGGTCATTTCACCATCGATCATTACTCCTGCTTCGAAAGACTTCTTAGCATTATCCCATGCACCACCTGCATTGTTCTGGAAGATGGCCCACATCACTCCACTTACACATACTCCGGCCATATAACCTCCAAGAGGTTCTGCACCAAACACTAAACCGATCACCACAGGGGTAACGATGGTAAGCAGACCGGGCAACAGCATTTCCTTAAGAGCTGCCTGGGTTGAAATATCAACACATTTAGCATATTCAGGAGTACCGGTTCCTTCCATGATCCCAGGGATGTCTCGAAACTGTCTTCTAACTTCTTTCACCATTTCCATGGCTGCCTTACCTACAGATTTCATTGCCATGGCAGAGAATACTACAGGAATCATACCTCCTACAAACAACATGGCCAATACATCTGCACGGAAGATATTAATTCCATCGATGCCTGTAAAGGTTACATAGGCAGCGAAAAGAGCAAGAGCTGTTAAAGCGGCAGAAGCAATGGCGAAACCTTTACCAACTGCGGCAGTTGTATTTCCAACAGAATCCAGAATATCGGTTCGCTCACGAACGTGAGGTTCCAGTTCACTCATTTCGGCAACGCCACCCGCGTTATCTGCAATAGGACCAAAAGCATCGATAGCCAATTGCATGGCTGTAGTCGCCATCATAGCAGAAGCGGCCAGAGCCACACCATAGAATCCAGCTAACTCGTAAGACCCGTAGATAGCAGCTGCAAATAGTAGTACACTCCAGAAGGTAGATCGCATACCTACCGCCAATCCGGCGATGATGTTGGTTGCGGCACCTGTGGAAGAATTTTTTACGATATCCATTACCGGCTTTTTACCAAGGCTGGTAAAATGAGCCGTCACGTAAGAGATAAGGGCTCCCACGGCAAGACCTATCATACAGGCATAGAATACATGTCTGGAAGGTATTTCTTTAGCACCTTCTCCAAAGAAGTTCATAGTCATCGTTTCCGGAAGCATCCAGCGAATAAGAAACCAGCTGGCAACCAGTGTTAGAATGATGGCAGTCCAGTTACCCATATCCAGGGCTCTTTGAACCTGTGCTTCTTTCGCATCGTTATTTTTGATCTTTACGATAAAGGTCCCGATAATAGAAGCAAGGATCCCAACTCCAGCTATCACAAGAGGAAGCAGAATTGGTCCCATATTATTAAATGCATCGGTGAACTGAGTTCCCATGCTCATATCTCTAATTACATAGTTACCTAATACCATAGAAGCAAGAACTGTTGCAACGTAACTACCAAACAGGTCGGCTCCCATTCCGGCAACATCACCTACGTTATCTCCAACGTTATCTGCAATGGTTGCAGGGTTACGAGGATCATCTTCAGGAATTCCCGCCTCTACTTTTCCTACAAGGTCGGCTCCTACGTCGGCGGCTTTGGTGTAGATTCCACCACCCACACGTGCGAATAACGCTATACTTTCAGCACCAAGGGAGAATCCGGCTAGAGCCTCAAGTACAATGGTCATATTATCGTAGAAAGATCCGTCGGGATTTCCCATAAATTGTCCTACGAAGAAAAAGAAGAACAGACTAAGGCCTAAAACGGCTAATCCGGCAACACCAAGTCCCATTACGGTTCCACCTCCAAAAGACACTTTCAGAGCCTGTGGAAGACTTGTTTTGGCTGCTTCGGCAGTTCTGGTATTGGCTTCGGTAGCAACGCGCATCCCGATATTTCCTGCCGCCGCCGAAAAGATCGCTCCAAAAACGAAAGCTGGTACGATCATCCAACTGGTAGACTCTACCTGGGTAGATATGAAGAATAAAAGTCCGGCAGCTACGATAGCAAAGATCAATAGTAGTCGGTACTCTGCGTTGAGGAAGGCAAGCGCTCCTTCTTTAATACTTTTGGAAATGAATTGCATCCGTTCACTTCCGGCAGCTTGTTTCTTAACCCAGCTCATTTTGATGAGCATGAAAATGAGGCCTAATACAGAAAGTGCGATTGGTACATAGATAATGTTCTGTTCCATTATTGTTTATTTAGTTAGAAATGTCTTCTTTTTTGCGGTTGCAAAAGTAAGAAAATTTTTGAGGGTAGTTAAGATAAAAATCGTAGATTTTAAAACGAAAACCCAAATACCCCGGTAACCCCAAATTTACGTGCGTCGGGATTTCCCAGGTAGTTCCCACGGAAATTGAAATCAAGACGGAACACCCGGAAGATATTACCCACTCCAACGCTCCACTCCCAGTAGATATCTTCAGGCGCCTGCATTAATAATCCGTTAGGTGCATTCAAGGCGATGTTTTCATCGGAAATTGTTCCATAAGCGGCCCTAAATCCTACTACTTCCCTGAGGTCTAGTTTTCTAAGTAAAGGAACGCGAGAGAAGATCCTACCACCAAAATTATGCTGTAAATGCAGACTTGCATAACTATCGGTAACGAATTCGTAAAAATCCAGGTTAGTAAAAGCATTATAAATACTAAATAAGGTCTGGTTTCCAGGAATGGGACTTAAAAGGCCGAGAGGTACCGGATCGTAGATCTTCCCCACCTCGATAGTACTCCATAATCTCCCTAAACCTCCAATATTCCATGGTTGAGTGTACAGTGCCTGAAGCTTATTATATTCGAAATCTCCTCCCAGAACGTCCTTTAATCCATAGGTATAACCCAAATAGAAAGAAGGAAAATCCCCGTCGTTGATGATGGTTCGCTCCACCCCATATCCGGAGGTCTTTCGCCTGGGCGTGTAGAAAACAGCAAACTCTATCTCAGGTTGCGATATCTCACTCTGTATCTCACCGTTCTGGTCGAAATAATCCAGACTAAAGGTTTCGGTGGCAGACTCCAATGTTCTATACGATCCGGTAAGCTGAAACTTTAAATTCTTCGCAGGCTCCATGCTAAATCCTGCAGTACTTAGATTGATTCGTGATAGTTTGTCGTTGGCTCCCACTGTAATTAGTGAAGATGACGCCAAACTTCGTCCCAGCACATCGTTACTGGTGGTAAGACTGGCTCCTGTTTGCTCTACGTCCTTCCTGTTTCCCCCAAATACGGTGAGTCTGGATTTTCTATCGAGTAACCATTTACCCGAGACTCCGTACTTGAACCGTTCATCCCTAAAACCATAGGCGCCAAAAACCTCGAGCCTCCATGGGTCATTCTGACTGAAATACGTTCGGCCACCGAGACGGATACGAAGGCCTTCGGCCTCATTGAATCCGAAGACAGAAAATACCGGCCCTATGTCGAAATTACCTACTTCATAGTAACCGGATGCGAGGGTTGCGGCAATATTGTAAAGCGATTTGAATCTGGGTATGGTCTTTAGGGTGTCAAGCATTTTATAGACCCCCTTCTCATCCTTACTTAGACTTTCCATTCGCCGCTGTTCCCAGAAATCATCAGGGCGGTTGTAGATCTCGTATGCATACGGATCTGTTTGCTCACTATAGAATTTCTTATCCTTTACCCGGTCAAATTGGTAATTATCGTATAAGGTTGTTCGCTTTCCGTAGATACCACGGGCTCCTTCTTTCTTCTTTAAACTGAAATCGGATAGGAAATAGTCTCTTGTAATAAGAAAGATAGAGTCGTTCAGCACATCAAATTCCTGTTCGATGTACACCTCTCTCACCCAGTTTAGGTTTGCACTTTTAGAAGCCTGAAGATTGATCTCTTTGATCGCCCAGGTAGTATCGTTTACCCAGAAATCTCCTTTGAAGGTAAGTTCGTTCTTTCTACGCGGATAGTAAACTATATTATAACACCATTTATTATCGCGAAAGGCGCTATCCAGCAATACGTAGTTATAAACATCTATGCCCGTTTTCGACAAGGGGCTGGTAAAAGCCTTATCGAAGAACTTCATATAATTGTCGTAGACATCGTACTCTTTGTAGAGATCTTTTATGAATGCAATTAGCGTTTGATTATTTTCAAAACCCGAATTCTTATTCCCCTCCAGGATCTCCTTTTCTTCATTTAGCAGATTATCTCCGTAAACCTTAGAATAGGCCTCATTGATAAAAATAGGGAGGTAGCTGTTCCCGGTAATTTTGGAGGTGTCTATCTGTTCCCAGACAAATTCCATTCCCTTAAAAACTTTACTCTTAATAAGGCCGGAATCTATGGTATTCAGGTCGAATTCTAGCTTTTCGTACTTATCGTATTCGTACTGATCGAATTTCTTAACTCCGTTCTCACGCCGATTCTCCCAAATTTTCCGAAGAATTACCAGGGCAGGATTGTCCTTTTTGGAAGTTTTCCCACTGTAAACCACCACCTCATCGAGGGATGAAGCCTCTTCTTTCAGGACCACGGACAGATCGTAGGTAACTCTGGCAGTAAGTTCTATATTCTTTAATTCGTACCCTACAAACGACACCCAGATCGCGCTGTAAGAATCACTACTTTCCAGGTAAAATCGTCCATCTTCGTTGGTAATAGTGCCCTCATTAGAATCTTTAAAGATCACATTGGCAAAGGCCACAGGGTCACCAAATTCGTCATTTACTACTCCGCTTACTTTGGTTTGAGCCAAAGCCTGGATACTGATAAGAAAAATAAAAGCAAGTAAAGAATGCTTCATAAGTAGGAAACGAAAGGGATATAAAAAAATTTTAGCGGCCTATTTCAAGCCTACAAAGAAACAATAATTCTAATAATGTCCTTTTAATAAAATCACAAAACTCAAAGTACAAATCTCAAATAAATTACAAATACCAATAGCCAAATCAACTGGATTTTTCGATTATTGCTGACAATATTTTCTTTAATTCATTAGCCTCCCTGAATAAAAGTGCAGGGGAATCTTTAATTGAGAATTTATTGGTTTCAAGAATAAGTCTCAACCAATATGCACTCTCTTTCGCTTCTTTTTTACTTATTTTTATCCGAAATAGAAAATCCTTTTTGCTTACAGCCTCATTGGCTTCGATGTAATTTGCACCAATTGAACCCGACGAGCGAATTAGCTGTTTAATATCTTCATTATTCGCACCCGATGCTGGCAGATTCTTCGCGAACAAACGAACTTCTTTCGCAAACAAGAAAGTTCGTTCTTCTAGATCAAAGGGCTTTCTATTTGTTTTTTCTAACATCCATGATGAAATTATTCGGGAGTTAGAATTTTAGTAATTGTAAGGTTGGAGATTATTTGTGATTTGGTTATTGTGATTTGACTTGTTAAAACTACTTATATAACACTTTTTTAACGGCCTTGATCACATCATTGCTATTTGGCAACCATTCTTCAAGTAGTGCCGGCGAATAAGGTGCAGGGGTGTCACCAGTATTAAGTTTTACAATGGGAGCATCAAGATAATCAAACGCTTGTATTTGAACCTGGTAAGTGATTTCTGTAGCCACATTGCCAAAAGGCCAGGCCTCTTCCAGAATTACAAGTCGGTTTGTCTTTTTCACCGAATCCAGGATGGTTTTATGATCCATAGGCCGCACGGTACGCAGGTCGATGATCTCACATTCTATACCCTCATTCGCTAGTTCTTCGGCTGCTTTATAGGCCTCTTTTATGATCTTTCCGAAGGAAACGATCGTAACATCCTTGCCTTCTCTTTTTATTTCAGCTACCCCAATAGGTATAAGGTATTCTCCTTCAGGAACCTCCCCTTTATCACCATACATCTGCTCACTTTCCATGAAGATTACCGGGTCGTCGTCACGGATGGCGCTTTTCAGTAAACCCTTTGCATCTGCAGGATTACTGGGAACCACAACCTTTAACCCGGGACAATTAGCGTACCAGCTCTCGAAAGCCTGAGAGTGGGTTGCGGCTAGCTGTCCTGCTGAAGCCGTTGGCCCTCTGAACACAATAGGAATATTGAACTGCCCACCGCTCATCTGCCGCATTTTCGCAGCATTATTAATGATCTGGTCAATTCCCACCAAGGAGAAATTGAAGGTCATAAATTCGATAATTGGCCTATTGCCATTCATCGCACTACCCACACCAATACCAGAGAAACCTAATTCGGAAATAGGAGTATCGATAACCCGTTTTGCACCAAATTCATCCAGCATACCTTTACTGGCTTTATAAGCCCCGTTGTATTCGGCAACCTCTTCACCCATTAGATAGATGGATTCATCACGGCGCATCTCTTCACTCATTGCCTCGGCTATTGCTTCCCGGAATTGTAATGTTTTCATATTGAAAGCTTCAGAAAATTAGAATGACAAAAATAGACAATTCTATTATTTATTTCAGCTAAATTTTAGAATTGTCTATCTCGGCTACTAATGATTTTCATCTTCTTCTGAACCTCCGCTCCCCTCTTCCTGGTTATTATTACGACAACAAACAATATGCGCTCCCTTAAGCTCCGGGGCTGTAGTTCCGGTAAACGCCAGATTGTAAAGTCCATTATTTTCGTAATTCGCCGTAAGAATACTCTCCCAGGATATATATCCGAAACGGGGATCGTTAGGGCCATTATCCTCGCCACATTTACAAACGAAAATAACCTGTCTGTGAACCGAGAATAGAAGCTGCTTTGCGCCTGTGTTAACCGACTTAAAACGTACGGCAAGGTGTTCGGAGAAGGTACATTGGCCTAATTCTGTGGAGCGCGCATTTAAGATGTGATACCCCTTTTTTATTTCTTCCAGAAATTTATCATACAAATTTTTCAAGGCATCCTCCTCTGCCGCAGAAAGATCTCCGTTACCCTTAACTTCATCCACGAACTCATCAGCTGTATACCCGGCATCGATCTTTATTAGGATTCTATCTCGAACAGGATGTGCCAGAAAAGCGACATCGGCACCTTCAATGTCTCCGAAATTCCCTTCATCCACAGGTTTTTGGATTAGCCGGGAAAAGTCGAATACCCGCAAAATTTCGTCAAAACGTCTTTCATCAATATCGAGGTCTGCCAATTGGCCGTACATATTCATCAGCGATTGGAAACAAGGCTTGCCTGTCTCTTCATTGTGCTGTGGGCCCGGGGGATTATGAGTTTGCCAATCGATCCCGTTTACCGCGGCAGTGAATGAATCCACACTTTCCTGAGCGATGGGCTTGAGTTTCTTCTTCCTTTCTCTCTCCTGCTTATCACAGGAAACTAACGTGATTAGCATGAGCAATGCGATTGTTAAATACCTGGTTTTCATAATATTGTATTTTATATTTCTGAATCAAATCTAAGTACAATACATACCATATATTAGTCAAATGTGATTTAGATACCTCCTAATGAGTAACCATATACTTTCGATTAGAATTCGAAAATCCGAAGAAAATATTTTATTATGCATGCATAGGAAAATTGGGAATATAATCGTATCTTGCGTACCGCAAAATTTGGGTGGTTTAATAGCCTTATATTTGCCGAATATTTTTCAATTTTAAATCGATTTATTTATGAAAATAGCAGTGTGCATTAGCCATGTGCCAGACACCACTTCGAAGATCAACTTCACGGAGGGTGACACAAAATTCGATACCAACGGCGTTCAGTTTGTAATAAATCCTAACGATGAGTTTGGTCTAACACGAGCGATGTGGTTTAAAGAAAAACAAGGTGCCACAGTACATGTATTAAATGTAGGCGGCCCGGAAACCGAACCTACATTACGTAAAGCTCTGGCCATTGGTGCCGATGAAGCCATAAGGGTAAATACAGCTCCTACCGATGGTTTTTCGGTAGCAAAGCAACTGGCTCATGTAATTGCCGAAGGCGGTTACGACCTGGTTATTGGCGGACGCGAATCTATAGACTATAATGGAGGAATGGTTCCGGGGATGATCGCGAAACTAAACGACGCGAATTTTGTAAATACCTGTATCGGCCTGGAGATCGAAGGAAATACTGCAACTGCAGTGAGGGAGATCGACGGCGGAAAAGAAACTATAAAAACAAGTCTTCCATTGGTGATTGGAGGGCAAAAAGGTCTCGTGGAAGAAAGTGACCTGCGCATCCCGAATATGCGTGGCATCATGCAGGCGAGATCTAAACCCCTTCACGTAAAAGAAGCTGTAGACAGCCAGGCTGAGACCCGATCGGTTCAATTTGAAAAGCCTGCGCCGAGGGGAGCCGTAAAGCTTGTAGACAACGTGGACGACCTAATAAATCTATTACACAACGAAGCAAAAGTGATCTAAATTATGGTATTAGTATATACAGAATCTGAAGAAGGAAAATTCAAGAAAATAGCACAAGAGGCTGTTTCTTATGCCAAAGGAGTTGCAGACATGCTGGGGACAACTGTAACAGCTGTTACCGTAAATGCAGGAGATACTTCCGAATTAGGAAATTACGGTGCTACTAAAGTTCTTGAAGTTAGTAATGACGCCCTGGCTAATTTTAACGCGGAAGCATATGCCAAGGTAGTTTCGGAAGCCGCCCGAAAGGAAAACGCTTCTGTGGTGATACTCACCTCCAGTGCGAATAGTAAATTTATGGCACCACTAGTGGCCGTAGACCTCAATGCCGGCTACGTGCCAAATGTTACAGGATTACCAGAGAGCACTGCTCCTTTTAAAGTAAAGCACAGTGTGTTTACTAATAAGGCCTTCTCAATCACCGAGATCACAACAGATGTGAAGGTGATAGGCGTTGCGAAAAACGCGTACGGTCTTGTTGAGAACCAAACTTCCGAAACCACAGAATCGTTTGCACCGGAAGTATCCGCCGGAAATAGTGAAGTGGTTTCGGTAGAGAAAGCAACCGATAAAGTAACGATTGCCGACGCAGAAATTGTTGTTTCCGCCGGAAGGGGGATGAAAGGCCCTGAGAACTGGGGTATGATAGAAGAACTTGCAGCAACTCTTGGAGCTGCTACAGCATGTTCTAAACCCGTAAGCGATATGGGCTGGAGACCACATTCTGAGCACGTTGGCCAAACAGGAAAACCCGTTGCTTCCAATCTATATATCGCGATAGGTATTTCAGGAGCAATTCAGCATTTAGCTGGAATTAACGCCTCTAAAGTAAAGGTGGTGATCAATAACGATCCCGAAGCACCTTTCTTTAAAGCAGCAGATTACGGCATCGTTGGTGATGCCTTCGAGGTGGTACCTCAACTCACAGAAAAATTAAAAGAGTTTAAGGTACAAAACGCGTAAAATTTAGTATTTTGTGCTTCGAAAAAGGGCTGTTTAAATGAGTAAATGCCTTATTTAAGCAGCCTTTTAATATCCAATAGATTTATCGAATAAATGAGTTTAGTACGGCTAAATATTAAAGGAATATCGTATAGTCAGACCCAAAATGGTGCCTACGCCCTAATACTTAGCGAAGTGGATGGTGAGCGCAAACTCCCCATAGTAATTGGCGCCTTTGAAGCACAATCCATCGCGATAGCCCTGGAGAAAGAAATTAAACCCCCAAGGCCCCTAACCCATGATCTTTTTAAGAATTTTGCAGATCATTTCGATATAGTCGTAAAACAGGTGATCATCCATAAATTGGTAGATGGAGTGTTCTATTCGAGTATTATTTGTGAACGCGATACCATCGAAGAGATCATCGACGCCCGAACCAGCGATGCTATTGCCCTTGCGCTGCGTTTCAAGGCACCCATTTTTACCTATAAGAATATACTGGACAAGGCAGGTATCTATTTAAAGACCCAAAAGAAAAAAGAAGCAACAACCGAACAGGAAGAAGCTGTTATTGAAGAACTACTCGCGGGTGACGATAAGGAGTCTGTCGCTCCAAAACTAAGTGAAGATTTCAGTAAATTTAGTTTGAAAGAACTCAATGAAATGCTGGATCAGGCAGTGGCCGACGAGAATTACGAAAAAGCCGCTGCTATAAGGGATGAGATCTCCAAAAGGTAAAAACAATATGCAAAAATCACTCATGCTGTTATTGCTGGTTCTGGCCTTCGGAAGTAATTTCGGACAAGAGCTGGAAAAAACCTGGCACTTTTCGGCAATAGAGAATGAACAGGGCGAAACCCTGGTTGCTGTCGATCCCGACATCGATTTTTTAACCCTTTCGGAAGGAACCTTCAGCTATGAACTCGCTGCCAAGAACAACCTAAAGGCCTCCGGGGATTATATAATTCAGAATAATTTACTGCTGTTCTTCTACGTGCAACCCAACGACACTCTAAGAAGATACCGAATAACCGAACATACAGATAGTACCCTGGTTTTCAAAGAGGATCAGGTTATGTATAAATTCCGTTCTACGGTTGATTCCCCCCCTGTGGTTACCTCCACAGATCAACAACAAACGTTGGCAGTTGACCCTACAAAGGGGTTAGGTATTACGTTGAATAGCGTTATACGCGGAGCCATAGGAATGATCTTTCTGCTTCTTATTTGTTATCTCCTAAGCAGCAATCGTCGACAAATTAGCTGGCGCCTTGTTTTTTCGGGACTCGCCCTTCAGCTGATCTTTGCAGTGTTAGTGCTGAAAGTTCCGTTTGTTGCTACTATCTTCGAATGGTTTTCGGAAAAGGTTGTAGCGTTCCTTTCCCTGGCAGATATTGGCGCAAATTTTGTCTTTGGTGCATGGCCGGATCTGGCCGAAATTTTTCAAGTTAGGTTCGACGCAGATGGCAACGTAATAAAAGAATCCTTCACTATAGGTTATATTTTTGCCTTTAAGGTGCTCCCTACCATTGTTTTCTTTTCCGCTTTTACCTCTTTGTTATATTACCTCGGAATCTTGCAAAAGATCGTATATGCCTTTGCCTGGGTAATGAGTAAGACCATGAGATTATCAGGAGCTGAAAGTTTAGCAGCGGCCGCCAACATCTTTATTGGACAAACCGAAGCACCTCTGGTAGTAAAACCCTACCTGGAGAAAATGACCAAAAGTGAAATGCTTTGCCTGATGGTGGGTGGTATGGCAACCATAGCCGGGGGCGTACTGGCTGCTTTTATAGCTTTTTTAGGAGGCGATAGTGACGCCGAACGTGTGATCTTTGCCAAGCATTTGTTAACTGCCTCTATCATGTCTGCTCCTGCGGCTATCGTAATTGCCAAAATGTTGTACCCCGAAGTTGAAACGGTGAACACCAAACTTAGCATTGCCCGCGATAAAATTGGCTCTAACGTACTGGATGCCATTTCGAAAGGTACGACCGATGGAGTGAAACTTGCGGTGAATGTGGGTGCCATGTTATTGGTTTTTACTTCGCTTATGGCAGTTTTAAACTGGATCTCCTCGGATCTGGTGGGTGGCCCAACCGGGTTGAACGATAAGATCGCCAGCGTTACAGAAGGCAGGTATACCGAACTTTCCATGCAATATATACTGGGTAACCTTTTTGCTCCTGTTGCCTGGATCATTGGGGTCCCCGCCGAAGATATCGTTGTGGTGGGACAACTCCTGGGAGAAAAAACCATTCTAAACGAATTCTACGCTTATGCTTCATTAAGTGACCTGAAGAATAACGGTGCGATCACAAATTATCGATCTATCGTAATTGCAACCTATGCGCTTTGTGGTTTCGCGAATTTCGCATCCATCGGGATACAGATTGGTGGCATAGGGGTGCTGGCACCATCCCAGCGAAAGACATTGGCCGCTTTCGGGATCAAGGCCTTAATAGGGGGTACTGTCGCTGCCTTGTTAACGGCAACAATTGCCGGTATGTTGATCGGGTAGACTTTCAGAATAAAAACCGTTGATAACTTGTAATAAAAGAACTGATTTGCTGTTCTTTAAAAACAGCCTGTTTTATATTTTTATTTCCTGAAAAAAGATCGGCATGAAACAATATCACGACCTCGTTAAACATATATTAGAACACGGAGCAGAAAAGAGCGATCGTACCGGTACGGGCACCAAAAGTGTGTTTGGCTACCAGATGCGTTTCGATCTTAGTGAAGGTTTTCCAATGGTCACTACCAAAAAACTTCACCTGAAGTCGATCATCTACGAATTACTCTGGTTCCTGAATGGGGATACCAATATAAAATACCTGCAGGAGAATGGTGTTCGGATCTGGAACGAATGGGCAGACGAAGAAGGCAACCTGGGACCTGTTTACGGCCACCAATGGAGAAATTGGAATAGTGAGGAGATCGACCAGATCTCTGAGGTGATCCAAACTTTAAAGACCAATCCCGATAGCAGGCGAATGCTGGTGAGTGCCTGGAATCCATCTGTACTACCCGACACCTCAAAACCTTTTGCCGAAAACGTGGCTAACGGTAAAGCGGCCCTCCCTCCTTGTCATGCATTCTTCCAGTTCTATGTGGCCGATGGAAAACTCTCTTGTCAACTCTATCAACGAAGCGCCGATGTCTTCTTAGGAGTACCCTTTAATATCGCATCCTACGCTTTGTTTACCATGATGATGGCACAGGTTTGTGGTTATGAAGCCGGAGATTTCATTCATACCTTTGGCGATGCCCACATCTACAGCAATCATATGGAGCAATTGGAGCTTCAGTTGTCCCGGGATCCACGCCCGTTACCGAAAATGTTGCTCAATCCGGATGTAAAAGATATCTTTGGCTTTAAATTTGATGATTTTAAACTTGTAAACTACGACCCCCACCCACATATAAAAGGTGTGGTTGCCGTGTAAAAAAGCCTATTTATGAAAAATCTAATAGTACTGCTATTCCTTATCACCACTGTTGGCGGTTATGCCCAGGAATGGGGAACAATTGAAAAGAACAAGATAACCATGCGGGAAGTAGCTCCAGTTTGGCCCGGATGTGAAAATGACAGTGCCACTAAAAGAGATAACTGCTTCAATACTCAACTTGCCACCCATATTGCCAAAAACTTTAAATATCCTGCCGAAGAGTATAAGAAGAACATACAGGGGCGTGTGGTAGTAACCTTTATCGTGAATACCGAAGGCCTTATCGAGATCAAGAGCATCACAGGAGGAAACGAGGGATTACAGGCAGAAGCCAAGCGCAATATCTTGTCCATCCCAAAAATGGCCAAACCGGGGATGTTAGCCGGTAAACCCCGGGCTATAGAATACACTGTGCCAATTACCTTTAAAACAGGTAAGTAAAATGTTTAAAAATATCTTTCTTGTTTGTACTCTTTTGATGGGTATGAATTTATTCGCCCAGAACGAAAGCGATACTTCTACCATTACCAAGGAAGCCGATGTTCCATTTGCTACTATTGAAAATGTTCCAGTGTTTCCAGGCTGTGAAGGTTCAGACAATATGATTCTGAAAAAATGCATGTCGGATAACATAGCCCGAGTAGTGAGTGAAAATTTCGACATGAAACTGGTAAAATCCCTTGATCTAAAGCCGAGAAAATACAGGATCGCAGTACAATTTAAGATAGATAAAACAGGAAATGTGGTGGATATTCGTTCCAGAGCAGACCATGAGATGCTGGAAGCAGAGGCCATACGAGTAGTTTCTCTTCTCCCTCAAATGAGGCCGGGGAAACAACGTGGACAAGAAGTAGGAGTACTATATGCACTCCCCATCATATTTGAAGTGGAACCTTCGGCCAAAGCAGAACGCCGGCTAAAACGCAAGAAATCCGGGGATTAGCAGCAACAAGGTTTAACAAAGCATAAAGAAAATTCGAAAAAAATGTTTGGTATCTTTAAGGGTCGGAGATAAATTCCGACTCTTTTTTTATGATCCATACCAAAAACCTGGTTTCTTTCTTTTTAGAGACTCGTTCACATACCGAATCACTTTGTAAACCTCTGGAGATCGAAGATTATGTTGTTCAGCCGGTGATTGATGTATCTCCGCCTAAATGGCATCTGGGACATACAACCTGGTTTTTTGAAGAATTTATTCTGAAACCCTACAAACCTGGCTATAAACTCTTTCATGAAGATTTCGCCTTTGTATTCAACAGTTATTATGAAACAGTAGGAAAACGAGTGGTGCGAAGCGACCGGGGTAACTTATCTCGTCCGGGCGTAACCAAGGTCTACGACTATCGCCATTACGTAACCAACGAAATGAAAGAATTTATTTCTTCAGAAGCTATAAATGAACAGATCCTTTCACTTCTTGAGATAGGCATTCATCACGAAAAACAACATCAGGAACTACTCCTTACCGATATTAAATACATACTGGGAAACAATCCTATACTTCCTGTTTACAACGATAAATTCCTGGAAAATCCTGTTCAAAACGAAGCGCAACAATGGATCCCGGTACATGAAGGGATCTACGAGATAGGACATGCATCCTCCGATTTTTGCTACGATAATGAATTGGGCCGTCACAAGGTCTACTTGCACGATTATGAAATTTCGAATAAGTTGGTCACTAACCAGGAATTCCTGGCCTTTATCGAAGACGGGGGATATTCGAAATTCGATCTGTGGCATGCCGAAGGATGGGATTGGGTGCAACAGCAAAAGATCACCCAACCTATGTACTGGCATAATATAGATGGTAATTGGCAGCAGTACACCCTGGCAGGCCTTCGGGAATTAGAGATGGAATCCCCTCTAAGTCATATCTCCTATTTTGAGGCTTTTGCTTACGCCCAATGGAAAGGCTATCGCTTACCTACCGAATTTGAATGGGAGGCTGCACAGCATCATTTTTCATGGGGAGATCGATGGGAATGGACCGAAAGTGCTTATTTGCCATATCCCGGCTATGAAAAACCGCCCGGCGCAATTGGCGAATACAATGGTAAGTTTATGGTGAATCAAAAAGTTTTACGAGGCGGCTCTGTTGCTACTCCCGTAAATCACACCCGGCCTACCTACAGAAATTTTTTTCAAACAAACCTGCGATGGCAATTTACCGGGATCCGGTTGGCCAGATAAATGCGATAAGCTTATGAGTACTATTACCGAAACTATTCTCGACACAACTTTTAAAAAGGATGTATTTAATGGCCTTACGGCCAACCCAAAATATTTATACTCAAAATACATCTACGACAAGCGGGGAGATAAACTCTTCCGGGACATCATGGCATTGGACGAATATTATCTTACCGATAGTGAATTCGAGATCCTCAGTTTTCATACAGAAGCGATTTCTGAATTATTCCGTGGAAATGGTAAGGGTATGGACCTTATTGAGCTGGGAGCTGGCGATGGTAAGAAAACAAAGGTCCTTTTATCCTACCTTTCTAAGAATTACTATGACTTTGTATATAAACCGATAGACATTAGCGAGAACGCCATCGATCTTTTGACTGCCAATTTGCAACATGAACTTCCCAAAGTTCAGGTTGATGCCGAAATAGGGGAATATTTCGAGGTTCTGGAGCGTCTTAAACAATTTAATTCCCGTAAAAAGGTGATCATGCTACTTGGTTCCAATATTGGCAATTTACTTCATCCGAGAGCCATAGATTTTCTCTCACGCCTAAAAGAAACCATGAATGCCGGAGATCTTGTATTTATGGGATTCGACCAGAAAAAAGACCCTCAAACAATACTTAACGCCTATAATGACCCTAAGGGCGTTACAGCAGAATTCAACAAAAACCTATTACACAGGATCAATTCTGAAATGAATGCGAATTTCGACACCGGAAAATTTAAACACTGGGAGGTTTACGATCCGGAGACGGGAACCGCCAAGAGTTATTTGGTTGCAACCGAAAAAATGGTGGTTAATATCGAAGCTTTAGATTTAACAGTGCATTTCGATCCCTGGGAGACTATTCATACAGAGATATCACAGAAATACGATGATAAGGTAGTACAATGGCTGGCGGAAGAATCGGGTCTTGCGATAGTAACCTCGTTTTCAGACTCTAAGAATTACTATAAAGATTTTGTATTCTGCAGAAAAAGAAAATAAAATGCCCCATTTCGTACCAGTGCTATTAACTGGTTAATTATATCCGTTTAGATCATCGTAATACCTTGCATTAGCGTTATAAAAGCGAAGTTAATATGAATCTATGATCTCTAGTAGTTTGTGTAGATCTTCTCTGGTATTGTAGATATGAAAACTCACCCGAATTCCTTTCCCTCTGAGCGAGCAGATCACTTTTTCGGATTTAAATCTTTCGAACAATTCTTTATCCCCTTTTATATTGAAAATAGTAGAATGCGTTTCTCTATTCACTACGGCTTCATCGAGTAGATCCCTCTTAACAAATTCGGATTTTGCTGTATGAATTAGGTCCTTTAGGTGTTCTTCTACCTTGTCCATCCCAAGCTTTTCAAGAAAAGTGACCGATTCTCCCAGGCTACCAAAATTGAGCGTATCCAGATGTCCAGGCTCCATCCTGCCCACAAAGCTGATCTCATCTTTTTGACCGAAGCCGGCATCGGCCGAATTAAACCCGATCGTTCTAAGTGAAAACCTATGTTGAACCTCTGGTTTTATCATAAAAAGTCCGTTACCATAGCCGGCCAACAACCATTTGTAGGAACTTGCGCCTATAATATCCAGCGGACTTTCAGAAAAACTAAAGTTTGTGGTTCCAAGAAATTGAGTACCATCAGCAATAAGTAGGAGATTAGGATGATAGGCCTTGATTCGGTTTAAAAAATTAGGATCCATCATGATCCCACTTATGTATTGCACCATACTAAATGCAAAAACATCGGGGTTATGCTCCACTATTGCTTCCTCTATGTTCTGCTCCAGGTTAGCATCGATCCTGGCGTAACATAATTCGAATTTTCGAAACTCGGCAGGCCAGTTGATCGATGGATAATCGCCTTCGAGTAATAATATTTTACTTTCTTCAGCTAAGCCGTCCAGAAGAGCGTTCATCCCAGTTGAAAAATTAGGAACCAGAGCTATGGTCTCTTCCGAAGTAGAAAAAAATCGTGATAAACCAGATCTGATCTCTCGTATATGCTGTTTATGTGTATCCCTGAAAATAGAACCCCCCTCCATCAAATTTTTATCGTGCTCCTGTCTCCACGATACCAGCGACCGGGACAACAAGCCACAGCTAGCTGTATTGAGATAGGTATAATGTTGAGTAAGCGGAAATTCTTTTTTAAAATCTTCCATGGAGCGGGGCCGTTAAACCGTGAATTTTCAATATTTTTACAATAGCCTAAAAGTAGTCAGCATGTTTTCAAAAAACAAAAAAACCGAAGGATTAGATCACGAACAACGACTGCAATACGAATATGCCAGAAAACGCATTGTACAAAAAAAGAGGTTGATGCAACATTTTATCATCTTTCTGGCGGGTTCGGTACTGTTGATCATTATTAACCCGGTACTAGGCATTGGTGATGAATTTTTTATTAAAGACTGGTTTATATGGGCCATCTTAATTTGGGCATTCTTGTTCCTGATACATCTTTTCAATGTTTTTATGATGAATAAGTTTATGGGGAAAGAATGGGAGGATAGGCAATTGGAACGATTGAAAGCAAAACAAAGTGCGCGAATCGCCGAATTACAAAAAGAGGTAGACGGCGATCTACTTAAACAGCAGCAAGCCCTAAAAAAAAACGAAAATCTAAATCCTTTACCGCCGGAAAACGAATGATTACTATGATTGCCGCAGCCGGGGAAAATAACGAACTCGGCTTGAACAACCAACTGGTCTGGCATTTGCCCGACGACTTCAGAAGATTTAAACAACTAACCTCTGGCCATTATATCATTATGGGCCGAAAAACTTTCGAATCGTTTCCCAACCCTCTTCCTAACAGAACCCATATTGTAATAACCCGTAACAAGGACTACAGCGCAGATGGCATCACGGTGGTGCATTCCATGGAAAAAGCACTGGAATTATCTAAAACAGATAATCAACCTTTTATAATTGGTGGAGGTGAGATCTATACGCAAGGGCTGGACGTTGCCCAAAAGATCGAGTTAACCAGGGTTCATGGCACCTTCGATGCCGACACCTATTTTCCTGAGATCCCGGAAAGCGATTGGGAACTAGTGGAGGAACACTACCATCCTGTAGACGAACGCCACGACCACGCCTTTACTTACGAGACCTGGGTCCGAAGGCCTATCTAGATAATGGAATCCTTACTCCACTCTATCGCCGCACTCAATTCGTTCAATTTACAGAGTTACCAACCTATGGCCGGAGGTGACATAAATGATGTCTTCCTTCTTCGGACCAATAATGGTGATCTTGTGGTAAAATTAAATTTGAACGATAAATACCCAAGTATGTTCGATACCGAGAAAGCCGGCCTCGAACTACTCGCCTCCACAGAGACATTCAGAATACCAAAAATTATCGCATGTGGGATAGAAGAGCACCATGCTTATCTTTTAATGGAATATATTGACGGTGGTGCAAAAAAGAAAAGCTTTTGGGAAGAATTTGGTGGCCGATTAGCTAATTTACACCAAAACAGTGCCGATCTTTACGGCTGGAAATACAACAACTACATAGGGAGTTTGTTTCAAGCGAACAGCTTTTATAACCTCGCTTCCCAATTTTACATCGAAAACAGGCTAAGGCCCCAGATCGGGCTAGCCCGAAGACAGGGATACCTGGAAAAGGACCTCACTAATTTCTTCAAAAACATAGCCGATATAATCCCGCAGGAAGCACCGGCTCTTATCCATGGCGACCTGTGGAGCGGTAATTACCTGATAGATAACACAGGTGCTCCCGTCCTTATAGATCCATCGGTATCCTACTCGCACAGGGAAATGGATCTGGCTATGATGCAATTGTTTGGAGGTTTTCCCGCCGAGGTTTTCAAGGTGTACCAGGAAGAATTTCCATTGTTGCCAGATTGGGAAGAGCGGATCGCCCTGTGGCAGCTTTATTATTTACTGGTTCACCTCAACATCTTTGGAGGTGGTTATCTCGCCAGGGTAGAGACGATCATTTCTCGTTATTCTTAAATAAAAGATTATTTTTGTAGCCACAACGAACAACTACATATGAAGGCATATTTATTTCCAGGTCAGGGGGCGCAATTTTCAGGAATGGGGCTCGATCTTTATGAGAATTCACATAGAGCTAAAGAACTCTTTGAGCAAGCAAATGAGATCTTAGGTTTCGAGATCACTAAGATCATGTTTGAAGGCACCGCAGACGAATTAAAAGAAACCAAGGTTACCCAACCCGCTATCTTTTTACATTCTGCTATTCTGGCAGAAGTAATGGGTGATCAATTTAAACCAGATATGGTCGCTGGTCATTCGTTGGGAGAATTTTCGGCACTGGTGGCTAACAAAACGATGGCATTTAATGATGGACTTTCCTTGGTGAGTAAGCGTGCGCTGGCCATGCAAAAAGCATGTGAAATGCAACCATCAACCATGGCTGCTGTCCTGGGGCTGGAAGATAACGTTGTAGAAAGAATATGTGAAGAAACCACTGGGGTCGTGGTGGCAGCCAATTATAATTGTCCGGGGCAGCTGGTGATCAGTGGAGAGATCGAAGCTGTGAAAAAAGCCTGCGAATCACTTTCGGAAGCAGGGGCAAAACGCGCACTTTTATTACCTGTAGGAGGTGCGTTCCATAGCCCGCTTATGCAACCTGCCAGGGAAGAACTGGCGGCTGCAATCGAGGCCACACAATTTAGTACACCTGCCTGTCCGGTTTACCAGAATGTGAGTACTACGGCAGTTACAGACCCTTCAGAAATAAAAAAGAATTTAATATCTCAATTAACGGCACCGGTAAAATGGACCCAGAGCATGCAGCAAATGATAAAGGATGGAGCTACCACCTTTATTGAGGTTGGCCCCGGAAACGTATTGCAGGGATTAATGCGAAAGATAGATCGTTCGGTGGAGACTTCGAAGGCGGGAATCAGTTAGTTAACTGTCTCACTTTCTTTTCCCATTCCCATGCAGACGCAAGGGCATCCTCTATGGTCCGTTCGGCTTTCCAGCCCAGTACGGTGTTAGCCTTGGAAGTATCGGCGAATACGGCAATTACGTCCCCTGGACGACGATCAACCACTCTATAGTTTAGAGAAATACCAGTGGTTTTTTCGAAAGCCCTGATCACTTCCAAAACCGATGTTCCTTTCCCGGTACCAATGTTGAATATTTCGAATACATCGGTATTTTCTCCTGAAAGTAGCCTTTGCAATGCAAGCACATGAGCCTTGGCAAGGTCTACAATATGGATATAGTCCCTTATACAACTCCCGTCTGCGGTAGGATAGTCATTTCCAAAGACTGATAATTGCTTTCTTACCCCGGCGGCAGTCTGTGTTATATATGGCACCAGGTTTTGTGGTACTCCAATGGGTAACTCTCCTATGTCTGCCGATTCGTGAGCACCAATAGGATTAAAATATCTCAATGAGATCGACCTTACAGACGAAACCTTGCACAGATCTAATATGATCTCTTCACTAATTTGTTTGGTGTTCCCATACGGGGACATCGCCGCTTTTACAGGGGCATCCTCTTTTATTGGTAATACATCCGGTTGCCCATAAACAGTACAGGAAGAACTAAAGATAAAACTATTGATATCCCTATCCTTACATTCCTGAAGTAGGTAAACAAGGGACCCCACGTTATTCTCATAGTATAAAAGGGGATTTTCAACACTCTCGCCAACGGCCTTACTTGCGGCGAAATGTATGATCCCTGAAATATCATCGTAATCGTCGAAGAAAGCATGAACCGTAGCTTTCTCGCGAAGATCTAACTTTTCAAAATCCGGACGAACTCCGGTAATGGCAAAGATCCCATCCAGAACATCGACAGATGCATTCGATAAATTATCTATTATAACAACCTTGAACCCGGCCTGTTGTAGCTCTACAACTGTGTGTGAACCAATATAGCCAAGGCCCCCGGTAACTAGAATTCTACGCATTATTATTTACGAAGTTTATAACAGTTTTCGTAATGAAATCGATTTGTTCATCATCCAGCTCGGTATGCATGGGTAAAGAAACTACCTCTTTTACCAATTGATTGGTTACCTTGAAATTGGCTTCATTATATCTTTCATCGGCGTATGCTTTCTGGAGGTGTAGTGGGATTGGGTAATAGACCCCGCATGGAATACCTTGTTCGTTCAGGTGTTGCACTAATGCATCCCTGTCTACATTTAACACGCGTAAAGTGTATTGATGAAAAACATGACAATCGCAGGTATCGCATATACTATTCTCTGCATCACAATAACCTGTGGGAGTAACGATATTCTCAATTCCCCGAAAGGCTGAAGTGTACTTTCTTGCAGCATCACGCCTACTGTTGTTATAATCATCCAAATGAGGCAATTTAGCACGCAAAACTGCCGCTTGCATGGAATCTAACCTGGAATTAACGCCTACCACATCATGATGGTACCGAACGTACATTCCGTGATTTACAATTCCTCGTATGGTATGGGCCAGGTCGTCATCGTTGGTGAAGATCGCGCCACCATCACCATAGCATCCTAAATTCTTAGACGGAAAGAACGAAGTGGAAGCCACATGGCCAATCGCCCCTGTCTTTGTCTTGCTCCCATCACCGGAAGTATAAGTAGCCCCAATTCCCTGAGCGTTATCTTCGATAACGTAAAGGTTGTGTTCTTTCGCCAGGGCCATGATCTCGTCCATTTTTGCCGAGAGCCCGAATAAATGCACCGGGACTATGGCTCTTGTTCTGGGCGTAATAGCCTTTCTTATTTCGTCCACATCGATATTGAAATCTATGGGATCCACATCTACGAGCACCGGGGTAAGTCCTAGTAAAGCGATCACTTCTACAGTAGCTGCGAAGGTAAAATCGGCAGTTATTACCTCGTCTCCGGGCTTTAACCCCAATCCCATCATGGCTATTTGCAGGGCGTCGGTTCCATTGGCACACGGAATAACATGTTTTACACCGAGATAGTCTTCTAATTCCTTCTGAAACTGATGTACCTCCGGGCCGTTTATAAAGGCAGTGGATTCTACTACTTCATGCAACGATTTGTCCACTCGATCCTTGATCTTTTCATATTGACCCTTTAGGTCTACCATTTGTATTTTTCGCATTGCGGCTGTGAAAATTTTGTTGTCAAACTTACGAAAATGTTTTCGTTGTTTTAAAATGCCTTTGCGGTATTTTGGTGTATACCTAGTCTTCTACAGATCTTATTGGTTTAAATTGAAGGCTTCAAATTGAATTTTGGTAAATTAGCCATCTATGCGCACACTATATTCGTTTCTTACCCATATAAGCGTTTTTTTTCTGTGGGTTTCCGGGCTTTTCAACAAAAAGATGCGGCTATTTGTAAAAGGCAGGAAAAAGGTATTGGATACGATCGCGCAACGTATTAAGCCCGAAGATAAGACCATCTGGTTCCATTGCGCATCACTGGGAGAATTTGAACAGGGCTTACCTATTATGCAGGCTATTAAAACAAGTTACCCCCAATATAAACTCGTACTTACCTTTTTTTCTCCGTCCGGATATGAGATAAAAAAGAACAGTCCGGTGGCCGATCTAATTACTTATTTACCCCTGGACACCCGTGGAAATGCCAAGCGTTTTGTGTCCCTGGTTCATCCATCCCTGGCGATCTTTGTGAAATACGAGTTTTGGCCCAATTATCTGTTCGAACTGGAAAGCTCCGGGACACCTGCTATTATAGTGTCTGGGTTATTCCGTGAAAATCAGTCGTTTTTTAGACCATATGGTGTTTTTATGAGGAAGGCATTGCGCACTATAGATCATTTTTTTGTGCAGAATAAGAATTCTGAAATGCTTCTAAAGGGTTTAGGTATAGACCATGTTAACATTAGTGGAGATACCCGTTTCGACCGGGTATCGGCTCAAATTGAACAGGATAACTCTCTTCCTTTTATAGAAGCGTTTAAGGGAAATTCCATATGTATAGTTTGCGGCAGTACCTGGCCCGAAGATGAGGCGATATTAATTCCGTATATAAATGCAGCCTCAGCAAATATAAAGTTCATCGTGGCACCTCATACCATCGAGGCTGGTAAGATTGATATCTTCAGAAAAAAAATTAAGGGAACATCTATTCTATATTCTGAAAAAGATTCGGCAGATCTTAGCGCTGCATCCGTACTAATTATTGATAATATCGGCCTACTCACCAAAGTCTATCACTATGCAGATATTGCCTATGTTGGCGGGGCTATGGGAAATTCGGGACTTCATAACATCCTGGAACCGGCCACTTTTGGTATCCCTGTTGTAATAGGTAAGAATTTCGAAAAATTTCCTGAAGCAAAGCGCCTGCAATCACTTGCAGCTTTATTCTCGGTAAGTAATCAGGAAGAAGTCTTCGAGATCATGTCGCGACTGGTTGATGACAAGAATTTTAGAGAAAAAACTGGAATGATTGCCGGCCACTTCGTGAATAGTAACACAGGCGCCACTCGGGTGATCATGGAATATATTGCTTCACTTCACAGTAACGGCTTGATTTAAATATCTTCTGAAGGGTAACATTTCCCGATAGATTTCGATCAATCGCTGTTTAAAACTGGCTGCTATCACTTCCTTTCTGTCTATATAATGAACAACAGCGAACGATCTTCTTCTCAGCAGGTCGATATGCGGATGATCTGTTGTATAACCCTTGGGAGCTGTTTTTAACGGATTATCATCCACCATTTCTCCAAAAATATCTTTGAAACTCTTTTTGTTTATGATCTTTTTAAATTCTTCTCCGTTGTAATCTATCGCCTCTCGGATACTTCGCAGTATCCCCGAAGAAGGGTGCCAATAACCTCCTCCCACAAAAGATTGATTTACTCCCAATTCTATATAAAAATCTCCCTGTTTACTACGCTGATCTAGGCCGGCCCCGAAGTGATCCTTATATACGGGGCGGTTTGGATGAAACATAAGATTGTTATTTATACGATTTATCGCTTTACGTCCCGGAGTGTCGAAATAATCATCATCAATTGAGGCAAATATCTCGTTCATTTCATCTAGCCAGGCGATATATGCGTCCCTTACTTGGTAGTATTCCCTTCTATTCGCATCCATCCATTCTTTGGAATTATTTTGTTGTAAGTTTTCTAGAAACTCATAGAGTATTTTAAAATCCATTATCAGGTTAGGAATTATTTTAACATCTTATTTCGAAATAATTATTACAATTTTACCACATAAATCCTAAAATTGACGTTATATTTTACCGTAACCATTAATTAACGTCATGAGAAAATTAGCACTATTAGTTATTACAGCATTGTTGTTTGCCACAGCCTTTATGTCCTGCAGGGACACAAAAGAAACTTCCGAAACCGAAGAACTCATTGAGGAAATGAGAGAAGAGGGAGCCGAAGTTGAGGTAAAGACTGATGGCGATGAGAAAAAAATAAAAATGGAAACCGAGGAAAAGGAAGTTAAGATCAAAACCGAAGAAGGGGAAACCAAGATCAAGGTTGATAACGACGACGATAACTCCTAATCCCGGTTAATCAATTAATTAAGAGCCTCCAGTGGAGGCTTTTTTTATGTGTTAAGGCCTTTCAATTGACCTTTCAATTCTTCCATGGATGCCTGTAACTGCCTTAATAAAGTACTTTCTGAAGGTTCATCAATTCCAAAAGTAAGTTTACTGTTCACCATCCATAATTCCTGAATATCCTTCACTTCAACATCTATTGGCAAATACTCCGGATTAAGTGAAACAAGCCTAACTCTATCGGGAGTATTAGGTATTTTCTGAAGTTTCTTAACTAATACAGAATCATGCAATACTACAATGTATATTCGGCTGTCACTCGCCTCGGTAATACTGGAGACCGCTTTACCAAGCACCCATTCATTGGGACGGATATTTGGCAACATACTATCTCCTTCCACCTGAAAACCACGGTAAGTGGCGTTTCGGTATTCGGGTAAAGGTATTGAGAATGATGGCAGGGTTTCATACCACTCTACATCCTGAATATTATGCGGGTAACCTGCCGCCGCCTTTTGGTTAACAAGTAAGATAATATCCTTTTCATCGGGATCGAGGGTGATCACCTTCGGACTCACATCGCCACCGCTAATATCCACATACTGGCTGAAACTCCTCCCGTACAACCACAACGGGTTGATGCCAAATAAACGCAATAGCTCCATTACTGCCTTGCCGGATATCTTCGTTTTTCCGCGTTCTATATCGGCAGTCGTCGATCCAATACCTAAAAGTTCGGCAAAGGACTGCTGGGTATGATTTTGCTCTTCTCTAACCTTTTTAAAACGTAAGGCCTCGGTAGGTACATTTTTTTCCATATTCCGAAGATACAATAAATTGGAATTATTCCAAATAATATAAGGAATTATTCCATGCTCGCTGAAATCCGCTAAATAATTGAGATTCAGAGTTGCCGTTTCGACGAAATGTTAAATTTAAGAGCTGATCTATTCAAAAAAATAATTACTTTTGATTCGTATTAATCACTAATCTTATCAACTATGAAGAAATTATTTGTATCACTTGCAGCATTGGCTATGGTGTTTACTGTTTACTCATGTAGAGAAACCGAAAAGAATGCTGAAGAAGCAGGAGACGCTGTCGAAAACGTAATGGAAGACGCTGAAGAAGCAGTAGAAGACGCTATGGAAGAAACCGAAGACGCTATGGAAGAAGCCGGTGACGCTATAGAAGAAGCTGTAGACTCTTTGTCAAATTAAGCTGAGTAAACGGTAGATAACTATCGATCTCAACTCTTAAAAAATAAAAAAGCCCGGTTATACCGGGCTTTTTTATTGCATACGGTTCTTATTTCTGAACTATTATGAATTCTGAGCGCCTGTTGAGTTGATGTTCGCTTTCACTACATGCAACTCCGTTAGCGCATCGGTTTAACAACTGTGACTCTCCATATCCTCTTCCGCTTATTCGGTCACGGCTTATTCCTGCTCCCACTATATAATCTATGGTTGCTTGCGCCCTGGCTTCCGAAAGCCTCAAATTAAACGAGTCACTGGAACGGCTATCGGTATGTGATCTAACATCGATCTTTAGATTTGGAAATTTATTCATCGCTTCAACCACCTTTAGAAGCTCGATCTGTGCGTCCGGCCGAATATAAGACTGACTAAGGTCGAAATAGATAGGGTTTAGATTTAACAATACACCCAGATCTTCACCTACTTTGGCATCACGGATCTCCTTGTCTTCTTCTGAAACAAGGTATAAGGTCTTTTTCACTGCAGATTCGTATTCGCCCGTTGTAACAAATGATTTTTCCGAAGTAGAAAAATCCTCTTTGGACGCTCGTATGGCGTATCCGGTAGAGCATTCTATAACATCGAATGAGAAAGCTCCATTAATATTAGTTCGGGTCTCTTCCAATACATTGTTATCGTTATCAAGCAAAACTACTTTAGCATCTGTTATTAGATCATCGGTATCCTCATCTCTTACTTCACCACTCAATGACTGGCGACAGTTCTTTATTAGTTGTGCTGTTTGTTCGAAAGAATAGATATCATCCTCGCCTTGTCCACCTTTTCTGTTGGATGCGAAATATCCTAATCCGGTAGTACTGTTGATCACAAATGAAAAGTCATCAGCCATACTATTGATTGGGGCTCCTATGTTGAAGCCTTTTTCATAATTTCCTTCTGAATTTAATTCAGAAACAAAAATATCTAGTCCTCCTAGGCCGACATGCCCGTCTGATGCGAAATACAGATCCCCATTGGAATCCACGAAAGGAAAGGTTTCCCGCCCCTCTGTATTAACTGTGTCTCCAAGGCTTTCCGGCTCTCCGAAGCTATCTCCTTCGATGGAAACTTTATAGAGATCAGATTGGCCCTCACCACCCGGTCTGTCACTGGAAAAGATGAGATACTTTCCATCCTTACTTAATGCCGGGTGTGCGTTCGAAAATTCATCACTGTTAAACGGTAATTCCTCGGCCTCGCCCCATCCTTTTTCTGTTCTCTTGGAACGATATAATTTAAGATGTGTAGTACCGGCACCATCCCTACCGCGCTTGCGATCAGTGAAATTATTACGAGTGAAATACATTGTCTGTCCATCCTTCGAAAACACAGCCGAAGATTCATGAAATCTTGAATTTACCTTACTGCGGAACCGGTTTGGCTCACCTTCTTCACTTACTATAATACAGTATAATTCTGAAAATGGCTGATCGTTCCAGTCGTGAACCCTTTGTGAGGCTGTTCGTGTTTTTCTGTTTGAAGTAAATATGATCTCACCACCATTTAGAGTTGGTGCATAATCCGATAGCTCCGAATTGAAAGGAACCGTAAACACGTTGAAGCGACCCGATTGCAATTCAATCAATTTTAAATAGTTTCGTTCTTCCGAAAATAGTTCGCCCCGGTCATCTGTTGATGCTACCTCGTTCAACTTATTCATTATCCTGTCGGCCGTAGCATATTTTCCTAATGTTTTAAGCGATTGTGCATAGCGATAAATGTATTCAGAATCTATTTCTTCCGAAAACGAGAACAAAGCCCCGTACCATTTCGCGGCATCTTCATATTCCCCGTTGAAATAATAAGAATCTCCCAGGCGGGATAGCACGTTCACAGATCTATACCCACTCTCTACGGCTTTTATATACGCCTCACGAGCATCTATAAATGCGTAATCATTGTAATGCGCATCCCCTTTTGCTTCTTTCGAATTGGCCGATGCGTTCTTTTCCTGTGCAACTGAAACATTGGCCGTTAGTACAAGACCCGTAACTATCAGTAAAAAATATTTTAATCTTAAAGTCATAGTTATAATTTTAGAAGAATCGTGGATTTTTCATGCCTTCATCGCGTTTAAATAATTCGAATCGCAAGAAGACCTCATAAGAACCATCGTTGTATTGTTGTAACTCTGTTGTTTCTCTATCGTAGGCAAATCCTACCATTACCTGATCTGTTACCTGAAATCCAACCAGGGCGCTTAACGCTGCACTCCATCGGTAGGCCGCACCCAAGGTTAATTTCTCCTGAATAAGAAAATTGGCAGACATATCCACCTGTAAGGGGGAACCTTGAACGATCTTGGTCAACAAGGCCGGCTTGAATTTTAATCCTTCGGAAACATCGAAAACATATCCTGTAAGCAGATAGAAGTTAACTCGTTCCTCTGCGGTTGCACTAGAATTATTAGTGTTCGAGGATTCGTCAAAATGTTCGGTCTCAAGGATATTAGGGACACTGGCACCCAAGTAGAACTTATCGGTGTAATAATATGCCCCGGCACCAACTTGTGGTGAGAATTTATTATCAATATTGATCTGCGTTTCCGGATCTCCATTGTTGAATGGCCCGGTATTTAACTTATTACTGTCGATATTGAGAAGATGAGCTCCTCCCTTTAGGCCTAGAGCCAGCCTTCCTTTTTCTGAAGTTGTAAGCGTATAAGTGAAGTCAATATCTATATACGTCTCATCTGATATGAATATCTCATCACGAGTTACATTCACACCTATCCCAACTTTCTTACCTATGGGAGAATGCAAGGAAAAGTTTAAAGTGGTTGGTGCTCCGTCCAGGCCTACCCATTGGCTTCTGTATAAACCCACAATGCTAAGTACGTCACGAGAGCCTGCATAGGCCGGGTTAACACTTAACGGATTATACATATACTGGGTATACTGGGCATCCTGTTGCCCAAGGGTATTCTCGGTATAAAATCCTAAGCAAAGTAGCACTAAAACTGTTACGTAATATTTTTTCATAGGTTTAATATTAGGCCTGCCAGGCTACAACCTGGCAGGCATTTATCTGTAATTTTATCTTCTGTTTATGTATAATGGTCCTGCCAGCTGCTTGGTCTGTCCAGCGTCGTTCACATAGGTAAGAACATAATAATAAGTTCCAACCGGTAATCGTTCACCTTGATCGATGGTAACTCTTCCTTCCGAAATACCTCGGAAGAATTTATCATCCTGACCGTAGCCTTCTACTCCATATACTTTAACACCCCAGCGATTAAATATCTCCAGCGTATTATTTGGATATCTGTGAATACCTCTAATCACGAAGACATCATTTAATCCGTCTCCATTAGGAGTCATGATGTCGAATACATCTAGATTATCTTCAGAATTCGGGTTGCCATTGTTTGGTTCGATATAGTCAACAATTCCGTTGTCATTATCATCTCCTAACTCATCCCCATTAGCAATTCCGTCATTATCACAATCTAATTCCAGCCATTCGGGAGTCACAATAGTAAGATCCTGACTTTCCACGTTGAAATCGCATGGATCTGTTGGGTCTGTTCCATCTACAACTTCCTGACCGTTTAATACACCGTCACCATCACAATCTGTCTCCAGCCATTCCACACTTGGAGGGAAGGTCACACTCGCATATATAAAGTCACACAGGTCCAGAGGATCGGTTCCATCATTCACTTCATCACCGTCTATCACCCCGTCACCATCGGTATCCGGATTAAGAGGATCGGTTCCTATAGTTACCTCATCACCATTGCTTAATCCATCATCATCACAATCTGCATCCAGCCACTCCTGGCTAGGATCTAAAGTCTGACTTGCAAGAACAAAATCACATAGATCTAAAGGATCTGTTCCATCATTGACCTCATCGCGGTTGGTCACTCCATCACCGTCACAATCTAGATTATCCCATTCGATACTGGTAGTTGCCAGATCCTGGCTTAATGGATCATAATCACAAGGATCAACCGGATCTGTTCCATCAATCACCTCTTGTCCGTTAGTTACACCATCGCCATCACAGTCTGCAGCCAGCCATTGCGGACTAGGATCTACTGTCTGGCTCATCCAATCCAGATCACATGGATCGAGTGGATCTGTTCCATCATTCAACTCGTCACCATTAGTTACTCCATCCCCATCACAATCTGTATCCAGCCATTGCTGACTTGGAGGAAGAGTCTGACTTGCCAGTACAAACTCACATGGATCAACAGGATCTGTTCCATTGGCTACTTCATCACCATTGGTGACTCCGTCCCCATCACAATCGCCGGCATCCCATGCAGCACTTGGAGGTACTGTTTGGCTTGTATATATAAGATCACATTCGTCTAATGGATCTGTTCCATCTATTAATTCGTCTCCATTGGTAACCCCGTCGCCATCACAATCTAATGCTTCCCATGCCATGGTTTGTGGCACAGTTGCATTTTCAAGCATAAAGTCACATGGATCTACCGGATCTGTTCCATCTATAATTTCATCACCGTTTGTCACACCGTCCCCATCACAATCACCGGCTATCCAGGCGGCACTCGGCGGTACGCTTTGGCTGGTAAATATCAGATCACATTCATCCAGTGGATCGGTACCGTCATTTACTTCATCTCCATTGGTAACTCCATCGCCATCACAATCAAGATCTAACCAAGTTTGTGTTGGAGGTAGCGTCTGACTTGCCAGTACAAAATCACACGGATCAACTGGATCTGTACCGTCTATTACTTCATCACCGTTGGTCACTCCATCTCCATCACAATCGGCATCTATCCATGCCTGGGTAGGAGGTACTGTTTGATTAGCCACAACAAGATCACAGAAATCAAGCGGGTCTGTTCCATCAATGATCTCTTGTCCGTTCGTTACTCCATCCCCATCACAATCCAATGCCTCCCAGGCAGGTGTCGTTGGTACGGTCTGGCTGCTTTGCATAAAGTCACATGGATCTGTAGGATCTGTACCATCGATGACCTCATCACCGTTGGTTACACCATCACCGTCACAGTCGCCAGCTATCCAAGCGGCACTTGGTGGAACACTCTGACTAGTGAACACAAGATCACACTCATCAAGAGGGTCGGTTCCATCTATTATTTCGTCTCCATTAGTTACACCATCACCGTCACAATCCAGGGCTTCCCAAGCAGTGCTCGGTGGTAGCGTTTGATTTGCCAGTACAAAATCACAAGGATCAACAGGATCTGTTCCATCGGTCACTTCATCACCGTTGGTCACTCCATCGCCATCACAATCTCCGGCATCCCAAGCAGCACTTGGCGGAACGGTCTGACTTGTATACACAAGATCACATTCATCCAATGGGTCTGTTCCGTCGGCGATCTCATCACCGTTAGTTACACCATCGCCATCACAATCCAATGCCTCCCAGGCAGGAGTCGTAGGTACGGTCTGGCTGCTTTGCATAAAGTCACATGGATCTGTAGGATCTGTACCATCGATAATCTCATCACCATTGGTGACACCATCACCATCACAGTCGCCAGCTATCCAAGCCGCACTTGGTGGAACACTCTGACTAGTGAACACAAGATCACATTCATCAAGAGGGTCTGTTCCATCTATTATTTCGTCTCCATTAGTTACACCATCACCGTCACAATCCAGGGCTTCCCAAGCAGTGCTTGGTGGTAGCGTTTGATTTGCCAGTACAAAATCACAAGGATCAACTGGATCTGTTCCATCGGTCACTTCATCACCGTTTGTCACTCCATCGCCATCACAATCTCCGGCATCCCAAGCAGCACTTGGTGGAACGGTCTGACTTGTATACACAAGATCACATTCATCCAATGGGTCTGTTCCGTCGGCGATCTCATCACCGTTAGTTACACCATCGCCATCACAATCCAGAGCCTCCCAGGCAGGTGTCGTTGGTAACGACTGGCTACTTAGCATAAAGTCACATGGATCTGTAGGATCTGTACCATCGATGATCTCATCACCATTGGTGACACCATCACCATCACAGTCGCCGGCATTCCAGGCAGCTGTAGGTGTAGTATTCTGGCTGGATGCCATCAGGCTACATTCGTCCTGAGGATCGGTACCATCTATAAGTTCTTGTCCGTTGGTCACTCCATCGCCATCACAATCCAGGGCCTCCCAGGCAGGGGTTACCGTTACCACAGTATTCTGAGTAGCAGGATCGTAATCACAAGGATCGGTTGGATCGGTTCCATCGATGATCTCCTGGCCGTTGGTAACGCCATCGCCATCACAATCACCAGCATCCCAAGCTCCGGTAGGGGTAGTATTCTGGTTGGCAGCAACTAGATCACATTCATCCAATGGATCTGTTCCATCAATGATCTCTTGTCCGTTGGTCACACCATCGCCATCACAATCCAGAGCCTCCCAGGCAGGTGTCGTTGGTAACGACTGGCTGCTTAGCATAAAGTCACATGGATCTGTAGGATCTGTACCATCGATGATCTCATCACCATTGGTAACACCATCACCATCACAGTCGCCGGCATTCCAGGCAGCTGTAGGTGTAGTATTCTGGCTGGATGCCATCAGGCTACATTCGTCCTGAGGATCGGTACCATCTATAAGTTCTTGTCCGTTGGTCACTCCATCGCCATCACAATCCAGGGCCTCCCAGGCAGGGGTTACCGTTACCACAGTATTCTGAGTAGCAGGATCGTAATCACAAGGATCGGTTGGATCGGTTCCATCGATGATCTCCTGGCCGTTGGTAACTCCATCGCCATCACAATCACCGGTATCCCAAGCCCCGGTAGGGGTAGTATTCTGGTTGGCGGCAACTAAATCACAAGGATCCAATGGATCTGTTCCATCAATGATCTCTTGTCCATTGGTCACTCCATCGCCATCACAATCCAATGCCTCCCAGGCAGGTGTCGTTGGTAACGACTGGCTGCTTAGCATAAAGTCACATGGATCTGTAGGATCTGTACCATCGATGATCTCATCACCATTGGTTACACCATCACCATCACAGTCGCCGGCATTCCAGGCAGCTGTAGGTGTAGTATTCTGGCTGGATGCCATCAGGCTACATTCGTCCTGAGGATCGGTACCATCTATAAGTTCTTGTCCGTTGGTCACTCCATCGCCATCACAATCAAGGGCCTCCCAGGCAGGAGTTACCGTTACCACAGTATTCTGAGTAGCAGGATCGTAATCACAAGGATCGGTTGGATCGGTTCCATCGATGATCTCCTGGCCGTTGGTAACTCCATCGCCATCACAATCACCAGCATCCCAAGCCCCGGTAGGGGTAGTATTCTGGTTGGCGGCAACTAGATCACAAGGATCCAATGGATCTGTTCCATCAATGATCTCATCACCGTTAGTTACACCATCGCCATCACAATCCAATGCCTCCCAGGCAGGTGTCGTTGGTAACGACTGGCTGCTTAGCATAAAGTCACATGGATCTGTAGGATCTGTACCATCGATGATCTCATCACCGTTGGTTACACCATCACCATCACAGTCGCCGGCATTCCAGGCAGCTGTAGGTGTAGTATTCTGGCTGGATGCCATCAGGCTACATTCGTCCTGAGGATCGGTACCATCTATAAGTTCTTGTCCGTTGGTCACTCCATCGCCATCACAATCCAGGGCCTCCCAGGCAGGGGTTACCGTTACCACAGTATTCTGAGTAGCGGGATCGTAATCACAAGGATCGGTTGGATCGGTTCCATCGATGATCTCCTGGCCGTTGGTAACTCCATCGCCATCACAATCACCAGCATCCCAAGCTCCGGTAGGGGTAGTATTCTGGTTGGCGGCAACTAGATCACATTCATCCAATGGATCTGTTCCATCAATGATCTCTTGTCCGTTGGTCACACCATCGCCATCACAATCCAGAGCCTCCCAGGCAGGTGTCGTTGGTAACGACTGGCTACTTAGCATAAAGTCACATGGATCGGTTGGATCGGTTCCATCGATAATCTCATCACCGTTGGTTACACCATCACCATCACAGTCGCCGGCATTCCAGGCAGCTGTAGGTGTAGTATTCTGGCTGGATGCCATCAGGCTACATTCGTCCTGAGGATCGGTACCATCTATAAGTTCTTGTCCGTTGGTCACTCCATCGCCATCACAATCCAGGGCCTCCCAGGCAGGGGTTACCGTTACCACAGTATTCTGAGTAGCGGGATCGTAATCACAAGGATCGGTTGGATCGGTTCCATCGATGATCTCCTGGCCGTTGGTAACTCCATCGCCATCACAATCACCAGCATCCCAAGCTCCGGTAGGGGTAGTATTCTGGTTGGCGGCAACTAGATCACATTCATCCAATGGATCTGTTCCATCAATGATCTCTTGTCCGTTGGTCACACCATCGCCATCACAATCCAGAGCCTCCCAGGCAGGTGTCGTTGGTAACGACTGGCTGCTTAGCATAAAGTCACATGGATCGGTTGGATCGGTTCCATCGATAATCTCATCACCGTTGGTTACACCATCACCATCACAGTCGCCGGCATTCCAGGCAGCTGTAGGTGTAGTATTCTGGCTGGATGCCATCAGGCTACATTCGTCCTGAGGATCGGTACCATCTATAAGTTCTTGTCCGTTGGTCACTCCATCGCCATCACAATCCAGGGCCTCCCAGGCAGGGGTTACCGTTACCACAGTATTCTGAGTAGCGGGATCGTAATCACACGGGTCCTGAGGGTTGGTGCCATCTGTGACTTCCTGGCCGTTGGTAACTCCATCGCCATCACAGTCTAAGGCATTCCAAGCAGGGGAAACAGCTACGGTTTGATTTCCATCTGTATAATCGCATGGATCCAGAGGATCTGTTCCGTCATTAACTTCTTGACCGTTTACAACCCCATCGCCATCACAATCGGCTAGTTGCCACGCAGCGGAAGGCGGAAGTGTTACAAGTAATGGATTGTAGCTACATTGATCCTGAGGATCTGTACCTCCAATAATTTCGTCACCATTGGTTACACCGTCACCATCACAATCTGCATTGTTCCATGTAGGTCCAACATTTGCTATAACCTGGCTAGCGGTTAGATAGTCACATGGATCATAGGGGTCGGTTCCATCTGTGAATTCCTGTCCATTTGTTACTCCATCTTCATCACAATCGGCTGCCTGCCAGATCGGATTAGTGGGGTCGTATCCGGTATATCCGGGAGCCTGAGTAGGATCACAAGGATCGTTCGGATCTGGATCTACATCATCGGTGACACCATCACCGTCCGTATCTCCAATTACGTTAATGGTAACCGTTGCCTGCGAACACGCATCTTCGGGACCTGGACCTGCGGGTGCTATATCATTACATACTTCATAAACAACCGTAACAGATGAACCTCCTTCTGTAGGTAGCGGAGTATAGGTTAATTCACCTGTCGCAGGATCAAAGCTGATCGCTCCTCCCGCGGTACCTGCACCAGTATCGGTAATGGTAATCGTCCCTGTTGAATTGGGGTCTCCATTAGCATAATAATCATCGTTTGAGATTATATCGATCGTAGTGGGTGTATTGATCACAGCATTACCTGAATCATTATTCGCCGTCGGTGTGGTTGGATTAGGGTCTGTGCTATCGGGGTTACCGTCGTTGTCGTCGTCTGGGTCGCAGAAATTTGCTAGACCATCCGAATCTGTATCCGTTCCCGCTGTAGTAACCACAGTGGCAGCGGTATCGCCAATTCCGTAAGGTGCTCCGACCACGGTTCCATCAGGATTCACAGACGGTGGATCTCCTACCCCGTAATGACCATCGTCATCAGGATCGGCATTTAGATCGTTATATGCTTCGTCTGCATCGGAACATCCATCGTTGTCACTATCGGTATCCAAACAATCTGGGAATCCATCCATATCCGAATCCCTTGCCGGGGGTACTAAATTTGGATTTATCGGACTTATAGAAATTAGTCCTGGATTTGCAACAGACGCTCCAAATGCTCCGTCTGTATTGTGCCCAACAAACGCATAGTTTTGCTGATAGGTATCATAGTATATGGACAAGTGTCCTCCGGTTCCCACCCTGAAAGGATTTCTGTCTTCTGGCCCAATAGTTCCAGGCGCATTTATGTTGGTATAGGTTGCGTTATCATAGGACGGTACAGCGGCAAAGTTTTGTGGATTTGACAATCCACTTGAAAGCGTTTGCGTATCGTTTGTACCCCACATATAAATTTCGCGTAGACCACCGTTCAAGGTAATCGCAGAACCGGAAGGATTATCTCTGTTGTATGAGTTACAACCAATGAATTCTACGTTCGTAAGCGGATTACCTGCAGAAATCTCAACATTTCCCCAACTGGTTACATCGGCACCAGCACTAACACCGGCCTGACCTTGGTTATTCCCACCTAGAGAGTAAATCATTCCGTTGGAAGGGTGTAAAGCAAAATAAGTAGCATTATTACCATCTCCAGCTGTCATTTCAATTTGTTGAGGAAAATCTGTTGGCCCAAAGGCTCCAGGACGCGCTAAATTGATGGCCACATTGGAGCTCGTGGCAGCTCCACCCACACCATCAAATGTGGAATCTCCCCAGGTATACCATTCATTGTTGCTAAGGACAACAAAAGCCGCTTCATGGGTAATATCAATGTCGATAACATTTACAAGATTAGTGATAGGAGGAGGCCCAACAGGATCGTATTGTACGCGTGTCCATCCATTGGCATCCGCCGGGTTTCCATTTGCACCTAAAATATTTCCAGATCCGGATTGTTCGTCTGAACCTATGGTATATACAGATCCTCCGGTAGTTAACAATGCCAGGATTCCAGCACCGGATGTCATATCTATCACATCTGCTGGAGTTATGCCCACAGGAAGATTAACAGTCTGCCAACCTGGTGTAGACACAATAGATGGAGGAAGTAATTCTCCTGTATTTCCCCAGACATATAGATTTGTTGTTGTTAATAAGGCGTATTGTGGATCACTTCCATCTGCTCCAACTAACTTAATATTCGTACCAGTATAAGCAGGCCAGTTTGTGGAACCTCCGTCGTCACAACTTGGACTACCAGTACCTCCTGTATCAGTGATTGCTCCTCCTGGTAGTAATTCGGTAAATGCACAAATATCGCTCGTCCCGTTAGGATCGGCGAATTGCCCAGAAACAAAAATCCTATTGTAATCGGAATTTACAATGTTGGCATGATATAAGGGAACGAAAAAATCTTCGGGAAAAACGAAATCAAAGCATCCTTCTTCCGTATCCAGTATACCATCATTGTCATCATCCAGATCGGCTGAATCGAGTACAGAATCAGAATCGAAATCCTGCGCAGTGATATTATTGTTGATGGTTAAAAACCCAAATATTAAAAGACACGTAAATACGAATCTGGCTTTTTTTGGATTATGAAGTAATGAGGAATATGTAAAAATTTCCATAAGCAATACACTATAAGTTAGTACTGTATATAATTAAATTAATATGTCTTATCTGATTTGATGGTTAGCCATGATTTGGGGTAAATCAAAGTTGTTCAAAGATAATAGGATGATGTTAAAATTTTAACGAAATTTCCGACCACCAGTAAAATTCATCGCTCAAATGCTATGATTTTCGATATTATGCTAATTTTTATCGATGAAATGCATTGAAAATAATTAACTTTAACAGAAATACTTTGTCGACAAACGACATTTTTTATCGTTTATATACGTATTTACGCTTATAAATTATAAGGATAAATTCTAATTGTGCCTATAGAATGATATCATTACATTTGATATTATGATATTGAATAAAATAGTAGAGAAGCTTAAATCGGTCGAACGAAAACGACTCCTTATTTATGTGATCGTCTACTTCCTTTGGGGATTATTGATGCATCATGTGGGTCAATGGCTGGAGATCGCCAAATTTACGTTCTGGTGGCAGGTAATTAGTACCTATATATTATATATGGTGCCCATCTCTATTCTTTTAAGGGGATATTCGATCTTTACACAATACGCGTACGGTCTGGTAGCCATGGCAATTCTTGAGTTTGGAGGATACACTTTAGGAACTTCCTATATCTACCCAGATAACATCCTGGAGCAATGCTTTGGTACTCATACCTTTGCCTTGGGTATGGCGATGTTCTTTGCACTCTACTTCCCAATAGGTAATTGGGTAGTTAATCGGATATATTTGCTTTTCGTCGATGATAAAAGTAAGATATAACCTACAAATGTATCATTATCTTAATTATTATGCCATAGTTAATTTTAGAATGTTCTTCATAGGTTTGCTTTGTAATTAACCTTTAAAATATATCCCTATGAAGAAATTAATGTTTATTTTAGCTGTACTCGGACTTGTATTAACTGCTAGCTGTACCCCAGAATCGATCGCCGGAGATGAACAACAAATCGACAAAGACAAATACGAAGTTCCACCAAACGGATAAAAAAAGACGCATCATAAAAGGGGTGTTGCTGTCTGCATTGCTGGTGGCAACACCCTTCCTTTTTTATTTTTATAAGAATGCCCCGGCAGAAGCCAGTGAATGGCATACGTGGTTGGGAACTATAAAATCTGGTGGCTTTGGGAGTGTACAATCTTATATGCACGCCCTCTTTACCAAACTTACTTTTATCTTATTAACGACTGTCTGGTTTCTAACTTCCAGGAACTGGTGGAAATATGCTATACTCATTCCTTTAACCATGTTTCTTTTCCAATTATCGGGGGTGATAAATTATAAGATCCAATATATAGATGAGTTCGATTTCTGGTATTCGCTACCGGTTATCCTCCCTATACTATTCTTCCTAATTTATATTTCATATCGGATAGGGAAACGTGAAACTCCGGGTGTTGACCTAAAAGAGGAAGTGGACGAAGAGATCAATAATATCTTTAGCGACAACCTGTAATATTAACCAGCGGGAATTAGCTCCGCTGAGTCCCAACTTATACAAAGTCAACAGCAAAACAAAATCCGCCATAAGGCGGATCAATTTTTTTATTCCTCAACCTTTAAAGACCAATCCAGCGGGAATTAGCTCCGCTGAGTCCCAACTTCTACAAAGTCAACAGCAAAACCAAATCCGCCATATGGCGGATCACTTTTTTTATTCCTCAACCTTTAAAGACGAATCCAGCGGGAATTAGCTCCGCTGAGTCCCCACTTCTACAAAGTCAACAGCAAAACCAAATCCGCCATAAGGCGGATCAATTTTTTTATTCCTCAACCATTAAAGACCAATCCAGCGGGAATTAGCTCCGCTGAGTCCCCACTTCTACAAAGTCAACATTAAAACCAAATCCGCCATATGGCGGATCAATTTTTTTATTCCTTAACCATTCAAGATGATTCCAGCGGGAATTAGCTCCGCTGAGTCCCCACTTCTACAAAGTCAACAGCAAAACCAAATCCGCCATATGGCGGATCAATTTTTTTATTCCTCAACCATTAAAGACCAATCCAGCGGGAATTAGCTCCGCTGAGTCCCAACTTCTACAAAGTCAACATTAAAACCAAATCCGCCATAAGGCGGATCAATTTTTTTATTCCTCAACCATTAAAGACCAATCCAGCGGGAATTAGCTCCGCTGAGTCCCAACTTCTACAAAGTCAACATTAAAACCAAATCCGCCATAAGGCGGATCACTTTTTTTATTCCTCAACCATTCAGTAAGCAAGCTTACTTCAGGTTTCGGAATAAAAAAACCGAATCTTTCGATCCGGTTTTTATGTATTGGTACAGAAGGCGGGACTTGAACCCGCACGGGCATTGCTGCCCATTGGATTTTAAGTCCAACGTGTCTACCAATTCCACCACTTCTGCATCAGACTTAAAAAGCCGAAAATATTCGGCTCCTTGAGCGAAAAACGGGATTCGAACCCGCGACCTCCACCTTGGCAAGGTGGCGCTCTACCAACTGAGCTATTTTCGCGAATTATAAGAACGTACTTAACGAGTTAAGCGGAGGCAAATTTAAAACTTTTGACACAAAACAAAAGCCTTTTCAAAAAATTTATTTCTTAGACCGCATCGAAGCATTCCGTTGTAACATCCGCTTGATCTCATTGAGTTTCATTAAGGCTTCCACCGGGGTAAGCGTGTCTATATCTATATCGAGGATCTCTTCACGCAATTCTTCCAGTAGCGGATCGTCAAGCTTAAAGAAACTTAACTGCATTTCCTCTTTGGAAACTTTACGGATCTCATCCGTTAGTTCTTCAGAGGCATGTGATTTCTCCAGCCTTTTCAACATTCGGTTGGCCCGGTGTAGCACCTGTTGAGGCATACCGGCCATTTTGGCCACATGAATTCCGAAGCTATGATGCGACCCTCCCGGTACCAACTTCCGAAGAAATAATACATTATCCTTCAACTCTTTTACCGAAACATTATAATTCTTTATACGCTCGAAGGTTTCGGTCATTTCATTTAATTCGTGATAATGGGTTGCGAATAGCGTTTTTGCCCTGGATGGATGTTCATGTAAATATTCACTTATCGCCCAGGCTATCGATATCCCGTCGTACGTACTCGTCCCCCGCCCAATCTCATCCAGAAGCACCAGGCTTCTTTCAGAAATATTATTAAGGATACTGGCGGTTTCATTCATTTCAACCATAAAGGTAGACTCCCCCATCGAAATATTATCGCTGGCCCCTACCCTGGTAAATATCTTATCCACACAACCCATCCGCACAGCAGCGGCCGGAACAAAACTTCCCATCTGTGCCAGCAACACGATGAGGGCGGTTTGGCGCAGTATAGCCGATTTACCACTCATATTGGGCCCGGTGATCATGATGATCTGCTGGTTGTCACGGTCTAAGAAAACGTCATTAGCAATAAACGGCGAATCCGGAGGGAGTTGCTGCTCGATCACAGGATGCCGACCATCTTTTATGTCGAGATCGAAACTTTCGTCCAGCAGCGGTCGGGTATAGTTGTGCAATTTTGCCTGGGTAGCAAAAGAAGACAGACAATCCAGCCTGGCGATAAGGCCGGCAGTATGCTGCACGGTCCCTATAAATTGTTGCATCCAATCCAGTAAATTCTGAAATAACTGCTGCTCCAGCAAAAGGATCTTTTCTTCAGCCCCAAGGATCTTGGCCTCGTACTCCTTTAGCTCTTCTGTAATGTAGCGCTCTGCACTTACCAGGGTTTGCTTCCTAATCCAATCTTCAGGCACCTTGTCCTTATGGGTATTCCTTACCTCAATATAATAACCAAACACATTGTTGGACGCGATCTTCAGGCTACCGATCCCCGTTCTGGCAGCTTCCCTCTCTAACATTGCATCCAGGTAATCTTTTCCTCCAGTGGCTATAGACCGCAATTCGTCAAGCTCGGTAGAAACTCCCGCCGCAATAACATTTCCCTTTAAAATATTTACGGGCGCCTCTTCGAACAAGGTCTCCTTAATTTTTTCACGTAGCGCCGGACAATCATTAAGCTGTTCCCCTATAAGTTTTAGAGCATTATTTTCTGAATGAATTGCCAAGGCCTTGACCGCGACAACAGCCTCCAGAGAGTTCTTGAGTTGTATCACTTCCCTCGGATTAATCTTCGCGGTTGCGGTCTTAGAAACCAGCCGTTCCAGATCCCCAATGCGCTTGGTATGCATCTGAAATTTATCCAAAATTTCGGGATGATCTATTAAAAAGCTTACCACTTCATGCCGCTCCATGATCTTCTCCTGATCCTTCAACGGCAAGGCGAGCCACCGCTTTATCATCCTTCCTCCCATTGGAGAAATGGTCTTATCGATTACATCCAGCAGAGTTACTGCATTCTCCTGATGCGAATGATATAGCTCCAGGTTACGGATGGTGAACTTATCCATCCAAACATAGGCATCTTCGGCAATACGGTTAATCTTGGTAATATGCCCCAGTTTATCGTGTCGGGTCTCACCCAGATAATGCAAAGCGGCTCCAGCAGCGATAATTCCACTTTCAAGCTCCTCCACTCCAAACCCTTTCAGGCTGGCAGTTCCGAATTGTTTCTGAAGTGTTTCCCGGGCATAGTCTTGCTGAAAAACCCAGTCTTCTAAATAAAAAGTGTGAAAGTTATCTCCGAAAGTTTCACTGAACTGACGTCGTTTTTGTTTGCTGAAAAGTATTTCGGAAGGTTTGAAATTCTGAAGTAGCTTATCTACATACTCCGAATTCCCTTCAGAAGTTAAAAATTCACCAGTGGAAACGTCCAGAAAGGAAACTCCAATCGATATATTTCCGAAGTACACTGCAGCCAGGAAATTATTAGATTTACTTTGGAGGATATCATCATTAAATGCCACCCCCGGAGTAACCAGCTCGGTAACCCCGCGTTTCACGATCTTCTTGGTTTGTTTTGGGTCTTCCAACTGATCGCAAATGGCAACCCTGCAACCGGCCATCACTAACTTTGGCAGATAGGTATGTAACGAATGATGTGGAAATCCGGCCAGTTCGGTCATATCACCACCATTGTTCCTGGCAGTGAGAGTGATATTCAATATCCCGGCAGCCTTTACAGCATCTTCTCCAAAGGTCTCGTAGAAATCGCCCACACGAAACAATAGCAAGGCATCGGGATATTTCGCCTTGATGCCGTTATATTGACCCATTAATGGTGTGACTTTCTTCGCCATATTCACATCTACTGCTGAACTTATAAAAATATATAAATCGCTTTGGCCTGAAAAATTTATCCCTCCCCTTTTATTCCGTTTTATTAACAAAAAAGTTTAAAAAAAGTACCTTTGACCTCAACTTATGAAACACCGTAAATTAAAGAATAGCGAACTCAACAGATTATCACCCCACCAGTATAAGCAAGCGGAGAAGTCGCCCATTATTATCATTCTGGATAATATTAGGAGCTTAAACAATATTGGATCGGTATTTCGAACTTCCGATGCATTTTTGATAAGGAAGATCTACCTCTGCGGAATAACCGCCACCCCTCCGCATAAGGATATTCAAAAAACCGCATTGGGAGCAACAGAGAGTGTAAACTGGGAATACCGGAAAAACACCCTGGATCTGGTGAAGGAACTTCAGCAGGAAGAAATAAAAGTTATCGCGATCGAACAGGCAGAGGACGCGGTACTGCTTAACGAACTTGAAGTAAAAGCCGGAGAGACTTATGCGGTGATCTTTGGTAATGAAGTAAAGGGCGTACAGCAGGATGTGGTATCGGCCTGTGATACGGTGGTAGAGATCCCACAGTATGGAACCAAACATTCACTCAATATCGCAGTTAGCGCGGGGGTGGTGATCTGGGATCTTTTCTCGAAAATCCACAGCTAACTTTTAACCGAGCATTTCTTTAATGATACCCAGATAATCCTTTCGGTTCCGCACAAAATCTTTTTCGGATATATCTATAATGCGGATATTACTGTCGTGCTGGGATTTTATGAATTCGAAATATCCATCGTGGATCTTTTTCAAATACTCTTCTTTGATGCTCTTTTCATAGCTGCGACCACGTTTCTTTATATTATCGAGTAAACGATCTGTTTTCTGATACAGATATACATAAACATCGGGCTTGGGCAATTCTTTGTGCATGATGTGGAATAGTTTTTTGTACAAACTGAATTCTTCTTCAGCCAGGGTGACCTTGGCAAAAATGAGGGATTTATAGACATCATAATCTGCCACCACACAATCCTTGAACAGATCGAATTGCGTGATATCCTCCAATAGCTGCTGGTAGCGGTCTGCCAGGAAAGACATTTCCAAGGGAAATGCATAGCGAGACGGATCTTCATAGAATTTTGGCAGGAAAGGGTTCTCCTGAAATCGTTCGAGGATGAGTTTTGCGTTGAAATCTTCTGCCAGTTTCGATGCCAGGCTTGTCTTCCCAACTCCTATATTTCCTTCTATGGCAATATAATTGTATTTGGCCAGGTCGTAGTCCTGTTTAGGGTTTCGAAGCCATTTCGATTGTTTCTCGATCACACTCTTATCTTCGGTTTCTGCCAAAAGCCTGATCATATTCTTTTTTAGTGACGGATGCTCGAAAGTGGGGTTCAATTCGGCCATGGGCTGCAAAACAAAACGTCTATTGTGTAATTGGGGATGGGGTATGCAGAGCTTCTTGGTTTTTTTCACAAGGTCTTCCACAAACAGGATGTCGATATCGATAGGCCGGGATGAATAATTTGAAGATGAGTTTCGTTCCCGCCCCTGAGATTTTTCTATCCTAAGTACGGCTTCAAGGAGCTTGTTGGGCGACATATTTGTTTTTACACGGAGAGCACAATTTAGAAAATCGTCACCTTCAAATCCCAACGCGGGAGTTTTAAATACCGATGAGATCTTTTCTATGGCCCCTATTTCTTCGAAAATAGAATTCACCGCTTGCTGCAAATATTCAAACTTATTGCCCATATTACTGCCTAAAGACAGGTATACATGTTGAAGCGGTTTGCTCAAGGGATCAATTTTAACATTTAAGACGAATTTAAGGAAAAGAAAACGTACAACAAGTAACTTTGAGTTTATAACTTTATGCTTGTGGCGAAACTCACTCTTAAAGACAGACTACTGGCACAACGTATATACCTCATTTTGGGGGCTTTGTTTATAGCGTCCCTGGTAGTATCAAACCTTATCTTTCAGAAGTTCTTTTCGTTCGATTTCTTCGGAATTTACACTTTCGAACTTTCTGTAGGCATACTGCCATATCCTATAACCTTTCTTATTACCGATATAATAAGCGAGGTTTACGGAAAACGGAAGGCCAACCAGGTTGTAACCGCCGGGATCTTCGCCTCCGTGTTTTCAATGGGTATTATATACGTCTCGAGTGCGGTAACGGCCACCGAATGGAGTCCGGTTAGCGATGCCCTGTTCGATAAGGTATTTGGAGCCACCGTCGTTGCAGTATTTGCCTCAATGATGGCGTATTTACTGGCTCAATACATAGACATTTCGATCTTCCATTTTTGGAAGCGACTCACCAGGGGAAAGCATCTGTGGTTGCGAAATAACTTCTCAACCTTTTTGTCTCAGTTTGTAGACACCTTTACTGTTCTGGTACTACTGTGCAGTTTCGGAAAGATAGAATGGCATCTCTTTGCAGGCTTGCTGTTGAGTGGATTTCTCTTTAAGGTATTGGTCGCCGCAGCAGACACACCATTTTTATACGCAGCGGTCTATGTTTTACGAAGACGCTTTGGATTGAAAGTTGGTGAAGAAATTGACCTTGAAAAAGAAGAAATAAAATGAAAAAAATATTAAAAATAACAGGAGTATTACTAGGGCTCATTGTCCTTGTTTTATTGCTTGCTCCATTCCTATTTAAAGGGACCCTGGAAAACCTACTCAAAAAGAATCTCAACAATAACCTGAACGCAGTCGTGGAATGGGAATCTATGGATCTTAGTTTGTTTAGCAGTTTTCCCGATGCCGCGGTAAAGATCAAGAATTTCAGTGTGGTTAATTATGCTCCTTTTGTAGGAGATACTCTGGCCAGCGGGAAACAGATCACTCTGGATATGGGTATAACTCAATTGTTCAAATCCAGTAACGACGCCATAGTGATCAATGCCCTCGGGCTGGATGACGCACGAGTGAATATTGTAGTGGATTCTCTGGGGCGGGCCAACTACGACATCACCAAGACAAAGGACCCTTCCGAAGAAAACACAGAAACAACAGAAGGGTTTACATTTAACCTTCAGGGTTATCAAATAAACAATACCGAAATTAACTACATGGATGAGCTTAGTAAGACCTATTTAAGTCTTACCGAGGTAAATCACAGTGGGAATGGTGATTTCTCACTGGCTCAGTCTAAGCTGGATACCGATACCGATGCCGTTGTTTCCCTTAAAATTGGTGAAGTGTCCTATTTAACCAACAACATCATTTCCCTGGATGCACTTATTCAGATGGATTTAGAAAGCCAAAAATATACCTTCCTTGAAAATGAGGCAAGGGTGAACGAACTACCCCTCACCTTCGATGGATTTGTGCAGGTAAATGAGGATAATACCGAAATGGACCTGAGCTTTAAAACGCCATCATCCGATTTTAGAAATTTCCTGGCGGTGATGCCAAGGGAATATGTTAAGGATCTCGAGGGAGTCGCAACCACAGGAGATTTTAGTGTAAAGGGCATGCTGAAGGGTAAAGTGGACGACGATCACATCCCTATGATGGATATTGCTGTAAGGAGTAGCAATGCTTCCTTTAAATATCCAGATCTGCCCAAGGCCGTTCGAAATATAAGTATTGATGCGCAACTTAAAAACGATACCGGACTAGCCGAAGACACCTATCTCAATATAGGCGGACTTACTTTTAAGATCGACGACGAGATTTTTTCGGCGAACGGAAGCATTAGAAATCTCACAAAAAATGCCCTGGTGAACATGGCGATGAAAGGCACGCTGGACCTGTCTAAGATCGACCAGGTACTCCCGGTCGAACTGGATCAGCAGCTTAGCGGCGTTTTCAAAGCAGATGTGAGAACAAATTTCGATATGGCCTCCATCGAGAACGAACAATATCAAAGTATACAAACCTATGGAACGGCGAGCTTGTCTGATTTTTCGTATAAAGATCCCGATTTTAAGAACGAGATAAAGATAGAGACGGTGTCTATGGATCTTTCCCCTGGAAATATTCAGCTGAATGAGATGAAGGGAAGCACCGGAGAAACAGACATTTCGGCAACAGGAACCATACAGAACCTGGTGCCATGGATCATGGCCAAACAAGATCTGAAAGGCCGCTTTAATGTGAAATCGAATACCTTTAACTTAAACGATTTTAAATCGGCCGATACCGAAACCGCCAGCACATCAGGAAAATCGGCAATCACCACCGAAAGCGACGAACAGATCAAGATACCCGATTTTCTGGATGCAACACTGGATTTTACAGCCATGAAAGTGATCTACGACGATATCACCCTGAACAATGCTTCCGGAACCGTGAGTATAAAGGAGGAAACCGCAAATCTTAATAATGTAAAGTCGGATCTTTTTGGCGGGAATGCTGCACTTTCGGGTAATGTATCCACCAGATCGAAAACCCCAACCTTTACTATGGACCTTGATCTTAGTAAGATCAACATATCGGAGTCTTTTCGCAAATTGGAGTTATTGAAATATCTGGCACCTATCGCAAACGCCCTGGACGGCGACCTAAATACCCGTATTCAGCTTAAAGGTGTGCTAAATGACAACCTTACTCCCGATTTGAAATCCCTTGCCGGAAATGCCGCCGCCCAGATCCTCACAGCCGAACTTTCAACCGAAAGGACTCCCGTTCTAGCCAGGTTAGGTGAAAAAGCTCCTTTCCTCCAGTTGGACAAATTGAGTTTAAGAGATTTGTCGACGGCATTTACCTTCAATAACGGAAAAATAGAGGTAAAACCTTTTAGCTTCGATGTAAAAGGAGTTGAAGTTACCGCCTCGGGAAGTCATAGCCTGGATAAAAGTATGTCTTATACCCTCGATATGCAGGTGCCTGCCAGGTATTTGGGAAGCGATGTCACTCAATTACTTTCAAAACTGGATCCGGCAGACGCTAACAATATGACGGTAAATATACCGGTAGGAGTAAGCGGAACCGTGACCTCTCCTAATATTTCTGTTAATATGCAATCTGCTGTTACTCAGCTTACCAATAAGCTGATAGAAAAGCAAAAACAAGAGCTTAAAAACAAGGGTACGGATATCCTGAAAGACTTGTTAGGCGGGGGAAATTCGAATAGTAACACCCAGGGGAATAACAGCGATCCTAAAGATCCCAAGAAAACAGATCCGGTCACTACCGATCCAGAAAAAGTGGTAAAGGGATTGCTGGGAGATCTGCTAAAGGGAACGAAAAAGAAAGATAGCGTGAACAACTAATTAATTCACCGAGATCTCCACTACATAGCCTTCATTACTTCTCACATTAAAGACGGTATTGTCTTCGAAAATGAGATATTGCCCTTTGATACCTTTAAGCACTCCCGTAAAATCCGGGGTTTTGTCAAGATTTAGGCTTTTGGGCTTCTCGGGATACTGCAATACAGGAAACTCGAGGTTGGTTTCCGTATTATTGGCAATATAATATTCTCTGGCTTCCTCCGGAATAAATGGTTCCAGCTTAGATCTCCAATCGGCCAGATCCTCGTCTTTTATATCGTTCTTGAGCATCGCCCGCCAGTTCGTCTTATCGCTTACATGATCCTTTAAGGCTAATTCGGTAATTCCTGCCAGGTAACGATTTGGTACTTCCACGATCTCTATGGCTTCGTGGGCTCCCTGGTCGATCCATCGAGTGGGGATCTGACTTTTACGCGTAACACCAACTTTTACACTGCTGCTGTTCGCCAAATAAACAACGTGTGGTTGAATTTGCACTTTTTTCTCATACTCCAGATCCCGGTCCTCAACATCGAGGTGCGCCTTGCTCAATTCTGGGCGGATCACCCAGTCTGCTGCCTGGGGAACCAGGTAAAAGCAGTCGTAGCAAAAGCCCATTCGGAAGATCTTTTTATCAAGGCCACAGTTAAGGCATTGGTATTTTCTGAAAGAAATTGAAACCGCTCTATCCAGTAACTGATTCATATTCAGAAAGTCATTTTCAAAGACCAGATAGTATTGAATTGGTGATCCGTTTTCGGTTTGCATCTTCGTAAGAACACCGCTGTATTTCATAAAAAAGAAATTGCTATTTTTATGGAATAAAGATAGGGTAATTATGCCAATACCGATAGTTAATTCCATCGCTTCATGGTTTCTGAAGAAACGGTTTCACCAGATCGAACTCTTCCTGAAATACCCTGTTGAAGTGCAGGAAGAATTGCTTCACAATTTATTGCTGAAGGCAAAGACCACCGAGATCGGAATTCAGTACGATTTTGGGTCCATAAAAAGCTATAGGGAATTTACCGAAAGAGTACCTATCACTACTTACGAAGAAAATGAAGCCCGAATTGAACGGGCACGACGAGGAGAAAGCAATATTTTCTGGCCCAAACCCATTAAATGGTTTGCCAAATCCAGTGGAACCACGAATGCCAAAAGTAAGTTTATCCCTGTAAGCCAGGAGTCCCTCGAAAATTGTCATTATGCCGCGAGTAAGGACCTTCTCTGTATGTACCTAAATAATAATCCCGATTCTCAGCTTTTTTTAGGTAAAGGCCTGCGATTGGGGGGCAGTAAAGAGCTCTATGAAGAAAATGGTACTGTTTTCGGGGATCTTAGCGCCATCCTTATAGATAACATGCCCTTTTGGGCAGAATTCAGCAGTACTCCCAGCAATGAGATATCGCTAATGGCAAACTGGGAGGTTAAGATGCAAGCTATCGTTAACGAGACCATAAAGGAGAATGTTACCAGCTTGGCCGGAGTTCCTTCCTGGATGCTTGTTTTACTGAATAATGTAATGGAGTCTACCGGAGCGAAAGATCTCTTCGAGATCTGGCCGAATTTGGAAGTGTATTTTCATGGAGGCGTAAGTTTCGAGCCCTATTTAGATCAATATCGTAAGCTTTTACCTCGTGACGACTTCAAATATTATGAGATCTATAATGCTTCTGAAGGATTTTTCGCTATCCAGGACCAGAATCACAGTAACGATCTATTGCTTATGCTTGATTACGGAATTTTCTACGAATTCATTCCAATGAGTACGTACGGCACGCCTGAGCAGAAAGTGATCCCGTTGAGCGAGGTGGAAAAGGATGAGAATTACGCGATCGTTATCTCCACAAATGCCGGCTTATGGCGTTATAAGATTGGCGATACCGTACGATTTACTTCGGTGAGTCCGTATAGAATACGTGTAACCGGCAGAACCAAGCATCACATAAACGTGTTTGGGGAAGAGCTTATCATTGAAAATGCAGAAACTGCCTTGCGCAAAGTGTCGAAACTCACTCAAACCGAGATTGTGGACTATACTGTGGCGCCTATTTTTATGAAGGGCCGAGAGAAAGGTGCGCATGAGTGGATCATAGAATTTAAGACCCCTCCTAAGGATTTCGAAACTTTTACCATGCTGCTTGATAAGTCACTGCAGGAAGTAAATAGCGATTACGAAGCCAAAAGGTTTAATAATACCACCTTAAATGCACCAAAGGTTCATTGTGGTAGGGAGAAACTGTTCTACGACTGGTTAAAGAAGAATAACAAACTGGGGGGACAGCATAAAGTTCCAAGGCTGTCTAATTCGCGAGAATATATAGAAGAATTACTTTCGTTAAATAACTGAACATGGCCATCTCTATTCCCGATACGGCCTTCGTAATCGCCTGCTATCGCGCTAATCATGAAGCAATGAGTTGCGACCCATTTGCAAAACTATGGGTTAAACCCGGCTTGCAGGCATGGGTGGACGAATTTGCCGCCGAAGTTTCACAATATGATGAGATTCTTCATTGTATGAGAAATAGATACTTTCATAAAACCCTAAATGAAGTACTGGAGCACGATTCTAAACTTCTATGTATAAACCTGGGAGCTGGTTTTAGCATGTATCCGTATAATCTTTCTGAAAGTATGGTCACCATCGAGGCCGATTTCGAAGATGTGATCCAATTTAAAAAGAACGCAATTGCCAATTTCGAGGCAAAAGGGTTACTTCCGGCCAGGAACGTGATAAGGATCGAGTGTGATATCACTAGGAAAGAAGACCAGCTGCGGTTAAAATCCATGTTGGATAGCTATAAGAATTACAAAAAGGTGATCATGATAGAAGGGGTTTTCTTCTTCCTGAACAAAGATGAGATTGTATCGATTATTGATTTTTGTCGTGATATCCTGGACACAGGAGATGTGCTGCTTGCCGAATCTTTCGAAGATCACACTAAAAAAACCGAAGTCTGGAATCGACTGAAGAACTATTTTGAGAAAGAGCTGCATTCTTCAGGCAATGCAACCACACTGCCATTTAGCTTTTATAAAAACCTCCCTGGATTTCATTTAAAGCGTAAAAACAGCACCTTGGAACTCGCAAAGGAACTGCGCCTGGTACCCGAGAAGCTCGAAGAATTGGAGGTATTAAACGAATATTGCTATTTCCTCGTTCGGGAGTAATCAGTCTTGAAATTTGGCCAAAAAATACGCTTAATCGAAAATTATCGCTACTTCAACTAATAAATTTGGTAGTACTTTTCTTACTTTCTATGTTTGATTTAATAATTCATTATTGGGGCAATGAAAAAAATCATATACATAGTGGCGATCCTCTTCTTTTCAGTTTCCGTGGTATCATGTGGAACTACTGTAAAGACAATTCAGAAAGAAGAAAAGGTAGCAGGATACACATTAAAAAATAAGAAGGAATTAATGCAACAGAAGATTCTTAATAAAAAGAAGAAAACTGTTATCGCACAACCCTAGCTATAAGTAATTTCAAGAAAAAGCCTCAGGTTTGTTCCCTGAGGCTTTTTTTTTAAGTCAATACATGCTTACGATACAGCCTTTAATTTCTTAATGGTAGATTTATTGAGTTTCTCCTGAGCGTATTCCATGGTCACCGTAAGTTCTTTTTCATCACTTCCCGGCAGGTCGTACATAGCATCTGTAAGCACTGCTTCACATAAGGATCGCAATCCCCTGGCTCCAAGTTTATATTCGATAGCCTGTTCTACAATAAAATCCAACGCTTCTTCGGTGATCACAAAATCTATATCGTCCATTTCAAACAACTTTTTGTACTGTTTGATTATGGCATTTTTGGGTTCGGTAAGAATGGCTCTAAGAGTACCTTTATCTAACGGATTCATATAGGTAAGCACCGGTAAACGGCCAATGATCTCGGGTATTAATCCGTAATCCTTAAGATCTTTAGGGATGATGTATTTGAGCATATTATCCCGCTCCATGGTATCTTCTTTCTTGCTGGCGCTAAAGCCAACAGCCTGCATATTGAGCCTTTTTGAAATATGGCGATCGATCCCATCAAATGCACCACCGGCAATGAATAATATATTTTCGGTATCTACTTCTATAAATTTCTGATCTGGATGTTTACGCCCACCTTTAGGTGGCACGTTTACAGTGGTTCCTTCAAGTAATTTAAGTAATGCTTGTTGCACTCCTTCTCCACTCACATCACGAGTAATTGAGGGATTATCACTCTTACGGGCGATCTTATCGATCTCATCGATAAACACGATCCCGTTCTGGGCCTTCTCCACATTGTAATCGGCCGCTTGTAACAAACGGGTAAGGATACTCTCAACATCTTCTCCAACATAACCAGCCTCTGTAAGTACAGTAGCGTCCACAATGGCTAAGGGAACATTCAGCATTCTGGCAATAGTCTTGGCGACCAGGGTTTTTCCCGTACCGGTCTGACCCACGATGATGATATTACTTTTCTGAATCTCAATATCTTCATCACTCTTAGGTTGTAGCAGTCGTTTGTAGTGATTATAAACTGCCACCGACATTACCTTTTTTGTATGTTCCTGTCCAATTACATAGTCATCTAAAAAAGCTTTGATAGACTTAGGTTTTTTAAGCATCAGCTCCTTACTAAGCTCGCTATTTGTAGAATGCAGAGCCTCCTCGATCACGATTCCATGAGCCTGTTCTATACATCGGTCGCAAATATGTGCATCCAATCCCGCGATTAAGAGGTTGGTTTCAGCTTTTTTACGTCCGCAAAATGAACATTCCAATTCTTCTTTCGACATAACTTAAAATTTAGACGGAATTTTAGTTTCGAGATAAGATCTCGTCTATCATTCCGTATTCTTTGGCTTTATCGGCCTTCATCCAGTAATCACGGTCACTGTCCTCATAAACTTGTTCGTAAGTCTGGCCACTGTGATTCGCGATTATGCGATATAGTTCTTCCTTCAAGGTAATGATTTCTCTGGCAGTGATCTCAATATCACTTGCCTGTCCCTGAGCACCACCCATAGGCTGGTGGATCATCACTCTGGAGTGAGTTAACCCGCTTCGCTTCCCTTTCTGCCCGGCACACAGTAAAACAGCTGCCATAGAGGCGGCCATCCCGGTACAAATAGTGGCTACGTCCGGTTTTATAAACTGCATGGTATCGTAAATTCCCAGACCGGCATATACGCTGCCTCCCGGCGAATTAATATATATCTGGATATCCTTGGAAGCATCGGTACTTTCAAGGAATAGCAACTGTGCCTGAACGATATTCGCCACCTGATCGTTTATTCCCGTACCTAGAAAAATGATACGGTCCATCATCAGGCGTGAAAACACGTCCATTGCCACAGCGTTCATTTGTCTTTCTTCAATGATATTCGGGGTGAGGCCTACAGGATACATACTACTCACGATAGTGTCGTAATACGTACTGCTAACCCCCTGATCTTTTATAGCAAAATCTTTAAATTCTTTACTGTAGTTCATATAATTTGAGTCGTTTTCTGTATGATAAAAAAAGCGTTGAATCACCACAATTCAACGCCTAAATATAACTATTTTATTGCTGAATTAGGCGTATGCCTCCTTTATGAACTTGTCATAAGTTACCTCCTTTGTCTTCAGTTTGGCATTTTCCTTGTAAAACTGAAGCATTTTGTTGGTATTTAGTTGTTCAGACAGTCGCCTTACTTCTTCTTCGTTCGACATAATTCTACCTACTATGCCATCCAGCTCCTCATCGGTAGGGTTCATATTCCCAAATTGCGCCATCTGCATACGGATCATATCCCGGGAATAGTCTTTCAATTCTTCGAAAGTTACCTGAAGCTTGTGCTCTGCCCTAAGTTTTCCTTCAATAAGTTGGTATCTCAGGCCTTTTTCGCTTTTCTCGAATTCTTCCTTTGCAGCTTCTTCAGAAAGCACTTCCTCTCCAGATTGCTGGATCCATCTTTGTAGAAATTCTTTTGGCAGATCGAATTTGGTATTTTCTATAAGCGATTCCACCACATCATTCAACAATTTCTGATCGCTTTGCTGTTCGAACTGTCGCTCGGCATCTTCTTTGATCTTTTCTTTTAATTGTTTTTCTGAAGTGACTACTCCTTCGCCAAAAATTTTATCGAATAATTCCTGGTTAAGATCTGCCATTTCGCGCTTGTTCACCTCTTCTATCTTCAAAGCTACCTCAATATCAAGGCCATGGGCAGCATCGTGATCTACACCCAGATATCGCTGATTGTCGTGTTCATCTTTAAATAGACCTTTGGTCTTCAACGTGATGGTATCGCCAACTTTAGCTCCAATAAGAGTTGAGAGTTGCTTTTTCCCTTTCACTATTTCGGTTTCAAAGGTTGCTTTTTTCTCTATTCCTTTTTCTTCAGAAGTAAAGGTACCTGTAACCTCATCACCTTTTTCGACAGTATCCTTTGCTATTAATTTACCGTATTGCTTTCGAATGGTCTTTACCTGGTTATTGATCATTTCGTCATCGGCAACGATCTTGTAGTGTGTAACCGCCTTTCCTTTCAGGTTCACCTCGAATTCCGGAGCAAGGCCCAGATCGAACTCGAATGAGAAATCTCCAGCATCCCAGTCTATCTCTGCTTCATTTTTAGGAAGAGGATTCCCAAGAACATCCAGTTTCTCTTCAGTTAAGAATTTATGTAATTCGTTCTGAAGGATCTTATTCACTTCATCCACCAATACAGCTTTTCCGTATTGTTTCTTCACCATCCCCAAAGGAACATGTCCTTTTCTAAAGCCGGGAATGTTCGCATTCTTGCGGTAATCCTTCAAAATAGTGTCCACTTTTTCCGAATAATCGTCTTTCGAAATATTCACGGTTACCACTGCATTTAGCGGATCGATGTCTTTTTTTGTAATGTTCATAGTCTTTAACCTTTACCCATAAAAATTGGGTTGCAAAAGTACAAATTTTAATGCAACCCAACAAGCTTTTAAAGTCTGTGAATCTACTATTGCTTTTTATTGTCGAGCACCGAATGAAAGATCGACTGCAGGATGGACAGGAGCAAACTAAACAACAATGCCCACCAGATAGATTCTACTGCAAATCCCGGAATGAAATAATCTGCCATCATAATGATCACCGCATTGATGACAAGCAGGAATAGACCGAGCGTAATTATAGTAATTGGCAGGGTTAAAACCACCAATATTGGTTTTACTATGAATCGAAGCAAGGCCACTACTATAGCAACTATAATAGCAGATCCGTAGCCTTCCACGGCCACCCCCGGAAGAATCTTAGCCAGGATCACTACGGCAAGCGCCGTGAGTAATAATCTTAAAATGGTTTTCATAATGTTAGTTTTGAATAAAGGTAAAAAACAATTATCAATTATCCTTCTGTGTCTTCACCTGAAATAAAACGCGTCACACGATCGTAAAACTCCTTTGGGTTTTCGGCATGAAGCCAATGCCCGGCATTGCTAATTGTCACAATACTGGCAGCGGGAAAATGTTTCTTGATCAGGATCTCATCCATCGCATTTATATATCCCGAATTGGCTCCTGCCAGGAACAAAGTAGCCCCGGTGTAGATGGCGTTTTCCGGTAAAGGTTTTCCCACTTCCTCAATTTCCCTGTTTAGAATTTCAAGGTTTGCCCTTAGGCCTAATACCCCTTTTTCCTTCCAGTAAAGATTCTTCAGTAAAAATTGCCTGATCCCTGCTTCTTTAATATACTTTGAGAGAACTTCCTCGGCTTCTCCTCTCGTTTTAATTCTTTCAAAATCCAACGAAAGTAATGCCTTAAAAATGTCCTGATGGTGCTGCGGATAGGCTTTAGGAGCTATGTCGGCTACCAATAATTTTGATACCATATCCGGATGCTCTGTTGCAAATTGCATTGCGGTCTTTCCTCCCATGGAGTGCCCTAAAAGCAGCAGATCAGCAAGGCCGTGATGCTTGCAATAATTATACAGGTCGTTAGCAAGAAGCTCGTAGTTAAATTCGTCACTATGAAAACTCCTGCCATGATTGCGTTGGTCTACAAGATGAATCTCAAAACCGAGAAGCGAGAATTGCCTGGCAAGGGTTTTCCAGTTATCCCCCATCCCCAATAAGCCGTGCAGGATGATAAATGGTTTTCCTTCCCCTATTATTTGTGAGTGTAAGATCATTGTAGCTTCTGAAGATAGGATTTGATCACATTTTCAAGACCGTCGTAGATCGCCTCACAGATAAGCGCATGCCCAATAGAAACTTCAAGCAAATTAGGGATACTATCTTTGAAATACTTAATATTTTGAAGCGAAAGATCATGACCGGCATTGATGCCAAGGCCTAACTCGTGCGCTAAATGGGCACATTCGATATATGGCTTTACCGCTTCTTTATTCCCCAGACTGTACTGGTGAGCAAAAGTTTCGGTGTAAAGTTCGATCCTGTCGGTGCCCGTATTTGCTGCACCTTCGATCATTCTAACATCCGGATCCACGAAAATGGAAGTGCGGATCCCTTTACTTTTTAATTCGGTGATCACCTCGCTAAGAAAATCGCGATGCTTCAGGGTATCCCACCCCGCGTTCGATGTGATGGCATCGACAGCGTCCGGCACCAGGGTAGCCTGGGTGGGTTGAATTTGGAGTACGAGGTCAAGAAATTTATCTATAGGGTTCCCTTCTATATTGAACTCGGTATATACCACAGGTTTCAGGTCGAAAGCATCCTGGTAACGAATATGTCGTTCATCGGGCCTTGGATGAATGGTCACGCCGGCGGCACCAAAGCGTTGTACATCCTTAGCTACCTGTACCACATTAGGCGCATCCCCTCCTCTGGCGTTTCGAAGTGTAGCGATTTTGTTGATATTTACGCTTAACTTTGTCATTTGCTAAATTTGTGTAAGCAAAAATACAAAGCTTAGGCAGGCTTTTACATCTTTATTTTAAGTAATTTGCATAAAAATTATCGCTTTGAATACCACACAATATATAATAAACGATATCAAACCTTTCGACATAGAAACGGCTATTAAGGAGGTGCAGGTTGCCTTTAATCAGTTGACGTATTCACATATACCGGTGACCAAGGATGGAAAATACGCGGGATGTATTTCAGAGACAGACGCTCATTGTTTTGAAAATGACAGGCACCTTACAGACTTCGCTTATGCCCTGGAACCCTTTTACGTGACCGATAAGACCAATTGGCTGGATATACTTGAAGCTTTTGCCATGTACGGCAGCAATATCATGCCGGTTCTTAATTCGGAAAACAAGTATTTGGGATATTACGAGCTAAGTGATATCATGAATATCTTCAATGACACACCATTTCTCAACGAAGCCGGTGCTATTATAGTGGTTGAAAAAGGAGTTCGGGATTATTCCTTTAGCGAAATATGCCAGATCGTAGAGTCCAACGATGCGAAAATTCTGGGAGTTTTCATTTCTAAAGTTGAGAACGACACTGTTCAAGCCACAATAAAGATTGGTCACACGGGAATGAATGCAATTGTACAGACTTTCAGAAGGTATAGTTACAATGTGGTCTCCAGCCATGATGAGGACAAATTCCTCGAAGATCTGAAAGAGCGTTCAAATTATCTCGACAAGTACCTAAACATGTAATTATGAAGGTTGGTATTTACGGTCAATTTTACCACGAACACTCAGAGCAATCCATTCAGCAAATACTCAATGCATTGAAACAAACCAATGTGGATATTGCTGTTGAGAAGAATTTCCTGGAGCTTATCAAGCATCACAAAGAGATAGATACTAATGTTGCTACGTTTAGCTCATTCACCGAACTCGATCACTCTTACGATTTGTTTTTCAGTATTGGAGGAGACGGAACTTTGCTGAAATCCATCACCTTCGTGCGGGATCTCGGAATTCCTATTGTTGGAATCAATACGGGAAGACTAGGTTTTCTGGCTACTATTCAGAAAGAAAAGATAATTGAAAGCATTGCCCAGATCATTGCCGGTAATTTTACTATCTCGGAGCGAAGTTTACTTGCCATTCAAACAGAACCGCAAAGTGAAGAGATTGGCGATCTTAACTTTGCCCTCAATGAGCTTGCCATTAACCGTAAGAATACTACCTCCATGATCAAGGTTGAGACCATGGTAGATAACGAACACCTAACGTCCTACTGGTCTGACGGCCTCATAATCTCCACTCCTACCGGATCTACTGGTTATTCGCTTAGTTGTGGCGGCCCTATTATGGATCCTGCCTCTCAATGTATGGTGCTTACCCCTATTGCCCCGCATAATTTAAACGCCCGCCCTTTGGTTATCCCGGACGACGTAGAGATCACGCTCAAAGTCTCCGGCCGCGAAAAATCCTACCTGATCTCTCTCGATTCGCGTATTGCAACTTTGGAAGATCATGCAGTTATCCGTATAAAAAAGGCTCCTTTTACTATTAAGTTGGCACAATTAAAGGATGACACATTCATTAAAACCCTGAGAGAAAAATTACTCTGGGGTGAGGACAAACGTAATTAGGCAATAAATTCCTTCAATTTTTGTTTATCATCTGAGACATTTTCGCATAAAATATTTCTATGCGAAGTTTATTGTTATATTTGCAAACTTTTAAGGTTTATGAGGTATTTCACAGTCGTTCTACTTGTTCTTTCAGGCATCTTTTCCGCTCAATCCCAGACATATGAAATTGGTGGGTTGCTAGGGGGATCCAATTATATTGGCGATGTAGGTAGAACAAATTATATAGCTCCCAAGAATTTTGCCTTTGGAGGCATTTTTAAGTGGAATAGAAGTGCAAGGCACGCCTTTCGTGGCTCGGTCATGATAGCACAAATTAGCGGCGACGATGCAGATTCCAATCAAAGCAGACGGAAACAACGGGGACTTAGCTTCGAAAATACGGTCTCGGAGATATCTATAGGACTGGAATACACTTTTGTTGAATTCAATGTACACAGCGGAAAACCTGTGTCCACACCATATTTATATACAGGACTTACTTATTTCTGGTATAAGGCCTTATATAGAGTTGGAGATGAGATTAGAGATTACGACGGTGCTTCTGCACCTGCAATCCCCATGGTTGTAGGATATAAAACAACAATTGGCACGAAAATGGTGCTGGGTTTTGAGATTGGAGCCCGGTACGCATTTACAGATGATCTCGATGGCAGCAACCCGGTAAAAGGGCTTGCAGATGCCGAAGAATTTAAATTTGGTAATACAAATAGCGACGATTGGTATGTGTTTACAGGTGTAACCCTTACCTTTAGCTTTGGTAGGAAACCATGCTACTGCAACTTTTAACATGTCTTTACTAAGTAAAATAGATCTTGACAGACTTCCGCAACACCTTGCTGTTATTATGGACGGCAATGGCCGTTGGGCTAAACAAAAGGGCTTGTTTAGATCTATTGGTCATGAAAATGGCACCAAAGCTGTTCGTGAAATTGTAGAAGCTTCTGCCGAAATAAACATCCCTTATCTCACATTATACGCCTTTTCTACAGAAAACTGGAATCGACCCAAAATGGAAGTTGAACTATTGATGAAACTTCTGGTAAACTCTTTAAAGAAGGAGATCAAGACTCTTCAGGATAATAATATCAGGCTAAATGCCATAGGAAATCTTAGTGCCTTACCCAAGAAGGCACACACAGAATTATTAGACGTTATTGAGAAGACCCGGGAGAACTCCAGAATGACCTTAACCCTTGCTCTAAGCTATGGCTCACGTGAAGAAATCACAAAAACAATCAAAGAGATTAGCCTTAAAGTTAAAAATAACCTAATTTCGCCGTCAGCTATTGACGAATCACTTATTAATAACCATCTTTACACCCGAAATTTACCGGATGTAGATCTATTAATACGTACAAGTGGTGAGCAGCGTATTAGTAATTTTTTGTTATGGCAAATCGCTTATGCCGAGTTGTATTTTACCGAAACTCTTTGGCCCGATTACACAAAAGACCATCTTTTTGAAGCCATAATAAATTATCAAAACAGAGAAAGAAGATTTGGAAAAACGAGTGAGCAACTTCAAAATTAGTCTATTATCACATACTTCTAAAACACTGTATTGTATTTTTCTTTTTACAATACTTTCGGTGTTTTCTATTTCTGCACAGGATAACGAGCTCGATAAGAATAAACGATACACAATAAATAGTATTTCGGTTACCGGCGAACAAACCTTCAACGAACAAACGGTAATTGCTTTTACCGGTTTGAAGGAAGGAGATCAAATCTATGTTCCGGGTGAAAAGCTTAGCGATGTCACCAAGAAATTGTGGGAGCAAAATCTCTTTAGCGATATTGCCTTTTACGTGACCAATATCGATGGCAACCTGATCGACCTGGAGCTTTACATCGTCGAACTTCCTAAGATGTACGATGTGACCGTGGAAGGTATTAGAAAAGGTAAGAAAAAGGAAATTATAAAGGACAATGGCCTGAAACGAGGTGTTAAAATTACCAAGAACCTCCTCACCACAACCAAGAATTATATTACCAATAAATTTAAAAAGGAAGGATTCTTTAATACGAAAGTAATTATTAGTACTCGTCCTCACCTGGATTCTACAGGTACCGAGATCGCCCAGGATATGATCATAAATATCGATAAAGGCGAGCGGGTAAAAGTTTCAAGTATCAACATAGAAGGTAACGAACAACTTTCAGATAAAAAGGTACGTTCGGCCATGAAGAATACCAAACGTAAAAACCCATTGCGTTTTTATAAAAGATCCAAATATACAGAGGAAGGATTTACAGAAGACAAGGCTAATATCATTAAAAAATACAAGACCAACGGGTTTAGAGATGCAAGGATCATTAATGATACTCTTATCATAAAAGATGAAAAAAATGTAGCCCTGAATATCGAAGTTGAGGAAGGAAACAAGTATTACTTCGGTAATATAGATTTTATTGGAAATAGTAAATATACCGACGGGCAACTGCGACAGATCCTGGGAATACAGAAAGGTGAAACTTATAACGGAACCTTACTTCAGGAGCGTATCGCAGATGATTCTGATCCCGATGCCGCCGATCTTACCAACCTCTACCAGAATAATGGTTACCTGGCTGTACAGATAAATCCCGTGGAAGTTGCCGTTCGGAACGACACCATCGATTTTGAGATCAGGATCATCGAACGTAACGAGTTCTTTTTCGATCATGTTACCGTTATTGGAAATACCAAGACCAACGACCATGTGATCTACCGGGAACTTAGAACTAAACCGGGACAAAAATACAGTAAGCGTAATGTAATTCGAACGCTTCGGGAATTGGGTCAGTTAGGGTATTTCGACCCCGAACAGCTCACGCCAAATTTTAAAAAGGTAGATGAAGCCAATGGCCTAGTAGACCTCGAATACTCCGTGATCGAAAAAGGAGCCAGCCAGATCGAACTACAAGGTGGTTACGGTGGTGGTGGTTTTGTAGGAACACTTGGGCTCTCATTTAATAATTTCTCCTTACGGAACATCTTTAATAAAGAGGCGTATAAACCTCTGCCAATGGGAGACGGACAGAAATTATCGTTAAGGGCACAGGCGAGTAGTTTCTATCAAACTTATAGCCTGTCATTGGTGGAACCATGGCTAGGCGGAAAGAAACCTATTCAGTTTAGCACCTCATTCTCACACACGGTTCAGTACCTGTACGATTTCATTAACCGTGATGTAGATAGAACACGACGTTTCCTAATTACAGGAGGATCTGTAGGTTTTGCAAAAAGGTTGAAATGGCCGGACGATTATTTCCAGTTCTCGCAGGCTGTTAGTTTTCAGCACTATAATCTTAAGAATTATAATACCGGACTATTTACTTTCGGGGATGGTTACTCGAACAACCTGGCGTATACCATCGGTTTGAGCAGAAATAGTACCTCAGCCAACCCAATTTATCCCCGAAGTGGTTCAGATTTTAGCTTGTCTGCTAAGTTAACCCCGCCTTATTCGGCGTTGGGAAGTACAGACTATACCGCCCTGATAGAAGAACGATCCATGCTTGACGCTTCAACCGTTGATGGAAGTGAGAGAATAGCAGAGATCGACCAGGAACGATTTAAATGGCTGGAGTACTATAAGGTTAAGTTTAAAGGCACATGGTACACAAGTTTATATAAGGACCTGGTGTTGCGAACCAACGCAGAATTTGGTTTCCTAGGAGCCTATAATCAGGATCGTGGTGTACCACCATTCGAACGATTTTTTGTGGGTGGTGATGGATTGGGATCGTTTTCACTAGACGGAAGGGAAGTAATTCAGTTGCGTGGTTATCCTAATCAATCTTTATCAAATAACGATGGAAATACCATTTACAATAAATTTTCGTTAGAATTACGGTATCCGGTTACTTTGAAGCAATTGGCATCCATTTATGTACTCACCTTTATAGAGGGTGGAGGGGCTTACGACGGATTCAGAAATTATAATCCGTTTAGTTTAAATAGGTCTGCTGGCGCAGGAATCCGTATATTTATGCCTGCGTTTGGATTATTGGGGATAGATTTCGGTTATGGTTTCGACCCGATTTTAAACGGTACCGAGAGGAATGGATGGGAAACTCACTTCATTATCGGACAACAATTTTAACTTTGGCACGATATTTTCTTAAAAACAACCAGCAATTATGAAAGCAAAAAAAATACTTCTTTTCGCGCTTGCAGTTTTCGGCATTTCTTTGGTGGCAAACGCTCAAAGAGGAGTTCGGATAGGATATATTGACATGGAATATATTCTGGAGAATGTTCCCGAATACAAAGAGTCTGAAATTCAACTGGAAGGAAAAGTTCAACGTTGGAAATCGGACATCGAAAAGAAACAGAAGGCTATAGACCAGATGAAGCTTAATCTGGCAAACGAAAGAGTCCTTCTAACGAAAGAACTAATTGAAGAAAGAGAAGAAGAGATACAGATCCTCGAGGATGAAATGCTGAAATATCAACAAGACAGGTTTGGGCCTAACGGCGACCTGATGATTCAGAAAAGACAGTTGGTACAGCCCATACAGGATCAGGTCTTTAACATAGTGCAGGAAATTGCTGTAAACAGGAAGTACGATTTCATTTTCGATAAATCTGCAGATATAGTTATGCTATTCGCTGCTGAAAGAAACGATATAAGCGATCAGGTAGTGCGAAGTATAAATCGTGCCGCCAAACGCGAAGAAGCAACGAACAAAAGAGAAAAGAAAGAGATCGAAAAACGTGAGGAACTCACCGAAGAGGAAGAAGAGGCAGTAACCGAACGTGAAGAAGCAATTGAAGAGAAGAAGAATGAACGCGAGCGGATCATGGAAGAACGAAGAAGAGTGCGTGATTCGGTAAGAGAAGCCAAACGTATCGAGTTTGAGGAGAGAAGAAAAAGATTGCTCGAAGAAAGACAGGCAAAAAGAGATTCTACTTTAAAAGCCCGTTCGGGAGGAAACGCTCCCCCGCCTGATGGTGGAAATGGTAACGGTGGTTTATAATACGTATTAAAAATCTAATTTATAACACAAATAATCTATTATTACAATGAAAACATTTAAACTATTATTCGTAGCTATTGTGCTGTTTATGGGAGCTACATCCTTTACTTATGCGCAATCTAAAATTGCTCATATCAACACCTCCGAACTTGTTCAGGCCATGCCGGCAATGAAACAAGCTCAGAGTCAGTTGGAGAAACTTCAGAAAACTTACGATACAGAACTTCGTGCAATGGCTAAGGAGTTAGACGCTAAAAGAACTCAATACGGAGCGGAAGCAGAATCCAAGACCGATGAAGAGAACAGAAAGCGTGTAGAAGAAGTTCAGGGGATGCAAAACAACATTACCGCTTACCAGCAACAAGCACTTCAGGATCTTCAGAAAAAAGAAAGAGATATCCTGCAACCCATCCTTGATAACGCAAAGGCGGCGATCCAAAAAGTAGCTCGTGCCAAAGGGTACCAGTACGTGATCGACTCTACAGAAGGTAGTGGTTTACTATTAGCCGAAGGATACGACCTTCTTGCTGATGTAAAGAAAGAACTCGGAATTTAATTCGAAAATCTCATAAATAATTGGCAAAACTGCTCACTCTTTGGTGGGCAGTTTTTATTTTTATAGGTATGAAGGCAGATAATCCAATAGGTATTTTCGATTCGGGCGTAGGCGGTACTTCTATATGGAAGGAGATTCACCAGCTACTCCCTAATGAACATACCTTGTATCTGGCCGATAGTAAAAACGCTCCGTACGGAAATAGATCGGCCGAAGAGATCAGTGCCCTTAGCGTTAAAAATACAGAGAAACTGCTGGAGATGGGAGCCAAGATCATCGTGGTGGCCTGTAATACCGCCACCACCAACGCCATTTCCCTACTCAGGAAAAATTACGATATCCCTTTTATTGGTATAGAGCCGGCTATAAAACCTGCTGCCCTGCAAAGCAAAACAGGTAAAATAGGGATCCTCGCAACCCGTGGGACCCTTAGCAGTGCGCTCTTCTCTCAAACAAGCGACACATTTACAAAGGATATTTCGGTAGTAGAAGTAATAGGAGAAGGCCTAGTACCTCTTATTGAAAATGGTGACTTCGACAATCCGGAGCTCGACAAATTACTTCAGAAATACATAAAACCCATGATCGCGGCCAATGTGGATTACCTCGTTCTGGGATGCAGCCATTACCCTTACCTGATCCCAAAACTTTCAAAAATACTCCCCGAACATATAAAGATTATCGATTCGGGGATCGCGGTAGCTAAACAGACTAAATTCCTGCTGGAGAAACACGATCTTATTCGAAAAGAAATTTCAACTCCTAAGCTCCAATTTTATTCAAATACCGGTATTGGCACCTTGAAATACCTGCTGGGCGAGTTTGATAATATAGAAATCGAGACAATGGATTTCTAACTGAAATAGGCCAGGAGTGCCTTCTTCTTAGCAGGGCTTACCATGATCTGTTTCCCGCTGGAAAGAACTACACTACCACCCTTACCTTTTCTGTATTCCACCACCGCACTTACGTTTACCAGATACGATTTGTGAACCCTGGCAAAGCCATTATCTGCCAAAGCGTCCTCAAAGTACTTCAGGGTTTTACTTACTAACTTTTTACCTTCCTTTAGAAAGATCTGTGTATAATTGTCGTCTGCCTGGCAGTAAAGTATATCCGAAATGCTTAGTACCTCAAAACCATTTTGCTGCGGGATCGTGATCTTACCAGCCACGGGCTGGTGTATAGGCCGAAGTACCGAATTTTGCAAACTGTTCTCTTTTTCTTTTATTTCTGAAACGTAATCAACTGCTTCAATGAGTTTATCGATCGAGATCGGCTTTAATAGATAATAAGACGCATGAGCATTCAACGCATCGATCGCATAATGGTTATAGGCAGTAACGAACACCGTCTCGAATTGGCGGTCGCCCACCTTATCCAATAGATCGAAGGCATTCCCGTAAGGCATTTCAACATCCAGGAACACAAGGTCCAGTTCATTATTGCGTATTAGTACCAGCGCCTCGTCAACATTAGCGGCTTCGCCTTTTAACACAACAGTGGGACAGTATTTTGCGAGATAGTTCTTCAGGATCTCCCTGCTTGTCTCCTCATCCTCTACAATGATGGCTCTTAATTCCATTAGTCCTTCTTTAATTTCAATATAACACGGGTTCCTTCCTCGTTCTCAAATACGTTCTCCACCATCACTTCTACTTTATCGTCGTACATTTCGTTGAGGATGGCTATTCGCTTTTGGATGTTCCCCATGCCCTTGGATTTCTGTTTTTTCTGATTTTCTGTCTTGATCGCCTTGGACTTGCTCCTACCTATCCCATTATCCTCGATGATGATCCTAACAGTATCTTCGGAAACCGATTCGAATTTAATATCCAGTTTGCCTTTCTCCTCCTTGTATCTAAGTCCGTGCCATACTGCATTTTCCACGTAGGGCTGCAGTAACATTGGTGGAATAACAAATTCGTTCATGTTAATTTTTTCATCAACTGTGAATTGGTATTCAAATTTATCCTTAAACCTGAAATGTTCCAGTTTGGTATACATTTTCAGCAGTTCGATTTCGTTGGCCAAGGGGATGAAATCTTCCTCGCTATTTTCCAATACCGAACGCATCAGCTGAGAGAAATCACTCAAGTATTTGTTTGCGGTCCTTTCATCATTACTGGCAATAAAGCTATTTACGGAATTGAGAGCGTTGAAGATGAAATGAGGGTTCATCTGTGTTCTCAATGATTTAAGGGCTAAAAGGTTGTTAGCATACTTCTGTTGCCTAACATTTTTGTACTGGTAATAAGCAGTGAGCAGTAAAAGTACCGCAATGAGAATTAAAGATCCTATGATCCATTTTTGAATTCGGTTATTCTTCTGGATCAACTCCTGGTTTTCAAATGCCAGTTTATAACGGCTCTCGTTGAGTACCCTTTCATTTTCCAGACTGGTGATCCTGTTCTGCTTTAAGGCAATTTCCCTGCTGAATCTCGCGGCTTGCGATAATTCCTGTTCTTTCTTTACGTAAAGTTCGTCTACCACCTCTACATATTTCTCGTAATTCTCTGCGGCTTTTCCAAAATCACCTATTCCCTTATACACTTCCGAAAGTTTTCTAGTGGCATCCTTCTGTACCAAAAGGTCTTCCTTCTTGTCTGCCTCTTCAATACTTTTCTTTAAAAACGGGATAGCATCCTCGTATTTATCCTGTGCCACATAGGCATTGGCTATCTTGTAATTTTGGCGCTGCGGACTTATAGCCTCTGCTTCATCATCTTCCAAACTCTCTTCATCCAGACCTTTTAGTTCTTCCAGCAGTCCGGACCTTAACTGTATTTCCTTATCAAAATCCCGATTCTGATTATAAAAATCGGCCACCTTATTCTTTTCTACCACTGCACGCTTCTTGTTCTCCTGCTTGGCTAGATTTAGTGAATTATCGAAGTATTGTTCTGCTTCCTTGGGCGCCCCGCTCTTGGCATAGGCCTCTCCTATCTTCGAATTTAGATCGGTTATCTTTGGAGTTATGCTATGCTTCCCGGCAATATTCAACGCTTGCTGGTAATTAAGGACACTCTTTTTCTGATCGTTGATCGCCCTGTAGGTGTCTCCCAGTCCTTCGTAAACTTCTACTTCCTGGTAGTTGGATAATTTCTCCTTAAGCAGCTTCTCGAAAAGGCTAATGCTTTCCTGGTAATTATTATTAGCAATAAAGGCTCTCCCTAATTTTATTCTAACATCGGTTCGGGATTGCGATGCAATGCTACTTTTGTAATTATCCACGGCGAGATCCGGTTGATTCCAGAACAGGTTAATATCCCCTAAAGTTTCGAAAGCTATACTATTATGCCTTCTGGAAGTAGCTTTCGCCTGAACCGATTGCAGGCTGCGTGTTACATATTCGATGCTTTTCTTGGCGTCCTTCTTCAAATAGAATCTTGCAGAATCGATCAACTTATTGAAGGTATTCTCAGTTTCATTCCTGCTCGAACTGGTTACAGGCAGCTTTTCTTCAACAATACTTGCATCTTTTACACGTATAGTGACATATTGTTTATCCTTAATGGTGTAATAAACTGTTTCGAAGGTGTCGCTTTTTACGATTAACTCGTCCCCTATTTCGGCTGATATAGCAAACTCTCCCGCACCATTGGTGGTGGTATAGCTTCCCCCGGGGATCTCTACATTTACTCTGGCAACAGGGCTATTGGTTTCATCCTCAAGTACAACGCCTTTCAATACAAAAGCGTTCGCAGATCGCTTCTGTACCTGCGAAACCAGAGGCTGTACAGCCAAGGTTAGAACGAATAATAAAATTGATAACCGTTTCATTTACTCCTTAAAAAGGTAAACTTACATACTTTAAGCGGGTTTCTAAAACCTTGATCACCTCATTTTCCCTCAATTACCCTACCAAAATACGGCTTCCCTAAACAAATGACGCATTTACCTAAATGTAAGATACTGTTCCCTCAAAGTACTTTTTACACCATAAAAGTTGACCCTATGTTTACGCTAAATTAAAAACAGTGTACCCTGAAAGTATTACCTAAATTAAAAATGATGAAAACATTAAAAATCTTTACAATCCTAATCGCACTTGGTTTTTCCGTCTCATGTAAAGCCGATGTGAAATCCAACGAACCTGTGGCAGAAATCGCCATGAATACTACTCCGGTAGCAAGCAAACACTACATAAAAGTGGCCTTACTACTTGATACCAGCAATAGCATGGACGGTTTGATCGATCAGGCCAAGGCACAGCTTTGGGAGATCGTGAATGAACTTTCTTATGCAAAATGCCGTAACCAAAGGCCCAACCTGCAGATCGCATTGTATGAGTATGGAAACGATAATCTTAACGCGAAGGACGGATATATTAGAAAGATCCTTGGCTTTACCGAGGATCTGGATGATGTTTCCAAGGAACTCTTCTCACTAACTACTAACGGAGGAAGCGAATATTGTGGTACTGTTATCCAGTCTTCTATTAAGCAACTGGACTGGGGTAATGATGCAGATGATCTAAAAATGATCTTCATTGCAGGCAACGAGCCTTTTACACAAGGTAAGATCAATTATAAAGATGCAGCTGCCGAAGCAAAGGAAAAAGACATTGTTGTGAACACTATCTTCTGTGGCGATTACAACCATGGGATTTCTTCTAAATGGCAACACGGAGCGCAATTAACCTATGGCGATTATATGGCAATTAATCACAATCAGCATACGGTACATATCGCATCTCCATACGATGATCTAATCCTCCAACTCAATGTCAAGCTAAATGGAACTTATATTCCTTACGGAAGTAAGGGAAGGATGAAAGTAGCCATCCAGGAAGAGCAGGACGCAAATGCCGCCGAATATAATAAAGCTAATGCGGTTAGCCGTACAGTTTCTAAAGGATCTCATTTATATAAGAATAGTTCCTGGGATCTGGTGGATGCCGAAAAGGAAAAGGATTTTAGTTATGACGAGTTGAAAAAAGCAGATCTTCCGGATAATCTGAAAGGTAAATCCACTGCCGAGATCAAAGCGTATGTATCTAAACAACGCAAGGAGAGGGAGGCAATACAAAGGGAGATCGCCCAATTAAATGAGAAACGCCGTCTATATCTGGCCGAAAAGAAGAAAGAGGGAGATAACGAGCTGGAAGGCGCCATGATCCAAGCCCTGAAAAGACAAGCCGAAAAGAAAGATTACAATTGGGATTAAAAGAAAAGCCCTGCAAATTGCAGGGCTTTTTTTGTTAGTTGATCGCGGGACAATTACAGTTATAGGGTTCTGGCCTGTTTCCTAAGAAATCATAACCCAGGGTGATCTGGTGAAAGCCACCACTTTGGAAACGAACGTTCCCTGCCTGGTACGAATAGTTATAGGCGAACATCCAGTTATTGTAATTCACGCCAATTATTGGTGTCCAGTATTGTAATTTTTGAGTATTAACTTCGGTTCCGTCCAGAAATTCGGATCCGTCGAAACTTCTGCGATAGGAGATCCCTCCCCACAGTTTTCCAAAATCCATTGTGCGATATACTTTAAAGTTGATATCGATGGCTTGCTCTCCTGTACGTTCTCTCCATTGGAAAAGGAAAGAGGGTTCGTAAGACCAGGTAGAATAAACGCCACTCCCGAGCGCATAGGCAGCAGAGATTAAATATTGTCTCTGGTTATTGGGTTCAAATTTTTCTGAAAAAAGATTTCTGTTCTGAAATATGATATTCTTAACCGTAAAATGTCCAGAGAAATTCAAAAAGTTATAGGATATCCCGGCGTCCAGGTTAAAATAGGAACTACTTTGAATAATTCCGGCAATCACCGGATCGAAATCATTGGGATCGAATTGAGTTTCATCTAGTCTTGATTGAACCAGCCCTGCACTCAATCCAAATGACAATTGATTGAGGTCTGCCTCTGTACGTGAGAACATAATATGGTGGGCGTAGGTTAAATATCCTCCCGTTTGAGAATGATATCCGTTTCTATCGTTAAAAATTATTGCCCCAACTCCCGAACGATCACCTAATCGCGCATTAAAACTAAGCGTTTGGAGGTTAGGTGCTTCATCCTGATCAAACCACTGCTGTCTTGCTGTTAGTCTCAATTGGTTGTGAGAAGCGGCTCCCGCCATCGAAGGGTGTAATAGATAAAGGTTGTCTGCAAAATAATCTGTATATACCGGGATACCGTCCTGTGCATATGTAAATGAGCCAATAAGCAGGAACAGTATAAAGTAGGTTTTTCTAATCTTCATAGTAAATTATGTCTATCGTTTTAGGGTAAAGTGTCCTTTAAACTCTTTTCGGGTTTCATCTTCGGTGTATTCCACCAAAAACCAGTAATCGCTCGAGGGCATCGGGTTTCCGTTATAGGTGCCGTCCCAGCCCTCTCCCAAAGGACTCAACTGCTTAAGCAGCTTGCCGAACCTGTCAAATATATAAATTTTTGCCGTAGGGTCACCACCGGCGATCCCGATGATGTTCCAGGTGTCGTGATAGCCATCCTGGTTGGGAGTGACAAAACGAGGATAGTCGATGATACTCACCTCTACCGTTACACTACCACAACCATTAACATCCTTGATCGTTACCAGGTGCATCCCCGGTAATACCCCCTCGAACAAGCCCTCACTCTGGAAAGGACCATCGTCCAGCTGGAAGCTATACTCCCCCAATCCCTCGGCCGTAGCCTGGATCGCATGGGCGCCCGCAAAGGCAGGTGTAACCACCTGTGCATCCCATGCAAGGGGCGGAGACGATATGGTAACGGTCGTAACAGCCTCGGTGCTGCAGCCACTGTTGTTCTCGGTAACGATCACACTGTAGGTGCCACCACTAAGAGCAACGATCGATGGATCGTCCTGACCCAACTGCAACTGTCCGTCGATAAACCATTCAAAACTATAAAGAGCAGGATCCAGACCCGTATCGATCACAGGGGGCGATAAAGATCCCTCCTCCTGGGGAATCGGATTGCCATTGGCATCCACACACAGGCGATAACTCTCCTCCAAAAATACCTCCGGTAATTCCTCTACCTTTAAGATCACCTGGGTAATATCATAACAGTCCGTGCCACTGTTCTCCACCCGGGCGTAGATCAGCTGCGGGTTGATCGTATTGGCAAATGGACTGCCCAATGCATTGGTGTTGGCATGAGCATCCTCCAGGGTAGGATGGAAACTCAACAGATAGACCGAAGGATCCTGACCCCCCAAAATCTGGTCGATCACCACCTGACTCTCCGCAGTACTGCCGTCCAGAACAAACTCCCCCAGACCGTCATTTGGCTCCACATTGTCACATATAATATACGGATCGGGAGTCGTGGCCACTGCACCCTCGCGCTCCTCGATCTCAAAACTCTGCTGGGCTATATAACAACCCGTATCACTGTTTAAGATCCCCACATAGATCGTCTGGGGATTGGTCGTGTTAGGATACGAAGTGGTGTTTAAGATCGGATTGAGCTGCGCATCGGCCTCCGCCTGACTCTCATAGAAACTCACCTGGAAGATCCCAGGATCCTGCCCCCCTAAGATCTCCTCGATCTTAGAGCTTAGATCAAACAACCCAAATCCATCCGAAGGTACCTCACACAAAATAAGAGGCGTAATGACAGCCGTAGCATCCGGAAGAGGATCAACGATCAACACCAACTCAACGATCTCAAAACATCCCTCAGGAATCGTATTGTTCTCTACCCGTACATAGATCGTCTGAGGACTACTGGTATTGGTATACATGGTAGGATCCACTATCGCATTGAGCCCGTCGAAGGCCTCCTGGTAACTCTCATGATAGGTCAGATCCCAAGGACTACCCCCGGTGATCTGTAAGGCGGCCTGGGTGAGATCGAAAACCTCCATCCCATCCCCCGGATCATTCACATCACAGAGCGAAAGAGCCTCCGGAGTACCCGGCTCAGGATTGGCATTGACCCGAAGGGTTAAACTCACCGTGGTATCCACACATCCACTGTTGCCGTCGGTAACCCGTACAAAAACCGTCTGGGGATTGCTTATATTCTCATAGGCCGTCGCAGGATCGATCGCATTGGTATTGTTCTGCGCATCGGCCAGGGTCTCATAGTACTGTACCCCAACGCCCAATACACCACCGGTGATCTCATCGTTCTTTACCGTGAGATCAAACAAGGTAACACCATCATTGGGCTCACCCACATCATCACACACACTCAAAGGAGTGGGCTGGGTAACTCCAGGACCCTCAGGCGTCTGAAGCTCAAAGGAGGTAATGGCAAAACAACCACTGCCATTGTGGGTCAATCGTACCCAGATCGTCTGAGGATTAGACGTATTCTGATAGGCCGTAGGCGTACCGATAAAAGGCGTACCCGCCTGTGCAGAAGCCAAACTCTCATGATAGGTGATCGTATGCTCACCAGGATCCTGACTGCCCAATACAGCAGCATCCTGAAGCGTAAGATCGAAGGTCTCTACCCCATTGCCCTCAGGATCACAGATCACCAAAGGATCTAACGTTAAGGGAACCACAGGGGTGGGAACCGCAATTAATTCTAACTCAACCACGCGGTAACAACCCGTGTTGAAAGGAGGAGGATTGATAGGAGAATAGGTCGCTCGTGCATAAACCGTCTGAGATCCCGATACAATATTCTGATACGGACTCGATAACGCAAAAATACCCGCCTGGGCATCGGCCAGAGTCTCATGATAGGTGATCGCCACCAACTCCCCGCCGGCTATCTCCGTATTCTTACTGTTGAGATCGAAAAGCGCAAAACCATCGTTGTCCGCATCACAAACCTCCAAGGGCGTAGGAGTCACAGGAGAAGGAACCGGATTGACCACCAGATCCAAAGTGAAACCCTGACTGGTCACACAACCCGTGGTGGCCCCCACAGCACGAATGTAGATCGTCTGAGGCTGAGGAACCTGATTGACATACGGACTGCTCAACGCATTGGCTCCCGTATCGGCATCTGCCTGGGTCTCGTGATAGGTGATCACAATACCCGGATCACCACCGGTGATCTCAAAGGTCTTACTCTCCAGATTGAAGGGCTCCATCTCATCCCCGGGATTGTTTACATCACATAACTCCAAAGGAGTAGGCGCATTGATCTGAGGTGGCAGGTTCACCTGTAACTCTAAGGTCGTCTGACCCTGACATCCGTTGCTGATATCCTCAACAACCACATAGATCGTCTGGGGATTAGACAGGTTCGGATAGGCCGTGGTGTTCACAATGGCAATACTAAGGGCCGGATCCTCATAATAGGTGATCGTATAATCACTCGGGTTCAACGACCCCAAAATCTCAGCCTCGGCCTGGGTGAGATCAAACAAGGCAAAACCATCGTTGTCATCATCACAAACCACCAAAGGCTGTGGATCGTTGATCAAAGGAGAATCCTGAACAATAAGGAGCAGGGTCGTGGTCGAATAACAACCCGTAGCAATATCGGTAAGACGTACATAGACCGTCTGTAGAAAAGGATCCACATTGGCATAAGGACTCACCAGTGCATTGACATTGTTTTGGGCATCGGCAAGGGTCTCGTGGTAACTCACCACCAAATTACCCGAAGGGTTCCCGTTGACCACATCCTCATCGGCATCGGTAAGGGTAAACTCCCCAAAACCATCATTGTCATCATCACAATAGGTTAACGGATCAGGCTGAAAGATCTCAGGGGCCATCACAACCACCAGATCCATCGCAAAGGTGCCGTAGCAACCCGTCATGTTATCCTCCACACGTACATAGATCGTCTCACCCGCACTGGTATAAGGAATCGCTAAAGGATTGGTGTTGGCATCGGCATCCACCTGGGTGGGGTGATAACTTACACTCAAAGCCAAATTACCATCCACGATCGTGGCATTCTGCATATTTAGATCGAAATCCTCTACCCCATCCCCATCATTGTCGCACTGCTCGAAAACAGGTACTTCAACAAAAGAAGGAATACTGCCCAAGATCAAACCAAAACTACCCACCGTATAACAACCCGCACTGTTCTCACCCCGTACCCAGATCACCTCACCACCACTGCCATAAGCATTGGCAGGCATGATAGGATTCAACCCAGCCTCAGCCTCAGGCTGACTCTGGTGATAGGTAAGGGTGACATTGACCAAAATGTTCAAAATCTCAGCATCCTTGCTCGTGAGATCAAAAATCTCTATCCCATCACCGTCGTTGTCGCAAATGAAATAATCACTAATGGGGTCTGTAAGAGCCGGTGCATCGTCTACCTGCAGATTTAGCGGTACTACGTCGTAGCAATTAAAATTAGTTTCTTCCAGCCTCGCCCAGACAGTCTGGAATCCGGCCTGTGTATTTGTATAAGCAGTGGGATCGGGAAATGGAAAGAATCCACCTTCGGCCGCAGCCTGGGTGTTGTGATAAGTAACTACAGTATTAGGTTGTCCATTTATAATCTGGGCATCCCTAATAGTTAGATCGAATTCGGCAAAACCATCATTAGGCACCTCATCACAGAGCACAATATCATCTGGCACGACGGCAACCGGCTGTGGCGCAAATTCTACCACTATATCGTCAAAGGCGGTACAACCACCACCCACTGTAGCTTCAACGCCGTAAGTTCCGGCCTGAGTAACAAGGAGAGATGAGTTTGTCTCACCGGGCAGAATATCGAATACCATTGTGACAGGGTTCCACACATACCACTGGTAGGTTGTCTGGCCTGATAGATCGGGCACAAGTTCGATTAAAACATCCTCTCCTTCACAAGGCGCATTTCCAGCGGCAATTGTGAGGTCCGGAGGAAGGCTAATCCCTATATTAAAGGATCCGGCTTCCAGAAAAACTGCCATATCCAGGGCAGTATCTGTCTCGTCTGCTACCACCATCTTGATGGTGTAGGTATTTCCTACGGTAACATTTCCCTGAGCGGATAACTGTACGATCTGGCCGTTATAATCGATGGCAGCATTAGCTGCAATATTGTATGGTTCGAAATTATATTTATCGAAATACTCCTCGTTGATAGCAGGACACTGGCCTATAACCTCAGGATGGATATTAGTGACCTCTATAGGGACAGCAGTTCCCGGCAGAACAGCCAGGTTTTGAACGGTCCCGGTTGCCTGATCTGTGAGGATAAATGCAAAGGCATCGGAAAAGGTGCATTCGAAGTTCTGGTCGTATTCTTCAGAAGCCATGATAAAATCGAAACTTATCTGGCTGATCTGCGGTACAAAGTCGAAAGAGATCCAGGAAGCATTGTTGGTATTGGTGGCGGTTGTCACTGCCTCAAGATCCGGATCTCCCGGCCAACCAAGACCACCATCACTATGAACTGTTAAATTGGGGCCAGGTGCATTTTGAACATTACCTGAACACAATATTATCCCCGATTCGAAGGGAAAATCGGACCCATTGGCCTCGAAATATGCAATCCCATTATCATCACCAAAATTAGTTCCTGTACTCTGCTGAAAATTGTCAACAACCGCACAAGTACTGTTTATCAGAATATCTTCCACCAATTCCTGTGTGGTATAGGATTCATCCACTGTAATTTGTGCATGACCCAGAACCATGAAGAAAAGTAGAATGGGGAGTAAAAATCTCTTCATACGTAGGTTGTTATCGCACCAAATATATTGAATACATTGGTTTTCTTTTGTTATTTTTGCAAAAAAAAGCTACACATGCAGCAATTTAGTGTTGATATTCAACCCACTAACAACGAAAACATCGTAAAATTTATTGCGAATTCCTTCCTTACACAGGCTAAAAGTTTCGAATTCAAGAATATAGACGATGCTAAACCAAGTCCCCTTGCCCAGCAACTGTTTTACCTCCCTTTTGTAAAAACAGTCTATATATCTCAGAATTTCATTGCCATTGAGAAATATAATATTGTTGAATGGGCCGATGTACAGGAAGAGGTAGCCGAATCTATCTCCACCTATCTGAACAGTGGCAAACCTGTGATCATAGAAAGTGAGGCACCTTCAAAGATCCCCGTATCGGTTTATGCCGAAAGCACTCCAAACCCAGCCGTTTTGAAGTTTGTAGCTAATAAACCCCTGGCCGAAGGAACCTTCGAATTTAAGAATATCGACGAGGCTTCCCTGGCACCTCTGGCGAAGGAATTGTTCACTTTTCCTTTCGTAAAAGAGATATTTATAAGTGCTAATTATGTTTCGGTAATGAAGTATAATGTGGCCGAATGGGACGAGATCACTATGGAATTGCGGGAATTCATCCGTAACTATCTTGAGATGGGAAAACCTGTGCTGGATGATGCGATTTTAACCGAAGAAAAACGCACTTCGGAAACTTCCGAAGAAAATAACAGAACCAGAACCGATCTAGACAAGGAGATCATCTCTATTCTGGACGAGTACATAAAACCTGCCGTGGCTGGAGACGGAGGCCATATTGCCTTCGATTCTTTTGATGAAAACACCAAAACTGTACGCGTAATTTTGCAAGGTGCCTGTAGCGGATGCCCTTCTTCTACTGTGACACTTAAAAATGGTATAGAAACCATGTTACGGGAGATGCTTAATGGCAAAGTTGCCCACGTTGAGGCGATAAATGGTTAAGCCAGGAGTTTATCGAGCTTTATGCATGGGAAGTTGAGAGGATTTTCGTATCTTCTAGACTACATTAATGTATAATTAAAAAGCAAGATTATGGCAGTTTTAAAAGTAATAGAAGTACTCTCAAACTCGAATGAAAGCTGGGAAGATGCGGCGAGAAACGCAGTAAAACATGCAGCTAAAAGTGTAAAGAACATTAGATCGGCATATATACACGAGCAGAGCGCAATTGTAAATGGAGATAATATTACCGAGTTCAGGGTAAATGTTAAGATAACTTTTGAAGTAAACTAAGATTATCCTGAAATCTTATAAAAATACGCTTTTGAAATCTCAATGGCGTATTTTTGTTTAAACCATTCAATATGATGCGAGGCGTTCTATTAGCATTCTTAATTCTTGCTCTATGTTATTCCTGTAATACTCCGAAAAAAGATATGTCTGATACACACAAATACACCAACGATCTCATTCATGAAACCAGTCCGTACTTACTTCAGCATGCACACAACCCGGTGAATTGGAAAGCCTGGAACAATGAGACCTTAAAACAGGCTAAGGACGAAAATAAGCTCATGATAGTGAGTATTGGGTATGCCGCCTGCCACTGGTGCCATGTGATGGAAAAAGAAAGTTTTGAGGATTCGACTGTAGCTGCGATAATGAACAAAAATTTTATCAATGTAAAAGTAGACCGGGAGGAACGACCCGATATAGACCAGATCTATATTGGTGCTGTTGAACTAATGACGGGTAGAGCCGGATGGCCTTTAAATGTGATCACTTTACCCGACGGGCGCCCGGTTTGGGGTGGCACTTATTTTAGGAAAGAGGACTGGATCCAGCGAATTGAAAAGATTCAAGAGATTTATGAGGAGGAACCGCAAATGTTAATAGAATATGCCAATAAGCTGGAAGAAGGTATCAAGTCTATGGATCTGGTTAATTTCAACAGTGCGGAAATTGACTTCAGTAATTACGATACCACTATGTTGGTGGAGAATTGGAGTAGAAAATTTGACCATCGTTACGGAGGGTATAACAGGGCCCCAAAATTCATGATGCCCAATAATTACCATTATTTGCTTCGGAACGCAGTAGCGAATAAGGATAATAAACTCCTTGAATACGTAAACCTAACTCTACAAAAAATGGCCTATGGAGGTGTTTACGACCATATTGGGGGTGGATTTGCACGCTATAGCACAGACGATCGTTGGCATGTGCCGCATTTTGAAAAGATGCTTTACGACAACGCTCAACTTGTAAGTTTATACAGCGATGCCTATGCTGTGACCAAAAACCCACTTTATGAGGAGATCGTCACAGAGACACTTTCATTCGTAGCTAAGGAACTAACACACGAATCAGGGGCATTCTACTCTTCTCTGGATGCCGATAGCGAAACGGAGACTGGCGAGCTGGAAGAGGGAGCATACTATATATACGGTAATGAGGAATTGGAGCCGTTACTCAAGGATGATTTCCAGCTGTTCCAGGATTATTACAATATTAATAGCTTCGGAAAATGGGAAAAACAACACTACGTACTTATCAGGACCAAGAGTGATCAGGAAATTTTGGAAGAATATAAGATCTCGCTTGAAACCCTTCAGAAGAAGAAAAAAAACTGGAAAGCAGCCTTATTAGAATACCGCAACCAACGTCCGCGTCCGCGTCTAGACGATAAATCTCTCACATCCTGGAACGGGTTAATGATGAAGGGCTATATAGATGCCTACAAGGTCTTTGGCAACGAAGCATACCTGGCGGCGGCCTTGAAGAATGGTAAATTTATTGTTGAAAATCAGTTACAACCGTCTGGTGCGCTCTATCATAATTACAAGGATGGGAAAAGTACAATAAACGGATATCTGGAGGATTACGCTTCGGTTATAGAGGCATTTATCTCCCTGTACGAAATCACCCTTGATGAAAGCTGGTTAGAACACTCGGTGAATCTAACAGAATATTGCTTCGATAAATTTTATGATCAGGAAAGAGGAATGTTTTATTTCACCTCATCTGATGATCCCAAATTACTCACACGTAGCTTTGAGTACAGGGATAATGTGATTCCGGCATCTAATTCGATCATGGCGAAAAATCTTTTCAAATTATCGCATTTTTACGAAGCATCGCGATATGGAGAAACTTCCAGGCAAATGCTAAAAAATGTGCTGGCCGAAATGGAACAATATCCCAGTGGGTTCTCCAACTGGCTGGATCTACATTCAAATTATCAACAGGATTTTTACGAAGTTGTAATAGTAGGTGAAAATGCACTCCAATTCGCCAGAGAGATAAATGCCACGTATATCCCAAACAAAATAGTAGCAGGAAGCACCGGCCCCGGAGACAGTTACTTACTAAAAGGGAGGTATTCTGAAGATAACACCCTTATTTACGTATGTGTTAATAATACATGTAAACTACCTGTTAGCGACTCAAAATCCGCCCTGGAGTTGATAAATACCGATTAACGCGACATAATTTTAGCTATCATACTTTCACAATTAATACGTCTTTAACAAAATTAAAAAACATAAATAGCTATATTCGCCTGCTCTGATATTCAGGAGACCAACAATCGAAACCTAAAAGACCTTCCGGGCACTGCTTATTTAAATGAAGACTGTTGTTTACATTGGCAGCGCTAAAGCGCTTTTTTCGATACTCACTTGAGTTATTAGATAACATTAACAACAAATTTAAAACACCACCTTACCAGTCATGAGAAGAATATTTATTCTATTCACCCTCGCATTAATCACTTTTACATCATCAAATACCATAGCCCAAGGCGTTTTTAACGATCCCGAAACAGATACCTATATCTCGCGGAGATCCATTACAATGCCCGATCATGGATACACTTACACCGGCTCTCCTTACGAGAATAAGGCATTTCAACCCGGGTTTGTTTTTAAGGATGGTAAAATTCTTGCAAGCAACGTAGGACTTCGATACAATGCAGCCCGAGATGAATTTGAGATCAAGAAATCTGTGAATACATCAAATTACGCAGCAAAAGTTCTGGTAAAATCTGAAGACATCTATGTGAAGATCATGAACAGATTGTATGTTTTTGTAGATAAGAACGAAGAGAACAAAACTGGCGGATACTACGAAGTACTTCTTGATGGCGAACGTATTAGCCTGTACAAGAAATTATCGAAGGAATTCATTGAAGGAAAGAAAGCAGTTAATTCGATAGCTACAGATATTCTTCCGATGTATAAAGAAAAAGAACAACTGTTCCTGTTGAACGAGAATAATGAACTTACCGAATTACCCAACTCAAGAAACGGTAGAATAAATTATTTCAGCAGTAGCAAAAAGCAAATAAAGCAACATATAAGAGATAATAAACTCAATATAAACAAGAGTTATGATCTTATAAAGTTGATTAGATATTACAATAATATTTAATTAGGCATTGTCCCGATGAAATTAAAGATCTTAATTCTCTTAGCCGTGGTTGTGATGAGTTTTACGGCCGTAGCCCAGTTTCAAACAAGGCAATCGATCAACGAACTCTACCTTGCAGACTCCTATATAAAACGCCAGGCTAACGGAATTAGCTACAGCAATCCGGATGAATACAAAGGGACTCCCTACAATTTTCCCGATTATCAAATAGGAAACGTTTACAAAGGCAATGCGCTATTCGCTACCGAGGTGGCTTTACGTTACAACGCCGTTGCAGACGAACTTGAGGTTAAAGAATCTTTGGCCACTCCCAATGAAGATGCACGAGTACTACCCAAAGACCCGGAGATCTTTGTAAAGATCGGGGATGATATTTTTGTGTTCGTTCCCTTCGAAGGGAAAATTGAGGAAGGTGGATATTTTCATGTAATGTTCGAAGGTAAAAAACTGGACCTGTACAAAAAGATCATTAAAAAAGTGATTCCCGGCAAAAAAGCTTCCAATTCGTTAACAAAAGATGTCCCTACCGAATTTAGGGACAAATCCCAGTATTTCCTGGTTACAAAAAACGGCAGGTTTTATCAATTACCCGATACCAAAGCCAGGAAGTTCGACATATTTGGCGCCAACAAAGATATAGTGATGAAGTATGTGGATGATAATGATCTGGACGTCGATAAAGATGAAGATCTGCTTAAGATCGTGATGTATTACGACAGCATCTAGTCGATCTAACCTGAGGTCTGCTGTAATTGTTTCAGGTAATAGGAAGGATATATTCCGTGTTTCTTATAAAAACTCTTCGAAAAAGATTCGGCACTCTTAAAGCCACATTCATTGGCAATCGCCTTAATGGTATATTTTCTGAAAGTAGTGTTCTCCTTTAATTCCTCCACCGCATAATCGATCCTGAGATCGTTGATATACTGCGAAAAGTTCTTCCCCTTTTTCAAATTGATGATCTTAGATAAGTAGGTGGAATTTGTCTCGAAGTCTTTGGCCATCTCGTTGAGGGAAATTCGTTGTGAGAGGTATTTCTTTTCAGATTCAAAAACTTTTAGACGTGTCATGATACTTTCGATGATCTCTGGTGAAATACCAATTTCTTCAATTTCATCGGTTTCTTCCTCTTCATCCTTACGCGTATTCATCATTAGGTTCTCAAACCGTTTCTTGTATTGTTTTTGTCTTCTGAAATAATAAAGTACAAATCCAATGCTTACTACCAGAAATCCCAATGCCCATGCCAGGTTGGTGGAGGAAGCCCTGTTCTTCTGCTCGAGTTGGGAGATCAAAGTCTCTTTTTCCTCTACCAGTTTCGGGATCTCATAATCATTAACTGTCTTCTTGTTTATGTTCCTTTTTTTATTTTCGATCAGCCTTAAGACCACAACCAACTTGTACAAATAGTCCAGTTGTATCTCATCTTCTCCCCTGTCCTTATGGTAACTGATCAATTTATCATAAACTTCGGGTAGTTCCGGGTACAATACACTTCGTTCCTCGTACAACGAATCGATTTTAGTGTAATATTGCATGCCTTTATCTACTTCACCCTTATCGTAATATATACTTCCTACGTAGTAGTAATAATACGGCAGATAATAGTTATTGAATTCGTTTCGATAGCGATCTGCTTTCTGAAGGCTGTCGAGTGCTTCGTCGTAATCCCCCTTTACGTATAAAGCCGTACCCGATCGCGACACAAAGGCGTAATAAGTGGCCGAATCTCCCGCTTTTAAGGACTCTATGATGCCTTCTCTGAAATAGTATAATGCCGAATCCGGTTTTTTAAGGTTCACATAGGAGCGCCCTAGCCCTTCCAGGGACGACAAATAGTTTTGTTCGTATTGTTCGCTATTTTTATTTTGCTGAAGTAATTTGTAGGTAAGCAAATGTGCTTCCAGGGCTTCCTGATAGTCTCCCCACAATTCGTTTATATCGTTTATCTGGTGTAAGGCCGTGATCTGATGCCCGATCTGGTTTTTTTCCCTGGCAGACTGATAACCTAGTAATGCACTTTGAAGGCTCCGTTCGTATTCTTCATTTTCGTAGAGATAATAGGATTTAAATAAATAACCAACAGTAGGAAAATTTTTATGGGTGCTGTTTTTTGAAAGCTGAATAGCTGTATCAAGGAATTTTATGGCCTCCCTTCGGTCTGAAACGAACGAAAGTCTTGTATACCCTCTGGCGATCTTAGTGCTGTCATTTACTAATCTCGCTTTTTCAATATATTTTCTGGCAATACGTTCGGCGGTAAGCGTATCATCTGCGTGCCGGTCGAATAAAACGATAAGAGAATCTATGTGGCGTTCTTCAAGATACGAATCTGTTATGTCCTGTGCATTCATTAGCGAACTTAAAAGCACGATACAACATAACAATTTCAATCTCATAGTTGGGTGGTTTTCTAGTATTTTAGGACTACCGAAATAGCTACCATAAATTTACTTTTTTATTACGTAGCTGCACAAAAATACTGGCCTTTTGGGCCGGTAAAAACCATAAAACCCTTGATTTAGTGGGGTTTAACAGCCGGGTTTAGGGTCTTCATTTATAAATTTCGACAGCGAATTAATAAATAACGTTATTATAAACTTGCAAATAGCGCCTACTGTGATTAGTTTTACATAAGAAATACTTAAACGAGCATTTACGACTTTAATTAACATATAATGAAAAAGAAAATTTTATTACTTACCCTACTTCTGGCAGGCGGTCTTTTCCAGGCCGCCGCACAGAATTTTGGTGGAGACCCTTCACAGTTAAGAGCTTTCACCAATAGTCTTCATCAATTAGATGAATTTATAGAAAGGCAAAATATGGGAATCGATTTTGCAGAGACCGATACCTATACGGGTACGCCTTACAATCATCCTTCCTATTTGCCTGGTAATGTTTATAAGGGTAAAGAATTATTGGCAACCAACGTGGCGCTTCGTTACAATGCCATAGCGGATGAAATGGAAGTAAAGGAGTCTCTGGATACTCCGGATAAGGAAGCTAAAGTATTAACCAAATCTCCCGATATATATGTGAAGATAGGCAGTAAGGATATCTTTGTTTTTGTTCCTTATGACGGAGGAATTGAGGATGGAGGATATTTCCAGGTCCTGTCTGAAGGAAATAAATATGATCTCTTCAAGAAAGTAAAGAAGGATTTTACTCCGGCAAAGAAAGCAACTACTTCAATTACACGGGATATTCCTGCTAAATTTGCAGATAAACCGGTGTATTATATAGTGACCAAAAATGGTAAATTCTATGAATTACCTTCTTCGAGAAAGAAAAAGCTCAAGGTATTTTCGGATAATGAAAAGCTGGTAAAGAATTATGTGAATTCTAATAATCTGGACCTGAATAACGAAAAGGACCTGATTAGGGTTATCAAGTACTATGACGGAGTATAAGCATAACCTTTAACCTGAAATGAAATCTTTCAGATAATACGGCTCAAAATAAGCGACATCTTCGGTGTCGCTTATTTTATATTTACGCTCCGCTATCCCGGCCATATCAATTGCGGATGGCATCGCATTGGGCATAAAAACGGCATTAGGATGATTTACTATTTTCTGAAATTTAGCCACCCCATTCCCAAGGAACACTGCCCTTCCTTTCTCGAGGAGATCGGCAAAAGAAGTATCATTTAATACTTCAGCCCGGGTTTCTCTAATTCGCTTGTTCGAGGCGTCGAACACCGCCGAATAGACCTCCATTCGCCTGGCATCCAACATAGGGACCTTATAATCGGCAGTGATATCTTTCGTTATGATCATCGATTCCAGAGTAGGAACAGATATCAAAGGAATGTCCAACACATAACAAAGTCCTTTTGCGGCCGATACTCCTATTCGAAGACCGGTGTAAGATCCGGGACCTTTACTAACAGCTATGGCGTCCAGATCATCCATATCGATTTCACCAATGGCGAGAACTTCTTCAATATAAGGATGAAGTTTCTCGGCATGCGAATAACCCGGACTCTGATCTTCTTTAAAAGCAATAACGCTTCCGTTTACCGAAAGCGCTACAGAGCAATTTGTGGTGGCTGTCTCAAGACATAGTATGGTAGCCATTATTCAGTTTCTTTTTCTTCTTCTTTTTTGTCTTCGGCTTCGCTAACCTTATCTCCGCAATCCAGGGTTTTGGTAACGGTGTTATACGGTCCCGTGATAACCACGTCGCCCACGTTGAGTCCCGAAGTGATCTCTATGTTCGAATCATCCTGAATCCCCGTGGTAACGATCCTCAATTTGGCTTCGTCACCTTCTTTCACGAAAACACATTCAAATTTTTCTTGTTCTCCTTCGGTCACCTTCTTCTTCGCTTTATAACTTTTCGTACAACTGGTATCTGTCTTTATCACGATAGCGCTAATAGGTACTCCTGTAACGTCTTTCTTCTTTTCAGTAATAATATCTACAGTGGCCGTCATACCCGGACGGAAAGGCGAATAATAATCTGGCTTCCCTTCGGTTAGATCGGCATAGGATTCGGGAAGAATACGAACCTTTACCTTAAAGTTTGTAACCTGGTCTACCGATATGGCATTCTCTGCCGAGTTCGCAATCTCTGTAACCACTCCTTTAAATTCTCGCTTTAAATAGGCGTCTACCTCGACAATGGTAGAATCCTCTAAGGATACTTTTACAATATCATTCTCGTTCACATCTACTTCAACTTCCATGTTGTTGAGGTCGGCTACACGAACGATCTCAGTACCTGCCATTTGGGCTGTTCCCACTACACGTTCTCCTAATTCGACAGATAATTTCGAAATAGTACCATCCATAGGTGCATAAATTGTGGTGCGCTCCAGGTTGTCGCGTGATTGTTTCAAATTAGCTGCTGCACTTTGTACGCTATAATAGGCTGCCTGCTTATTAGCCTGTGCAGACTCATATTCATTCACAGACCGATCCCATTCAGATTTCGAAATAACTCCTTTTTCGAAAAGTTCTTTGTTTCTGTTATAGTTTAACTGGGCGTTCTTCAAATTGGCTTCAGCCTGAGATAATTGAGCTCTTACGTTTTGTAATCCGGCCTGGGACTGACTCACTGCAGCCTGTATGAGGTCGGGATTTATTTTTACCAGAAGGTCTCCTTTTTTTACCTGCTGTCCTTCTTTTATAGGTAATTCGATAATCTCACCAGATACTTCGGATGATAGTGCCACTTCAACTTCCGGCTGTATCTTCCCGGTCGCTGCCACTGTTTCTACGATTTCCAGTGGTTCGATCTCGGTGAGCTCGACCTTGGTAGTATCACTATCGGAACCAATCCATCCTTGCTTTTTGCCTACTACCAGGAGTATGAGCACGACAAGTATGAACGAAATAATGATGATTAGTGTTTTTTTCTTCATAACTAAAACTTTAATTCGGTTGCAGGGATACCAAAATACAACTCTAACACTTTTAATTTAAAAATATAATCATATTTCGTCCTGTTCACTTCTATACTGGCATTGTCGAATCTCAATTTAGACTGACTGAAATCGAACGCATTGGTTAGACCCACATCGTATCTGTCTTTGGCGTATTGATAAGCGAGTTCCTGAGATTCGAACGCCTTCACAGCAGCTTCGTATGCTTTAAAGGCCCCTTTTACATCCACATAGGCCTGGTAGATATTAGATTCCAGGTCTAATTGAGCTTGTTCCAGTTGATACCGGCTGCGCTGAAGGTTTACTTTACTGCGCTTTACGTTACTTCGAACATTAAGGCCATTAAGCACAGGTACGTTGAGTTGCAAACCGTAACCTATACCATCATTGAGATATAATTGTTCGGTGAAAGATCTATTAAGTGGGTCGTTGTCTGCATATCGAGTGTTGTATCCAAAGAATGCAGACAAGGTAGGATAATAGGCCCCCCTGGCTAATTGCAGATCCTTTTCCGCAATGGCAACGTCACTTTCGGCGATTTTAATTTCGGATCTTGTTTCTTTCGCGTTGGCAATGATCTCGGCAACAGATTTGGAAGATATTCCATCGTCGACGATATCATATCCTTCATCTTCAATATCGAAGGTTTCGTATTCCTTGATCAATAAAAGCTGTGCCAGGCTTATCAGTGATATCTGCACTGTATTTTCAGCAGTTACAATATTCTGAATTTCACTAGCATCGGTGGCTTGTATCTCTAAAAGATCACCTCTGGGTAATACCCCTGCATCTACCAGATCCTGGGTACGGGAAATTTGCTCTTTTGTTACATTATTTTGAGCCTTCAGCACATCCAGGTTAGCTTTATTCAGCAAAACCTGCAAATAGGCATTGGCAACAAAGAGAGAGATGTCGTCTTTCATCTTATCGAGACGATGTTGGGCTGCCAATTTCGAAATTTTAGCCCTTTGGACATTTCTAAAATTTCGCAGACCATCAAATAATGTATAGCCAACATTTATAGAACCGGAAGCCGACCCGAAAGTTGTATTCTCCAGTTCATTATTCGTTGGGTTTAAACTTAGACCTGTATTCTCCGAAAGACTGGCGCTTCCATTAATAGAGGGTAGGAAATTACCAATGGCAGCAAGTTTGTCTGCATCGGTTGCTTCCAGATCAAGTTCCGATTGTTTTACTGAAATATTATTCTCCAGGGCATAGGTTACACATTCTTTAAGTGTCCACTTCTTCTGCGCATAGATATTAGTTGCCGCTAGGAGTAAGATTAGAATAATAACTAGTTTCTTCATAGAGTTGATAGTTGCCGAATTTGTCTTTTAATATGTTAAAGTGTTACAGTCTGTTGGTTAAAAAATGAATCTTAATTCCTTCCGAAATCCTGTGCCGGCTTGATTTGATTCCACACCTTTATCTTATCATCCTTTGTGATACCACTCTTTACTTCCACTTTAATCCCATCGCTTATACCCAATTGTATATCCCTGCGTTCAAATTTCTGATCTCCCGTTTCGATCTCCACAAAAGGTTGCTGAGTTTTAGGATCGTATTGCACAAGCGCCTCTTTTAGCGTGAGGACACTATCTGCTCTGGCCAAGATAATAGAGGCATTGGCACTTAATCCCGCTCTGATAAAGGTAGTATCTTTTTTCTTTAAAGTTCCCTTAATCTCAAACTGAATGGCACCATTCTCGCTCACCCCCTTGGGCGCAATATAATCCAGTACTGCATCGAAAGTAGCATTCTCAATTGCCCCAACAGTAATTTCCAGAGGCAGATTTTCGGTGATCTTACCAACTTCACTTTCATCCACTTTCCCCTCGAAAATCATTTTCTCCACATCGGCCAAAGTGGCGATGGTTGTTCCGTCGTTAAAATTATTGGCTTCTATCACCTGGTTACCTACTTTCACCGGAACGTCAAGCACCATTCCCGAGACAGTCGCCCTGATCTCGGTCGTTGCCGCCGATCCCAGCCCGCTAGTGGTACCTGTTTTTACGATGTCGTAATTTTGCTGAGCTCCGGAAAGATTGACCTTCTCCTGGTTAAAACGTTGCTGCGCCTGATTAAACGCTAGCTGAGCATTGTCGAATTCGTTGGCCGAAATGACCCCTTTCTCAAATAAACCTTTCTGTCGATTATAGATATTCCGTTCGTTTTCAAGAGCAAGCCTGGCCGTTTCTAATTGTGTTTTAGAACTATTTATGCTATTCTTTGCGCTGGTAAGGGCAGAGACATTAGGCACCACCTTCACTTTTGCCAGAAGATCTCCAGCGTTCACTTCTTCACCGGCTTCAACAAAAACTTCATCAATGATACCGGAGATATTTGGTTTTATAAGGACTTCTTCTTTTGGCACTATACTCCCTGTGGCTACCGTCTTTTTAATGATAGTCCCCATTTCGGCCTGTTCGGTCTCATAGACAACCGGATCTTCCTGGTTCTTTGAATATAAATAATACAAGGCTGCAGTGAAAGTGATCACTATAACAGCGAGAATGATAATGGTAACCGTCTTTTTCATTTTTATAGTTAGTTATTATTCGGTTCGTAGTGCATCTACAGGTTTTATTTTTATGGCATTCTGAGCCGGTATGAATCCGGCCAGTAAACCCGATATTATTAAGATTATCAAGGCAGATATTACCACGGTAATATCCACACTGGGGTTAGAGAACATATCTACCGGACCATTTGCATCCAACACCTTATTGATTGCGTAGATAACAAGGGCTCCCAGGGATATTCCCAGCATCCCAGATAGAATGGTAAGCACAATGGATTCCAACAATACCTGACCTCGTATCGCCCAGGGCGTAGCTCCTAGTGCCCTTCTAATTCCAATTTCCTTGGTGCGTTCTTTTACAACAATAAGCATAATGTTGCTTATTCCTATAACTCCCGATAATAAGACAAGGGTCCCCACAAAATACGCGATCAATTTTAAGGCAAAAAAGAGTCCTTCTATTCTGCTGTATTGCTCATATAGATCGAAATTACCTATAGCCCTGTCGTCATCCGGATGTATGGTATGCCGTTGTTTTACTACATCGAAGATCTGTTCTTTCAACTCGGTAATAGATGAACCATCGTTGGCGGTGATCGCCATCCATCCCACACGGTCTCCTCGGTTAAAGGCTTGAGAAAAGGACGTAAAAGGCACATAAATCTCCTTTTGATCTTCTTCTGAATCACCCCCCTGCGACTTCTTTTTATAAGTTCCTACCACAATGAAGTTCACTCCATTGATCTTGATATAGGTTCCGAGAACATCCTCGTTCGAACTGTATAAGGCCGTCTTTACTCCTTCTCCTATTATTGCAACCTTTCTTTTTTCTTCTATGTCTCCATAGTTGATAAACCTTCCGCTGGTAATATCCATGGGCTGCTGTTCTATGATCTCCGGGTAATCTCCGTATACATTGAACGCTCCCGTATTCAGGCCACGAACAACATTATTACTACCCCCAAATCCCCCCAGTTGATTCCTAGGTGAGATGAATCTCAATTCCGGCACATTATCTTTTATTGCCTGAACATCTCCCAAACGATATGTAAAACGCCGTCCTTTAGGTAAGCCCTTATAGGGTTTAGAGATGGTCTGGGTCCACATGAACATGGTGTTGGTGGCTATATCCCCGAAATCTGCTTTAACGCCATTCTCAAGTCCCTTCCCAGCAGCTAGAAGAATAACGAGAATAAAAATTCCCCAGAGCACTCCAAAGGCTGTAAGTACGGTTCTAAACCAATTACTGCTTAAGGCTTCTAATATTTCGCTCCAGCGGTCTCTGTTAAACATATTATTCTTCTCTTAACGCTTCAATAGGTTTAATTCGTGCAGCGCGCCAGGCAGGAAAGAATCCAGCCAGAGCACCGGCAATTATAAGAACAAACACCGTAGTGATAGCTACGTTGAAATTCACAGATGGATTTACGATATAGTCTATTTCGATATTTGGCCCAATTACCTCCAATAACGCCATGCTGAAAATGAGTCCGAGAAAGCCGGCAATTGCAGTTACAAATATCGATTCATGCAATATCATCCCGATAATAGACCAGGGCTGGGCACCGATGGCCTTTCTAATACCTATCTCTTTGGTACGCTCTTTCACTATGATGAGCATAATATTACTCACCCCTACAACACCCGCAATTATGGTACATATACCCACCACCCAGAAAAACAATTTGATCATGTCCATTAGATCGTAATATCGTTTTGCCTCTTCCAGTGAGTTCCAGCTATCAATGGCACTATCATCTTCCGGTGCCACAATATGTCTTTCTTTTAAGAAGGACTCTATTTCATTGGAGATCGCAATGGAGTGTTGAACCGCTTGCTGAAATGTGGCTTGAGGCTTTAAAGTAAATCCCATGTTTCGCACCTTATTACCCCCGTTAAACACCCGTTGTGATGTGGATAATGGTAAGAATATTCTGGATTCTTCACGTTCACCGCCTGGGTCTGAATAAACACCAATGACTTTAAAATTTATTCCTGAGATCTGAACTTGTTCGCCTATCGCTTCTTTATTACCAAAGAGATCCTTATAAACCTTATGGCCTATAACTATTACTTTTTCATATCCGTTGTGATCGTCGTAATTTAAAAAACGCCCTGCTGTTAAAGATGCGTTTTCTATAAACTGATAATCGGGAAACACACCTTCTACTCTGTAACTTCCCGATTCGTTCTTGTAAGTTGCAACACCGCTCCATATACGGTACACAGAGGACTTAAATTCGAGATCGTCTTCATATTTCTTTATAAGGAGATCATAATCCTCGTTTCGAAGTTCTATAAACCTACCCGGATTAAGTCCTTTATGTTCTACAGTGGTTACCCCGGTCCATACTACGATCCTGTTGGCAGCATCCTCTTCAAATTCTTTAGCCACACCGTTGGTCATTCCTTGCCCGAAACCCAATAGGATTACAAGGATGAATATTCCTGAAGCCACCGAAAGACCCGTTAAAAAAGTTCGGAGCTTATTCTTCCTGATGGTTTCGAATATTTCCTGCCAACGCTCAATGTTAAACATGGGAGGTAGCTTTAACTCTAACTTGAGAAATTTTGGAGTCGTCGATAATAACTCCATCCTTCAAATTCACGATTCGTTTACACATATGTGCAATATCGTCTTCGTGAGTAACGATCAGGATGGTTTTACCTTCGTCATTTATAGATTGGATGATCTCCATTACTTCGTAGGAGGTGGTAGAATCTAACGCTCCTGTAGGCTCGTCTGCAAGCAACACTTTTGGTTCGCTAGCCAGCGCTCTGGCAATGGCAACGCGTTGTTTTTGTCCTCCGGAGAGTTCATTTGGTAAATGGGTGGCCCATTCTGCAAGCCCTACCTTTTCCAAATAATGCATCGCCTTTTCATTTCTTTCATTGCGTTTTGTACCCTGATAGTACAACGGCATCGCAACGTTTTCCAGTGCATTTTTGTAGGATATCAGGTTGAACGACTGAAACACAAAGCCCAGGAACTTGTTCCGGTAACGGGCTGCGATCTTTTCATTAAGGTTGTGGATTAATGTACCATCCAGCGTGTAGGTTCCCTGATCGGCTTCATCTAACATCCCAAGTATATTGAGCAAGGTAGATTTTCCAGATCCTGAGGAACCCATGATAGCTACAAGTTCTCCTTCATTTACGGTAAAATCTATCCCTTTGAGAACGTGTAAAGTATTCGTTCCCATTACATAGGATTTGTGTAAGTCTGTTATTTCTATCATCGCGATGTATTCGAATACAAATTAAGGCGGTTTACCGCTTTCTTATGTGAAATTCATGTTAAGACTTACCTGGCTGGTTAGTGTAAAGTCTTTGCAATAAGACTATTTACCCCATAATATGTTACACCTTTCCAGTCTCGATTTTCACGTCTCGGTCTCCTTAGCTTTCTTGCGCATTCTGTAAATGGCGTAGCCAACACCGCCTACCAATAAATAGGGAAAGATCATTAGGTAGATTATTCCATTGTTGATCCCTTCAGCCGCCTGCCCTTTTTCTTCACTTTCAAGTACGGCCCGGCACATTGCACATTGAGCTTCCGCAGGTAACGTGGCCAATAGAAAAACTATTATTAGTATAAGGAGACGCTGCTTCATCATTAATAATACGGGGAGATCATGAGATAGACTATTACGCCGCTAACTGCAACGTATAGCCAAATTGGAAAAGTGAAACGGGCGATCTTCTTGTGCATTTCGAAGTTTCCGTTCAAGGCTCTCACAAAGGTAATGAGCACAAAGGGAATTACTACGATCGACAAAAATATATGGCTTAGTAAGATCACAAAATATATATACCGCAAAATACCTTCTCCTCCGTAGGCTGTAGAATCGGAGGTCATATGATAGGCTACATACATCAGCAGGAACAGCGCAGACAGAAGTATACAGAGCTTCATGATACGCTCATGTGCTTTACGGTTTCCTTTCCTTATTTGAATAAGTGCAACCACTAGCAATACTGCTGTAAGTGCATTGATCGATGCGTAGATTGGTGGCAGGAAGCCAAGTCTTTCAACGCCCGGGATCTTTACCGAAAACAATATTGCAACCACTACAGGGATCGCAATGGAAAGGATCCAGATCCATACCGTATATTTCTTTTTTATCGATTCCCTGGTCATTTTTCTAATTCTCAATTAAACGTTCTATATCCTCTATAAGCATTTGAATCCCTTCCGTTTCCAGGCCATCATAATAGATGATCGGGTTGCCATGTTCGTCGTATCGAGACCTTATCTTCCCTTCCTGATCGATAAGTGCGAAGTAACCCGAATGTTCGAAACCACCTTCCACCTCCGAATTCTCTCCAACATATAGATTAAATCCACTGTTGGCGAGGTCGAAAATCTTTACTTTTTCGCCAGTAAGCAGGTGCCAGTTGGGATTGGTGATCTGGTAGCTATTCGCATAATCACGCAAGATTTCCGGCGTGTCATAATCTGGATCTATACTAAAAGATGCAATGCCTAAATTAGGATTTCCATAAAATTCGTTTTGCACCTTGACCATGTTTTGGTTCATGATAGGGCAGATAGAAGGACAGGTTGTAAAGAAGAATTCTGCCACATATACTTTACCCTTATAATCTGAATTTGATATGGTCTTACCATTTTGATCTGTAAAACTAAAATCCGGTACAGTACCAATCACCGCCAGATCCGGCTCCGAATAATGATCTACTATCTTCGGAATGGCCCAGATACCAAAAATGAGAATGATAAACGAGATCCCTATATACGAATAGTTCTTTTTCATGATATTAAATTTCCCTATCTGCCTTATACTTTTTTAATTCGAGGCGATACTCAGCCAGGATCACCTTTACATCATCGTCCATTTTATTATTTATTTCAGCAAAATCTCTGGCGTCATAGCCATAGAGCATCCCAACGTCTTCATCGTCATTTCGACCTCTTAGGTCTCTATTTTTATCTACTATAAAAACATATGGGCTGCTATTATCCGGCATTAAGAGATATTCAGATTGAAGAGAATTGAAAACTTCTTTTATTTCTTCTGAAGTGCCATAGACAAATTTCCATCGATCGGTATTGGCTATTTCCGAAAGATTCTCCTTTAAAGTAATCGAAGCTTCTTCCGAACTTTCCGGCTGAAGTATCACGATTTGAAAATCATGAAATCCCCTGTACTTCTTATATATCTTGTGCGCGAGATTATAGGCATTCACTTTGTTTTCCAGGGGGTCATTTCCGAAGAAGCCTAAAATAGTAATACTATTATCAAGGCGGATCGTATCGGAATCGGGAGAGGTGAACTTATCGATCTCCACAATGTTTTTAGTGAGCACCGGTAATCTTCCAAAATTATCCTTCCCGGACGCGAAGAAAATATACATGGAAAGTGGTAAAAGGAATAAAACTCCCAGTACTAAATACTTTTTAATTTGCATAGCAGAAAATCTCTTACAAAAATACTCCCAAATTAAGCGGGAAACAACCTCTTAACGATTTTTTATAAGCATAAAAAAACCCTGCCTGGCAGGGTTTTTAATATGATGGGTGCTTTTAAAAGCTAAATTTAATATAATTGCTTTTGTATACCTCGTAGATATAATCTCCTTCTATTAGAAGTATAAGAACAAGGTAACAGATAAGAAAGATCGCTGTCCACACAACAGAACGGCGAAGGGCCATTACCTCATCTCGCATGTGCATGAAATCCCAGGTAATATAATAGGCCTTTACAAGAGTAAGGATAATAAAGATCCAGTTTAGCAAACGCATTGCTAAAAATCGGTTCTCGGTAAGGAACTCTGGTTTCACAATACCCAACGCTACTTCGATGATAGTTACAATGGATAGGAAGGTGAATACGCCCCAGATCTTTCTTTCATTCGACTTAAATTTTACAAGTCCTCTGAATATTTCAAGTTTATGATCGTGTGCCATGTTCGTAATTTATTATACAAGATAAAAGAAGGTAAATACAAATACCCAGACCAAATCTACAAAGTGCCAGTAAAGACCTACTTTCTCAACCATTTCGTAATGTCCGCGTCTTTCGTAAGTACCAATAACCACATTAAAGAAAATGATAAGGTTAAAGATCACTCCGGAAAAAACGTGGAACCCGTGGAAACCGGTGATAAAGAAAAAGAAATCTGCAAACAGCGGGGTTCCATATTCATTGTGTTTCAGGTTAGCACCTTCCACAACCAGTTTCCCGTCATTCACTAATTTATTTACACTCATTTCGCGATTGTATATCCCTTTTTCTCCAGTTGCATCAAGATTGATATAAGAACGTTCTAAACGCGCTACTTCCTGCTTATCGGCTTCCAGATCGGAGGCGCGAAGCGCAGCCATATCGGGGACCAATTCCTGATCACGTATAAGTAGATTCTCGTTGGCAAGGAATCCTGCCTTTACTTCTTCGTAATTATAAGAGGTTTTAGTTCCGCCCTCCATGTACCAAACTCCATTTCCTTCGGTATGTGTCTCTGCAGTGCTAGGCAAACGAACGGCAAAGTCGCCAATCGCCGCACGATTTCCTTCTTTATCCAAAAACTGAAGTATCTTACCGCCTTTTGTTTCTACAGCACCGTAATCTCCTTTAATGAACGTAGCCCATTCCCAGGCCTGAGAACCTACGAAGATAAGACCACCAATCACTGTAAGGAATAAATAGATGATTACTTTATTCTTCTGCATCTTATGCCCTGCATCTACGGCTAAAACCATAGTTACCGAGGAGAAGATAAGGATGAAGGTCATAAAAGCCACATAGTACATAGGTGCATCTACACCGTGCAAGAAAGGGAAGTGGGTAAATACTTCATCGGCTATAGGCCAGGCATCGATAAATTTAAATCTTGAAAATCCATATGAGGCAAGAAATCCCGAGAAGGTTAAGGCATCCGAAACGATGAAGAACCACATCATCAGTTTTCCGTAGCTGGCATTTAGTGGGCGATTACCGCCTCCCCAAGTTTTTCCTTCTGTGCCTGTTTGAGCAACAGTAGCTTCCATACAAAGAATTTGGTTTTAAATAAGGTCCAAAAATACGACTATTTTTTATCTAACGAAACTTCAGTGTTCAATTTATAAAAACAAGTTGAGGTTCGCTAATAATCACACCTTTCGAAACTCTTGAATTACAATTATTTCTATCGCATAATATAGAAAAAGAAAAAGAGGTAGATCCACAATATATCTACAAAATGCCAGAATGTGGTTGCTAATTCTATCCCCAGGGTATTACCGTTTCTATACTTCAGTTTAAAATGATTATAAATTACTACAAGCAGTGCCAGTAATGCCGCCACGATATGCGCAATATGCACTGCTGCAATTAAAAATATATAGGTGTATGTGATATTACTAGTTGGGCCCGTAGGGTTATAGCCAAAGATCCCTATGATCTCGTCGAAACCTCTTAACTGAAGCCAAATAAATATCAGGCCTAGTATAAAAGTTGTTACCAAAAGAAAAGTCCCAACCTTATTTTTCTCCCTTTTTACATTAAGCAGTGCGAGATGCATTGTTACACTACTCACAATAATTACCGCGAGACTTATGTAGAATGATTGCGGTATCTGGAAGTTATCCAGCCAGTCTTCACGAGTACTACTCACTATATAAGCACTGGTAAATCCAAGGAAACTCATGGACAAACTAATGATACCAAACCAAAGCATCATCTTCTTGGCACGCCTTCTCTTCAACTCTTCACTTCCGTTTGTATAATCCATTATCTTAAAAATTTATCTAGTACATAAATTAACTGAAGCAGGGTAATATAACTCACACTCACCAGCATAAGCTGTCTGGCTGCCTTATCTGTTTTAAGTTTGTAGAGTCGGGCGGCATAATAAATAAGCCAAACTCCAATCCCCGCGATGAGAACCGCTGCGAACGGACTCAAATACAAACTTCCTGTCACGCCAACCGCCGGAACAAGCGATGCTAAAACTGTCCAGATACAATAGAGTATGATCTGAATCGCCGTTCCATTGTCACGTTTTCCATTGGGAAGCATAAAGAACCCGCCTTTTTTATAGTCTTCAAATAGAAACCATCCTATTGCCCAAAAATGAGGAAATTGCCAGAAAAATTGAATCATGAACAAGGTTCCGGGCTCAATGCCAAAATCGTTTGTAGCGGCAACCCAACCTAGCATAAAGGGAATGGCTCCGGGAAAAGCCCCCACAAAAACGGCTAAAGGTGTTTTTGTTTTTAAAGGCGTGTATAAACTTACATACATGAAGATGGAGATCGCCCCAAACAAAGCCGTCTTTGGATTGATGATATAAAGCAACGCAATTCCTGCTAATGTAAGTATGCTCGCAAGTACGAATGCCGATGTAACGCCCATGCGTCCTCCCGGAATAGGCCGGTCCTTAGTTCTGTCCATTAAGGCATCCAGGTCACGTTCTATAATCTGGTTATAAACATTAGATGCTCCAACCATACAATAACCACCAACACATAAAAGAAACAGGGTGTAAAAATCGACCGTTTCAACAGCCAATAAATACCCTGCAATTGAAGAAAATACCACACTTACAGATAAGCGCATTTTGGTAATTTCAGTAAAATTTCTGATTAACGATCTGGGTGTAGAATATGTCCGGGTGGTCGACAAGCTCATCTTTTTAACAATGCCCTAGTACTGTTATGGCATATGAAGTTGCAAAGATACTGCTCCTGCCCTTTTTTCACAATATAAATAGGACATTGTTCGCTTTATATTTGCGGTTTTTACTATTTTGTGATGCTAATTAAAACATGAAGAAAATGAAATATTTAATAGTCCTCCTATCCTTTCTACTTTTAATGCCCGTGGGTGCATCCGGGCAAACAGATGGCGAAGAAGAAGGTGATTCCAGGATAGTTCCTGTTCGGAATAAAATTTATTTATACAAGAACCGCGGAGGAAATATCGGGTTGTGTTTTGGCGATGATGGTGTTTTTATAATCGATACACAATTCGAGGATATTTCTGAAGATCTTCTGAAAGACATCCGAAAGTTTACCAAGGAGCCTATCAAATATGTTCTTAACACCCATCATCATGGTGATCATACCGGGGGTAATTCGAATATGGCCAATGAAGGCGCAACCATCGTAGCACATGGTAACGTAAGAACAAATCTTATGAATGCGATAGAAACCAGCCCAAATAAAATTCATGAAACGGTTTTGCCTAAGATAACCATTGACCAAACCATGACCTTTTATCTCAACAGGGAAGAAATAGTTGTTACACATTTAAAGAACGCTCATACCGATGGGGATGTTCTTGTTCATTTTACAAAAGCGAACGTGATCCACACGGGCGATGTCTTTATTTCGGGAAAATATCCTTTCATCGATGTTGAGAACGGAGGGACGGTTTCCGGCTATATGGAAGGGCTTGAACAAATACTTGGCTTGGGCAACAGAGACACCAAGTTTATCCCTGGCCACGGTAATGTTTCAACCTTCGAAGACGTGAAAAATCTCAAATTACTACTAGAAAACATCTATAACAGGGTAAAGTTCCAGCACCTGAATGGCAAAAATGAGCAGCAAATTCTTGCCATGTCTGAAATCACAGCCGAATATGACCGGCAAGGTTACGGGGAAGGTTTTATTACAACCGAACGATTTCTAAAAACTATATACGATGCAGTCGCTTTCGATTATAACCGGGCCGACAGGGACAGAAGAGCACGGCAAATAGAAGATATTCGTAAAAAACAAAACGCCGCTAAAGCCAACAAGGATAATAAAGGTGAGAAGGGAGACGACTAGAAGTCGTAATACCAATTAAACAGATCGGTTCGAATGCCAAAATTAAACCAGGTGGTTTGGTTCTCAAAAACTTCAGCCGTATCGATCTCCGGTTTAAAATCTCTAAAGATAACACTGGCATACACTTTAAGGTTTGTGGCTGGATTCAATAAATATCCTGCTTGTAATTCGGCATGAAGAAAATCTGTTGTATTACCTTGAGCCAAATCGTTCCCGTTATCCGATATCCTGTTATCTTCAGAACCATAAATATTACCCCCGTAAAAGAACATATCGTCTTCGGTATTGAATTCGAAGCCTCGCTTAGCTACGATCACTTTCGCATCGCTAAATATCCTTCCGTGCTGATAGCGCGCAATACCTATAAATTCGGAAAAATTAGCACCTAAGGTATGTGCCAGGGATTGATTGTTATGGCCGTAATTAAGGATAACAGTATTGTGAGAATAGGTGTAGGGCCGTACACGGTTGTATTCGGCTTGCAGCATCAAGCCGTCTACCTTGAAAGCATCGTAGTATTTCGCTCCAAGCTGGTAACCAATCTTATTCTTATAACTCCCGTCACCACCAGAGATATCACCCGAGGAGAATTCGTCGATGATTAACTGGCTATATACATTGACATCATCACTAAACTTAAATTTTCCACTAAGCCCAATAATGGCATTTCCACCCCGCGACCCGGTCGAGAATTCAATGGCGCGATAGAAGATCACGGGATTGAGGTAATTGAAATCGAATCCGCGGTCGTTATCATTTTGCCAAATCACAGATTCGAATAACCCGATATTAAGTCGTTTGGTCACGTTATAACTCAAATAATGATTTGCAATGTATTTGGTTCTGAAGGATCCATCGGCAGTAACTTCTGGTCTAACGTCGCGTAGCGACATCCAGGTGTTTGTGTACTTTATCTTCCAAAAAGTGGTATTTATCTTAAAAAACGGATAAGGGCTGGCGTTATCACTAAATAATAGGGAACGGTAACCGTCACCAATGAAGTTTTTTCCATGACCCAACTGAAAATTAAAGGTTTTTGACGGCGAATACGAGATATGTCCTGTCGCCAGTGGATAATCGTAAGAGTCTTCTTTAAAGTCTTTGGCAATTCCTCTTCCGGGAATAATGGCCGGATTTCCACCATCGGGTTTGCGGGCCTCGGCAAACCGATTGAAATAGTCTGCAAATCTACCTTGACTCTCATAGATCACCGCAAAGAAATTAAAGTTTTTTCCAATACCTCCCTGAGTATAAACCAATCGCGTATTGTTGTAGGTATCTATGTCTGCATCAGTATCCTTTCCTACCTGCAGATCTACACCGGGATCGAGAGTGATCCAGTAGTCCTCTCCCTTTATGGTGACCATGTGTTCATTCCAGAACTTTCTGCCAAACCATGAGCTTTTATTCTTTAGAAGTTTCGAATTCTCTTCTTCGAAGTTGTAATATCGGTTAACTTCCGAATATACATAGGGTTTTTGTGCCGTATGATTGTTTTGCCCTATTCTGTTGAGTGCAGGGTCGAACAAGCTGTACGTATGATGCGAAAGTGGAATATTGATCTGGCTGGTGTACTCTTCATTTTCATAGGGTAATTTTACCAGATTGTCATACTCGTTTAGTACTACTTCTTCGGGCTGGGTCTTGGTTGCAGCTATGGAAGTTACCTCTTCCTTAACAGGAGCCACTTTGGGGATTTTAATAGCCAAGGTGAACTGCACGTAGGTAGGCTCGCCATTATAAGTAGCCGGTTGGATCTGCGGAAGCATTTCAAATACTCTTCTTGCTTCCTGTTTTAATTGATCGTAAACCGCATCTACCATGATCACCCTGAATTTTCCCTCCTTGTCGATCTCAAAAAAAACAGCAACAGCTCCTTTATAATTTTCGGTAGTAACAATGTCCGGAACTTCAAAATTGGTGTACACGAACTCCTGTAGCGTATTATTAAAGCAAAATTCGAGCTGATCGATGTTAGCATCGGCACACTCTGGAAATACAGGATACTTTTCGAAAGTTGCAGTATTGGTTTGTGAGAAAACAGGGAATAGCACAAAAATGAACAGGATCGAGGCGATAAATTTCATTGGGTCCGTAATTGTTTGCAGAAAGATACGGCTTTTTTAAAACCACGATCATAAAAAAACCGCTGCGTTATCACAGCGGTTTTCAACAATTTAATTTGTTTTAAAAATTATAGGGATCCTGTAAATAACATCCACAGGTGTATTTCCCTGCATTCCGGGTTTTAATGTGGGCAATAGATTTATTACCCTTTCGGCTTCGTGCTCAAGGGAACGTTCGGGAGCTCTTGACATCACGTTCTGAACATTTCCGTTTTTATCGATCATAAATTGTACGTCAATACGGAATTTTTTTCCGGAATCCAGATAAGAGAACTCATCAGTATTGAATTTCTTAGATATAAAAGCCCTGATTTTATCCTGCATACACATCCTTCTCTCTTCATTAGATCCGGAAGACTCACAACCAGGGAAAACTGGAACAAATTCAACAGATAGCACATCCATTGTAGGATTAACTATTGTTGTAGGTTTTGTAGTTTCCGTAGTGGTATTAACCGGAATTGTAGGTGTGTCTGTAGCCGCCACTGGCGTTTCAATATTCATAGTGAGGTCGTTCTTCACAACCGCGATCTGTTCAGAGATAACTTTTTTACGAACTACCGGCTTCTGTTCTTCTACTTTAGCTACAGGAACAACAACGGGTTTGGGTTTGTCGATCTCATAAATAACGGTAGGTGGATCCATGATAGGATCTTTGCCCACTGCTACATCTTTGATTACAGTTAGACCGTATGTGCTTTCAATAACCACAATAGTAATTGCCAGACTCACAATAAGCCCTAACTGAAAATACAAACGGGAATTCCATTTGTGATTTACACTTTTTTTATCCTCTCTTTTCGAAAGCATTTTTGGTTGATCGCTTTTGAAATTCTGTACTGATGGTTTCATAACGTACGTATTTAAGGATTAATAGTTCTTTTATAAATACAACTGTTATGCCAAAAAAAAGTCTCCGGTGATTCCGGAGACTTTTTATTATTTTATGGAAATATTTCTTAGTTCTGAACTTCGAATACGATAGGAAGTGCGTAAAGTACACCCACTGCTTTTCCTCTTTGCTTACCTGGTGTCATTTTAGGCAGTTGCTTCACAACATTAATTGCTTCCTGCTCTAACTTCGGGTGCGGTGCTCTTGCTCGTACACCGGTAACATTTCCGTTCTTATCAATTTTAAATTGAACCGAAATACGTTGTCTACCAGCATCGAGGCCAAGGTCGTTGGCGAGTTCATTGTTGAATTTCTTCTGAACGAACTTCTGGATCTTTTCAGACATACATTTTTTCTTTGCATCGTTATTTCCTGCGCTTTCGCAACCTGGATAGATAGGAACATTTTCAATTACAGCAAAGGGTACATCGGCAATCTCTTCTTCCACCACTTCTTCGATCTCTTCGATCTCTACAATCTCCTCTTCCGTATCGGTTTCGGTAGATTCTATTATGGTTTCTTCCACATCTTCTTCGTCCTCAACCACTTCGATCACTTCAGGAGCTGGTGGTGGTGGTGGTGGCGGTGGTGGTGGTTCAATAGGTTGAGTAATTGGAATTTCTTCTTCCAGTTCATCGGAGACATCTAGCATATCACGACCCAAATCAGATTTGTCGTACGTTTTATATTCGATTGCACTCCAGGAAATCAAGAGCATAATTATGAGCCCTAATTGAAAAAAGAGCATACTCCTGTTACTTACGTCGGCCTTTGGGCTTTTCTTACTTTCCATAATAGAATGTTTATATAGTTGCTAAAATAGCTAATTTCTTATATAAAGTAAAGTCTAATGCGGAAAGTTTAAAAATTTATTGCCTAATCGGTCCTTACTTCAAATAAGATAGGTAATGCATATTGCACTCCAACCGGTTTTCCGCTTTGCTTTCCTGGCTGCATGTCTGGTAATGACGACACTACCTTAATTGCCTCCTGTTCCAGCCTTGGATGTGGAGCGCGAGCGCGCACATCCACAACTTTACCTTTATTATCTATGCGAAACTGCACATGAATGCGCTGTCTCCCTTCTAAACCAAGTTCTCCGGCCAGTTCTGTATTGAACTTATTTTGAACAAACTGCTGAACTTTTTCAGACATACATCTTTTTCGATCGTTGTTGTTCGACAAATTCTCACAGCCCGGATAGATCGGTACGTTTTCAATTACATGAAAAGGAACATTGATGATCTCCTCCTCAATGATTACCTCGTCAATTTCTTCGATCTCCACAATCTCGGCATTTTCATCCGTTTCGGTAGATTCGATGATCGTTTCTTCAATATCCGCCTCATCTTCTACTTGTATAATTACAGCGGTTACTGTTTGCGCCGGAGGCGGGGGTGGCGGAGTATTTAATGGTTCCGTCACAGGGATTATTTCCTCCAACGCATCGGATACATCTACCAGATCGCGTTCTGTCTCGCCGGTATCATACGATTTGATCTCCAGCGCCTGCCATGTTAAAAATAACATGAATATCATTCCAATCTGAAAGAAGATCATACTCCTCTTTCCTAAATCGAATTTGGGATTTTTTTTGACTTCCATGAGTAATGAATTTTAGGCGTTCAACGTTCATATCTCATCTTCTTTCTGACTACCCTAAAGGATAGAAGCCCTAAAAATTCACCTGCTGCATTTGCAACGATGTCAAAAAAATCAAAGGTTCTTGTTTCCGTGAACCAGTGTTGAAAGGCTTCAACAATTATGCCATAAAAGAAGCATGATATCAAAGCTAACACTACATACTTGGAAGAAAAATGACTTTGGTCACCTAAAAACAGATAGGATAACCAAATAAAAATAAGCCCCCAATGTATGATCACATGGAGGTACTTATCAAAATGAGGAATATTTATAGGAGGTACATCGCTTATTGGAGTGAGCAATGCGTAGGTAACTACAATAGTGTATACTACACTAATTAATAGTAAGGTTTTACGCCCCAATAATTGCTTTATAACCCGCATCGTCTAATAGTTCGTCCAACTCATCGGGGTTTGAGAATTTAACCTTAACCATCCATCCTTCTCCATAAGGATCTGAATTTACTTTCTCCGGCTCAGACTCTAATGACTCGTTAAACTCGATGATCTCACCAGATAAAGGTAAAAAGAGGTCTGAGACAGTCTTTACCGCTTCCACCGTGCCAAAAACTTCATCTTTGTCCAGGGTTTCATCGACAGTTTCTACTTCCACATACACAATATCGCCTAATTCGCCCTGAGCAAAATCTGTAATTCCTACGGTAGCAATGTCTCCGTCTACACGCACCCACTCATGGTCTTTTGTATATTTTAAGTCTGAAGGTACACTCATAACAGTATAGTATTATTCAATAATTATTTAATTTCCAAAGTTATATCGTAGGGTGATCCCACTTCTGATAGTAGTTTGTGGAAATGCGGTAGAGATCGCATATTCCGAAAAAGTATGATCGTAATAGAATAAGGCGGTTAGGTTCTTACTTAGTGCATAATCTGCTGTAAACTGAAGCCCATATATGGTCTGTCCCGCCGTAGTTTGGTTATTCTCTATATCGAGGTAACGAATGATGGTCTTATTATCTCTCCTTGATAGATCAAGCTTGAAGTTAAGATCACTTTTTAAAATCTTTTTCTTCCCTCCGAAATTAGTACCTATTCGCAGATCCTTAATTCTATATCCTAGACCGATCACTACTTCGTTTCCTTGTATTTCGGTCATTAGATTATTGGCAAAACTTAAAGATAATGCACGGTCTTTTCTTAATTCGGCCAAGATCTTAACCGAGTTATTCATCTCAAAATCTACTCGAATAAGTGGTGAGAACTGCTCTGTAAGGTTTACGTTGGTGAGGAAGGTTTGGGGTTTGAAATTTCCGGCTTGATCGGTGGCTGTAGGGTTATTTGGATCGTAATCCAGGTTGGTCTGGAACTGGTTGACCGTATATCCCGCTCTATAGCCATGCTGAATCGAAAATCGCTTAAAGCGTTTCTTGAACCAGGCGAGTTTCATAAGGCCAGTGTACTTTAGATCCCAGTTTGGTAATGGTATATCTCTAAAGATCCCTGTCTTCTCTCCAGACGCGCTACTTCCTTTATAAGCCGATAAGAAAGCAGGTAAAAGTACATCCTGACTTGTTTTTCCAAATCCTACTGGGAATCCGTCTTCATCTCTTGCAAAATTGGTTGTACCGTAGAAGTCTTCTGCAAGCCTGTTAGCTATAATGATTCTGTTACTTCGGAAATCGTCGAAAGCAGCAGATCCAAATTCGTCACTGGAACCAAATGCTGTTGCAATAAGCAGGGTAGAAATACTGAAGTTTCCGGAGGTATATGGTGTTAACGATCGGTACAATCCATCCTCCACTATATAATTTTCGGCATAATTCTCTGCATAGATCCTGTTCCCATTAAAATCTATTTTTAGATCTGGCAAGAGCTCTGTGTTCACCTGGTAATCCAGTTGTTTACTTTCAACCTCGGTATACTGTTCGTTAAATTCGGGATACAGCGTTAACCATCCTTTGCGAGCCGCCAGTTCACGCACTTCGCGCTGACTACCAAAAACAAATCCTGCCGATGGCTTTAAAGTTCCCAACATCCCAATAGATCGCGTGTAACCTGGTAAGTAAATACCGTTATTCTCCTGATAATTGAATTGTATCTTTTTAATAGAGGTTACTAAACCTATAAGGGTATTCACCGCCTTGTCTCCAGCACTTAAAGTTGAGCCGCTTCTGCCACCCTGACCTGCAGCATTACCGCCACCAGATGTAAGACCATCTCCGCCTTTGGTATTTTCATTGCCTTTTTCGTCTCCGCCTCCTTTTGCGGCACGTTCTTTTAAGCCTCTCACACCAGAACCTGGTCCACCTCCCTGGTTGGCCCCGGAACCACCTCTTTCACCTGCCTTTATTTTGGTAAGGCCAACATAGCGATAGAATGTGTTCATATCCAGATTAGAATTGATCCTGTGTGTACTCGCATTTTGAACCGAATTCCCTAAATCGAAAAACTCCGGATCATCACCCCCTATCGGGTATGGGATGTTACTTAACAGATCACTTCCATCCTGCCACTGGAAATCTCCCTGATAGGAATAGGTCGCCCTGATAAATTTTAAAAACGGGAACTTGTCGAACGGCAGATCATAATTAACCTGCAAGGACTGGAAATGCTGGTTAGGATCTCCCACATCGAAGAATCCATCCCATATCCCTATTGAATTATCTACATTATATATCACATTTCCATCATCCAGCAATTCCGGAGTGATGTAATTGTTTATAATTCGGTTGTTCGAAGCATTGAAATTAAATCGCAAGGAACGAGTTAAGTTGTAGTTTATCGTATACTGCCAGTCAAACAGGAAATTTCGTTGATAGAGTTGAGGTACGGGCTTTAAATTTTGTGCCAAATTGATCTCCCTGAATTTTTGTTCATTATACTGTCGAACAATATTCGAGCTTACCGAAATATTGGTAGGCAGATAATTGAAGTTGAGATCTTTAAGGAACTTCCAGTACTTTCCTGTAAATAACGAATCGTTCTTTTTAAATGGTTCAACAGGTTTCTGAATAAAGTTGTAGTTATAAGTACCTCCCACCCGTACGTTCTGATCCAGCGACTCCTCGATCTCAAAATCACGATGGTCTACCTGGTTGTAGGAATACGAGAACGTAAAATTGGAGATATCATATGGCATAGGTGCCTTCTCGCTCGTCCGTTCTTTCCGAACGCCAATAAAGTTGATACTTTGTCTCTTGGTATAATCTATCGCTTGTTGTTTAATACGCTCCTTCTCTGCTTCATCTGTTGTATTGTCCAAACGTGTATCCAGTTCTATATCCTGGAACTCCGGATCGTATTGAGGGGTTATCTGCTCTTCAGACCTTCCGTAGTTGAACGGCAACTGGATACCCCATTTTTGTGGCAGTAGTTGACCAAGATTTACATTGGTCACCACATCATATTGCTGCGCATCTTCCCTGCTTCGTTGGTTAGGACCCTGTTCAATTGAACCAAATCCAATCGTACTTCGTCCCGCGGTGGCACTAATATTTGCAAAATCGGCCAGGTTGGCGTCCATACTTGCAACAGCAGCCCATCCTCCCTGGTTCTTCAGTTCGGATAATCTTAATTCGTTGAACCACACTTCCCCAGAAATATCATTGGTGGTGGCATTTTTCATACCCAACATGATCACCCTTACATTTCCAAAACTAGGATTCCCCTGGATACCTATTCTCAGGTCATTCTCCGGACCATCTACCGATCCCGGATCCAATTCAGACTGGTCGAAGAATTGCAACACAGTTGGGTTGTTATTTGGGTCGCCCAATGTCCGTGTTTTCACTTCCTGCAACAGGCGCAACGGTAAATTAAGTCTATTTTCTACAGGCCATATGTCTTCGGCGGAGGATACATTGAATGCTGTGGGATTAAGCGGTATTTGGATCTCGTAGAAGTTTTGATTAAGGTCATTCCCCAATCGCATAAACGCCACCATATCCCCATCACTTAAGGCAGTTTCGTTGAGAAGTGACTCGGCATGGATAAACATCTCAAGATTTTCATATTGCCGCATATCCACATTGAAATTCTTATACACCGCCCTACCGTCTCCGGGTTCCAGTCCGGTTACTCGCAATGCGAGAGATTGTTCATTCTGTCTAATAATATTGTTGTTATTATTTAGCTCTTCTCTAATAACGCCCGGTGGTAAGACATACGGAATGGGCTGTCGGTTCTCATTTTGTTCTATACTTACAGCCTCATTTTCGAAGATTGTATCATCCATATCCGGATCTTCACCCGTAATATCAAGAGTTTGGATATATCGTCTGTAATCGCCACGTACCAGGTCTAAGGAACCAAATCTCAGAACTGTATTTTGTGAAAATTCACTTAGATACATTCTCATAAATCGGATCGACCTGAAATCGGCTATCCCATTTACGGCTCTGTCCGGTTCACTAATTGGAATTTTAAATTGTACCCAACGCACCGGTATGGTCTCGTTATTCTGAAGGGTTACATCCAATTCCTTCACATCCGTTACATAATCGTTTGTGGCGGGATCGAGCTGCCCGGGTCTTATTTCGATATCGTATTCAAAATAGCTATCTACCGTGTTCATGGTATTGTCGCGGTTGATATCCTCAACATCCGGTTGTGGGGTGGAACCACGATTGGTATCTCCTACCTCTACCGGCGAGTTTCCTTCAGTACCATTGTACTGTAAATATCGTTCGAGTATGTTTCCTTCAGCTTGAAGAAAGTACAGGTAGTTATCTCCGGCAGGATCTGGCTGTCCTGCAAAATCCGGGAATTGAGCTGCCTCGGCCACATCGTTTAATCCATCGTATCCAATATCCTGATTAGTACGCTGCTCTCCCTGTGTATCGAAGGTATACACCAGGGATTGATTGGTAGGTACTTTACCCCATGCTGTTGGCGTGGTATTGGCTGTTCCGCCGTCTTCCGGCAGACCGTTCTCATATTGTTTTCTTCCGTCTTTCAGTATATCTTCTGAAATATTCCCAAGATTAAAACGAAGCAGACCCCCTGTGTTTGTAGCGTTCTCTTCATATATGAAAGGATCCATGATCCAAAACTGAATATACTCTACATTAGATCGTTCAAAATCGGTCGTTGTAAGTTGCCTTGATATACCGGCAAACCTTGTCTCCGGATCCGGCAGGGTGTTACCTCCTCCTAAAACGGGGTTGAAGTTATAGGGTCCTCGTTCACTTGGATAATAAGCGAGGTCCAGTGAGAATATCGCCTGAGTTTGCCCCTGGATAATATCCTGATTAGGGAATATCTCATCCCTGAAGATTCGTCGTGTAAATGGTGACGAGAGATCTTCATCGTCTATCCCATCGGGTCGCTGACTGCTATAGAAGATCGGATCGATGGTATACCAGGCCAGCTTAGCCCTGTTATAATTGTACGCCAGGTTTCCGTTAGCCTGTTCTCCTCCAAATCCAACCGGCGTACTTGACAGGTACCAGCTCAAGGGAGCTTTAACGTCCAGTTCTGTTTGCGAAGCTTCAAAATCATCTACGTAAACGGTTGCCTTCCCGTCAAAATCGGCCACCTTAGGTGCTCCGGGTAAGAGGTAAGCAAATTCACCCCGTAGGGAGATGTTAGATTCTACATCGGTATCTATGTTAGGTAATTTATTCACCAATCGGGTAAGGAAAGGAACCTCTGTGGAGAAATTCGCATTCAACCCGAAGATTGTATTATTGATGGGCTCCACATTGTACGAGGATTTCTGTGTAAGTGGACGTTCGTTGAGATTGAGATAGGTGGCTCCCAATTGAAAATTCTCACTAAATCTGTGTTCCACATTCAGCCCGGTAAAACGCTTGGTTTGTTGCCCAAACAAGGTATTGTTCTCGGTGGTAATTTGGATCGGGGTATTCGAATTCAACAAGGCCGGATCCAGTATCTGAACACGTCCTAACTGATAGTTTACCGTATAATCCACCCCTTCCACTAGTACTCTTCCACCAGCCGTTACGGTAACCGAACCCTGAGGAACATTAAACGCCCCGATAGGGATTCCATCAGCTCCGGTCGATTTGTACGTACCTTTTAACTGAAACTTGTTCTTGTCACTTTGTTCCTGTTCGGCTATGGTTTTTGTGGAGGTATATAATTTTCTGAAGACGTATTTGTTCTGGTTGGCATTGTAGGTGGACGGAATCTCGTAATTCTCCGCGCCACCGGGTGTATTGTCCAGTTTGTTGAACAGATATTCTCCGAAGGGTTCAACGCTCGTAAAGATCACTTGCCCATTTTGCTGATCTACCGTAATTCCCGGTAGGAAATCGAAAAATCCATCACCTCCCTGTTGAGGATCGTTGTTGAAATTCAGGCGATCCAGGTTGAACACATTTAATAAAATGGTATCGTCTACATCTTCCGGAAGTTCTGTAGCCGGAAACTCGGGAGTACCTGTTGCGGGAACAATATAGTTTAATGGAGAAGGGTCTGTATAGAAAATATTCAGCCTGAAATCCTCTGGTTCCAACTGAAATGCACCCAGGGCATAGATGTTTTTCATCATTATGTCCCAAAGTGGTTCGTCTACATTGGTGATATTACTCTTAAGTAATTTCACTACCAGGTTTTGCGGCAGGCCACCTTCGGGAGGAGAACCTGGTTCCATCCCCGGGAATGTCTGGCCCGTTGCCTCTACACCATCATTAGAGAACTCCCCAACCTGGTATACTTTTCCGTTTACTGTATATTGAAATGCTACTGCCAGTACCTCGTCATTATTAAGTCGTTGATTCAGGGAAATATATCCCAATTGAGAATTCAGGCGATATTCGTTCGCCTGTAGGCGTCTGGCATTTTCTAATGTTACGTAATCTATTCCTTCACTTACCTGTACCCCACTAAAACCTTGCTGTACCGTAGCAATATCTCGAATTGCCGGATTTAAGATAGACTGCACAGCAGGATCATCGATCCCAAATGGATTGAAATCGTTGTTGGCGTTATCGGCTAAAGAATTTGGAGGGCGGTTAATAAAACCTCCCGGAGGTACATCCAATCCAATATTCTCTGGGTTTGCTTCTCCTAGATCCTGTAAGGCTACAATATTCCTAACATTCTCTGTCCTGTTCGAGCGATTTGTGATCCACACCTCTGCCCGTGTGATCTGGACATTGGAATTAATAAACGGATATCTCTCTAGGACTCTATCGTAATTATCTCTAAAGTAGTGCGCCAGGAAGAAGTGCCTGTTCTCATCGTATTCCAGGGCGAAAACCTCGAATTCGGTAATAGTTGCTCCTCCTTCGGCAACTACTGTCCTGGTTTCCGATTTTTGTTCAGAAAATACTCCCGTAATAGTTGTCTTACCAAACTGTAACTCTGTTTTTACACCAAATAGACTCTGTGCTCCCTGGATAAGACTGCTGTTTAGGGGCATACTTACGTTACCCACTTCTATCTTTTGTATGATATCGTCTTCGGTTGGCGTGTATTCAAGTTTTATTTGATTCTGAAAATCGAAGGTAGACTGCGTATCGTAATTGGCGGTTACCTGAAGTCGTTCACCTACTTTTCCCAGTAAACTCAAACTTATCCTCTGGTCGAAATCGAAGGATAGATTTCTACGGTTTCTGGGTGAGAACGACGGATTGTCTTGTTTGGTGTAAAGTAAACCAAGGTCCATTTCAACACTACCCTGAGGGATTACCTCTATTGTATTTCCACCGAAAACAGATTCGAAGAAACTACTGTTCACATAAAAGGTAGGTAAGAGGTTCTTTTGTAGTTCTTCAGAGCCTTCTTTTCTACCGTCTGCGGCGTCTATCTTCTCTTTAAAGTAGGCCTTCATTTGCTCCTGAAGTATCAATTCCTGGAATTCTTCGGGAGTTAGGATAATAGGATAGGTGATGTTGAGATCGCCTATTGCCTGGGTGTAGATATAACGATCGGTGATCGGGTCGTAAGTATAAAGGTCTATGATGCTTTGAGGGTTGGGTAGTTCCATCCTTCCCATCTCGAATCCGGTACTTGTTGAGTCCTGCGCCTGTGCTGTGCTAAAGCCGCCAAATATGATTCCTAAAATAAATAAAAGCTTAAAAAAGCCTCTTTTGTAATCGTAATGTTTTGCGCCCAATGTTTACAAATTTTTTAAAGCTTGTTTTATTATCTCCTCAACCGAGGCTTCGGGTTGCTCTTTTAATATCTTATCACACACCTTTTCCACCTGCTTACGAGCGAAGCCTAAAGTCTCCAATGCTGATAACGCTTCATTTTTATTCGTATTGCTCGAAACGGCAGAAACATCTTCGAGCCCATACACTTTCAGTATTTTGTCTTTTAAATCAAGTACAGCACGTTGCGCTGTTTTGCTACCTATTCCTTTTACAGACTGAATTGTAACCACATCTTCCGAAGCGATCGCTTCAATGACCTGTTGCGGTGAAAGTGAAGAAAGCATGGTTCTTGCAATACTTGCCCCAATTCCTGATACAGAGATCAACAACCTGAAAATTTCACGCTCAGCTTTGCCCGAAAAACCATACAATGTATGGGAGTCTTCTCGAACCTGCAAATGAGTGTATAATTTTACATTTTCACCCGTGGGGAGCTGCGAAAATGTATGCAACGAAATATTGATAAAATAACCTACCCCATTGCAGTCTATGATAACTTCCGTCGGATTTTTCTCAATCAGCCTGCCCTGAATATGGGTTATCATTCGTTAATAAAAGGTTAATAGCCCCCAAATATAGTATAATTATTTGCATCTGCCATCCTGAGAAATACTAAATTCAGTTGCCTTTTTTAGCTGCCTGTTCTTTGAGACGCATTTCCTTCTGCTGGGCATCTATTACTGCCACTGCTGCCATATTTACCATCTCCTCCACACTTGCTCCTAACTGCAGGATATGTACCGGTTTTTTCATTCCAAGCATAATGGGCCCGATAGACTCCACGGCATTCAGTTCTTTCAATAGTTTATAATTACTGTTAGCCGAGTCCAGATTTGGGAAGATAAGGGCGTTTACTTTCTTCCCCGCTAGCTTGGAAAATGGAAACTTTTCCTTCAGCAAAACAGGATTTAAGGCAAAATCCACCTGCAACTCTCCATCCACATGCATATCCGGGTTAGACTTGTGCAGTAGGGCTACTGCCTCCTGTACTTTCCTGGCATGCGGGTCTCTCGACGATCCAAAATTGGAATAGGAGATCATCGCTATCACGGGTTCCAAACCAAAGAGTTTCATGGTGTAATTGGTCATCTGTGCGATCTTCGCCAACTCATGGGAATTAGGATCGATGTTGATAGAAGTATCAGAAAGGAACATGGGTCCCCGTTTGGTAAGCATGAGGTTGGTTGTTGCCACACGGGATACCCCGTCAAAAAGCCCTATAGTCTCTAATACAGGCCTTAAAACCGATGGATATGCTCTGGAATAGCCCGAGATCATTGCATCTGCATCACCTTCGCTCACCATCATAGCGGCAAAGTAATTTCTCTCCCTCATATTTCTCTCCGAATCATAAAGCGTACTCCCGCTTCGTTTTCTCCGATTCCAGTGCTTTTTTGCGTAATCCTTCAACTTTTTCGCCTGCATATCACTTTTAGGATCGATGATATCGATGCCTTTTTTCTCGAATTCGAGCTCGGCCATAAGTTCTTTTATGATCTTTCTTCTTCCCAGCAGGATAGGAATTCCTATTCCTTCTTCATAAACGATCTGGGCAGCTTTCAGCACATCGAGGCTATCTGCTTCAGCAAAAACAATTCGCTTTGGATCCATCCTGGCCCGATTATACATTAATCGAATGATCTTATTATCACTGCCCATCCTGTCGTATAACTCGTCCTGATAGGCCTCCCAATTGGTGATCTTCGATGTCGCCACCCCGCTTTCCATAGCTGCCTTAGCAACCGCTGGAGGCACCGTGGCAATGAGTCGTGGGTCGAATGGCTTCGGAATGATATATTCCTTTCCAAAGGCGAGTCTTGTTTCTCCGTATGCGATATGGACCTGTTCGGGAACCGGTTCTTTGGCCAATGCGGCCAGAGATTTTACTGCTGCCATCTTCATTTCTTCGTTGATCTTGGTGGCGCGAACATCCAGGGCTCCACGAAATATAAATGGAAAGCCAAGTACATTGTTCACCTGGTTAGGATGATCACTTCGGCCTGTAGCCATGATAATATCTTCCCTTGTCTTCACAGCAAGTTCGTAATCGATCTCCGGATTAGGATTTGCCATCGCAAATACAATAGGATTCTTGGCCATGGAAAGTAACATTTCGGGGGTAACAATTCCGGCTATGGACAAGCCTACAAACACATCGGCATCCATCATAGCCTCTTCCAGGGTATCTATCTTTCTTTTGGTGGCGAATTCTGATTTTTCTTCTGAAAGTTCTTTGCGATCGCTTCTTATTACCCCACTGCTGTCAAGCATAACGATGTTTTCAGCCTTGGCTCCGAATGCTTTGTATAAACGGGTACAGGAAACCGCAGCTGCTCCGGCGCCACTAATTACGATCTTCACTTTCTTAATATCTTTTTTAGCGATCTCCAGCGCATTGAGCAAAGCCGCCGCCGAAATTATCGCGGTACCGTGCTGATCGTCATGCATAACCGGGATGTCCAGTTCTTCGCGAAGTCGTCTCTCGATCTCGAAGGCTTCAGGTGCTTTAATGTCTTCGAGGTTGATCCCCCCAAAGGTGGGAGCAATATTCTTTACAGTCTCAACAAATTCGTCGATATTTTCCGTATTCACCTCAATATCGAATACATCTATATCTGCAAATATTTTAAACAACAATCCTTTTCCCTCCATAACGGGTTTGGAGGCTTCCGGGCCAATATTCCCAAGGCCAAGAACGGCGGTTCCATTAGAGATCACAGCAACCAGGTTTCCTTTGTTGGTGTAGCGATAGACATTGTTCACATCCTTTTCGATCTCCAGGCAGGGTTCTGCCACTCCCGGAGAATAAGCCAGGGAAAGATCTCTCTGGGTGGCGTATTTTTTAGTTGGTACCACCTGTATTTTCCCCGGTCTGGGTTTGGCGTGATACATTAGTGCTTCTCTTCGCTTACTGTGCTTGCTCATACATCATGCTTTAGTGTAACAAAGTTAAGAGGAAAGCCGAACTGACGAAAATTTAGTCGTTAATCTTTCAGGAAGCTTATATTTCTTTTCAAACCCTTGAACCCGGTTCTTTTTACGGCACTATTCTTAAATAGCCTCATAAATACTTCCTCCGTGATCTCTTCCCAATCGCCTTTAGACAGCTGTAGCAATTCCGGATTAGGATCGAATAAAGGTTCTCTATGTGCCCGGCTGAATCGATTCCACGGACACACATCCTGGCAGACATCGCATCCAAACATCCAGTCGTCGAATTTTCCGGAAAACTTTGAAGGGATCTCGTTTTTAAGCTCAATGGTAAAGTAAGAAATGCATTTGCTCCCGTCCACAACATAGGGTTCAACTATGGCCTGAGTAGGACAAGCATCGATACAGGCGGTACAACTTCCACAATGATCGGTCACCGGAGTGTCGTATTCAAGATCCAGATCGATGATAAGTTCGGCAATGAAATAAAAGGACCCCAATTGCTTGGTGAGCAGGTTGCTGTGTTTTCCCATCCATCCAAGTCCGCTCTTGGCAGCCCAGGCCTTATCTAATACCGGAGCCGAATCGACAAAGGCTCTTCCATGAACGTCTCCAATTTCTTCGCGTATAAAATTGAGTAATTGTTTCAATTTATCCTTGATCACAAAATGGTAATCGGTTCCGTAGGCGTATTTGGAAATCTTATAGCTGTCTTCCCTCTGGGTTTGCTTCGGAAAATAATTTAAGAGTAATGAAACTACACTTTTTGCTCCCGGAACAAGCAGGGTGGGATCCAGTCTTTTATCGAAATGATTCTCCATATAAGACATTTCTCCCTGCATATTATCATTCAGCCATTTTTCGAGCCGGGGTGCTTCTTCTTCCAGGAATCCGGCCTTACTTATCCCACAGCTTAGAAAACCAAGACGGGTGGCTTCAGATTTAATAAGATCGGTATTTGTTGCGGGTCTACTCATGAATGGTCTCTGCGCTCGAAATTTATTAAAATATCCACTGGTTTCAGTGTAATAAGCGGATTAACCTTTGGTTCATTTAATTGAGTGTTTAATTTATAATGATATACCAAATGAGACACCGCCAGCACCATCTCGTAAATAGCAAACCCCATTCCGATGCACATTCTGGGCCCCGCCCCAAAAGGATAGTAGATTCCGGCAGTTTCTTTTTTATGTTCACCCAGAAAGCGTTCTGGTACGAAATCATCCGGGTTCTCCCAGTATTTGGGATTTCTGTGAAGTTCGTAGAAGGAGACCCCTACCAGCGTATTCTTCCTGATATGATAATCTCCAATGGTGTCATCTTCCAAATTCTCCCGGTCTGTGATCCAGGCAGGAGGGTACAACCGCATGGATTCGTCGATCACAGCCCTAGTGTATGGCAACTGTTTTATTTGTTCAAGAGGATCTTGGGTTGCTGAAACTGCTACCAGCACTTCATCAAACACCCGCTGCTGCACCTTCGGGTGTCTGGCCAGGAGAAAGGAGGTAAAGGCTAATGCATTGGCCGTGGTTTCATGCCCGGCAACAAACAATATGGAGATCTCATCTACGAGCTGTCTGGTACTCATTGGCTCTCTTGTATCCTCATAGCGGGTAGCAAGCAACATATCTAGCAGATCATCATGCGATTGAGTGCTGGCCTTGCGTTCTTCTATAATTTTGCCAATGATTTCCCTGCTCTCTTCCGAAAGCAATTTGTGCTTTTTAACCTGCCCGCTTAGTTTGAACCACCAGCCTTTATGCGGTAATCGCACCTCTTTAACCAGAAACAATTGTATCTCCTGTATAATATACTGCAGTCGTTTCAATTGGTCTGTCGAGACGCTCAAATTAAATAGTGATTTCGCAACTACATTAAACGCAAGTTGATTCATTACCTTAAAAACATCAATACTGCTTTCTGTAGTAAGCTCGTCGAGTTCGCCGGCTATGGTCTTCTGCATAAGACCTAACAGGCTATCCATCTTTTTCTTGTGAAAAGCCGGTTGAATTAACCTGCGCTGCTTCAGCCAAAATTCTCCGTTTGCCGTAAGCAGTCCCATGCCAAGATATTTGGAGAGATATTTAGTTTGAATGGTCGATTTGTAGTAGTTCTTATGATTTTTCTGAAGAATGTGTTGCACAACATCCTTGTCTCTGGAAAGCATAAGGTGTTTCCTTCGACCCAATTTTACTGCAAAAGTATCGCCATATAAGTTGAAAAACTGCCGGTGAAACGGGATGGGATTCTTGCGAATGGCTTCGGCGTTCAGAAAAAATTTTAAGAGCGGCAGTCGTTCGGGATAATTATATTTAGTCTTTGCCGCCATGGATCATTTTAAAATAATCCGCCTTGTGATCCGCCTTTTAACTTCCCGAGATGTTTATATGCCGCTTCGGTAACTTCGCGTCCACGCGGGGTACGCACTATAAAGCCCTGCTGAATTAAAAATGGTTCGTAAACCTCTTCTATGGTTTCCGAACTTTCGGAAACAGCAGTTGCCAGAGTTGTGATTCCAACCGGACCTCCTTTAAACTTATCGATAAGCGTGGTCAATATCTTATTGTCCATTTCATCCAGGCCATGTGCATCTACATGCAGTGCCTCCAGGGCATACTTAGCGATCTTAATGTCGATGTTACCATCACCTTTTATCTGGGCAAAATCTCGTACGCGGCGGAGTAGAGCATTTGCTATACGGGGTGTTCCTCTGCTTCGGCCTGCAATTTCTATGGCTGCTTCCATGTTGATAGGGACCTTTAGTATCCCGGCGCTTCGTTGTACTATAGTGGTAAGGAGCTCGGTAGAGTAATATTGCAATCGGGAGGCTATCCCAAAGCGGGCACGCATAGGTGCGGTAAGCAAACCCGAGCGTGTGGTTGCACCCACTAGGGTGAACGGATTGAGGTTTATTTGGACTGTACGGGCATTTGGCCCTGTCTCTATCATAATATCGATCTTATAATCTTCCATGGCCGAATACAAGTATTCTTCTACGATAGGGCTTAGCCTGTGGATCTCATCTATAAAGAGGACATCGCGCTCTTCCAGGTTAGTAAGTAATCCCGCGAGATCACCCGGCTTGTCCAACACAGGCCCGGAAGTAACTTTTATGGAGACATCCAGTTCGTTTGCAAGTATATGTGCGAGGGTAGTTTTTCCAAGGCCGGGTGGACCATGGAACAAGGTATGATCCAGTGCCTCATCTCGAAGATTGGCAGCCTGAACAAAGATCTGAAGATTTTCCAGCGCCTGGTCTTGTCCGGTAAAATCGTCGAAGGTTAACGGACGTAATTTCTTCTCAATATCAAGTTCCTGAGGTGAAAGTTGTTCTCCGGTAGGATCCAGGTGTTCGTTCATAACACAAATATACGAAGAGTGGAATTACCTTAGTTTGATTATTTTGTATAAAGCGAAAGCCGTAACGAAATGTACGGCTTTCACTGAGTAGCAATCTCCCCAAATTGCCAAAAACTGGTATTTATATCTCAAATATACCCTTGTAAAAGTTCCCGTCATATACGTGAAATCACGTAATCGATGTAAGAAATTCGCTGTTAATTACACCTGTACCGTTTTCCAGTTACCTTTCTTAAACCAGATGATCCCAATTATTGCGATAAGTACTTCTGCAGAGGTAATGGCCCACAGCACGCCATTGACGCCCCAGTCGAAAACTATTGCTGCCAGGTAAGCGAAAGGAAGTTGAAACAGCCAGAAACAGAAGAAATTTATGATGGTAGGCGTTCGTGTGTTTCCCGCTCCATTGAAAGCTTGTACGATCACCATTCCATAGGCATAGGCTACATAGCCCGCCGCGATGATACGAAGGCTTAAGGCTCCGTTCTCTATCACCGAGGGATCATCACTGAAGATCTTCAAGATCATTTCAGCAAATAAGAGATAAAACACCGAAACAGCCGCCATAAACCAGACGTTGTACTTACCGGTTTTCCAAACCGAGGACTCTGCACGATCCGGTTTTTGGGCACCGAGATTCTGTCCCACCAAAGTAGCCGCTGCATTACTCATTCCCCAGGAAGGCATTAAAGTGAACATGAGTACGCGGATAGCAATGGTGTATCCGGCTAGTACCTCACTACCAAATTCGGCCATGATCCGCATTAGAAATACCCAACTGGATGTCCCGATAATAAACTGGCCGATTCCCCCCAGGGATACACGGATCAGGTTCAGCATGATCCCTAATCTGAACACAACATCTTTAAGGCCAACTTTAATTCGGCTCCAGCCATAAAACAATATGACCAATTGCAATATAACCGCACTTCCTCTTCCTATAGTTGTTGCAATCGCCGCACCTTTTACTCCATAGGCAGGAATAGGACCAAAACCGAAGATAAACATGGGGTCCAGGATAATATTTAGAAGGTTTGAAAAGATCAATACCTTCATCGCCACAGACGCATCACCAGCCCCACGGAAGATCGCGTTGATGATGAACAGCAGCATAATGGTTACGTTCCCACCAAGCAATATTTGGGTATACCCATAACCTTCCTCAATAAGATCTGTTTCCCCGCCCATAAGGCCGAGGATTTCCTTCGGAAATAAAATTCCTATAACACTCACTATTACGGCCAGTGCGATCCCGAGAAATATAGATTGTACAGCCGCTTTTGAAGCTCCGGAAACGTTCTTCTCTCCAATACGCCTTGCCACGATAGCGGTTACTCCCATACTCAATCCAATCGCAATTGCGTATACCAGGGTGAGTACAGATTCGGTTAGTCCAACTGTAGCTATGGCATTTGCTCCCAGGCTAGAAACAAAATACGCATCCACCAGGAAGAAAACAGATTCCATCATCATCTCCAGCACCATGGGTACCGAAAGGAGAAAGATCGCCTTTCTAATACTTCCTGAAGTAAAGTCCTGGTCTTTTCCTGCAATCGCCTGAGGTAGATATTTAATAATCTTTTTAAGGGTCTCCAAGAGTGATCTAAATTTTTAAGGGGTTTAAGGTACTAAAAAACCCTCTCGATTTGGAGAGGGTTTTTTGTAGTTGCTATTTTTTCAATTAATGATTCAGCTCTTCTTCATTTTCCTGCAGCGGGATATGCTGCGGCACATAATCCTGACCTGGAATCACATAGTCGCTTTCATCTTTATTGAGTTTACTATAATCGTAAGACCAACGATACACATGCGGAATAGGACCATCCCAGTTTCCATGAATATGTTTGATTGGTGCCGTCCATTCCAAAGTATTGGATTTCCAAGGATTTTGAGGGCCTTTTTTCCCGTAGAACATAGAATGAATAAAGTTGTATAGGAAAACTAACTGTGCCGCTGCAGTAATGATCGCAAAAATTGTGATCACAACATTCACGTCGGCCAGATCGTCGAAATACGGGAAGTTGGTGTTATTGTAATAACGTCTTGGCAGTCCAGCCATTCCAATAAAGTGCATTGGATAGAAAACCCCATAGGCACCTACAGCGGTAACCCAGAAGTGTACAAATCCAAGATTTTTATTCATCATCCTGCTTTGGAACATTTTTGGGAACCAGTGGTACACCCCGGCAAATAATCCATATAAAGCCGAGATTCCCATTACCAGGTGGAAGTGTGCAACCACGAAATAGGTATCGTGTACATTAATATCTAGTGCACTATCACCCAGAATAATACCTGTTAATCCACCCGTGATGAACGTAGATACAAATCCAATTGAAAATAGCATCGCGGGATTTAACTGTAAATTCCCTTTCCATAAGGTAGTGATCCAGTTAAAGGCTTTAACTGCAGAAGGAATTGCAATAAGCAGGGTAGTAAATGTAAATACCGACCCCAGGAACGGATTCATCCCTGATATAAACATATGGTGCCCCCAAACGATCGTAGATAAAAATGCGATCGCTAAGATGGATGCCACCATGGCACGGTAACCAAAGATTGGTTTACGAGAGTTTGTTGCCATGATCTCGGACACAAGACCCATAGCAGGTAATATTACAATATATACTTCGGGGTGCCCCAGGAACCAGAAAAGGTGTTCAAAGAGCACTGGAGATCCTCCCTGGTTGTGTAATACTTCTCCTGCGATATAAATATCGGAAAGGAAGAAGGAGGTTCCGAAGCTTCTATCCATTATAAGCATTAATGCGGCAGACAATAATACCGGGAAAGAAACCACCCCGATTATGGCTGTTACAAAGAACGCCCAAATTGTTAAAGGAAGGCGAGTCATCGACATCCCTTTGGTTCTTAAGTTTAAAACTGTTACTATATAATTAAGTGACCCGAGAAGTGAGGATGCGATAAAGATCGCCATAGACACTAGCCACAAAGTCATACCGGCACCAGAACCTGGAATAGCCTGCGGTAACGCACTTAACGGCGGATATACTGTCCACCCGGCTGAGGCAGGTCCAGCTTCCACGAAAAGTGAAAAAACCATGATAATACTGGATAGAAAGAACAACCAGTATGAGATCATATTAAGGAACCCGGAAGCCATATCGCGCGCCCCGATCTGTAGTGGTATAAGTAAGTTACTGAAGGTACCACTCAATCCGGCCGTAAGGACAAAGAATACCATGATCGTTCCATGAATAGTTACCAGGGCCAGGTAAACACTTGGGTCCATAACGCCACCCTCGGCCCATTTACCTAATAGTACTTCGAAGATTGTGAAAGGTTCATCCGGCCATGCCAACTGCATCCTGAACAGGATAGACATAGCTATACCAATAATACCCATGAACAATCCTGTAATTAGGTATTGCTTGGAGATCATTTTATGGTCCTGACTAAATATATATTTAGTTATGAACGTCTCTTTGTGATGATGTCCGTGATCGTCGTGATGATCTACTGCGTGTGCTTCGGCGTGTGCTGACATATCTTTTAAGCTAATTTTTTATTGTTTTAATACCGCTGCGAGCGTTTGTTGTTCTTTCATCCATGCATTGAATTCTTCTTCTTCTTCAACAATGATCTTCATTTGCATGTTGTAATGGCTGTTACCACAGATCTTGTTACAAAGTAGCATATAGTCGAATTCATACATCTCCAACTGTTCTTCTCCTGCAGCAGCAAGAGCAATATTATTCTCTGTTCGGATCTTATTGATCTTCTGAACCTTATCTTTCATTTCTTCGGCCTGCCTCATTTCCTCGGTTGTTACAGTAGGTGTAAAGGAGAATTGAGTGATCATCCCCGGCACACAGTTCATCTGAGCCCGGAAATGTGGCATATAAGCAGAATGAAGAACATCCTGTGAGCGCATTTTAAAGATTACTTTTCTTCCTTTTGGCAGATGTAGTTCGTTAACGATCACATCATCCTGAGCATAGGGATCTGAAGCATCCACACCTAGTTGGTTCACACCTTCGATCAATCTTACATTGGCTTCACCAAGGGTGTTATCTTCTCCTCCGTATCGAGCTCTCCAGTCGAACTGGTACGCATACAACTCCACTACTAATGGATCATCTTCTGTATCGATATTCATAATATCGGTCCAGGTGAACAAACCATAAATGATAAGTCCTGCAAGAACTATTACGGGAATGATGGTCCAGATGAATTCAAGCTTATCGTTGTCTGCATAAAATACCGCCTTTTGAGTTTGACGCCCTCTGTATTTAAAGGCAAAGTAGTGCAACAACCATTGCGTGATGATCCCAACAACAAAAATAATGATCATAGAAATCAACCAAAGCTGGTCGATTCCCACCCCGTGCTCCGAGGCCGATCTTGGCAACAACACATCACCCCATTCGTAGAATGAATAAATACAGAGCACATAGATGAATATTACAAATGCGAGCATCAACCATCCCTGGGTGTTATTATCCTTATCGTTGACTATTTCGGAAGTATTCGACTGCTGGCGAGACATCTTGAATATCTTGCCCATTTGCATGACAGCGACTCCAAAAAGAATGATTACTAATACAACTAAAAATGCGGTCATCGTTATCTGTCTTCTAAATTTTGATTAATAATGAAAATGCTTACTTTCTTTGATAAACGGGTTACGCTTGGCCAATAATGGAGCTTTGGTAAGCGCCGTAAATACAACCAAGACAAACAAGCCAAAGAAAAACATTATTGCTCCTATCTCGGGTAAACCGATAAACCAGGAAGCTCCTACGGTAGCTGGCATCACCATATTGAACACGTCTATATAATGCCCAACCAATATTACAATCCCTGTTAAGATCACAAACCAGTTCACACGTTTGTAATCACTATTCATAAGCATCAGTACCGGGAATACGAAATTCATAACCACCATTCCGAAGAAGGGAAGATTATAATCTTCGATTCGTGTTACAAAATAAGTAACCTCTTCGGGGATGTTCGAATACCAGATCAGCATAAATTGTGAGAACCACAAATAGGTCCAGAAAATGCTGAAACCGAACATATATTTTGCAAGGTCATGTATATGACTGTCGTTCACATGCTCCAGGTATCCCTGCGATTTCAACACTATGGTAACCATGGCTATCACAGTGATGGCGCTAACCATCATCCCGGCAAACACATACCAGCCAAACAGGGTTGAGAACCAGTGAGGATCGAAACTCATGATCCAATCCCAGCTCATCATAGATTCTGTAACGATGAAGAATACCAGGAAAATAGCCGAAGCTTTAAAGTTCTTTTTAAACCAGCGATTATCTTCTGCATTATCATCTCTAAGAGAGTTTCGTCTGGACACCCATCTGTACAGGTTCCATCCGCCAAGGAAAATCAATGCTCTAATAAGGAAAAACGGCACGTTTAAAAAGCTGCTTTTCCCTGCGATCAATTTATCGTAATGATCACTTTCGGGGTTAACCAATTCTGGATCCATCCAGTGAAAGATATGATTTACATGGAAAGCCGAAAGCAGTAATAATACAAGTATGATCACAGATGCCACCGGTAAATAGGCCGTGATCCCTTCCATAACCCGGAATAAAACCGGCGACCAACCTGCCTGGGCCGCATACTGAATAGCATAGAATGCCAGAGTCCCAAGGGCGATCATAAAGAAGAAGAAAGATGCCACATACAAGGCAGACCATGGTCTGTTTTGCAATTGATGTAACACATGCTCGTAATGAGCCTCGTCATCGTGGGCTTCTTCACCATGCCCTCCGTTGTGAGATTCATCAACAACAGCATGATCACCACCATGGCCATCACCGTGGCCATCGACCATCATTTCCTTTACTTCGGAAGTTGTTTTAGGAGCCATCAGGAAGCCTGAAACGATTCCAACGGCACCAACTACCATAAAGATAATTGCGAACAGTTTTAATTTATTGGGTAGCGTATACATATCTTTAGCTATTCTCTTTATTCTTTAATGTAATTCTTAGTTATCTACAGGTTCTTCTCCGTTGGTTTCTTCGGCAGACTCTATCAACTGTGGTAAATTATTTACCGCATCTTCTCCCATAGTTTCCACTATCAAACCTGCTTCTCCCTTGAGGGCTGCCATTAGATTAAGCACATGCTGCGTGATCTGCCATCTCTCCAATTCGTTTGTTTGAGAGGCATAAGATCCCATAGCGTTTAATCCATACATCTGTACATGGTAAATACTTCCCTCTGTGATATTTCTTCCCGGATCTGCATAACTTGGTATCCCCAGGAATTTTTCTCGCTGCATCAATATTCCTTGTCCGTCACCTTTTGTTCCATGACACACCGCACAATAGATCTCATATAACTGAGCTCCTTTAGCCAGGTTCTCTTCGGTAACCGGTAAAGTCATTTTAAGTTCTGTACGGGCAAGTTCTAATCCGGCGGTCGAATTTTCATATTCGTACGGCATCCACCCTCTGGGGATAGACCCTTCGGCCGGAAGTTTTGCCTCCATTTCATTCTCAAATATATCGTATTCGCCATATGTTTCGTAACCAACAGGCTCGTACATGTTAGGCATGTACTGATAGTTCGGACTATTAGTATTGGAACAGGACATTATCGCCATGGAAGCAATAATTACAATACTTATGTGAATCGCTTTCTTCATATTAATGGTCTTCATCATTTTCATGAATACTAATTTCCAATGCACCAGTACTAGACAAGAAACTGGAAACTTGCTCTATATCGTGATTACCTGTGTCCACTACCATTAAAAAATGATCATCGGTAGTTCGCACATCGGGGTTTTCGGCTTTCTTAAATGGCCATAATTTACTCCTCATATAAAAGGTTATCACCATTAAGTGAGCTGCAAAGAATACCGTCATTTCGAACATGATCGGCACAAAAGCAGGCATATTCTCTATATAGCTAAAACTTGGTTTACCACCAATATCCTGTGGCCAATCCTGGATCATGATATAATTCATCATGATTATCGCTACACTAAGTCCCACTAGTCCATACAGGAATGAGGTGATAGCAATACGAGTATCGGCCAGCCCCATGGCTTTTTCAAGCCCGTGAACCGGAAATGGTGTATATACTTCTTCGATATGATAGTGTTCATCCCGCACCTTCTTCACAGCGTTCAGGAGGATGTCGTCATCATTATAAATAGCGTGTATCACTTTCGATGCCATAGCTATGAATTATTTTTAAGTTTAGTTGCCTGCCCGGCCCAGTCATCTCTCTTGGCTCTTCCTGGGAACTCATCTATTATGCTGTCCAGCAGGTCGTATTCTCTATCGGTCATTCTACTTACCTGATCAAAGGTATAGATACCCAACTGGTGTAATTTTTGTTCCATTACCGGACCTACACCACTAATTCGTTTAAGATCGTCTGCAGATTGTGTATTTGGATCGAAAGTTCCAATACTCTCTAGCAGGCTATTTATTTTTTCTGAATTGTCCTCGGCCATAGGACTGTCCGGAACTGTTGACGGAGTTTTTACAGTTGCAGTAGCTCCAGGTACCTCACCGTAATGCTTTACATCGTCTCCATGTTCTGCTCTTAATCTCTTATACCGGTCTCCGGATCCCTTCAGTATAGATTTTACCTCCGCCTGAGCGATAACCGGGAAAGTTCTTGCGTAAAGTAGGAACAAAACAAAGAAGAATCCAATGGTTCCGATAAAGATCCCTATGTCCACAAATGTTGGGGAGAACATGGTCCAGGATGAAGGAAGGTAATCACGGTGTAACGAAGTTACAATGATCACAAAACGCTCAAACCACATACCTATGTTCACAACGATCGATATAAAGAAGGAGAACATAATACTAGTTCGTAATTTCTTGAACCACATAAACTGCGGGCTGAACACATTACATGTCATCATGGCCCAGTACGCCCACCAGTATGGTCCGGTAGCACGGTTGAGGAAAGCATATTGTTCGTATTCCACTCCCGAATACCATGCGATAAACAGCTCGGTAATATAGGCTACCCCAACAATTGAACCTGTGATCATGATCACAATGTTCATAAGTTCTATATGCTGAATGGTAATATAGTCTTCCAGATTAGACACTTTTCTCATGATGATAAGAAGCGTCTGTACCATCGCAAAACCAGAGAAGATCGCTCCCGCAACAAAGTAAGGCGGGAAGATGGTAGTGTGCCATCCCGGAATCACAGAAGTGGCGAAGTCGAAAGATACGATTGTATGAACCGAAAGTACAAGAGGAGTTGCCAATCCGGCAAGTACCAATGATACTTCTTCAAATCGTTGCCAGTCTTTTGCACGTCCACTCCATCCAAAAGAAAGGATACTGTACACCCTTTTTGTAAATGGTGTGATGGCACGGTCTCGTATCATAGCGAAATCCGGCAATAGCCCCGTCCACCAGAAAACCAGAGAAACCGAAAGATAGGTTGATATTGCAAATACATCCCAAAGCAGTGGTGAGTTGAAATTTACCCACAGCGAACCAAATTGGTTGGGAATAGGTAGTACCCAATACGCCAGCCAGGGACGTCCCATGTGAATGATAGGGAACAAACCTGCCTGAATAACCGAAAAGATCGTCATCGCCTCGGCAGAGCGGTTGATCGCCATTCTCCATTTCTGACGGAAAAGTAGAAGTACCGCAGAAATCAGGGTTCCTGCGTGACCAATACCTACCCACCAAACGAAATTTGTTATATCCCAGGCCCAGTTAACTGTTGGGTTTAGACCCCATACACCAATTCCGGTGGAAATGGTATAGATAATACAGCCAATACCCCAAAGGAATGCAGCTAATGCTATTCCGAATACAATCCACCAGGATCTGTTGGCCTTTCCTTCTACCGGAGCGGCTACATCCACGGTAACATCGTGGTAGGATTTATTTCCCGTAACTAAGGGTTTTCTAATAGGTGCTTCGTAATGCGACGCCATATCTTTTTGTACTATTTCTTAGTTAGTTATTTTAAGCTTCTTTTGTGTTCCTTACCTGAGTCTGGTACATCACATTTGGCTTTGTTCCAACTGCTTCAAGTAAATGATACATCCTGTCGTCATGCTTCTTCTTATAAACCTCACTTTCGTGATCGTTCACATCACCAAAGACAATAGCCCCTGTGTTACATGCCGAAGAACATGCTGTTTTAAATTCTCCATCCTTGATCGGTCTTCCATCCCGTTTTGCATCTAAAATGGTTTTCTGAGTCATCTGAATACACATCGAGCATTTTTCCATTACTCCACGTGATCTCACCACTACATCCGGATTTAAGACCATTCTTCCAAGGTCGTTATTCATATGATAATCGAACTCATCATTCTCGGCATATAAGAACCAGTTGAAACGACGAACCTTATATGGACAGTTGTTTGCACAGTAACGCGTACCAACACAACGGTTATAGGCCATGTGGTTTTGTCCCTGGCGTCCATGTGATGTAGCCGCTACCGGACAAACCGTCTCACAAGGAGCATGGTTACAGTGCTGACACATTACAGGTTGAAAGGCAACCTGTGGATTCTCGGAAGCTTGTTCCAGTTCTCCGAATTCGGAAAGCGAACTTCCCAGACCGGAAATATTTTCTTTTTTATCAAGATCTACCGCGAACGACTCCTGACTCGAATAATACCGGTCGATACGAAGCCAGTGCATGCTTCTACTCTTTCGAATCTCGTTCTTACCAACTACGGGCACATTATTTTCAGCATTACAAGCAATAACACATGCCCCACAACCTGTACAAGCGTTCAGGTCTATGGATAAGTTAAAGTGATGTCCTACCGAACGATCAAAAGAATCCCAAAGGTCGGCATCCGGAGATGTCACAGGAATTTCCTTATGATCTTTAGAAACCATTGGCATGGCATTCCATACCGAAGCATCTTTTGTATTAAATATCTCGAGGGTAGTTTCGCGAATAATATCACGACCCATCATCGTATTTTGTAGCTGAACACAAGCAAACTCATGGATACCACTTGTTTTGGTAACACTTACATTCTGTACAGCATTAAAATTGTTGTACAAAGGGAAGGCATTAACTCCAGTTTGCATTTCGGTTTGAATTGCAGCCGTCTTACCATAACCCAAGGCTAAACCAATGGATCCTTTTGCCTGACCAGGCTGAATTATCACCGGTACATTTTCAACAGTAACATCTCCCATAGAGACATTCACATAACTTCCGTTTAGCGCACCATTGGCTACATTGAAGTTTTCAATTCCCATGGCTTCAGCATCTGAAGCAGACATGGTAACATAATTATCCCAGGCAGCTCGGGTAATAGGATCGGGCATCTCTTGCAACCAAGGGTTGTTTGCCTGTTGTCCATCACCCATCGAAGTTTTGGTATATAAGGTAAGTTCCATACCACCTTCTTGTGAATTCGCTAATAAAGCGCCTTCAGAAGTACTGCTCTCAAGTGTATTTAGTGCGGGTGTAGTTTCCAGAACTTCCAGTTCAACATCACTTTCGAAAACTCCATCCTGAACAGCTTTGTTCCAGGAGGCTCCGGCAAGAATATTGGTTTCCCAATTCTCGCGTAGGTAATCGTAGTATGGTTTGTCATTACCAGACCATTTCAACAGACATTCCTGAAATTGTTTTGTGTTGAAAAGAGGTCTGATAGCGGGTTGTGTGATCCCAAAATTCCCTTTCTTGGTTTGAATATCGCCCCAACTCTCCAAATAGTGAGGCGTTGCCGCCACCATTTTTGCAAGAGAAGCAGTAGCGTCCTCCTTCATAGAGAAGGCAAGAGACAGCTCCAGATTTTTATACGCATCGGCAAACGATGGATGAGGGAAGGAATAAACCGGATCTACTCCTACTGTGATAAGTCCTTTTATACTCCCTGAAACAACCCCGTTCATCACGGCTGTGACTTCGGCGGTGTTCCCCATTGAGGTAAGGCGAGGCTTATCGGTATCCATAGCCATACTTCCTCTGGACTCATTGTAATTTAATACAGCCGATTGGGCAGCCACATCGGGCAGACCTGTAACGATCACGCCTTTATTTCCGGCACGATCAAGCTCGGCTTTTGCAGCTCTAACAGCTTCGGCAACGCCCTCCGGTAATCCGGACATGCTGCCTCCTGTTAAAGCCATAACTATTTTTTTCTGATCTGAAGGTTTTACAGGAACTCGCTTATCTGCGTTAGCTCCGGATAGAGTCATATTCGCCTCAAACTGAATATGTCGTGACATCTTACCATTCTTCGGAACACGATTTTCAATATAACCCGGGGAGTAACCTCCACCTTGCCAGTCACCTAAGAAATCTGCACCCACAGAGACGATCACTTCCGCTTTGGAAAAATCGTAATCTGCCAAGCCACGGCTTCCGTATTTCGCCTGGTAGGCATCTGCCGCTTCCGAAGAAGAAACTGTATCATAAACTACATGACGAACATGAGGGAACTGAGTAATAAATTCCTGAATTAATTTTGAGGTGGTAGGGCTGGCGAAAGTTTGCGTAAGAAGTACAACATCTTTGCCTGTCATCTGACTCAGGGTAGCAACTACACCCGCGTTGAAGTCGTCCCAACTTACTTCTTCATCTCCTACTCTGGGGGCCATCAACCTGTTCTTGTCGTACAACGATAGAACAGACGCCTGAACACGAGCATTTACCTCATTGTTCTTTGCAAGATCGTTACGCTCTATTTTAATAGGACGCCCTTCACGAGTCTTTACCAATACGTTGGCGAAATCGAATCCATCACCAATGGAAGATGCGTAGTAATTTGCCACACCGGGAACAATTTCGTCCGGAGCCACAACGTAAGGGATGGATTTGATCACCGGCCCTTCACAGGCAGCCAATGAGGCCGCTGCAGTTGTAAACCCAACATATTTTAAGAAATCGCGTCGTGTGGTTGATGAAGCTTCAAGAGTTTCTTTATCCCCAAGAAAATCGTCTGTGGGAATCTCTTCAACAAATTCGTTTTGTTTCAGCGTCTCAACAATAGAACTGTTTTCTTTCAGTTCTTCAACACTTTTCCAGTATTTCTTGTTTGATGCCATATTCGTTTCTGAAAAATTATTCATTCGTTATTAATAGTGACACTTACCACATTCCAGTCCACCCATCTGTGCGATGGTTAACTGATCTACTCCATACTTCTTCGAAAGTTCTTCGTGTATCTTCTTGTAGTATTCGTTGCCTTTAAGATCTACATTAGTTTCCCTGTGACAGTTGATACACCATCCCATGGTAAGCGGAGAAAACTGCGACATGATCTCCATTTCTTCAACAGGACCATGGCAAGTCTGACATTCAATTCCCGCCACAGTAACGTGTTGCGAGTGATTGAAATATGCAAAATCTGGCAGGTTGTGGATACGAACCCATTTCACAGGCTTCTCTTCTCCGGTATAAGATTGTGTACTCTCATCCCATCCAACGGCTTCGTATAACTTCTTGATCTCATTGGTATAGAATTCTTTTGTGTACCCGTTCTCAACATCTTCCTCTCCGTTATATTCGGAGATCATTTTGTGACAGTTCATACATACATTTAGAGAAGGAATCCCTGAATGCTTACTCTTTCTTGCAGAGCTGTGACAGTAATTACAATCTATCTGGTTGTCCCCTGCGTGAATTTTATGAGAGTAGTGAATTGGTTGAACCGGAGCATAACCCTGGTCTACACCTATTTGCATCATCCAGCCATAGGCAAAATAACCGGAAGCCAGCAATAAGAAAATTGAGGTAACAAATACAAGGAACTGATTTTGTACAAATGCTTTCCAGATAGGAGGACGTTTCTCGCTAACTTCATATTCCACACCATTGGCCTCTGCGATCCTGCGAAGTGTCTTATTAACTAACACCAGCATGACCACCAACAATAAAAAGATCAAGGCAAGTGCCGCAAGGATGATGTTATTGGTTGGGCCGTCTCCATTTCCACCTCCACCACCGGTGGCTCCAGTAACAGCTACAGTTGGTTCTGGTTTTGGGGTATAGGTATAGGCGATAATATTATCGATATCGGTATCGCTTAACGCCGGAAAGGCGGTCATAACCGATTGGTTGTTCTCTTCGAAAATGGCGATTGCCTTCGGGTCGCCGGATTTAATAAAATCCTGACTGTTTCGAATCCATTTGTATAGCCATTCTTTATCGTATTTGTCACCCACGCCAAATAAAGCAGGCCCTACTCCTTTTTTGTAGAGCTTGTGGCAGGCAGCACAGTTGGCATTGAAGAGGGTCTTTCCAGCAGCCGCATCACCAACCCCGGTAGCCGGAGCAGTTTCGGTTGTGGCAGCGGCCATCTCTTCCTGTGCGTATGTGGTTGTTGAAAACGTTAGCAGAAGAGCTAACAACAGAAGTGACAATTGAGTTGGTAGATTTCGAAACTTCACCTTTATCATACTAATGGTTAATTATTGTCAAAAGTTTGGCACGTAATTGGTTATAGCTTATGCGAATTTCGCAGGTGTTTCCATGCCTAAAATAACCCTGCAAAAGTACGGTATAAGATCGATTTTAGAAATCTAAACAAAGTGTTAACGGTTAATTTATAATTATTCTAAATAATAATTTTAACCAATGTGAAGTTTATAAGATTTACATTTGTATTCAATATCAATTTACATGCGATTATCACATTTTCATAAACTATTTATTTTCAGTATATTAATCTGTTTTACTGTTAACAATATCTCTGCTCAACAGGCAACGGTCACAGTAAATCAGGATGCACAAATTCCTCAATTACTCGAGTTGAAAAAAAGCCTCGAGAAAGAAAATAAATTAAGCGACGGATATACAATACAGTTGTATTACGGAGAACTAAATAGGGCAAATTCGGTGATTAGAAAATACCGAAACATTTATTCGGCTTGGCCTGCCTCTATCGAATACGAAACACCCAATTATAAAGTTTGGGTTGGAAACTTTTCTACCCGTCTGGAAGCAGACAGGGCACTAATTGAAATTCAGCGGGATTTCTCCTCGGCTTTTATACTGAAACCGGAGCGCAAAAAGAAAAGTAAATAACTCCTCTTTTCGAGTATATTTTCTTCAGTATTAGGTGGATAATGTATTTTTTTTCTGAAAGTGTCCAAGTTTTTAGCCGTAGCTTCGTCTAAGTATAAATAAGGATATTCAACCATAAAAACCATAATTATGAAGAAACTACTATTACCACTGGTATGCGTCCTTTTATTGAGCTTCACAATATCTGATGGTGGACTCACTAAGGAAGAACGTAAAATGGCCGTTGCCGAAATGACCAATTCGCACGACCACCTCATGATAGCACTTCACGGGCTTAGCGAGGCACAATTGAATTATAAGATGACCCCCGATTCCTGGTCTATTGCAGAATGTGTTGAACATATTGCAATTTCCGAAGATACTTTTGCCGGGATGCTACAGGGACTTTTAAAGACAGAAGCAGATCCTGCTAACAGGGATAAGGTTTCGGTTGGGGATAAGGACCTCATCGCTATGATGGTGGACCGCACTAATAAGGTGAAAACTCAAGAACCATTCGAGCCTTCCGGAAAGTATGGCTCGCACGAAGCAACGCTGAAAGCGTTTAAATCGGCCAGAAAAAAGAATATAGATTTTGTGAATACCAGCAATGCCGATTTCAGAAATCGTGTTCAGGAGTTTCCCTTCGGAACTGTAGACGCCTTTCAGGTAGTTTTGTTCATGTCTGCACACAGCGAACGACATGTTAGGCAGATCGAGGAGATCAAGACAAGTGCCGATTTTCCGAAGAACTAAAAAATGGCTCTCGTTATAATTACGAGACACATATCCTAATAAAAAAGGCGGCCAATGGCCGCCTTTTTTATTTTATAGGGTTCAGAATTATAACTTCTTCTTAACCTCAACTTCCTGGAAGCCTTCGATTATATCGCCTTCTTTTATATCGTTGTAATTCTTCAGTTGTATTCCACAGTCGTAACCTTTGGCTACTTCTTTTACATCATCCTTAAACCTCTTAAGGGATTCCAGCTCGCCGGTGTGAACAACCACGCCTTCGCGGATCAATCGGATACCGGAGTTTCTTAAGATCTTTCCGGTGGTCACCATACATCCTGCGATAGTTCCAACTTTCGATATCTTGAAAGTCTCGCGTATCTCGGCGGTTCCAGTGATCTCCTCTTTCAACTCCGGAGACAACATTCCCTCCATCGCATCTTTCAAGTCGTTTATAGCATCATAGATGATGGAATACGTTCTAATATCGATCTCTTCCTTATCGGCGATCTGCCTTGCATTACCCATAGGACGAACATTAAATCCGATAATGATCGCATCCGATGCCGAAGCAAGTAGTACATCACTTTCGGTGATCGCACCTACACCTTTGTGAATAATATTCACCTGTATCTCTTCCGTGGATAGTTTCAGGAAGGAATCCGTTAATGCTTCAACAGATCCGTCCACATCACCTTTCAGAATAATATTCAGTTCTTTAAATTCTCCAAGAGCAATACGTCTTCCAATTTCATCAAGAGTGATATGACGCTGCGTTCTTACAGACTGCTCACGTTGCAACTGCATACGCTTGTTCGCAATATCCTTGGCTTCGCGTTCATCTTCAAAAACATTGAACTTATCACCTGCCTGGGGCGCTCCATCCAGTCCTAGTATGGAAACTGGTGTTGACGGCCCGGCCTTTTTAATTTTCTTACCTCGCTCATCCTGCATGGCTTTCACTTTTCCACTGTGCTGCCCGGCAAGTACATAATCCCCAACTTCCAGGGTACCTCCCTGAACAAGTATGGTTGAAACATATCCTCTTCCTTTATCCAGGAAGGCTTCTACTACGGTTCCGTAGGCATTTCTATTTGGATTGGCTTTAAGCTCAAGTAATTCTGCTTCAAGGAGAACTTTTTCAAGTAACTCTTTTACCCCTTCTCCGGTTTTAGCGGAAATATCATGTGATTGGATCTTTCCACCCCAGTCCTCAACGAGTAAATTCATATTGGCAAGACCTTCTTTGATCTTATCGGGGTTTGCGGTTGGCTTGTCCACCTTATTGATGGCAAAAACTATTGGAACGCCGGCTGCCTGGGCATGACTTATGGCCTCTTTGGTCTGAGGCATAATATCATCATCGGCCGCGATCACAATTATAGCAAGGTCTGTTACCTGAGCTCCTCGTGCACGCATAGCGGTAAAGGCCTCGTGACCCGGAGTATCCAGGAATGCAATTTTTTGTCCGTTTTCTAGGGTAACACCGTAGGCACCAATGTGCTGTGTAATACCCCCAGATTCTCCTGCAATAACATTCTCCTCACGAATGTAATCCAGTAGTGAAGTTTTACCGTGATCTACGTGACCCATTACGGTAACGATTGGTGCACGAGGCTCCAGATCTTCGGGAGCATCCTCCTCTTCATGGATGGCTTCTTCAATATCGGCAGTTACAAATTCTACCTGATATCCAAACTCATCTGCCACGATTGTAAGTGTCTCCGCGTCGAGACGCTGATTCATGGTTACCATCATTCCTAATGACATACAAGCCGAGATCACTTCGGTTACCGGCACATTCATCATGGTAGCTACTTCGCTCACCGTAACGAATTCGGTTACTTTAAGTACTGTGCTCTCTGCTTCCTGCTGAGCCAGTTCCTCTTCCGATTTCTGGCGGTGAATATCTCTTTTTTCTCGTCGGTACTTGGCTCCCTTTCCTTTAGAGGATTTCCCTTGTAGTTTCTCAAGAGTTTCCCGTACCTGCTTTTGCACTTCTTCCTCGCTAGGCTCTTCCTTAGGAATATTGCTTCTGCCTCTTCGGCCGCGATTATCCCTTTGGTTGCCTGCACCTTTTGAAGGCTCTTTACTTATTCGTCTACGGCGACTCTTCTTCTCTTTGTCCTTGGCGTCATCTTTCTTCTCTTCCTTCTTCTTTTCAGGTTTCTTAAATTGAGAAAGGTCTATTTTCTTCCCGGTGAAGTTTGGACCATCCAGTTTCTGGTAATTGGTCTCTACTACTTTTTTACTGTTGTCTTCAGGAACTTCTTCTACGGCTTCTTCAACAGGTTCCTTCTCCACCTTAGCCGTGGTTGTGGCTTTCTCCTTGGTCTTTGCAACTTTGGGTTTTTCTTCTACAACTTCTTCGACAACCTCTGTCTTGGCTTCTACCTTGGCAGCTTCCTTTTTCTTTTCCTTAGAATCTTCAAGGTCTATTTTTCCTACCTGTTTAGGGCCGTCTAGTTTGGCTTCGGCTTTAATAACTTTGGAGGCACTTTTCTTTTCCTTCTCTTCCTGTTCCTTTTCGCGAGCTATACGTAGTTCTTCCTTTTCCTTACGTTTTTCCTCCCCAACTTCCTTGGAAGCTACTTTTTTGCTCTTATCTGTCTGGAACTCGTCGAAAAGCACTTCGTATTCCTCGGCCGTGATCTTGGTAGTTGGGCGTGCCTCTACCTCGTATCCTTTGGAACTCAAAAATTCCACGGCACGATCCAGCGAGATATTGAATTCGCGAAGTACTTTACTAAGCCTCATTGTTTTTACTTCAGCCATAAAAATGCTTTCTCCTAATTTTAATTTTGGTATAAAAGTAGTTAATCTTTTAACTACTCTTCAAATTCTTCTTTTAATATGTTGATTACTTCCTGTATGGTCTCCTGCTCCAGATCGGTACGTTTTACCAGATCGTCAATGTCATGTTCCAGTACACTCTTCGCAGTATCGAGCCCAATTTTATGGAATTCCTCAATGATCCATTCTTCGATCTCATCGGAAAATTCTCTTAGTTCCACATCTTCCTCGGCACCTTCGCGAAGTACGTCGATCTCATAGCCCGTAAGCTGTCCTGCTAAACGTATGTTATGTCCTCCACGCCCGATAGCCTTTGATACTTCCTCAGGTTTAAGGATCACCTCTGCACGCTTGTTTTCTTCGTCTATATTAATAGCAGTTACTCTTGCCGGACTAAGGGCACGAGTTATGAATAGATTAAGGTTATTGGTATAATTTATAACATCGATATTCTCGTTACCCAATTCACGTACAATACCGTGAATACGGGATCCTTTCATACCTACACAAGCTCCTACCGGATCGATACGATCGTCGTAAGAATCTACGGCAACCTTTGCCTTTTCTCCTGGTATTCTAACTACTTTCTTAACGGTTATAAGGCCGTCGAATACTTCCGGAATTTCCTGTTCAAAAAGTTTCTCGAGGAATACAGGGTTGGCGCGTGACATTATAATGGAAGGCTTATTACCTTTTAGCTCCACGCTTTCAATGATCCCTCTTACGTTGTCTCCCTTTCGGAAAAAGTCTGAAGGGATCTGCTTGTCTTTTGGAAGGATGATCTCGTTTCCTTCGTCGTCCAACAGTATCACAGCCCGATGACGAATATGGTGCACTTCTGCCGTATATATCTCGCCTTCCAGTTCCTTGAACTGCTTATAAATATTTGTATTGTCGTGCTCGTGTATCTTAGAGATCAAGTTCTGGCGTAAAGCAAGTATCGACCTTCTACCCAGGTCGATCAGTTTTACCTCTTCAGACACATCTTCCCCAACTTCGAAGTCATCTTCGATCTTTCTTGCTTCCGAAAGAGAGATCTCTTCATTAGGGTCTTCCACCTCTCCATCGGCTACCACTACACGGTTTCTCCATATCTCAAGGTCACCTTTATCCGGGTTGATAATGATATCAAAATTATCGTCACTCCCGTATTTCTTCTTCAAAGCGTTTCTGAAAACGTCTTCCAGTATCGCCATAAGCGTTACTCTGTCAATGAGTTTATCGTCTTTAAATTCAGAGAATGAATCAATTAACGCTAAATTTTCCATGTCATTCTAATTAAATGTTATCATCACTTTTGCTTCAACAATATCGTTGTATGGAATTACCGCTTCTTTTTTTACGGTAACTTTTCCTTTTCCAATGGGCTTGGGTTCACGAGCTTTCCATTGAAGGGTCACGGCATCATCATCAACCCTCGCCAATTCACCTTCTACGGTTTCTTCGGCTGTTCGAACCTTTAGCTTTCTACCCAGATTCTTTTTGTATTGCCGAACCATGGTTAAGGGTTCTGTAACTCCTGCCGAATGCACTTCCAGGGCAAAGTCTTCTTCCTCCCGATCCAGATTATGTTCAATGGCGCGGCTTACATCTATGCAATCCTGCACTGTAACGCCTTTATCTCCATCAATAATGATCCGTATCTGGTTGGCTTCGGAAATAGTAAGATCGATCAAAAACAACTCCGGTTTTTGCCCCAATGCCTCGTTCAATAATTCTTCTACTCGCTCTCGCATTATTTTTTGGCTATAAAAAGAGGGGACTTATTGTCCCCTCGGTTTGTTACGTACCAAATTCGCTGCAAATATATGATATATTTTTCTTATAAAAAAGCAAATGCGAACCGATAAATTTTTTGTATCTTCCTGTAACAAAACCAACTGGAAACACCAATTATTGATGAAAAAAATCCTTGTCCCTACAGATTTTTCAAAACAAGCCGAAAATGCCCTGAAAGTTGCCGCTCAAATGGCCGCGAAAAACGACGGAGAGATCTTCCTGCTTCATAGTATGGAAATCCCTTTACACCTTGCTAATTCGGGTGACTCCGGAAGTTTGCCTGAAGCTTTATACTTTATAAAGTTGGCCGAAAAACGCTTTTCAGAATTATTAAAAAAACCCTATCTGCAAAATATCAGTATTCAAGAAACCATTGGCCACAGTGAGATCTACGACGATATAAAAGAGGCTGTCGATAAAAATAAGATCGAACTTATTGTGATGGGATCACATGGTTCCAGTGGCTTTAAAGAGATGTTCATTGGTAGTAACACTGAGAAGGTTGTACGCACCTCGGAGATACCTGTACTGGTGATAAAGAATGAACATTCTAGTTTCGAAATCCGGGATTTTGTGTTTGCTACCGACTTCTCACAGGAATGCCGAAAACCGTTCATGGACGCGCAAAAATTTGCCAAAGCGATGGAAGCTCATATGCATCTGTTACTTATAAATACTCCCAGTGGATTTAAGACCACGGCGGAGGCTCGTGAAATGATGGAAGCCTTCGTTAGGGGTACAGCTGCCGAAAATTATACCTTGAATATTTATAACGACATCTCTGTTGAAAAGGGGATCCTTAATTTCGCAAAGGAGATCCGCGCCCAATTAATTGGGATGAGTACGCACGGCCGAAAGGGCTTGTCTCATTTCTTCAACGGTAGTATAAGTGAGGATATGGTAAATCATGCTAATATGCCTGTAATTACCTTCAAGATCTAATGCGATCGATCTTTATCCTGATGCTGTCGTGGCTCTTTATGTGCTGCGGAACATCCACTCAAAAATCCAATACCGTCGTTATTGGAAAAGATACAACTTCGGTGGTTGTGGAACCTCCGGAAGAAGTGATAATTGCACCCACCATACCTCCAGACGCCGTCACAGCAAACTACCGCAAAAATACAAAGGCATTTTACGGCTATGTAAAGAATGTTCAGCTGCCCGGCGCTCTAACCACGATCGCCTTTGAAGATAATGCCGCTCCCGAATTGCACCTGAAAAATAGTCTGGGAGCAGAGATCTCCTATCTTAGGTTTCCGCAATTTGAAAGTGATCTGTTACTGGTAAATACAGTGATAAAAGACCCCAACTTCAACAAATATTACCTCTATGTCTTGAGAGACAACCAATGGAAACAGGTAGTAAATGGATGGGCGATCCATAAAGACAACAGACCAGACACTCTTCAGCCAATTACGATCGATGAAGATGACCCAGGTAAAATGTTTCGTTATTATTCTGTTTTCGATCTGGACAAGGATAGCGAATTAGGCTATACCTGGCGCCTGCTAAATGAGAGTATATCCATTGAAAACTGGTAATACCTTGCGACTTTAAATAGGCAATTCGGGAATTTTCAATGATACCAAGGTGCCATTTTTATCGCTATTCAGGGTAAGTTCGGCTCCCAGTTTTCCTGCTCTCGCCTTCATATTCCGCAAGCCATCGCTACTCGTGGTTACTTCGGCAGTATTAAAACCAATACCATTGTCTTTTATTTCCACCAATGCCTCAACGTCTATTTTTAGGACAATGTCTATTTGGTTCGCCCTGGAATGCTTTACGGCATTATTAACCGACTCCTGAATAATGCGATAAATATCCATAGTCTGTGATGGATTAAGAGGTGTTTTATCCTGCCCTTCTGTGTTAACATTCACCAGAATTCCGGTTGTATTCGATACCTTATGAGCCAGGTACCTGATTCTTTCCGACAAGTCCTCCCATGTGATCGCGCTTCGATTCATTACCCAGATGGTATCGCGTAAATCGGATATGGCTTCCTGACTAAAATCGGATAGTTCCTCGAGTTTATTCTGAGTGACCTCTTCCGAAACCAATCTCATTCCTGCACCTATATTGTGCGCCGCACTGGCCAGATAAGTAAGTTGGGACCCAATATTGTCGTGTAATTCTTTGGCTATTCGTTCCCGTTGCTCTTCCAGCTTCCTATTTGTTTCGACCGTCTGCAATGCCTCCTGCAATTCCTGCTCCTGTTTATGGTGCTTAATTTTTAAGCGCTGTTGTCTGTAAATTAAAAAACCAACCAATACAAGTACAAGGGCTCCTATACCTAACAAAAGGTTTAATAATTGTTGGAAGTCCAGTTTAGATTGTTGTAGCACAAGTTGCTGCTCTTTTTCCTTTGTTCTGAATTCGGTTTCCTTCTCCTGAATAATTCTTAAATTCTCTTCGTTATGCAGACTGTCTACCGCTTTAGAATACCTGTTGAAGACTAGATCCGCTTCCTGAGGCTTACCCAAAAGCAGAAGGTTGGAAGCTTTGAAAAGTAAAAACTCCCTATTGCGCAAATCGGATAAATTGTGATGATTAGTTATACTATCTGCTAATGTTATATACTTCTTCGCCTCTTCGGGTCTCGTTAGCTGATTGTTAGCATAGATAAGTCCGTTCAACGCCTCAATTAATTTATAAGGCTCCAAATTAGCTCGAGTACTCATATTATAAGCCGTCTCATAAGCTTCGATACCCTCTTCAAATCTATCCTGCCGCACATAAATAGATCCAATACAAAGTTGATTCCCTGCAGCGGCATAACCATCACCTTTTCGATTCGCCTCTTCAACGCCAAGCTCGAAAATTCCCAGTGCTTTTTCATATTGTTTCTGTTCCATATAGCATATTCCGAGATTCCAATAGGTATGGGCTTTAAAGGCCGACTCGAAATCCTGCTGGCCTTCCAGGGATCGGTTTAAATATTCTATGGCCTGGTCGAAACGTTTCATATTTAGGAAAGCCATTCCTATATTATTGTTGGCCATTGCCACTTCCCGGGTATTATCCGGTAATTGGGTTGCAATAGACAGATATTCTATGAATTGAACGGCAGCGTTGGTATAATCGGACAGGTTTGAGTATGCATTTCCGCTGTAATTGAGCAGGTCTATTTGAATTTGCTTTAAGCCATGTATTTTGGCAAGTGGCAATAAGGAATCCACTTTTGCTATCATTTTTCGGTATTCACCGTTGCCATATAATCTACGGCAGTCAATTCGCGCCAGCGTAAATTCTGTTTCCTTATCATTTTGTTCCCTGGCAAAAGTTAGACCTTCGGCCAGATATTGTTTAAAACCGATGGAATCTGTACTTCGAAGTTTATTCAGGATGGATTTATAGGCATCTGCTTTGGCTACAAGATCATCTGTAGATTTAATAACTAGCTGTAAGCTATCTACGTCCTGTCCATAAAGCTGAACACTGCAACAGACAAAGAGGGCAAAAAGAAACCTGCTCATAGAAAAGTACTTTTTGTAAAGTTATACATTCTACTAGTTTGTTATTAATTTCAGTTATTAACATCTTTGACTAGTATTCAACTCACTGGGTAAATAATTCAGTAAAAACAAATATGGCCGCAGAGCGAGGAAAGTATGTGACTATCCTTTTGTTTCATGAAAATCCCACATCGTTTTGTGGGGTTTTCTGATTTCATTATTTAATAACTGAATTTTTACTGTATTTGCGATCTAGACTAGGACAGCAATTTAGGCTATACCTGGCGCCTGCTTTATGAGAGGATTCCCATCGAGCACCGGTAGCCTATCCTTTGTGGTAAGCACGGTTTTAAGCTTTAGCAAGGTGATCTCCGGTCGCATCCCTATACGGCCGGGAAAACCAATCCAACCCATCCCTCGGTTTACATAAAGATACTGCTCGCCATCCCGGTATAGACCGGCCCAATGTTTATATTTTAGTTTGGCAGGGCTCCATTGTTTACTCTTAAGCTGTATCCCCGCCTGCATCCCATGTGTGTGCCCCGATAGGGTAAGATCTATTTTAGTCTTAGCGGCCACCTCCTCTGCCCAGTGGGTTGGATCGTGTGAAAGCAGGATCTTAAAGGGTGAGTGAATTGCAAGTTGCATTGCCTGCGTTAGATCGCCATATTGACGGAAGGGAGGTTTTCCCCAGTTCTCCACACCAATGATGGCGATCTGGTCGTCACCAATTCGGTCAACACGAGATTCATTTAATAAAAGTGTAAAGTTTGTGGCGGTGTAAAATTCCTTGATCAATTTCAGGTTTTCTTCTTTTTTTTCTTCGGAAGGCCAATCGCTGTAATCCCCGTAATCGTGATTTCCAAGGATGGCGAATTTTCCTCTTCTCGCTTTGAGATTCAGAAATAATCGCTCCCATCCCTCTAGTTCCCAGGCGTAATTATTCACCAGATCCCCTGTGAAAAAAATATAATCCGGTTTCAGGGCATTTATCTTTTCGAATGCGCGTTCAAGGATCTGATACTTTCTATTAAAACTACCAAGGTGGATATCGGAAATCTGTACGATCCTAAGACCATCGAATTCTTCGGGTAAGTTTTTAAACAGGAGGTTTACATGATGAACTCTAAAACGATAGAGCGAAACGAATATAGCGTACAGGATGACAAAAAATGGAATAAAACCCGAAAGTAAGCCAATTACGGGAACCAGTATCTTCGAGACCGTTTCAGAAAATACAACATGCAGAAGCGTTAGTAATGAAATAGTTAGAACAAAGATAAGTTTAGGCACAAAGGATGCTACGGTAAGTCCGTAAAGGGAGGAAACGATCCTTTGTCTTCTTAGCGCGCTAATGGAATCTAACCTAATTTTTAGGGTGAGAATGGCGCTAATTAATCCAATACTGAAGAACCAAAAGAGAATGTCGATCGTTTTTTTGATCCCCGGGCTTAGGTGTAGAGTTGTTATCTTTTGCAGCCAAAAATAACTCAGGGTGTCTACAAGTAATAAAACCAGACACAACAGGACAATTGTAAAAAATGAATACCTCCGCATGACTAACGGGATTCCCTATTCTCTTTGGCCTTTCGGCCTTTTCGTTTCTTTTTCAACGCCCAATAAACCCCCTTCACATCTTTGGTCCATGTATCGTGCATAAAAATGAGAGTTATCTCCTCTATCGTTTCCAGAACTCCGATGACAATCACCCCATAAAACAACCATAAAACCGGACCAAAAAACAGTGTCCATAAGATAAAAATTCCTTGTGTAATTGCCGATAATTTTGCGAAATAAGTATGGAAGGCGGTGGCTTTCCCGTATTTCACAAAGGCAATGATCATTTGTGCAAAATAGGGGATAAAAACGACCAATAGCAGTGGTAGTTTGTCTTTAATAAACTCCAATTCGAATACAAATAGTCCTACGATCCCGATCAATAGAGTGATCTGGTCTCCCATAGAGTCTAATTGAGACCCTCTGGCGCTGGTGATTTTGAGAGTACGCGCAAGGTATCCATCGATCGCATCGGTACTAAAACTTATAAGCAACATCCATGTGAAAGCCTCCCGAAGTTCGAAATATGCAAGTACCAGCAAAACAGGTGCTGCCGCTATCCGATAGAACGAAAACCAGTCTGCGATGTTAAAATTCTTAAACGTTAGCATAATTTATATCTATTTGCATTTGCTTTTATCTCCAATGGTATGGGTGTTAAGGTTTGATTCGATTCTCAGGCCTCAATAGTTACACCAGGTGTTCTGTATTGTTAGAAGTTGGGTACTTTTCTATAACTTAAGCCTGACCGAGACCTTCAAATAAGTTTTTTAATAAGGAACCAATTGGTAAACTACGTTAAGCAAATAGACCCCTAATATTAGCAAGGCGATATAAAGAACCTGCACAAATTTCATATTGATATAGTTCAGCCATTTGGTAACAGTATTGGGAATGATGAATAAAGACAATCCCAGAAACAGGGAACTCCAGCCCAATAAAGTTACAATGATCCGGTGGTCTGCTTCCCAGATGTTATGTGCCAGGATATTGAGCAATCCAATGATTATAGCCAGAAAGGCCGCAAGGATAACGAATTTCTGATCTTTTAGATGGGTAAAGATCTGCTTTATCCTTTTGGGGTTGAAGCTAAGAATAACGAAGAAGATTATTAGGTACCATCCCCAGAAAGCCGTTAAGAAATTAGATAAATCCATAGGTCGAAATTTATATTAGTTGTAAATTTAATTTCAATCAACTCGGGAAACTATGATATTTCTCACCGGTATTATCGCAGCCGGATTTCAGAAGAAATTTGATAAATCATTGAGAATAGATAAGGTTCCCGCTATGATTTTGTCTATCATTTAATTTACTGAAAGTGAATTTTAAATACAAATAAGGACGTCAAAAAATTGAAATTCAATGGGAGAAATAGCAACTTCAGACAGACAAATAACGCTTTACTATAATTCTAAATCGGAAAGGGCCAAACAAACCATTGCCTATGCAGAATCGGAAGGATTTGCTTTGCTCAAGGTGGATGTTTTAAAAACCCCTTTAACAGGGACGCAGATTGCCGAGATTGCCAACAGGTTACAGCTAAAAATCGAGGATCTCGTAAATCAGGAACATCCGTCCTATTCGCAACATTTCGAAAAGAGCAATCTATCTAGCGACGACTGGATAAAGATGATACGCAACAACCCCGAGATCTTGAAACAGCCTATTGCGATACGTGGCGACAGAACCATCCTTGTTGAAACTCCTACAGATATTATCAAGATATAAAACGAGAATGTTATAATTTCTCGTTGATATTAATGGGCGAGGTGGGATAAATCTACTTATTTTAATTTATCCGGACCGAATGTCTTTGAAGAAGTTAAAAGGTCTGGTAGACCTTTTAAAATGAGGGGCCAGAAGGTGTGTAGGCAGGTGAGAGCCTAGAATACACAAATAAAAACCCGAGCAGTGATGCTCGGGTTAATAACGTTGGCCCACTAGGGCTCGAACCTAGACTCTTCTGGACCAAAACCAGACGTGTTGCCAGTTACACCATGGGCCAATAAATAATGTAATTTTCACAGATTAATTACAACTGTTTCCGTTATAAGTCTGGTTTTGAACCAGACCTGCCTACGGCAGGCACGCGTGTTAGCCAGCGAGACCGCCTATGGCGGTTTACACCATGGGCCAATAAATAATGTAATTTTCACAGATTAATTACAACTGTTTCCGTTATAAGTCTGGTTTTGAACCAGACCTGCCTACGGCAGGCACGCGTGTTAGCCAGCGAGACCGCCTATGGCGGTTTACACCATGGGCCAATAAATAATGTAATTTTCACAGATTAATTACAACTGTTTCCGTTATAAGTCTGGTTTTGAACCAGACCTGCCTACGGCAGGCACGCGTGTTGGCCAGCGAGACCGCCTATGGCGGTTTACACCATGGGCCAATTAATAATGTAATTTTCACAGATTAATTACAACTGTTTCCGTTATAAGTCTGGTTTTGAACCAGACCTGCCTACGGCAGGCACGCGTGTTAGCCAGCGAGACCGCCTATGGCGGTTTACACCATGGGCCAATAAATAATGTAATTTTCACAGATTAATTACAACTGTTTCCGTTATAAGTCTGGTTTTGAACCAGACCTGCCTACGGCAGGCACGCGTGTTGGCCAGCGAGACCGCCTATGGCGGTTTACACCATGGGCCAATAAATAATGTAATTTTCACAGATTAATTACAACTGTTTCCGTTATAAGTCTGGTTTTGAACCAGACCTGCCTACGGCAGGCACGCGTGTTGGCCAGCGAGACCGCCTATGGCGGTTTACACCATGGGCCAATAAATAATGTAATTTTCACAGATTAATTACAACTGTTTCCGTTATAAGTCTGGTTTTGAACCAGACCTGCCTACGGCAGGCACGCGTGTTGGCCAGCGAGACCGCCTATGGCGGTTTACACCATGGGCCAATACCATAATGTGGGCGCAAATTTAAGATAAAGTTTCGTTCACACAAACAAATTTCAGCAAAAATAATTCTCTGCTGTGATTCTCCAACCCGCTAACCGTAAGCCAATCTTATTCAAAAACCCAGTCCCATCCAAAATAAAAGGTCTAGTACCTAATTCCACCCCCATATTCATGAAATAATGCCCTACTTCAACACGTTAGCATTTTTTTAGCAGTGCCCTTAGCCATATTATTAGTAAATTCGCCTCGACCAATAACGTTAAACTTTATATGTCCGATTTCAACTTCGTAAAATGGAATAAGATCTTAGGATGGACCGTCTTCGCCATCGCTTTACTTACTTACTGGCTCACGGTAGAACCAACTGCCAGTTTCTGGGATGCCGGGGAATATATCACTACCGCCAGTAACTTGGAAGTAGGACATCCGCCTGGAGCACCTCTTTACCAGATCCTGGGGGCATTCTTTTCCATCTTCGCCATGGAACCAAACAGCATCGCCTTAACCATAAACCTGATGTCGGTCTTCGCAAGTGCCTTTACCATCCTTTTTATGTTTTGGTCCCTAACCATTCTAATCACAAATTTAGTGTCCAAACAGCAGGAGATCAATAAAAACACTGCTATGGCCATTCTAGGCAGTGCGTTTGTAGGGTCGCTAGCTTTTGCCTTTACCGATAGTTTCTGGTACAACGCTGTAGAAGCAGAAGTGTACGCCTCGGCCGCCTGTATCATGTCTATATTATTTTATGCCGGACTACGATGGGAGCGCGAAATGAACACCCCAAGAGGTGATCGCTGGGTTATCCTCATCGCTTTTATTATCGGTTTGTCATTCGGGGTGCATTTTATGGGATTATTAACGATCCCGGCCATCGGATTTCTTTATTTCTTTAAAAATTATAAGACGATCACAGTAAAGAATTTTATAATCGCCAATATAGTGATGGTGGCGATTCTGCTTTTCATTTTCAAGCTATTACTGCCCATGACAATGAAATTTTTTAGTGCTTCGGAATTGTTCTTCGTTAACGATATTGGGTTACCTTTTAACTCGGGAACTATCATTGCCGGACTACTATTTATCGCTTTATTCTATTACGGATTGAGAACCACTCGTAAGAAAGGATATGTTCGACTGAACACTTTGCTCCTATGTATCCTCTTCATTTTTATTGGGTTCTCCAGCTGGCTGATGCTGCCCATTCGTGCAAATGCTGGGGTGGTTATCAACGAAAACAACCCAAACAACGCCCGAGAACTACTTGCTTATTATAATAGGGAGCAGTACCCCGAAACACATTTGTTTTACGGTCCACAATTCACCGAAACCTATGCAGGCCTGGATCCGGACAACCCTTATAAGGACGATAAACCCAAATACGAAAAAGATGAAAAAGCCGGAAAATACGTGATCGTAAACAATTACGAGAACGCCGGCCAGAATACGGACGATGCTCACAAAGCATTTCTCCCCAGGATGTGGAGCATAGAACACGCCGAGAATTATCTCGAATTTACCGATGGTTTGGAATTTACTATAAAACGTAAATACCGTAGTGAAGAGAGACTCATCGAAGAAGTAAACAAATTTAAGCAGGCGTACAACGAAGGCCTCGTAGACACAGAAGACTATCATACTTTCCTTTCTAATTTCGGCGGCTTCCTGGATATCGAAAAACCGTCCTTTGGGGATAATATGAAATTCATGTTCCAGTACCAGTTTGGTTATATGTACTGGAGATATTTTATGTGGAATTTTGCCGGCAGACAAAACGACGTTCAGGGACAACTGGACGACCTGAACGGCAACTGGCTGAGCGGTATAAAGTTTATCGATGAAATATTCCTGGGTTCCCAGGATAACTTGCCTAGCGACGTAAAAAATAACAAAGCCAGGAATACCTATTATTTCCTTCCATTGTTACTAGGTATAATAGGCCTGATGTTCCACTTTATGAACGATAAAAAGACCTTCTGGGTATTACTGGTCTTCTTCCTCTTTACAGGTCTGGCATTGAAAGTCTACCTCAACGAACGACCCTTCGAACCACGAGAAAGAGACTATGCCCTCGTAGGATCTTTCTATGTATTTGCCATGTGGATAGGATATGGGGTCTATGCCCTGTATGAGATCGTTAAGGATTATTTAAAACCAAAAATCGCCCTCCCGGTTGTGCTTACACTAACCATGCTAGCCGCCCCTGTGATCCTGGCGACACAGAACTGGGATGACCACGATCGCTCAAATAGATACACGGCCCAATCCATGGGTAAAATGTACCTGGATTCCTGCGACGAGAACGCCATATTATTTACCATTGGTGATAACGATACCTTCGCCTTGTGGTATGCACAGAATATTGAGGGTTATAGAAGGGACGTGCGTATAATCAATACGAGTTTATTTCAAACAGACTGGTATATAGACGATATGAAGAAGAAGGCCTGGAGCAGTGACCCTATTCCTTCTCAACTTACACACGACGACTATAAATTTGGCTCAAGAGATTTCCTATTCTATCAGGAAACCACACAGGATACTATCGATATTAAAAAATGGATGAACTGGGTTGCCAACGACAGTCCGGCAACTACCTTCGCCCTGGAAAGCGGGCAAATAGCCAATACTTTTCCATCAAAGATAATTCGAATCCCTGTAGACAAAGAGGCCGTACTGCGAAATGGTATTGTGCCCGAAAAGGACGCCGATCTTATTGTACCCTACATCGATATTAAACTCAAAGGAGATATCCTTTACAAGAACAGGATGATGATGCTAGATATCATTGCCAATAATAACTGGGAACGCCCTATATATTTCAGTGGGGGTAGTTTTGGCGACGACGATTATCTATGGATGAAAGATTACTTGCAACAGGATGGTGTTGCTTATAAACTAGTGCCTATCTATACCCCTGTTGATAAGCGTAATCCTTTCGATATGGGCCGTATCGATACCGAAAAGATGTACGAAGTTGTGATGAGTTGGGATTGGGGAAATAGTGGCAGTCCGGATATCTATCACGATACCGAAACACGACGCAATGGAATCACGTACAGAAGTAATTTAGCCCGCCTGGCAGAAGCTCTTATCAATGAAGGAGAAAATGAGAAAGCCGAGAAAATCCTGGATCTGGCGATGGAAAAAATGCCTGTTAAATACTTCGAGTATTATTCACTTCTTGAGCCTTACATTCTTGGATATTACGAATTAGATAAACCCGAAAAAGCGCGTGCCATCTTCGAGGAAGTTTCAAAAAAGTATCAGGAAAACCTGGTTTTCTTTAGTGGGATGAAAGTCACCCGACAATACAATATGGCCGATGAGATCATTAGCAATATGGAACGCTATAGAAGTATTGTTGATATTGTGATCGTATATGATACTGAAGAATACGGGAAAGCGGAAGCAACAAAATTCAATGATTATCTCAAATTATTCCGTCATTTTTATTCAGAAAATGAAGGGATAGACCCGGAGAAATTGGAAGATCCTGAAGATACCACCTCATTGGAGGCTGATAGCATTATCGCTTTAGAAAGCCCGGAAGAAGGAGCCGGAACCTAAACTATGAGAACCTGGCTGGTTAAAACACCTTTACTCCTTAAATGGTTGTATCCATCCCGAATCTGGTCCCTTCCAAATGAAAACAGGGCCGTTTATTTTACCTTCGACGACGGGCCCATCCCCGAAATCACTCCTTGGGTTCTTGATACGTTAAACGAGTATAATGCAAAAGCTACCTTTTTTTGCATTGGAGAAAATGTAAAGAAACATCCGGATATTTTCCGAAGGATCTTAAATGAAGGCCATAGCGTGGGCAATCATACTTACAATCATGTAAACGGCTGGAAAACCTCAACAGCAGATTATATCGCGAACTGTAAAAAAGCAGAGAAAGTCCTTCATGATGTGGGCAACTTAAGTCTAAAGTCAAACGCTAAATTATTTCGGCCACCTTATGGAAAAATGAGTTTCAGGCAATCTTCAAAACTCCGGAAATTGGACTATAAGATCGTGATGTGGGATGTGCTAACTTTCGATTTTCACCCAAAGTTCACGAAAGAACAATGTTTGCAAAATGCGATCAAGAATACAGAACCAGGAAGTGTGATCGTTTTTCACGACAGCCTGAAAGCAGAACAGAATCTTCGATATACCTTACCCAAAGTACTTGATTTTGCTTCAACGAATAGCTTCAGTTTAAAGGCCTTATAAATTCTGAATTAATGGTAGAATTTCTGGAAATTCCCCAAAACCAGAATTATTTATTCTAATTCTATAAGCATTGTAAACCGTAAGAACATGGTCCAGGTTAATAGAGTACCAGGTTAAATCGTTTCACGGTAGGATCGATATTCCTGTTATCGGTTGAAACATAAACTTCGATATAATCATTGTTTGCCATAGAAAGTACGCCCAACAGGTTGAAGTTGCTTTTACTAACTCCGTTTTCAAAAGTTTGTTCCGAAACGATCGAAGGGATCATACTACCGTTCTTATAGATGATAAGAGAGTAAACATTTCGCGAACCATTACTCGATCGCTCCACAGTTGCTGAACACGAAACGGTAAAGTTTCTCGGCTTTAGACCGGTGTATTTAATACGGTTATTGGTTCCACCGTCATCATCCATTCTAAAAAATTGACCGGCAGTAGTTGTTCCCTGCATCTTCACAGGTACATTATCGGAAATGACATTGGTGGTAACATTATTTTCAGCACTAAAATATATATAGCCTGTTGCTACTTTATCCGTTTCTTCGGGAATTCCAGGGCAATTTACAGTCCAGTTATTGGTAAAATTAAATCCCGTATATGGCGAACTGCCAATAACGTATGTGCCACCTCCCGAAAAAACTACACTTGCCAATACCGCGTCATCGGTAATGGAAGTAATCCCTGTGACGTCCATCGCGGCTGTCGCCCCTACTACATTAGAGAACCCACTCACTTTTTCAATAAGTGCAAAGGTGCCGGTAAAAGTTTCATAAACGCCTCCATTGTCTGGTAACCATCCTAAATTATTTAAAAGAAGATCGGTGATATTGCTGTAGGTGATCCCGGCGGCATTTCCCGAAAATTGTATGATATTCATAAACACAAGATTAAATCCTTGTATACTACCAATAGATCCAGAATTTGCAATGATCATACTCTGGATCACCAGATTCTCGGTTCCAGAGATATTATTGAGATTAAATACTGTACCCCCTGGGGCGGTGAGCGTTAAATTTCTAAGGCTACCTCCGGTACTTCCCGTAAAAATGGTTCCGCCGGCCGACGCAAGAATATCTTCATTAGTGTCTAGCCCTATCAGGTACGCTCCATTGAGTTCTATGGGATTTGATAAGGTGACAAGACCATTAATTTCGTATAGAACATCTGTATCGAGCGTAATCTTCCCTGCTGCCGGTGCAGGTAAATCGGCCTCACTTTTTACAAGTACATAGTTATCCCTGGTTTTACCAGATCCTATTGTTATCCATGACGAACTAGTCGTGTCATAATAATAAAATGCATCTGCATCGGTGTCATACACTAATAGCCCCTCTGCCGGGTTAACGATGGCTGTCCTCTGGGCAGTAGTTAATCTGGGGGTGAGCATTCCTTTGTCTGAGGAACTAATATCAACTGCAGACGATGTATCAGGTGACGTAGTGCCAATCCCAACCTGGGCATTCACACTAAACAATGAAAAAAACAAAAACGGAATAATAATAGATCTGAGGTTCATAAGTCTGGGGTAATAAAGGTCATTAAAAAATCGATGTACAGATCAAGATATGTACTTTACGCCTGAAAAATATTGAATTACACCGATATAACGTGTAGTTTATCGCACTTTTTTTAGTATTAATACGAATAAACTTACAATTTTAAGAAATTAAGGAAGATCGGGTAGGATAAAAATCAAACAAATTCTTTTACAAGTCCAATAAGAGTGTTGGCATCTTGTTCCCCACTCTGGCGCCATTTCATCTCGCCATTCTTATAGATCATTAGAGTAGGAAGTCCCTTAACTCGCAATGCTTCGGCTAGTTCAGAGTTCTTTTCAACATCTATCTTTATCACCCGTGCTTTATCACCAAGTGCTGCAGCAACATCGCGTAAGACCGCATGCATTTCCTTGCAGGCATCATCCCATTCGGTATAAAAATCTAATAACACGGGGACATTGGTCTCTATTAATTCTCCAAACTTAGACATAGCTCTTGAAGTATTAGTTGATACAAATATAACATTTCCCGTGAATTAAGCGGTATGGGCGCGTTTTTTAAGCTCGATGACACTTACCTCCGGCCAGATTCCAACACGGCCGGGATAACCAATAAATCCAAACCCACGATTTACATTGATATACCTACCCAATTCTTCATAGACCCCAGCCCAGTTTTCATAACGATATTTTACCGGGCTCCACTTAATTAGGCCCGGAATCTCTATTCCAAATTGCATGCCGTGGGTATGTCCGCTAAGGGTTAAATGAAAATGTCTATCGTCTGTCTTTACTTGCTGCTGCCAGTGTGAAGGATCATGACTCATAAGTATCTTAAATTCATGATCTTCAACACCCTCGCAAGCTTTATCCAGGTCTCCCGCTTTTTTAAATCCTCCGGCTCCCCAATTCTCAACGCCCACTAATTTAATACGCTCGCCATTTCGAACCAGTGTACGGTTTTCATTAAGTAATAGGTCCCAGCCCATTTCTTTCTGAAGGCTAATAAGGTCGTTAAGGTTCTTCTTTTTAGCCTCCTGAGAGTTCCAATCCACATAATCCCCGTAATCGTGATTTCCCAATACCGAATAGACTCCATCCTTTGCATTTAGTTTTGCGAATAATTCTTTCCACGGAACCATTTCTTCGGCCAGGTTATTTACAAGATCACCAGTAAAGAGGATCACATCACTCTTCTGCTGGTTTATTAGGTCGATTCCATACGCAACTTTATCCTCATTGTCGAAACTTCCACTATGTATATCACTAATCTGCGTAATTCGATATCCGTCGAAAGCATCGGGGAGGTCGTCAAACTCCAGGGTATAGCTTAACACCTTATAATTGTATTTTCCGCGGTACATCCCATATAACAGTGAACTAAAAGGAATCGCAGCTAAGCCCAATGCAATAGCACTTACAAATTTCCGCCTTGAGGGTATATGAAAGCTGTCATTCATCCCACCCAAACGTGCCGCACTCCCTACCAATAGCCTTACTACATCCTCCATCAACATAAATAGCACGATCATTAATTTAGGAAAGAAAATAGCCACCACAAATCCAAAGGTATACATCCGCAACGGAGTCATGGTCCTTGTTGAATCTCCCGACGTAACCTGGTATATGAATAAAAAAAGGAGGGAAACCGAGATTGCAATATATACCGCCGAGAACCAATTGTTCTTTGTAAAGGTTCTAAAGGCCTGAAAAGCATATATATCGATCAGGATGTAAATTACTATAAAGATAGTCCAGCGCAGGATCATAAAATTTTCTTAGGTGTTAAAGATAAAGCCATTAGCAAAACAGGGGTAATTCTTCACTTTTTTTTAACGTGAATTCGTATCTTTTCAGCATATTAATCTGCATGCGATACATACCAATCATTCTTTCGCTTTGTTTGCTTTGCTTTAGTTGTAATAATTCCGAAAGTGTTACATCTGCCCTAAAGGAAGCCCCTCTTATAAATTTTGTGAATCCATTCATCGGTACCGGAGGCCACGGACATACCTACCCCGGAGCTACCTTACCCTTTGGAATGATGCAGTTAAGTCCGGATACCCGTCTCGATGGTTGGGACGGCTGCAGTGGGTATCATTACAGCGATACTTACATCTATGGTTTTTCCCATACACATCTAAGTGGAACCGGCGTGAGTGACTATGGCGATATCTTATTAATGCCAACCAATGAAGCGATCTTTTATAATGGCGCAAACGGGACTAAAGGCTACCGGGCTCACTTCTCCCACGAAAACGAAACAGCCACTCCCGGCTTCTACAGCGTACATTTAGATTCTACCGAAATTGACGTAGAGCTTACCGTCGCTAAACGATCTGGGATGCATCGCTATCGATTTCCTACGGCAGAGAATCAATATGTAATTCTCGACCTGGAACATCGGGATAAATTGCTTGATTATGATATTGAGTTCTTTTCAGACTATGAAATTAACGGATATAGATTTTCGGAGGCCTGGGCGGCAGATCAACGTGTATTCTTTCACATTAGGTTTTCCCACCGCATAAAAAATTTCGAAAGAGATTCGGTGCGTGGGGGAAGCGGTGCAAAAGCAGCGCTAGAATTCGACAACCCAAATAACGAACCCCTCATTGTCTCCATAGGAATCTCGGCTGTAGACGAGTTGGGTGCGCGAAATAATCTTGTATCCGAAATTGGCTCGAAATCCTTCGATCTTGTAAAAGAAGAAGCTCAAAACCTATGGGAAAAACAGCTTGAAAAAATAATTGTCGAATCTCCTGATAATGATTATAAGACCAATTTCTATACGGCGCTCTACCATACCATGCTCGCACCAAATCTATACCAGGATGTAGATGGGCGCTACCGCGGAATGGATATGGAGATTCATCAATCAAATTCGTTCGAATACTACACGGTCTTCTCCCTGTGGGATACATATCGGGCGGCTCATCCATTGTATACCATAATCGAACAAGAACGTACCAACGATTTTATAAATACTTTCCTAGCCAAATACGACGAAGGCGGAATCATGCCTATCTGGGATCTGTCTGCAAATTATACGGGTTGTATGATAGGGTACCATGCCGTGCCAGTAATCGCTGATGCCTACCTCAAAGGGATTAGGAATTACAACGCCGATAAAGCCCTCAATGCCATGATCCATAGCGCCACAAGAAACCATCTTGGGTTGGAATCGTACATGAAATATGGCTATATCCCGGTGGAAGAAGAAAGCGAGTCGGTTTCTAAGACGCTCGAATATGCCTACGACGACTGGACCATTGCAAAAATGGCCGTGGAAATGGGCAAAAATGAAATCTATAGAACCTTCATCCAAAGAGCACAACACTATAAGAACAGTTTCGATCCTGAGTCGAAATTTATGCGCGGCCGGTTCAGAAATACCTGGTTCGGACCATTCGATCCGTACGAAGTAAATTTCAATTACACCGAAGCAAACGCCTGGCAATACAGCCTTTATGCTCCCCAGGATATTAAAGGATTGATAGAACTCATGGGTGGAAAGGATGCTTTTAAACAGCACCTGGATGATCTTTTCACAGCCAGATCTGAAACTTCCGGTAGAGATCAGGCCGATATTACCGGACTAATTGGTCAATATGCGCATGGAAATGAACCTAGTCATCACATGGCCTACTTATACAATTTTGTGAATAAACCTTATAAGACTCAATCACTGGTTCACAAGATTCTAACCGAATTGTACACCAACACCCCGGACGGGATCAGTGGGAACGAGGATTGCGGACAAATGAGCGCCTGGTATATTTTTAGCTCACTTGGATTTTATCCGGTGACCCCGGCCAGCAACCAGTATATTATAGGCACTCCGCTCTTTCCAAAAGCTACCATAAACCTGGAATCTGGCAAACAATTTACAGTGGTTGCAAATTTTATTTCTGAAAAGAATAAATATATCGCTTCTGCCAAACTTAATGGTAAACCCCTGGATCGAACCTACATCCGGCATGACGAAATTTTAAATGGAGGTACTTTGGTATTTGAAATGACCAGTACCCCTTCCGATTGGGGAACTACAGATATGGCAGTTCCACTTTCCGAAATTACCGATCATCTTATTACTCCGGCACCTTATATTGCTGAAGGGAAGGTAGCTTTTAAAGATAGTACCGTAGTTAAACTAGGGGTGGCGAATAAAAGCGCCAAGATCTATTACAGTTTAAATGATTCTGAATTTATGTTGTACGAAACGCCGTTTGCCCTTAGGGATGAAAGTATACTGAGCGCTTATGCCGAAACTTCCGAAGGAACCAGTGTTACTTTGAACACCCGCTTTTACAAGATAGACCCGGAAGTGAGTATCACCCTGAAAACCGAATATGCCAACCAGTACAATGCAGGAGGTAACGATGCCCTTATAGATGGTATATACGGAACAAAAGATTTCAGGACAGGTGCCTGGCAAGGCTATCAGGACGAAGATGTAATTGCAGTGATCGATCTAGGGAAGGTAAAACCGTTCGAAACCGTCACTGTGAATTTCTTGCAAGACCAAAGGAGTTGGATTTTCTTTCCCACCGAAGTAACATGTTATGTTTCGGATAATCCGAGGAACTTCTACAAAAACTTACCTCCTCAAAAGATCGATGCAGCGGCTCCTTCCGAAGAAAAAGAGATAAAGAATATACAGTTCAATATGGGAGGTTATAGTGCCCGGTATATTAAAATTGTAGCCAGGAATCTTGGGAATCTTCCCAAATGGCACCTTGGCCACGAACATGATGGAAAGGCCTGGATCTTTGTAGACGAAATAGAAATTAAATAAACAAAAATGAAAAGACGAAAGTTTATTCAGAGTGCTTCCTTATCCGGATTAGGTGTGGTTGCCGGGAGTGCGGTAATTAGTTGTGCAGAATCTTCAACCAGTTCAGAAAACAAACCAGAGAAAATGGTAAATAAAGTTAGTTTACCTGTGGTTGTGGCCACCTGGAATGTAAATAACGCAACCGCAAAGGCCTGGGAGCAGCTACAGCAAGGTAAAAGTTCCCTGGATGCTATCGAGGCGGGATGTATGGTAGAAGAAGCGAATGCAGAAGGGCAATCGGTGGGAATAGGCGGACTTCCGGACCGGGACGGAAATGTGACGCTCGACGCCTGTATTATGAACAAGAATGGTGATTACGGTGCGGTGGTATATCTTCAAAATATAAAACATCCTATTTCTGTTGCCAGAAGAGTGATGGAAGATACTCCCCATGTTATATTGGCGGGAAAAGGGGCAGAAAAATTCGCGATAGAATCCGGTTTTAAACCCGAGGATCTGCTTACTGAAAAATCACGAGCAGATTGGGAAAAATGGAAAGAGAAGTCGGAATACAAGCCCATCATCAATATCGAAAATCACGACACCATCGGGATGTTAGCCATTGATAGTAAGGGTGATATAGCAGGTGGATGTACCACCAGCGGTTTGGCATATAAAATGGCCGGGCGCGTAGGAGACTCCCCTATAATTGGATCCGGCCTATTTATAGATAATGAGGTAGGTGGAGCAACGGCAACAGGATTAGGAGAAGCTGTATTAAAAACTGTTGGAAGTTTCCTTATTGTGGAATTAATGCGACAAGGAAAATCACCTCAGGAGGCGTGCGAAGAAGCTATTGGCCGTATAGTAGCTAAGAATAAGAATATAGAAGACTTTCAGGTTGGCTTCATCGCGGTGAATAAAAAAGGTGAGACCGGAGCTTATGCCATACATAACGGTTTTTGGCAAACTCGGTACCAGGACAATAAAAACGAGAATATCCCTTCCGATTTCTACAATAAGAAATCTTAATAAAGTTAAAATTCTACATTTCAATAGGTTAGCTATACTGAATAAGAGCAGAATTGTTTCAGATAATTCCTACAAGGAATGGCGATGATAAATTTTTTTTGTAATTTTGCACTACATAAGTAGGTTGATACGCTTAAGCGAATCGATCAAATTTGGGGCGAAAAGCCATCACATCTGTGGTGGCTTTTCTATTTCTTCGTTGTTAATTTAGGTTTTTTCAACCCACTGTTTTAAGATATATTTCTCTACCCTAATTACAAAAAGTTTTTAATACTCTTTAATAAATGTGTCGGGGAGTCTTACATGAACAGGATAGTATATTTTTGTAAATTACCTGTTAATTCCAGCCAGATACAACCTATGATCAAGAGCTTGCTTTATTTTTTCATCTTTCTTTGTTCGTGTCAAAGTATTGCTCAGCAAATAAATAAAAGATACATAGACAGTATGTTGGTATCGATCTCCCGCCATGATAAAGAGCAGGTACGAAGCGGGATGGATGAATTAAATATAAAGCTATCATCTCTCCCGCGAGTGGAAGCCAATCCGCTATATCAATACCTGATAGAAAAGGCAAAAGATCCTTTTATAAAGATGATAGCGCTGGGAGATCTAGGGGGATTTCTGATAGCAAATGATGCGCCTGATGAAGCTATAGGCTACTTGATCAAAGGACTCGAACTCAGTAAAAATCAGGGCGAAATAGAAGACCGTTTTAGCTTCCACGTGAGTCTTGCAAATGCTTTCATATTTCAGAACCGGGCCGAAGAAGCGCTCTCCCACCTAAATATCGCCGAGTCCATGGCGGTAGAATTGAAACAAACAGATGCCGTCGCCAGCGTAAATTATTCTAAAGGAATGATGTACGAATCCATCGAAGATTTTGAACAGGCCACAACTTATTATCTAAAAGCCTGGGATACCTTGAACCTGGTTGAAGATCATCCCGAAAGAGGGTTTTATCTTTTTGTCCTGGTAGATTATTTTAAACGTCTTGGCAATATTAAGGAACAAACAAGATTTACCGAACTCCTGGCGAATTACTACAGTAAACGACAACCTGAGATACCTTTTACTCATTTACCCACTGCCCATATATTTGATACATCGGCTACCGCCGAAAATATTAAAAGGTATAAGGATGTTATAAGGGTGAGCGATAGTATGGGTGCCATAAATTCTATGATGTACAGCTCCCTTTTTCTTTCTAATATTTACCTGAAAGAAGGAGAACCAAAGGCTGCTATAGAGGTGCTCCAGCCCCTTATTCGAAGTCTGGACAGTACAGATCGCCGACAGCAAAAAATGGTACTCTATGAGAAATTATCCGTGGCATACGAAGCCAACGATGATTTTAAAAATGCCTTGAAATTTAAAAATATGGTATCTCAACTCAGGGATACCTTGGTTTCAGAAAAAACAAAAAGAAACATAGCCGAACTGGAAGTAAAATACGATCTGCAAACCAAGGAACGAGAGCTGGAACAGCAGGCCGCTTCGAAAAAACTATTGTACTGGATATTGGGATCTGTTTTTGTGGTTCTTCTAATATTAAGTGTATTCTTTTTGAAGAACAGAAAGAAAAACCAGAAACTAGCCCAGCAGAAAAAGCTTCTGGAAGCTACCGTGGATGAAAAAAATGTCTTGTTAAAAGAAACACACCATCGGGTAAAGAATAGTTTCCAGATAGTTTCATCTTTACTTTATTTACAATCGGAGAATATGCAGGATTCCGAGGCGCAGCAGGCGATCAAAGAAGCTCAAAACAGGGTTAGGTCCATGGTATTGATTCATCAGAAATTATACAACAAAGATCAATTAGTGGGGATAGATACAAAAGAATACTTCCACGATCTTACCAGAGAAATTTTCGATAGCCATCAGGAAAATGGCAAAATGGTAAACTATACGCTGCATGTGGAATCGATGTTGTTGGATATCGAATCCATAACACCCATTGGTCTAATCTTGAATGAGTTAATTACCAATGTGCTAAAACACGCATACGATGTAGATGATAAAGATCGAAAAATGGAAATTTCATTTCAAAAAGAAGGTAACAGGCTTATTTTGAAAGTAAGTGACAACGGCAAAGGTATGCCAGAGCATGTTCGCGAAAATTCCTTCGGAATTAAACTTATGAAAGCACTGGCAAAAAAATTAAAAGCCACCTTACAATTTAAGAAAGCTTCCGAAAATGGAACCATTGCGATTCTTGAGGTAAGTAGATTTAACTTACTTGCATAAATCTGGTTCCCTAAAAAATTGTGATCTTTCACTAAATTTATTGTGAATACCGGCATAATTTAAAATAGATTCGAAACCTAATCATTAGATGTATTCCTTGCGCATATTAATTGTTGAAGATGAGCCCCTAATCGCGGTTACTATTGAGACTGCTTTAAAAAAGCAGGGGTTTACCGTAATAGGGGATGCCGAAAATCACGAAGAAGCCATACAAGCAATTCAGGGACAAAAACCGGATCTTGTGTTACTGGATATAAAACTGGCCGGCGAGAAGGATGGCATCGATCTGGCAATAGATCTCGATGCACGCAATATCCCGTATCTCTTTCTCACTTCTCAAACCGACCCGCATACTATAGACCGTGTAAAACAGACCCATCCCCTGGGTTTTATTGTAAAACCATTCACCGAAGCAGGATTGCGTTCTAACATTGAACTTGCCTGGCATAAGTTGTCTACCACTAAAGATGATTTCTTGTTATTCAAATCGGAAGGAGAAACATATAAGCTTAACCAGAAAGAAATTCTTTACCTAAAGGCTTTCGATAATTATTGCTTCGTTGTAACAAAGGATCACAAATACCTGGTCCCTAAAACACTGAAACATACCTCTCAGGGACTTAATCCCACCCATTTCGTTAAACCCCATCGTTCTTACACTGTAAATCTTAGGAGGGTTAGTAAAATAACTTCAGACTCATTGCTTATAGAAGATACATTAATACCTTTAAGTAGCGCCAACCGTGAATCTATCAAGGAAAGACTAAGTACGGCCTGATCTCATTCACTAAAAATAATGGGGCATTGACTAAAAATATCAGGACTAACCGTTCTTCCCATTCTATATTTATTCCAGTATAAAACCTTTTTTAGCCCCTTTCTTAGAAACCTTCAGCTAGGTCCGGCAAAATATTTAATTATGAAGCGATTATTACTGGTAGTAGCCGTTGGGATTGTTAGCTATACAAGTGTGGCACAAATTGGAATTGGGAATACCGATCCGAAATCCAGCCTGGATATTTCGGCAAGTGATATCACCTCCCCTTCAAATACAGATGGAATACTGATTCCCCGAATAAACGATTTTCCCGTTACCGATCCGGGGGCAGATCAGGACGGGATGCTCGTTTTTGTAACAGGGGCAGGAAGTCCTGCTAAAGGGTTTTACTACTGGGACCAGGGAACAACCAGTTGGGTTGTAATAAGTGGCGCTAGTAGTGACGCCGATTGGTATATCACCGGAACAACTAATCCTTCCACTACTATAACAGACAACATCGTTACGCAAGGCAGTGTGACAGTAGGAACGGATTTAAGCGGGTTCCCGAATTCGAAATTTTTTGTAAAAAGTGATGTAACAAGCGATATATACCCAATCCGAATTAGTCCTGAAGGAACCCCTGCAAGCTCGGCTACAATCTACAACTTATATAATACGGATACCTCCCTTACACCCTCGGGCGCCTTTAACTATTATGCACTTTACAATAATTTCACCAGTACACATACCGGGAGCACATCCGGACTTTACAATAATTTCAGCGCTAGTGGCGGTGCAGAATATGGCGTTTATAATCTGTTTAATAGTATTTCCGGTACCTATGGAATGCGAAATGAATTCACAGGCACCACATCAAACAGCGCGAGTTTTTTTGGCATAGAAAATAGATTGCTAAGTTCTTCCACTTACTCCGGCACTGTATATGGAATTTCCAACACACTACAAGCCGAAGGTAATGGTGCACGTTACGGACTATTTAATTCGATCTCGGGAAGCGGGACTGGAGATAAATATGGAATGTATACCAACATCCCCTCAGCCTCTGGCGGACAACATTTTGGTATCTATTCAGATGTTCAAAGCGCCACGGGATTTGCCGGCTTCTTCGTAGGTCGCACTTCTTTTGGCACAGATCCCGTCACCGGAAGATATCTTATGCCCACAGCCGATGGGACATTCGGGCAGGTAATGACAACCAATGGGGCCGGACAATTAACGTTCACAAATCCAACAACTGATACCAAAAACACACTAGATGGTGCTTATGATGAGGGAGGAGCAGGAGCTGGAAGAACCATTATTGCCGATAACGGTCCTGTTGTAATAAATGGAACCGATGGATTCTGGGTAACCGGAACACATGGTACTGGAATTGCGTTTTCGGTGACAGCAGATCTTTCTACCAGCTTCTACAACCCCGGTACTTCTGTGACACGATCCGGGTTTGCTTCCGGAAGTACGTGGTCTTTATCAAATCAAGGTATATATTCTGTAGCTATGGGCTACTCCCCTTTAGCTTCAGGAATTGCCTCTACGGGTTTTGGATATCTAACTGAAGCCTCGGGAGACCGTTCAACCGCCATGGGTAATGGAACAGTGGCTCCTTCGTTCGCTGAAATTGCGCTGGGAAACTTTAACTCCACTTACGTGCCAACTTCAACGGGGTCTTATAATAGTGCGGATAGACTTTTTTCGATTGGAAATGGCATAAATGCTTCAAACCGAAGAAATGCCTTGAGTATTTATAAGGACGGAACGATAAACATAAATGATGCCTATAATATGCCACTAACAGATGGCACTTCAGGACAGGTGATGGCCACAAATGGATCTGGGCAATTATCTTTCATTAATCCTGGAACCGATCTCAGTTCCTTTGCCCTGGCAAAAATGAGCATGTCTGCAGATCAAACGTTACCTGCTTTTACCTATACCAAATTAAATTTCGACACTACTGAATTCGACACAGGATCTAATTTTAATGCTGCATCTAATCGATTTATAGTTTCCGAACCCGGCTATTACCGTATCGATGCCAGCATGGCTCACCTGGCGAATATGACAAACCCCGATTCATTCACTATAGCGATCTATGTTAATGGTTCTGTGGTGAAATACGCCAGATTCGAACATCACGGATCGGGGCCGGTACATCGATCGGTAAGCACTATTGAACAGCTTTCCAACGGCGATTATATCGAGATTTTTGGACATGGAATATCATCTTTAACAATCTCTTCTTCAACAATATATACCACTTTTGAAGTAGAACGAATAAGATGAACAACCAATCGTTTTATTGATTAAATTAGATTGAAAATTCAGCAAATATTATCTAACTAAAACAACCAGTCATGAAAACCACAATTTTTTTAGCAGTTTCTGCATCGCTGTTTCTAATGGTGTCCTCCTGTAAAGAAAAACAGGAAGACTACTCCGAAAAAACTGAAGCGGAAGAGATGGCTCTTTCCAAGGAGGAAAGTATTAAAAGAGGAGAGTATCTGGTAACGGTAATTGGCTGTGACCATTGCCATTCACCAAAGAAAATGACCGATCAGGGTCCTGTTCCCGATTTGGATCGATGGATGATGGGGTTTCCCGCAAATGATCCCGTACCGGAAGTACCCGAAAATGCGGTTGGACCAGGCAGATGGGTACTACTAAACAACGACCTCACAGTTGCCGTAGGTCCCTGGGGAACTAGTTTCGGCGCCAACCTTACCCCAGATGACACAGGTATCGGAACATGGTCTTTCGATCAGTTTAAAAAGGCAATGACCGAAGGTAAATATAAAGGCATGGAAAATAGCCGACCTCTTATGCCACCCATGCCATGGCAGTCGTTCGCTCATTTATCAAATGAGGATCTAAAGTCTATTTATGATTATCTAAAGTCCATTCCACCAATAGAAAATGTGGTGCCTAGTTATCGCCCTCCATCTGGTGCCCAATAATAACTTGAACCAATAAAAATTACTCCTCCTTGCGCTGAATGAAGGAGGAGTTTTTTATGCTATTGGGCGAAGATCTTTTCTCCTGTGACTTCCTGATGTTTGAATTTCTTTACCAGCTCTAACGCATCCGGCACAACGTCACTACAACAAATTATCAATGAATCTTTCTTAGCGTTGTTAACCGCATGTGTAATGGCTTCTTTTTCTGATGGGATAATAGTGGTTTTCTTTTTCGGATCTTTCTTCTTTATTCCATCGCTTAGCAATTTGATCAATTCTTCCTCGCTACGACCTCTTAATCGTTTGTCCTGCCTTATTATGATCTCATCGAACATGTCTGCCGCGATACTTCCTATCTCATTGGTATCTTCATCACGACGGTCCCCAACGCCCGCAATGATACCCACCTTAACTGTCGCATCCATCTTATCTGTGAGTTGTTTTAAGGCTAGCATGCCGGCCGGGTTGTGCGCATAGTCCAGGAGTATTTTAAAATTCTGAAACTCGAACAGGTTTAAACGACCCGGAGTTTGTGCAGCAGATGGAATGAAGGTTTCCAGGGCTGCCTTCATGTCTTCGATACTAATTCCACGCACATTCGCTGCTATAACAGCAGCCAGCACATTTTGTATCATAAACATTGCTTTCCCTCCAAAGGTTAGCGGAATATTCTCTGCTTTCATAATTCTCATCTTCCAGGTACCTCGACATAGAGTCACATATCCATTTTCGTACACGGCGGTAATTCCCCCAATGCGCTGTAGCGCCTGAATTCTAGGATTGTTCTCATCCAGAGAGAATAGTGCAAGATTACAATTGATTCCACGTCTCATTTCGTATACCAGGTCGTCTTCTGCATTAAGAATTGCATAGCCATCGGGTAAAACCGTTTCGGGGATGACGCCTTTTACCTTGGCCAGCTGTTCTATAGTGTGTATTCCTTTAAGTCCTAAATGATCTGCAGCCACATTGGTCACCACAGCGACATCGCAATTGTTGAACCCTAAACCGGCTCGTAACAATCCACCTCGTGCACATTCAAGAACCGCAAAATTTACCGTGGGGTCTTTCAGGACAAATTCGGTGCTAGCCGGTCCGGTACAATCACCGGACATTAGCAATCTGTTCTGTATATAAACACCATCACTGGTAGTATATCCCACCCTGTAACCACTCATTTTTGCCATGTGGGCTATTAGCCTGCTGGTGGTTGTTTTACCATTCGTTCCTGTTATGGCGACGATGGGGATCCTCCCCGTATCGCCCTTGGTAGGGAACAATTTATCTACAACCGGGGCTGCGACATTTCGCGGCAATCCGGTAGTTGGGGCCAGGTGCATTCTAAAGCCGGGCCCGGCATTTACCTCGAGTACAGCTCCGCCTGTTTCAGAAAGAGGCTGACTTATATCACTCGTCATCACATCTATTCCACAAATGTCAAGGTCGATGATCTTGGAGATACGTTCTGCCATTGCCACGTTAGCAGGGTGAACAATATCTGTTACGTCCTCTGCTGTACCTCCTGTACTGAGATTAGCTGTATCCTTCAATATTAATCGTTCTCCCTCCGGGAGCACCGAATCTTCGGTATATCCTGCGTCTTTGATAATTGTGCGCGTAAGATCGTTAATGGTGATCATTGTAAGCACATTTTCATGCCCATACCCTCTTCTGGGATCCTCATTCACTTTATCCACCAATTCCCGAACAGTCGATTTTCCATCTCCAATAACGTGTGCAGGAGTTCTCTTGGCGGCTGCCACCAAAATGTGGTTGATCACTAGTAAACGATAATCTTCACCTGTAATAAATTTCTCAACAATTACACGCCGCGAAACTTCCTTGGCAGCATGAAAAGCGACCAATGCCTCTTCATAATTCTGTATATCTACAGTAATCCCTCTCCCGTGATTACCATCTATAGGTTTTATAACCAAGGGGTAACCAACGTAATCGCAGGCGTCTTTCAAGCTGCTTTCACGACTAATTATATCGCCTCTTGGAACCTCAACTTCTGCCTGCTCCAGCAGGTATTTTGTGTCTTCCTTATCGCATGCCAACTCAACACCGATACTGCTGGTTTCGGATGTTACGGTAGCCTGTATCCTTTTCTGATTGGCTCCATAACCAAGCTGACATAAAGAATATTTGTTGAGTCTTATCCACGGAATACCTCTGCTTGCTGCTTCTTCAACAATAGAACCCGTACTTGGTCCTAATCGCGACGCTTCCCTTAATTCCCGCATTTTCTGAATATCCGGTTCCAGATCGTATTCCTCTCCATTGATCAAGGCTTCACAAATACTTACCGAAGCCTTGGCGGCATAACGTCCCACGTTCTCTTCTATATAGGAAAAGACAACATTATAAACGCCTTTTTCACCATAACCCCTTGTGCGTCCAAAACCAGTATCCATTCCCGCGAGTGTTTGTATTTCAAGGGCAATGTGCTCTATAATATGTCCCATCCAGGTTCCTTCTTCTACGCGCTGAAAGAAACCACCGGGCGTTCCCACCGAACAGCGATGTTCGTACATCGTAGGAAACATAGCCTCCAGTCGCTCCCTAAATCCATCGATCTTATTGGACGGCATCTCCTCCATCTCTTCCAGATCAAGGACCATTACTATTAATTTATGTCTTCTAACAGACCAGTAGTTAGGTCCTCTCATTGCATTTATTTCACGTATTCTCATTTGGATTGGCTGTTATTTATTTATTAGGAAAGAAGATAAATATATAATTTTTATTACAACAAAACCCGTATTTTTGCCGCAATAAATTGATTGTATGAAGGCTAAAGGAATATTGATACCTATTGGAGGAAATGAAGATAAGGGTATTGAAACATCAGATTATCACAAACTCGAATATATTGAGGAAGGAATACTCGCCAGGGTGGTAAAAGAAAGTGGAGGAACGGGCGCTAATATTGTCGTTATTCCAACCGCTTCCAGCTATCCCGTCGAGGTGGGTGAGAATTATCTTAAGGCATTCCGGAAACTGGGCTGTGAGAAGGTTACTGTCCTCGATATTAGAAAACGTAAGGAAGCAGAAGATCAACTTAATCTTGACTTAATACGGAATGCAGACTGCGTTATGTTCTCGGGGGGAGACCAGTCTAAGATCACTAAGATCATTGGCGACACCACCATGCACGACCTTTTACTGGATAAATACCACAATCAACCCTTTGTTATTGCAGGTACCAGCGCAGGAGCCATGTGTATGGCCAGGGAAATGATCGCAGGTGGAAGCAGTACAGAAGCCTTTTTTAAGGGTGCAGTAATTATGCGAAAAGGGATGGGCTTTGTTCCTGATCTTGTTATCGATTCGCATTTTATCCGTCGAGGCAGATTTGGCAGATTGGCTGAAGCTGTTGCCAAATTCCCACACTTAATAGGAGTTGGACTAGCTGAGGACACTGGCCTGGTGATAAAAAATTGCAATACCTTCGAAGTGATAGGGTCCGGAATGGTGATTCTCTTCGACCCAAGGAAACTAAAGCACAATAATGAGAAGATCCTTGATGCGGGAACACCTATGTCTCTAATCAACCTCAAAACACACGTTTTGGCCAATGGAGACCGTTTTAACCTGAATAAAAAGAAGGTAAAGGTACTTCCGATGGAAGCCCCGTTCGTCTAGGCATATATTCCAATTTCCTTATCGCCCCTCGAAGTTTTAAAAGCGCGGTACATTCCTTCGGTGTTAAAGGGCATGGTAATATTAGCTTCAGCATCTACAGCAATAAGCCCTCCATCTCCATTGATCTTGGTGATTCTCTTATAGATTACTTCGGAAGCGGCCTCTGCTAGGGACATATTCTTAAATTCCATAAGACAGGATACGTCGTACGCAACAACACCCCTGATAAAATATTCCCCGCTTCCCGTGCAACTCACTGCACAGGTTTTGTTATTGGCATAGTTTCCCGAACCTATCATCGGACTATCACCCACACGCCCCCATTTCTTATTGGTCATCCCTCCTGTTGAAGTCGCGGCAGCTATGTTTCCGAAACCATCGCAGGCCACTGCTCCCACAGTGCCGAATTTTCCATCTTTCTTTACACTGTGGTCCAGCTGAAAAGTATCGCTGTCCTTTATCCCCTGCCATTGCCGGTAACGAACCTCATCGTAAAAATACTCGGGTTCCAGTTTCTCGTAACCAAGCTCGGCAGCAAAACGCATGGCGCCTTCCCCGGCCAGAAACACATGGTTACTTCGTTCCATCACATCCCGCGCCAGTGTAACAGGATTCCGGATCCCGGTTATAAGGCTTACAGCGCCCGCATTTAAATTTGAACCATCCATGATGGCCGCGTCCATCTCATGGGTTCCTTCGGCTGTAAAAACACTACCTTTCCCTGCGTTGAATAGCGGTGAGTCTTCCAGTAAACAAACAGCCTTTTCTATGGCGTCTATCGCAGTGCCTCCCTGTTCGAGTATTGCATACCCTTCCTCCAATGCTGTATCCAGCGCTGCTTTATAAGAAGCTTCTAACTGAGGTGTCATCAATCCCTTTATCAAGGTTCCTGCACCTCCGTGAATTGCGATGGAATACGGTTTCATCCTTAGTGGTTTTTGTGCCCGAAAAATACGAATTGCAGTGCAATAAATTATAATTCGCCAAAGAAGTTTTGTAGTTTTATACACTACTTTAAATTATAGCAATGTCCGACCAAAAACGCCTTTTCCTCGTTGATGCATACGCACTTATATTCAGGGGATACTACGCTTTTATTAAGAATCCCAGAATCAATTCGAAAGGTATGGATACCTCGGCCATCCTGGGATTTACCAATTCGTTACTGGATGTAATTAAACGAGAACGCCCGGATCATCTTGCCGTGTGTTTCGACAAAGGTGGTAGTGAAGCGCGAAACGAAATGTTCACAGATTACAAGGCGAACAGGGATGAGACCCCGGATGCCATCAGGATCGCTGTTCCTTATATAGAGGAAATTTTGAAGGCCATGCATATACCCATCATGGTGAAGGAGGGTTATGAAGCTGACGACGTTATTGGGACGCTCGCCAAAAAAGCCGAAAAAGAAGGGTACAAAACCTATATGGTCACCCCGGATAAGGATTTTGCCCAACTGGTCTCAGAGAACATATTTATGTACAAACCCGTGTTTGGCGGAGGCTATGAGACCTGGGGAATCCCGGAAGTAAAGGAAAAATTTGAGGTGGACGATCCTAGTCAGGTAATTGACTATTTAGGCATGATGGGAGACAGTGCAGATAACATTCCCGGGCTTCCCGGGGTGGGTGATAAAACAGCCAAAAAATTCATTGCTGCCTATGGCTCCATGGAAGGTCTTCTGGCCAATACCGATCAACTGAAAGGAAAGATGAAAGAAAAGGTGGAGGGAGCGAAAGAACTGGGTCTGCTTTCCAAAAAGCTGGCCACGATCATGTTGGATGTTCCGGTTGAATTCGACGCCAAGGATTTTGAAATGTCTGAGCCCGATATTCAAGGGGTGACCAAAATATTCGAGGAATTAGAATTCAGGAGGTTAACCGATAATTTTATAAAAACTTTTACTTCGGAACCTTCTAATAGCGATTCCAAATCGGTTCCTTCGGAAGAAAAACCAACTCGCACAAAAGCGAGCCCGACCGCAGCTGGCGCGGGCCAGTTCTCCTTATTTGGAGGGGACGGGGAACCTTCAGAAGCAACACAAAAAAAATATAATTCCCGAAATACCATCAACGATATAGAGCATTTCTATCAAACCGTACAACCGGGGATGGGAACAAAATTATTTCTTCAGAATTTAAACAATCAGAAAAGCGTGTGTTTCGACACCGAAACTACCGGCCTTAATCCGCTTACGGCCGAATTGGTAGGAATTGCTTTTAGCTGGGAAACCGGAAAAGGGTTCTACCTGCCGTTTCCCGAGGATTTCGAGGAAGCCTGTGAACTTATGGAGAGCCTACGGCCCTTCTTCGAAAATGAAGGCATCGAGAAGATCGGTCAGAATTTAAAATACGATATAAAGGTACTTGCCAAATACAAGGTTGATGTAAAGGGAAAATTATTCGATACCATGTTGGCTCACTATCTTATCAACCCCGATATGCGTCATAATATGGACGTCCTTGCCGAAACCTACCTCAATTATACACCGGTTTCTATTACAGAATTAATTGGTAAAAAGGGTAAGAATCAATTGTCCATGCGGGAGGTCCCGTTAGAGCAGCAAACAGAATATGCTGTTGAAGATGCCGATATCACATTGCAGCTGAAAGAACATTTTGAAAAAGAACTGGGAGAAGCGAATACCCAAAAATTATTTGATGAGATCGAGATCCCATTGCTAAGGGTACTGGCCGCTATGGAATTGGAAGGAATAAACCTGGATGAAAATTTCTTAAAAGGCTTATCTGTAGAACTCGATAAGGACATCAAGCGACTTGAAGCCGAAATCTACAAGGAGGCCGGAGAAGAGTTTAATATTGGGTCCCCAAGGCAATTGGGTGACATCTTATTTGATAAGATGAAACTGGTGGATAAACCAAAAAAGACCAAGACCGGACAATATTCTACGGCCGAAGATGTACTCTCCTACCTGGCAAAAGATCATAAGATCATTCGGGATGTACTGGAATATCGCGGACTTTCAAAGCTAAAAAGCACCTATGTGGACGCCTTACCCGGGCAGGTAGAACCCTCCACCGGCAGGGTCCATACGGATTATATGCAAACGGTGGCAGCCACCGGCAGGCTTAGTAGCAACAACCCAAATCTGCAAAATATTCCTATCCGAACCGAAAGAGGCAGGCAAGTGCGGAAAGCATTTATTCCCAGAGATAAAGACCATATTTTACTGGCTGCAGATTATTCACAGATAGAGTTACGCATTATAGCTGCACTGAGTGAAGAGGAAAATATGATCCAAGCATTTAGAGACGGAGAAGATATTCATGCCTCTACAGCTGCTAAAGTGTTTAATATCCCTATAAAGGAGGTAACCCGGGAGCAACGTGGTAATGCAAAGACCGTTAACTTTGGGATTATTTACGGGGTTTCGGCATTTGGGCTTAGCAATCAAACCGATCTTTCAAGAACGGAAGCCAAAGAACTTATTGAAACCTATTACAAAACCTATCCGAAGCTACGCGATTACATAAGCGATCAGATCGCGTTTGCCCGCGAACATGGGTATGTGCAAACCGTATTAGGACGAAGGAGATATTTAAACGCCATAAATGGCAGTAATGCCGTAGTACGTGCCGCGGCTGAAAGAAATGCGGTAAATGCACCCATACAAGGAAGTGCAGCCGATATTATAAAGATCGCGATGATCAATATTCATAAGAAGCTGGAGGAAAAGAAATTTAAAAGTAAAATGCTTTTGCAGGTTCATGACGAATTGGTTTTCGATGCGTATAAACCCGAATTGGAAGAACTTCGCCAAATGATAAAAACAGAGATGGAAGGAGCTTATAAGCTGGCCGTTCCCCTGGTAGTTGAGATGGGTCTGGGCGAGAATTGGTTAGAGGCGCATTAAAAAATGCTCCCGTTTCCGAGAGCATCTAACCTAACAAAAATTCTAATTATAAAAAAAGTAGTCTTACTTATAAGCTTCGAACAATATCACGACGCTATCGGCATACGAATCTACATTTAATGTAAATCCGTCTGAATTGAAAGACGAAAGTGATGCGCTGGTGATACCAAGAGAATCTCCATTTTGATTTGAATATCTCAATCCAACACAATGACTGGGCGAGGCATAACGAGAAATATCATTGATCGAATTTCCGGAACCTCCACCATAAATTACCTGTTGGTCTATACTGCCGGATCGATCGCGGGCAAAGCCTTTCATATATCCGTACGCATTCGCAATTCCTGTATTATTATTTCCAACCCCGTTATCGCTATTCAAAGTGTAGGATTCTACATTGGAAAAAGCGGTGATCGATACACTTGAGGGTTTAAACGGAAGTCCACTAATAACCAGACTTCCTGTACCTGTAATAATGGCCTTTCCTACATAAACTTTTGGGGAATTATCTGCAAGTTGCGTCCATTCGGTACCGGTCCAATAATAGAAACCAGCCTGGGTTAGACCAGCTGCTCCTGTATTATAGACTAGGGTACTTTCGGCAAGTCCGCCACCTTTGGGGTTAACCACAGTAACATTATCTGTTACCGAGGTTAACGCCACTCTGGGCAGGAGAACACCTTGTGATCCAGATTGGACATCCAGGGCAGCCTGAGGCTCTGTATTCCCGATACCAACCTGGGCAAGTAGGTTACATGATGTGATCAACAAAAGGGCAAAAAAAGTATTTTTCATCAACTTTATTATTTAGTTGTGAAGCAAATGTATGTTGTAGGAAACAGACTCCAAAAAAATGTGGCTGATCGAAAATTGGTTTTCGACAGCCACACTCATTTATCGATGAAATACACTATTTAAAGATGAAACGTATTCACCTTTACGGTCAGTCTATAACACAAATCTGTAGGTTGCTTTTATTAGGAAAGTGTTTTGTGGTCTTTCGCTCAGCAATTGATTATCGATAATAGTTCCAAAACTATTGTTTACATCGCCCAAGCCGGTAATACCCTGCGACCAAACCAGAAATATTTCGGAGCCCGGGATGTATTCCCATCGCAAGACGAGGTTGGACCTGAACTGCACAAAGGCAAAATCTGGATTTCCAAAGGAATAATCAACCGCGGAATCTCCGTCTTCGTCTACGTTATAGACCCCGTCTGCAAAACTTATTTGGTTTCCGTTGTACCATGCAACACGATCATTCAGGTTTTTAGCCATAGGATCGGTAACGTAGTTAAAGTTGGAAAATTTAGCTTTAAAGATGAAAGGTTGTCCGTAATACTGTATGGTAAGATTAGGATTGATATTATAGTTTACGCGTAATGTAGAACTAAGAGACTCATTATCGATCTCTCCCAGAATGTAGCGCGGTGTGCCGTTAAAACTGGATTGAGTTACATATTGTGTTTTGTTAGGGCTTTGCTGATATTCGTTCACCAGGCTGAGGTTGAGCGAATTTAGGGGTTGATAGAAAAATCTCAATACATATCTTTTGAATGAGAAATTATCCTGTTTCGCTTCCGAATGTACATAACCGGCATGCATATTAAATTTCTTCCTGCTATCGGTTCCGGAGAAAAAGTAGAAGAAATTCTCTTCATTCCAGCGCCATCTTGGCCCACCTCTTAACACGGTATTGGAATAAATCCTTGGTTTATGAGCTGCTCCAAATTCGGACCACCAGTTATTCTTCCAGTTCACATAACTAAATATTTCATACTGAATGCGGTTATAGTTACCTTCAAAATCGTATTGGCTGGACTGGTTTAAACCAATATTAGCTTGCCTGAACCAACTTGTTGGCTTGTTCCAGATACGCCTGATATTGGCATACTGACTTATTTGATCCGCCTGCCTTAGGAAACCGATATCATTCAATTCTAATTCGGGCGATCGAAAATTTCCACCTGTATTATAACGCCAGTTTCCATTATCACTTCGGCCGCCTATTTCAAAGCTTCCACCCGTTCCAGTTAGGGAAGTTCTTGTTGGATCCACGCTCACATGATCTGCATCAACACGCTGGAACAAATGTGTTAAAGAAGTTTGGGTATTCTCTATCGCCTCTGGACTACCTTTTACCGTACTGAAAGTGAATTTTCCTGTCACATAATATTTACGTTCCTTCCAGTTATGCAGGGCATCGATCCCTCCTGTATAGGCACTTTCTCTTAAAAAGTCCAGATTATCCTCCAGTTTTCGGTTCGTAGCGGTAATGATCCCACCCACATAAGAGTTGTTTTCGTTAAAATCCTTTTGGGCTCTGGCCACCAGATAATTTGTTAAAGGTTCCACTAGTTCCTCACGCGGCATTCCTCTTTGTTCCAGGTTTTCGAGAACTTCCGGATCTGTATTGAGTTTTATCTCCGCGTATTCTTTTGAAGTTACACTTTCCAGGAGTCCGAGTGCCCAACCGTTCTTGGTCTTTCCACTAAATTTGGCTGCTCCTAAAATAGTTGTATTGTTTGGGAAATCTTCGAACTCGCCCATACTGGCATCGGCGGTTGTGTATCCTTGCGGGGTTCGGCCAATCCTCCTTGAAAAGAACAAATTATCTGCCCCACCACCAACGGTGAAGTCGAACACATTTTTATTCTCTACAAAAAAGGGTCTTCGTTCCTGGAAGAAGATCTCGAACCCATCCAGTGCAATGGCTCCGGGATCGGCATCTACCTGTCCGAAATCCGGGTTAATGGTAAGGTCCAGGGTAAGGTCGTTTGTAACCCCGATCTTAGCATCCAGGCCAGCCGTGAGTTTGGTATCACTTCCATCCCTAAACGGATTTCCGGGCATTTCTTCATAAGTATCCAACTGGGCCACGGTATAAGGTTGAATTTCCAGCTGTTTTTGCGGCTTTATGCCTTTTATTCCTTTAAGAATACCGAATTCACTTACCCATCCCGGCGGACTTGGTGGTATAGGTTGCCACAACGAACGTTCCTCGTTGTTAAAATATCGTCTTGTAGATTGGATCCCCCATACCTGTTCGTCGTCGTTGCCAAATCGCAACTGACTTAAGGGAATTCGTATTTCGGCGGTCCAGCCTTCGTCGTCTATGTTGGTGTCTGTATACCAGATGGGGTTCCAACTGGAGTCCCAGTTATTTCCATTATTTGAGATAAATTCGTCTCCTTTCACCCCAGAAGCCGAGACTGTAAAGGAGAAACCGGTTCGATCATCGTTATAGCTATCAATATTAACTTCAACCCAGTCGCCTGGGAAATCATCCCGTCTCCCCATACGTTTTTCGATGGTAGAAGGATCTTTTTGGTAACATCTGAAAGCAAAATAAATATTCTTATCATCGTAAACGATCTTCATTTTGGTTTGCTCTGTTGGTGCAGTACCGATATCGGGTTGGTTCTCCACATAATCTGTGGTCCATTCTACTGCCTCCCAAGCGGCATCGTCCAGAATACCGTCAATTTTAATGGGTTCCCGGTCTGCAACCGAGGTAGTGGTGTAGACTCGTTTTTCGTAGTTTACCTGAGTGCTGTCTGTAGTTGATTGGTCTTGTGCGAATAATGGCTGAAAACATATTATACCCGTTATAAGGTATAACGATCGGAGGATTGACATACTGATTAGTTGTTGATTGATGAATGAATGACATAAGTTAAACAGAGAAGTGACACCTTTAATTGTTAATTAATAAATTTTTAACTTTTTAAAAGGGCATTTCCCTGAGGCTAAAATATCCAACGACCTCTTGTTTTTCAAATAAATAGTAGTACATTTGCAGCCCTTTTTGAAGGGAAACAATGTTTATTAACTATTTGACAAAAAACTAAATGGACACATTAAGTTACAAAACAGTATCTGCTAACAAGAACACTGTAAATAAGGAGTGGTTGTTAGTTGATGCGGACGGGCAAGCATTGGGTCGTCTTGCGAGCGAAGTCGCTAAATTACTTCGTGGAAAACACAAGCCAAATTTCACGCCTCATGTGGATTGTGGTGACAATGTTATTATTATCAATGCTGAAAAGATTAATCTTAGTGGTAACAAGTGGGAACAGAAAACGTATATCCGTCACACCGGATATCCAGGAGGGCAACGCAGTTTAACTGCCAGTGAGCTCTTCCGAAAAGATCCTACCCGTGTTGTAGAAAAAGCTGTAAAAGGAATGCTTCCGAAGAATAAATTAGGAGCCGAACTTTTCAGAAACCTGAAAGTGTATGCCGGAACTGAGCATGACCAGGAAGCACAGAAACCAAAAACCATTAACCTTAACGACAAGAAGTAAGCATGGAGACTATTCATAAAATAGGAAGAAGAAAAACTGCAGTTGCGCGTGTATACCTTACAGAAGGAAAGGGTAATATTACCGTGAACAAGCGCGACATGGATAAATACTTCACTACTGCAACTTTACAGTATAAAGTGAAGCAACCTCTTACCTTAACTAATAATGTGGATAATTTCGACATTAATGTTAATGTATTTGGAGGAGGGATCACAGGGCAGGCTGAAGCTGTTAGACTAGCTTTATCCAGAGCTATGTGCGAACTAGATGAGGAAAACAGAAGTATCTTAAAGCCAGAAGGTCTGTTAACAAGAGACCCGAGAATGGTGGAGCGTAAGAAATTCGGACAGAAGAAAGCGCGTAAGAAATTCCAGTTCTCTAAACGTTAAAATTTTCAACCTGTTTGGGTATTCCTTATGGAGTACCCAAACAAGGTTATAAGTTCATATTTTATTATTAAGCTGTTATTCCCGCCTGCCGGTGGGATGTTAGTTTAGCATCTAAACCTAAGTCGGAAATCGAACAGGTTGCTATCTAAACAGGAACGTAAACTAAAACAAAATGGCAAACAACAAAGAAGTCAAAGAATTACTTGACGCTGGTGTACACTTTGGACACCTTACCCGAAAATGGAATCCTAACATGGCCCCATATATCTATATGGAGCGTAACGGGATCCACATCCTAAACCTTTACAAAACTGCTGCTAAGCTTGAAGAAGCTAGTGAAGCTATGAAAAAGATCGCTGCCAGTGGCCGTAAGATCCTTTTCGTTGCTACCAAAAAGCAGGCAAAAGACATCGTTGCAGACAAAGCGAGCAATGCCAACATGCCGTATATCACAGAAAGATGGCCAGGTGGAATGCTTACAAACTTTGTAACCATTAGAAAGGCTGTGAAGAAAATGGCGATGATCGATCGTATGAAACAGGATGGAACTTTTAATACGCTATCCAAGAAGGAGCGATTAGCAGTGGATCGTACACGTGCGAAACTTGAGAAAAACCTAGGTTCGATTAGTGATATGAGTCGTCTGCCCGGTGCGTTGTTCATTGTTGATACTACACGCGAACACATTGCTGTAAAAGAGGCTCAGAAATTAAACATTCCTATTTTCGCTATGGTAGACACAAACAGTGATCCACGTGAGATCGATTTTGTGATTCCTTCCAATGACGATGCGTCTAAGTCGATAGACAAAATCGTTTCCAGAGTATCGGAAGCAATTATTGAAGGGCTTGCAGAACGCAAGAACGGAAAAGCCGCTGAAGGTGATGAGCCAAAAGCTGCCGCTCCTGCCAAGGCCAAAGCTAAAGCTGTCGCTGCCGGCGAAGAAGAAGAATAACAAAAAGATAAAGTATTCAGGTTGTTTGATCTTATACTGTAGGATCAATTGAACAACTTTTTAAATTCATAACACAAAACACTATGGAAATGGTTAAGATTACCGCCGCAATGGTAAACGAATTAAGACAAAAAACCGGAGCCGGAATGATGGACTGTAAAAAGGCATTGGTCGAGGCAGAAGGTGATTTTGATAAAGCAATTGAGATCCTTAGAAAAAAAGGACAGAAAATCGCAGAAAAAAGAGCCGATCGTGATTCTAGTGAAGGTGCTGTTATTGCGAAGGTAAACGACAGTAACACCAAAGGTGCTATTGTATCTCTCAACTGTGAGACCGATTTCGTTGCCAAGAACGATGATTATGTTGCTATGGCACATAAAATGGCCGAGATCGCCCTTGGAACTTCTTCTAAAGAAGAGTTCATGGCTGCAGATTTCGACGGGATGACCGTGGAAGAAAAACTTACCGAGCAAACCGGTGTAATTGGAGAAAAAATTGAGATCGGGGCGTATAAAACCCTTGAAGCTCCTTATGTTGGTTCGTACATTCACGGTAACAAGATCGCAGCTTTAGTAGGACTTTCAGCAGAGGTTGACAACGTCGACGTATTAGCTAAGGACCTTGCTATGCAAATTGCATCTATGGGTGCTACTACCTTATCATACAAAGATTTCGATGCAGATTTTATCGCTTCAGAAACTGAAGCTCGCATTGCTGTGATCGAAAAGGATAATATAGAATTAGGTCGTTTAGGTAAAACTTTGAAAAATGTTCCTAAATATATCTCCAGAGCACAACTTACCGATGAGGTACTTGCACAGGCCGAGGCAGATATCAAGGCTGAATTAATCGCTGAAGGAAAACCGGAACAGATCCTGGACAGAATCGTACCTGGAAAACTGGAGCGTTTCATCGCCGATAATACTACTCTGGATCAGGAGCAATGTCTGCTCGACCAGAATTTTATCAAAGATGAAAAGCAATCTGTTGCCGAGTATGTGAAATCCTATGGAGACGTTGAAGTAGTTAACTTCGAGCGAGTTTCCCTGTCTTAAGACACACCAAAGAATGAAAAAAGCCGTGATTTTGATATCACGGCTTTTTTTATACCTCTATTTAAAATATGATAGGGTTAGATAAGATGTGTTTATATATTTCAACTCGTTGGAATATGCTCTTATCCTGAACTTTCCTTCATCGTAGAAATGTACGTCGAAGTACTTGATGTCGTGCGAAGGATTAACTGTTACGGCAAAATCCCTGTACTTAGTATATACCCCAGGACTGGTTTCTTTGTCGATCAATACCGATATTTTCGAGGTGTTTAGTTTGTTTGGGTAATTATCTACATAAAACCAAATGGTTCCGCCCGCTGTTTTATCGATATTAAAAGATTTATAACGCTTGGTTTTGTTAGGGATCAGGTTTTCATTTTTAGCGGGAGATAAATGTGAAAAGAATATCTGGGATTTCACATAATAATCGCCGGTTGAGGTAGATGGAGGCGATAGCGGTTTTTTAGTTCGTGCGGCAATAAGGTCGTTGATCTCCTTTACCGTTTTTATGGGTTGTTGAGTTCCTTTTACTGTGTTTATTGAAGAAGATCTGCTTGGAAGTGAAAGCCCGTTTGCTATTAGTTTGCTATGCGCTTTACTGTCTATAGCCGAGATATAATACATCCCATTGATCCCGCCAACCAACCCAATTCCGGTAGATCTACCTTTGGCAGTGGCAATCCCAATAACTTTATTTTCTTCATTAAAAACAGGGCCTCCACTATTCCCAGGATGAATTTCGGCATCTGTTTTTATATAGCCGTAATCTGAATTGAGAACATAGTCGTTCCCGCTCATGATACCAACGCTAATGGTACTAAGGTCTTTCATCATGAGATCTGCATTTCCTTTATATTGTGCAGGATATCCGTATACACATAGTTTTTCGCCCTGGCTAACATTATCTGAATTCCCTATAGGAACAGTAGTGAATTTTCGGTGAACCGGATTACCTTCCATGTCACTTACAATTTTTAGCATGGCACCATCGTAGGTACCGGTACCTATGGAAATTACTTCCGCAATGTACAGGTCGTAATCGTTCTCCCCTTGACCGTGAAAAACCTGAATTACCGGCACAGTATAACCGGCGTTATATACCTTGAGCAGATCTTTGCTCTGCACTATTTCATCTGAATAAACCGAAATAGTTGATTTCTTCACGTTGTTTTCGGTGATATCGTAATCCAGATAACCTCTAACGCTGGTTTCTACCACATGTTTGTTGGTGAAGAGGTAGCCGTCTTCAGTAACAATAAATCCAGACCCTCGGCTTAGGTAGCCTTTTCCTGCCTCTATTTTCTCCAGTTCTGGATCGAATAGTACCACCTTTACGACTCCTTGATAATACTTGGCGGCTATGAATTTTGTGTCAAGTCCTTTCTCCTTACAGGAAATAAGGACCAGCAACACAAGAAGGCTGGTCAATTTATTCATGGTCATGGTTTTATATTTCATTAGAGGGGAATCAAGTATAAAAATAGGAATTGTATTTAAAACATCAAGTGTGAAACAAATCAATTAAATATTTCTTTATAGAGCAGGTATATAGGATAACTAAGTTTTAAATCTTCAGAAATGCCGAAATTGTTTGAGAATCTATTGGATTTGTGAATTTATAACTCGAAATTCATGCATAATTTTCGCTATTTTTGCTGCAACAAAAACCACTATGCAATACAAAAGAATTCTATTAAAACTCTCGGGTGAAGCCCTTATGGGAAGCAGACAATACGGAATAGATCCCGATCGATTACAGGAATATGCTAAAGAGATCAAGGATATTACCGATAAAGGTGTGGAGGTTGCCATAGTAATAGGTGGTGGAAACATTTTTAGAGGCCTGGCCGGTGCCAGTCGTGGGATGGACCGTGTGCAGGGCGATCATATGGGAATGTTAGCCACTGTTATAAATGGTCTGGCTTTACAAAGTGCCCTGGAGGACGAAGATATACCCACCCGTTTACAAAGTGCGATTAAAATAAATGAAGTAGCCGAACCCTTTATACGGCGAAAAGCGATAAGACATCTTGAAAAAGGCCGCGTTGTAATCTTTGGAGGTGGAACAGGAAATCCGTATTTTACTACAGATTCGGCTGCCGTTCTTCGAGCAATAGAGATTGGCGCAGAGGTAATTCTGAAAGGAACCCGAGTGGATGGTATCTATTCCAGTGATCCGGAAAAGAACATAGATGCTACTAAATTTGACAATATTAGTTTTGCAGACGTGTTGCAAAAAGGGCTGAAAGTAATGGACACCACTGCCTTCACTTTAAGCCAGGAAAACGAATTGCCAATTATAGTTTTCGATATGAATACCAGAGGAAATTTGTACAAGGTGGTTTCTGGAGAAAATATTGGCACAAAAGTAAATTTGTAACTTTGGTTTGATTTTTGAAAAAGGATCTTTAAAATTTTAAATCATGGAAGAAGAAATTAAGTTTATAATAGACAGTACCAGGGAGACCATGGGTAACGCTCTTAAGCACCTGGAAAAGAAGTTAATTAACATCAGGGCAGGTAAAGCCTCTCCATCTATGGTTTCTTCAGTTATGGTAGATTATTACGGTACTCCTACTCCATTAAATCAGGTTGCCAATGTGAATACCCCGGACGGGATGACTATTTCTATTCAGCCATGGGAAAAATCTTTGATCCCTGATATCGAAAAGGGAATTATGGTGGCCAACCTGGGTTTTAACCCAATGAACAATGGTGAAAGTGTTATTATAAATGTCCCACCACTTACCGAGGAACGAAGAAGAGAACTTGCTAAGCAGGCAAAGCACGAGGCCGAGGAATCGAAAATAGGCGTACGAAATGACCGTAAGAACGCCATGAACGATATTAAAGAACTTGATATTTCAGAAGACATGAAATCGAACCTGGAGATCGACATCCAGGAAATGACCGATTACCACATAAAGAGGATCGACGAAATCTTTAGTGTGAAAGAGAAAGAGATCATGACCGTTTAATCAATACTTGTACATTGTACACAATTGAAAAAAGCGGCTCATATGCCGCTTTCGTCATAATTTAACCTGTTATCTATCGTTTGTAAATCCATGCGCCCGTATCTCTTAGTATTTATTTTGCTGTTCCCTCTACTCACAATAGCACAACAGCCGGCCATCCAGACGCAACAGGATACTACCGCAACCAAAACCGAGCAAAAGAGCAGTCCGTTCAAGACGGGATTCTATCCTGTGGGATTCTTCGACATCGATCTGCGCTACTTTATAAAATACAATAATTACGAAGGGTTTCGCCTTGGTTTTGGCGGTATAACCAATGAGAGATTATTCGAAAACTTTAAGATTGGGGGATACCTTGCGCGAGGCTTTAAGGATGAAGATTTTAAATTTAGTATTGGTGGAAGTGTGCGTGTTAACGAAGAGCACAACACCTGGATCAACTCGTATTATTTTGATGATATCCGGGAAATAGGAACTATGAAATTCCTTACCGATGACCGGGTCTATTCGGTATTCGAACCCCGTTTGCTCAATGTGACCCAGTTTTATAAGCACCGTACGATCATGGCCAATATTCAGCATGAATTTTCGCCAAAGATGTTAGGTGAATTAAGGTTAGGACATACCAAGGTAGACCAGATCGAGGACTACCAGTTTGTAGATAACGGTGTAGTGTACAGTGCTTACGAAACTTCCGAAGTAACCGCATCTATACGTGTGAGTCCGAAAACCAATTTCATTACCATAGACGATGGGCGTGTAGAGTATTTTGATGGCTTCCCCAAAATAAGTGCCCAGGTTACACAAAGCTTTCCCGGTATTGGTGGTAGTGACTTTACCTATACCAAATTTGGCCTGAAGCTCGATTATTATATAAAACGCACCAACCTTTCTTCAACAAATATCCTGCTTGAGGGAGACTATGCGACCGGAGATATCCCTCTCACTCATCTTTTTCATGCCTATCCTAACAGTCCTACTAAAGACGAGATCCTCCAGCGATTTTCGGTGGCGGGAAGGCGAAGTTTTGAGACGATGTATTTTGGGGAGTTCTTCTCAGATCAATTGTTAACTCTTCAGGTGAAGCATAGTTTAAGAAGGTTTTATTTTTCCGAATATTTCCAACCGGAACTGGTATTAATTAGCCGTCACGCAATTGGTGATATGTCTAATCCAGACCGACATCTGGGCATCCCATTTAATACCCTGGAAAACTTTTATTCAGAATCGGGCCTGGAACTAAATCGATTATTGTTCGGTTTTGGGCTGAGTTTCGCCTACCGTTACGGTTTTTATCACCTCCCCGATTTCGAGGATAATATCTCTTTTAAGTTCACATTCTACCTTAAATTATAAACTCCTTAACAACGTATGTACAAGGGTTTTTAATACCTTTGCGCGACCGTAAATTGAGCCGGGTTTGGACAAAGCATTCAGTATTGGATTCTGGAGTGCAGTTGCAAGATTTATTCTGCGTAACCGCACCCTGCTCCTTATTGTAATAGGTGTAATTACGGTATTACTCGCTTCCCAGTGGAAACATATGCGGTTTACCTATACCGAAGCGAATCTACTGCCGGACGATCATGAGGTTAATGTACAGTATAATAAATTCCTAGCCGAATTTGGAGAGGAAGGTAACCTCATCGTTCTAGGGGTAAAAGACACCGCTTTATTTACCCCGGCAAATTTTACCGAATGGAATCTTTTATCTGAAGATCTTCGGAAGGCTCCCGAAGTCGACCTAACCTTATCTATTAGCGATCTTAAAAAGCTTCAGAAAAGAAAAGACTCGGCCGGTTTCGAATTGGTTCCATTTGTACAGGACACTGTTTTTACCAAAGAGAACCTGGCCCGCTATAAGTACGAACTTTTTAATAAGTTACCATTCTATAACGGATTGATCTACAGTCCGGACAAAAGCTCGGTGCGCACAGCAATTTACCTCAACAAGGATATTGTAAATACTTCGGTGAGAAAGGATTTTATAGATCAGGTACTTGTTCCTCGCATAAATGAATTCGAAACCAAAACCGGCATAAATGTGTATACCTCCGGGATGCCGTACATTAGAACCTTAAACTCACAAAATATCATAGATGAGATCGGGATGTTCATTGGTGCTGCCTTATTAGTAACCTCGCTGATCTTCTTTTTCTTTTTCAGATCCTTTAGAGCGACTTTAATATCGATGGTTACAGTGATCATTGGTGTTATGTGGGCCTTCGGAATTCTGGGTCTTTTACACTACGAGATCACGGTCCTAACCGCACTAATTCCTCCGCTCATCATTGTAATTGGTATCCCTAACTGCATCTTTCTTATTAACAAATACCAACAGGAGATAAAAAATCACGGTAACCAGGCCAAATCCCTTCAACGAGTTATTAGTAAGGTGGGAAATGCCACTTTGATGACCAATGTTACAACGGCATCCGGATTTGCCACATTTATGCTTACCAATAGCAAACTTCTGAAAGAGTTTGGTGCAGTGGCATCTATCAACATCATTGCCATTTTCTTATTGAGCTTATTCATTATTCCTATCGTGTACAGTTATATGGCAGTGCCGAAATACAAGCATCTTAAGCACCTCAATAAAAAATGGATTGGGAGATTCGTGAAATGGATGGAGCGTATGGTAAAGGAGCACCGTATTGCGATCTATGTATCGGCAATAGTGTTGCTATGCGCCAGTATCATTGGGATATACAATATTCATATTTCCGGGAGCCTTATAGAGGACATGCCTAAAACCAAAGAATTTTACAGTGATATTAAATTCTTCGAAGCCGAATACGAGGGAATCATGCCACTTGAAATAATGGTGGACACCAAACGAAAAAAAGGTGTGATGAAGCTGGCTACGTTAAAACGAATTGACGAACTTCAGGAGTATATAAGTGACGTACCCGAATTTGCCAGGCCTATCTCTGTAGCCGAATTGGTAAAATACTCCAAACAGGCATTTTATAATAACAATCCCGAATATTACCAACTGCCGAATAGCCAGGAGCGCACCTTTATTTTGTCTAACGCGAAAAGCAGCGCCGATAATGCTAATTTACTCTCCTCTTACGTGGATTCTACCGGGCAATATGCCCGTATAACTACCTTTATGAAGGATACCGAAACAGAGCGTTTCGATCGTATAGAAGAAGACCTCCGTACAGAGATCGCCAAGATATTCCCCGAAGACCGTTACGAAGTAACAGTTACAGGGAAGGCCCTTGTTTTTCAAAAAGGCACTAAATACCTGGTACGCAACCTAATAATTTCACTTTCGCTGGCTGTATTTTTGATAGCCCTTTTCATGGCATGGATGTTCCGAAGTTTCCGAATGATTTTGGTTTCTCTTATTCCCAACCTGCTCCCTCTGCTAATTACGGCCGGACTAATGGGATTCCTGGGGGTGCCGATAAAACCATCCACTATTCTGGTGTTTAGTATTGCATTTGGGATATCTGTAGATGACACTATACATTTTCTGGCGAAGTACAGGCAGGAACTCATTGCCAGTAACTGGAAGATAAAAAGATCAGTATACGCAGCATTGAAGGAAACCGGGGTGAGCATGTTTTATACTTCCATAGTATTGTTCTTCGGTTTTTCGGTTTTTACTATTTCCAGTTTTGGAGGAACTGTAGCCCTGGGTGCTCTGGTTTCGGCCACCTTACTTTTTGCGATGCTGGCGAATTTACTCTTACTACCATCATTACTATTATCGCTGGAAAGAAATATTGCCAACAAGGAAACCTTGAGAAAGCCAGCCTTAAAGATCATTCCGGACCAGGAAGATGAACTGGAAGACGACTCCTGATTTGTTGTTGGTTTTCTAACTAAAAAGTATCTTTACGCCCTCAAAACTATATACATGCAGCATATTGAAATTAATAAGATATTGACAAGTAAGCCTTCCACTATCGAGATAACGGTAAAAGGATGGGTACGTTCGTTTAGGAGCAATCGATTTATCGCTCTAAATGATGGTTCAACCATCAAGAACCTTCAATGTGTAGTTGATTTCGAAAACTTCGATGAAAAGTTACTCGATAAAATAACCGTTGGTGCTGCAATAGCCGTAACCGGCGTATTGGTAGAAAGTCTCGGACAGGGGCAGGACGTTGAGGTCCAGGTTGAGAAGATAGAGATCCTGGGAGAGGCCGATCCTGAAGAAGTGAAACTAACGATATTAAGTCCGAAGCGCCACACCCTGGAAACGCTGAGAGAACAAGCACACCTGAGAATTCGCACCAACACCTTTGGAGCTATTATGAGGGTGCGATCGAAATTGGCATTTGCCGTTCATGAATATTTTCAGAAGAATAACTTCCATTACTTCCATTCTCCAATCATTACAGGTAGTGATGCTGAAGGAGCCGGTGAGATGTTCAGGGTATCCGTTCTGGATCCTAAATCACCACCGCTCAATGAATCCGGCGAGGTTGATTTTAAACAAGACTTTTTTGAGAAGGAATCCAATTTAACAGTTAGCGGTCAATTAGAAGCCGAGACCTATGCAATGGGGTTGGGAAAAGTGTACACATTTGGACCCACTTTCAGAGCAGAAAACAGTAATACCTCCCGTCACCTGGCCGAATTCTGGATGATCGAGCCTGAGATGGCATTCTTCGATCTTGATGCCAACATGGATCTCGCCGAGGATTTTATAAAATATGTGGTAAAATTCGCTCTGGACAATTGTGCAGACGATCTGGAGTTTCTGGAAAACAGACTTTTGCAGGAAGAGAAGAATAAGCCACAAGCCGAACGCAGCGAGATGACCCTTAGGGATAAACTAAATTTCATCATCGAAAATAACTTCAAGCGGGTAACGTATACCGAGGCCATTGATATCCTAAAACGAAGTAAACCTAACCAGAAGAAAAAATTCAAGTTCCTCATAGACGAATGGGGGGCCGATCTGCAGAGTGAACACGAGCGTTTTCTTGTTGAAAAGCACTTTAAATGTCCCGTGATACTTTTTGATTACCCTGCGAAGATCAAAGCATTCTATATGCGATTAAACGACGATGGCAAGACGGTGAGGGCAATGGACGTGCTATTTCCGGGCATAGGTGAGATTGTAGGAGGTTCGCAGCGGGAAGAGCGCTACGATGTGCTGTTGGAAAAGATGAAGGCTATGGACATCTCTGCGGAAGAATTGTACTGGTATCTGGACCTTCGAAAATTTGGAACCTGTGTGCACAGTGGATTTGGGCTAGGTTTCGAAAGATTGGTACAATTCGTTACCGGAATGGGGAACATACGGGATGTGATCCCTTACCCAAGAACTCCCGGAAATGCAGAATTCTAAATGTTTAGTATGGTTCCGGCCATGCTCGAATCGTTTATTTAAAGCCTTAGAAAAATCACAAGCTTTTATTAAAAACGGTACACTTTCCCTGTAAAGTAGACCGTTTTTTTTAAATTTATATATCACTATATTCAACTTATGTTAAAGCAACAATTAAACTTCAAATTATCTCAAAAGCTGTCTCCTCAACAGATTCAGCTCATGAAGCTTATCCAGTTGCCAACACAGGCTTTCGAGCAGCGAATTTCCCAGGAAATGGAGGAAAATCCAGCCCTTGAAGGGGGAAAAGATGAAGGAGATAATTTTGAAGATGGTTTTGATGATGAGTCTTATGATGATAATTACGACGAAGGCACCGAAGTTATCGAAACAGACATCAATGTGGATGATTATCTAAGTGATGATGAAACTCCAAGCTATAAGTTATCGGCTAATAACTATTCTGCCGATGACGAGGACAAGCAAACTCCTTATGCTTCGGGAACTTCTTTTAATCAATATCTATTACAACAGCTTAACACCTATCGCCTGGATGAAGAAGCTGAGGAGATCGCCAGATTCCTTGTGGGGAGTGTGGACGAAAGCGGATATATAAGACGGGATGTTAGCGATATCGTTGATGACCTGGCGTTCACCCAAAACGTTTACACTTCAGAAGAAAAAATTGAAGAAGTGCTGAATATAGTCCAGGATCTCGATCCGGCAGGAGTAGGTGCCAGAAACCTTCAGGAGTGCTTGCTCATACAGTTAAAGCGCAAGGAAAGTACGGCCGATGTCGACCTTGCTACTAAGATCATAGAAGAAGCCTTCGATCATTTCACAAAGAAACACTATAAGAAATTACTCCATAAGTTTGACATTTCCGAAGAACAGCTAAGGGATGCCATTCAGGAGATCGAAGGTTTAAATCCAAAGCCAGGAGGGACGTATTCGGGGAATACCCGTATGGTTGAACATGTGGTGCCGGATTTCACGATCAAGATCGTGGATGGTGAACTGGAGTTAACACTTAACGGCAGAAACGCACCCGAACTTCATGTTTCCAGGGAATATACCAATATGTTGAAAGGCTATAAGGAGTCTAAGGATAAGTCTAAATCTCAAAAAGACGCTGTTATGTTCATCAAGCAGAAGCTGGATGCCGCAAAATGGTTCATCGATGCGATCAAGCAACGGCAGCAGACCTTGTATGTGACCATGAATGCCATAATGCACCATCAGCAGGAGTATTTTCTCAGTGGTGATGAACGAAAGTTAAAACCTATGATACTAAAGGACATTGCAGATAAAATCGACATGGATGTGTCTACGGTATCCCGGGTTGCGAACAGTAAATATGTGGACACCCCTTACGGTACCAAACTCATCAAAGAATTTTTCAGTGAGAGTATGAAAAATGATCAGGGAGAGGATGTATCTACTCGTGAGATTAAAAAGATCCTTGAGATCACTATTTCGGAAGAAAATAAGCGCAAGCCGCTTACCGATGATAAACTCGCTAAGATCCTTAAGGACAAGGGATATCCAATTGCGAGACGTACTGTGGCAAAATACCGGGAGCAGCTGGATCTGCCGGTTGCTCGACTAAGAAAAGAAATTTAATGAATATCTTCTTACGCATTGGCGCATATCTCTTTCATCCGTTATTGATGCCACTCTTTGGAACGTTCCTGTATTTTATAATTACCCCTCGTTACGTAGAGCCCGACCTGCTTTTCGCCAAAATAATGGCCGTTTGCATTATCACTTTGCTCATTCCATTGGTAACTTATTTTCTTTTAAAAAACCTACATGTGGTATCCAGCATTCAGCTGGAAGATGTGAAAGAACGCAAAGTACCGCTTATGCTGCAATGTGTTTTGCTATTGCTGATCATTAAAATGGTGTTCGATCCCTATGAGAATCCGGAATTGTATTACTTTTTTGTAGCTGTGTTGTTTTCGGCTATAACCGCTTTACTACTGGTTTTTTTTAAAATTAAAATAAGCCTGCACCAAATGGGAATTGGAGGGGTTACCATGTTCCTCATTGCCCTGAGCGCTCACTTTAAAGTAAATTTATTGACCTGGATCATTATAATCTTTGTAGCCAATGGATGGGTGGCATCCTCCAGGTTACATACCGAATCTCACAGCCCGGCCGAATTGGTAGTAGGATTCTTTGTTGGGGTTATCCCTCAATTGATCTTGCTTAATTTTTGGTTATAGAATATAGAACATCAATCCTACCTTTACAGTTCTAAAATCGACATTCTGGCCCGTATCGGTCACAGCATCTTTGAAGAATGGGTTTATGCTGTAGTAAGCATAGAAGTTAAATGTATTATAGCCAAAGCATAGGCTGGCTCCCAGGCGCAATCTTTCATATTCTGGGATATCTGTTTGAACTACATTATTCCCGGTTTGTTTAAAAGTAGCTTTGTAGTAATAAGTATAGCCAATTTTGAAGCCGGTATAGATCCTCCAGAATTTATATGAACTGGCGGTGGAGGTTCGCCATCTTAATTCGATAGGAGCCTCAACGGTATAGGTTGAAAATCGATTGGAGTTATAATCGACTTCTCCGTCCAGTACACTGAAAATGGTTTCGTTATTTGTCGATTCCCCAATAAACAGGGTTTGCCCAAACCTATCGATCACCAAACCAGCACCAACAGCAATAGCCACGTTGCGTCTTTCATTTAAAGGCATATCCCGCAGATAGCCAAATTTCAAACCCCCGGAGAGGCCTCTGGTAGAAACATCGGTGGGAACATCGGTGATCACGTTATAGGTAATCCCAATGTAGAATTGATCCTCCCTATATACCGGATCAATTATCGTGGAGGGGATACTATCCTGCGCCATACTATTCAAGCAGAATAACCCTATAATGGTAAGCGCTAAATTTCTGATCGACAACTGCATTGGTTAAAGATAAAGGTATTTCAAAATATAAAAAACAAAAACGCCCCGGCTTTATTGCCAGGGCGACTTTATTCTTTTATAGCAAGGTATTAATTACCCAGATCATTTCCAGGAGTGGTGATATAGATGATTTTAAGGAGATTACGCTCTCTTAAAACCTGTTTAATATCACTTACCAAACCGGAATTCGTTTCCTTATCAACTTTTAAGGCCACATAAACCTTATCCTGTAATTCGGGTAAAAGTTTACGACGGGCTTCTTCAAGTGCTAAACCTATATTCTCTATGCTTGTATACTTATCACCTATCTGAATTCTACCTTCTGTTCCGAAGACTTCCTGATAACGTGAACTAGGTTTCCCGGCATAAATATATACGGCTCTATCCTTTTTCAGCTTTTCAACCTGATCTGCTTTGGGAAGCTCATTCTTTACAAGGAGGTTATTGTCTCTTAGTACCGTTACCACCATGAAAAAGAACAATAGCATAAATACAATATCCGGCAAAGATGCTGTTGAAATCGCGGGTAATTCACCGCCTTTTTTCTTTTTAAATTTTGACATAATCTTCTTCGTTTATTGTCCTTTGGTTTTTGGCTCTGCTTCCGAAAGTTTTAAAGGATACATTTTCTGAATGGTCTCGAGTTTTTCTTTCGCGGCCTCTTCGTTTCCTTTGTAGCTTCCTTCATTGATCTGCTTACTAATTTCGGTAAATACGAAATTTTCACCATAGAGTCTTTTAGATTCCCGATCCCTCAAAAAGTTATATGCAGCAACGAGTTCATTTTGAACCCTGATGTACATATCGTAGGACGTTAATCTGTCATTCTGAACAGAGATCACCGCCTTTTCAGGATTATCTGAAGAAGACGAACTTCTGGATCCTTTACAGTAACTACAGTATTCCGGACTTCCGGCCGGAGCACCACCATTATCCAGAAAGTCGATAGCTGCTTTTCTTAGATCTTTTAGCTCCATTAAGTTATCTTCCACTAAGAGTTGATCATCCTTATTCACATTTACAATGAAAAGGTTTTTCTCTTTAATTAGTGGTGGAGCTTCTGTGGGAGGTTCAATGGGTGGCAGTTGTCGCGCAATTCCTTTGTCTTTCTCAATGGTAGTAGTTACCAGGAAAAAGATCAATAAAAGGAAGGCGATGTCCGCCATGGACCCTGCATTAACCTCGGGTGTTGCTCTTCTGCCCATTATCTAGTTGTTGCTTTTTTAATTCCGCTATAAATCATCGATCCTATCGCCACTACGGCCAAGATATAGAACGTATTTAACCCTGTGCCTACCCATTTAGACCCACTTGCAGACAGTATTTCACCATCTCTCATTTCGGTCTCAACACCTTCTGCCATAACGTACGCAATAATAACGACCAGCAAAAAGGCACCAACAGACATCAGTGTTTTCTTCAAATTTCCGGAGAAGGTCTCCTTCAATACATACACAAGTACAATAAACAAAGTTAATGCCAATGTGATGTAAGCTATATAAAGTTGAGCATCAAGCCCACCGCCGTTCAATAGTACCATGACCAGAGACACAATACCGGCAACCGCGAGAAGGAGCGCAACTATTTTTAATATTTTATGTAAACCCATTCTGTTTTGGTTTTGGATTAATTACTTCTTGTTTTTGTAGTCTACCAACATGTCGATCAAAGTAATTGATGCGTCTTCCATGCTGTTAACGATACTATCGATTTTCGCGATAATATAATTGTAGAAAATCTGAAGGATGATCGCAACGATCAAACCAAATACAGTTGTAAGAAGGGCTACTTTAATACCCCCGGCAACAAGAGAAGGGTTCATATCCCCGGCAGCTTCAATTTTGTCGAATGCCAGGATCATACCAATTACTGTTCCCATGAAACCAAGCATTGGTGCAAGTGCGATAAACAATGATATCCAGGAAACATTCTTTTCCAGCTGCCCCATCTGAACTCCACCATAACCGATAACAGCTTTTTCTGCTGCCTCGATACTTTCATCGGCTCTATCCAGTCCTTGATAATAGATAGATGCAACTGGACCTTTTGTATTTCTACAAACTTCCTTTGCAGCTTCTACTCCACCACTATTGAGGGCGTCCTCAACACTTTGTGCCAATTTATTGGTGTTGGTAGTAGAAAGATTTAAGAATATAATTCTCTCGATAGCAATTGCTAGACCAAGAATTAAACACAACAATACAATTCCCATGAATCCGGGGCCTCCTTCAATAAAACGTTGTTTTAAAGCTTGATGCCATCCCTGAGGCTCCTCAGTACTGGCTGCCTCATCATCTTGTATGAATGTTACTGTAGCTGAAGTCACCAATGTCTGAACGTTCGTTGGCATTGTTTGAACAGCTGTTGCGTTTGCGTTGAATGTACCCGCGAAAAATAACGCGGCAATCGCCATAATAGAAAATAATTTTTTCATTGCTATCGACTTAAAGTTTGTTTTTAGTTAAAGGTTAAAGATATAAAAATAATTAGTTAATGTGCAATAATTCTGTGAATGTGCCGGGCATTATCCCAATTCTTTGTTGAAATAACAATTTCTTCGGATAAAATACAGTTGAAATCCCTGAAATCGGTGTATTTCATAAGATTTCGTCATTTTAATTTACCTCTAAAATGACCGCTTATCGAACAAAAATGTCCTAAAATTCAGCAGGTTAAATCCCGTATTAGCATCAATTTTGAGTTCGTAGAGATCAAGCCTACAGCACCTTCAATTTTTAGCGCTCCTTGATCCCAATAGACAATGCTGGCAATGAACATAGATGCTGCGCATCTTCAAGTTACTCGCTCAATCTCAGGATTAACTCGCTTCGCTCCTTGATCCCAAAAGACAATGCTGGCAATGAACATAGATGCTGCGCATCTTCAAGTTACTCGCTCAATCCTCGGGATAAACTCGCTTCGCTCCTTGATCCCAATAGACAATGCTGGCAATGAACATAGATGCTGCGCATCTCCAAGTTACTCGCTCAAAATTTGCTCAAGCAAGCTTGGACAAATTCTTTCGCTCGTAACTTCCATTCGCAGAGAGGAAGGGATTCGAACCCTCGATACGCTTTTGGCGTATACACACTTTCCAGGCGTGCGCCTTCGACCACTCGGCCACCTCTCTTTTTCCTTTCGCCTTATTAGGGCTTTAAAGGGCTGCCAAATAACAAAAAAAATAGCTGCTATTAAAATATTTCGGGAGGAAATTTCAGCTCAATTCCCCGCGAAGCGAAGTCTCGAAAATGGTTCGGAAGCTATTGGCGGAAATACCCTGGCCCAATAGATACATCAACTTCGCCAGGGCGGCTTCAGTTGTAATATCCTTGCCGGAAATTACACCTAGTTTCTTAAGTTCCACACTAGTTTCATACAAGCCCATACTAACGCTACCACCAGAACATTGGGTAACATTAATAACCGGGACTCCCCTGGCAATCACTTTTTTCAGGCCTGAGATAAACCATGTTTGCGTAGTTACATTTCCGCTTCCATAGGTTTCGAGGATTAGTCCCTGCATTTCTGGAAATGAGATCATATGCCTAAACGTTTCCTTGTCCATTCCGGGAAACATCTTAATTAGTACTATCCCTTTTGCCAGATCTTTGAAAACTCTAAATTTCTTTCGTCTGTTAGGAACCAGCAGCGCCTTATAATTGATGGATAGATCCACTCCACTTTCGGCAATGGCCGGATAGTTTAATGATGCAAACGCCTGAAAATGCTGTGCGTTTATCTTGGTGGTCCGGTTAGCCCGGTATAATTTATATTCGAAATAAAGACATACTTCGGCGATCTTCGGATTTCCTTTTTCCTGTAAAGCTGCCAATTGAATTGAAGTGATAAGGTTCTCCTTGGCGTCTGTTCTAAGGTCTCCTATCGGTAATTGAGAGCCGGTAAAGATGATCGGTTTGGCAAGGTTCTCCGTCATAAAACTAATAGCCGAAGCTGTGTAAGACATAGTATCACTTCCATGTAACACTACAAATCCATCATATTTTTCGTAATTATCCTCGATAATAGTGGCCAACTTTACCCAGTACCCGGGATTCATATTCGAGCTATCAATAGGCTTCCTGAAACTTTTAGTGGAGATCGAACAATCTAGCAGTTTTAGTTCGGGGATATAGGTGAGCAATTCATTGAAATTAAAATTTCGAAGTGCGGCTGTTTCAAAATCCATGATCATCCCAATGGTACCACCTGTATAAATCAGTAAAATGTGAGGTTTTGTCTTCATATTATACGCCAAATATATGCCTGGAGTTTTCGGTTGTTATTTGTGCGACTTTCGCTTCTGAAATTCCATAGATATCTGCTACTTTTTCACAGACTAATTTTAGATAAGAACTCTCGTTTCGTTTACCTCGAAAAGGTACCGGTGCAAGGTAAGGGGAATCTGTTTCCAAAACAATATGCTTGATATCGATCTCATGGAGAAAGGTGTCGATCTTCCCATTTTTAAAAGTTACCACCCCGCCAATGCCTAATTTCATATTAAACCCAATAGCTCGCTCCGCCTGTTCTTTCGAACCCGTAAAACAATGGAAAATTCCGTAGAGATCATCGTCCCGCTCGGTTTCCAAAACCTCGAAGATCTCATCGAAGGCATCTCTGCAATGAATTACTATGGGTAATTTGTGTTTTTTTGCTAGTTGAATTTGTTCCCGAAAGGCTTTTTTCTGAATTTCCAAAGTGGAAGTATCCCAGTACAGATCAATACCAATCTCTCCTACAGCAATAAATTTTCGTTGCTCAAATGCTTTTGTTACAAATTCTAATTCCTGTTTATAAGACACTTCTTTCACAGAGGTTGGGTGCAGGCCCATCATCAGGAACACTTTATTGGGATAATTTCTCTCAAGATCAAACATCGCTTCCGCATAACCGGAATCTATGGCCGGGATAAAGAATCGATCTATCCCTGCTTTGGCCGCTCTTAACATCACGGCATCCCTGTCCTCTTCAAATGCTTCACTGTAAAGATGAGTATGAGTATCGGTTAACATAGCTACAAAGCTAACTAAATTGTTGCCTATCTTTATCAAAAAAAAAGTGACGACATTAAGACAGCTCCTGGAGACAAAAGGGTTTTACCGAATCCCATTAAAGAAACTTAAAACCGGACATTATAAATTAAAGGCCAGGGTAAATGGTGTGATGGGTGAATTTATTCTGGATACTGGTGCTTCTAATAGCTGTATAGGATTTTCCAGCGTGGACCGCTTTATCATGCTTACAGAAGAGAGTAAGGTAAAAGCCGCGGGGGCTGGCGCGATCAATATGCAAACCCAGATAGCGAATGACAATAGTTTTACAATAGGGAATAAGACTTCTAATAGGATGTCTTTCGTTATTTTCGACCTGAGTCATGTAAATGAAGCGCTTTTACAAGTGGAAGAAGAGGCCGTACACGGAATTCTGGGCGCCGATTACCTTAAGGCGAACGCCGCGGTTATTGATTATGGTAGGAATGTTCTTTACCTGAAATAGAATATAATACTCTATATTTGTTGATATAGAAGTCCCCCAATATACTTATATATGAAGGCGGTGCCGAAATTCTTATTCATACTTTTTATACTGCTCACCACTAATTCGTGGTCGCAGGATATGGAGTATTATATAAATCTTTCTGAAACTACCACCGACCGACATGAAAAACTTACAGCTCTCGATTCGGTAATTAGCAGGGCAAAGGTCACCAATCTGGACGACTTTATCGAATACAGCCTAAAGTACATCGAACTCGCCAAGGAAATGGACAGTGTTGAGGCTGCAGCCCGAAAAATGATCAATGTACATTACAGTCTTTCTTCGGTTAAAAATGAACCTAGACAAGCTCTTACCATTATAGACGGGATTCTGGCCCGGAAATATAAGATAACAGACAGTTATCTGCTGGGTGGTTTATATCTGAAACGCGGTGGTTCTAACTACAAGCTCAATCTCAACGACGCGGTTGAGGATTACAAAATGGCTATCGCCAGTTTTTCTGAAAAAGACTCCGTTTTTATCGCCGATGCCTATTTGTTCAGCGGACAAGCGTATTCCAATATGGGTAAATTTGTTCCGGCAGGAGAAAGTTATCGGAAAGCCTATAACTATTTCGAGGCCTTGAAGGATTATGAATATATGTTCTATGCACAACAAGGGATCACTACCATGTTTAGCATGAACGGATTTCATGAAAAGGCGATGAAGGAGCGGGAGAAGAACATTAAAAAGATCGAATCTCTGGAACTCACTCATCATCTCCCCACCGAGTATTATAACCAGGCCCTGGATTACGAAAAGATAGGGAATACGATAAAATATCTGGAATACCTGTTTAAGGCAAAGGACGCCATAGATAATTCCCGCGAGAACAATATGGAGATCTCGAACGAAATGTATGTCTATGCCGAACTGGTAGATTACTACTGTGAAAGCGGTCAGCTCTCGGCAGCCGAAGAATATCTTGCTCTTATCAATCAGTTTCACGAAAATTCGCAGGACGACCTTATCACCTCCTCCCAATATCTGGGTGCAAATGCAAAGTATCACTTTACACGTGGTGAATACGATATAGCCCTCGATTACGCCCAACAGAAATTAGTAAAGGCCGAAACACTCAAATACGAGGAAAACATATTGTCTTCACATAAGTTACTTTCAGATATCTACTATGCCAAGGGAGCATTTAAAAGCGCTCTGGAACATGAAAAGGCATATTCAGAATTGAAAGATTATATATACAATAAAGGAGTTGCAAATTCGCTCGCGTATTACCAGACCTTATACGAAACCGAGAAGAACGAAAAGGAACTGGTAGAAAAGAGTTCGAATATACAGTTATTGGAGAAGGACAACCAGACATTCAAGAAGCTGATGATCTTTGGTGGGGTAGCTTTGTTGTTACTCTTTGGTGTTATTCTATTGTACAGGAATCAGCTTTATTTCAAGAATAAGAAAATATTACAGGAGAAGTTTAGCCAGGAATTGATCGTTTCTCAGGAGGAAGAACGTATGCGTATTTCTAAAGACCTTCATGACGGCCTGGGGCAGCGATTACTGGTAATAAAAAATAAGATGATCGCTACCGGAGATGCCGAAACCAAAAATATGATAGACGAAACTATCGAAGAGGTTAGATCCATTTCCCGGGACCTTCACCCTTTCCAGTTGCAGGAAATGGGAATAACCAAAGCACTGGAACATACGGTAACCCAGATCGATGAAAATACTACTCTTTTCATTTCGTCCGAGATCGATAATATCGATAATATCTTCAATCAGGAGGGAGAGGTAAATATTTACAGAATAGTTCAGGAAAGTCTTAGCAATGTATTAAAACATGCAAAAGCGGAAGCTAGTAAGATTTCGGTTAAAAAAATGGCTAACTTTGTTGTAATATCAATTAAGGACAATGGAGTGGGTTTTGATTTCTCTGAAAAGCTTCAGAACGTAAAGTCTTTAGGACTGAAAACACTCATGGAACGCACCCGTTTCTTAAATGGACAGATGAAGGTAGAGTCTAAAGCCAATAATGGTACCACCCTTCAATTTCAATTCCCGATCGCGTGAACAAAAACAAATCCATCATAACAGCAGACGACCATCCGCTGCTTCTAAAAGGACTTAACGATTTTCTTTTGGAGAAAGGCTATAATATCGTGGGTTGTGGCGAAAACGGCAGAGAGGCCTATAATCTCATTACCAAATTGAAACCGGATATTGCTATTCTGGATATTCAGATGCCTTTTATGTCCGGGCTGGAGATTGCCAAGAAGTGTAAAACCAATGGCATTGATACCAAAATAGTACTTATTACCATTCACAAAGAAAAGGAGCTTTACAACAAGGCCCAGGAATTGAATATCTTCGGATATATTCTGAAGGAATTCGCCATAGAGGAAATAGAGAATTGTATCGGGATGGTTTCTGAAGGCGAGCCGTACTTCAGTCAGAAGATCAAAGACATGCTCAATTCGAATAGCGCAGAAGATGAGGCTTTGAATGTTTTAACCCCTTCCGAAAAGAAGATCCTGAAATTGATCGCCCGAGATAAGACCAATAAAGAGATCGCTTCCTTACTCTTTATCTCATACCGAACTGTAGAGAAACATCGGTCCAATATTATCAACAAATTAAAGCTGGAACCAAAGACTAACAGCCTGCTTAGCTGGGCTAAAGAACATCACAATAAACTTCAATAAACAGGTGATGTCTAATTAATTACGTGTTAACACGTATTTCAGTTTCAGCAAAACTTTCTCACATTTACAGTGTGAAAGATCTTATGGTTTCTAAAGAGAATAATCAGAGTAAAACACGAACTCGAAAAATAGTGTTCATCGTATTAGCGATATTCATAATATCGATCGTTTTGCTTAATTTATTGAACTATTTTGTTTCGTATAAATAAGTCCGTTAAGATTTAACTAACTAACCAATAAAGCCCGGAATTCCGGGCTTTGTTGGTTTTATACGGCAATGATCTATTAAAGTTCCAATGCCTTTTTCACGTCGTTGTTCATCAACAATTCTTCGGGGTTTTCCAAAGCTTCCTTTACAGCTACCAGAAATCCTACAGATTCCCGCCCGTCTATAATGCGGTGGTCGTAGCTAAGCGCTACAAACATTACAGGTGCTATTACGATCTCCCCGTTTTTCACTACAGGCCGCTCTACAATATTGTGCATTCCAAGGATGCCGGATTGCGGCGGATTGATAATAGGTGTGGATAACATACTTCCAAACACCCCTCCATTTGAAATAGTGAAGGTGCCTCCTGTCATCTCGTCCACAGTAATTTCACCATCTCTGGCTCTTAAAGCCAGCCTTTTCACTTCGGCTTCCACCCCTCGGAAGGTGAGGTTCTCTGCATTCCTAATAACCGGCACCATTAGACCTTTAGGGCCAGACACAGCTATTGAAATATCCTTGTAATCGTAAGTGATCTTATAATCGCCATCGATCATGGAATTCACGTCCGGATACAGATCCAGCGCCCTTACCACAGCAAGGGTGAAGAATGACATAAACCCGAGCCCTACACCATGTTTTTCTTTAAATGTTTCCTTGTATTTTTTACGCAATTCGAAAATAGGACCCATATCCACCTCGTTGAAAGTGGTGAGCATAGCAGTTTCATTTTTCGCAGCAACGAGGCGTTCGGCAACTTTACGCCTTAGCATCGATAATTTCTTTCGTTCAGATCCACGTTTTCCGTGCCCCGGTGTTCCCATAGATGGAACGGCATTCATTGCATCTTCCTTGGTGATCCTTCCATCGCGGCCACTTCCCGTCACCGACCCGGAATCGATTCCTTTCTCATCCAGGATCTTCTTCGCGGCGGGAGAAGCTGTTCCCGAAGCATAGGTTTTCTTTGTGGCCGGCGCCGCCTTTTCGTTTGTTTTTTCGCTCGTGGCCCGCTCTTTATCTAGATCGGGGCCGGCATTGCCTTCACCTTTTTCATCGCCAGGATTTTCGTAAGTCTCAGGTTTTGATTCACCATCGGGTCTTGGAGCATCGGTGTCTATTATACACACAACATCACCAACAGCTACGGCATCACCTTCTTCAGCCTTGAGTGTGATAATACCACTCGCTTCGGCAGGAAGTTCTAAGGTTGCTTTATCGCTATCCACTTCGGCTATCGCCTGGTCTTTTTCCACGTAGTCTCCGTCTTCTACCAACCACTGTGCTATTTCTACTTCGGTTATGGACTCTCCCGGAGAGGGGACTTTCATTTCTAATGGCATACTATTATTATTTTCCTTTACAGAATTATTAGTTGTTTTCAGTTGGGTTGAATACGCTTTCTATCACTCGCTGATGTCTTTGTAAACTACGTACCGAGCTTCCCGAAGCCGGCGCCGCATACATTTTTCTACTGCAAACCCGCCAATTCCTGGATTCTTCGTAGTGCATCAACATGTGGGAATAAGCCCCCATATTCTTAGGTTCTTCCTGCGCCCATACAATGTCGGTCGCATTTTTATATTTCTTTAATGTCGCAGTTATTTCATCCTTAGGCAGCGGAAATATTTGCTCTATTCTTACAAGGGCAACATCGTCTCTTTTCAGTTCCTCCTTTTTTTCCAGCAGATCGTAATAGAATTTTCCCGTGAGGAATACCAGGGTTTTAATTTTAGAAACCTTAGCATCCGGGTCATCGATTAGCATTTTAAAACTGCCATTCGCCAATTCTTCCCTGGTAGAAACTACTTTCGGATGACGAAGCAAACTCTTAGGCGTGAAAACTATCAATGGTTTTCTGAAATCCACTATCATTTGTCTTCGCAACAGATGGTAGAAGTTTGCCGGCGTGGTACAATCTGCTACGAACATGTTATCCACAGCACATAATTGTAAATATCGTTCCATACGAGCCGAAGAGTGCTCGGCACCCTGACCTTCATACCCGTGTGGCAGCAACATCACGAGTCCGTTTTGCAATTTCCATTTATCTTCGGAAGCCGAGATATACTGGTCTATCATGATCTGTGCCCCATTACTGAAATCCCCAAACTGGGCTTCCCAGATAGTAAGGGTTTTCGGGCTCGCCATGGCATAACCGTAATCAAAACCAACCACTCCATATTCGGATAACAAAGAATTATAAATATAAAAATCGCCTTGTTCTCCTTTTAAGTCGTTTAACAATACAATTTCTTCCTCGCTATCCTCCACTTTAACAACTGCATGTCTGTGTGAGAAGGTACCTCGCTCCACATCTTGACCGGACATTCTAACATCGTAACCCTGTGAAAGGAGGGTTCCATAAGCGAGTAATTCGCCCATGGCCCAGTCCAGTTTATTATCTTCAAAGTACATTTTGTGCCGAGCTTCGATCAGCCTGGAGATCTTCCTTAAAAACTTTTTGTCCTCCGGTAACCTGGTGATCACTTCAGCAACCTCATTTAGTTTTTTAATATCGACAGTGGTATCGAATGTTTTTACCATACTATCACCTTCGGCATAGTGGAAACCATCCCATTCGTCTTTCATAATGGCGGTGATCTCTGTTTTTTCCTCTTTACGCGAATCCTCCAGTTTCTCTTCCAGCTTATCCTTATACTCCTGTTCCAGTTGTGCAGTAAATCCTTTATCGATCACTCCTTCCTGTATCAGTTTCTCTGCATAGATGTCTCTGGGGTTCTTATGTTTGGAAATGGCCTTATATAATTTTGGCTGTGTGAAACGTGGTTCGTCTCCTTCGTTATGTCCGTACTTCCTGTAACCTAAGAGGTCTATAAACACATCCCGGCCAAATTCCATCCGGAAATCCAGTGCAAATAACATGGCATGAACAACAGCCTCAACATCGTCGGCATTCACATGAAGAATTGGCGACAGTGTAACTTTTCCCACATCTGTACAATAGGTAGAGGAGCGACCGTCCAGATAATTTGTGGTAAATCCTACCTGGTTGTTCACCACAATATGTATAGTTCCCCCGGTTTTATAGGCATCTAGCTGGGCCATTTGAACCACCTCATAAACCAGTCCCTGGCCGGCAATGGCTGCATCGCCGTGAACCACTATGGGCAGTACCTTACTTATATTGTCTTTAAAGCGTCTGTCTTGCTTGGCTCTGGCTATTCCCTGTACTACAGCCCCCACCGTTTCAAGGTGAGAAGGGTTTGGTGCGATATTTAAATTTATTTTTTTGCCGCTATCCGTCTGTCTGTTGGACGTCCAACCCAAATGATATTTTACGTCCCCATCGAAGATGTCCTGCTCGTAATCCTTCCCGTCGAACTCACTGAAAATATCCTTCGCGCTCTTCCCAAAAATATTAGTAAGGGTACTAAGTCGTCCACGATGCGCCATTCCCATTACAAATTCTTCCACGCCCTTTTCGGCGGCATTTTCTATAAGGGTATCTAAAGCAGGGATCAGGCTCTCTCCTCCTTCGAGGGAAAATCGCTTCTGACCCACATATTTTGTATGAAGAAAGTTCTCGAAGGCAACGGCTTCATTTAACTTTTTTAGGATATGTTTCTTCTGCTCAGGGCTGTATTTGGGTTGATTGTCATTTACATTGAGCTTTTTCTGGATCCATTCGATCTCTTCCGGCTTTCGAATATACATATACTCGATACCGATACTGCTGCAATAAATACTTTCAAGATGGCGAATGATCTCTTCCAGGGTAGCTTCTCCAATTCCAATAACCTCACCAGCCTGAAATTTTGTATGAAGATCATCCTGCGACAATCCAAAGTTTTCGATGTCCAGAGTTGGGCTATATTTCCGCCTTTCTCTTACAGGGTTGGTTTTAGTGAACAAATGTCCCCTGCTTCGGTAACCATCGATTAGGCGTATTACCTGAAATTCCTTTTGTACGGCTTCAGGAATCTCTGCCATGCCACCTTCAATTCCAAGGGCTTCCAGAGAACCATTTTCAATTCCGAAGTCAAAGCCTTGAAAAAATGCTCTCCAACTAGGTTCAACCGTATCGGGGAATTGTAAATATTTATCGTATAGTTCGGCGATATAAGCAGGATGTACCGCGTTGAGAAAAGAATATCGATCCATTGTAGAGATTATCGAGGCTATTATATTGATAAACTATACAAAAATACAACAAATCCAATAACTTGCTCTTTTAATATTATATATTTATCGGTATAAATCATTAAAGTTTTCCCAATGAAATGTTGTCGTAACATATCTATTTATCTGCTCCTTAGCATACTTTTAGGATGTTCTTTCCAATCGGTCGCCCAGGAACAAAAAGCTCCCTCACAGTTTTGGCAGCATGTTCGATTTGGAGGTGGGATTGGACTTAGTTTTGGTAATGGCTTCTTTAGTGGGACACTTGCACCCAGTGCGATCTATCAGTTCGATGAACGTTGGGCAATGGGTCTGGGATTGAACGGAACTTACAACAAACAGAAGGATACATATTCCTCAACTATTCTTGGTGGAAATGTAATTACATTGTATAACGTCATTCCCGAAATCCAGTTATCTGCCGAATTTGAAGAATTGAATGTGAATCGATCCTACGATTCTCGCCTTGGCCTGGAAGACGATAATTATTGGTATCCGGCTTTATTTCTTGGAGCGGGGTTTAGAACCAACAATATAACTGTTGGGATACGATACGATGTACTTTACGACGAAACAGATAGTATTTACGCAAATGCGTGGATGCCGTTCTTCAGGGTATATTTTTAAACTTTTCTACGCATGAGCCAGGCTCCGAAATTGCGTAATTCTTCTTTTCTTTCTTCCGAGATCTTAATGGTATTTAATACCTCATTGGCCGTTTGCGTATAATGTGCTATTTCTTTTTCTGTTGCTGAAACGGCACCCGAATTCTCAAATATTCGTTTTACTATCGCCACTTTATCTGAAGGATCCTTCGGACTAATACTGAACAGATGCCTTAGTTCGGCCGCTTCGGAAGGTGATGATCTTTCCAGGGCAGTGAGATATAAGAACGTTTTTTTGTTGGCTATGATATCGCCGCCCACCTGTTTTCCGAAAGTATCCGGATTTCCGAAGGCATCGAGGTAATCATCCTGTAACTGAAAAGCAATTCCCAAATTCCTTCCAAATTCGAATAAGCTGGTTTTACAAGCTGTAGATGCACCTGCCACGATGGCTCCCATCTTCATTGCTGCACCAATAAGGACAGCTGTCTTGCAATCTATCATTTTTATATATTCATCCAGTCGAACATCGTCGCGACGTTCAAAATCCACGTCGTATTGCTGTCCTTCACAAACCTGGATCGCGGTTTTACTAAACAGACGTGCTAATTCCCGGAATAAAGCAGATTCGTAATCCTCGAACAGCCTATATGCCAGAATCAACATTGCGTCCCCCGAGAGAATTCCCGTATTGAGATCCCATTTTTCATGAACCGTCTCCTTTTTTCGCCTTAAAGGAGCATTATCCATTATGTCATCGTGAATGAGCGAAAAATTATGGAAAAGTTCAACGGCCAGGGCAGCGTTCATTGCCTTGTGATAATCAACTTCAAAAAAATCGCAACACATCAAAGTGAGAATGGGCCGTAAACGTTTCCCACCAAGGTCTAAGATATATTTTATTGGCTCATATAGTTGAGTTGGTTCCTGAATAGTAACCGCCTTATCCAAATGTTCTTCCAGAGAATTACTGTATTTCTTCAATAGATCCATTCACGAAAAATTTCCTGCTAAAATACGGCTTGTTGGGATATTAGTTAAGAATGTGACGATAAAAAGGAAAAGTCTTCCTGAACAGGTATGTTAAATAAATCTAAAACTTAGGAAACTTTTATTGTTTTTTAAGTTTCCTTGATGTAGTTTTGCCCCTCCTATGAAAGATAAGATTATACAAAAGGCAGCAGAAATGTTCATCACACTAGGCTTTAAAAGTGTGACCATGGATGATATTGCAAACGAACTTGCGATTTCAAAAAAAACGATCTACACTCATTTTAAAAATAAATCTCAACTGGTTCACGAGGTTACCATGAGTGTATTCGAGACGATTTCTTATGGAATCGATTGTATTTGTGAACTTCGTAAAAATCCTATCGAAGAATTGTACGAGATAAAACGTCTGGTGATGGTTCATCTTAAAAATGAGCGTTCCTCACCCCAATATCAACTTCAGAAATACTATCCCGAAATCCACGAAGCATTAAAGGCAAACCATTATCAGAAAATGAGTGAATGTACTTTGCGAAATCTGAAACGCGGTGTGGAAATGGGACTTTATCGTGAAAACCTGGATATAGATTTTGTCTCTCGTATCTACTTCATTGGAGTAAATGGAATAAAAGACGAAGTATTATTCCCACCATCCAAATTTCAAAAAGACAAGATATTCGACGATTATCTGGAGTATCATTTACGAGGGATCGTAACCAAAGAAGGATTAAAAACTCTTAACCAATTCATTAATTCAACAGTGCATAATGCGTAACTTTTTAGCTTTTCTAATTCTGTGTACAGGTGTGATCACATCCAACGCACAAGATAACAGGGATTATAAATTTTCACTCGAAGAAGCCATTTCTTTTGCACTCGACAGCAACTATACTGCGATCAATTCGAGGAGAGATATTGCCAAAGCCATCAAGCGAAAGTGGGAAACAACAGCTACCGGATTGCCACAGCTTAGTGCCGGAGTAAATTATCAAAACAACCTCAAGCAGCCAGTATCTTTAATTCCTTCTGAATTTGTTGGTGGAGAGCCAGGTACGTTCGTGCCTGTGATCTTCGGGACCAAACAGCTTGCTTCTGCTACGGCCACGATCGAACAACTAATTTTCGATGGGAGTTATCTGGTAGGGCTTCAGGCGGCCAGGGCGTTCCTTGATTATTCTGAAAATGCCGATGAAAAAATAAGGCTAGAGATAAGAAAGGGAGTGATTAACGCCTATGCCAGCGTGCTACTGTCTGAAGAGCTCATAACTATTTTTCAGAAGAACAAAAACACCCTGGAACAAAATCTGTTCGAGATCCGGCAAACCTTTGAAAACGGTTTGGCCGAAGAAGAGGATGTAGAACAACTGGAGATCACTTTACTGGATGTGCAAACGCAATTAAGTAATGCTACCCGAACCAATATCATTTCCAGGCAGATGTTCAATGTAGCTTTGGGAATCGATATAAACGAACAAGTTGTCCTTACCGAAAATCTGAATCAACTCACCCAACAGAATATAAGTCTCGATATAATGAGTTCGAATTTGAGTGTGGAGGAAAATATCGACTATAAAATTGCCTTTAACCTAACAGAGCAAAGATCACTGGAGTTAAAACTTGAAAAAAGCAGGGCTCTTCCCAGCCTGAATGCTTATGTAAATTATGGCACCCAGGCTTATAGCAACGAATTCAGCTTCTTAGATACCAACCAGCAATGGTTCCAGTCTTCTACACTTGGAGTGTCGATGAATATTCCTATCCTTAGCAGTGGTATGCGCGGTGCGAGAACGCAGCAGGCTCGTATCGCCCTGGACCAGGCCGAATCTCAGCTGGAAGAGACAAAACAAAATATTCAGCTTGAGTACGCCTCTGCCTTAAATACCTATCAATTTCAGTTGGAGAATTACCAGAATTCGAAGAAAAACTTACAACTAGCCGAACGCATTGAGCAGAAGAACCAAATTAAATTCACAGAAGGGCTTGCTTCGAGTTTCGAACTACGGCAGGCACAAACACAATTATACACTGCCCAGCAGCAATATATCCAATCGATGCTGGACATCATTAATGCAAAGACAGAATTGGAAACCGTTCTTAACATACCTCAACTAAAAAACTAATAACACCACACAACATTTAAAATGAAAAAACTAACTATTTCTCTGTTGCTTCTTATCGTTATCACCTCTTGCGGAGGTGATGGTAAATCTGTGGAAGCTATCATCGAATCCGGTTCGCTGGAAGACATAAGGGCCAAACGTGCAGAATTTGTTACCCAACAGCAGGAGATCAATTCTCAACTGGAACAGATCGACGCGGCCATCGCAAAGCTGGATACCGTGAAAAAATTACCCCTGGTAACCACCTTTAAAGCGCTAGCCCGGGATTTCGATCATTTTCTGGAGATTCAGGGCGACGTAGACACCAAATTGAACATAGTTCTCTACCCGGAATACAACGGGGTTTTATCCAGGGTTTATGTGAAGGATGGACAAAAAGTAGTGAAAGGTCAACTATTGGCGTCGATAGACGACGGGGGGTTGTCTCAACAACTTGCACAAATGGAAGTACAAGCCAATCTGGCAAAAACCACCTTCGAACGCCAGGAGCGACTTTGGAACCAGAAGATAGGTAGTGAGATCCAGTATTTACAGGCTAAAACCAACTACGAAGCACAGCAAAATGCAGTAAACCAAATGAAGGCACAGCTAGGAAAAACTACCATTAGAGCTCCTTTTTCAGGTATAGTGGATGATATCATCACTGAACAGGGAACGGTGGTAAGCGCCGGCCAGACTCCGGTTATTCGTTTGGTAAACCTAAACGACATGTATATAAGTGCAGAAATCCCGGAAGTATATCTGGGCAGTGTTTCGGAAGGAAAGGATGTTGAGGTGTTTTTCCCGGTACTTGGTGATACAGTTAACGCCAAGGTAAGACAGGTAGGGAATTATATTAACCCAACTAACCGAACTTTTAAGATAGAAGTAAATGTTCCTAACCAGAACAAAAAAATAAAGCCAAATCTAACGGCTAAATTAAAGATCAATGATTATAGCAATCCGGAGGCTATCCTAATTCCTCAAAGTGTTTTGTCTGAAAACGCAAATGGCGATCAATACGTCTACGTGGCGAGTAATATGAACGGAGAAAATGAAGCGGTGGCAAAACGAACTTTTGTAAATACCGGAAAGACTCAGGGAGATTATGTTGAAATACTTGATGGGATCTCCAATGGGGATACGGTAGTACGTGAAGGTGCACGAAGCGTAAAAGACGGGCAATCCATAAAAATCTTAAAGGTAGAAGTCGATGAGTAAGAAGAAATTACAAGTAAACAAGGAATTTGGTCTTTCTTCTTGGGCAATTGAGAATAAAACGACCATCTATGTGATGATCGCGATTATACTATTCCTTGGCGGGTCTGCCTATTTCGATATGCCACGGGAAAGCTTTCCGGAAATAAAGGAGACCAAGATCTATATAAGTACTCCTTATCCCGGTAATACTGCCGAGGATATAGAACGACTTATCATCGATCCACTGGAGGACCGTCTGAAAAATATTAGCAATGTAGTAGAGATCGTATCAACCTCACAGGAGGATTATGGGATTATCACGGTTGAATTTGATGAAGATATTACCGTTGAAGAAGCCAAGTTGAAGGTTAAGGATGAAGTAGATAGTGAAAAGGCAGGAGAAGATTGGCCTACTTTTAATAATGCCAAGGTAGAACCCAACGTGTTCGACCTCAATTTTTCGGAAGAAACCCCCATTAGTAATATTAACATTAAAGGAAATTATCCAACCACCAAGTTAAAGGAGTATGCCGAATACCTGGAAGATAAGATAGAAGATCTTCCTGAGATCAAACAGGCAGATATTCGAGGAGCCCAGGAAAAGGAGGTGGAAGTAGCCGTAGATGTGTATAAAATGATGGCGGCCAAGGTAAGTTTCGACGATGTTATCAACGCCATTCGAAACGGCAATGTAACCATGTCTGCTGGGAACCTTGTAACCAGTGGGCAGAGACGTACCATTCGTTTACTTGGTGAAGTAGAAACCCCGAACGAGCTTGATAATTTTGTTGTAAAATCTGAAAACGGCGCTGTCTATTTAAAGGATATAGCCACGGTTAGATTCAAAGAAGAAGAGAAAACAACCTACGCTCGCGAATTTGGAACCGGGGTGGTGATGCTAGATGTGAAGAAACGAGCGGGTAAAAATATGGTGGAGGCAGCAAGAAAGATTGAAACTATTGTAGAAGAGGCTCGTGAAAATGTATTTCCACAGGATGTCGAGGTTACAATCGCAAACGATCAGTCTGCAAAAACCATTAACCAGGTAGATGATCTGGTAAACAACATCATCTTTGGGATCATCCTGGTGGTAACTGTACTGATGTTCTTCCTCGGTTTCCGGAATGCCCTCTTTGTAGGATTTGCCATCCCTATGTCGATGTTCATGTCGTTCATGATATTGTCCGGGCTGGGATATACTATGAACACTATGATTCTTTTTGCCTTGATCATGGGGCTGGGAATGCTGGTGGATAATGGGATTGTGGTTGTGGAGAATGTGTACAGGCTAATGGATGAGGAAGGCATGTCCCGCATTCAGGCGGCAAAAAAAGGAATAGGAGAAATTGCCTTTCCAATAATTATTTCTACAGCGACTACAGTGGCTGCCTTTGTTCCGTTAGGGCTTTGGCCTGGTGTAATGGGTGAGTTTATGATCTATTTCCCGATCACCTTATCGGTTGTTCTGGGATCCTCTCTTTTCGTAGCTATTTTCTTTAATTCCATGCTTGTTTCTCAATTTATGGAAACCGATGAGAAGAATTTAACCCGAAAGCAGCTTATTAGGATCTCTATTATTTTAGGTGGTTTTGGAACCCTGATCCTAATATTTGGAGGTCCAATGCGTGGCTTAGGATCACTCATGATCGTTGTGGCGATCATGTTCTGGATATATCGTTATTTTCTAAAACGGGCAGCTTTGTATTTCCAGCGAAATATTTTAAGCTGGATGGAACGGAAATACACAAATTTTCTTTCGCGAGCGTTAACCGGGTGGCGATCTGTAGGTTTTGTGGTGGGCACATTTCTACTGTTGTTTATTGTTTTTGGATTGTTTGGTGCATCTATTGGAAGTCAGCGAACCAGTGTTGAGTTCTTCCCAGACAATAAGCCAAACCAGATCGTGGTGTATATTGAGTATCCACAGGGAACCGATATCAACAAAACGAATGCTATCACCAAGGAAATAGAACAACGCGTGTATGACGTCCTCAATGAAGGAACGTATATGGATGAGGGCTACAATTATATGGTTGAATCTGCTGTTTCCCAGGTTGGTGAAGGTGCAGGAAATCCACAGACAGATGGAGGATCTGCTGCCGAAATGCCTCATAGGGGTAAGATAACCGCTACTTTACGTGAATATAAATTTAGGCGGGGTGAAGATTCTGAATTGCTTCGGAAGAAAGTACAGGAATCTCTCAAGGGTATTTATCCCGGAGTTGCGATCTCTGTTGAAAAGGACATGGTAGGGCCACCAGTAGGTTACCCCATTAATATTGAGATCGAAGGTGAGGATTATGACGAGTTGATCCAAACCGCCGAAGAAATGCGGAATTTCATCAATACCAAGAACATAGCCGGGATCGATGAATTAAAGATAGATGTTAATAAGGGTAAACCTGCCATGCAGGTATATGTAGACCGCGAAAAAGCCGGGGAATTGGGCGTTGCAGCCGGACAAGTAGCTACCCAGCTAAGACGATCCCTGTTTGGAGAAAAGGCAGGAGTTTATAAGAAAGATGGAGAAGACTACGACATCTATGTTCGGTTCAATGAAGATATCAAATACAACAAAAGTGCGTTGTTCAACCAGAACATTATTTTCCGGGATCAGGCTACAGGGCAGATCAAAGAAATTCCTGTTTCTGCTGTAACCAGCGAAAAGAACACCTCATCCTTTAGCGCTATTAAGCATAGGGACGCCAAACGTGTTGTAACAGTTTATTCGGCATTACAAGCAGGATACACAGATGCTGGAGCCATAGTATCTCAGATCCAGGCCGAAATGGCAAATTATAAAAATCTGCCCGAAAATGTGAAAATTGATTATACCGGACAGATAGAGGAACAGAACAAACAGATGGCGTTCTTAATGGGTGCCTTCTTTTCGGGTCTAGGTCTTATAATGCTAATTCTCATCTTCCAGTTTAGTTCCATCTCTAAACCTACCATCATCATGATCGCCATATTCCTAAGTTTTATTGGCGTATTTGGAGGTATTTTAATAACAGGAGCTTCCTTTGTGATCATGATGACCATGATGGGAATAATTTCTCTTGCGGGTATAGTGGTAAACAATGGGGTGGTATTATTAGATTATACACAACTGCTTATAGACAGACGAATGGTTGAGTTGGAAATGGAAGATGATGAATTGCTTTCGAAGGATGAAGTGAAAGGAATAATCATAAAAGGAGGGCGAGCACGTCTAAGACCTGTACTTCTCACAGCGATAACCACCGTTTTAGGTCTTATCCCGCTTGCCATTGGTTTTAATCTGGATTTCTTCTCATTATTTGCTGAAGGAGACCCGAAGATCTACGTGGGAGGTGATAATGTGATCTTCTGGGGGCCATTGGCATGGGCCGTAATTTATGGCCTGATTATAGCGACCTTCCTTACCCTTATCATTGTACCGGTGCTCTTCTACATCGTGCATAAAATAAAATTGAAGTGGAGGAATTTCCGTTCGAAGAACAAGAAGGTAGAACTACAGTCTAAAATTGAAAGCGCTGCATAATAAAAAAACCCTCTCCTGCCGGAGAGGGTTTTTTAACTAATTCTAATTCCCTTTATTATAGTCCTTCGTTGAAAGGAGTTGGAAATGAGTCCAGGATATTGTCTCCAGGACGATCTAGTGGAACATAATTCTCATTTAATCTTCCAAGGCGTCTTAGATCAACTAAGCGATGTCCTTCAGCCAATAAAGAATATCTCCTTTGATTTAGGATCTCTTCAACGAGAGAGGTTGCATCGGTTGGCCCTCCGTAATCGGCTAAACCAGCTTCATTACGCACACGGTTGATGGCTGCTAAAGCCTCAACTGTGTTGTTATTTACCTGGGCTTCGGCATACATAAGGATCAATTCTTCATTTCTAATCATGTAAACCGGATCCACATTACTGTCGTATACCGCGATCTGATAATCGGCCGATAGGCCATCAAAAGATACTGTTCCGGAAGCGAACAGATTCGACTTCTCAGCAACTCTGGTGTCTCCAGCTTCCGAATCGGCTACCCATGAGTCATGGATCATGAATTCCTGACCAGATTGGTCCGGCACGTGAAACTGAGCGTTAAGGATATCATTCCCTGTCGCACCAAATACATGAGCTACACCTAAGTTCAAATCACCATTGATATCGAAGAAGGAAGCGTTCAGCAAGGAACGTACTTCGCCCATATTGCCTTGATACAAGGCAACTCGAGCAGCGATCGCTCTATTGAACTGAGCAAATGTAGTTGGCGTATCAAATCCGTCGAAACCACTACTCATATCATAATCGAAACTGCCTCCGGCGTTGTTAAGGTTTGCAAATGCCTCATCTAATAGGGCTCTTATCCCATTTAAGGCTTCATCGTATCCTACAATTGGGCCCAGGTTATCAGGATCGGCAACATCCAGACGAATACCATTTTCGTATTGTCTGTTCAACACCATCAATAGTGCATACGCTTTCATGGTTTTTGCATAACCATAATAGCCGTTATTATCTGCTTCCGAGAAACCAGCCTGCGCATTTTCTACGGCCTCCAGTAACACATTGGCACCTTTTACAACTTTATACCATGCGGCAAATGCACGGGTTGTGAGGAATCCGTTATTGTCAAGAGGGCCTTTAAGAAGTTCTCCCGTAAACCTGGGATCGACGCCAGAAAGGTCGTAATATTCTCTTGCCATGATACTCATTGTATCATAGTGAAATTCAAGGTCATTTCGCATGACGGCTTCAAGACCAGCTGCAAGCAACTGTATATCTGCCTGTGATGCACCCTCTGCAAAACTTCCAACACTGGGTGCATTTGGGTTCGTAATTTCTTCAAGTTCACAGCCAGAAAAAACCATGATCATCGTGAAGAAAAAGACTTTTATAAATATATTTTTCATACTCTTTTTTTTAGAAATTAACATTCAGGTGAAAGTTTACAAACTTCGATGCAGGATAAGGAGTTACCTCAACATTGTTCGCCAGCACGTTGTTCCCGAAGTTCGAGTTTTCAGGGTCGTAACTGTTATAGTCAAAGATGTTGATCAGGTTTCTTCCGGATACTCCAAATTTTACCTTATCCACAAAATCGAACCACTTATCAGGGAATGTATAATACAATCCTACTTCTCGTAATCGAATATATCCGGCGTCCTCAATAACAGGATCAGGATTTACGAATGCCTGACTTGCACGATATGGTCCATTCGCCAACTGACCGGATGGGTCGATCCCGAAATCGTCATAATCCCAGGTAGTACCTGCAAGGTCATATAGTAAGGTGGTAAGGTTAATTGCATCTCCACCTTCTTTCCAGTGCCATAGGAATGTGAAATCAAATCCTTTATAGCTCAACTGGTTGAACCACGACATTTGGAAATCTGGTTCGGCGTTTCCATAAACGAAGAAACCATCACCTTCCGGATCTCTCTCTGCAATTTCGGCAGCAGTAAAATCGGCTGGATTATAAGTACCTACTATTTGTGTAGCACTCATTCCTTCCTGAATTAAGAAAGTACCCAAAGAGGCGGCAAATCCACCTTCGGTAAATGAAGGTACGTCTAGTCGAGTTACTTCAGACTCGTTCTTCCACCATTTCAAATTGGCTGTCCATTGCAGATCTTCACGATCTATTATGGCCGCATTTAAGTTCAATTCTATACCTCTGTTCTCAAGTTCACCTGCGTTCTTTACTGCTTCGGTAAATCCAGAAGAAGAAGGAACGTCTGCTCTCAAGAGTAGATCATCAACAGTTTTATTATAAACACTGGCTTCAAGAAGTATTCTTCCGTCTAACAATCCAAGATCAAGACCATACTCTAATTCGGTTTGACGCTCAGGACCTACATCTTCATTTCCTCTCAGGTTTCCTACACTTAATCCCGAAGTACCATCAATGAATTGTGCGTTCATTAATGTGAAACGGTCGTTGAATACAGAAAATCTTCCTGATTCCCCGTAAGCAACTCTAGGCTTTAAGCTAGAAATAACACTGCTCTCACCAAACACATCGAAATTGTGAATGTTAATGGCAAGGTTACCTTTCGGATAATAATAGGTCTTACTTGAGTCTCCGTTATTGGTCGACTTATCTCCTCGAACACCTCCTGTAGCGATGATCTTGTCATCCCAGTTGATCTCCGTCTGACCGAAGAACCCGGTATCCTTTTGTGGGACAATGATCTGCTGCGTACCAACATTGGAGGATTGCCCCAGGTTGGTTTGTGAACCGTTAAGTCCGGTTGCAACAGTGATCACCGTATTACGGTCGAAATTCTGAAGGAAGTTACCAAACTGCGTTGTGAAACTAAGTCCGTTATCCAGGTCAAGGTTATGAACAAGGAAGGCAGAAAGGTTGAAATTGGTATTCACAGTAGTTCCCGAAATCGCAACACCTCCTAGAGATGTAGGATCCCTGAAATAAGAAAGTTCCTTAGGGAATATACTGGTAGTTCTCAAAGTATACTGGTCGAAACCACCTTGAAGTACTAATTTCAATCGGTTGTCTGCACCATCGATGATCTTAAGGTTCGATGTTGCACTACCAATAAACCTGTTGATCTCTTCACGGTTCTTAGTGATAGCCACGGTCTCAAGAACGTTAGAACCTGCTCCACCCTGTGGATATACACCATCTGTTGGTGATAAGTTTTCCCAGGGGTAAGTAAATGCAAGTGCATATCCAATGGTACGGTTTGCGTTACCATTGTTAAAGAAACCTCTGTCTGCTTTAGAGTTTATATAGTTTGAGGTTACGTAAAGATCTAACCAATCGTTGAATCGCTGACCGATATTCAATCGAATAGAGCTTTTCACATAACCTGTATTATCAACAAGTCCTGGTTCATTCTTGTGAGTTGCCCCAAAGAAATAATCGGTTTTATTTGCACCACCTGAAGTTGTGAATCGTGTAGTATAAGATACACGTGTATGATCGAACAACTCGGCTTCGTAGTCTCTTAAGTTATTAAGGTTAAAGTTAGCAGGACCTCCAAAAGCTTCTATTTCACTTTGATCCCAGTCTCTTAGACCAAGTAATTGGGTTGGGCTTCGCAAACCAAGGGTTTGAGAAAATGAAACTTTTGCATCGCCTTTTCTACCTCGTTTAGTGGTTATGATAACAACACCACCGGCTGCTCGCGATCCGTAGATTGCTGCAGCAGAAGCTCCTTTTAGGATCTCTACATTCTCAATATCCTCCGGATCTATATCGGCAATACGGTTTGAAGCATCATCCTGATTGGTGGATGGGTTTCCACCACCGGCGGCTTCACTAACAATATTATTACCAAATCCAATAGACGAGTTATCAACGTAGACACCATCAACGATAAAAAGTGGTTGCTGATCTCCAAAAATAGAAGTTACCCCACGAAGTCTCATAGAGATTCCACCACCTGGAGCACCAGAGTTGGCTCTAATCTCTGCACCGTTGAATTTCCCGTATAAAGCTCCATCCAGACCGGATTGAGTGGTTATACCAGTAAGTTCACCTGCGCTAATGGATGATACTGCATTTGCAGCGTTAGACCTTTTCGTGGAAGTTGCCAGACCGGTCACAACCACTTCCGAAAGTGCCTGAGCAGATTCGGCCATAGTTACATTGACAGGTGAGCCGCTAACAGTTTGTTCAACAGTTTCCATTCCCAGGGAAGAAAACACCAGTGTTACCGGGACGCTTGAAACATCAATACTGAAATTACCATCTATATCGGTGGTAGTTCCATTGCTAGTCCCTTTCTCAATTACATTAACAAAGGGTAAGGAATCTCCGCTCTCACTGTTTACAGAACCGGTTATAGTGTTTTGCCCAAACACTAAACATGGAAAAACAAAGAGAAAAAACAGGAGTATCCTGTGGTAAAAGTTGTTTTGTTTCATAATGTTTAAGTTTTTGTTAAGTTTTCAAAATTAATAAAGTTTTCATGAAAATAAATTATTAAATCTGGATATTATATAAATATATTTAAATGTATTGACAATCAAACCAATAATCTTTCATTTATATACATCAATACTCAATAACTTCTTACCTTTGCGAACTAAATTTTAAGGTGCAAATATGTACAGAACGCATACCAATGGACAGCTACGCGCTGAGCATATAAACAAAGAGGTAACCCTTGCAGGCTGGGTACAGAAGTCCCGTAACAAAGGATTTATGATCTGGGTCGATCTACGCGACCGATACGGTATCACACAGTTGATCTTCGACGAAGATCGGAGTCCGAAAGCCGTAATGGAAGCTGCCTCTACCTTAGGACGCGAATTTGTAATTCAGGTTACAGGTAAGGTAATTGAGCGAGAATCCAAGAATCCTAATATGCCAACCGGAGATATTGAGATCCTGGTTTCAGACCTGAAAGTGCTAAATCCGGCACTTACGCCTCCTTTCAGCATAGAGAATGATACGGATGGAGGGGAAGATCTTCGAATGAAATACAGATATCTGGACATAAGACGAGCACCGGTAAGAAACAACCTGGTTTTTCGCCATAAAGTTACCATGGCGGTAAGAAATTATCTTTCTGAAAAGGATTTTGTTGAGGTTGAAACACCCTACCTCATTAAATCTACCCCTGAAGGGGCTCGCGACTTCGTCGTGCCTTCAAGAATGAACGAAGGACAGTTCTACGCCCTGCCACAGTCGCCTCAAACCTTTAAGCAACTACTCATGGTTGGAGGTTTAGATAAGTACTTTCAAATTGTGAAATGTTTCCGAGACGAGGACCTGAGAGCAGACCGACAGCCCGAATTTACCCAGATCGACTGCGAAATGGCCTTCGTTGAGCAGGAAGATATTCTAAATACTTTTGAGGGCCTTACCAGGCATCTACTTAAAGAGATCAATGGAGTTGAAATAGGAGATTTCCCGCGTATGACGTACGACGAGGCCATGCAGAGATATGGAAACGATAAACCTGATATTCGCTTCGGAATGGAATTTGGCGAACTTAATGAAGTTGCTCAACACAAAGATTTTAATGTATTTAATTCGGCCGAACTGGTAGTAGGAATAGCAGTTCCCGGTGGAAATGAGTACTCTCGTAAAGATATCGATAAGTTGATCGATTGGGTGAAACGCCCGCAGATTGGTGCCTTAGGAATGGTATATGTGCGGTGCAACGAGGATGGAAGCTTTAAATCTTCAGTAGACAAATTCTACGATGAAACCGATCTTCAAAAATGGGCCGAAGTTACCGGTGCCAAAGCCGGAGACCTAATTTGCGTGCTTTCAGGAGAAAAAAATAAAACCAGGGCACAGTTGAGTGCTTTACGAATGGAACTGGCAAAACGCATGGGATTGCGAAAGGCTAACGAATTCGCGCCTTTATGGGTGGTAGATTTCCCCTTGTTGGAATGGGATGAAGAGACGGAACGTTTTCACGCTATGCACCATCCCTTTACCTCACCAAAGCCTGAACAACTGGAATTATTAAAAACCAAACCTGCCGAGGTGAAAGCCAATGCTTACGACCTGGTCCTTAACGGAAACGAGATAGGAGGAGGTTCGATTCGAATTCACGACAAGGAATTACAGTCCAGAATGCTTAACTACCTCGGATTTACCCCTGAAGAGGCGAAAGCACAATTTGGATTTTTAATGGAAGCCTTTGAGTATGGTGCTCCGCCGCATGGTGGGATCGCATTTGGTCTTGACAGACTGGTTGCCATACTGGGTGGGCAGGAGACAATTAGGGATTTTATCGCATTCCCAAAGAACAATGCAGGAAGAGATGTAATGATCGACGCTCCGGCACCTCTGGATAGTGCACAACTTAAAGAACTCAACATTAAATTGGATCTCTGAGACCCGGCTCTTAATTTAAGTAATCCGGGGTTTATACAATGATGCAATATGTCTGTACAAAATCGAACGATCTTAACTCGTTTCCTGATATGGCGTCTTAAGCACATATCTCACAGGCAATTTCTATATATTCTAAGTATTGTTGTTGGATTTCTCTCTGGTATGTGCGCTGTTGTTATTAAGAACGGTACGCATATAATACAATCTGTACTGGAAGGTACATTGATCCGCGATTATCAAACTGCTTTTTATTTCATTTTCCCACTACTAGGCCTCACCATTGTCTATTTTATTATTAAATACCTGGTAAAAAACACCCCTACACAGGGCATTCCGGCAACTTTGTACGCAATTTCTAAGAAAAAAGGCGTTATGAGTTCCTTTCAAATGTACGCCAGCCTCCTACTCGCGCCCATTACGGTTGGTTTTGGAGGATCTGTAGGGCTGGAAGGCCCAACCGTTGCGACGGGTTCGGCTATAAGTTCCAATTTATCACGTATGCTGCACATGAACCAGTCTACCCGTACCCTGTTGATTGGTTGTGCCGCTGCCGGCGCCATGTCGTCTATCTTTAAAGCACCTATTGCGGCCATCATTTTTGCCGTAGAAGTATTTAGTCTCGATCTCACCCTGGTGTCGCTTATTCCATTGTTACTTGCATCTGTATCGGCCGTGATCACTTCTTATTTTTTCTTCGGAAATGATATTATCCTACCCTTCAGTATCACAGATAAATTTACGTTGTCGGACCTACCGGTGTACGCACTGCTAGGTGTGGTAGCCGGGTTTGTTTCTATATATTTTACTATTACCTTCGAACGAATTCAGAAGTTTTTCGACAAGTTCTCATCCCCTCTTAAACGACTCATAATTGGCGGCCTGGGAATTGGCATCCTGGTGTATTTCATACCGCCACTGTACGGAGAGGGGTTCGACATGATAAACGCCCTGGTAAATGGGAACACAGATCCCGTCTTAAAGAACAATATCTTTCATCTCGACATAGCAAACCCCTGGATACTTATTTCTCTGTTGGTTGGGCTGGTGGTCTTTAAAGTTATAGCGAGCTCATTAACCTTTGGAGCCGGAGGAGTTGGTGGAATATTTTCGCCAACCTTGTTTATGGGAAGCATAATGGGATTCTGTACTGCCAAGATCATAAATGCCACCCAAATATTAACAAATCCTGTATCGGAAAGTAATTTTACCTTGGTTGGTATGACCGGTCTAATGGCTGGAGTGTTGCATGCCCCATTAACCGCTATCTTCCTTATTGCAGAAGTAACCGCCGGTTATGAGTTAATCATCCCGCTTATGATCACAGCCGCAATATCGTTTACGATCACTAAGTACTTCTCGCCACATTCGGTCTATGCAATGGAACTGGGAAGAAAAGGCGAATTGATAACACACAATAAGGATCATGCGGTACTCACCCTGCTGAATCTGGAAAATATAGTGGAAAAGAATTTCGTTATCCTTGAACCGGAAATGAAACTGGGTGAGATCGTTCATCAGGCAGTAGTGAAATCGAAGCGTAATATTTTCCCTGTTGTAAACAAGGAAAACAACACCCTGGAGGGTATTATTCTTCTGGACGATCTAAGGCCCGTAATGTTCGATCAAAGTTTGTATGACGAATTAAAAGCAGAAGATCTTATGAAAAACCCTCCTGCCATTATTCAGCTGGACCGGGATAAAACGACCGAAGTGATGAAAAAATTTCAGGATACCGGTTCCTGGAACCTCCCGGTGCTATCCAATGAAATCTATTGTGGGTTTATTTCAAAATCGAAATTACTTACTGCTTACAGACGAAAACTAATTGATTACGCCGAAAAATAAATGAAATACGTACTAATTATACTCCTTATCGCGGTTATTGGCGGAACGGCCACCGGGTTTTACATAAAGCCGGACAATGAAGCTACAGGCAACATGATCATAGGGATCTCGGTTGTAGTTATCTTTTTTGTATTGATACCATTGTTCATCTACTTCAGATGGAATAAAAGAAATTTTAAAGACTATATGCTCACTAAAGAGAACATCGACAAAATGCGTGAAGAAGGTCGTAGGAAAAAACTGTAAATCAGGCCGTTTTTGCAAAATAGTTACAATTTCATATCCTACCGCTTGAATAATCTTGTACCTTTATCGCATTATTAATTTATTTTTTTATTACAATGGAAGGTACAGTAAAGTTTTTTAACGAATCAAAAGGCTACGGCTTTATTACCAACGATGAAACCGGTAAGGACATCTTTGTTCACGTTACAGGTCTCAACGGTGAGGCGCTAAATGAAGGCGACAAAGTAGAGTACGTAGAAGAAGAAGGACGAAAAGGAATGGTTGCCGCACAAGTGCGTGTAATTCATGACTAAGATATAGCGTAATTAACTACATTCCATCCTCCGCGGTTTATACTTCGGAGGATTTTTTTTACCTATTATTTATTAATTCAGGTTACGCTTTTCAATAAAAAACCTTTTAAGAATTTCCGATGCTTCCTTTTCAAGTATTCCTCCTGTCAGAACCGTTTTAGGGTGAAGCTTTGTTTTCATATTGATACAGCCCCGTTGCTCATCCCTTGCGCCGTACACTACCCTGGAGATCTGACTCCAATACAAAGCACCTGCACACATCTGGCAAGGTTCAATAGTGACATACAGCGTGCAATCCTTCAGGTATTTTCCTCCCAGAAAATTGGCTGCCGCCGTAATCGCCTGCATCTCGGCATGTGCCGTAACATCATTCAACGTTTCTGTGAGATTATGGGCCCTGGCAATGATCCTGTCCTTTATAACTACAACAGCTCCGATGGGTATTTCTCCCTTCTCTAATGCAGCCTCGGCCTCCTGCAGAGCTTTTTTCATGAAATAAGTGTCGTCCAGTGGTTTCATTATTTTATTAGTAATGGCTTCGGTAAAAGTACAATTTCATAATGTATCTTTGCCCTGTGTCCAAAAGCCTTTTAAATAGTGTTCAATTTCCTGCCGATCTGAGGAAAATCAGGCAGCAGGATCTACCACAATTAGCCGCAGAGTTACGTGAATTTATCATCAATATAGTTGCGACCAAGGAAGGCCATCTGGGAGCCAGTTTAGGAGTTGTGGAACTAACCATTGCCCTTCATTACGTATTCAATACTCCAGATGATATTTTGGTTTGGGATGTAGGACATCAGGCATACGGCCATAAGATTTTAACCGGACGTAGAGATAACTTTCACACCAACCGGCAAATGGGTGGGATTTGTGGATTTCCAAAACGAGATGAAAGTGAATACGACGCCTTTGGAACGGGACACAGCTCCACGGCAATTTCCGCTACGCTGGGAATGGCAATTGCATCGCAATTGACAGCTGCTGCCGGCAGGCAGCATATTGCCGTGGTAGGCGACGCTTCCATAGCCAGCGGGATGGCCTTCGAGGCACTAAATCATGCCGGCGTTACCAATACGAACTTACTGGTAATTCTCAATGATAATGCCATTGGTATAGACCCCAGTGTGGGTTCTTTAAAAGATTATCTAACCAGGGTTACCCTGGATAATGCACCCGAAACCGATAATATATTCGAGGCTCTCAATTTTAAATATTCGGGACCCATAGACGGTCATGATATAGACGTGCTTATTTCCGAGCTAAAAAAACTACAACAAGTAGACGGCCCGAAACTGCTGCACATCATCACGAAAAAAGGGAAAGGGCTGAGACAAGCCGAAGAAGACCAGGTAAAATATCACGCTCCTGGTAAATTCGATGCTGAAACCGGGAATTTGGTAAAAAAGGAAACAGCTCATCTCCCCCCAAAATATCAGGATGTATTTGGGAAGACGATTGTAGAACTGGCGGCCCAAAACGAGAAGATCGTTGGTATAACCCCTGCTATGCCCACCGGAAGTTCTCTAAAATATATGATGGATGCATATCCAGATCGAGCATTCGATGTGGGAATCGCAGAACAGCATGCGGTTACCTTCGCTGCCGGCCTCGCCACTCAGGGTATGGTGGTGTATTGTAATATTTATTCCACCTTTCTACAGCGTGCTTACGACCAATTGATCCATGATGTATGCTTACAAAACCTGCCGGTTATCTTTTGCCTGGATAGAGCCGGTATCGTTGGAGAGGACGGGGCAACGCACCACGGTATCTTCGACCTGGCTTATTTACGATGCATTCCCAATTTGATCATCGCCGCGCCATCTAACGAAATTGAGCTTAGAAATTTGCTTTATACAGTTCAAAAGAAGTTGGAGCATCCCATCGCAATTCGGTATCCTCGTGGCAGAGGACAAATAGTGGATTGGGAAAAATCATTTTCGGAAATAAAAATAGGTGAAGGAAGAAAGTTAAAGTCGGGGTCTGAAATTGCGGTACTTTCGGTAGGTAATATGGCGTATAACGTAACTGAGGCCATTAACGCCATTTCAGAAAAGAAACTGTTAGGACATTACGATCTCAGATTTGTGAAACCTCTGGATCACGATCTTCTTCATCAGGTGTTTCGGCAGTATAATAAGATCGTAACTGTTGAAGATGGGGTGGTAAAAGGAGGTTTTGGCGGGGCTATTGCTGAATTCGCTTCAGAAAACAACTATAAAAATCTCATAAAGATCATTGGCATTGGAGACTACTTCCCCGAACATGGTAGTGTAGAACAATTACAGGAGCAGGCAGGATTATCTCCCGAAAAGATCAGAGAAGTGATAATTTCTCTGCTTTAAAGATCTCCCTTTATCTTCTTGAATAGCTGTAAGGCGTTTCCATCGGTAAGCATGGAAATAAAACAACAACAGAACATCGTATATTCATAGACCGAAGCCTCTACAGGTAACGGGCTGTCAAGACTTTTTAACAATAATGAATCGAAATGAGTGGGCTTCCCCCTGTAATGATTTTCGCAAGCCGTAGTGAAACTGTCCAGCAAAGTAGTTAAGATATTATAACCTGCAATTTCCTTGTCTGTCACTTCCTGACTCCGATAGATCTTCGTAATACTTTCGTCAATAATGTCATCGATCTGCGCTTTATATTTACTTCGATCCATTAAGGAATCCTGAAACGTCCCCGATAGTATGGATTCTTCATTTTCGATGAATACTTCGACTGCTTCGGAAATAAGAGTCCCAATAGCCAGCGACCTTAAATAGGCCAGCCGATCTTTGGTTTGTGTTAGCGCCGAATAATTTGCAGTATTGATCCTGTCCTTAACCAGGTTGATAAGATATTCGAGAGCCGTCTCTTCGGCGATCCAGCCCAGGTTGATCCCATCCTCAAAATCGATGATAGTATAACAGATATCATCCGCGGCTTCCACCAGGAATGCCAATGGATGCCTGGCAAATGACAAATTATCGCCTGTAGCCCTGTTGAGTAGCCCAAGATTTTTGGCTACCTCCTTGAAAAATGAAGTATCTGTTTGAAACACCCCAAACTTCTTATCGGCTATATGGGCAGTGGGTTTCTTCGGAAGGGATTCCTTGGGATATTTCATAAAAGCCCCTAATGTGGCATAAGTAAGGCGTAATCCACCCTGAACCCCGTTTTTGGTTTCGGTGAGTATTTTAAATCCGTTCGCATTGCCTTCAAAATCGATTAGATCCTGGTATTCTTTTTCTGAAAGCTGATCCCGGAATCGCTTGCCGTTTCCGTTTTTAAAATAATTGCCTATAGCCTTCTCGCCACTATGGCCAAAAGGCGGATTGCCAATATCATGAGCCAGGGACGCAGCTGCTACGATAGCACCAAAGTCATTGATCTCGTATCCATGAACTTTTTGTAAATAAGGATGCTTCTCTATGATCGCGCTACCTACCTGTCTACCCAGGGATCTCCCAACAACCGACACTTCCAGGCTATGCGTTAACCGTGTATGTACAAAGGAGGTCTTAGACAGGGGTATCACCTGTGTTTTATCCTGTAAACTTCTAAATGCAGAAGAGAATATTATCCGGTCGAAATCTACTTCAAAGCCACTCCTGGTCTGGTCTTCCTCCTTGCGAATCCGTTTTTTTGTATCTCCTTGCTTCCTAAGTGAAAGCAACGATTCCCACTGCATCATGTGATTGAATTTATAGTGGTTGCAAGATAACATTTTTGTTCCCTTTTGGCATCACGCTTATTCAATTGATAATTAACATTAGGATAACTTTCTTATCACGAATTAGTAATGTATAGCTAACATCGACTTTACATTACCGCACTTTCTTTGCCATGGAAATAATTAGAAAAAAGCAATCAAAAAAATAAATAAACACTTTTAAACTAATTCAAACATGAAAAAAATTTATTTACCATTTATAGCTATAGCATTCGCACTTGTTGCTGCAAGTTGTAGTTCGGATGACGGAGGAGCAATTATTCCTACAGATGATACCGGAACTCCCGCCGTAGACGTACGTCTAGTTGGCCAGATTACTAGCGATATGACCCTCACCAGTGATGTGATCTGGGAGCTAGAAGGACGTGTAACCGTTACAAACGGCGCCACACTTACTATCGAACCGGGAACAATTATTAAGGCCTTTGCAGGAACAGGAGCCAATGCTTCTACCCTTATTATTGCAAGAGGGGCAAAGATCAATGCGGTAGGAACAGCTAGCGCACCTATAATTTTTACTTCAATAGCAGACAATATCGCCATCGGACAAGTTTCCGGATCTAATCTGGATGAGAACGACAGAGGACTATGGGGAGGCTTACTTGTATTGGGAAATGCTAAAGTTTCTTTAGATGGTAATGCTACCGAGGCCCAGATTGAAGGGATACCAGCTTCCGATATTAACGGAAGATATGGTGGAAACGACGATGCAGACAATTCCGGATCTCTGGCCTATATCTCTATACGTCATGGAGGTGCATTAATAGGAGAAGGAAATGAAATTAACGGACTTACCCTGGGAGGTGTAGGAACTGGTACATCAATCTCTAACATAGAAGTTGTTGGAAACGTAGATGATGGAATAGAGTTCTTTGGTGGTTCTGTAAATGCTAACAACCTCCTAGTTTGGGCACAGGGAGATGATGGGCTGGATATCGATCAGGCCTACTCCGGAACCATAGACAATGCCGTAGTAGCACTTGGAGATATTTCGGATCACGCTCTGGAGATCGATGGTCCAGAAGGGTCACTCGAAGGAATGTTCACTATCACTAACCTTACGTTAATAGGAAACTCTAATACCGAAAACGGAGAGTATGCAGATTATCGTGATGGTGCTATGGGTGTTACAAAGAACGTTCTTGCACGAAATTTCAAAACTGAATCTGATGTTGAGTTGGATAATAATGGTGTAGCTCAGAATTTCATTGATGGAAAACTTTCTTTTGAGAACTGGGTAACAGATGTTGATCCAGCCAACGCAATTTTTGTTGAAAAAACAGGTGAAGGTGAGAACAAGATCATCGTTAACCCAGATTTTACCGAGCGAGCTGCTGCCTGGAGCTCGACGGGTAATAGTGGCGGAGCTACTATGAGTGCGTTCTCATGGACATACGCAGCCTCAAGAGGTGCCCTATAATTATAAATATCATAAGTGTCTCTCTAGAGACGTCCAATTGCTCGCTTTATTCTTAAAGCGAGCAATTGTTTTACAATTTTCAATAGATAATAATAAATGAAAAAGTTAATACTAGCATTAATATTAGGTTTCACGTCATTCTATGTAATGGGACAAACAGGAACCGTAAGTGGTAAAGTGATAGACGGTGAATTTAATGATGTACTCGCCTTTGCTAATGTGATCGTTAAAAATACTACCAACGGTACCACCACCGACTTCGACGGAGTTTATTCGCTGGAACTCGCTGTAGGCACTTATACCCTTGTTTACTCTTTCGTAGGCTATCAAACCAAAGAAATAAGTGATATTGTTGTAGAATCTGGGAAGAATAGTACGATAAATGTAACCCTAAATGTGGGCCAGCTTGATGAAATAGTGATTCGGACTACAGCCAGGAACAATACAGAATCTGCCGTTCTCAGTTTCCAGAAAAATTCGGTGAACCTTCTTGACGGCCTATCTATTGAAACCATGCAGAAGACCGGCGCTAACGATATTGCAAGTGCAGTTAAAAACGTCCCCGGTGTTTCTGTACAAGGCGGAAAGTTTGTTTATGTGAGAGGTCTGGGCGATCGATACACAAAATCAATTCTTAACGGAGTAGATGTTCCCGGGCTTGATCCAGACAGAAATACATTGCAGCTCGATATCTTTCCTACCCGTATCCTTGAAAATATAATCGTAATAAAATCTGCAACCGCAGATCAGCCCGCCGATTTTACCGGTGGGGTGGTAGATATTGTAACTAAAGATATTCCGGCAGGCGCCCAGTATAGCCTTTCGCTGGGATTGGGGTATAATTCAGATTTTCACTTTAAGGATAACTACCTGGCAGACCAACGCAGTAAAACAGATTTTCTGGGTTTTGATGATGGTCTAAGAGACAATCCTATCCCAACAGCTCAAGAGATCCCACTCCCACAACAAAATGGAGAGGTAGTTGAGATCTTAACCCGCAGATTTGAACAAAACCTGGCCGCTCAGCGTGAAAAGAGCTTGATGGATATGAATTTTTCTGCCACCGCCGGCAATCAATATGCCATTGGTGATAACAGATTAGGCTTTTTAGCATCAATTTCATACCGAAATGAAACCCAATATTACGATGAGTATATCGATGGGCAAGTTTGGAGATTGGATGATCAGGATCCTTCGGTTTTCGAATTACGCCCCGATCGAACGCAGACGGGGGAAGTAGGTAACAATAATGTACTTATTAGCGGACTGGCCGGACTCTCCTATAAAACTGAAAATTCTAAATATCGATTAAACATTTTGCACATTCAGAATGGAGAATCTGAAGCATCCATTTTCAGGCAGGTTAATCAGGTAAATAACTCCAACGAGATAAAAAAAGATAACCTTATCTATACGCAACGGTCTATTACTAACGCCTTATTAAGTGGAAAACATTCGCTTGGTGAGGATGCAGACTGGACCATTGAATGGAAGCTTTCCCCTACTCTTGCCATAATTGATGACAAGGATTTCCGGGTAACACCTTTCAGGGTCTTTATCGATTCTGAAACGGGGGAAGAAGTATACTCGATCGAACCATCAGAATCTGGCGATGCTTCTCGCTTCTACAGGAATCTGCAGGAAATTAATCTTGCCGGTAAACTTGGAATCGACAAAAAACACAAATTATTTGGCTATGATGCGAAGATTAAATTTGGGGGAGCTTACACCTATAAACAGCGTGAATTTGCCATCGATCAATTTGCCTTTCCCATACTAAACGTCCCATCCAATGCTTATGGCGGGGATCCAAACCAGGTTCTGGCAGACGAAAATATTTTCGATGCAGATACCAATAGCGGTACCTTCGTAAGACGAGACTCTAATATTTCAGATACCTTCGATTCGGAGATCACAGTGGCAGCGGGATATATTTCTGAAGAATTTAAAGTAAACAGCTGGGTCAATGCGATTTTGGGCGTTCGATTCGAAAAATTCGATCTTATATATACAGGAAGAAATCAATCGGGGGATATTTTTGATAATGCCACCATCCTGGACAAAGCAGATTTTTTTCCTTCAGCAAATTTAATATTTAACCTGAACGAGGATGAAGACATGAAGATTCGAACATCCTATTCGAGAACCACAGCAAGACCTTCGTTTAAAGAAGCGTCTCTGGCCGAAATATTCGATCCCATTAGTAGTTCGTTCTTTATCGGGAATATCGAATTGCAGCCTACCTACATAGACAATCTGGATCTCAGATTCGAGAAGTACGGTGAGGAGGGAGATTTCTTCGCCATTAGTGGATTTTATAAATCGTTCACAGACCCTATTGAACTTTCATTCATTCGCGGTGCGACTGGTCAATTTACTCCCCTTAATCTCGGTGATGCAACCGTATTTGGAGGTGAAATAGAATTGAGAAAGAATTTGGGTTTTATTCACGGATTGGACAACTTTAGCCTTAACGCAAACCTATCGGTGATCGAATCTCAGCAAGAATATAGTGAGGATGAACGTGCGAGCAGACTCGATAACCTGAGAGTGGGCGAAACACTGGACGATAACAGACAGTTGCAAGGACAATCGCCTTATCTCATCAACCTGGGAATAAATTTCGATGATGATGAAAAAGGCTGGCAAGCGGGATTATTCTATAATGCTCAGGGTAAAACTTTACAAATTGTTGGTAGTGAAGACATCCCCAATGTCTTCACTTTACCCTATCATAATATAAAACTCAACTTGTCTAAATCTTTTGGAAATGACAAAGACCAGAGAATTAGTCTTCGTTTCGACAATATTCTGGATGATGATATAGAGAGTGTTTATAGATCATTCGGAGCTCAGGATCAATTATATTCCAGATGGAATCCCGGCCAACAAATTAGCCTGGGTTACAGTATTAACTTTTAAGAACTATTCTATTTATTGGCCAAAACTTAAGCCCTGTTCTCAAGAATTATAGAACAGGGCTTATATTTTTTATAGGAATAGAAGTATTATCTAAAGGATACAACTCGAGTATCATCTGCAGACCAGGTTTTTACTTTAGCAATTTTTGAATTGCGATACGTTACTTCCCTAATCTTGTCGCCTTGGTAGAAATACCAAGTTCCGGTTTTTTCTCCATTGAAATACTCTGCTTCGGCGGTTTTATTGCCGTTGATATCGTAGCTAGTCCAATTTCCATGCAACTTATTTTCCTGAGTATAATAACCCTTTTGAGCAATTACACCATTATCGTGAAACAAGGTAGCTTCAATCAGGTTGTCGTTTAAAACATAGGAATCTTTTTTGCACGTCTTTTTGCATTCTTGCGCAAATGAAATATTTGCGGCCATGACAATTACCAGTAAGGTGATTAAATTTTTCATAGTATATAGGTTTTAATTGTCGACCATATCAAAGATAGAAAAGAAGTAACAATTATGAAAGGTTTTGGTAACGTTATCTTAACATTATAAATCTATTTCCTTGTTTTACAATGTTTTATAATTTAAAATTTAACATTGAAAAGTGAACAAATGATATATTTCTTAATGTTTTTTTAATGTTGCGATGATAGTAAAACCACACCCCAAGTGTTAATTTGCATCGTCTTGAATGGACAAATACATCTTTTGAAAATCGTTAAGTTTTTGTCGACTAGATTTCTAAGATGGGAGGCCGCTTACTTGTAAGTGGCCTTTTCATTTAATAGGTGTTGATAATTTCTATTTTATGGGTTTAAAGTTAATATTTAGGAAACATTAACTTAACATTGAGGTTGGTTCTTTGCAGCGACAAAAACTTAGAACGATTTTCATGAAACACCCTTATCTTTTACTCGTGGTCGCCTTAATTCTTTTTGGCACTACAAATGCTCAGGAAATAAGTGACACATCTTTTGGTAAAGGGATGATCAATTTTGTTGCGAAAGACAGTTCCTTTAGCGTAAAATTTGCCCCAAGATTTCAGGTACGCTATATGGCGGATTGGCAACATGACGGTGACAATTACGGCAGTGCAGAACAAAACTTTCTGGTTAGAAGAGCTCGATTGAAGTTCGATGGGTTTGTATTCAATCCCAGGATAAAGTATAAAATTGAACTTGGTCTGTCCAACCGTGATATTAGCGGTGCAAACCAGTTCAACCGAAACACACCTCGTTATATTCTGGACGCGGTAATCAAATGGAACTTTTACGAGAATTTCGAATTATGGGCGGGACAAACCAAATTGCCGGGGAACGTAGAACGAGTAGTTTCTTCCGGTAACCTGCAATTTATTGATCGCTCTATCCTAAACAGTCGTTTTAATATTGATCGTGATGCCGGAATTCAGTTGCGTCATCATACCAACCTTGGAGGTGACTTTTTTATACGTGAAAAAATTGCTGTTTCACAAGGGGAAGGCCGAAATGTTACCCAGGGCAATGAAGGAGGGTTACAATATACGGCCAGGCTGGAACTCCTGCCTTTTGGCTGGTTTAAATCGGGCGGAGACTATTCGCAAAGTGATTTGAAACGGGAGTCCACTCCGAAGTTGATGATAGGAGCTACCTACGATTATAACCAGGATGCCGTTAAAACCAGGAGTAACCTGGGTAGTTATATGTTCTTAAGTGATGGATCTCTATATGAAACAGATCAATCTACCATCTTTGTGGATGCAATGTTCAAGTATAAAGGGTTTAGCTTTATGGGAGAGTATGCCAATCGGGATGCGGATAATCCTGTGGCGGTAGAAGCAAATGGTTCACCAGCTGTGGATAGTGACGGACTTCCAACCGGCGATGTAGTTCTAATTGGAAATTCGATAAATCTACAGGCGGCCTACTTATTCGAAAATAATTACGAGATTGCAGCCAGGTTCTCTACTGCAGATTACGATGCAATAACAGGACGGGCAATGGAAGAACAATATACATTAGGCGTGTCTAGATATGTTGTTGGACACAAGCTTAAAGTGCAGTCTGATTTCACATACGGTACCGCCGGGGGGAATGCAGATTTTTTGGAGTTCAGAATAGGATTCGACGTACATCTATAGAACCCGAAAGAGATAACAATTTAGTAACAAGTGTGCCTAATTTAATTAAGACATTTGTTGCGTTTTAATAAAAACGAATATGGATAATCTTTATTTATTAATGATAGTTGCTCTTGCAGTTCTGGCAATTGCCGATCTGGTTGTGGGAGTAAGTAACGATGCTATCAATTTCCTGAATTCGGCGATAGGATCCAAGGCGATCCCATTTAAGGCCATAATGGTAATTGCCAGCCTTGGGATATTTATTGGTGCTATTTCATCCAGCGGACTTATGGAGGTAGCTCGTAAAGGGATCTTTGTACCCGGGGAATTCTATTTTAACGAGATCATGATCATTTTCATGGCAGTGATGATCACCGATATATTGCTCCTGGACTTCTTCAACACTCTGGGATTACCAACCTCAACAACCGTTTCTATTGTTTTCGAATTATTGGGAGCCGCTGTTGTAATGTCTCTGATAAAGATCAGTAATTCTGAGACCGCTGTTTTTGGAGATTTATTTAATTATATCAACACAGAAAAGGCGATAGAGATCATCTCGGGGATACTTCTCTCGGTGGTGATTGCCTTTTCGGTAGGTGCGTTTGTACAATATGTATCCAGGTTAATCTTCACCTTTCATTACGAGCGTAAAATAAAGAATTTCGGGGCCCTCTTTGGCGGGATCGCCCTTACTGCCATAACGTATTTCATCTTTATGAAAGGCCTTAAGGGTACGCCGTATTACGATGATATGAAGGGATATATCGAAGGAAATGAGTGGTTCATCATTGCCGGTAGTTTTATCCTTTGGACGTTACTTTCATTACTTTATATGAGAGTGCTAAAAAAGAATATCCTCATTATCGTGATCGCTGTGGGTACCTTCGGATTGGCTTTGGCATTCTCAGGAAACGACCTGGTAAACTTTATCGGGGTGCCTATGGCAGCCTACCACTCATATGAAGCGTGGGCCGCATCGGGTGTTGAGGCCACGGCATTTTCGATGGAAGTACTGGACAAAAAAGTACCCGCAGAACCCCTGTTATTGTTTATAGCAGGTGGTGTAATGGTTGTAACCTTATGGTTCTCAAAGAAAGCACGTACGGTAGCAGACACCGAGATAGGTCTTGCGACACAGGATGAAACCAAAGAAAAGTTTAAGCCAAATATGTTGTCCCGAGCCGTTGTGAAAGGGAGTACTAAATTGGCATCCATGCTAGGAGCAGCGATTCCCAACTCTACTCAGGAAAAAATTAATGCCAGTTTCGAAAAACCAGTGGTTACATTACCGAAACATAAAAACTACGAGCTCCCTGCTTTCGACCAGATTCGTGCATCGGTAAACCTTATGGTTGCGGGCGTATTAATTTCGATCGCCACCTCTATGAAATTACCACTGTCTACAACCTACGTCACTTTTATGGTGGCTATGGGTACGTCGCTGGCCGATAGGGCATGGGGAAGAGAAAGTGCGGTTTACAGAGTTGCAGGAGTTCTTAATGTGATTGGCGGATGGTTCTTTACCGCATTTAGCGCCTTCGTGGCAGCCGGAACATTGGCTTACCTCATTTATCTGGCCCCGGCTCCTATGATCGCCGTACTATTATTCCTGGCCATATTATTATTAATAAGAAATTACCTTTCTCACAAAAACAAATCGAGTGCGATCACTTCGCCCGATGAATTGAAAAAAGCCGAAAGTAATACGGTTCAGGGAATTATTGAAGAAAGTGCCGATAATATTGCGAAGACGGCATCGAGAACAAACAAGATCTATTCATCGATTATTGCCAATCTCGCAAAAGAAGATGCTACCAAGCTTAAGAAAAACAGGTTACGGGTTGATAAGCTCGCCGAGGAAGTAGATGAGCTACGAAATAATATCTTCTACTTCATTAAAAACCTTGATGAAACAAGTGTTCGTGGTAGTAACTTCTACATCATGGTCCTTGGCTATCTAACCGATGTGGCGCAATCGCTCGAATACATCGCGAAAGTAAGTCATAAACATGTGCGTAATAATCACAAGACCTTGCGCTTTAACCAGATCAAGGACCTTCAGAAAATAGATTCGTCTTTCGAACATCTGTTGAAGGATATAGAAACTATTTTCAAAAACCGTGAGTTCGAAAAATTAGAGGATATTCTTATTAGAAAGGAACGTGCTTTTAGCGACATAAATGCAATGATCGAAACACAGATCACCAGAACCAGAACAGAAGAATCGAGTCCAAAGAACACTACTTTGTATTTTAGCCTTCTATTGGAAACAAAAGACCTGGTGACAGCATTGATGAACCTGATGGAAGAATATTATAAGAGCTATAAAGGTTAATTAATCCGAAATAAATTGTATCAAACCCCGGCTCATCCGGGGTTTTTTATTTGTGGTTCTCGAATAACGGATCTTGTTCGCCATACAGCAGATCGGCGATGGTAATTAATTTTTTTATGGTGTCGTTCACATTGTCCCTGTCGTTTACCAACGAAGAACCCATGTCTACCGTAATAAGGCCTTCGCGTATAAGCCGTTCTATTGAATCACTCATATTATGAATCTCTTCCCTGGCCTCGTCACGTAACTTCATTAGCTTTTGATGGTAGATATCTTTATCTTTTTCTTTTCTGAAGTGATAGATTATACGAAGTACTTTCGCAATCTTCTTACGTAGCTTGTTGTATTCTTTCCTAACATATTCATTTTCCGAGTCGAGGTACAACGCCACATTTGGTGCCAGTTCTCTCATATTTCGAAGGATCTCTACCATCTTTCTATTGGCGAGTTTAATTTCGGAAATATGCCTGTTCTGGGCCTCGGTAAGTTTGAAATTACTTTGGGCCAACGACGCATATCGTATAATCTCTCCGTAGATCTTTTTTACCTTGGTGTGATACAATTCATGGACATCGGTGTGCATATCTTCGGTAGATCGCTTCAGGATCTTCTTGATCTTCTCATCAGATTTAATATCGGCACGATGAATATTCAACGAGTGCGCCACAATTTCAAAAATTGCGTTCTTAAACAGGAATTTCGATTCCTTTTCCAGGGAAATAATAAGAGTTTCGGGATATTTCAACACCCGTTTTTCAAGAAACTTGGGTTCGTCTATCTCTTTTTTCGGCATCTCCCTTTTTGGCACCAATCGCTCCACCAAACGAGCAATCGGATTTACAAACCATACCAACAACAGGGTATTACTTATATTAAAAATGGTATGGAACAATGAAATTGCCACGGGAATGGCGGCAGCACTAAGGTAAGGAGAGTCGGAGCCTGTCCATTGTGCAATCCAGCTCACCATTTTTAAGAAAGGATAAAAAAGTAACAATACCCAAACAACTCCAATTATATTAAAGAGAAGGTGTGCCCGGGCCGTTCGTTTTGCGTGAAAATTAGCCACTATAGCCGCAATATTTGCCGTAATAGTGGTTCCAATATTTTCGCCCAGAACCATTGCAGCAGCTAGCTCGAAAGGGATCCATCCTTCTGCTGTCATGATAAGAGTGAGAGCCATCGTGGCACTAGAGGATTGAATAATTACCGTAAGTAAAGTGCCAATGAATAAGAAGATGAGCACAGACCAGAATCCAAGATCGGTATACCTGGTTAGAAACTCGAGCATTTCGGGATTATCATTAATATTAGGTACAGCATCCTTTAAGAACTGCAGCCCAATAAATAAAACGGCAAATCCAATGATAAAGACTCCCCAGTTTTTTATGCTTTCTTTTTTCGCAAACGTAAAAGCAAATCCAAATCCCACCAGGGGTAATGCGATAGCGCTCATACTTACTTTAAAACCAAGGATGGTGATGAGCCAGGCAGTGATTGTAGTGCCAATATTGGCCCCCATGATCACACTAATAGACTCGGTTAAGGTGAGAAGGGAGGCATTGGCGAAGCTAACCACCATAAGGGTGGTAGCCGATGAAGACTGGATAACCGATGTTATAAAGAATCCCGTAAGTATACCAAAGAACCTGTTCGAGGTCATCGTTGCCAGGATACTTCGCATTTTGTCTCCCGCGAGCTTCATTAAGGCATCGCTCATCACCATCATTCCGAAGAGAAACAAACCCAGCGACCCAAATAACTGCAACAATTCGGTATATCCGTAATTCATAAAAAGTTTTTGCCGACAGAATAAAAGTACTAATTCTCTAATTTTGGAAAATGATATATCTCATCTAAAAAAACCGGATTGAAATAGTAGCAACCACGGCTTAGACACCTCGGGCTGGTTTTCAAATCACGGTAAATAAAATTAACCATTATTCAGAAGCTCTAATAAAGGGTCGTTCATGTAATAGTAATATTCAAGAAGCAATACTAGGAAATTGTGGATGAAGTGAACGATCATTCCCAGCCATAGGGTTCGGTATTTATAGCGTAAAAATCCTAATACAATTCCGAAGGGAAAGATCCAGAGAATAGAAATAAAAGAAAAATGTACCAAGGCGAAGATAAGAGCGGTAGCAATAATGGTAACGCGCGAGTTGGTGACATTGAGTAATTGGTTGAACAAATAACCTCTAAAGGCCAGTTCTTCAAAGACCGGGGCAATAATGGCTACAAAAATAAAAGCCCATAGAAAGGAATTTTCATACATCGCATAATCGTAGAACATATTATAGCTTTCCTCTCCCAGTAATCTATTCACCCATTCTATCCCGTAATACACAATTCCTGCCGAACACATAGGGAAAAGAATGGAAAATGCCAGATTCTTCCAATTGACATAACGCAAAGAATACAATTTCGTTATTCTTTTGAAATCCATTAAACTAAACATAACAGTAAGCAGAACGAAAACAGATTCCAGCACGATCTCGGTAATCAGGGAATCATTTTCAAGATAGATCACGAAAGACACTATGGCATATACCAAAAAAGTAACGTAGAATATAATTACCTGTCGAACACTTTCCTTTTCCTTTTTTAAGGTATTCTGTGTACGCTTGGCTCCGCAGTTACCGCAATAGACATCGGTTGGCCCCAGCAAGGAATTACATTGGGAACAATAGATCATGGATCAAATCTGAGTTTTTCTTAGCTGTAAAGCCGAATTAATTCCTTTACTGAGGAAGACTATAATAAGTACTTTCACAATAATCCCTTTGTATATGGTTTCCGGATCTACGATGGCATTTATTACTATGGTTGTTAAATACACAAGTAAGCCAAGAACCAGCGCTATAAGTGGTCTTTGCTGGGACCAGTAGGCCAGGCCAAGATATACTATTGTGAGTATCCCTGAAGCTATGAGGGTTGCCGTGTCATCATGTAAAAAGAAATAACCTATCCCGAACAGGAAGGAGAGTCCTGCGATGATCAATAAGCTGTTTCGCCCGGACTTGATCTCTTTTTTAGCCATCTGGCTCCTTCGGGCGTTTAGGACCCGGTTTGCATGAAAACCAGACTTTTCCCTGTCCGAGCCTCTTTCCGGAAATCCACAATTCACACAAAATTTATGATCGGAGGATATGGGTGTTTGGCACTGGGAACAATGTAACACCTCCTCGGGCCGGCTAATTAATTCGTCCATGATAAAGTAAAAAGCTAATATAAATGAAAGTATAAAAAAAGGAGGGCATACGCCCTCCTTTTTCATAATTAATAACACTTAAATTAAGAACCACACATCAAACAGTCATCGTCTTCTGCATCGCGCGATTTGGCTAGCATTTCACGTAATTCCTGAGGAGTGAGTGGTTTATTGGATACTGCCGAAGTAGCATCCACACTGGTTTCCGCAACGGCAGCAACCGGTTCTTTTTTAGTTTCACTTTTTAAAGTAAATTTAATTGCATCTACGGCACTCTTGGTACGCAGATAGTACATACCTGTTTTCAGGCCACTTTTCCAGGCATAGAAATGCATGGAGGTTAGCTTTGCAAAATTGGCATTTTCCATAAAGAGATTAAGCGATTGCGACTGATCGATAAAGTATCCTCTATGACGGGACATATCGATAATATCCTTCATACTCAATTCCCAAACAGTCTTATACAACTCTTTTAATTCCTGAGGGATCACGTCCACATCTTGTATAGAACCATTGGCTCGCATGATCTCTTCCTTCAGGTCGTCGTTCCACAATCCAAGGTTTACCAGGTCTTCCAACAGGTGCTTATTCACTACAATGAACTCACCAGAAAGTACTCTTCGGGTGTAGATATTGGATGTATAAGGTTCGAAGGCCTCGTTATTGCCCAGGATCTGCGAGGTGGATGCAGTTGGCATAGGTGCCACCAGGAGTGAGTTACGCACCCCATGTTTTTTCACATCCTTACGAAGTTTGGCCCAATCCCATCGGCCGCTAAGTTCTTCATCTTTTATCCCCCATAGATTGTGCTGGAATTCCCCCTGAGAAATTGGAGACCCCTTATAACTTTCGTAAGGGCCATCTGCCTTTGCCTCCTCCATAGAAGCAGTTACAGCCGCAAAATAAAGGGTCTCGAAGATCTCTTGGTTTAATTTCTGAGCTTCATCGCAGGTAAAGGGCAACCTCAGTAAGATAAAGGTATCTGCCAATCCCTGCACCCCAAGACCTACCGGACGATGACGGAAGTTAGAATTCTCTGCTTCCTTTACCGGGTAGTAATTTCGGTCTATTACCCTATTAAGGTTTTTGGTTACTCTTTTGGTTACTCTGAATAATTCTTTATGATCGAACGCCCCGTTCTTTACGAACATGGGTAAAGCGATAGAAGCAAGGTTACAAACCGCTACCTCATCTTCCGAAGTATATTCAAGGATCTCTGTACACAGGTTCGAGGAACGGATGGTTCCCAAATTTTTCTGGTTGCTCTTTCGGTTGGCTGCATCTTTATACAGCATGTATGGTGTTCCGGTTTCAATTTGAGATTCCAGTATCTTTTCCCATAATTCACGTGCTTTGATGGTTTTTCTTCCTTTATTCTCCGCTTCGTACTTGGTGTACATTGCTTCGAACTCATCGCCGTGGGTGTCGAAAAGGCCAGGGCACTCATTAGGACACATCAAGGTCCAATCTCCATCATCCTGTACTCGTTTCATAAATAAATCCGGGATCCACATTGCATAGAATAGATCTCTGGCTCGCATTTCTTCCTTGCCGTGATTCTTCTTCAGGTCGAGGAAATCGAAAATATCGGCATGCCAGGGTTCAACATAGATAGCAAAAGATCCTTTCCGCTTACCACCGCCCTGGTCTACATATCTCGCGGTATCATTAAACACACGAAGCATAGGAACGATTCCGTTGGAAGTACCGTTTGTTCCCGAAATATACGAGCCAGTAGCCCGAATATTGTGGATAGACAATCCGATCCCTCCGGCAGATTGTGAGATTTTCGCCGTTTGCTTCAGTGTGTCGTAGATACCGTCGATGCTGTCGTCTTTCATTGTTAGTAGGAAACAAGACGACATTTGTGGCTTTGGCGTTCCACTATTGAACAAAGTAGGAGTAGCATGGGTAAAGAATTTCTTCGACATCAATTCGTAGGTCTCCTTAGCCGATTCAAGATCGTTGAGATGTATCCCCACAGAAACACGCATTAGCATATGCTGCGGGCGTTCTACGATCTTTCCGTTTAGTTTTAGCAGGTACGATCGCTCCAAGGTTTTAAATCCAAAGTAGTCATAGCCAAAATCTCTATTATAAATGATAGTAGAATCGAGTTCTTCGGCATTTTCTTTTATGATCTGGTATACCTCATCGCTTAACAGGGGTGCTTTTTTTCCGGTACGCGGATTAACATACTCGTACAGGTCTGTCATCACTTCAGAAAATGACTTTTTGGTGTTCTTGTGTAGATTGGAAACGGAAATCCGTGCTGCCAGTCTTGCATAATCAGGATGAGATGTGGTCATGGTAGCAGCGATCTCTGCGGCGAGATTATCCAATTCGCTGGTGGTTACACCATCGTATAAACCTTCAATCACGCGCATGGCTACCTTAACGGGATCCACCAATTCGTTTAATCCATAGCACAATTTTCTCACCCGGGCAGTGATCTTATCGAACATGATGGGTTCTTTTCGTCCGTCTCTTTTTACTACATCCATTTCTGTTTTGCTTTTATGAGGTTACTTAGTTGTAAAAGGGTGCTGCTGAGGCATTGCTAAACACCACATTATCAGCGATATATTAAATCTTCCGCGGATATGTTCCGCTATTGGAATACTTTAGAAATCTGCGTCGAAACTAATCTTGTTCGATTCCTTGTCTTTGTTGGTAACACCTGCTTTCTGATATTCTGAAACACGCTTCTCGAAAAAGTTTGTCTTACCCTGCAACGAGATCATATCCATAAAGTCGAACGGATTGGTTGCATTGTATTCTTTTTCACATTGAAGTTCAACTAATAAGCGGTCGGTTACAAATTCAAGGTATTGAGTCATGAGTTTTGCATTCATCCCTATCAAACTTACAGGCAGGGATTCTGTAATAAACTCACGTTCTATATTTAGTGCATCTACAAGAATTTCGCGGATGCGTTCTTTAGACACTTTATTTATGAGGTGGTTGTTATGCAGGTGCACGGCAAAATCACAATGCACTCCTTCGTCGCGAGAAATAAGCTCATTAGAGAAGGTTAGACCCGGCATAAGACCACGTTTTTTCAACCAAAAGATAGAGCAGAAGGCTCCCGAGAAGAAGATCCCTTCCACGGCTGCAAAGGCAATAAGGCGTTCCGCAAAACTCGGACTTTCGATCCATTTCAGGGCCCAATCTGCCTTTTTCTTGATCGCAGGGAAATTTTCTATGGCTCTGAACAACATGTCCTTTTCCTTATCATCCTTTACGTAGGTGTCTATGAGTAACGAATAGGTCTCACTGTGAATATTTTCCATCATGATCTGGAAACCATAAAAGAATTTAGCTTCGCTATACTGAACTTCATTCACAAAGTTTTCTGCGAGATTCTCGTTTACGATCCCATCGGAAGCAGCAAAGAAGGCCAGAATATGTTTGATGAAATATTTCTCGTCATCACTTAATTTATTGTTCCAATCTGATAGATCCTGGTGTAGATCGATCTCTTCAGCGGTCCAGAAACTGGCTTCGCTTTTTTTGTACCAATCCCAAATATCGTGATGTTGAATGGGGAAAATTACAAACCTGTCTTTGTTGTCTTGTAAAATGGGCTCTACTTGGTTCATTGTCCTTCGTGTTTTTGGATTTTTAGAAAATTTGTCGTTACTCGGGACTAACAAATATGAAAAAATCTAAGTTGAAAATCTTCAGAAATGAGAGTTGGTTTTCAACAAAGTTTTCAACACGTACGTTTTGTAAGTGTTACTATTATTATCTTAAATAAATGGTTTAACTAATTGATTTTGTGTGTTTTATGAAATTTTCTCAAACTTATGAACAATTAGACCCTTAGCACGTTGAAAACCTTCATCGCCTTCCGTATCATGGCGGTTTGTTTGCTGTTTGGTGCTGTTTTTCAAGGCTAAATTTTCAACAACGAGAACTTAAAAAAAGAATGAAAATTTAGCTTTCTAAAAGCAGATTTTCATTTAATGTGCTTCAGAAAACAAAAAAATCGCCTTCAAAAATAAAGGCGATCATACTTATTATTATTTTGATTCTACCCCAGATCGTCTGTATCCAATTCGTCTATGGCGTCCCAGGTTTCCTTCAGGTCCATATTAGTTCCTCTTACCATTATGTAAAATCGGTTGTCCTCCATATATTGGATTTCAGAACGACTACCGTCTTTTCGGTATTCTTCAACGGCTTTATTGCCATTCTTCACGAGCGTTCGTCTTACTTTGTACTCGTCCTCTTCTTCGAAATCCTGCGAAAATAAGATTCGTATACCTGCAGTTGCAGCTGCCCCCATTTCACCTGCACCATCCATGATCTGGATATGTAGTTTCTTCGACTTATCCTCATTTTGATAGGTTGCCTCGATCTGAGCGATCTGCATAAAAGCAGTTTGACCTGCTTTGTACCCAGTACGCTTCATTCCATTTATCTCATCCGGTAACCAGGCTTTTAATTCTTCATTGGTTAATGGTTCTTCGTTCTTTAGATCCTCCATATCTTCCTGAACCTTCTCCATTTCTTTCACTGCTTTTCGCGTGTTTGAAACCGATTCCTTGGTTTCTTTTATCTTTTTGGATACCGGATTTTCACAGGCTGTGAAACTTGCCAATATAGCAATGGAAAACAATAATTTCTTCATAATGTAGCTTCTTTAGTGGTTATGTTTACGTAGTACTAATATATTAAATATCAACCAATTGATCATCGCCCGAACAGGTGATATTGTGTAGGGATTTTTACTGAAAAGATTTTATAGAAGAGGGAGGCTGCAACCAACCTATTTGAAACGGATAGAAGATACATTGGGGCAATAACTAATTCATATCCCTTGCCACTTTTTCCAATTCGGTATACCAATGTTCACCAAACTTCCTTATAAGAGCGTCCTTTACGAACTTGTACACCGGCACCTTTAGCTCTTTCCCTAATACGCAGGCGTCATCACAGATAGGCCATTTATGATAATTCACCGCGGCAAATTCGCTATAGTCCTGAACTCGTACAGGATATAAATGGCAGGAGATAGGCTTGCGGAAATCGATCGCCCCTGCGTTGTATGCATCCTCAATCCCACAGCCGGCAACTCCCTGTTTGGAGAAGGTAACATAAGCACATTCCTTTCCATTTACAAGGGGGGTTTCCAGCTCATCCTGTTTAGAAATGATATGTGTCCCCTGAGCCGCTATAGCCGCAATTCCTTCAGGCCTTAGAAATGGTTTTACTTTGGGGTAAATTTCCCGAAGGATCTCTACTTCTTCGGTCGTAACAGGCGCGCCTGCCTCGCCCTCTATGCAACAGGCTCCTCTGCACGCGTTAAGATTGCACACGAAATCTTTTTCGATGATATCTTCAGAAACTATGGTTTTTCCAAGCTGAAACATGCCTCCAAAGATACATGCTTTAAAATTGTTGCAAGTCAAACTTTTGAAGGAAATATTAATTCAGAAGTAATAAAAATCGAACCACTTTGCCTAATTTTGCGGCCTTAAACAGCACCTAATGACATTAAACGCCAAAGAGATCTTTACCGCCAGTATGGTCTTATTTGCAGTGATCGATATCATTGGAAATATACCTATCATTATTTCCCTACGTGAGAAAGCAGGACATATCCATAGCGAAAAAGCCTCCATTATTGCGGCGGTGGTTCTTACTGTTTTTCTATTCGTGGGTGAACGCATATTAAATCTTATTGGAATAAACGTAAACGAATTCGCCGTCGCGGGAGCCTTTGTGCTTTTCTTTATCGCTATTGAAATGCTGCTTGGGATCACCCTGTTCAAAGATGACGGTACCGGCCCCGAAGTTGCCACAATATTCCCATTGGCGTTTCCTATGCTGGCCGGACCCGGAAGTCTTACCACGCTATTATCACTTCGCGCCGAATACGAGATCCAGAACGTGATCGTGGCTATTCTAATAAACATTGTTTTTATTTATATTGTCCTTAAGACCTCTGCGCGTTTACAACGTATCCTGGGAAAGAATGGTATAGAGATCATTCGGAAGGTTTTTGGGGTTATCCTGTTAGCCATAGCAGTAAAATTATTCACTTCGAACATTCAGGAATTATTTAATTAATAGAACATGAAAGCAGCTATTTATATTTTCATCGCCATCGCAGCAGGTCTGATCATCTTTAATATTACCAAACTGGACTTCGACAATCTGTTCGAGGGCGACAGCCAGGTAGCTGCTATCAGTATATTGGCATCGGCCTGTGTTATCCTGTTAATGTTGATTTTAAGATCTTCCCGCAAGATCTCGGGGAAGAAATAGTGATTAATCTTTTTTGGCTTCTGAATACTCGAGCTCCATCACCTTGTTAAGCATTGCGTCCCCATCGTTGAGAAAATATTCGAACGCATTAGTACCGAACAATTGCTGGGCAATGTTTGCCTTCAATGCAGTTCCCAGTTCATCACTGTACTTGCGAAGGTCGATCTGGGCATTTTCGAACGCAGAGTACGTATAAAATTCCTCCTTTAGCGATTCGGGGATCTCGAAATTGTCTGCAAATTGATTGAAGGTCATACCGCTAAAGAAAGACCTGTTCTTTTCCAGGTATTCGAAAATAAAATATCCCATAAATCCGCTTCTCGAAATATATTCGAGAGTTTCATTTTCCACACTGGTGTCTTTTGGCACGAAAACGTCGGGGATAATACCTCCTCCTCCGTATACAACCTTCCCGCCTGGGGTAATAAATCGCAAGGAATCTGCCACCTGTATATTCTCGGGGTCTTCCAACTCACCATTTTTATACCTGTTCTCGTAGTCGCGGTAATAATCTCCATTTCCATTGCCGTAAGGTTTCTGTATGGACCTGCCTGTAGGGGTATAATAACGTGCGATGGTTAAACGTACAGCACTTCCGTCACCCAGTGCCATTTCCCGCTGAACCAGACCTTTCCCGAAGGATCGCCTTCCTATGATAGTCCCTTTGTCATTATCTTGTAGAGCACCGGCTACGATCTCACTGGCGGAGGCAGAATTCTCATTGATAAGTACATATACCTTCCCTTTCTCAAAATCACCCTTACGGGTAGCATAACTTCTGTTCTCTTCACCGCTCTTATTACGAGTGATGAGCATAAGTTTGTCATCCTCCAGAAACTCATCTACCAGTTTTTCGGCGGCATAAATATAGCCTCCGGGATTATTCCTCAAGTCCAATACCAGGGTCTCTATTCCCTCGTCATTTAGCTCATCCAGGGCCTCGCGGAATTCGGCATAAGTAGTTTCCGAAAATCGATTTACCTTTATATAACCTATTTCATCTGTGAGTTTATACGCAGCATCTACGCTCACAAGCGGAACTCGTTTGCGTTTCAGTTTAAATTCGATCATTTTATTTTCCGAAGGCCGGTACACCGTAAGCATAACTTTAGAGTTGATCTCACCCTTTAAGAATTCGGAGATACTGTCGCGGAAGATATCCGACCCAAAAAGTGGTTTCCCGTCTGCATATAAGATCCTGTCTCCGCCTTTAATTCCGGCTTTTTCGGCAGGCCCTCCTTCTATCGCACGTATTACTGCTATGGAGTCCTTGTAGGGATAAAAACTAATCCCAATACCAACAAAATTCCCTCGCATATCATTGGCGTTGTCTTCGTAGTCGTCTACAGGGATATACACCGAATGCGGATCAAGATTTTCCAATATTCCGTTAACGGTTACATCTACTATACTATCTGTATTCACCTGGTCTACGTATTCGTAGTCGATATAGTCTATAAGCCTGTTGAGCTTGTCTTTCTTGGAGTTGGTGGCAAAGATCTTTTCGTTAGTATCGTGGAAATTCAGCTTAGACCCAATAAATACGCCTGCGGCTATGGCCACACTTATCAATAAAGGAAGGTATTTTTTCTGAATCCCCATAGGGCTCTAAATTGCTTCAATATGCGTTATACTAACGCCGGCTTTTCTTAAAAATTTCACACCCGAATTATCCTTGTACTCCTCGTGATAAACCAGACGCTTTATTCCTGCCTGGTGTATCAACTTACTACACTGCTGGCAGGGCGACATAGTTATATACAAAGTAGCCCCTTCGCAGGATTGAGTTGAAGAGGCAACTTTCGAGATGGCATTGGCTTCGGCGTGAAGTACATACCATTTGGTAAATCCTTCATCGTCTTCACAAATATTCTCAAAGCCCGTTGGCGTACCGTTATATCCGTCGCTTATAATCATTTTATCTTTCACAATAAGCGCGCCAACTTGTCTTCTTTCACAATAGGACAAGGTACTCCACTCTTTGGCCATTCGCAAATAGGCTATATCGTATTTTCGTTGTTTTTCCTGGGTCATTTGTTAGGTGATAGGTAGGCGAAATTAAAAGTAAGTTACACGATCGCAAAGCATACAGGCGTTAAATATTTGAAAAACTTTAAAATGGCCAGGTATCTACTAGCATTGGGATGGTCATTCCAATTACGATAGAGGACATGATCAACAGCCAATCTCTTTTGTTAAATCGTAGCATTCCAACAGCCAGAAATGATAGTAGCAATGTGATGAGCACGATCACGATCTGAGCCAATTCTACCCCTAAAGCGAACTCTAGTAAAGGTGCTACACTATCGTCTGTCTTCATCATATTATAGTAGCGGGCAAAACCAAAGCCATGAATAAGGCCGAAAAACAAGGTCACCAGGTAAAACATCAAATTGGCCGAAGATGGCTTATTTCGTCTGGCATTAAAAATATTATACAGTGCGGTGACAAGGATGGTGACGGGAATTAAAAACTCTACGTAGTCCCCTCGTATTGCCACGATGTTGTAATGTGCCAACAGCAGGGAAATGGTGTGCCCTATGGTGAAGAGCGTTACCAGTAACAATAATTTCCTCCATGCATTGAACGAATAAGCAGCGCATAATGCTATCAGGAAAAGGATATGGTCATAGCCATTCAGGTCGAGGACGTGGTCCAGACCTAGTTTTACATAAAGCCAGAAATCGGTCATAAAAGCGGATTAATGCGTAGTAAATGTACGAATTGACTGTAATAATTCATACAATTTGTCTCTTGAAGCAAAATCTGCTCCTTTTACTCGTATTGAGTGTGATTTCATTTGCCTACAGGCAGGACCTTGAACGGGATGGAAAATGGAAATTGGCCCTTAACAAGGCAGGCAAATTCAGAAATTTTTAAAGAATTAAAGATTACTTCTGTGTGGATGGGCAGACCTCATCTGTTATTGGAATCCCCACTTGTTTAATGTCCTTAAACCCACCTGCGATATCAACCAGGTTATGAATACCCCGGCTTTTCAGGATAGAGGCAGCAATTACCGAGCGATAACCCCCTGCACAATGTATATAAAAGGTTTCTTCGGAAGGGAATTCGGCCAGGTGATCGTTTAAAAAATCAAGCGGTGTTAAATGTGCATCCTTTACGTGAGCTGCTTCATATTCACCGGGTTTTCTCACATCGAATACCGGGATATCTTTTTCTGAAAGTTCTTGCTTAAATTCCTCTGCAGAAATCGACTTCAAAGTATCATATTCCTTTCCTGCATTCATCCAGGCTTCAAAGCCGCCTTTCAAGTAACCCAGGGTATTATCGAAACCTACGCGCGACAATCTTGTGATGGTTTCTTCCTCCCGTCCTTCGGGAGTCACCAATAATAACGGTTGTTTAACATCGCCAATAAGTGCTCCTACCCAGGGGGCGAAACCTCCATCGAGACCAATGAAGATGGATCTGGGAATATGTCCGCGAATATAATCCCGCTGGTGCCGTACATCGAGTACCAGAGCACCACTTTCATTCACTGCAGCTTCGAAGGCATCCGGCTCCAGGGCATGTGTTCCTCTTTTTATTATCTCATCGATATCCTCATATCCTTCTTTATTCATTTTCACATTTAGCGGAAAATATTGAGGCGGAGGTAAAAGGCCGTCTGTAACTTCTTTAATAAATTCTTCGCGGGTCATATCGGCTCTCAACGCGTAATTCGTCCTTTTTTGCTCCCCTATGGTTCCCACAGTTTCTTTACTTAGGTTCTTCCCGCACGCCGAACCTGCACCGTGAGCCGGATAGACGATCACATCGTCCGCCAGGGGCATGATCTTACTTCTCAGGCTGTCGAAAAGAGTTCCGGCAAGTTCTTCCTGAGTGAGATGTGCGGCTTTCTGTGCCAGATCTGGCCGTCCCACATCTCCAAGAAATAGGGTGTCGCCACTAAAAATGGCATGATCCTTTCCATTGGAATCCCGCAATAAGTAGGTAGTGCTTTCCATGGTGTGGCCTGGGGTGTGCAATGCTACAATTGTAATATCTCCAAGTTCGAATTCTTGTCCGTCACTTGCTATGATAGCTTCAAAACTTGGATTTGCATTCGGTCCAAAAATAATTGGAGCCCCGGTTTCTCTTGAAAGCGTAAGATGTCCACTTACAAAATCGGCATGAAAATGAGTTTCGAATATATACTTTATGGTAGCATTGTCTGCTTTCGCCCGGTCTATATAAGGTTTAACTTCCCGTAGAGGATCGATAATAGCAATTTCTCCATTACTTTCAATATAGTATGCTCCCTGGGCGAGACATCCGGTATAGATCTGTTCGATTTTCATATTTATTATTTCTGAAATGCAAAAATACGGATTTCGTAATTGAAGCGGGAAATGTGGTAGAAAAAAATAAAATTCTCAGAATCAATTCTTTCCATAAAAAATAGTGAATAGACGGGAGGGATTCATTGGCGATCCATTTGTCATTCTGAATTTAATTCAGAATCCATGCGGGCAAGTCCTAAACAAGACAAGAATGGGCATAAAATAATTCTGAGAATCATTCCATGAAGCAGGAGTAGCCCGCGCGGCAAGCCATGCACCTCGGTAAAAATGTCCACCGGACATTTTCTATACCCTCGGCTTCCCGTCAACGTACCGTTGAAAACCAAAATGGCGGAATCACCTAATAAAGAATTGCAATAAAAAATAGTGAATAGACGGGTGGGATTCATTGGCGACCGATTTGTCATTCTGAATTTAATTCAGAATACATGCGGGCAAGTCCTAAAAAAGACAAGAATGGGCATAAAATAATTCTGAGAATCATTCCATGAAGCAGGAGTAGCCCGCGCGGCAAGCCATGCACCTCGGTAAAAATGTCCACCGGACATTTTCTATACCCTCGGCTTCCCGTCAACGTACTGTTGAAAACTAAAATGGCGGAATCCCCTAATAAAGAATTGCAATAAAAAATAGTGAATAGACGGGTGGGATTCATTGGCGAAGCCAATGTTCCCGTCACGCTACGCGTGAAAGACACAAAAAGAAGCATATCACTTGTTTCAAAAAAAGAAGCGAGCTTCATTTTTGAAACTCGCTCATCCTTCACTTTTTTTGTGTCTTATTGTACCTTGGGTGGGAATCGAACCCACACTCCCGAAGGAACTGGATTTTGAATCCAGCGCGTCTACCAATTCCGCCACCAAGGCTTCAAGGGAGGGCAAAAATAAACAATAAAATCAAAATTGTTAGTAAATCGCGCTTTCATTTTTACGAATTCCATAACGATAATTTTACATTTGCAGCAAACCAACGTAACTTAAAATGTCCGCACCCATTCCAGAACCAAAGATATTTCCTTGCAAGCAGAGTAAGGAACTCGCTCAAAACATCGCCAATGCCTTTGGGATTCCCCTTGGGAAGATTATTACCTCAACCTATAGCGATGGTGAATTCCAGCCATCCTTTGAAGAATCGGTGCGAGGAAGCAGGGTATTTATCATTGGTTCTACCTTTCCCAATAGCGACCACCTAATGGAAATGCTATTAATGCTGGATGCGGCCAAACGCGCCTCAGCCAGGCATATTACGGCTGTGCTGCCTTATTTTGGATGGGCACGCCAGGACCGAAAAGACAAGCCGCGTGTTCCTATCGCAGCTAAACTCGTGGCGAAGATGCTGGAAACGGCAGGTGCAACGCGAATCATTACCATGGACCTGCATGCCGACCAGATCCAGGGATTCTTCGAAAAGCCGGTAGATCACCTTTTTGCCTCTACCATTTTTCTACCATACCTCAAGAGCCTGAACCTGGACAACCTTACAATCGCCTCCCCGGATATGGGTGGATCTAAACGTGCCTATGCCTACTCGAAGGCGCTTGAAAGTGATGTTGTGATATGTTACAAGCAGCGTGCTAAGGCAAACGTGATCTCGCATATGGAGCTAATTGGAGACGTGCAGGGGAAAAACGTGGTCCTGGTAGACGACATGGTGGATACAGCCGGGACACTGGCTAAAGCCGCCGATCTTATGATGGAACGCGGAGCCTTGAGTGTACGTGCCATTTGTACTCATCCTATCCTTTCCGGAAACGCCTACGAACGTATCGAAAACTCTAAACTGGAAGAGCTTATCGTAACAGATTCTATCCCATTAAGGCAATCGAGCCCTAAGATCAGGGTGTTAACTTGTGCCAATCTGTTTGCAGACGTAATGTTAAGCGTTAACGCGAATAAGTCGATAAGCTCGAAGTTCCTGATGTAATAAATTCAGAATCAAGAGAAAAGATACAGAAAGCAGAGGTACCATCCCCAGAGCTAATTCTGCTTTTTTCTTTACTACTTTTCTTTAGTCTTTTCAGAAAAAAAGCTACATTTGCACCCTCCTACGCCAAAACAGGCTTGTTGAAGCCTTATCTCCCTTTGAGAAATGCGCAGGAACTAGTATAAACTAAAATTATATAATGAAATCAATTACAATCAACGGATCTAAAAGAGAAAGCGTGGGCAAATCGGCAACGAAAGCCTTGCGTAATGCTGGAGAGGTTCCTTGCGTAGTATACGGAGGAGACGAGCCTATTCACTTTTCAGCAGATGAACTGGCATTTAAAAACCTTGTGTATACTCCGGATGTACATACGGTTGTAATTGCCCTGGAAGATGGCACTAAAGTCAATGCCATACTACAAGACATACAATTCCACCCGGTAAGCGACCGCATCTTACACATCGACTTCTATCAGATATTCGACGATAAGGAAGTAATGCTTGAGATCCCGGTTCGTGTGGTTGGAAACTCACGAGGTGTTCGAAATGGAGGGGTTTTACGAATTGTTACTCGTAAACTTCGAATTAAGGCCATCCCGGAAAATCTTCCCGATTTTATCGAGGTTGATATTACCGAAATGAAAATTGGAAACAAGAAGTATGTTACTTCTGTAGCGTCTGACGACTACAAGATCCTCCACCCTGATAACACGGTTATTTGCCAGGTGAGAACTTCACGTACCGCAATTGTGGATGAAGTAGATGAGGAAGAAGAAGAAGGACTTGAAGGTGAAGAAGGTGCTGAAGAAGGTGCTGAAGGAACTGAGGCTGGTGCCGAAGCTCCTGCTGCTGAAGCTCCTGCAGAAGAATAAAGACTTCTCAAGAATATATTTAAAAGCATCCGCCTTTGCCGGGTGCTTTTTTTTTATTTTTACTTTTCAAATAGACTGAATGTTCGCATTTTTCAGAAAATTATTCGGCAATAAGAACGACGCTCCACTTACAGATGGTGATCCTATGAAAAAATTTCTAATCGCCGGGCTCGGAAATATAGGAGCTCAATATAAAAACACAAGGCACAACGTTGGTTTTCAAATCCTGGACCGGCTGGCGGAAGAAGAATCCCTGAGTTGGGAAACCGTAAAACTAGGAGATGTAACCACCTATAAAAAGAAGGGGCGAACTTTTATACTGCTCAAGCCCAGCACTTATATGAATCTTAGTGGCAAGGCTGTGAAATACTGGTTGGAAAAAGAGAAGATCCCCCTGCAAAACTTGCTGGTGATAACAGACGACCTCAATTTACCTTTCGGTACCTTGCGGATAAAGATCAAGGGTAGTGATGGCGGACATAACGGGCTGCACGACATTCAAAACGTCTTGCAAACCACAAAATACAACCGTTTTCGTTTTGGAATTAGCGACGATTTCTCGAAAGGACGGCAAGTGGATTACGTCTTAGGCGAATGGACAGAGGAAGAAAGTGCGAAACTGGGAGAGCGCTTTAAAAAAAGCCGGGAAGTAATAGAAAGTTTCGGTCTGGCAGGCATCAATATTACCATGAATACCTTTAACGGAAAGTAAGGATGAAAGAATACAGTTCGGCAACCTCGTATAAAATTGACCAACCCTCTGTAGTTACCATTGGTACGTTCGATGGTGTTCATGTAGGCCATAAGGCCATCCTGAAACGCCTGGTAGATTCTGCAGCCAAGGAAGGAATGGTATCTGTATTGCTCACTTTCTTTCCACACCCTCGCATGGTACTTCAACAAGGAAGCGATATTAAGCTTATCAATACCATTTCAGAAAAAAAAGAACTCCTATCCAGGACCGGCCTGGATCATCTGGTCGTACACCCATTCACAGCCGAATTCTCCAGGATGACTGCAGTAGAATACGTTCGTGATATTTTGGTACATGCACTGGGTGCGAAAAAGGTAATAATTGGATACGACCACCGTTTTGGGCGAAATAGAACTGCAAGTATAAACGACCTTCGTGAATTTGGATCGCTCTACGAATTTGAAGTTGAAGAAATCTCTGCCCAGGAGATCAGTGAAGTAACAGTGAGTTCGACAAAGATCAGAAAAGCCATTGAAGAAGGTGACATCACCACCGCCAATCAATACCTCGGGTATCCTTTCATGCTTAGCGGGGTGGTGGTTAAAGGGAAGCGTATTGGTCGCACGATCGATTATCCTACGGCTAACCTTCTAATAAAAGAAACATACAAACTTATCCCGGGAAATGGGGTTTATATCGTCTTTTCAGAAATTAACGGCTCCTTGGTCTATGGAATTACCAGCATAGGTACCAATCCAACGGTAGGTGGTAAAAATAAAACCATTGAGACCTATTTCCTCGACTTCAATGAGGATCTTTACGATCGTTCTCTCCGTATAGAATTCATTGCCCGAATAAGGGAGGAAGAAACCTTCGAAACCATGGCAGATCTTAAGGATGCAATTCAAAAAGACGAAACCTTTGCCAGAAATTATTTAAAGAATTTTGGATAAGATCCTTTTCAGGCATATTGACAATACAGGGCTCGTACTCTGGCGGGTTGTATTTGGATTGCTTATTACCATCGAAGCTTTTGGAGCCATCGCCACCGGATGGGTGAAACGAACCCTCGTAGAACCCGAATTTACTTTCAACTTTATAGGTTTCGATTTTTTACAGCCTCTCCCGGGTAATGGCATGTATTTTTATTTTGCGCTCATGGGTGTTTTTGGACTCTGCGTCATGCTTGGGTACAAGTATCGATATAGTATGGCTGCTTATGCACTCATGTGGACAGCGGTATATTTAATGCAGAAAACATCGTACAACAACCATTATTACCTGATGATGCTGCTCTGCTGGATCATGGTCTTTTTGCCCGCCAATCGATGGTTTTCTCTCGATGCCAGGCGAAATCCAGCATTAAAATCTCCTTCTATGCCGCAGTGGGTGAAGATCACTGTAATATTACAAGTTGGGATCGTGTATACCTACGCTTCCATTGCAAAGTTGTACCCGGACTGGCTGGATGCAACCGTAGCCCAGTACTTCATGAGCGGGAAAAAGCACTACTGGTTAATTGGTGATCTCCTGCAACAAAGCTGGGTACACTGGTGTATTGCCTATGTAGGGATTTTATTCGATCTTCTTATTGTGCCACTTTTACTCTGGAAACGAACGCGTGTGGTTGCTTTCTGGATCTCGGTTTTCTTTCACCTGTTCAATTCGATCGTATTTCAGATAGGTATCTTTCCTTATATGTCGATGGCGTTTGCCTTTTTCTTTTTTTCTTCGGAAACTTTACAAAAATGGTTTCTTCGGAAGAGAAAAATTGTCTATACGGACGGGCAAATAATTGTCCCGAAATATAAACCTGTTCTCATTAGCGTTCTCTCTGTTTATTTCATTATACAATTATCGCTTCCACTTCGCCATTGGTTCTTTAAAGACGATGTTCTCTGGACCGAAGAAGCACATCGCCTTAGCTGGCGCATGATGCTGCGCTCAAAAAGAGGGCTGCTAACGGTCTGGATAGAGGATAAATCCACCGGAGAACGAGAACGATACGGATTTTCGAATTTGCTAAGTGCTAAGCAGAATCGAAATGTGAGAACCAAGCCCGACCTGTTGTGGCAATTAGCACAGCGTATTAAAAAGATCGAGGCAGAGAAAGGTAGGGATGTGGCTGTATTTATGGATGTTCAAGTAAAGATAAACGACGGCGAATTCCATCGACTTATCGATCTTGAAACCGACCTCGCCGCTCAAAAATGGCATCATTTTAAACATCACGATTGGATACTTCCTTCCCCGGATGATTATCATAAAAAATAAGGACTTAAGCAGGCATTTTTACTAACTTTGCCCCTGCTCTCTTATGATTTGATCATGGAGAGTGTTTAAATTTTAAAGGCAGATGTTACAGGTAAACGAAATTCGCGAACAGAAAGAAGCATTTATAAAGGCCCTTGCTAAAAGAGGCATGGATGCCACGGCCGATATCGAAGCCGTTTTACAGGCAGATGAGGAAAGGCGGAGCACCCAGGCTAAACTTGATGAAACCCTGGCCGAATCGAATAGATATTCTAAGGAGATCGGGATGCTCTTCAAGAACGGAGAGATCGACAAAGCCAACGCTTTGAAAGAAAAAACTGTAGCGCTTAAAGAGGAGTCGAAAGTACTACAGGAACAACTTTCAACTGCCACCGATACCATGGAGCAGCTGTTGTACATACTGCCCAACATCCCGCACGAAAGCGTTCCTGCCGGTACAGACGAGAATGATAATGAAGAGGTATTTTCGGAGGGAGAGATCCCCGCTTTGAGTGGTGATGCCCTGCCCCATTGGGAACTCGCTAAAAAATACGACCTGATCGATTTCGAGTTGGGTGTAAAGGTAACCGGAGCCGGATTTCCTGTGTTTAAAGGAAAAGGTGCCAAATTACAACGGGCACTTATTACCTATTTCCTCGATAAGAATACCGCCGCCGGATACACCGAATACCAGGTTCCTCATCTAGTAAATGAAGCCAGTGGGTACGGCACCGGACAACTCCCGGATAAGGAAGGACAGATGTATCATGTAACCGGTGACGATCTGTATTTAATCCCAACCGCCGAAGTTCCGGTAACTAATTTGTTTCGTGGAGATCTGTTGATGCATAATCAGCTCCCCATTTGCTGTACAGGCTATACACCTTGCTTTAGAAGAGAAGCAGGAAGCTATGGGGCCCATGTTCGAGGGCTGAACCGCCTGCATCAATTTGATAAAGTAGAGATCGTACGAATAGAACATCCCGATAATAGCTACGCAGCATTGGACGGTATGGTTGATCACGTTAAAGGAATTCTTCGTGATCTTAAATTACCCTATCGCATTTTAAGGCTATGCGGGGGTGATCTAGGATTTACTTCTGCCCTTACCTACGATTTCGAGGTGTTTTCAACAGCTCAGGATCGCTGGCTGGAAATTTCTTCGGTCTCTAATTTTGAAACTTTTCAGGCAAACCGTCTTAAACTTCGATTTAAAGATGCCGATGGAAAGAATCAATTAGTTCATACTCTTAATGGAAGCGCCCTGGCCCTTCCAAGGGTAATTGCAGGTATTCTTGAAAATTATCAGACCCCGGAAGGTATAAAGATCCCCGATGTACTTGTTCCTTATTGTGGTTTTGATATGATCGTCTAAGAAGCGGCCTTGTTTTTGATATACCTTTTCCGGTATCATTTCGTTATATTTACCCTATGCGCATTATAGTACTTTTACTCTTATTGGCGCTGGCCACACCCTGTGTTGGCCAGAATGAGCTATTGGCTAAAAATTATTTCGACAGGGGAGAATACGATAAAGCCCTTTCCCTTTACGATAAGCTGTATAGTAAAAATCCCGGACGTCTCGATTTCTTTCTGTATATCATTCAGTCTAACCAACAGTTGGAAAAATTCTCTGTTGCTGAAGAAATGCTGATCGAAAAATTGAGTGGACGAAGAATTATTCCTCAATTATATGTAGAGTTAGGCTATAATTATTCTTTACAGGATAAGGATTCGTTGTCCCAGGTGAATTATCGAAAAGCAATTGAGTACACCCTTGAAAATCCTGTGTACGCCTACTCGATAGGAAAGAGTTTTGAAGAATACAGCTTGCTGGACGAGGCGGTCGAGGTATACGAATCTGCCATGGACAGGGATCCCAACAAGGATTATAATGTTCAACTCGCCAGGATCTATGGCGAATTGGGGAAGTTGGAAGAAATGTTCGACACCTACCTCAACCTTATGCAGAGTAATCCGGCATACCGTTCTATCGCAAAACGAAATTTTAGTCAGTATGTCACCGAAGACCCCATCAACGAAGCCAATGTTATTCTTCGGAAGACACTATTAAAGAAATCTCAATCCAATCCGAATACATTATATAACGAGCTTCTTAGCTGGCTTTTCATTCAGCAAAAAGATTTCAAGAAGGCCTTTACCCAGGAGAAGGCTATTTACAGAAGAGACCAACGGGATCTCACCGGGATAGTGGATCTGGCTCTTATCGCTATGGGAGAAAAAGATTATGAAAGCGCAAGAGAGATCGTGGATTTCATTATAGAGAATGCGCCCACCATGCAGGCCGCAATGCAAGGGCAGCAATACCGAATGAAGATCATGCTGGATACTGCGCAACTAAAAGACTATCCCCGAATAGAAACCGAGTTCGAAAAATTACTTGAGAGCTTTGGCAAGAATGGCAATTCATACGGTTTACAGTTAGACTATAATCACTTTCTCGCATTTCAGGCAGGAAAGAAAGAAAAGGCCATCGCCAACTTAAAGATCCTGGCGAACGAGGAATTGTCCATATATCAGCAGGCAAGGGTAAAAATGGAGCTGGCAGATATATTGGTATTTGATGAAAAATTCAACCAGGCGCTTATCTACTATTCTCAAATTCAGAAAAAAGTAAAGAACGATGTGCTTGCGCAGGAAGCCAGGTTTAAAGTGGCTAAGACAAGTTACTATAAAGGAGACTTTCAATGGGCCCAGGTACAGTTGGATGTCTTGAAGAAATCATCTTCCCAACTTATCTCCAATGACGCTATGGAATTAAGCCTGATGATCCGTGACAATTCGCTGGAGGATTCTACACAAACGGCACTTAAAAAGTTTGCAAGGGCAGATCTGTTGGCATTACAGAACAGGTTCCCGGAAGCAATAGCCGCATTGGACGAAATTTTACTAAATCACAAAGGCGAGAAAATTGAAGACGAAGCTTTATTGAAACAGGGGAAGCTTTTTGAAAGTACCTTGCAGTTTGAAAAAGCTGAAGCCAACTACCAAAAGATCATCGAATTCTACAAGGAGGATATCCTGGCAGACGATGCCTTCTTCCGTCTGGCCAAATTATATGAGACCCAACTAGGAGCACCCGAAAAAGCCAAAGACCTCTACGAACAGATCATCTATGACTTTGCAGATAGTATTTATTTTGTGGAGGCCCGAAAGCGATTCAGGATGTTAAGAGGGGATGCCATCGAGTAATCCCAATATCTCAGCTTCTGGCAGGTGGTTTTTCTTTTCTATATTTAGCAATTATAATCTATTAGCATTTTCGCATGGCAAGAGTTCGGAAAATAGACTGGCTCAATCATTCTCTGGAGTTTTTGGTAGTAGTGGTGGGTATTTTGATCGCCTTTCAGTTAAATACCTGTTCAGAAGAGAAGAAAGAAGCGCAGATCGTCCAGCGACATACTACCAACATCATAGCCGAAACTAAATTCAACCGTAATAATATCGAGCGAACTTTGACACAATGTGAAAATTTGAAAGCCAAAATCGATACCCTATTAATTGAAGTTACTTCGGGCCAAAATGTTGAAAAGATAAATAGCCTTAGTTTGGAAGCCCTTCAGTTAAATAATGGTTATTATAAACAGAATGCATACAATGCTGTGGTAGAAACTGGCGATATGCGATTGTATGAAGATGTAGAATTAAGAGATGATATCATTTCCCTGTACGAATATTACGCCTGGGCAAAAGGGATCGATGAAGCTACATTAGAGACGTACACAACTTACTATTACCCTTATGCGGTGGAAAATTTCGATCTGATAAATGGTGAACCTCAAGCCATCGAAAAATACAATAACCGGAAGTTTGGCAACATCCTAGCCGGTTATAGTTATATGATGAAATTTAGGATAGAGAAACAAAAGGAGTTGTTAGAAAAGACAACCGAATTTTTGGATAAATATGATCACAGTAGTGATTAGTATAAATTCCGTTCAATAAATTAATAAAGCATGTACATATACAATGTTACCATAAATATAGACGAAGATATCCACGACAAATGGTTACAATGGATGCAAACCGAACACATCCCGGCCATGCTGGATACTGGAAAATTTAGCAAAGCCCTGATGACCCGTGTACGGGTAGAGGAAGAAATGGGTGGGATCACCTACTCGATTCAATATCGTACAGATTCGCTTGAAACGCTTCAGAAATATTACAAGGAGAATGCTCCGTCCCTAAGGGCACAGAGTAAACCCTTTGAGGGCAAATTTGTAGCTTTTCGTACCGAACTTGAAGTGGTTAGTGAACAGTAACCAGATTTAGATTAAGAGTGAGTCTTAATTAATTTGAGGGGATTCATCCATCACGATGAATTCAACCCTTCTATTTAATTCGTGTTCTTCTTCGGTGCATCGGGTACACTCGATCAAAGGAGAACTCTCCCCAAAGCCAGACGGGATCATCCTGTCTCCGGCTATACCTTTTGCAGCCAGATAATCTACTGTAGATTTGGCCCGTGCAAGTGATAACCTTTGATTGTAGCTATCGTTCCCACGATTGTCTGTATGAGCATTAATAGCAACTTTCATTTCCGGGTTCTCTCTAAGCGTGCGATACACTTTATTTAGAGTAATAGTCGAATTTGGCTTTATCACGGCACTGTCAAAATCAAATTGAATGTTCTCAATTTTAATATATGTCTTTTCTTCGGTGGTCACGATCTCCGCGGCTATGATCTTTAAAATTACATCCTGTTGAAATATCTCGGTTTTATTGTCCGTATCGAACATCGTAAAACCTGTTTGGAATCCGTCTTTCTCGGCGGTTAGGGTGTAGTTTTCGAAAGGCAGCACCTGGAATTGGAAGTTACCCTCACTATCTGAAAGCACACTTCCTACTTCATTGCCGTCTGTATCAGTTAATTGTACAGAAGTGCCTGCTAAGGGAAGTCCAGTGTCAAAATCCAGTACTTTACCCGTCACTTGTTGTTCTAATCTGGATTCAGTATATCGATATATGTCGAAGCTACCTTCTCCCTCACTTCTATTTGAAGTAAAATATCCCAGCCTTTCTTCTGCAGGGATGAATGCAACTTCATCAGCCGTAGAATTGAGTGTATTACCTAAATTTACAATATGCTTGTATCCTTCCCTAGTTTTTCGAGTTTTAAAAATATCGAACCCTCCCAGGCCCGGATGCCCATTAGAGGCAAAATATAAAAACTTACCATCGGGAGAAGTATGGGGAAACTTTTCGTCCTTTACGGTATTGATATTTCCCTCTACAGCTTCAACAGGTCCAAAAGTGCCATCTTCCATTATTTTTATCTTGTAAATATCGAAACCACCCACAGATCCCGGCATATCCGATGCAAAGTAAAGCGTACGACCGTCATTGCTGAGATGCGGATTTTCAATCGAATAGGATTCACTGTTAAAGCTCATGGGGGTAATATTCTCCCATCGACCCAATTTTACCGGATCCATTTTAGCCATGAACAATTGGAACAATTGGGTATTCCCTTTCAAATTGGTGGTGAAATACATGGTAAAACCATCTTCCGTAAAAGTAACGGTTCCCAGGTTCTCATTTTTATTCAACACATAAGAGAACAACAAAGGACGTTCCAAGTCCCAATCGGGCAGGATGTCATTACAGAATAGATTGGTAAAAGGTTCTCCGGTTATAGGGTCCTGTCTGGCAAATGCACCAATTTTTCTGGAAGAATAAGAAATGAACTTATCCCTAAACAGGCAGGAGCCATAATCTGAATAAGAGGTGTTTATTCCAGTGGTAAGAATCTCGAATCTGAATCCGTTATCATCGATATTAGAGTTGAAATTGTCGGTTTTTCCGTTTTGGGAAAAGCCAGTAAAAGCGACAAGAATCGCCACAAGCAATAGGGGATATTTAATCATCTTTTGTGAGGTTTGATATACTTGTACAGCCTTAGGCGAATACAAATTGAGAGTAAACCTACAAAATATGGAGAAAATTCCTACATACTTTTGGTGAACAGGGAAAACTATCGATAAATGGTAAATACCCGAAGACTTGGGTGCTGTTTTTATAATTCTGAAGGGTTTTCATCTTAATACAATACGTACCTTTGAAACTATGCATAAACCTGTTCGGGCGAAAAAACATCTGGGGCAGCATTTTCTTCATGATGAGGGAATAGCCGAAAAAATTGCGGATACGCTTACCCTTACCTCCTGTAATAATGTTCTGGAAATTGGACCAGGTATGGGTGTACTTACCAAATACCTGCTTGAAAAACCCATCAAACTCGTCGCTCTGGATCTGGATAAGGAGTCTATAGAATATTTAAAGGAACATTTTAAAGGCAAACCGCTGGAGATCGTGGAGGCAGATTTTCTTAAATACGATCTATCAAGAGTTTTCCCCGATCAATCTTTTGCTATTACCGGGAATTTCCCTTACAATATCTCGACACAGATCGTATTTAAACTATTGGAGCACCGGGACAGGATCCCTCTATTTACCGGAATGTTTCAGAAGGAAGTTGCCCAACGTATTTGTGCTGGCGACGGAAGTAAGACATACGGCATCCTATCGGTTTTAACACAGGCTTTTTACAACGCAGAATACCTTTTTACTGTAAAACCAGGGGTTTTTAACCCCCCTCCCAAGGTAGATAGCGGCGTACTTCGCCTTAGCCGTAAAAAGGATTACTCCCTTCCCTGCGATGAAAAACTATTTTTCAAAGTTGTAAAAACGGCATTTCAGCAAAGGCGGAAAACCCTGCGTAACTCCTTAAAAATCTTTAATCTTTCTCAAAAACTAAAAGAAGATACTATCTTTGGCCTTAGGCCGGAGCAACTTTCGGTCGAGGCGTTTATTTCACTCACACAAAAGATAGAAGAAGATGCAGTTTCAGCTAACAACTGATTTCATTTCTCAGATCGAGCAGCTCATTTCCGTAAAAGACGGGAAAGGGCTACAGGAATTGCTGCACGAACTTCACTTTGCCGATGTGGCCGAGATCCTGGAGGAGCTGAACAGCGACGACGCAACTTACCTCATCAAACTTCTTGAAAGTGAGATCACTTCAGAAGCACTGATGGAACTTGACGACGATGTTAGGGAAAAGATCCTCAGTAGGTTATCCCCTAAGGAAATCGCCGAAGAACTCCAGGAAATGGATACCGATGACGCTGCCGATATCGTAGCCGAACTGGACGATGAGATTCAGCAGGAGGTGATTGAAAAGATCGAGGACGACCTGTTAGCCGCCGACATTGTCGAACTCCTTAATTACGACGAGGATACGGCCGGAGCCTTAATGGCAAAGGAACTTGTGAAAGTAAAGGAAACCTGGACCGTGGCGGGCTGCGTGCGAGAAATGAGACGCCAGGCCAAAAATGTTACACGCGTTCATTCCATTTATGTGACCGATAAGGATGGGAAACTAAAAGGAAGATTGTCTCTTAAAGACCTGCTCACAGCACCCGAAAAAGCACATATAAGTGAGGTGTATATACCAAAAGTAGATTATGTAACGGTAAATACAGAAAACGAAGAAGTTGCCCGGATCATGCATAAGTACGACCTCGAAGCCATCCCGGTGATCGATGAAGAAGGCGTTTTGTTAGGACGCATCACCATTGATGATATCATGGATTTTATAAAAGACGAGGCCGAGAAGGATTATCAGATGGCCGCGGGTATTTCTGGTGATGTTGAAGCAGATGATAGTATCTGGCAGCTCACGCGGGCACGATTACCCTGGCTTGTTCTGGGGCTCTTTGGTGGTTTAGGAAGTGTGTACATCATGCAGGGATTTGAAGAAGCACTCACCCAATACCCCATTCTCTTTTTCTTCACACCGTTAATTGCGGCGATGGCGGGTAATGTTGGTGTACAATCCAGTGCGATCATCGTGCAGGGACTGGCAAACGACAATGTAAAAGGCAGCCTCTTCAACCGTTTGATAAAAGAAGTTGGCCTGGCATTAATAAACGGACTCGCCCTTGGCTTACTGGTTATTCTATTTGGTACCATCGTAGGACAAGATCAACTGGTTAGTATTACCATTGCGGTTTCTATGTTATCTGTGATCATTGTAGCTGCTTTGGTGGGCACCTTCGTTCCAATCGTCCTCGATAAGCGCGGTATCGATCCGGCCATAGCAACCGGGCCTTTTATTACCACCAGTAATGATATCTTCGGAATTTTCCTGTTCTTCTGGATATCCAAAATCATTCTTCATTTTTGAATCCAGAGATTTACAGCCTGCATATCACCGTTCCGGCATCGGCTATTGATGACAGAGGGCACGTAAACAACCTAGCATACCTGCAATGGTGCCTGGAAGCGGCCGAAAAACACTGGGAACGGAATGCTTCTGAAGATCTTCGGAAGAAATATGTGTGGTATGTACTACGCCATGAAATAGACTATAAGGCAGCCGCTTTTGAAGGCGAAGAATTGCAAATCGATACCTGGGTGGCCACCGCTGAAGGAGTGCGAAGTAAAAGGTGTTATAATATATTTAGAAGTAGTGATAAGAAGCTATTGGTAGAAGCAAGCACCAATTGGTGTCTTCTGTCTACTGAAAATCTAAAACCCACTAAAATTCCTGAAGAAATTCGTACTTTGTTTGAATAAAAATGAGGTGCTATGAAGCCTATTAATATTCAGAAAAAATTCGAGAAATTTACAGATCACTGGCATCCTCACCGTATAGCGGTAGTGGACGATATGCAGGTGCTGTTGGCCAAAATAAAAGGTGAGTTTGTATGGCATGCTCATGAAGATGAAGACGAGCTGTTCTTTGTACAGAAAGGAGTGCTCGAAATGCATTTCCGCGATAGAGTAGAGATCGTACATCCCGGGGAGATCATTGTGGTTCCGAAAGGAGTAGAACATTGTCCCAAAAGCCGTGATGAGGAGGAAGTCCATCTCTTGCTTTTTGAGAAACTAAGTACCAAACATACTGGGGAGGTATTAGATAAAAAAACACGAACTAAATACCCAATGATCTAGCGATGCATATACTTCACCTGGATACAAACCATCCCATATTGATAGAACAACTTGCCCAGGCTGGTTTTACCAATACCGAGAATTATACGGGATCCAGGGAGGAAATTAAAGGGATGATCCACAAGTACGACGGAATTGTGATTCGTAGTCGATTCGATATCGATCGCGATTTTATCAATGCGGCTACGAAGCTAAAATTCATTGCCCGGGTAGGCGCCGGCCTGGAAAGTATCGATACAGAATATGCCGAGTCCAGAGGCATTGAACTCATTGCAGCGCCCGAGGGTAACCGCAATGCCGTTGGCGAACATGCGCTGGGGATGCTACTTTCTTTATTCAATAATCTAAACAAAGCCGACCGCGAAGTTCGTAGCGGCCATTGGAACAGGGAAGCTAATCGCGGAACAGAACTCGACGGGAAGATCGTAGGCCTGATAGGTTACGGAAATATGGGAAAAGCCTTCGCCGAAAAAATGAACGGATTTAATTGTACTGTACTTTGTTGCGATATAAAGGAGGGAGTGGGAAACAAAAATGCGACCCAGGTTTCGTTAAAGACTCTTCAACAGATGAGCGATGTGGTTAGCCTGCATACCCCCTGGACTCCGGAGACCGACAAAATGGTGGATGCTAATTTCATTTCAAATTTCAGCAAACCCTTTTGGTTCCTTAACACGGCCCGCGGTAAAAGTGTGGTTACGGCAGACCTGGTCGCTGCCCTAAGATCGGGGCAGATACTTGGTGCAGGGCTGGACGTACTCGAATATGAGAAAAATTCGTTTGAGTCGCTATTTACTTCCGAAGAGATCCCTCATGCGTTAAAGGAGCTAATACAGATGGATAATGTGATTTTAAGTCCGCATATCGCAGGGTGGACTGTGGAAAGCAAGCGAAAACTGGCAGAAACAATTTTCGAAAAGATCGTAAAGAGTTTTCCTACTGGTAAGAGATAAGAACGATGATCGTTAATAACCAAAGAATTTTCTACTTTTAAGTGTGAAGAAAACGATCGTAGTTTTTACGCTTCTAATCATTGCCTTGCTCACGCTTTTTCAGCTGAGTAAATATACCGTCACTTCGGGAAGTATTCAGATGGAAGTGGTGGTTGCAGGTATCGCCTTGTTGTTCCTGCTAATAGGTTTTCTTTTAAGCCGAAGATCCTCCACTCCAGATACTAACGCTTCCGAAGAAACAAAAATTGACCAGCGTAAAATAGAGGAATTGGGAATTAGCAGCCGCGAATATGAAATATTACAGGAAATCGCAAAAGGGCTTTCTAATAAAGAGATCGCGGAGAAATTATTTGTTTCGGAAAGCACGGTGAAGACACATGTGAGTAATCTATTTACAAAGCTTGATGTAAAACGAAGAACTCAGGCCATACAGCAGGCAAAATCGTTTAAAATCCTTACCTAAACCGCAAATAGTACTAAAGTTTGATACGAATTGGTACTTTAGTATGAGTGTTTCGGCTGCAATCGAGTATACATTTGCTGAAACATTTAAAAAACGATCCATGAAAAAAACAGTATTGAAATACGGTTTGTACAGTTTGCTAACGGCATCTGTACTTTTTCTGCTAGCCTTTCTTATCGGGAAAGGCATGAGTTATTCTGTACAGGAGGCCATTGGGTATTTTACCATGGTGGCGTCTCTTGTCTTTGTTTTCTTTGGAATTCGCCATTACAGAGATCACATAAATGATGGGAAAGTTAGCTTCGGAAGAGCATTGTGGTTAGGTTTTCTAATCTCCTTATTCGCCGGACTGGGATTTGGGGTAGTAGATTATATATATACCACAGTGATAAATCCCGATTTCGCGCAAGAGTATCTTGCGGCGATGACCTCCAAAATGAAGGCCACCCTGCCAGCCGAAGAATTTGAAACCCAGAAAGCGGTTCTGGAGCAACAAATGGAGGATTACGGAGGCTCCGGATTTATGGCCTTTATCATGTTTATAACCGTGGCCATGATAGGATTGGTAATTTCTATAATCTCGGCATTAATCTTACAACGAAAATAAATTTAGTATGCAATACGAAGCAGCAACACCCGATGAATACATGAATATGATCCCGGAAGAACGCAAAGCACCAATGGCCAAACTGCGATCTGTCATCCTGAAGAACCTTCCTAAAGGTTTTGAAGAGGGAATGAATTATAAGATGATAGGGTATTATGTACCCCATAGCAAGTATCCCGACGGATATCATTGCGACCCAAAACTTCCTTTACCCTTTATGAATATAGCCTCACAGAAAAACTTTGTTGCGGTATATCATATGGGCATGTACGCGAAAAAAGAACTATACGACTGGTTTGTTAGTGAATATCCCAAACATTGTAAATACAAACTGGACATGGGAAAAAGCTGTATCCGATTTAAGCGCATTGATGATATTCCTTATGAGCTTATAGGAGAACTTACGGGGAAAATGTCTGTGAAGGAATGGATAGATATTTACGAATTGAATGTAAAAAGATAACGATCATGAAAAAAAGAGTAACAGGACTAGGAGGATTCTTTTTTAAAACAAAAGATCCCGATATGGTAAAAACATGGTACAAGGAACACCTGGGGATACCAACAGATCAATATGGATGGACATTTTGGTGGAAGGACGAAGAAGGCAACAAATGTTCTACCCAATGGAGCCCATTTAAAGAAGATACCCAATACTTTAAACCCAGTGAAAAACAATTTATGATGAATTTCAGGGTAGAAAATCTAAAAGAACTCCTCGCTGCGTTAAAAAATGAAGGAGTGACGGTTGTTGGTGAAATGGAGGAATACGACTACGGAAAATTTGGCTGGATCCTGGACCCGGAAGGAAATAAGATCGAGTTGTGGGAACCAGTGGATGCTGCCTTCGAATAATTCCCTTGATAAAAACATAGTGCTGCTATCATTATTTTTTATAATTTTAAAACTTACTTATTTAAAATAACCAACTATGTCTGAAGAAAATAACAAGGACACATTCGACAATGCAAAGGAAAGTGTTGAGAATGCAGCCGATAAAATTGGCGAGGGTGCCAAGGAAGCAGCCGGCGAAATAAAAGAAGAGTGGAACCAGGTAACTCAGAGTGAGAACAAGAAAATGATTGCGGGTATCCTTGCGATCGTTATTGGGTCTTTAGGTATCCACAAGTTTATCCTGGGATATACGCAAGAGGGGATCCTTCAAATTGTAATAACTTTTGTAACCTGTGGTATTGGTGGGATAATTCCATTGATAGAAGGTATTATCTACCTTACAAAGAGTGACGAAGAGTTCTATCAAACATATCAGGTGAACAAAAAAGGCTGGTTTTAATTTCGTACTTTAGAATACTAACCAAAAAAGATAAATAATTATGTCTGAAGAAAACAACGAAAACCTCGGGGATGAGCTAGAGGACAAGGCCAACGAATTAAACGAAGAAGCAAAGGATACAGCCGAAGAAATAAAACAAGAGGCTAAATCGACAGCTAAAGAATTCAAGGAAGGCTGGACCGAAGCTACCCAAAGTAAAGAGAACAAGAAACTCATCGCGGGTTTACTGGCACTCTTTGTAGGTTATCTGGGAATACACAAGTTTATACTCGGATATAATAAAGAAGGGATTATCCTACTCGCGGGATTCGTGATCGGCCTAATTACCTATTGCTTTATTATTGGGATTTTTATCATTATGGCGGTGGCGATAATTCCTTTTATTGAAGGGATCATCTACCTCACCAAAAGTGACGAAGATTTCTACAACACCTATCAGGTAGGAAAGAAACCCTGGTTCTAGAAACAACAAAATAGAAAAGCTTTTAGCAGGAATTTCTTCTGAAAGCTTTTTTAATTGGCTTTAATATCGTAATATTGCGATATATAAATTATATTCCATGGGCGTTTCAAAAAGACATTTGCATTCCATACAGGTAAATCAACTGGCAGATCTGGCCAAGGTGTTATCGCACCCGGCCAGAATTTCAATACTCAATTACATTGGCGATTGCGATGGTTGCCTATGTAAGGATATTTCAGAAAAAATTAGACTCTCACAGCCCACTACCTCCCAGCATCTGCAGGTGATAAAGAAATCTGGATTATTGCGTAGCAAATTTGAAGGAAAGGCGCAGTATTATTATATCAACAAGGATAAACTCACTGCACTCAAAGAACTGTTTACCGAATTTTTTGAAACAACAGAACGAAAATGTTGCTAACTCCATAACAGGCACTCATGAAAACACAAGAATTTCTATCGTTATTACAGGCTCATCAGGATAAAGCACTCATCTTTGAATATAGCCCGGGCAAGCTTGTGGGGGCCAATTATCATATCACCGAAGTGAAGCATGTAATGATAGATTCGATCGACTGTGGAGCGAATTCGGATAACTGGAATGAAACAATTATCCAGTTGTGGGAAAGCCCTTTGGAACTTCTAAAAACACAGTATTTATCGGTTAATAAAGCAACAGGCATCCTCAATAAGGTCGCCGGGATGAGAGCGTTCGATCCTGCTTCTGAAATTAAAATAGAGTACGGAAATAAAAATTTTCATACCACTCAATTGTTTATAGGTGATCATAAAATACAAGGCAGTGACCTGGTCATTTCACTTGAAACTACAAAAACAGATTGCAAAGCGAAAGTTGATTGTGGAATTCCGAGTGTGATCACGAAGGTAGCCTCGGCAATGGGTTGCTGTAATACCAGTAGTGGATGTTGTTAGACTATGCAAATTCTACCCCTCCAAAAAGAACATTATCCTCAGGTAGCCCGGATCTATAAAGAAGGCCTGGCTACCGGCATTGCCACATTCGAGACCGAGGTCCCGGATTGGGAAACATGGAATAAAAAATTCTTACCTCACGGCCGATTTGTGATAGAGGAAAATCATGAGGTCGTAGCATGGTGTGCCTTAAGCCCTACTTCCCCGAGAGCTGTATATAAAGGCGTAGTTGAAAATACTGTGTATGTGGGTGCAGCCCATCAACGCAAAGGCTACGGTAGAATGTTACTTGAGCACTTAATAGAGTTTTGTGAAACGGAAGGCTACTGGACCTTACAGGCCGCTATTTTCCCCCAGAACCGGGCAAGTATAAAACTCCATGAGGATTGTGGTTTCAGAGTATTAGGGATTCGAGAAAAGATCGCACAACGCCATGGGGTATGGCATGATAATGTGCTTATGGAGCGCCGAAGCAAAAAGGTAAAATTTATAAAGAACGTGCTGGTTCTATGTACTGGAAACAGTTGCAGGAGCCAGATGGCCCATGGATATTTAAAGGGTATGGCTAAGAAAAAAGCACAAATTTACAGCGCAGGGGTTGAAATTCATGGATTAAATCTGAACGCCGTTTCCATTATGGCCGAGGATGGTGTAGATATTAGTTCTCACACGTCAAATCACATTGAGGACTATGAAGGTATCAGCTGGGATTTTATAATTACGGTTTGCGACCAGGCGCATGAGAATTGCCCTATCATAAAGGCACCGAATGCAGTTAGATTGCATCAAAACTTCAGCGACCCATCCAAAATAACAGGTTCTAACAAAGAAATTCATGCAGCATTTCTTAAGACCAGGAATGCGATAAAGGAATATTGTCGTAAGTTTATAGAAACAAACCTATAAACTCATGTCTTTCGCAAGCACTCTGCTCATAGGCTTTATCGCCTTATTACATCTTTATATCATGTGGTTTGAAATGTTCGCCTGGACTACCCGGGGCCGAAAGGTTTTTCGCAATTTCCCTAAAGAACTGTTCGAGCCTACTAAACCTATGGCAGCCAATCAGGGACTTTATAATGGTTTCCTGGCTGCCGGACTAATTTGGAGTTTCTTTATTGAAAATGAACAGTGGCAAACCAACGTAGCCTTATTCTTCCTGATCTGTGTAGCGGTTGCCGGAATCTATGGTTCCATCACGGCCAGCCGAAAGATCTTCTTTGTCCAGGCTCTACCAGCACTTATTGCGATTTCTGCCTTACTGGTGGGATAAAACTATTACCTGCACACAACGAATTATTTTATAAGCTCCTAATTTTTAGTGAGATAATTTTTCTACCTTTATCTAGCTAACTAACTAACCAATGCCAACCTCCGCACTTTTGCTATTATATAATCTATGGCAAAAAATCCACATTCTTTACTTTAATAATTCACTTTCAATTTAATGGAAAACGGGCGTGGTGTAGTTTTTATTTAACGTATATGAAACTGCATAAATCTTTTATTCTTGCAATCGTTTTGGGCCTGGCCTCTGTTGTTTGTTGGGAATTGTATTGGAGATCTCAAGGAATGGTCCCCAATATAGACGACAACAACAATTTGTCTTCCATTCAACGAGCAAAGTTGAAAAATCCTTCAGACGATCAGGTTGTTTTCATCGGGTCATCAAGGATATTGTTCGATATTCAATTGGATCTGTGGAGAGAACAAACCGGCACCGAACCGGTTATGCTGGCATTTCAAGGTGCTTCTCCGCTACCTACCTTGCAGGACATTGTTGAAAATACAGATTTTAATGGCACTATGATCGTGGGTGTTACTGAAGGATTGTTTTTTTCAACCACCTTCGATAAGGCTCCGCCTATAAGTCGCGCCAAGGAACGTATACAGCACTTTTATGACAGAACCTATGCGCAACGTCTCAACCACCTTTTTTCCATTCCCTTACAAAAAAACCTGGCCTTTGTGACTGTGGCCGACGAGACCTGGGATTCGGATGTGGATCTTAAAACCTTATTAACACGATTAAGAAAAGGAGAACGGGCAGGCCCTCTCCCTGCACCCTTCTATCAATTTGAAGACGTCTCCCTTGACAGAAATGTACAGATGTCTGAAAGAACCACAAACGATACGGCTTATGCAAATACGATAAAATTGGCCTGGCAGGATATGTTATCAGGTGCTATGCCGCCACCTGATAAAAAAGGAACTACCGAATTCTTCCTGAAATATGCTGAGAAATTTCGTGAAAGAGGAGGACAAATAATCTTAGTGCGATGCCCTTCAGACGGATGGTTCAAAGAGATCGAAGCCAAGGGTCTCCCACGAACCGAATATTGGGACTCCCTCGTACTGAGATCGAAATTACCGGCCTATCACTACGCAGATTATCAACAATTCCATGATCTGAACCTCCCGGAATGGTCTCACCTGTCTAAAGAGGACGCCGATTTTTTCACCACCGAATTGATAAAGATCCTGAAAAAGGACGGAGTATTAACCCATTCTAAAACCGAATAGTTATGCTCTTCAATTCTTTAAGTTTTGTGGTTTTTCTCGTTCTGGTTCTGGCTTTGTATTACTCAAAACTATTTAGCTGGACGGGTAAAAAAAGAATGCTGTTGCTGGCAAGTTACGTGTTTTACGGACTATGGAACCCTCCCCTTGTCATACTGCTTTGGATCTCTACAGTGGTAGATTATACCGCCGGAAAGAAACTAGCTGTTCTGGTGGATAAGCGTAAAAGAAAATTATGGTTGTTGCTAAGTATGTTCGTGAATCTGGGTTTCCTCGCCTTTTTTAAATATGGCGACTTTCTACTGGAGAATTTTACCGCCTTGCTGAATGCGGTGGGCGTGGACTACACAGCCAGGCCCATGGATATTATCTTGCCTATGGGAATTTCGTTTTACACTTTCCAGACCATGTCTTATACCATCGATATGTATAACCGCCGCCTGGAGCCTGCCCGAACCTTTCTAGATTTTGCGTTGTATGTAACCTTTTTTCCTCAATTGGTGGCAGGACCGATTGTTCGCGCTAAAGAACTTCTCACCCAATTTTACACCGAAAAGAAAGCTACCGCCAACCAATTTATGTGGGGGCTTTTCTTACTTACCATTGGTTTATTTCAAAAGGTTGTTCTGGCAGACACCTTGCTATCCGGTACAGCCGATACAGTTTTTGGAAGCAGGGAAGTACTCTATAGCCTTGATGCCTGGACTGGCACCCTGGCATTTTCGGGGCAGATATTTTTCGATTTTGCCGGGTATTCTACCTGTGCGATCGGGATCGCACTTATGTTAGGGATCACACTTCCTGATAACTTCCGCTACCCTTACGCCGCCATAGGGTTTTCAGATCTATGGCGCAGGTGGCATATATCACTTTCCACCTGGCTAAGGGATTATTTATACATTCCTTTAGGCGGGAATCGACATGGAATAACGCGTATGTACGTTGCCTTAATGCTAACCATGTTATTGGGAGGGCTTTGGCACGGAGCTGCCTGGACCTTTGTGGTCTGGGGCGCATTACACGGAATTTACCTGGTTGTGGAACGACTGCTCAAGGGGATGGTAAAGGTGAAGATCAATGCCTGGAATGGTATTGTTTTGGCCTTTCTAACTTATACCCTTGTGAATATTACCTGGGTCTTCTTCCGGGCCCGGGAATTTGGCACCGCATGGAATATGATCAAGTCCATGTTCTTCCTAAATGATGAGGGCGCAAAAGTATTATATGAGTTCGACATTGCTAAAGTATTGCTAATCATCTCCGGACTATTTATTTGTCATTGGGTAATGCGAAATACTTCAATGAAGGAAGTAGCCCAGAGAACCAATCCCTGGGTATTTGGTGTATTTTGGGCAATCCTATTCTTTCTTATCGTAATTTCTCAAGGAAGCGGTGAGCAATTCATCTATTTCCAATTCTAATGCTATGGTAAATGCTTAAATTTCATCCTAAAATTGGCTATCTTCAAATATTTCAAAATTAAATACGCATGAAACATAAAACACCCAATTGGACCAAACACGAATTACAGATCTATATAATGCTCTTAGCTGCACAAATAGACAAAGAGATAGACGAGGAAGAATTGAGCATGATCAGATCTAAAACAGACGAGGAAACCTTCGAGAAAATGTACGGCGAATTTAAAAAGGACAGCAATAAAAAACGTCTGGCAAAAATAAGGGGAGGAATAGATCAACACGAATATTCGCATATGGAACTTGTAGAATTTCGAAAGGAGATTAGTGAGATATTCCTGGCAGATAATAAATTTAAACCCAGAGAACAACACCTGGACCGAATCCTGGACAATATACTATACTAGAATTCCTGCCTTTTTCTCTTTGGTTTAAACTGAATTAAATGCTAATTCCGCCCTTTCGGAAAAGTTGATATTTCATCCATAATCTGTGCAACAACAATGATTAAGTTCTTCAGAAAAATCCGCCAAAGTTTACTCTCCGAAAACAAATTGAGTAAATACCTGCTCTACGCCATTGGGGAAATAGTTCTGGTCGTTGTGGGTATACTCTTGGCATTACAACTCAACACATGGAATGCCGAACGAATTCAGAAACAAGAGATAAATTCCACATACGAGCGAATGCTTGAAGAGATTAGAGAAACCAAATTATTGGCGAACAATAAGATTCGCGCTATAGACTCTGTCGTTAAAAGTAAAAACATAAGGACTTTGCACCTTATGAATATGCAGAATAAGGATTCGTTGGCCGATATCTATAATTCGATCGAAGGGCTCACACAAGTAATAAGTGTTGTTTTCGACATGCCCACTACAAGTGAATTCCTAAACGACAAAAATATTTCATTATTAAAGAATATTCGCCTTAAAACCCTGCTATTGCGTACCAAACAAAGTTTAAAATTTGCCGAGGTGATCGAAAACTACTCCTTGACTCAGCTCAATACGATCATTGAACCTTTTGTAATGAAAAACCTAAATTACGCCAAAATGACTCACGGAAGGGATATGGTTGAAATTAATTCTCCAACAGATTTTTCGGTGTTTACAAATAACCTTGAGCTGGAAAATCTAATCAATATGAAGATAGAAACAGACAACACCAAACTGGACTTTCTTTTAAATTTTGATAAAATTCTTGAAGCCACTGCCAATGAGATCGAATCTGAATTAAATTCGGGCTAGTGAGTGCGATCGATATCATAACTATAATTGTTGTAATTCTATTCGCCCGCCTGGGAATCCGCCTCTTATTCCGTTATATAAAGATGAAAAGACAAAAGGATCGCAATAAAAAATAAAAAGCCTTCCCGTAATGGAAGGCTTTTTTTTAATACAGTTTGTAAATTACTGCTATTCCATTTTCTCACCCTGGCCATGCAAATACATCATCAGCCCGGTGAAGTCTCCAAACACTTGCTGTCTTACGATCTTCCCATCCGGGTTGAAGTCGAAGGACTCGTATAGCTGTATGGTTGCACTACGGGCTTCTGTAGAGTCTGTCGCTGGTAGGGTAACTTCCCACAGCGGGTAATGCCTCACCGAACCATCCGGCTGGGTTCCACCTCTTTCTACTCCTGGTAACAAAGAGGCTTCACTTACCATTCGGAAATCGTAATCTGCCCACATCTGTTTATCGAAAGCCTTCATCTCTTCAAGCGACAAGGAATCTTTTTTCGCACCAAATGCGGTGTCGTACATATAGAAATCGTCTGCATACATCGAATAATCCAGGTTTTCTTCCTGCCAGCCTTTTAAATTGGCCATAACGGTTTCAGAATTTGCCTTGAAAGCAGCGGCAACTGCAGCGGCATGATCATGATCCCCGTCGTGTTCGTTCTTGCAAGAACCAAACATCAGGATAAGGGATAATAGGGAAAGTAAGATCTTCATAATTGGAATTTTAGATTGTTAATTATTTGAAAGTTAATAAATTATAACTCAAATTAATTCATTTCATTAACAATTACGATATAATTCCGTTTGCTGCTGTTAAACTGTAGAAAAGCCTTACATTTTTTCGTACCTTTTTGTGAAATTAATACCGTTTTGTAATGATTACTTCTTCCCGTTTCGACCGCGCCATTAGAAAACTTTACATTGCCTTTCACGGTAACACCCTACATCCGGAGTGTGCCATGCAATGTGCGGTGGGAAACATTTGCGACAAAACAGATACATGGAAACATTTCTCGAATGAACACGGCACAACACATCTTAATTATGTGGGGCGAGTCCATGAAAGTTTAGGACGGAAGATCAATGGATATAGTCCTTCCGAACTGTTGATGATTGAGGCTGCTTTCCTCGATGGCTGCGGCTACGATCTTCCTCTCAGATCTAGTAATAAGAGACCAGATCTTCCATTAGATCAGGATGTACTTTTCCAGGGTTTATGCAAGGCTATTGCGGTGTTATGCGAACTGGATCACTTACCCCAATTGATGGATGTGCACGAACTACTTAATTACCAAAGTCACGTAAAAAATGAAAACCAGGTTGAAATACAACCACTATAAAACAAATTATGACCTTTAAAATTGATCAAGCAATTGACCTCCTGGAACGAACTCCTGAAGTTCTAAAAGCTATGTTATCCGGGCTATCTAATGACTGGACTCGTGCAAACGAAGGGGGCGATAGCTGGAGTCCTTTCGATGTGGTTGGACATTTAGTGCACGGGGAACGAACAGATTGGATCCCACGAACTTACATCATTATGAACGATAGTGACCAGAAAACCTTTCATCCTTACGATCGTTTTGCTCAATTTGAAGAGAGCAAGGGCAAGTCTCTGGAGGATCTGCTTGAGGAATTCGAATCCTTGCGAAGATCGAATCTTGAACAATTAAATGGTTTTGGCTTAACCGAATCCGACCTACAGCGAGTTGGCATTCATCCCTCGCTGGGGCCAGTAACTTTATTGAATCTGTTAAGTGCATGGGTGGTTCATGATCAAGGCCATATTGCTCAAATAAGCCGTGTCCTGGCAAAACAATACAAAGATGAAGTTGGGCCGTGGACAAAATATATGACCATTCTAAAATATAGTCCGAAAGAATGAAGTGGTTTCGGTGCTTGCTTTTACTTTCAATGATCTTATCTTGTGAGGAGACGAATCGGGAGATTGATCCTGCAAATCCTGTGGATGTTGGTCTGGCCAAAATATCCGAAAGTTCCCTGATAGTTCTTGGCACCATTCAGGATGGTGGATCTCCACATATTGGCTGTAAGAAAGAATGTTGTAGAACACTCTTCGAACAACCGGATTCGAATAGGAAAGTAGTATCGCTAGGACTCATACACCAGGGAAAAACATATTTATTTGAAGCAACCCCCGATATAAGCACCCAGGTGAAAATGTTGCAATCCCTAGCCGGATCAACTATTGAATTTCCCAACGGGATCTTTATTACCCATGCCCACATTGGTCATTATTCAGGGCTAATGTACCTGGGGAAAGAGGCTGCCGGTGCGAATGAAATTCCGGTTTACGTGATGCCTAGAATGAAACAATTTCTGGAATCGAACGGGCCGTGGAATGCTCTCGTAAATAACAAAAATATCTCTCTGAGAGGCCTCACAAATGGTGAAGGGGTTTCTTTGGCACCCCAACTCAAGGTAACTCCGTTGCAAGTTCCACACCGGGATGAATTTTCGGAGACCGTGGGTTTTGTGATCGAATGTGAAGCAAAGAAAATATTGTTCATCCCAGACATCGACAAATGGGAGAAATGGGAATTGTCCATAATCGACATGATTTCGGAAGTTGATCATGCGTTCATCGACGCTACTTTTTTCTATGGGGAGGAGATACAAACCCGGGATATTTCAGAAATACCACATCCATTTATCATCGAATCTATGGCAATGTTCGATTCTTTATCAGCTTCAGAAAAAAATAAAATACATTTCATTCATTTTAATCATACCAACCCTGTATTGGATCCAGGCAGTGCGGCTTATAAGGAAGTCGTAAATAAAGGATACCATATCGCAAGTACGAACGATGTAATTAAACTGCAATAGGTAACGACCAATCCTGAACCTATCCTAATTTGTAAAACCAAAACTATGAAACCCGACTTCACAAACTTAAAAGCATTATATATTAACTGTACTTTGAAGAAAACGCCGCGAATAAGTCACACGCAAGGCCTGATGAATCTTTCCGCTAATATTATGAAAAAGGAAGGGGTTGATGTTGAACATATACGTTTTGTAGATCACAATGTGGCTTTTGGTGTTTATCATGACATGACCGAACAAGGAGTTTCCCAGGACGAATGGCCAGAATTATGGAAAAAAGTAGACGCGGCCGATATTCTAATTATTGGTTCGCCTATTTGGCTGGGTGAAAAGTCCTCCGTCGCGACTTTGTTGATCGAACGCTTGTATGGAGAAAGTGGCAGAAGAAATGAAGAAGGCCAATATTATTTCTACGGAAAAGCAGGTGGATGTCTCATCACAGGGAACGAAGACGGAGTAAAACATTGTTCAATGAGTATTTTATACGCATTACAGCATATAGGCTACAGCATTCCTCCTCAGGCTGATGCGGGGTGGATAGGTGAAGTAGGGCCCGGTCCCAGTTACCTAGATGAGGAAAGCGACGCGAGAAATAACGATTTTACAAACAGGAACACCACATTTATGACCTACAACCTGCTTCATCTTGCGTCTATGCTGAAAAAGAACAACGGTTACTATTCTTATGGAAACTCCCGAGGTGACTGGGATGATGGTAGCCGATGGAATTTCGAAAACCCGGAATATAGATAGCTGGTCAAATACAAAAAAAAGATAAAAGCGAGGGACATGTCCCTCGCTTTTTAATTTCAGTGAAAGTAGATATCCTCCTAAATCCTGTCACTGAATCATCATCAACTACTCCTGTTGGACAAGTGTAAACAACAATGGTTTAATTCGAGGTATGAATTCTGGTAATCTTTAACAATCTATATTTTCATAGAGGCCGGGATGTTGCATTAGCAGTAGTTTTACAAAAAACCATCGAAGTCATGAAAAAGATTTTCCTTTTAACACTAGCTATTTCTTTACCCTTGATGGGGTGTCCTAAGAAACCGGTTATTGGCGAGGTAACCAAAAAGGTGCAGCAGCTTGAAATTCCCGGAGCCGATGTAGATTTTAAAAACATGATGATAGGGGTGGCGATGGAGATCGACGGCTGTACGCTACAACCGGAAGATTGTGAAAACCTTATCGATCCATGGAAGTCTGGAATGTTACTTACGCTTCAAAAACAGATCGAATTCATTAAAAACGATGAGAAACGTGCCGAAGTTCAATTAAAAATGGCCCAATGGGAACGTGCTATGCTCGACGGAGAGGGTGGTGATCTGCTAACCTACAGCAACACTTTTTCAACTTTCTCATATCATCCGGGATACGGTTTGGAGAACATCAAAAAACGAATGGAGAAATACATCGCAGTACTTAGTAAATCCACATATTAGATTATTCTTCTTCCTCTTTACTAAGGTACTTTTTCTCCAGCTCTGCCTGAAACTCTTCCATTACGGGTTTCACTGTACTTTCCGGAAGATCGGCAATGCGTATATACATGAGTCCGTCTACCGCATTATTGAATAAAGGGTCTACATTAAAGGCGACCACCTTGGCGTTCTGCTTGATATATTTTTTGATGAGTACGGGAAGTCTAAGACTACCGGGCTCTACCTCATCGATGAGTTTGTCGAACTTGTTGAGGTCGGCCTCTGTCTCATCGAAAATAAAATCTTTGTCGGCATCTTTTAATTTAACCTTGAATTCCTTTTTCGGATTGATATACTGCGCGACATACGGATCGTAATAATTGGATTTCATGAATTCGATCATGAGGGACTTGGAGAATTCAGAAAATTTGTTGCTTATGCTTACTCCCCCAATAAGAAACTTGTGCTCGGGAAATCTCAATGTGGTATGCACGATTCCTTTCCATAGCAAGAATAAAGGCATAGGCCGCTGTTGATAGTCTTTAATGATGAATGCCCTTCCCATCTCAATGGATTGTTCCATCATCGGGTATAGTTCAGGCTCGAACCTAAACAGATCCTGGAGATAGAATCCATCGATCCCATACTGTGGAAAAATTCTCGAACCTAATCCCATCCTATAGGCGCCAACCAGTTTTTTGGCGTCCCCGTCCCACAGGAACATATGGTGGTAATAGCTGTCGAATTTGTCAAGATCGGTTGCGTTATTAGTCCCTTCCCCAACTTCTCTAAAAGTGATCTCGCGCAATCGGCCAATTTCCTGAAGTGTATTGGGTATATATTGAGCCGGCGCCAGAAAGACCTCGTAATTCTTACTTATCAGGAGTCGTTTGTCATCCTTTCTTAGTAATTCGATCTCTGTTTCCATCATCTCGGTGGAGACAGCTCCGGCAATTTTTTTAGGTGCCTTCGGAATTTTTAATGTCTTCGGAATATTCTCGAGTAATTTTTTCTTCTGAAATGGATTTGCGAGGACATAGGTTTTTTTCCGAAGGAATTCAGTGAATTCTTCAAGAGTCTCATGCTCCTGCTGATCTGCCACCGAAATAGGATTACCAATACGCACTTTGATCAATCTTTCCTTTTGAGTAAGCAGTTCCGAAGGTAATTTAGCCGTGCGAAAAGTATCGTTAAGTTTTGCCAATCGATAAAACATTTTACTGTTCTTGGCGTGAAAATAAATTGGTAAAACGGGTACTTCGGCTTTTTTAATAAGTTTCATAGCTGCCACTTCCCATGGTTTGTCAACAACCAGTCTGCCGTCCCGATAGGTAGAAACTTCTCCTGCCGGAAAGATCCCAAGAGGGTGGCCTTCTTTCATATGTGAAAGTGCATTTTTAAACCCGAGTACACTGGATTTTACATCTTTTCGATCTTCGAACGGATTTACAGGCATCACATACGGTTTTAGCGGCTCGATGCGATGTAATAAAAAGTTTGCGATGATCTTGAAATCTGAACGATGTTCTAAAAGTAATTTAAGTAATAATATACCATCTATTCCACCCAGCGGATGGTTACTTATGGTAATGAAGGTCCCCGATTTTGGGATACGTTTCAGGTCTTCTTCGGGAATTTCGAAATTGATCTCAAATTCATCCAGCAGGGCATTTATAAATTCTAGGTCGCTAAGATGTTTGTTGCGATCATAGATCTTATTCATGGTATCTATCTTGAGCAACTTCATTAACGACCAGCCCATGAAAGTGCCAATAAAGCCGAATTTATCGACATTAATAGCGCTGGCCACTTCTTTGGCATTTACTAATCCCATGGGTTTTGGTTGTTTATACGTGCTACAGTTTCCTTAGCTGTAAACACAAATATAGCGAAACGCTATTAGTTATTCTTTTATCACGATCTGCACTGTATCATGGATTTCCTGTTTTAACAGCACGGTTTTATTCTCCATTAATGCGTCGATCTCGGAAGGTTTGGCATGCCGAACCGTATAAAGGGTAACCCCGTCATTACAGCTCACTTTAAATCGTTCTTTCAATCGAGCCAGCAGATCATCCAGCCGGTTAAATTTATTATCCACACATACCGAAAAGCTTATGGCAGAATTCTGAATAAGCTCAACTTTCATTTTAAACTCATGCAGCCATCGGAAGATGTCGCTAATATTATCTTCCATCATAAAACTGAAATCCAGAGAAGAGAGCGAGATCAAAACCTGGTCTCGTTTTAGGATGAAACAGGAGGTGTCCGGATTGAGTGCAACACCCTTTCCCACGCAGGTGCCTGCATTTTCAGGATTTAAAAAGGATTTTACAAACAATGGTATCTCCTTTCGTTGAAGAGGCTGAAGGGTTTTTGGGTGAATTACAGAGGCCCCGTAGAATGCCAGTTCAATTGCTTCGGTATAGGAGATGTTATGTAAAAGGCGCGTATTGCCAAAATACCTTGGGTCGGCATTTAATACTCCCGGAACATCTTTCCAAATTGTCACGCTATCGGCATTGAGGCAATAAGCAAAAATAGCGGCAGTGTAGTCACTTCCCTCCCGCCCCAAAGTGGTAGAAAAATTATTTTCCAGATCCGAACCAAGAAATCCCTGAGTTATGGTGATCCCCTTAACACTCACATTCTCGGTGATCCGTTGTTGTGTTTTCTCCCAATCTACTTTAGCATCCCTGAAATTAGCATCGGTAACAATACAGCTTCTCACGTCCAGCCAGCTGTTGTTAAGCCCTTCATCCTGAAGAAAAGCAGAGACTATGGTAGTAGAGATCAATTCTCCATAACAAACCACCTGGTCGTATACATAAGCGTGTTTTTGAGATCGGTTGGTCTCCAGGAAATTCTCCAGTTTCGCATAAAATTTTCTAACCTCGTTATATACAGGATGGGATTGATTAGAAAATAATTTCAACATTATATTGTGATGATACTCTCTAAATTCCATAATCTGTGAACCCAGATCATCATTCTTACCCAGGTAGGAGCTAACGATCCCTTCCAGGTGATTGGTCATCTTCCCCATAGCCGAGACCACTACAATGAGATTGGTCTCTCCGCTGATATCTATTATTTTTTTTAGGTTCCGAACTCCTTCGGCGTCTTTAACAGAGGCGCCTCCAAATTTAAATACTTTCATAGTTAATTACCGATATATGCTTTCAAGGCAGGTTCTTCCATCTCTACCTGCCACCAATTACTTAAAATGGTTGCCCCACTGCGTTCGTAAAATTCGATCGCCGGCTTATTCCAATCCAGCACCACCCAATTTACCCGTTTCACACCCTGATCGAGTGCGAATTTCAGTACCCGACGATATAGTGCCTGGCCCACACCTTTCCCTCGCATTTCTTCGGTGACAATGAGATCTTCCAGATGAACTGTTTTTCCTTTCCAAGTGGAGAACCGGAAATAGATCAGCGCCATTCCTACGATATTCTGTTCAACTTCAGCAACAAAACAGTCGAACTGTTTGTGTTCACCAAATCCGGCGTCTTCAAGTTCATTACGAGTCACTTCAACAGCGTTGGGTTCTTTTTCGAACTCGGCCAATTCTTTTATAAGTTGCAGCACCGAAGACATATCTTCACGAACTGCATTTCTAATTACAATTTCCATGGGTAGAGTTTACCGACAAATATCGGTTCAATTTTCCAAAAATCACGATATTTGCCCTAAATCTGCAACACCTTAACCGCAATGCGCCATAAAAACCAGACCCTCGGGGAATTTATTATTGAAAATCAAGAAGAGTTCAAGTATTCCTCGGGAGAATTATCCCGTCTTATAAATTCGATAAGGCTGGCGGCCAAAGTGGTGAACCACGAAGTTAACAAAGCCGGCCTGGTGGATATACTGGGAGCGGCGGGTGAGACAAATGTTCAGGGCGAGAGCCAGCAGAAACTCGACGTTTACGCCAATGAAGCATTTATAAAAACCCTTACCAACCGGGAGATCGTATGTGGGATCGCCAGCGAAGAAGAGGACCATTTCATTACAATAAAAGGCAGGAACCAGAATAATGATAACAAATACGTGGTTTTAATAGACCCATTGGACGGTTCTTCCAATATAGATGTGAACGTTTCTGTGGGGACTATTTTTTCCATTTACAGACGGGTCACACCTTCTGGCACCCCCGTAACCCTGGAGGATTTTTTACAACCCGGGAATAAGCAGGTAGCTGCCGGATATATAATCTACGGAACTTCTACCATGATAGTTTATACCACGGGGCACGGTGTAAATGGCTTCACCCTTAATCCTGCTATAGGGACTTATTACCATTCTCATCCTAATATGCAATTCCCGGAAGACGGTACCATTTATTCGGTGAACGAAGGAAACTATGTGCATTTTCCTCAGGGAGTGAAGGATTATATTAAGTATTGCCAGCGAGAAGAAGGTGATCGTCCTTACACTTCGCGCTATATCGGGTCACTTGTGTCCGATTTTCATAGAAATATGATAAAAGGAGGGATTTATATTTATCCCAACACCGCTAAAAATCCGGATGGTAAACTAAGGTTATTATACGAATGTAACCCTATGGCTTTTATAGCCGAGCAAGCTGGTGGTTTAGCAAGTAATGGTTTTACCCGAATCCTGGACATTCAGCCTACCGAATTACATCAAAGAGTTCCATTTATCTGTGGAAGCAGAAACATGGTACTGAAAGCCGAAGAGTTTATGCAAAATGCATAAAGTGTAAAATTTCCGGCTTTTGTTAACATTTTTCTTAAATTTAGCTAAATCTTTAACACTAGCGCGTCATGGCGAAAAAAACTACACCAAAAGATAACACAGGAAATATAGATTCTTCGTCAAAGATAGAGGCTATAAAAAATCTCATTTTTGGGGAGAATATCGAGCAATACGATAGTGAATTCACAACTTTAAAGAAAGACCTCGAAAAAAAGAAAAAGGACCTTCAGGCGTATATCGATGAAGTTCGAGAAGAGCTGATGCAGTCTATTGATTCGCTAAGCACAGATGTTAATATCCGCATCACAGATCTTGAAGATTCCTTCAACGCCAGGGCTGAGGCGCTTTCAGAAGAAAAGGTCGATCGTAAAGAACTAGGGAAACTGCTTATTAGCCTAGGTGAAAAGATTAGCTCTTAACACCAATTAATACTTATTTAATACCAATGGTCAAGGAGGACGAGAACAAATTGAAGTTGCTTCGGGAGATCCTGTTGATAGATGACAGGGAAGTTGCCCGGGCAGTATCTCAACGCCTGGAGACCCTTTCCGAAACCCTCGATAAACGCGAGAAACTATCACAGAAAGTAGACCCGATTATCGAACAGCGGCTGGATCAATTTGTCTCGGAGATTCCCACTACTCTTGGACCAACCATCACTAAAACTTTAAAAGAACAAATCGAGAACTCCAAAGACCAGGTGGTCGAGGCGTTATATCCCATCATGGGAAAAATGATAAAACGATATATTCAGAATGAAATAAAATTACTTTCAGAAAATATCAACAAGAAGGTAAATAATACGTTCTCGGTAGCAGGATTTAAACGCAAGATTCGATCTGTATTTACCGGTGTTAAAGAAAGTGACCTTATCCTTTCTGAAAGCAACATGCCCACCATAAATGAAGTGTTCATCATTGAAAAGGGATCTGGTTTATTGCTTGGAAATCACAGTACAACAGAAACCATGGATAAGGATATGGTATCGGGGATGCTTACAGCCATTAAAAGTTTTGTGGAAGATGCGTTCTCCGGAGGAGCCCAGAATCTCGAAGCCATAGAATACGAGCTGTATACGATCCATATTCAGAATTTCTTTTCCTATTACATTGCCGTTGTGGTCTCCGGAAATTATACCCGTAGTTTTGAAAGCAAACTTGAGAACGATCTTTTAGAGCTCTCTAAAAAACTCACCTCAAAAATAACCTCCCTCTCTCGCGAGGCGGTGGAAGAGATACTTATAAAACACATGGCAAATTGGTCCTGAATAGTTTGACACTCTATAGTCTGTTATATACCATTGTATTTCCTCCGAGAAGTATGGAAAGTCTTTAAAAATTTGATGATAAAAAATTGATTCTATAGTTTCTTTTTATTCTCTTTGTAAAAGATTACTCCCCCTCTTAATTTATTTCGTTATTTTAACACTTGAAAAATAGATATGGCAACTGTTAAAAAAATAGTGTTACTTGGGCATTTTGGTGTTGGGAAGACGAGTTTGGTACGCCGATATATCGATAGTGCCTTTAGCGAGGATTATCTTGTAACGGTAGGGGTGCATGTAAAGAAGAAGGATGTTGTTGTAAACGATGAACCTGTAACGCTCATTATATGGGATATAGAAGGTAATAATTCCATTGAGAAGGCACGAAGTTCATATCTTTTGGGAAGCCAGGGCTTTATTTATGTTTTCGATGTGAGCCGGCAGGAAACCTATGAGGATATTAACAGCGAGATGAACTTTTTAGCGAAAAATCATGAGAACATTCCGGTGTGCCTGGTAGGTAACAAATCGGATCTATTTACCGAAGACTTCACCAAAGAATTCTTTAAGGATAAAGAATTTGAGAATTGTTACTTCACCAGTGCAAAAACTGGAGAAAATGTAGAAGATATGTTCCTCGATCTTGCCAAACGAACACTATAATATGAGTGCGAAGTTAAAAACCGAAATCTTAGACCGCAGGATTCAGGAAATAGAAATAACCGATCAGGGCGTAATTGTAGCAAGCGATAATTCCATTTTCGATCTCCCGGTAAAAAGTACTATCGCCGATCTTCATCCCTTCTTCGAGGGAGTGATCCCACTACTTCCTACGGTTAAAGACAGTCTCAAGATACCATGTGTAAATGTAGACTCTGTTAGCAATCCGCGTATAGTGGATGTAGATTTTCTTCGGAAAGGGAAGAAGTTGTATTTACTGATATTTGATTTTACCGAACATTACGAAGCTTCGCAACCCCTGGTTCAGGAAAAAAATGTAGCCTCCATCGCGAAGAACAAACTAGCCTTCGAAAAACAATTACTGGAAGCAAAGGAAGAGTTCAAAAATAATTTTTTGTCTAATCTCAATCACGAGATCAGGAATCCGCTGAATAATCTACTGGGTTTTATGGAGATCCTCAAGGAAACCAAACTTGATTACGACCAGAATGAAACCCTAAAGGTCATGCAGAAAACTGGTATGCACCTAAAGATCTTAATGGACGATATGCTGGACATCTCCAAAATAGAGCGAGGTGTCCTGGACATTAAAAGTGTGAACTTCAACCTGGGGCATTTGGTGAATAACCTTCAGAATCATTTCAATTTAAAATACGCCAATAACCCTGTCGAATTCAATGTGTCTATAGACAATAATGTGCCCCGTAAATTGATCGGGGACCCGGCCCGCCTCAACCAGATCCTATTTAACCTGCTTGAAAATTCTTTCAGAAACACAACAGACGGTTATATAACTATGTTGGTAAAGGCTGAAAATAAAAATAAAGCTAGTACCAAAATTAAGATCCTTATTTCAGATAGTGGTACGGGAATCCCTGAAGACAAACTCGATAAGGTATTCGATTCGTATTTTCAGTTAAAGGTTGATAAACTTAAGCCGTTGGGTGAAGGATTGGGGTTAAAAATTGTAAAGGACCTTACCGAATCCCTGGACGGAAAAGTTCAGGTGGTTAGTGAAGAAGGAAAAGGAACTTTGTTCACCTGCGAGTTCCCCTTTAAGGTACGACCGGCAAGCAAGGGGACGAAAACTGTTCCCAAAGGATCGGGTATACTAATGAGCAAGCGCATTCTTATCATTGAGGACGAGACCACTAACCAGATGCTGATGATGAAAACCTTTCTCAATAACGAAAAGGGATATGTGATTGAAATGGCAATTAATTCAGATCACGCCTTCGAGCTATTAGCAAACAATCGTTACCATCTTATCATGTTTAAATCTGCTTTGCCCGATATAAACGGTATCGATCTAATTAAAAAGATTCGCGGTCATGATCAGGATGCGATTGCGAATCTGCCTATACTTATCGCCAGTGGAAATACTTTAAAGGAAGAGCAAAAAGCTGTATTGGACGCAGGAGCATCTGCATTTCTTCCAAAGCCATATACAAAAAATGAGTTGTTCAAATGTATTGAACAACTCATTAGAGAGTCTTAAAAACCTGGTCTTACTTTCTATTAAGCAAGTATCTGTAGTCTTCAAGGTCGAGCCCACCTTCAAATATCTGGATGGACCGCTTGATTAATTTATTTGCTAAATCCTCTGTGTATCCCAGGCCAATGGCGTAACGTTTTAATAATTCCTTCTCATTATCATCTATCTCATTATCGGCAAAAATGATCTTGAACAGATCGAGCATCATTGCTAAACGTTCTTCGGCCGAATTTGGAGGATTCATCGGATATACGGAGGGGTCTTTTTCTATCTTTGCCAATTCGGAAGGAGTTATATCAAGCTTTTCGGCAAAACGCGTAAGTAAACGCTTCTCTTCATCAACCAGTTCGCCATTAACAAGTGCCATCCGCATTATTGATGCAAAATGACTAAGTTTTCTGGATTTTTCTCCACTTTCAAATAATTCGGTAAATGTCATAATTCAAATTTATATTGCAAAAATAAAACTATTCGCGCTTTTAAACTGATATTTTCTTCGGAAAAAACCTCCTAAATCTTTACTAAAATCTTTATTTTAAAGAATCGCATCATCTATCTTTAATTTAAATTCTATGAGATATTTTCCCAGCCTTATTTTTCTTATTAAGCCCCTTATGAAAAAGGCAGCGGGTTCGGCCTTAATTACCTTTGTTTTTATCTTTTTACATAGCCATGTTTTATTTGGTCAAACCAGGTCCGAGGCCCAGGCTATTATGAATGATATTAAAACGGAGGAAGAAATTGGATATGCCAGCGAATATTTGCCCGGATGGACCATACAAATGGAAAAGCTAACTCCCAACGATCAAAACTGGGTCGATCATGAATCGCAATTAATAAGTGGTACCCCTTATATAATAACGGAAGATGGTGAAACATATATGTATAAACTCATCGCAGAGGACAGCATAAAACAGTTTCGGGTAAGTTATATCTTTCTGGACGGTAGTGTACACCGGTACCGAAAAATAGATGGTATTCGTACTAAAGTAATGAAACAGTATGCCAAAGGTGTATCCTTTGCTTCTCTTGCTTCCAGGTATTCGATGGATGTTAGTGGCTCCGTAAATGGGGGAGATCTGGGTTGGTTCAACGAAAAAACCATGGTCCCGGAATTTGAAAAATCGATCGCCAATCACAACAAAGGAGAAATTTTTACAGTGGACAGCGTGTTGCGAAGATGGTACTTTGTGGTTCTGAAAACTTATGAAGACAGGAAGGTTTTACAGAAAACATTGGCAAAGATCAAGATCAATTAAACCGGCTTTTTAATGAAAAGAACATTACAAATTCTCAATATTGTCGCATTTATCGCGGTCCTGCTAGTTAATTATTTGTCTAATACAGGGAGAATTAATAATACAACTATTGGTGAAGTATCGGCCCAGGTAGATACTTTATTCACGCCAGCTCCCTACGCATTTGCCATATGGGGACTGATTTATCTCTTGCTCTTGGCTTTTGTGATCTATCAAAGCCGTAGCCTTTTCATGCGGGTAAAAAAAGATGATCTTGTAAGCAAGACAGGCTGGTGGTTTATCGTTTCCTGTATAGCTAATTGTCTCTGGGTATACTGCTGGATCTATCAGTATACAGGCATTTCGGTACTGTGCATATTCCTGCTTTTATTTTCTTTACTGAAGATAGTTGTAAATAACAACATGGAGCGCTGGGACGCCCCTCTAACAGTGATCGCATTTTTATGGTGGCCATTTGTGATTTACTGCGGATGGGTAACAGTGGCAAGTATAGCCAATGTTGCCGCCTGGCTGGTTAAGATCGGGTGGGATGGATTTGGAATTTCCGAAACTATATGGACAGTAGTTATGGTCACAATTGCAACATTGATCGGTCTCGTGCTAACCTGGACGCGCAGCATGCGGGAATTCGCCTTGGTGGGTTCCTGGGCTCTGACTGCTATTGCCGTTGCCAATTGGGAAAGTAACGAAGCCGTAAAAATTGCAGCCATCTCTTGTGCCGTTGTTCTGTTTATAAGCAGTTCAATACATGGCTATATGAATCGTGATACCAGCCCTATTAAAAAACTGAAACAAAACCTGAGTCGCTAATGCTAACGTGTAAAAAACATTTGTTCTCACTTATAGACGAGGTTACTTACCTCAACTGTGCAACCATGTCTCCTTTCCTGCAGTCTGTTGAAAGAATCGGGATTGAAAATTTGAAGCGAAAATCCAATCCCCAAAATATTAAGAGCCAGGATTTCTTCACAGACAGACAACTGCTTAAAGAAAGGTTTGCACGGTTAATTCACGCACCCCATCCCGATTGTGTGTCTATCATCCCCTCTGTCTCATACGGAATTGGGACTGTAATAAAGAATATTGAGTTTAAAAGAGGTGATGAGATCATCGTGTTGGAGGATCAATTTCCAAGTAATGTTTATGGATGGATGGAATTGGAAAGAACGCATGATGTAAAGATAGTTAAGGTAAACGCACCTCCTCTTACCCCAGGTAGAGGCTCAATTTGGAACCAGCGTTTATTAGATGCGATAAACGAACAAACTAAGGTAGTGGCAATACCGCAAGTGCATTGGTCTGATGGAACACTATTCGATCTACAAGCAGTACGTAAAAAAACCTTGGCGACGGAGGCCTATCTCATTATAGACGGGACACAAAGTATAGGTGCCTTGCCTTTTTCTACTTCAGATATACAGCCGGATGCTTTGATCTGTGGTGGATACAAATGGCTCATGGGGGCTTATGGGCTTGGAATGGCATATTATGGTGAACGATTCTATGAGGGTGCTCCTCTGGAAGATAACTGGATAAACCATCAGGGTAGTGAAGATTTTACAAACCTCGCCAGGTACAACCCGAAATTTAAACCAAAGGCAAGCCGCTTCGATATGGGTGAATCCAGTAATTTTATCCATGTCCCAATGCTGGCAGAGGCTATCAGGCAGATCATGGACTGGACTACGGAGGGAATTCAGCAATATTGCAAGGAGATCACGTACGATGCTATCCAGACTCTTACTAATCATGGCTATTATATTGAAGCCCCTGAATACCGAGGGCATCATCTGTTTGGGATCTATACCAGGGGGAGAAAGTCCATGGAGACTATAAAGCAGTCTCTTACCGAGAGTAACATCCAGGTTTCGTATAGGGGTGAGGCGATACGGATCTCTCCACATTTATACAATACCCGAGAAGATCTAGAAAAGTTAGTTAACTGTTTTATTTGATATCAGGCTGTATTATCTTTGCCCGCAATGAGTAAAGCCCAGGTTTGGTCGCTTTTTGAACAGTCTTCGGAAATTCGAAAACTGCGGCGGGCTATTGCCAATTCCGAAAAAAACATAGGGGTTAACGGCCTTGTAGGATCCTCACTTTCTTTGGTAATAGCCGAACTCTTCAGAACTTCCGAAATTCCCTATCTGCTCATCTTAAACGACAAAGAAGATGCTGCGTACCACTTGAACGATCTGGAAAACTTGCTGGGAGACCAAAACGTTTTGTTTTACCCTGGGAGTTATAGAAGACCATATCAGATAGACGAAACCGATAATGCCAATGTACTCCTGAGAAGTGAGGTGCTTAATCGTATCAATTCCAGACGGAAACCGGCAATCATTGTCACCTATCCGGAAGCGTTGTTCGAAAAAGTTGTTACACGAAGGGAACTGGAAAAAAACACACTTAAGCTAAAGGTAGGTGAAGAAGTTAGTGTGGATTTTGTGAATGAAGTACTGTTCGAATATCGTTTTAAACGAACCGATTTTGTCACGGAACCCGGGGAATTTTCGGTGCGAGGTGGAATACTGGATGTGTTTTCTTTTAGCCATGACGAACCATACCGTATCGAATTCTTTGGAGATGAAGTAGACAGTATACGTACTTTCGATGTGGAAACACAGCTTTCACTTGAGCAGGTAAAGCGAATCTCGATCATTCCGAATGTAGAGAATAAAATGATCCAGGAAAATCGAGAGAGTTTCCTTAAATATATTTCAGCAAAAACCCTTGTTTATCTGAAAAACAGAGAACTGTTGTCTTCGGCCATGGATAAGCTCTTCAAAAAGGCCGAGAATGCTTTTAAGGAAACCGAAACCACGGTAGCCATGAGCCCCCCTTCGGATCTCTTCTGTACTTCTGCCCTATTGAAAGCACAACTCGAGGAATTTTCGGTAATAGATCTTAACAATAAAGCAGTATCATCGCAAAAATGCATTATTACGTTTAATACTACCCCACAACCTTCATTCAATAAGCAATTCGATCTGCTTATTGAAAACCTCAACACCAACTCTTCAAACGGGTATAAGAACTATATTTTTTGCAGCAGTGATCAACAGGCGAAACGCTTCCATGATATTTTTGAAGATGCCCAGCAGCATGTGGACGAATTTGAGACCATCGTTTTTCCATTGTTCAACGGGTTTATAGATCACGACCAGAAAAACGTCTGTTATACCGATCACCAGATCTTTGAACGCTATCATAAATTTCATCTGAAAAACAGCTATGCCAAAAAACAGGCGATCACTCTTAAAGAGCTTACAAATCTTGAAGTGGGTGATTATGTTACGCATATCGATCACGGGATAGGGAAATTTGGCGGGCTGCAAAAGATAGACGTGGAAGGGAAACAACAGGAAGCCATAAAATTGATCTATGGGGAAAGGGATATATTGTACCTGAGCATTCACTCGCTGCATAAGATCTCTAAATACAATGGAAAAGATGGCGCTGTTCCAAAAATTTACAAACTGGGAAGCGCTGCCTGGAAAAAATTAAAACAGAAAACAAAGAAGCGTGTTAAGGAGATCGCGTTTAACCTTATTGAGTTATACGCAAAACGCCGACTACAGAAGGGGGTTGCTTTTGCTCCCGATTCGTATCTGCAACACGAATTGGAATCGTCTTTCATTTATGAAGACACCCCAGACCAGGTCACGGCCACAGAAGACGTAAAGCGGGATATGGAGAACGAAAGGCCTATGGATCGTCTGGTTTGCGGTGATGTTGGCTTCGGAAAGACAGAGGTCGCCATACGTGCCGCCTTTAAAGCGGTTGATAATGGAAAACAGGTAGCGGTCCTGGTTCCTACTACCATATTGGCATTCCAGCATTTTAAGACCTTTACCGAACGCCTGGCCGATATGCCGGTAAATGTAGACTACCTTAACCGTTTCCGAAGTGCTAAACAGAGAAGGGCCGTACTTGAAGGATTGGCCAGTGGGAAACTTGATATAGTTATAGGTACACACCAGTTGGTCAACAAATCGGTGGTATTTAATGCTCTTGGCCTTTTAATTATAGACGAAGAACAAAAGTTTGGAGTAGCGGTAAAGGACAAATTGAAAACACTCAAGGAAAACGTAGACACTCTTACCTTGACCGCTACGCCCATTCCAAGAACCCTGCAATTTAGCCTGATGGCGGCCAGGGACTTATCGGTCATCACCACTCCACCACCCAACCGTTATCCCGTGGACACCCGTGTGATTCGGTTTTCGGAAGAGGTTATCCGGGATGCGATCCGGTATGAGATCTCGCGCGGCGGACAAGTATTTTTTGTACATAACCGCATTGAGAACATAAAGGAGGTGGCCGGAATGATACAGCGCCTGGTGCCCGATGCGAAGATAGGGATTGGTCATGGGCAGATGGAAGGAAGGAAATTGGAGCAACTCATGCTTGCCTTCATGAACAATGAATTCGATGTACTGGTTTCAACCACCATAATTGAAAGCGGCCTGGATGTGCCCAATGCGAACACCATTTTTATCAATAATGCGAATAACTTCGGACTCTCAGATCTTCACCAGATGCGAGGCCGAGTGGGCCGTTCTAATAAAAAAGCATTTTGCTACTTTATTACCCCACCATTCTCTGCCATTACAGACGACGCCAGAAAACGATTAACGGCTCTCGAACAATTTAGTGAACTGGGTAGTGGCTTTAATATTGCCATGAAGGATCTGGAAATCAGGGGCGCAGGGGATCTGCTTGGAGGTGAACAAAGTGGCTTTATTAACGAGATCGGTTTTGAGACCTATCAAAAGATTCTTTCTGAAGCCATAGACGAACTAAAGGAAAAAGAATTCAAAGATCTCTATGCCGGCACGGAACACGAGCTAAAGGATTTTGTAAAGGAAGCCGTAATCGACACAGATTTCGAATTGCTCTTCCCGGACGACTATGTAAATAATATAACCGAACGGCTTAATTTGTACCAAAAACTCAACGCCCTAAATACGGAAGAAGAGCTTAAAAAATTTGAATCGGAACTCATCGACAGGTTTGGAGAACTCCCGGATGAAGCAGCAGATCTGTTAAATAGCGTTCGTATAAAATGGATCGCAATTTCCATGGGGCTGGAAAGAGTGGTGATGAAAAAAAACAGGCTGGTAGGATATTTTGTGAGTGACCAGCACAGTGCGTATTACCAGAGTCCTACTTTTTCCAGGGTGCTACAATATGTTCAAAATCATCCACAACACGTAAAAATGAAAGAAAAGCAAACCCGAAACGGCCTTCGCCTAATGCTTACTTTCGAAAGAATATCTTCGGTGGACAAAGCGCTGGATGTGCTTCAGCCTTTCCGTTTAAAATAAGAACCCCGCCTGCTTTTACAGTTACACTATTCAGAAATGATAAAAAGCATTTTTAAAATGCTCTACACACTCCTGCTTATTGTTTTTTAATACAGAAATGATATCAAATCGTACTTCCAGATCGATCCTATTAACTACTACGTATTCATTCGCAGCTCTTACCAAATGTTTAATTTTTCGGGGATTCACAAAGCTTTGCGGATCTCCAAAAACTATGCTGTTTCTGGTCTTCACCTCAACTATCACCAGTTGATTTGAATTTTCGGCAATGATATCGATCTCGGCTTTTTCGTAGATAAAATTCCGACATAAAATCCTGTACCCGTTCTTCAACAAATATTGAACTGCCAGATCCTCACCAAGTTTTCCCAGTTCGTTATGATAAGCCATTTTTCAATTTGCAAAAAATCATAATATTAGGTCCCTAGAATTGGGCACTATTGGTCTGATTTCATGAAATATGGGTATGGTCATTACATCGACAAGAGAAGATGATCCCTCTCATTTGATAACGGCAAGCCTTACAAATTCTTAAGAAGTGAATTGCAGTGCAACATCGGGTCCTGTAACAGTTAACTGTACATTTCGGCCCATGATTAATGCCCGGTTATCATTTACATGGCCTGCAGGGAAATAATAACAAACAGGGAAGTTGTACTTAGAAACAATTTCTTCCACAATTTCTTCGGCCGTTTTCCCGTATGGAATGGTATTGTCGTTCATATCGGTAAGTCCTCCAATGATCAATCCGTTCAGGGAATTGAAATAACCATTTCTTTTTAAATTCTGAAGCATTCTGTCAACATGGTACAGATATTCGTCCAGATCTTCCAGGAATAAGATCTTACCGGCTGTATTTAATTGTGAGGCACTTCCGCATAAAGAATACAAAACAGACAGATTCCCTCCCACCAGGACTCCTTCGGCCGAGCCGTTGCGGGAGATCCCAGATATATCCGTATACCTAATTGTATATGGTTTACCAAACAGTAATTCCTTCAATGATGTTGCCGTCTCTACAGTCTTTTTATCGATATCCAAAGGCATTTGCGCATGCAGGGTTTCCACTCCTCTGCCATTAAGGTGAGCATGAAGTACGGTAATATCGCTGTATCCAATGATCCATTTTGGGTTGGCAGCAAACTTCTGAAAATCGAGTAGGTCGATAATACGTACTGTACCATATCCCCCTCTGGCACACCAGATCGCTTTTATCTGTTCATCATCCAGCATTTGCTGAAAGTCCCTGGCTCGTAACGCATCTTCACCCGCAAACTGGTCCTTTTCGGCACCTATACTCTCGCCAAGTTTTACTTTCAGGCCCCATCGTGCAAGCAGATCCAGGGCCGGTTGTAATTCAGTCTTGTTTACTTTTCGGGCCGTGGAGACGATCCCAATAGTATCGCCAGCCTGCAAATAAGGTGGTGTTACCATATATTCTTTTCTATTCTTAGTTTAAAAACTAAAGTTAGTCTTTTACGTTAAATTTAGGCCTGGCTTACCATAAATAACTATAATTCAATATATTTAGCTGTCTCGAACTTAAAAAATACAGCTATGGAAACAATTGCAGCCCCATCTTGCAATGCTTCAACTTTGGCGGCATACGTGCCTTCCGCTCAAAATCCCTGGAATGTAAGTAAGATTAAACATGTATATCGCAGGTTAGGGTTTAGTGCTTCCCAAGACACCGTAGACCTTGCCCTGCCAATGAGCCCGGGCCAATTTATCGACTCTCTTGTGGATGCAGCCTTCGCGCTACCCCCTACCGCTGCTCCACCATGGGGCTACTGGGCATTGGGAGATTTTACCGATTACGAAACGGAGAACGAACAATTTATATTCGACTGGCGTATTCAGGCGGGAAACGACTTTATGACTGAAGATCTTCGTGGACGCCTTTCGGCTTTCTGGATGAACCATTTTGTCACCGAACTGGAAGTGTATTTTTATGCGCCTTATTTATTTCAGTATTACAACACCGTTCAAACGCACGCATTGGGGAATTTCAAAACCTTCGTGCACGATATAGGAATTAGCAATGCCATGTTACTTTACCTGAACGGATATGAAAACACCAATGTAAACCCGAATGAAAACTACGCCAGGGAATTATACGAACTCTTTACGCTGGGAGAAGGAAATGGTTACAGCCAGACAGACATTATAGAAACTTCCAGAGCCCTTACCGGTTATAATCACTGGACCGAATTTGGAGGCCAGATCTATTTCGATGTAAGTACTCACGATACCGGACTTAAAAGTATTTTCGGCCAGGATGGTAATTGGGGGTATTCGGACGTGATCGATATTTTATTCCAGGAACGCGGACTCGATGTGTGTAAATTTATATGCACAAAGCTTTATAAATACTTCGTGAGCCCTTCTGTGGATGCTCTAATCATACAGGACATAATTGAGCCCCTGGCTCAAACCATGATGGCAAATAATTACGAACTGGTTCCTGTATTGAAACAACTATTTAAAAGCGAACATTTTTTCGATGAGCGCGCTATAGGCGTGGTGATCAAGAGTCCTTTCGACACGATTTTCGGCTTTGTTAATGAGACCGAGTTCTTCTATGATACTAGTATCATGGATGCCTTTCTGTATTATTCAGGACTTATGGGGCAGGAAATTTTCAATCCCCCAGATGTTGCCGGTTGGCAACGGGATGAGGAGTGGATTAATACCTCTACACTTACCGGACGTTGGGAGCTAATGGAGCTATATGTGACCTATCTCTTCGGAAATGGATACGAACTTACGTTGACCGATCTGGCCAAAGCCCTCACCAATAATAGCAACGACCCCTATTATATCACCCAGGTACTGGTAGATCATTTTGTTCCGAAGCAATTATATACCATTACCGACTACGACATAGCCACAGACATCTTTAAATGGGATGTCCCGCAGAACTATTATGACAACGGAACCTGGAATTTAGATTGGTCTACAGCACCCTATCAGGTTACCTTGCTGCTAAATCATATAGCACGAATGCCCGAATTCCAACTTAAATAACCTGCTCATGTGTACGAATCATAATTTTAAGAAAAAAGAAGCTACCAAGGACCAAAAGCTTATTCACGATCAGGAACATGCCGAATGGAGCAGAAGATCATTTATCCAGGCGCTGGGGCTTGCCGGTGGAGGTAGTATCATGTTGGGGAATGCTGCAGTAACAGCCTCCAAACCTTCTCCGCTTTCAGTGGCACTCGCCGAAAGCGAAACAGATCGTATCATGGTAATTATAAGGCTCAAAGGAGGAAATGACGGCTTGAACACCATAGTACCCATTTACGATTATGCCACCTATGCCAATTTGCGACCAACGATCCGGCATCAACAAAGCGAACTTACAAACCTGAATGCAGACTTTGCCATTCCCAATTATATGAGTAGCCTCGAAGCCATGTGGGGAGAAGGGCAAATGAAAGTGGTACACGGTGTTGGATATCCGCAGCAGAATCTATCTCATTTTCGTTCATCGGATATCTGGGCTTCGGCAGCAGATACGGTCATCGAACCTACCGGATGGTGGGGCCGCTATTATGAACATCTGTATCCGGACTACCTCATAAATCCCCCGGAAGTTCCACCTGCAATACAGATTGGAAGCATAGGCAACCTGGTATTTGAAGGCCAGGAAACTAATTATGCGTTTTCTGTTGCCAATCCGCAACAATTGGAGAGCGTCGCCCAAAACGGGCAAATTCACGACCTCTTGGATATCCCAGAATGTGTATATGGTGATAAATTATTCTTTATGCGCTCCACCACAAATACAACCTTTACCTACGCAGGTGTGATCAACGACGCATACATGAACTCGACGAATCAAGCCACTTATAGCGACGAAGATCTGGCCAGCCAAATGTCTATTGTGGCAAGGATGATCAAAGGAGGGTTGGGGACCAAAGTATATATGGTCACCCTGGGAAGTTTCGATACACATGCCAACCAGCCCGATGAGCACAGGGCGTTACTGGAAGACCTGTCTGATACTTTACAAAGTTTCTATACAGATCTGGAAGCAGCCGAAATGCAGAATGATGTGCTCTGTATGACCATTTCCGAATTTGGCCGAAGACCTTATGAGAATGGTTCTAATGGTACAGACCACGGCGCTGCTTCGCCTGTTCTTTTATTCGGGCCGGGGCTTAATGGAAATGGATTTGTGGGAACCCATCCCGACCTGTTAACCTGGGACAGCCATGATAATCTCATCCCTACGGCCGATTTCCGTTCTGTCTATTCCAGCGTACTTACCAATTGGTTTTGTTTGGATCCAACAGTGATCGATCTTATTCTGCTTAATGAGAATTACCCCGAACTGGACCTGGGAATTAATTGTGATTCGTTGTCGAATACCGATTTTGGCAATGTAACCACTTTCGTTCATGCGCCGGTGTATAAAAATAACAGGGTATACATTGAAATGAACATGACCAACACCAGCCATATCGATCTAAAGCTCTACGATATAATGGGAAAAGAACTGGGAACCCTTAAAAATGAAGTGCTGTTCCCCGGTGTACATTCGGTAGATGTTAAAGCTGCATTAGGCTCCAGGCTAAGTTTTGGACAGTATATATACCGAATTTCTATGGGAGGCCAGTTTTACAGTAAATCACTCCTTATCAAATAGTCGCATTTTCTTTTTTTATATGAAAAGTCTTCTGTTCGCCGGAAGACTTTTCTCTTGTTACCCTATTTGAACCGAAGATAAAATCGCTATTTTTGTGCCTGTTCACAATCAAGTCTGAATTTCTATAGTAAATGAACGATCCCAAGAGAATTACCATAACAGCCGCTTTACCTTATACCAATGGCCCTGTACATATTGGCCATTTGGCCGGAGTCTACGTACCAGCCGATATATATGCACGATATCAGCGTCTAATAGGAATGGACGTTGCTTTTGTTTGCGGTAGTGATGAGCACGGCGTTCCCATTACGATCAAAGCGAAAAAGGAAGGGATCAGCCCACAGGAGGTTGTGGACAAATATCATGAGATCATAAAAAAATCTTTCGAGGAATTTGGGATCACTTTCGATAATTACTCTCGAACCTCGGCGAAGATACATCACGATACGGCTTCAGGATTTTTCAAAAAACTTTACGATGACGGAAAGTTTGTGGAGGAAGTGACCGAACAATTGTACGACGAAGAAGCAAATCAATTCCTGGCCGATCGCTTTGTAGTAGGTACCTGCCCCAAGTGTGGTTACGAGGAGAGTTACGGAGATCAATGCGAGAATTGCGGAACTTCACATAATGCCACAGATCTTATTAACCCCAAAAGTGCTATCTCGGGCGCAAAACCGGTGAAAAAGGAAACAAAACACTGGTTTCTGCCACTGGATCAATACGAGGATTGGCTGAGAGAATGGATTTTAGTGGGCCATAAAAAAGATTGGAAAACCAACGTGTACGGGCAATGTAAATCCTGGATCGATGATGGATTACGCCCAAGGGCGGTTACTCGCGATCTGGATTGGGGAATTCCTGTTCCTGTAGATGGTGCCGAGGGAAAAGTACTCTATGTTTGGTTCGATGCACCCATAGGATATATCTCTTCCACGCGTGAATGGGCAGAAAGAGAAGGAAAGGATTGGGAACCATATTGGAAAAGTGAAGACACCAAGCTGTTACATTTTATAGGTAAGGACAATATTGTTTTTCATTGCATCATCTTTCCAGCCATGCTTAAAGCTGAAGGAAGTTATATAGTGCCGGAGAATGTCCCTGCCAACGAATTTTTAAACCTGGAAGGAAATAAAATATCCACGAGTAAGAACTGGGCAGTATGGCTGCATGAATACCTCCTGGAATTTCCCGGTCAGCAAGATGTGCTTAGGTATGTCCTTACGGCCAATGCTCCCGAAACAAAGGACAACGATTTTACATGGGCCGATTTCCAGGCCAGGAATAACAATGAATTGGTGGCTATCTTCGGAAATTTCATCAATCGCGTGGTGGTGCTAACGCATAAATATTACGATGGAGAAACCCCACAGCCATCCGAATTCTCTAACGTAGACAAGGAGACCTTTGATGAACTCCGGGCTGCTCCGGAAGTTGTCGCAAGTTCTATAGAACGGTATAGATTTAGAGAGGCGCAGGCAAAACTTATGGATGTTGCCCGACTTGGAAACAAGTACCTGGCCGACGAGGAGCCGTGGAAAACAATCAAAACAGATGAGGCAAGAACCAAAACGGTGATGTATGTCGCACTGCAGATCGCAGCAGCGCTCGCGGTTCTAAGCGAGCCTTTTCTGCCTCACACTTCAGCCAAACTAAATCGTATCCTGGGAAATAGCATGAGGGATCTTGTTACTAGCTGGAAGGACATTTCAGAAGAAAAAGAACTCATTGCGCCTGGGCATCAAATTGGGAAAGGTGAATTACTTTTCAGTAAGATAGAGGACGAAAAAATTCAAGAACAACTTGCAAAACTTGAAGCCAGTAAAAAAGAAAATAAAGCTATGAATGCAAGCGTGGAACCACAGAAAGATGTTATTACTTTCGATGACTTTACAAAACTGGATATGCGGGTGGGTACTATTGTTTCTGCTGAAAAGATGCCCAAAACCAAGAAACTTTTGGTTTTAAAAGTAGATACGGGCATAGACTCGCGTACCATTGTGTCTGGTATAGCCGAAAGCTTTACCGCCGAGGAAGTGGTGGGGAAACGTGTTACTGTATTGGTTAACCTGGCTCCACGTGCTTTACGGGGAGTGGAAAGTGAAGGCATGATCTTAATGACCGAAACTCCCGATGGAAAATTGGTATTTGTAAATCCCGACGACGATGTCCCAAATGGAGTAAAAATTAGTTAGTACGCAATTAGCGTTAGGATAAATTCTTCCAAAATTGACTTTCGTCATAACTGCTTTATTGGATTAAACGGTAATTTGCATTCAATATAATTTTGATCCCATGAGAATTGTTACTGCAGAAGAAGCCGTTTCCATTGTAAAAAGTGGAGATACCGTATTTTTTCAGGGCGCCGCCATGACCCCTAATCTCCTAATAGATAAGCTTTGCGATAGATACGAGGAACTTAGTGATGTAAAGATCGTGCAGATCCATACAGAAGGGAAAGCTAAGTATATGGAAGAACCTTACGACGCTTCCTTTAATATTTTCAGTTGCTTTGTTGGTGGCAACGTGCGCAAAGGTATTAATAATAACAAGGGAGACTATATCCCAATTTTCCTGAGCGAGATACACCTTTTATTTCGACGAAACATCATTTCACTGGATGTAGCTTTTATACAAGTTTCTCCACCGGATAAGCACGGTTATTGTTCCCTAGGTGTCTCTGTAGATATCGCTTTGCCCGCACTCGAAAAGGCAAAAAAAGTTGTGGCACTGGTAAATCCCCGTGTACCCAGAACTCACGGTGATGGCATCATACACATTAACTCAATTGATTTTGGAGTACACATTGATACCCCACTTCATTATGCATCCTTAACCGAACCCTCTGAAGTTGAGGAGAAGATCGGGCAACACGTAGCCGGGCTTGTAGAGGACGGAGCTACCTTACAAATGGGGATTGGGAATATCCCGAATGCTGTACTTAAAAACCTCACAAATCATAAAGGCCTGGGAATCGACACCGAAATGTTTAGTGACGGAGTACTTCCTTTAATAGAACTAGGGGTGATCACCGGGGAGCATAAGAAAATAAAACAGGGAAAGATCGTAACGTGTTTTGCGGTAGGTACACAACGTCTGTATGACTATGTGGACGACAATCCCAGTGTTCATTTTAAAGAGGCCGCTTATACTAACGATACCCATAGAATTAGATCACAGCCAAAAGTAACTGCCATAAACAGTGCGATTGAGATTGATTTCACCGGACAGGTTTGTGCAGATACAATTGGTCCGTATCAGTTTTCGGGAGTTGGCGGACAAATGGATTTCATCCGTGGTGCGAGTTTGAGTGAAGGAGGTAAACCCATTATTGCCATGCCCTCCACCACTGCCAAAGGAATCTCAAAGATAGTTCCTTACTTGAAACAAGGTGCAGGGGTGACCACTACGCGCGCGCATGTGCATTATGTAGCAACCGAATACGGCCTGGTAAATTTGTTTGGAAAGAGTTTGAAAGAAAGAGCCAATGCATTGATCTCTATTGCACATCCCGATCATCAGGAACAACTGGATAGGGAAATGTTTGAAAGATTTAAACTGTAATAAAAATCCCCCGGTGATATCGGGGGATCCTACAAAAGGTTGTTGAGTCGATCAGACAACCATTTAGGTATTGAGCTTTCGCGTACGGGTTCTTTTGGGGTTTCTTCGATCTTGCGTGTTCTGTTGTTTACAACTTCACGTTTTTTCTTAACCCTTTTAATCACCTCATCCACATAATATATAAACTCACCGTTCATAGCAAATTGTTTTGCATCTGTAAGTGAATCCAAAGATTCATTATATATGGCTTTCGCTTCGAAAAGCTGTGCCTGCGCAAGTTCAATTCCTGCTCTGTCGATACCTTTTACGGTCCTGGCAAACTCTATCAACTTCTGAGCTTCATCGAAATCTTCGTAATTGATGAGCAAGCGGATAAAATCCGGATAGACATTTGGAATATCCAGACGGTTTGCTAGAGCACGCTCATAGTAAGATCTCGCCACTTCATATTCACCAAGTTGCTCGTCCTGGATCTTTGCCATGAGACATAAGGCCCGAACGTTCTCAGGATCGTATGTTAAAGCATAGTTTAAACTTTCGAGAGCTTGCGCCAATTCGTAAGGATATGCTTCCAATGCTTTAAAAAGGTATAAATTAGATGTATTAGCCTCCATTCTGTTTTAATTAAATGATTTGAATTTGTCTTTCCTTCTGTTGCAGAATGTGCCATAATTACAAGGCAAAAAAAATCCGAAACAGTAAGGTGTGCTTCGGATCTTACATAGCAATATTGATATTACTAATATTTGTTCCGAAGCCGGGTCGTTACTTGCTTTTCATTTACATGAAAATCGGTCGTGTACATAAATAAACACATAGCTTCTATAATTTTAATTTTTAATTCAAAAGAAACCATCCTGGATGTAACTTCTGTTTTTAGTTGTGATAATTTCGGATGCAAAGATGAGAACAAATTTTAAATTTCAAAACAATTTAATCATTTTATTTATTTGATTTTCAGGTACTTAAAGAGTTTTTATGCAATAAAGATCCTGTCCGCGAATTGCAGATTATCGGACAATCTCACAACGATTTGTGCATTAGCCGGTTAACTTCCAAAAGTGAATTCTTTTATGTTTTTGATTATTCATTCATATTCAGAAAAAAAATTAAAAAAAAACGTCCGAAAATATCGGACGTCCTTAAAATATATGATTCAGTACAATATTTGTCTCATAATTTTAATACATAACGCCCGGTATCGCACGACCATTTTACGGATGCGCGATAGTGGAACAGGTTTATACGCTCAAGCGGATTATGTATTCTATTAGTGTTCATTGTCATGCAAAAATAGAAGATTAATTGGTACAGGCAAATGTTATAGATAGCACAACATAGATCCATTTTATTACGTATAAACCCTTAAATTAATTTCATTAGGCTGTTTTATAACGAATTACGTATAACTACTTATAGGTACTTGCATTAAATCTTCATACTATTACTATGCAAAATTATCAATAAAACTAACCAGCCTTCTTCTTCGGAAAAAGTACGTTTCGATAATCCCTGCAACTTATTATTAAAATTATCCTAGAGCACAATCAATGTGCTCCTTTTTAACTTAACCGGATAGAACGTGTTACAACGATCTCACATACTGACTCTTCAGTTATTGGTCTCAATACTAATATGTGTTATCTCTAATGGCAATAAAATTTATGGTCAGACCTTAGATACGATTTGCACACCTGAACTCTCTGAAAAGAAGATACTTTTCGGACTCATCAAGGTAGATGAATTGTCTAAAGCCGAAAAGAAATTTAGGAAACATCACGAATATGCAGGACAGCAGGGGCTCGAGAAAAACTACACTATCAACTATGATTCTTTAGGGCTAAAAGTATCGCCTTATGTGCGAACCGATACCATGGCTTTGAAAAAAGAAGTCTTTGGATGGTATCCATATTGGGATAAAGATCTTCATAAGTCGCTTAATTATTCACTGTTAACCACCGTGGCATATTTCTCATACGAAGTGGACCCAAACACCGGAAAGGCCAAGAGTATTCACGACTGGACCTCTACTCCGCTAGTAGATTCTTTACAATCCAATAAAAAACGCAGTTTGCTCACAGTTACCAATTTTGGCAAATCGGCAAATAAAAAACTACTTAAAAATAACAAAGCTGTAAACACCCTTATCGCCTCTCTAAAGGAATTAATTAAAGACAGGGCGGATGGAGTGTGTATCGATTTTGAGGACATTCACAATCAGCAAAAAAACGACTTTTCAAAATTTATCACTCTCCTTAGACAGGAGTTGGACAAAGAAGATAAGGAGTACAAGATTTATATCACTGTGCCAGCTGTTGATTGGGCCAAGGCCATAGATTATAGTGCCCTCATTCCCATAGTTGATCAATTTGTGATCATGGGATATAATTACTACGGAAGTGAAAGTAAAGTTGCCGGCCCGGTCGATCCTATTTGCAGCGGTGATATCTGGGAACCCTTTAACCTAAATTCTTCGGCAGACTACTACCTGGAACAAAAGATACCGTCCACTAAATTAATTATGGCATTGCCATTCTACGGGCATATATGGGAGACTAAAACCGGGGCGATCGGTTCGGCGGTAGACAGATATGTTGGGCCAAGAACCTACGAATATATTAAGGCCAAGTTGGGTAATTCGCAGCTACGTATCGACCCGATAAGTAATACTGCCTATTATAGCTATATAACTACCGATAGCAGAGGTAAGAATCAATTTAGACAATGCTGGTTCGACACGAGCACTACCCTAGCATCAAAGTTAGAAATGATACGAGAAAAGGATCTTAATGGCCTGGGTATTTGGGCCTTAGGATATGACAAAGGTTATAACGACTTATGGGAAAGTATTGAAGAAATTATGTGTGAAAAACGGGATAGTCTTCCTTTTATCACTCAAAATGGTACAAACAATCACGTTACAGATTCTTCGGCAACAACCAGCGGTTCTAATGGAGCGACTGTGCTAAGTCCCGGCACGAATAGGGGGGCAACAAAAACTACAGAAACGAAGAAGGGAACAGCCGACCCTTCCTTCTGGGATAAATTAAAAAGTCTTTCACAATCACTTCAGAATATAAAAGAATACCAGTCTGTGTTATTATTTGCCCTTGCCTTTCTGGTTGTTTTTGGAGGAGCCGGTTTTCTAATGGCTATGTTTCATCCCGAAACCAGAATGTACTTTTTCAGCAGTCGAGCTTATACCTTTTATTATATGGCATTTATTTTCCTGCTGGCATTGTTTATTCTAAGATGGCAGGGTGTAATTGATAACGCAGTTCTGGCAATGGTCGCAGGATTTATGATAGGGGCATCGGGCATATATTTTGTAAACCGATATGTTCAGAAAATTAAAAGAGAATTACCATGAGTGGAACGCTGGCAGACGCAAAGGCAGCGATGGCTGCCGAGGAAGGAAAACTAAAGAAATTTCTGAAAGCCGTTAAAAAATTTATGGCAAAAGAATTTTTATGGGTGCTTTTCGCACTAATCCTGGCAGCTCCCATGGCCTTCATCTTTAAATACCTTTTGGATGAACTGGCAAGTGGTGTGACCATCGAATATATATGTGAAATGCTCGGCGAAATTCCCTTATTCATGGGGTGTTACATGGTAAGCATCGCCGGGATCTATTTTGCAAGAGCAACTCAGGGGGCAATTAAAACATTAGTTTCTAAAAAATAAAAATATGATATCGAAAGCACTTTCATTTTTAACCAAATTCCTGAACCAGGAAATAAGTCTGAAATATGGACTGGACACCGATATGGTGGTGCCTAGCAGCCTCACAAATCCGGATGGAAGTATCGCCGATAACGTGCATAATAAGATCGTTTTATCCATAATCAATGTGGAACATGAAACCTATGTGAAATCTAGTGGAAATTTCAATGTGAAAACCGGAAACACTTATGGCAAGATCGCACCCCCGGTACACCTCAATATATATTTACTGGTGTCCGCCAATTTTGACTCCAAGAATTATCTGGAAGCCCTTAAAATGTTATCGGCGGTCATTACGGTGTTTCAGGCCAACCCCTATTTTACGAGTGATGTAAATCCGGAAATGCAGGAACCATTAACCAAACTAACGCTTGAGATCATGAATTTACCAGTGAATGAGTTGAGTCATATCTGGAGCGGGATAGGAGCAAAGTATGTGCCTTCCTTATTATACAAGATGAGGATGATCACCTTAAGTGACGAAAGAATTAAAAAACAAACCCCGTCGATATTTGGTCTTGAGGGGAAAGCAGATTCTAAATAATATGACCGTGACGTATTTTAAATTTCTCGAATTAGAAATAACTCATTCGTTTTATCCGAATGGTGTTTCCGAACATTTTAAAATTTCTCCTTTGCCTATATCGGAAAGGGATGTTCAGAATTATAATATCAAGATAAATGTAAATAGGAACATTTTTACCTTTTACTGTGGTATTTCAGAAACTGAAAATTTCGATCTGGCTGAAGCACTCAGTGGGTTAAATACGCTTCATTTTCAGTTCTATCACGAGGATAGTAACTTTAAAAACTACACCTCCAATATCCCGTTGAACAATACCGATATCCTGTATCTGAAAAACAGCCCCGGAGAAGAAGAGTTACAACTCGATCATGCTCCGCCAAATGGAGATCTCCCACTTTATACAATAGGAGTGTTACTGCTTGATATCCATGATATAGTTAGCGAGAATGATCCCAACAAAAAATTAAAACTCTCCTTTAAATCGCGAGAATTACTGTGGCAATATCAAATTATCTTAAGGGAGAATATGAAAGTGGAAGAGGGCGATCTTAAGATCGAAGGCATTTATAATGAGACCTACGAAGGGCCCGTAAAAAAACAACTTTCCCATGATGTTTCCGCGTTGGTAATGACATCGAATATTCCCTTGCCATTGAAGTACACTATAACGAATTATCCCTTGTTAAAACTAAGATACACCAATACACAACTCAATGTAACAAAAGACCTGGAAATTAAGCTGCCTAATCAAATTCCGGAGTCCATTCTCGGAGAGGAACGAGACGGAGCAGTTATTCCTTTACTAGCAACAGCAATAATATATGTATAACTTAAATCAAATTTTATGTCAACAACAATGAAAACCCCGGGGGTATATATCCAGGAACTGGATGCCTTTGGGAATTCTGTGGTACCCGTAGCAACCGCCGTACCGGCGTTTATAGGGTATACCGAAAAGACCTCCTTTAACGGAAAGAGCCTGGTGAATAACCCGGTGAAGATAACCTCCCTGGCGCAATTTCAGTCTATTTTTGAGGACCAGGACCAGGATAAACGACCAAAGATCAAATTTTCGATCGATAATATCGCAAGTGTGAATCTTGGAGGTAGACGATTGTTTGTTGATAAGAGCAGCCCGGCTAACACGTTGGGAGTTGCGGGCGATCTGTACTTTGATCAGACGAAGATCTACACCAAAGACGTTAACTGGTCGCCTGCCGGAGCGGACGTATTAACAGGAACCACAGCTCCAACCAGTTCGGATGGTGCAGATGGTAACTATTATATCGACACCAAGGCCGAAAAATGGTACGGTCCAAGAAAAGGTGGAGAATGGCCTAAAACCACGTTCGATCTTTTAACAGGAAAAGTTGCTCCTGATAAAACCGTTGGTGAACCTGGAGCCTTCTACTACGATACAGCTGCGAAAAAAACGTATGGCCCCGCGAAAGCCGCATGGTCCACCGGAGTTAATGTGCTCAAAGGCACGGCAGCTCCAACCGATGAAGGTGCTGTTGGGAATTATTTCTTTGATACCAGCGCCGTTAAACTCTATGGCCCTAAAAAGGGAGGAGAATGGCCTAAACCCATTGGGACTGTTATTTCCTCAACAAAAGCGCCAACTGCCAACGACGGTGGTGATGGAGCATATTTTATCGATACGGTGAAAAAGAAAGTATATGGCCCGCGAGCTGGCGACACCTGGCCCGAAATAACAAACCCTGCTATAGGAACAAAAGCTCCAACCGAAAGTGACGGCGCGCCTACTTCCTACTATGTGGACACCACAGAGAATCTAATCTATGGACCAAAAGGAAAGGATACGTGGCCACAATCCGGCTATGATGTTAGTCCGCAACCTGCAGACTATGAATACGCAGGTACAAACTATTACATATCGAATGTTACCAGAATTCACAGATTGCATAGTGCCATGCGGTTCTTCTATGCGAATGGCGGAGGAGACTGTTATGTTTTAAGTGTTGGAAAAGTTGGATCAGACCTGGACGCCAATGACGTAACTGGAGCAATAGATCTGTTGAAAAAAGAGGCAGAACCAACCATGCTTGTAATTCCGGATGTCGTGGAATTTAGTTTAGACGAAGCCTATTCTATACAGGGATATATGATCAATCATTGTGGCGCAGAAATGCCAAGTCGAGTTGCTATTCTTGATATTCCAAACGGCTACAATGAACCGGAAGATAATCCTACAGCCAGTGTAGATGTTTTTAGAGATCGGGTAAGTGGGACGGTTCAGAAGAGCAATAGTTATGCGGCCGCCTACTACCCCTGGCTACATACCACAGTTTATCAGTCTGCGGACGTATCGTATAAAAATCTCATCGAGGATTCGTACGCCAATGTCGCCACCTTATTAACCACAGAGTTCACAGATCCTGTAAAAGGAATTAGTGTCGATCATGCAAATGCGATCAGCTCTTTTACCAATAAAGGGATGAGCGATGACGGAAAACTTACCATCGATGAGGCAGATGCTGCGCTTCAGAATTTAAGCAAGCAGTATCCCATACTCTTGGGAAAAGTGAAACGCCAACTTAATCTCATGGCACCAAGTGCCGCAATGGCCGGCATATATACGGCGGTAGATAATGCAGATGGTGTTTGGAAGGCTCCTGCTAATGTAGCTGTACAGAATGTAACCGCTCCCGCGGTGAAGATCAACAACGATATGCAGGAAAATTTAAACGTACCGCTTAATGGTAAATCTGTTTGCGCGATCCGTTTCTTTAAAGGTATGGGCAATATGGTTTGGGGTGCGAGAACCCTTGATGGTAACTCTAACGACTGGAGGTACGTCAATGTTCGCCGCACACTTATTTTCCTGGAGCAATCCATTAAGGAAGCAGCCAAAACCTATGTGTTCGCGCCAAACGATGCAAATACATGGGTAACTGTAAAGAGCATGATCTCGAACTTTCTCACCGGCGTATGGAAACAGGGAGGGCTCGTGGGTCCGAAACCTGCGGACGCCTATTCGGTAAGTGTTGGATTAGGGACAACTATGACCAATGAAGACATCCAATTAGGAATCATGCGAGTGATGGTGAAAGTAGCCGTATCACATCCGGCCGAATTCATTGAGATCACCTTCCAGCAACAAATGCAGAAAGCATAACTAACTAATTATTAACTTATAAAAATATAAAATCATGGCAGATGATGGATCAAAACAAGGGAGTACGTGGCCCTTACCAAAGTTTTACTTTACTGTAAACCTTGGTTCACAGGATAAAACGGTTTCATTTCAGGAAGTTTCCGGACTGGACACCGAAACACAGCCTATCGAATACAGGCATGGAGATAACAAAGTGTTCTCTACCATAAAGATGCCGGGCATTGTAAAGACCGGTAATGTAACCCTCAAAAAAGGAATTTTTGTGAACGACAATAATTTCTGGAAGTGGTATGACGCAATAAAGATGAATACCATAAAACGGGAGACAGTAGTGATACAGTTACTGGACGAATCGGCTAAGCCAACAATGACCTGGACCCTCAGCAACGCGTGGCCTACCAAAATTACCGGTACCGATATGAAATCGGATGCCAACGAAGTAGCTGTGGAAACACTGGAACTTGCTCACGAAGGACTCACTATTGCCAATGGCGGATAGTAGTCATCACAGACAAACAACAATTAATTAATTTAAAAAACTAAATCATGTCAACAATACATAAAACCCCCGGCGTATATATTCAGGAACTGGATGCATTTGGAAACGCCGTTGTACCTGTGGAAACCGCAGTTCCGGTATTCATTGGTTATACACAAAACACGAGTTACGGAGGAGAAAGCTTATTGAAACAACCGATTAAGATCTCATCTTTTGCAGATTTCCTCACTTATTTTGGAAGTGAAGCTCCGCATATCAAATTCGATATTGCCGAAGATCCTGCCGAAGACCCGGATTTTTCCTTCGGTGATAAGAATTATGCCATACAGGCTGCCACGGTAAAATACCGTCTATACGGAGCGCTCAAATTCTTCTATGCCAATGGAGGCGCAGATTGTTTTGTAATGAGTATAGGAGCTTATAAAGATGGGCTCACAAAATTCGACTCTACTACTCCATTTACGGATGCGTTAACCTTATTGAAAAAGGAATCCGAACCAACTATGGTTGTGATCCCGGACCTTGTTGAATTTGAAGCAGCCGATGCCTATACCATTCAAAATGCAATGATCAATCATTGTGGGGATGATATGCCAAGCAGGGTAGCGTTACTAGATATTCCGGGAGGATATGAGGAAAAGGACATCAAGGAATCGACCGTAGATAAATTTAGATCGGGAGTAAGTCCGATCAACGCGAAATCCAATAGCTATGCCGCTGCGTATTACCCCTGGTTACACACTACTATTTTCCAGGAGTCGGATTTTTCGTATAAGAATTTAACCGATGATGCTTTTCAGGTATTGGACAAGGCTCTGAGAGCTGAATTTAACGTGTCTAATGCTCCCGTATTGGATAGCACCAACAAGAACGGGCAGAAAATTTTTAATAAAGCGAGAGATTTCGACGTGAAGATTTCTTATCTAACCGCTCAGGATTATAAAGGAGATTACGATGCAAAAAAATTTCCTCTATTTAAAAAATTGGGCGACGACCAGGCGAAAGAACGCAAAATGGCCGATGATGCTATTAGAAATCAGAGTTCCTTTTATACGAAGGTATTAGATCATGTACAGCGAACCTTGAATTTAATGCCTCCTAGTGCAGGAATCGCCGGGGTATTTACATCGGTAGATAGTACCGAAGGAGTTTGGAAGGCTCCGGCAAACGTCGCTATGCAAAGTGTGATCGCACCGGCAATTAAAATAAACCACGACATGCAGGAGGACCTCAATGTGCCCCTGGATGGTAAGTCGGTATGCGCAATTAGGGCTTTTAAAGGAATGGGAAATATGGTATGGGGTGCGAGAACCCTTGATGGTAACTCTAACGACTGGAGGTACATCAACGTTCGCCGCACACTTATTTTTCTGGAGCAATCCATCAAACAGGCTGCGAAGGCTTATGTGTTTGCACCCAACGATGCAAATACATGGGTAAATGTACAAAGCATGATCTCGAACTTTCTCACCGGTGTATGGAAACAAGGAGGGCTCGTGGGTCCGAAACCTGCAGACGCCTATTCGGTAAGCGTTGGGTTAGGTAAGACTATGACCAACGATGACATTCAGAACGGACGAATGATCGTCGCCGTAAAGGTTGCGGTATCGCATCCGGCCGAATTCATTGAGATCACGTTCCAACAGGAAATGCAGAAAGCTTAATCAAATTAATAATCTAATTTAAAATTATATAATCATGGCAGATGATGGATCAAAACAAGGGAGTACATGGCCCTTACCAAAGTTTTACTTTACTGTAAACCTTGGTTCACAGGATAAAACGGTTTCATTTCAGGAAGTTTCCGGACTGGACACCGAAACACAGCCTATCGAATACAGGCATGGAGATAACAAAGTGTTCTCTACCATAAAGATGCCGGGCATTGTAAAAACCGGTAATGTAACCCTCAAAAAAGGAATTTTTGTGAACGACAATAATTTCTGGAAGTGGTATGACGCAATAAAGATGAATACCATAAAACGGGAGACAGTAGTGATACAGTTACTGGACGAATCGGCTAAGCCAACAATGACCTGGACCCTCAGCAACGCGTGGCCTACCAAAATTACCGGTACCGATATGAAATCGGATGCCAACGAAGTAGCAGTGGAAACACTCGAACTTGCTCACGAAGGACTCACTATTGCTAATGGCGGATAATTATGAGTAATGAGTATCCCCTTGCAGCATTTTATTTTCGATTGAGCTTCAACGGCCTATCGGGATCGGTCGATTCTTCGTTCAAAGAAGTCTCCGGAATTAGTATGGAGATGGATACAGAGGAAATTACAGAAGGTGGGAATAATAGTTTTAAACATCGTGTTCCTACCTCTGTAAAATTCTCGAATCTTGTCCTCAAACGGGGAATGGTCTCTAAAGACTCCCCTTTGGTGGATTGGTGTATCAAAACTTTTGGAGGAGGTCTTGCTGAATATGTGGAAACCAAGAATATCGTGGTTAGTTTATTAGATGAAAATGGCGATCCTATAAAAGCCTGGAGCTTTGCGAATGCCTGGCCCGTAAAATGGGCGGCATCAGATCTCAATTCGATGAATAACGAAGTGGCCATCGAGACCCTTGAATTTTCGTATAGCTATTTTGAAGAAACGACGATAAGTGGAGGTGACACCTACGACCCGGACACTCTTTTTGAAAACTTATTTGACTAAAAATGGCTATTGAAATTCGAGAATTACTTATAAAAGTAAAGATAGATGAGCCTCTGAACAACAGTTCGGATGAATTGGCTTTTCAGAAAATGAAACAATCCATTTTAAAGGAATGTAAGAAGGAAATAAGAAAACAATTAAGGAAAAATAAAGATCGTTGAGATGAGCCTAAATAAACTAAAATTGATCGCGTATAAAAATAATAAGTATTCGGGTAAGGGACAATCCAGTTGCACGGTAGAGATCAATCCGGCATCTTATAGTCATTCCCATCAGGTTAATTATAACAATACAACCTCCGAAGGGGCACCCGGAACTCCTTTAAAATTTAAGGGTATTCCGCCAGAAACAGTTTCATTCGAAATCTATTTCGACGCCTCTGGCGCTATTGCAGATAGCAAAACACCATTAAAGGTACAGATAGACAGGTTTAAAAAAGTATGTTTTGATTATAATGGAGACATCCATGAACCTAATTACCTGATCATTTCCTGGGGATCACTTGTTTTTAAATGTAAACTCACTTCCCTGGACATAAATTATACCTTGTTCAAACCAAATGGATCTCCCATTCGTGCGAAAGCCTCTGTGAAATTTGAGGAGGCTAGCGACGTAAATACAATCGCAAAAGAAGCAAATAAGAAATCGCCCGATCTTACCCATAAGGTTGTAACCCGTGAAGGAGATACACTACCCCTTATTTGCTACGATATCTATGGTGATAGTAGTTATTACCTGGAAGTTGCGAAGTATAATAACATTGCCAATTTTAGAAATCTAATCCCCGGTACAACCCTTTATGTACCCCCAATAAAATAATTAATATGTCTGTATCACCATTAATAGAAGAAACCAATCTAATTTCATTCGATATCATTTCGGGCGGGAAGGAGATCCCCGCAACTTATGAAGTAGTAAGTATTCGCACCGAACGATTTATAAACAGGATCTCACATGCCGAGATCGTACTTATTGATGGGGATGCATCCAAACAAACTTTTGCGGTAACAGATTCGGATGTGTTTAAGCCAGGTGCCGAAATTGAGATTAAATTAGGGTATCACAGCAAAAACGATTCAGTATTTAAAGGAGTTGTAGTTAAACAAATGATAAGGCTTGATGGCCAGAGTTCGAGGCTACATGTAATTTGTAAGGATAAAGCGCTGCAACTAACAATTAACAGAAACAATAATATTTTTACCGATAGCACCGATAGTGCGGCTATTGAAAGTATTGTGGGAAAAACCAGCTTGAGTTCGTCCGTGGCCTCTACATCGATAGAACACAAGGAGATCGTTCAATATTATACTACAGACTGGGACTTCATTATAAACAGATCTGAAATTAACGGCTTGGTTGTGGTCACAGATAGCGGCAAACTCACCGTGGCAAAACCCGACGTTTCCGGGTCGCCTGCATTACAGGTACAATATGGTTTCGACATTATCGATTTCGATGGTGAGATAGACGCAACGCATCAATACTCTGAAGTGCAGGGCAACGCATGGGATATGAGTTCGCAGGCTGTGATAAGCGCGTCGTCATCGGAGCCTTCGGTAAACCAACAGGGAGATATTAGTGGGTCGACTCTGGCAAAAGTTTTAAGTGCCGGGACACTGAATTTAAGTTCCAATGTAGCCATCGAACAAGGGGATATAAAAGGATGGGCAAATGCAGCTTTATTAAGATCGAGATTGTCGAGGTTTCGTGGAACCCTGACCTTTCAGGGATCTGCTCTGGCAAAGGTAAATTCGACGATCAAGTTGGATGGCCTTAGCAATAGATTTAATGGAAACGCTTTCATTTCTGGTGTGGTACATACTATTGAAGATGGAATGTGGCATACCGAAGTGAAGCTGGGATTATCCCCCGAATGGTTTGTTGAAGAAAATGAAGTTATGGCTCCAGCCGCCGCCGGCTTGATACCAGGAATTCGCGGATTGCATACAGGTATTGTGAAGAAAACCTATGAGGACCCGGATAACGAATTCAGGGTGCAGGTAGAGATCCCAATTCTGGGTGCGGAAGGAAAAATGGTGTGGGCAAGGCTGGCCACTTTTTACACGGGTAATACCTTCGGAGCTTATTTCATGCCGGAAGTGGATGATGAGGTAATACTTGGGTTTATGAACGATGACCCACGATTCCCTGTTATTCTGGGAAGTGTTTTTAGTAGTTCTATTCCCGCCCCTGAAACCCCCGACGAGCAAAACACGATCAAAACACTTATAACTAAGAGTAAACTTCAGTTAAAATTTGACGATGAGAACAAGATAATCACCCTCATAACACCCGGAGGTAATTCTATCGTTATTAGCGACCAGGACGAAGGGATCACCATAACCGATCAAAATAGTAATAAGATAGAAATGAACTCGAGTGGGATCAATATTGAGAGTCAGTCTGATCTCACGATAAAAGCAACTAACTCGGTAAGTATCAAAGGAACTACGGTTTCTGTAGATGGCACCGAATCTATAAGTAACACCGGAGGGTCTGTCTCGATCACCGGTAATGAAAGTACAAGTATTTCAGGAAATGCCGAGTGCTCGGTTTCCAGTAGCGGAGAGATGAGTATAAAAGGTGCAATGGTAATGGTTAACTAATGGATAAATCGAATTTTATAAACGAATCATTTTTAGGAAGAGGCTGGAGTTTTCCTCCAACTTTCGATCCTAATATCGAGTATGGGGTTGAGATGGTAGACAATACAGACGACATCAAACAATCGCTCATCATACTTTTTAACACAAACCCAGGAGAACGAATCATGCTACCTGAATATGGTAGTGCATTAAACAAATATTTGTTCGATTCTATCTCTAACAGCCGAAGGCATTTGATAAGAGAAATGATTCGAACTGCCATCTTGAAATTCGAACCTCGGATCACCGTGAACTCCATAGATATTGAGAGTAGTGCCGATGATCAAAGAGCCGGAATAATAAAAATAAAGGTGAACTATAGCCTTCAATCTTCGAATACCCGCTTTAACCTGGTTTTCCCATATTATAAAGTGGAAGGTACCAATTTACCTCAGTTGTATACGCAGGGTGTAGTTCAAAGTTTAGAAAAAGAGACGATATTATGAACAGGCGAACAGGAAGTGATAGGGCCAAACGATGGAATGCCGATCTGCTGGAAAGTAATTTTCGGATAGATGAGCAATCCTTTACAGACATACTGGGGTATCTGTCCTCCTTTCTGAAATATATTAACTATTTCGACCTAAATAACAGGAAAGCAGGAACCTGGGAGCAATTGATCACGCACGATCCTATTCTCTTCAAAGCGGCTATTATTAACGAGCCCACCACAATGTTCGATATTCATAAAGAACAGGTCCTCATAAATGATGAAAATTCTGAAAAAACTGCCGAAATAGCAAGCCAGTTATTATCCTGGAGTGATAAGATCCAGGGCTGGGCAGACACGTTACATACGATGGGAGAAGAAAAGCTTTCTTACAAATTTGATAATGCGTTGAGAAATATTCTCGAACCTCAAGCAAAAGGATTAAAGGCCTATGTAAATACACTTGAAAAAGAAAAAATACAAGAAGGTGCATACGAAGTGAGATCACTCCCGAAGGAAATTTATTCCAAGCCTATACGAAACAGATCCGACCTGGAAAAAGTACTTCATATTTTTTACAAGGTTATCACACATCTCCAATTGTCCACCAAAGAACATTTGGAAAAGTCGTTTTTAGACAGAAACGATCATCAACCTCATCATGCCATCTACATCACCTTTGGCAAATTATTTAAACTGGTTCAGGAAAAACTCAACACTCTTTCAGACAGGCATTTAAAATTTTATTACGAAAATATTCTACAACAATCCCGTCGTAGGGCCAGGCCTACCATGGCCACTGTGTGCTTTGAACTTCTCCCTACAGTGTCATCTGCTCATTTAGTAAAAGGAACAAGACTGTCTGCCGGAAAACTTTTTGGCAGTAAGGAGGATGTCGAATTTGAAATCCAAAGCCCCTTAACTGCACATAGGGTTGAGATAATGGAACTAGAAACCTTATTCTTCAATTCCAGCCCGTACATACGAGTTGGAACCAACGAAAACCTGGTTTCGGAAGTATCCAAGAATAAACTCATATCTGCCGGAAAGGACATTAATCCATTGAGAGACGACTGGTATGTTTTTGGAGCCAATAAAGCAAGTATTCAAAATACGCAGATAGATCCAAATAAAGTTGGGATAATTGGATTTGTAATTGGATCTCCGGTACTCTATCTAAGTGAAGGTGATAGAGAAGTTAGTCTTCGTGTTCATATGGATGAGAAAAACTCTAAGGATATCTTCTGGAAATACCTGAAAGAAATTAGCAAGGCACGATCGGTTTCATTACTAACTGCCTTCGGAATTGTTTTCGACGACAATCTCCGTATCTCTTTTAGTAATAAAAAAGGTTGGATCCAGATAGACACCTATTCGGTTTTATTAAATGAAGCCGAAAATTACTTTACTATACAGATCAATATCGATAATTCACTGGCCGAAATTGAAAAGCTGGGCGCTTCAGAAATAATCCCTCAATGGCCATCATTTAAAATAGAATTGAACGAATACGCTCCCGTTTATCTGTATTCATTTTTAAATGGGGTGGCTATACATGCTATCGACATTGATGTACAGGTAAACCGAATGAAACATCTCTCCGCCTATAACAATCTTGGCAAGGTATCATTAGATAAGGCCTTCGATCTCTTCGGTCCTATGGCTCCAGGGGGATCCTATCTCATGTTAGGGAAACCTGAATTGTTCAAAAAAGATATTAGCCAGATAAAGATCGAGATCGAATGGGATCATATCCCGCAGGATTTCGGCGGATTTGAATCGTATTATTACGGATATTCAGTTCCTGTAGATAATGATACGTTCCGGGTGGAGTTTTCTGCTCTTTCGGGGAACAGCTGGATCCCGTCTAAAGATGTAAAGAACCAAGAGCAACATCTGTTTGAAACATACCCTTGTCTAACCCCGGAAGGGTACGACAGTGTGCAGTTATCCAAGAATAGCGAACTTATATTTGATCGTTTCGATGACCTGGATATTCAGAAGGATTTTAACCTGAAAGAGCCTATGGAGTACAACCATATCACTCCTAATGGTTTTATAAAGTTCACCCTTGCAAATCCGTCGTCCGGCTTTGGTTCGGAAATTTATTTAAAAGACAGGGAGGAGATCGCCATTTTTAATTCTAAGAATAAAAAAGACCTCCCCTTCCCCAATAAACCATACATTCCCAAAGTGAGGGAAATTTCTTTAAGTTATAAGGCCTCAGACAAACTCTATTGTAATGTAGAGGACTCGAAGAAAAACACAGGTGAGTTATTGCACATAAGACCTTTTTGGACGAGTGAAGCCATATCTGGTAAGCATGTATGGCACAATACCCTGTTCCCTCAATACGATCATCAGGCCTACCTTGTCATGGGATTAAAAGGTGTAAAGGATGAGATAAACCTAAGGATTTTCTTTCATTTTCTTCGATCTGGTTCTACCTGTGACATCAGCGGTGCCGAGCCAATTTGGGAATATGCTCATAATAATTCATGGCTGGAGTTTGATAAGGATAAAATACTTCACGATGGGACAATGGGATTAACAAAAACCGGCATTTTGGAATTGATTCTCCCGAAGACCGAAAATACAAATGATGGTGATCTATTCTGGCTTCGGGCCAAAACTAAAACAGATGCCGAACATTATCCCAGGATAAAAGGAATCTATTTTAATCCGGTTCAGGCGGTTTGTATGAGTGAGGAAGAAGTTGTTTTGGGCAAGAATTTCGAGCCCGGCAGTATTAAGTCACTTGTAGGTAAACATCCCAATATTAAAAAGGTGCTTCAACCCGGTACTTCCTATGGTGGGCAACAGGAAGAAATGCACGAAGAATTTTACGGCAGAGTAAGTGAACGTCTCAGACATAAGGACAGAGCCGTTTCGCCGTGGGATTTTGAACGGTTATTGTTGGATAAATTCGATACAGTGCAGATTGCCAAATGCACCAATCTCAATCAATTATTTACCCCTGTTCCCGGGAAACTCCATATTATCGTCTTGAATAAATTATGGACGCATGACGAGCGCTACTATTTCAAAAACAGCACGCTTAACTACATGAAAGAATACTTAAAGAGAAGAAGTAGTGCTCTGGTAGAGATCGAGGTGATGAATCCCATTGTAGAATACCTTCTGGTTAAATGCGAAGTGGAATTTAAAGGAAGAGAGAATCTGGGATATCTCACCCAACAGTTGAATAATGCTATTTGCGAGTTTTTATCCCCCCTCAACACGAATGAATCTGAAATGGGAGGAATTGGAGGTAGTGTTGTACCAAGTACAGTTTCGAGTTATGTAAGTGATCTTCCTTATGTATTGAAGGTAAATCGATTGTGCATTGAACATATAATTAGGAAAAGGGCTAATTCTTTCGTACTTGATGTATACGAAGAAGGAAATGCCATTCACACCACCACTCCATGGTCCATACTTTCCCCAATGAAAGAACATCGCATCGAATACACCAATGAGCATGAGGTTAATAAAGTTGTTATAGGTAATATGGAAATTGGTACAGATTTCATTTTACAAGAATCCGCAAGAAGTATAAGCCAGGAAACCGAGGCGGGGATCAACGTAGAGTTGGAGCCAAACGCTGCATTTGTATTTCAAAACAAATAACTAAAGAGATGAGTTCAAAACCCTTAAACAGAAAAAGCCTGAAGCTACTCTTTGGAGATGGAACACGACCGAATGAAAAAAACTTCGGAAGCCTTATTGATTCTATGCTAAATAAAGCAGATGATGGTATCTCTAAGAACTTCAACGATGGCCTGACCCTAGCCCCAATGGGTGCCGAATCTGATCGTGTTATCAGTTTTAAAGAAAAAATAAAAGATAGTAATGCGCTATGGAGCATAGACCTTATCGACACCAAGACCGCCAATGGACTCCTGATAGGAGAGCCGGAGGCTATCAATAACAAACGCACTTCACTTTTCTTACAAAAGGGTGGAAATATTGGTATTGGGACGCAATCGCCACAAACCCGCCTTGATGTAGCAGGAGTTTTTGGCTCACACAGCAGGGTTGGAACCTATGTGTTAGGATCGGTTCCGGCCGATGGGAAATGGCATGATATTCCAACTCCGGAAACTCTGGATGGTTATAACGCCTTTGAGATCCTCGCGCAGGTAGGGAAGGCAAAATCTGGGAAACATGCCTTACTTCATGCTACCGCACTAAGCACCTTTGGAAGATCGAGACACCGTATTCGAAGAACTCAGGCATATTTTGGATGGTGGTGGAACCGTATAGCCATACGGTGGACGGGCGACACCAACAACTATAAATTACAATTGAAAACACGCACCAATTACGGAGCGGATATCAAGATAAAGTTCCATGTTACCAAATTATGGGATACTGAAATAATGAATCTTTTCACCGAAAAGGACTAATAACAAAATGAGCGAGACAGCGTCGAAAAACAGAGGGTATATCCAGAAAAAGGATAAAGGCAGTGGGATGTACGAAAACCTGCATCTACAGGGAGTAAAGCTCCTTCAGGATCTGTCTGGAGCAAACTGGACCGATTATAATGAGCATGATCCCGGGGTGACCATTCTGGAAAATATCGCCTTTACTCTTACCAGTCTCGCTTACAAAACCGAATTTCCAATCGAAGATATTCTAACAGAGTCTAAAGGAAGTGAACTTGCCTCTGGAGATAATGGTTTTTTTATTCCTTCGGAAATACTTACAACCAGCCCAGTAACCTCTTTAGACTATAGAAAGCTTTTCATTGATGGGATATCTAATATTAAAAATGTTTGGATCGTCCCTGTGGAGGATTCAGAAAAAAACACAGAAGCTAATAAGCCTAGTGGTATTAAGGGGTTGTACGAAATTCAGGTACAACTTCATGAAATGGACGACGACGCTTCTAAGAAAGAGGAAGAAATAAAGAGGGTAAAAGCAGCCGTATTAGAACTTTTCAGAAAAAATAGAAATCTGTGTGAAGAGCTGGCGGAAGTGACAATTCTTGAAGATGTGAATCTGCAGATGGAACTGAATTTAACACTCGAATCGCATACATCTGGTGAAGAGGTCCTGGCTCGTATCTTTTACAAGATCAATGATCATTTATCACACGAAGTAAAATTTTATTCACTATGGGAATATGAGGAAGAAAATGAAAAAGCAAATAAAGATTCGGCAACGGGAAAAGAAAGAACCATTAACACCATTTTCAACGGCCCGGTTCTAAAAAATGGCTTTATTCCCGATCATCAACTCTCTGAACGAACCAAGGTGATAGATCCTGTACAGATCATGAACTTGATCGGCAAAGAACCTGGCGTGATAAGCGTAGACAAATTAAAAATCGTTGTAATAGATTCTGAAGGCAAAACGTATGATAGTGCCCAAGGAAAATCACTAATTCTTGACAATACAAAACAGGTGCCGGTTCTCAAGGTGCCTGAAACGAGTGAAAAATTGATCTATACAATCGACGGTATCGAATTCAGACCAAATATCCATTTAATCGAGTACAATTTATCCTATATCACGGCTAAAGAATACGGCAGTTTCAAAGCTGTTTCACAGCAAATGAATACCATCGAAATACCGGAAGGAACCCCCAGGAACTTATCTGATTTCTTTCCAATGCGTGAACAATTCCCAGGTACCTACGGGATAGGAGAATATGGTCTCGCGTCTAACCTTCCACCACAACGATATGCGCAAGCCAAACAGCTAAAGGCCTTTCTCTTACCTATGGAGCAATGCATGCAGAATTTCCTCGCTCAGTTAACAAATTTGTATTCCCTGTATGATGTAGAAAGTGAGGAGGCTCGATCCTATTTTTATAAGCCGTTGGCCGATATGATGGAATTAAGTGAACTTATTCATACCCATGAATCTTCAGATATGAAAGAGATGGAAGAGAAATGGGAGAGCATTTTACAATCACTAAACGATAAACAGGATTGTAAACATTTGGATCGCATGCATAGGCTAACAAACCACTTACTCATGAGATTTGGTGAAAGCTTTTATCCTAAAATGCTCAAGAATATAAACATCAATGCCTTTGGAAAAGAGGCCGATAATAGCAGGGCAGACTTACAGCTACTGAACTATAAAAAGAAACTCCTCGCTAATTACGGTTCGTTGAGCTATAACAGGTTTAGAGGCATTAATTATTCTGAAACCAATAATCCTTCCGTCTTTAAAACACAGCCGGCACTCATAGAAAAGCTGGCCATTCTAATGGGAATAGAAAACAGGGAACTAAGGCTTGTTTCTGAAGTGATCAAGGATTCGGGTGTAAGAGTGGTACGAAGTGATACAGAATTTGAAACCTTTCAGGTTGTTTATGAAGAGGAAGGTGAAGAGATCGATATAGAAGGAACCGTAAGTATCGAATCCCCGAAGGATGATCTCGCATTAGGGTTTAGGTTTCCCGGAAATACGGAAACCATTTTCGACGATATCTTAAGGAACGGCGCGAAAAAAGAGAATTACCAAATAAAGGAGGTCTTCAGAGGTAATACTAAATTGTATGAAGTTCAATTTGCTAAAGAAAACAAACAGGTCGTTGTACACAGAGCGAATACGAGGAAAGATGCCATCAAGGCAGTAGAACGAGCAACAGTAAAACTGCAAAAACTGGGCACGGATAGCGAAGCCCTGTTTTTGGTTGAACATTTACAACTTTTACCCCCGCTTGAAGAGAAAAATTTTGGGTTTTCTTTCTCAATACGTTTAGAACGTGGCAAGACCATATCGTTTGAGCAGGCCACAACAGAAACATTGGTTAACCGCAACAAGAATTTGAACCTAATTTTTGAGAATGAAACACAATTAAAAGTAGACCATATTCAAAAAGGAGATGCTTATATAATTAGACTTGGCCTAGAGTCTAACAAAACGCTTGCATATAGTACAATGGAGTTTGCAGACATGGATTCGGTAATATGTGAGATCGAAGCATTGAGAAATTTGATCGATTGTGGTTACTTTAATTTAAGCGTGAGGAAGCTAAAGAACTTTGCATACTACGGAAAGAATAAAGTAGACGAAGATTTCTATTCCTTCCAAATGAGCCTTGTGTTACCATCCTGGCCGGCCCGATTTCAATTATCGAGTTTCAGGTCTAAGTTTGAAGGTATTCTATTAGAAAACTCCCCTGCACATATAGTGTCGCATTGTTTTTGGGTGGACTATCCACGACTATACCAGTTTGAGCACACATATTTCGACTGGCTGAAATGTGGAGCATCCAATCCTGAAAAATCAAAGCTTTCATTCACTCTAATTCGCCTCCTGAAAGAATTCCGGCAGAGTAAAACCCTTCGATCCTCATGAACAAGCATATTATAAAAGGACAGGAATTCCAGATAGAGATTGGCGACAAGAAGGATGCTCACAAGATTCAATCCAGTATCAGTGCATTGCAGTCCACACGAATAAATGCTTTAATAGATTCTATTCTCGATAGCTTCGACGATCCGGACTGTGTGTTTAGTTTCGACAATGTGGAACTCGATCTGGGGACAGTTAGCAAATACAATTATGAGAATGAGATCATTTTTAAAATTGAAGAAGCGTTAACTAATTTTTTCAACAATGCCATTACCCGGAATGGTGTTATGCGTCTGGGGCGTAAAATTTCTAGGGAAGTTCAAGCGATAGATAGTTTAGAACATTATCTGTTAAAGGGGTATTTTGATTGGAATATGAACATCACCCAGTCACCCTCTACCCTTTTACATAAAATAGTAAGTAAGGATAAGACTCAACTAATCACCCTTCTAAAAAGAATAGCAGGCAAGGAAGAGGTTCGTAGACGAATTGTTTATAATTTCAAAGAAGAGGACCTGGAAACAATTGTTATAGTCGCAGCCGGTAGTCATGGGGAATATATCCTGAATCACAAACATAATATAATTAAAACCCAAGAAGACGAGCACATAGTAAATGCGACTTCGGGAGACTTCAATAAAGCAATATGGGAAATCATTATGGCCTACTTATTTGCCGAAGGCAGAAGTTATTTCAGCAAAAAGAGCTATTTAGATTACCTCATACGTAAACTTGCACGTCGATATAATCTGCATTACACTGATCTTCTTTCTTCTCTTTCTGAAGGAATAAAACAAAAGATCACAAAATTTGGCAGAGAAGAGGAATTCGTTAAGATCATTACAGAACTAAGTCGGGATACACAAATTGGAAAAGATACTAATCAAACGAAGCAAGACACGAAGCAGGTAGAAACGACTGAATTTTTAAAGCAGGTCGATCATTATCTTCAACATGGAGTTTTCTCCACTTCCTTTAAACAGATCTCTAAAAATGAGTTGAATTTTAAGATAAAGGAACTAATTCGTAACGGTAGTCCACTGCTGCTTGATAGGATAGATTCCTGGTTATCGGTTAGAACAAATCGAGTTCGAATTTTAACTATCCTTGATTCACAAAACCAGTTGGCCTTTATCGAGCGATCTAAACTACCGTTGGTGCAGAGCGGACTTGCATTTGTGAGTGTTTTACTTTCTCCTACCATCGCGTCGCTGAACGAAGCCAAGGACATGCTGAGAGTTCTCGATCATAGGAAAGGGGCATTGATCCTGGATGTGACCTTGTCCCGAAATTTTACCGAAGCAAGTCTATATCATCAGATCCTGCATAATTTATTTAAGTATTCTTCCAATAATGAACAAATCATGTTCCGGTTTTTGTTTGATTGTTGTGAAGGTCTTAGCGGAAACCAGAAAAAGGTCGTTGAAAAATTCCTCGTGAATTTCTATCAAAATATGGGCAATATAGCGTTAGATGAGATCGCAATGGAGATCCGGAAATTTTGTAAATCGAATCCGCAACAAAAATGGCTCCCATGGTATGAGTATCACCTGGTTCGTTGGACTAAAATCACAGGGTTGAGTAAAACAACCTTATTACACTATCTGGACGCCCGATTAAAAAAGGAAGGAGAGCCGTATGGGATCCTGGACCTTACCAATTTGGAGAAAGAAACTTTGCAAGATGGGAGAATAACTTCTGAAGCGATCTCCCAACCAGACCTCGATACGATAAATTACATCATGGAATTTGGGCGTATCCCCTGGTGGAATTCGATATATTCCTATGACGATTTTAACACAGATATTCAAGTACTTTTATCTAAAACTTCAGGCAGATCCATTATAAAAAGAATGCTGCAAAACCCTTCGGCGTCATACAAATTCCTTGAAGTACTTAATCCTAAAGCTGAAGAAGAATTGTGGAAAGCCCTGGACGTGTCGTCCGGACATGCTAACTTCAGACTTGCTTTGCATTTACGAAGAGAAATGGAGGCCAATTTCGTGCTTTCCGGACTATTGAAAGCTTCAGAATTTCTTAGTCTTCGAAAAACCATCTTAAATTTATTAGTAAAGAATGAGGGATCCCAATTTAGCGCACAATTGATCGGCTATCTGGAAACTTGGAGTTCCTTAGCTACCATCTTAAAATATCCGAGTGCCTCCGAAAAATGTGCGTTAATATTAAGTTCCTTGTTTGGGTTCATTTCCAACCAGCAAACTTCTGTCCAGCTAAAACGGCTGATCGAGGCAATTAACATACATGAACTTGAGATCACAAATAAATTAGTAGGTCCCAAGAAACTGTCGGAGATCCTGGCCGAATTTCAAATAGCGCTACCTTATAGCAATTACGGAATAATGGAGCAGCTACTTGGTAATAATGATGTAGCTTTCGATTCTTTATTGATGAAATCCGATTTCAGAACTGCCCTCCTTTCCGAATTGACTTCGGAAGAAGTTTGGAAAGTTATCACTACCCAACTGGGACACAGGCATCAGCGTGAGTTCGATCAGGCGACTACTTATCTAAGGCAAATACAAAGTATACTAAGTGAGCAGGCTTACAGGGCTTTATGCCGTTCCTTTTCAAATATTGTGCTATTTAAACTAACCAATACAGGATTCTCTACATGGCAGACCAAAGACTGGGTTAGATTATTATATGAAATTCTTCAACATCAACTTGGTGTTTCCAAGGCCGATAAAACTATTTATCAAATTAATACACGATATGCCGAAGGAGTGCCTATCTTTAATATTTTGCTACAAGAAGAAACTGAAAAAAGTGCTTATCCAACCCCTCTTCCCGAGAACGATCCTGAGGTACGTAATGATTATGAAGATGAAAACTACAGAAAGCTTGGAGAGGAATCTAAATATCAGCTAATGAATCCAGTTTTTACTAACTACACCGGACTTATCATTCTATCACCTTACCTCGGAATTTTATTTCAGAAATGCGGACTCATGGAAGAAGGTAGTTTCAGAAATAAAGAAAGCAGAGCCAGAGCTGTTCAGTTACTGGATTATGCGGCAACAGCCGATACCAATTCGCAGGAGCATGAATTGCTCATCCCAAAAGTGCTTTGCGGTATTCCTGTTTCAGAGCCCATTGATGTTTCCTATCAGCTATCAGAAGAACATAAACTAATTGTGGACGATCTGTTGCTGGCTGTGACTCGACAATGGCGTGGTATGGAGAATACTTCGATTACTGCTTTACGTGAATCCTTTCTTCAAAGGGATGGTAAACTAGAAGAGCTGGACGAACATTTCTACATCAAGGTAGAACAGCGATCGTACGATGTCTTATTAGACAGGATTCCCTGGAATATATCAAAGATCAAATTAAGTTGGATGGATAAATTAATAGAGGTAGAATGGAGATAATTAAAGAAATTGCAAGATCTCTGGAGCGTGAGATCAAATGGTTTGAAACCGTGGCCAACACCTCTCTTTCCATCTATTTTCAGAATGAGCATGGGGTGTCTAGTGTTTTCGATCACCAACCCCCCGATCTCGATAAAGACTCATCGGCCTTTGCTAAACTGATCAAAGAATTGAAGCTTGGCTTTGAGGATCGCATCTTACTAATTCTGGGGTTATTGCCTATAGTGAAGCCTCAGTCACTTGATGTTTTTCTAATAAAAAATCAGAATTTAAATAATGAATTCTCCGAGTTTGGCGGTATAAAGGACGCCGGGATCTCGGGATTCATCCCCAGTTTGGAAACCGCCTGCTTTATCCTTTCTGGTAGCTCAATTGAAGAACGATTAAGGCTTATGAAGTTATTTCAGAAGGACCATATCCTTTATAAAAAAGGGATACTAGATTACGATGGCACCCAGGAGTTTGGTTTGCAACAGCGATTGATGGTATCCTACGAATACATGGGATTATTAACTGAAGGTAAAAAGAAATTACCCGAATATAGCTCGAGATTCCCGGCAAAAGAGATTGAAACTGAAATGGACTGGGACGATCTGGTAGTAGATCCGCAGGTTAGAACGAAGCTTGAAGAGATAAAAGACTGGTTGTTATACAGCGAACGTATCTTAGAAGAGTGGGGATTGCGAAAAAATTTGAAGAAAGGCTACAGGGCCTTGTTTTATGGCCCCCCTGGAACAGGAAAGACCTTTGCCGCCACCTTAATAGGTAAAGCTACCAAGCGACCGGTCTTCAGGATCGATCTGTCCCTGGTGGTCTCCAAATACATTGGTGAAACTGAAAAGAATCTGGGACAACTATTTAATGAAGCTGAGAATAAAGACTGGATACTTTTCTTCGACGAGGCCGATGCCTTATTCGGGAAGCGAACACAAACAAAATCGGCTAACGACAGGTATGCAAATCAGGAAGTAGCTTATTTACTTCAACGTATCGAAGATTTTTCGGGATTGGTTATCCTCGCAACTAATTTACAAACCAATATAGATGAAGCCTTCGCACGAAGGTTCCAGATCATGGTTCATTTCCCAAAGCCACGCAAAGAACAGCGATTAATTTTATGGAAGCAATTGTTTGGAAACTCCTTCGATCTTACCAATGATATCGATCTTAATGCTCTGGCTGAGAACTATGAGCTAAGCGGAGGGGAAATGATTAACATATTGCGATACTGTGCCCTCACAGCAGCTCGCAGAGATAAGAAAATGATCGAACGCAGCGATATTATTTCCGGCATTCGAAGAGAATATAGTAAATCTAATAAAACCATTTAATTATGCCACAACAAGTATGTATGGGAGCCATGATGACCTGCTCCTTTGGAGTGGCGCCATCTTCATTGATTGTGCTGCCACAGAACCGTGTAATGACCAGCAATATGCCGGCGGCCAATATTATGGATAATAAACCTATTGTAAATATCCCGCCCTTTGGGATGTGTTCTTCCCTGGCTAATCCTACAGTTGCGGCAGCAACAACTGCGGCACTGGGAGTGCTTACCCCTATGCCCTGCGTTCCTGCAACGGTTACCCCTTGGGCACCCGGAAGCCCAACAGTTATGTTGGGTAATATGCCAACACTAAACAATACATGTACCCTTAACTGCATGTGGGGAGGGGTGATCACAATTTCACAGCCCGGGCAAACACAAACACAAGTTGCCTGATACAAATGAAAAAGTTATTTGCATTAGCGGATAGGATTCTAAAGAACCCGGTGACAAATTTTCTCATTGCCATTATGTTGATCTACGGTGGAAGCAGCGAAATTTTTGAAGATTATAATAAGGCTAAAAATGCGATCACTGTGCATCACGGCATTGCTTTATATGGAATGATCATGCTGGTAAAGGCAGGAATCGCCATCTTTAAGGCTATTTCTGGAATTGGAAGAATACATTCGGTGATAACCGATAAAACTAAAAAGCCTCCCGAATAGGAAGGCTTATAATATATAGCATGAGCGAAGTATTATTTCCCGAGTAACAACAATTCGTTACAAACCACTTCGGTTGAATATCGCTTGATACCTTCCTTGTCTTCATAAGACCGATGGGTGAGTTTGCCTTCTACAGCGATCTCCTTTCCTTTGGTAACATAGTTCTCGATGATCTCTGCGGTTTTCCCCCATGCCACTACGTTGTGCCATTGGGTGTCTTCCACACGTTCTCCATTTGCGTTCTTATAGCTGTCGTTTGTAGCTACAGTGAATTTAGCGAGTTTCTTCCCGCTGTCAAGATTAATGATCTCCGGGTCCTGCCCAAGTCGGCCAATCAACTGTACTTTGTTTCTAAGTGCATTCATAATAATTAATTTAAGGGTTTAACAATTGATACTATCGAACGTCTTTCATTCGACAAGGCAAACATATAACCGACTTTTACATACATTCGGTATAGAAATAATTACTTTCGTTTATAGTCGTTTGTAAGCGTTTGTACGAGGCAACCATTTCCAGAGGAGTAACGTCTATACTAAAAACCTAAATATCTTCATAATGAGCAAAACATTAAAGGTTACGTTAATTACAGTGCTCGCTTTCGGCCTATATTTTTTTATTGACGAATTATTCTTCCGGGAGTTAAGAAAGTCCATCAATGACGGGATAAGCCAGATGGGGGTAAGTCATATTATAGCCTATACCATCGTGGGGATTCCTATTTTCACTGGGGTTCTGCTTTTACATGGGCGTAAGGACTTTTTTAAAAGCCTGGGGCTTCATTCTTCGATTGTCAAGGGGTTTTTATTCGCCCTTCTCTGCACCTTGCCTATGTTCCTGGGATTTGCATTTGTGTTCGAATTAAATCGGGAGATTTCACTAAATACCTTTTTAATTTCAATAATTGCAGCTGCATTCTTCGAAGAGTTGTATTTCAGAAGTTTCCTGTTTGGGCAATTGTTTCGGTATACGCGATTAGGGTTTATCCCCTCTGTAATATTAGGTGCTTTGTTGTTTGGTGCCGTTCACTTATACCAGAGTACCGATCCTGGTGAATTGATAGGTATATTTCTTATTACTTTTTTGGGGGGATTACTGTTCTCGTGGGTCTATACGGAGTGGAAATTTAACCTCTGGACCGCTGTCTTCTTACATCTATTAATGAATTTTTCATGGGAACTGTTTTCGGTGAGTGATAATGCGTTTGGTGGTCTCTATTCAAATATTTTCAGAATCATAACCATTGCCATGATCATCATCCTCACCCTAGTTTATAAAAAACGTCGTGGCGAGAAACTAATGATCAATAAACACACAATTTGGAAAAAACCTCTGCCCAATTAGGCTTAAATTAAGAAACATACTTAATCACTTCGGCGCAATCTTCTTATCTTTAATTAAATTTATCACATGCCGAAAGAAACAACAGCTTATATCCTGGGTACCGATAAGCAGGAACTTATCCGTCTTGGTATACAACACCAGGTTTGGGCGGAAGAAGCGCAACGCGGATGGGCCGTAGCAGGATTTACCGCCGGGAACACATTGCTTGATCTTGGATGCGGGCCGGGATACTGCACTCGAGAACTTGCCTTTATTGCCGGTCAATCCGGCAAGGTTATCGGCGTCGATAAATCTGAAGGGTATATCCATCACCTCAAGGAGATAAGTAGTTTACAACACCTCAACATAGAAGCTGAATGTGCAGATTTTAACGAAATGCATCTCCAACCCAATTCGCTGGATGGAATGTATTGCCGCTGGGCGCTGGCGTGGCTACCTAATCCCAGGGAGATCTTGGAGAAGGTATACCATGCTCTGAAACCGGGTGGTAAAATGGTGATCCACGAATATTACGATTGGACCACTCACCAAACACAACCTGCCAAAGAGGGGCTTTCGGTCGCAATTGCAGCCGCTATGAAAAGCTTCCAGGATTCGAATGGGGAAATAAACATTGGAAAGCTGCTGCCGGGGATACTGTCTGGTTTTGGAATGAAGATCACTGGGATCAGGCCCATGGCAAAAATTGCAACGCCTGATAATCTTAACTGGCAATGGCCGAAAACCTTTTATCATAGCTATTTTCCCAGGCTTGTTGAAGCCGGATATCTTTCCGAAGAAAATAAAGAGAAAGCATTCACAGATCTAATAGAACTTGAAAACACAACTGGTTCGAGTATCTTTTGCCCCGTAATGACCGAGGTAATAGCCATAAAATAAATTCCTTCGATTAAACAGATACACCATGACCAACGAGAAACAAATAAGAATAATTGGGATCGCTCATAACAGCGCAATTGCCATTTTACTAATAATAGGAATTCTACTTTTTATTTTTTCCTTGATCTCGGGATCTGAAACTTATGGAGGGGGCTTAACAGGTTTAACAAAAAACAGTGCGAACAGTATCCCATGGATCATCCTTTTGGTTCTGGTCATCATTGCGAGGAAGAATTACGCCTGGGGCGGATTTCTGCTGTTGATCTTTGGGGGTATGATCACCTATTACTTCAATTTCAGAGGAGGGAACTTCTTTATCAGTACCTTTATTTTCTGTCTTACGGTGGTCTTCCTTTCTCTTGTGATCTTGTTTACAGGAGCCGCCATTTCAAAATACAACAAGGACAATGAATTGTTGTGAGTTACTTCCGTTTAAAACAATAGATTAAATGAGTCAGTTTCACATTAAGAATTTAGAAGAATATTTTCAAGTTTATCGTAAATCTGTTCGCCACCCGGAGATTTTTTGGGAGGAGATCGCCGAAGAACATTTTCTCTGGAGAAAACGCTGGGATAAGGTATTAGAATGGGACTTTAACAAACCGGAGATAAAATGGTTTGAAGGAGCTCAATTAAATATCACCGAAAATTGTATCGACAGGCATCTGGCTGCTAAAGGTGATAAAACTGCTATTGTTTTCGAGCCTAATAACCCTGAAGAAAGCGCACAACATATTAGCTATACTGAGCTTTATCAGCGGGTAAACCGTATGGCAAACGTATTAAAGGCCAAGGGAATTGGCAAAGGTGACAGGGTGTGTATTTATTTACCTATGATCCCCGAGCTGGCCATTTCTGTGCTTGCCTGTGCTCGTATTGGTGCTATTCATTCGGTGGTGTTCGCCGGATTTTCAGCCACCGCACTCGCTACGCGAATAAACGACAGTGATTGTAAATTGGTCATCACCAGCGACGGATCCTTCAGAGGTGCTAAGACCATCGATCTTAAAAGTATCGTAGACGAGGCCCTAACCTCCTGCGACTGTGTAAAAACTGTTCTGGTGGTGAAAAGAATTCATTCCGAAATTGATATGCGTGAAGGGCGTGATCTGTGGCTGCAGCCACTTTTGGACACTGCAGATTCCAATTGTCCTCCGGAAATAATGAATTCCGAAGACCCACTTTTCATCCTTTACACATCCGGATCGACCGGGAAACCGAAAGGGATGGTTCATACCATAGCAGGATACATGGTCTACACCGCCTATACCTTTAAAAATATATTCCAGTACAACGATGACGATATCTATTGGTGTACGGCAGATATTGGGTGGATCACAGGACATAGTTATATCGTTTACGGCCCCCTGGCCAATGGTGCTACCACGGTGATGTTCGAAGGCGTCCCATCATACCCGGACATTGGCCGTTTTTGGCAAGTAGTGGAAAAACATCGTATTACCCAATTTTATACGGCCCCTACTGCTATTAGAGCTCTCGCGAAAGAACCATTGTCCTTTGTTGAGAATTACGACCTTTCTTCTCTAAAAGTACTCGGCACTGTTGGTGAACCAATCAATGAAGAAGCCTGGCATTGGTATAACGAAAATATTGGCAAAACCAGGAGTCCGATCGTGGATACATGGTGGCAAACAGAGACCGGCGGAATCATGATCTCCCCTATTCCATTTGCAACTCCTACCATCCCAACTTTTGCCACCTTACCCTTTCCGGGAATTCAACCCTGCCTGATGAATGAAGCATCGGAGGAAATAACCGGAAACCCTGCCGAGGGACGATTGTGTATAAAGTTTCCCTGGCCGGCGATTGCCAGGACCATCTGGGGTGATCACCAGCGGTATAAGGACACCTACTTCTCTGCTTTTCAGAATAAATATTTCACGGGAGATGGCGCCTTGCGTAACCATACCGGTTATTACAGGATTACGGGCAGAGTGGATGATGTGATCATTGTATCGGGTCATAATCTTGGTACTGCTCCAATAGAGGATGCTGTGAACGAACATCCGGCCGTCTCTGAAAGTGCCATCGTAGGTTTCCCACACGATGTAAAAGGAAACGCCTTGTATGGGTATGTTATATTAAAAGAGACAGGAGAAGAAAGAAACCAGGATAATTTAAGAAAAGAGATCAATCAATTGATCACCGAACGTATTGGTCCTATCGCTAAACTGGAAAAGATACAGTTCACACCGGGCTTACCCAAAACAAGGTCTGGCAAGATCATGCGAAGGATACTTCGGAAGATCGCTTCAGGAGATACCTCCAACCTTGGTGATACCAGCACGCTACTAAATCCGGAAGTGGTGCAGGATATCATGGATAACGTACTTTAAAGAACCGTCCCGCAAAAGCGGGACGGCAACTGGTTTCTGGCCAATACGTAAATTGGGGAATTATTCTTAGATTATATTCTAATACTATGTTTACTTTTTCTATTATTTAATCAGGACTTAGGTAGATCTTTATAATAGTCCGAACAATTCAATAGAAACATAATGCAGTAAGTAAAAAACGGGGACTTGTTACATTAATTAAACACAAATATAGGACTCTGATTATTTCCCAAACTAAGTGAAAACACTTAATTTTCAGCCAGATAGGTTAATGCCATAGAATTACCTACATACTTAATTGCGTAAATAGTAAAGACATTGTAGAGGATACTTATTTACTATAACGGAATATTTCCGTGTTTTTTCTTCGGAATTTTAGCCTTCTTACCTTCCAGCATAGAGAAAGCCTTCATGAGTTTTCTACGCGTGTTTTCCGGAAGGATCACCTCATCGATAAACCCGCGTTCCGCAGCTCGATATGGGTTTGCGAATTTCTCGGCATATTCCTTCTCTTTCTCGGCTAGTTTCTTCTCGGGATCTGCGGCTTCCTTTATCTCTTTTCTGAAAATAATTTCACTAGCGCCTTTCGCTCCCATTACCGCGATCTCTGCAGTTGGCCAGGCGAAATTCATATCGGCTCCAATATGCTTCGAATTCATTACATCGTAGGCGCCTCCATACGCTTTGCGGGTAATCACAGTTACCCTGGGCACAGTAGCCTCGCTAAGTGCATACAATAATTTGGCCCCATGCATGATAATGCCATTCCATTCCTGATCTGTTCCCGGAAGGAATCCGGGCACATCCACCAGGACCAGCAAGGGAATATTGAAACAATCACAGAAACGAGTAAAACGCGCTGCTTTTTTAGAACTATCCACATCCAGAACTCCTGCAAGAAACATTGGGTTATTTGCAACGATCCCTATACTCTTACCACCTAACCTTGCAAATCCCACAACAATATTCTCTGCGTAATCCTTATGTATCTCAAAGAACGAATCTTCGTCTATTATTCCTTTGATTACGTTGTGCATACTGTAAGGAGTGGTGGTACTATCGGGAATGATATTTGCAAGCTGCATCCGGATCTCATCTCCTGTTTCATAAGGAATGGCCACAGGTTTTTCTTTGTTATTCTGCGGAAGGTAACTAAGCAACCTCTTTAAATCTGCCAGACATTGCACATCATTGGCTGAGGTAACATGAGCAACTCCCGATTTCTGCGAATGTGTACTTGCTCCACCCAATTCTTCGGAAGTTACTTCTTCATTCGTAACAGTCTTTACCACATTAGGACCGGTAACGAACATATAACTGGTACCTTCAACCATCATGGTAAAATCTGTCATAGCTGGCGAATAAACTGCTCCTCCGGCACAAGGGCCCATGATAGCAGAAAGTTGTGGAATCACTCCCGAAGCCATTACATTGCGATAAAAAATATCTGCATATCCACCCAGGGATCTCACCCCTTCCTGGATTCGTGCACCGCCCGAATCGTTCAATCCGATCACAGGCGCCCCTACCTTCATCGCCAGGTCCATCACCTTACAGATCTTCTCGGCATGAGTTTCAGAAAGAGCCCCTCCAAACACAGTAAAATCCTGTGCATAGACATAGACCAGCCTGCCGTCTATGGTGCCATAACCGGTTACAACTCCATCTCCGTAATACTTCTCCTTATCCATCCCAAAATCGGTGGTTCGATGAGTTACCAGGATTCCGGTTTCTTCGAATGAATTATCATCCAATAAATAATGAATTCGCTCCCTGGCAGTGAGTTTGTTCTTTTTGTGCTGTTTATCGATCCTGGCCTGTCCTCCTCCTAAGTAGGCCTTCGCTAAACGTTCGTTAAGTTCTTCTATTTTCGAATTCATATGTTACGAATTTGGTAATCTAAGTTTACTTTTATCTTTCAGGTAATGTTTTAATGCAATAAGAGCAGCGAGCTTCTCCTCTTCCTTCGTGCCTTTTTTTAGGGCATCTCCGCTGAAATAATTCTTCACAAAATGAGTGTCGAAATCACCCGACCGAAAGGCTGGATGTTCACACACGAATTTCCCAAAAGCTAAGGTTGTTTCAACACCTTCCACCTTGTAGTTTTCGATCGCCTGGATCATCTTATCGATCGCCAGTTCACGGTTTCTTCCGAAGGTAATAAGTTTAGAGAGCATAGGATCGTAATAAATGGGTATCTCCATCCCTTCTTCAAAACCATTGTCTACTCTTATTCCATCACCCTCCGGCAAACGATATGTTTCTAAAGTTCCCACACTTGGCAGAAAATCGTTTGTAGGATCTTCTGCATAAACTCTAAGCTCCAGAGCGTGGCCTTCTATTTTCAAATCGGATTGCTTAAGTTTTAACTTTTCACCTCTCGCAACTTCTATTTGTAATCGAACAAGGTCTACGCCTGTAATTAATTCTGTGACCGGATGTTCTACCTGTAACCGGGTATTCATTTCCAGGAAATAGAAATTATGATCAGCATCCAGGAGAAATTCTACGGTTCCGGCTCCCACATAATCACAGGCCCTCGCTACGTTTACCGCGGCTTCTCCCATGGCGTTGCGCATTTCCGGTGTTAACACAGAAGAGGGAGCTTCTTCTACAACCTTCTGATGCCTTCTCTGAACACTGCACTCTCGTTCGAAGAAATGAAGAATAGTTCCGTGCTTATCGGCCAAAATCTGAATCTCAATATGTCTTGGGGAAGTGACATATTTCTCAATGAATACAGATCCATCTCCAAAGGCTGCTGTCGCTTCCCCAATGGCCATTTTCATCTGTGATTCCAGGTCTTTTTCTCGCTCAACGATGCGCATACCTTTACCTCCTCCTCCGGCCGATGCCTTTATTAGTATGGGGAATCCTATAGAAGCTGCAATTATCTTTGCCTGTTCGATATCGGTTATTGCCTTATCGATCCCAGGTACCATGGGGATATCGTATTTTTTCACTGCTTCCTTGGCCGCCAGTTTAGAACCCATGATCCTGATCGCCTTAGAACCCGGCCCGATAAAAGTTATGTTGTTATTCTCTACTTCTTCGGCAAATTCGGCATTTTCACTTAAAAAACCGTACCCGGGATGAATTCCATCTACTCCCAGTTTTTTTGCTTCGGAAATTATCTTAGATCCCAGCAAATAAGACTCGGCCGAAGGTGGCGGACCCACACATACCGCCTCATCTGCATAGCGCACATGGGGTGCATTTCTATCTGCTTCCGAAAAAATAGCAACGGTTTTAATGCCCATCTTCTTTGCCGTTCGCATTACACGAATGGCGATCTCTCCTCGATTTGCTACAAGTATTTTTTTCATCTGGTCACTATTTAGGCTTCGAACTCGATTAATAACTGCCCCTTGTCGATCGCATCATTTTTAGCTACATGCACTGTTCGTATCACCCCATCCCTGGGTGATAGAATACTATTCTCCATTTTCATCGCACTTAGAATGAGCAGCGTGTCTCCTTCTTTTACTGCTTCTCCGGCACCAACTTGTACGTCCAAAATTAATCCCGGCATAGGAGCTTCCAGGGAGTTGACAAGTTTAGACTGCCCTATGGAGAATCCCATTTTCCTGATCAATTGATCCACCTCATCCAGTAGTACTACTCGGTAGGAATTATTTCCTACTCTTATGTTGTATATCTTATGGGTGAGATCGGCAGATGTTATGGTTACCGTGGTTGATCTCTTATCCTGAATTACGTGATAAGTATCTTCATTCACCGAGATCACATCTAATTGAGATATGGCTTTTGGGCTAACCTCATATTCGGAAGAATCGTTTACCGAAGCTACGTACGAGTTGCTCATAATATGATATTGTTTTTGGAAACGTAAAGATACATATTGCTACTTTGCTATTTGTGATGAAAGTCATTGTAAGCTGTTTGACAATATTAGAATCCTGTTGGTTGGCATTACTCGTTATAATGTATTAAATTTAATTTTCGTATAAAATTGCTATGAAACATACTAAAGAAGAACGTTTTAATAAACATGTCCTCTCCCGATATCAGATATACAACAGTATATTCATGACCTTGCCGTTCGATGCTATCACCAGAACAGGAGTAATGTTACCCCTGTTCCAGGAGGTTTGTAAAAATGGATTTAAAGAAAATAAGAACCCTACCGAGATCGTAGCATCCTTCTTTTCAAAATATACAGATAATCCCACCCCTGAGGAACGCATAAATCTACTTTTCAGATTTATACAATACATAGAAAGACAAGTGGTACTGTTCGACGCCATTGAAGATGCAGCGTTTACAACTATCAATAATATGGACGGAAGGGGAACGCTAAGGAATAGCAAAGAAGAAGCCGAAGACAAGAATAAGAAAGAGGAACTAAAAGCGTACCTGCATCGTTTTAAGATACGGCCTGTGCTTACGGCTCACCCTACCCAGTTTTATCCCGGGGCAGTTCTGGGCATCATAACAGATCTGGCTAAGGCTATTGAGGCCACCGACCTCGAACTTATCAAGAAATTACTGGCACAGTTAGGAAAAACGCCTTTCTTTAAGAAACAGAAACCTACGCCTTATGACGAAGCAGTTAGGCTTATCTGGTATCTTGAAAACGTCTTCTATCATTCGGTAAGCGATATCTACGCCTATATTCGGAATAATATTTTTGAAGGCGAATTACCGGGCAACGAAGTGATCCAGCTGGGATTCTGGCCGGGAGGTGACAGAGACGGGAATCCGTTTGTAACCACCGAAACAACCCTGCAAGTTGCCTATCGTTTACGCTCAACTTTACTGAAAAGTTACTATCGCGACTTGCGCTCGCTGCGGCGCCGGGTTACTTTCGAGGGGGTAGATGTCCTGGTGGAACGGCTGGAGACCGAGGTATATGCTAACATTTCTCTTCAACATGGTAAAATAACGCTCAATGCCGAAACTATCCTTGAACAACTTAGTGCGATAAAAGATATTCTCGTTCGAGACCACCAGTCGCTATTCGTTGATATGGTAGATGATATGATCAATAAGGTGAATCTCTTCGGAATGCATTTTGCCGTGCTCGATATCAGGCAGGATTCGAGAATACATACCCAGGTGATGATGGCCATTGCAAAGGCCAAACCTGAATTATTTCCGAAGGAATACATGGAAATGTCGACAGCCGAAAGAATCGATTTTCTTGTTCGGCTGAAAGGTGATATAGATCCTCGCTCTGTAGGTGACGAACTAGCAGAAAAAACCCTTGGCTCAATCAGGGCTATGCAGATCATCCAGGAAAATAATGGAGAAACCGGGTGCAATCGATATATTATCAGTAATAATCAAACGGCCGAAAATGTATTAGAGGTCTTTGCTATGCTCAGGCTATCTGGATGGAACGAACCTACTGTGGACGTAGTTCCATTATTCGAAACTGTGGACGATCTTCGGGCGGCAAGTGATGTCATGGAAGTTTTATATTCCAACCCCGAATACGCTGCTCACCTAAAACGTAGAGGTAAAAACCAGTCTGTTATGCTTGGTTTCAGCGATGGAACAAAAGATGGAGGCTACCTGATGGCAAACTGGAGCATATTTACAGCTAAGGAGCGTCTTACAGAGGTGTCGAGAAAATATGGCATTAGTGTGATCTTTTTCGATGGGCGTGGAGGTCCTCCGGCAAGAGGTGGAGGAAAAACCCATCAATTCTACGCATCTCTGGGCCCTACAATTGAAAAAGAAGAAGTACAGCTTACCATACAAGGGCAAACAATAAGTTCTAATTTCGGAACTCGGGAATCTTGTCAATACAATCTCGAACAATTATTAAGTTCGGGAATTTCAAATGCAGTATTCACAGACGATAGTGCCAGCCTGAATGGGGAGCAACGGGAAACCATGACAAGACTGGCCAATTTAAGTTATGAGGCCTATTCAGATTTCAAACAACACCCCAAATTCTTGGCATATCTAGAGCAGATGAGCACCTTAAAATATTACGCTATGACGAATATTGGGAGTCGGCCTTCAAAGAGAGGAAAGAGTAGTGAATTAGTTTTCAGCGACCTTAGGGCGATTCCCTTTGTAGGTAGCTGGAGTCAGCTAAAACAAAATGTCCCCGGATTTTATGGCGTAGGTTATGCTTTGCAAAAATATAAAGAGGAAGGAGCCTTTGATAAGGTGCGCGCATTATATTCGCATTCCATGTTCTTCAGAACCTTATTAGAAAATAGTATGATGAGCCTTACCAAGTCTTTCTTCCCTCTAACCGCCTATATGAAGGATGATCCCGAATTTGGAGAATTCTGGACCCTTGTTCATGAGGAGTACCTTCGGTCTAAAGAACTATTACTAGAGCTAAGTGGCCAATCGCAGTTAATGGAAGAAAGTAAGGCAATGAGAGCATCCATCGCGGTAAGGGAGGAAATTGTTTTACCTCTGCTTACCATACAACAATACGCGCTGCGGGAGATTCAGAAATTAAAAAAAGAAAACGCCCCGGAAGCAGAGCTGGCCGTATGGGAAAAGATGGTTACGCGAAGTTTATTTGGTAATATTAACGCCAGCCGCAATAGTGCGTAAAAACATCAAACCCACAGAATCTATCTCTGTGGGTTACTTGTACTTCAGAATATATTTAAAATTCTACCGTCATCGGCCTTGAGCCATTCGATCCTTTTACCGTTACCGTCACTTTCCCCTTAGGTCTCGGTTCGGAGTTCACTCGCTGGCGTGCCGTAGCCTTACCTGTAGAATCTGTCTTGATCTTAATTGCCTTTTTCACCCAACTCCACTTTACCTTAAGTTCTGCCTTGTCTACCGGCTCTCCCATACAGGTAATAGTAGCTTCAACATTTACAAACCAACGCCGGGTATTACCACTTATCGTCACTTTTGGCGTCATCACCAGATTCTCCAGGGGACAATCTGTAACTTCAATAATTAGCTCTGGAAGGTCGTCATCTGTTATCACACCATCATCATCGCTAGAGCAGGACATCATTATAGTACAAACCAGCATCAGCATGATTAATTTAGTTAGCGCGTAGAAATTCAATTGTGTTTTCATCATTTCTCAAATTTTGATTATAAGCCAAATATTATGTAAATCATTGTTTTTAAGTACTTTAATGTGAATTATAGACTTCTCAATGAGTAAAAACCCACAACGGTTTAGAATTCGAAATGCAAGGAATTCAATCACTTCGGTTACATTTTGTCAAGAGACTCGTCTTCTTCCTAGACAACCATCCCTGCCCAACTTGCGTCTTTATAAAAAACCATTATCCCAATGAAATCTATATTCCACACTCTTTGTTACTTTATTTGCTCCATTACAGTAGCTCAAAATTTTACGGCTAAGGTGGTAGACAGCAGTACGGGCGAAGCTATTCCGTTTGCTACCGTTATAACCTCAGAAAACAATGGTGTGATCACCAATGAGGAAGGGATCTTTAGTCTCACTCCCGGGATGATCCAATCGATACAAGATTCATTGTACATCTCCTCTATGGGATATGAAAAAAAATCGGTCTGGTTACCAGCGCAGAAGACTGAGGTAATTTCCCTCGACCCTAAGACCTTCGAGTTGGGTAGCGTTTATATTGATGGCCTTCAACTTGATGTAGAAGAGATCGTTGAACGAATTAAGGAAAATATAGATTCCAACTATAAGATGTCGCTGAGTGAAAAGAGCATATTCTTTCGTGAGAGTAATTTTAGTACCATGGATAAAGTGGATTTCCAGTTTAAAAAATCCTCTATCCCCGAACTAAATGAAGAACTAATCCAGAATCTGGCGTCTAAAATTCCTCGTGAATCTTCTTATTACAGAGAGGTTGCCGGAGACTTTTACGGTGATTATCGCTCTCATAAATTTAATATCCATAAAGCCGCCGAATTATATGATAAAAACAAGGATGTTTCGGTGGATGGGCTTACCGAAAAGTTGGAGAAAATTTTTACAGATAATGTGAAGAAGGATTCCTACATCAAGATCAGATCTGGTATTTTCAGCACAAAAATGCAGCTGGATTCGGCTGCGGCTGCCAATGAAGAGGAGTCTAAGGCAATAAAAGTGGAGGTAAAGAATACCGATAATGAGCTATTTCAGGAAAGAGTAAAGGATCATATTTCAGAGCTGTATTCCCAATTATTCTTCCATGATGGTACCGAACTTGACTTTCTGGAAAAATCCAATCGCTACCAATTCAAATTAACAGATTATTCCTTTATTAATGAGGACCCGGTGTATGTGATCGAATTTAGCCCAAAAGGTAACAAAGATTTCGAAGGAGTAATGTATGTAAATACCAACGATTACGCTATCGTTAGACTAGAATTCGACAATGTTCGACCACTAAAAAAATTCGGGCTTCTGGGTATAACATACAGACATTCGGTGTATCGTGGGAAGATGCTTTTCAGTAAAGATGCCGGTGGAACCTATAGTCCCAGGTACATCGAACTGGAAAATGGTCACCAAACCGGAATAGACAGGCCTCTCAATGTAATTGAAAAAAATAAGTTCGTAAAGGGTAGGAGGAAACAAAACGAACTGGCAATCCACATGAATATTAAGGCCTCTAACCTAAAGAAGTATGAATTTGTAGTATTTAACAGTGTCTCTATTTCGGAATCGGAATTTTCCAATGCAAGTGAAAATCTGAAAGTAAAAGCCACCTATCTATCTAAATACGATCCCAATTTCTGGGCGGGCTACACCATAATGGAACCTAATGCGGCTATACAGGAATTTAAGGTAATTGAGTAAGAAGCAAACAACGCTACCTGAACTAAAGAAGAGAATATTTACTTCTAATTGCAGCTTTCGCAGATCAAGGAGTCACGAGTTCCCCACCAACATCGAATTATCAAACTGCATCAGTAAACACCGGCAAACACCAATATTATTATCAGAACTCTAAAGAAGCTGCAACGATCAAATTGGTGCCCGGAGCGGCGATCCCAGAAGAATAGGGTCTGTAACGCTGGTTTGTAATATTCTCCAGCACTGCATTTAGAGTGATAGCTTCGGTGATCTCGTATTGCCCGCCAAAGTTTAGTGTATACCATTTGGGCGAATAGGGATTTCCATTCTCATCTTTTGCGTACAGATAACTATTGTTCTGTTGTGAGGGCGCCAGGTCTTCATAATCAAACTGCCCATTGTACTCGGCAAAGGCGTCCAGTTTTAATTTTCCGTGTTTCCATATTAGATGAGAATTCCCAAACTGGGGAGCGGCATGCCGTATTGGGTTGATATTTCCCGCATCGTCCTCTTCGAATCCATCGGTGATATTGTATTGAGAAGTTAATTGAAGCGCTTCACAAAAATTTACTTCCAGCCCGGCTTCGAAACCATAAACCTCGGCTTTTGCCGCATTTTGTATCGCCTGAACCTTGCTCAATTCTCCCTGGTAAATGATCTCGGTTTGTCCATCCAATTCGAAATCACGACGAACAAGAGCATCTTTGAGTTGGGTAATATAACCGGCTAATTCAAGCTTTACAACATCGTCGAAATTTAAATTTGCCCCTAGCTCGTAGTTATAAGCATATTCTGCCTCAAGATCGGGATTAGGGACTACCACACTACCCGGTTCACTGTCGAATATCTTCCCTACATCATCAACATTGGGAGCCCTGAAGGCGGTTCCGAAATTCAATTTCCATCCAAGTATCTCACTCGCCTGCCAGGCAAAGCCCGCACTTCCGGTTAGGGCCCCGGTATTTATGTTCGCCTCGGTAAACGGAAAATCGTAAAAAGGCCCAACAAAGGAAGCATCAACTAGCACATGGTTATAACGCAACCCACCCTGAAAGGAGAGACCATCGCTTAGTTTATACTGCAAGCTGCTGTAAGCTGCCATACTTTGCCATGTGGCACCATCGGGATATCGGGATAGATCTGCGACCGAATTTCCGGTATTGATATTAGTTTGTTTTCCTTCTGAATTAACTTTATTAAAGACATATTCCAGTCCGTAAAACAAAGTAGCTTTATTAAATTTTTTAGTAAAATCCCAACCCCCGGTATAGGCATTCACCTTCTCATTTGTTTCGAAAAGGATCTCCTCTCCAAAATCACGATCGTTTCTACTCTCTTTGAATTGCTGATAACTTAGCGTTATTATGTTCTCATCATAAAGGAAGGTATCAGCCTTATTCGAGATCTGTAAATTCCCACTCATCCATTCCTGGGGACCATAATACCATTCTGCCGATTCCAAATTTCCTTCATCATCTTTTAAATACAACCTGTCATAACGCGAATAATCACTGGTGGTAGTATAGAACAATCCCAACTCGAAATCCCAATTGGTGTCCGGCATGAACCTGATCTTTTGCATAGTATTGATCTGGTCGTAACCCGTGGGTACTTGTACACGTGGATCTGGATTACTAATCACAACATCTTCTCCGTTAATTCTATTGGTATATTCGGTCCTTAAATACTCATCCGGGCCGTGTTTTCCCATTTTGAGGTCGTCGAAATCACTATAGGTAACAGAAGTTAAAAAGGCCCACTCTTTCAGGCCTATATTTAGGTCGATATGACCAGTTTTTTCTGAATTTGCCGTAGCATACCTTCCCGTAACATTTCCCGAAATTGCCACTCCATCCTCCAGAGAGAATTTAGGGTTCTTGGTATAAAAGTTCATAACTCCTCCTACTGCATCACTACCGTAGACCACCGATCCGGGGCCAAGTATCACTTCGGTGCGTTCTACCGCAAAAGGATCGATGGAAATAACGTTTTGTACATTTCCGCTTCTATAGATGGCCGTATTAAATCGTACCCCATCCACTGTAATAAGCAATCGGTTGGTGCTAAATCCTCTAATTAAGGGGCTACCGCCGCCTAGCTGACTCTTCTGTACATATACCTGACCGCTGCTTTCAAGGAGATCGGCTGCAGTTTGAGGATTACCGAAAAGGACATCTTCAGAAGTAACACTTACGATATGTTGAGGAATATCGCGTTTCTGTTGACCAAATTTTGAAACCGAAACTACCACTTCTTCTAACTGACTGGCATCGGTGTGCATCTCAACTGTGTTCCCGGCCGCGATTATTTCGGCTTTGGTAAAAGACAGGTCCAGATGAGAGATATGTTTAAAATTGATATTTTCTTCCTGAGAAAATTCAGAAATATCTACCAAGCCATCGAAATCTGTAATCCCATTTTTGGTGGCATCATCGTTAAAAACGGCAACCCCTGAAATGGGTTGGCGGTTGGTGGCATCGATTACTTTAATTTGTTGGGCTGATAGAGAGAATGAGAGTAATACAATTACAATTAGTAAGTGGTTTCGCATCGTTAACTGAAAAGTTGATTTAGAACCAAAAGTGACTTCGGTTTTTTATAGGCCTGCAAATGTAATTGATAATAATTCAATAACAAATTGAGCACCTCCGAACGTACTTTTTTGGTTAGTTTAATTCCGTCAAGTGCATCAAAATCTATGCCGAACAACCCTTTCAAAACCTCAATATTTTCACCTTCTTCACATGCCATTCCACCGGGTGTATCCTCAAAATATCCTTCCTCCAGATTGAAGTATTTTTTCCCCAGGGTAGATTCATCCGGATAGAAACCCAGATAAGCGGTTAATTTTAAGAGGAATAACAAATGAAAATTGGCTACAGCGTCGTGCGTATCCAGCCAGAACAGGGATTGTTGCAGATAACGAAACAAATCTGCATTAGCCTCCTCTTCCCTGATAGAGGTTCTTAGTATTTCAGCCAGGAACATAACTATTCCACTTTTTACAACATCTGTGTGCAAACTGCGATAAGGTTCCAGTATTTTGGCCTCCTGAATCCGTTCTAATGTTCCTTTATCCCTGTGGACGGCGGTGATCTCGAGCTGTGTTAATGGTTGAAAATAGGAAGCTCTCAGTTTTCCTTTCCGAGACTTTAACACATTACGGAGAAGATAACTTTTAAGTCCGGAAGTCTCGGTAAAGCAGCTTACAATAAGGTCTGCTTCGGCGTATTTAACAGATGAGAATACAATGGCAGGGGTAGTGATCACCATTAGCGAATCACCATTATTTTGTGAACTTTGGTTTCCAGCGCATCCTCGGTGGTGATAAGCACCAGATATACTCCGGAGGCTACTTTATAGCGTCCAAAGGCAGTAGTGTCCCATAATATACTCCCTCCCTGGCTGGTTTCCTCGTATACCAGATTACCTTCAATATCGGTGATCTTCACGTTAGCCCTGGCGGTTAACCCATCTATGGTAACATTCCCGTCGAATCCGGGCCGAACCGGATTAGGGTAAGAATATACATCTTCAAGGTTTTCCCTGGGTGCAGTTGAAGATCCGTTGTAAGCAACCAAGCCATTAATGGTAGCGAAGTACACTACACCGGTAAAAGGATCGACAGCGATATCCTGTACATTATTGGAAGGCAAAGGCGAATTGTCCTTGGTAAATCGCAACAAGGTTTCCTGTCCATTTGAAGACAGGTAGAAAACACCCGAAGTAGCCGTAGATATCCATTTGTTGTTGGATCCGTCTACTTCTATATCGGTAACAGTAAGCTCGAAAAGTAATTCCTGAGGTACTCCATCCTCCAAAATTATTATAGGGGAAGTATCCACATCGGCACCTTCTTCAAAAAATCCCCCCACATTGAATAGCACCCGAAGCCCCATTAGGCTTCCAATCCACAAACGATTCTGATTGTCGAATTCTATAGCGCGCACGTTGTTATCGGGAAGATTTCCGCTTCCTATACCTTCTGAAATAAGATTGAATTGCCCGGTAGCAGGGTTGTAACCCACCAGACCGTCCTGATCGTAAGTGAAAAACACATACCCTTCCCTGCTTATACGCAGCTCTCCCAAAGCTCCCGTAGATCCTGCATTGGCGATAATTCCGGTTACATCAATTTTCTGAAAAGACTGAGACGGAGTGACCTTAATTAGTCCTTCATCTTCGCGGCTTTGTGTGATCCAGAGGTTACCATCTCTGTCGAAATCGGCGCCGTAAATTCGCACATCTGTACCATTTGGATCGATAGAATTTAGATTAGTATTGGTATTATCATACCGAAACAAAGGTTGACCGTCTACAATACGTAACAATCCCTTATTATATGATGCCATGTACACCTCTCCGGTATTATTAGGATTGATGGCAACGTTCACAATATCGTTGGTGCTTAACGCCTCCTCAAAATCGAAATTGTTCCAGCTCCCTTCCTTTAAATGGCTTATACCTTTATTGGTAAGTGGAAAAGGGTTGAAATTTACATCCACATCTCCAAAGGCCACCCATAATTCTCCGGGCGCCACATCAAGTGAAAACGGATGATTATCTATTGGTCCATCCGGAAGGATCTGCAATGCCTGGTTAGTACCAAACGGAATGGCCAGTAAGCCATCTTCCTCTGTTCCGTAGTAGAAGGTGCTGTTGAAATTATATCCTGATTGCCCAACTACGTCAAAACCTGGTATATTCTGCACCATCGCTTGCAAGACAAAGCCCTCGGAATAAGCCTCAATCCCTGCCACAGTAGTTATAGTTAACAAGTTGTCGTTAACCCCAAAATCCACAACTTCGCTCGTAAATGAGGTAACGGGCACAAAACCAACTCCCGGAATATATTCTGAAAGCCTACTGTCTGTACGCATGGCATATACTTCCTCGCCAAGAGTTTGAACTCCTATCCAGTTCACACCTGCATTGAAGGTGGTCCATTCCTGAAAATTTATCAGGTTAGGGTTATCGACCAAGGCTCGACGAATTCCCCCTTCCCTTGAAGATGCAAAGATAAATTCTCCGCTAATGGTGGTTTGTGTAATTTCTATCTGAGCGCCCAGATCCCCAATAAAATAAGAGTCGCCAAACTCCAACCTGTCCAGATCGTAGACCGAAATTCCAAAACCGGTGGAGATATAAAGATTACCATTGTATTCGGTGAAATGATTAATTCGTTTTCTGTCGGCCGGAATAGTGGGTTTTTCCAGGATATCCACTACTTTTAAAATATCCTCATTTCCGTCCCTTACAATATCCATAAGCCCGTTTTCATACCCAATGACAAGAAGGTTGAAATTAGAACTGTAATAAATGGATGAGATAGGTTCGCCGGAGAGTCCATTTACCGAAGAAATTGTGTTTATCTCTAGGGTTGAGAGATCGTAGGAAAAAACCGCGTTTTCTGCACCCACAAATACCCGATCGTTACCCTGAGTAATATCCTTTACCGATACGTAGGAAAAATAACCTGTCCATTCATTCTCAAAATTCTGAGCTGTGACTGCACAGGACAAGAAAAATAGAGCGGTAATAAGCAGTTTCATTCAGTTTTTGTTTGTGTATAATAACACGCTAAAATACTATTTATTGCTGGATACAAATGAAAAAAGGTTGCTTCTGCGAGCAACCTTTTTATATTCGTGGGAATTATAATTATACTATTCCTTGGGCTAGCATTGCGTCGGCAATTTTTACAAATCCGGCAATATTGGCTCCTCGTACATAATCTACGTAACCATCCCCGTTTTTGCCATATTTTACGCAGGCAGCGTGTATATCGTTCATTATTCCATGAAGTTTCTGATCTACCTCTTCAGCGCTCCAGCTAAGGCGTAAAGAGTTTTGCGACATCTCCAACCCCGAAGTGGCTACCCCTCCGGCATTAGACGCCTTTCCGGGTGAGAATAATATTTTTGCGTTGTGGAAAACTTCAATTGCTTCAGGTGTTGATGGCATATTTGCCCCTTCAGCTACGCAGATCGTACCATTGTTTACAAGGGTTTCTGCTTCTTCCTTGTTCAATTCGTTCTGAGTAGCACATGGTAGTGCCACATCGCATTGAATGCTCCATGGACGTTCACCTTCACTATACGAAGCCGCCGGATATTTATCTACATATTCCTTAATTCGTCCTCGTTTTACATTCTTCAACTCCATGATAAAGGCTAGTTTTTCTTCATTTATTCCTTCCTCATCGTATATAAATCCGCCGGAATCGGACATGGTTACAACTTTTCCGCCAAATTCCGTAGCTTTTTTTACTGCGAATTGAGCAACGTTACCCGATCCAGAAACGACTACAGTTTTACCTTGAAAGCTTTGACCCATTGTTTCCAGCATGTTCTGAGCAAAATATACGGTTCCGAAGCCGGTAGCTTCAGGTCTAATAAGCGATCCCCCGTATTCAAGACCTTTTCCGGTTAAAACCCCGGTAAATTCGTTTCGCAGACGCTTATACTGCCCAAACAGATAGCCGATCTCTCGACCGCCTACCCCAATATCCCCGGCAGGGACGTCGGTATTGGGCCCTATATGGCGCTGAAGTTCGGTCATGAAGCTTTGGCAAAAGCGCATAACTTCCGAATCACTTTTTCCCTTCGGATTAAAATCACTTCCTCCTTTACCACCACCCATTGGTAATGTGGTAAGGCTATTCTTGAAAACTTGTTCAAACCCAAGAAATTTAAGAATACTCAGGTTTACACTTGGATGAAAACGAAGGCCTCCTTTGTAAGGGCCGATAGCCGAATTGAACTCAACACGGTATCCGCGATTAACCTGCGTATTTCCTTTATCATCTTGCCAGGGTACTCGAAATATAATGGTTCGTTCCGGCTCTGCCATACGCTCCAGTAACATCTTACCCTGATACTTTTCATTCTCTTCTATAAATGGAATTACAGTTTCGGCAACCTCTGTTACCGCCTGAATGAACTCTGGTTCATTAGGATTTCTACTTTCAACATAGGCGATGAAATCTTTTATACTTTGCTTCACTGGTATAAAATTTAAATTTAAATGATTGAGAAATTTATGGTTTCAGAAAAAAAAGTAAAAGGTGTAATTTTTGTTCTCTGAAAACGTTTTCGTAACAAGGAGCAAATATAAGTTATCTACCAAAAATGAAACGCATAAAATGCTGAAATAGCTAAAAATATCCTTTAAATTTCTCTGTTAGATATGTTTTTATATATTTGTTACGTCTCAATCTAAACCATTATATGATGAATGCCAGATCATTGCTATTGGTGTTTTTCCTCTTAGTTTTCGCTAAAGAGGACATTCACAGCCAATTTGGATTCTCCCATGAAGTAGGAGTGATTACCGGTCCAGTCGCGTTCTATTCGGACTTTGGAGTGCGTAATGACTTCGAAACCAATAAAGGAAATGTTGGTATTGGAGTGGGGCTAATACATTACATTAACTTCTCTTATCGGGCGGATTGTAATTGTTACACCCGAGATGTTTATTTCAACGACCACTTTAAGATCAGGAACGAAATAGACTATCACGTTACTAATTTCGATCACTTTGGAAAATGGGTAGATCCCGATAGAACCAGTGAAACCGCAAATCAATTGCGCGCCATGAAGGGGAAAAGTCGTGTTTTCGATATTGGGACACAATTAGAATATTTTCCATTGAGTATACGGGATTTTGCCGCCGGAGGATACAAAATAGCACCATTTGGCGCTGTTGGAGTTCACTGGGTAAGTTTCGACCCTGAAGTATATTCGGAATTAGGTCCGCTTAACACTCCTGTTTCTACACCTCTACCTAAATACCGAAATGCATTTCAGCAGGAAGGAGACAGTACCTGGTCTATAGTGATGAGTGTTGGTATTCGTTATAAACTTTCCGAATTGAGCGATCTTATGCTCGATAGTCGCTGGCAGTATTATTTCAGCAACTGGGTGGATGGATTAAACCCTTCCGAAGAAAACAATAATGAATTGCCTGTTCCCGAAAATAAAGCCAACGACTGGATCTACTGGCTGAATATTGGGTACATCTATTACCTCGACTAGCAATTAAATTAAAATATAAAGAAACCCCTGAGTTTATTAGCACTCAGGGGTTTTTTATATGTAAGATCTATTCTTAACCTATAGCCTGCTCCAGATCCTCAATTAAATCCTTCACATCTTCAATTCCAACACTCAACCGAATAAGAGCATCTACAACACCTGTTTTCTCCCGTTCTTCCTTAGGGATACTGGCATGCGTCATACTAGCAGGGTGCCCGGCCAGGCTTTCCACTCCTCCCAGACTTTCGGCAAGGGTAAAGATCTTTAGATTTTCCACTATTCGTACAGCCTCATCATAATTGTTACCCTTGGTGACAAAGGAGATCATTCCTCCAAAATCGCGCATCTGATCTCTGGCAATTACATGATTAGGATGCGATTCGAAGCCGGGCCAATAGACTTTTTCAATTTTAGGGTGATCGAGCAAGTATTCTGCAATCGCCTTACCATTTTCACAATGACGCTGCATACGCACATGTAAGGTTTTCAGTCCGCGTAGCACCAGAAAACTATCCTGAGGGCCACAAACTGCACCGCTCGCATTCTGGATGAAATATAATTTTTCGGCCAGATTGTCGTCATTTACCACAAGTGCACCCATTACCACATCACTATGGCCGCCCAGATACTTTGTAGCGCTGTGCATAACGATATCGGCACCCAGGTCTAATGGTTGTTGTAAATAAGGCGTAGCAAAGGTATTATCTACGGCAAGCAGCAAATCATGTTTCCGCGCCACGGCAGCACACGCCTTTATATCGATAATGTTCATCATGGGGTTGGTGGGTGTTTCCACCCAGATAAGCCTGGTATTATCGTTCACATATTTTTCAACATTTGCGGCATTCTCCATCCCGATAAAGTGAAACTTTACCCCAAATTGCTCAAAAACTTTGGTAAAAAGCCTGTAGGTTCCTCCATACAGGTCGTTTGTAGAGATCACTTCGTCACCCGGCTTGAGCAATTTGATCACGGCATCTATCGCCGCCAGCCCACTGGCAAACGCCAACCCGTGTTTCCCATTCTCAATGCTGGCAAAGGCACGTTCCAGTGCGGCTCGAGTAGGATTTCCACTTCGCGAATACTCATAGCCTTTGTGCCCCCCTGGTGTTGATTGAGCATACGTACTGGTTTGATATATAGGCGGCATAACAGACCCGTATGCGGGATCTACATCATGCTGGCCGCCGTGTATTGTTTTGGTGTTGAATTTCATGGAATTGTTTCTGAATTTTTTGAAAAACAAAAGTAATACATTACTTCGTGAAAGCGAATTCTGTTGTATTTTTAACGAATGATTAGAATCTGCGTATACACTTTCATTCTGGCAAGTCTTTTAATCGCTTGCAAAAAGGAACAACCCTTGTCCATCACAGCTCAAAACTTCACCGAAAAAGAACTATCCATCTGCGATACAGGCTGTCCCGAGATCACAGTTAATTATATACAAATTGAAGGGGATGGGGAACGTGCTAACAATATCAATTCGAGAGTAAAGGAATTCATTATTGATGCGCTTTACCTGGGCGAAGAAACTTCGTCTCCTTCTGCTACATCGATCGCCGAGGCAGGGACACAATTTGTAAAAACCTACCAAACCCACACCGCCGAATTTCCCGATATGGAACTCGAATATTTTGTCGAGATAAATATCCGGGAAACCTATAACAGTCCACAATTATTGTCGCTTGAAATGCATCAGTACCTGTTTACCGGAGGTGCACACGGTTATGGTGCCACTTTCTTCGAAAATTTCGATGCTCAAACCGGCCAGCCCTTAACCATAGATGAATTATTCAAGGATAAAAAATCCCTTGTCAAGTTAGTTGAAAAAGAATTCAGAAAAGCCTTTGAGATCCCAGAGAACGAATCTATCAATGCAACGGGATTCTGGTTTGAAGATGATCGCTTCCATTTGCCCGAGTCGATCGGGTTTAGCGGTTCTAATTTAGTAATGATCTATAATCAATACGATATCGCCAGTTATGCGGCCGGGCCCATCGAGCTTGAGATTCCGTTAAAAAAAGTTGAATCTTACTTATCCTTTTCCATACAATGAACCTCTTCTATTATTTAGATAGCTGTGATACTTGCAAACGCATCATGAAGTTTCTCAACTTGCCCGATTCGGTAAATTTACGCGAGATTAAAAGCGATCCTGTTTCAGAAAAAGAATTAGAGAAACTGAAAGAATTAGCCGGCAGCTATGAAGCTTTGTTTAGTAAAAGGGCGCGCTTATATAAAGAACGAAATCTCAAAGAAGTTAATTTGCAGGAGGCGGATTATAAAGATCTGCTTTTAGAACATTACACCTTCTTAAAACGGCCTGTTTTGGTGTACAAGGATGAAATTTATATTGGGAACAGCAAGAAGACGACCGAGGCAGCTTCGCTTGCATTGAGACAAGGCTTATGAATAAAAGGGTTCTTGCATTAGCTGCGGCTACAGGAGCCAGTGCGATCTATGGTATTAATCATACTATAGCAAAAGGTCTTATGCCAGATATTATCGGACCTTTTGGGTTTATTCTTCTTAGAGTAGGCGGTGCAGCCGTACTTTTTTGGCTTATAAGCTTCTTCTATCGCTCCGAAAAGATCGATAAGAAAGACTGGTTACGAATAATAGGTTGTGCCTTTTTCGGGATGGTGCTTAACATGAATATGTTCTTTAAGGGCCTCGAATTATCCACTCCCATAAACAGCTCGGTGGTGATCACCTTGTCCCCTGTACTATTACTGGTACTTTCGGCATTTTTTCTGAAGGAGCGTATCACGTGGCTGAAATCTGTAGGAATTGGAATTGGCTTAGCGGGAGCCTTGCTACTCATCCTTTTTGGATTAAAATCTCAACCAAATGCCCCTAACATTCCTCTGGGAAATATTCTCTTTATTGTAAATGCGGCTTCGTATTCCTTCTATCTTATTTTCGTTAAGCCCCTGGTATCAAAATACAGTTCAATTACCTTAATGAAGATTTTTTTCCTATTCGCCCTTGTTATGAATCTACCAATAGGTTTTGGCGAATTCTCCCAGGTTAGCTGGTTTAACCTGGATATGGATACAATATGGAAACTGGTCTTTGTGGTTGTTGGAACCACCGTGATGACCTATTTGCTAAACATATATGCGCTTAAACAACTAAGCCCGTCCACTATCGGTGCGTTTATCTATTTACAGCCGGTAATTGCGGCAACATTCGCTATTCTGGCAGGAGCAGATACACTTACTCCCTTACGGGTACTGGCAGCCATACTGATCTTTACCGGGGTGTTTCTCTCTACCAGGAAACCGAAAGCTAAAACTGAAGGTTCTTAGGTTTCCTGCCAAATGCGCGCATATCTTCTTTAGTGAGTATTTTAAAATCAGCTGTGTGAGGTGATAGTTTAATTTTTTCGATCAATTCTGGAGGGAGTGCTGTGAGTTTCCGCGATGAAAGATCCATCCACCCTCCCTGCATATCGCAACTAGCTAGATTCTCTCCTTTATCATTGTAGAAATTGTGAACGAATTTGAAGAATTTACCGTCCTCGCTTATCCCTCCAAGTTCGAAACTAACTTTAATCTTTCCTCCCAGGGATTCTTTGAAAAAGTATAGATGTTCATGAAATACCACCGGGCCAATATTGTATTTGTCCATCGTTTGGGCGTCGAAGCCGTGCTCGTTCAGGAAGCTCATACGGGTATGGCTCATATACATTACATACGAGCTATTTGCGAGATGCCTGTTGGCATCCAGGTCGTTCCATCGTATTTCAAATTCTTTCAAGTACATGTCTACCTTTTTTAGTTTGTGTTTCAATAAATTCTAACACCAGATTCAATACTTCATCACTCTTTAGGGTATGATCAAGCCCGTTGGTATAATGGTATTCTATATTCTTTGCTTCTGAAGCGGCCTCTTTTATCGGCCCGATGGGGGTAACGGTGTCTGTTTCCTCATGAATGAGAAATAAGGGCTTATCCAACTTCCGAAAAAAATGCTTCATAGTGATATCACTATGTGGAAGCTTTAAAACTTCATTGAACCGCACACCGAGATTGTTAATCATCCCGGGAGAAAGGTCCATCTTTTCTCTGCAATACCCAAATACGGGCTCTAATCCTTCGATCGATCCCATTATCACATAATTCTTTACCGCCACTGAAGGACTATACAGATATTGATAGCCGGCTACCAAATTGCCAAAGGAATGCCCAACCACCACATCTACTTCTCCTATCGTCCGGATTGCCTGTTCATATGCCTGTCGAAAGATCTCTATGTTCATGTAATTCGAGTAGGAGTCTCCATGTCCCGGTGCATCCAGCGCATAACAGCTATATTGCTCTGGATCCAGGGATTCTACATATTTCTTCCATCGCTGGGAATTACTCATCCAGCCATGTAAAAAGAGTACCTTCACCGGGCCCTTACCCCATCGATGTAAGGCAGTATTAATGCCGGCAATATCCATCCAGATAGTTTCGCCCACATCAAAAAATTTTCTTCCCGTTTCAGTAACTGGGATGTGTTTGATCCTGCATAATAGGTCGAAAGCACGGTTTCGTGTATACTTTGGGAATACCGGTGCCAATAAGTTGAATGTTCGCCCGATGATTTTTGGTAGTAACTGCTTCATAATGATTGAGATACCAATTGGTATCTATAATTTTAAATTTTTTTATATAGACAATTCTTTTACCAGGCTTCTTAGGTGATGTATGGTGTGTTGTATCGCTTCATCATTACGTTCCAGCTTACTCATCATGATCCCTCCTTCCAGGCCGGCAATAAAGATGGTGCTGTAAAACGAAACATCTATATCCGGTTTTACCTGCCCGTTTTTAATCCCGTTCGCCAGTAATTTTGCCATAGATGCCCTTAAATGTGCAAGCATATTATAGGCCTGTTGCCTTAGTACAGGATTTGTATCATCTGTTTCAACAGCAGCATTCATTAATGGACAACCACCTTCATATAGTGGCGCATTCATATAATTTTCAAAGAAAGTAAAGATGGCTTCAAATTTTGTTTGAAATGAATTTGCCTTCCTGATCAAATCACCAATCTCCTCGAACATTAGTTTAGACAAGCGACGGAGCGCATGCTGTTCAAGGTCCTGTTTGTTTTCAAAATGCCTGTATATAGCACCCTTGGTTAAGCCCGTAGCCCTGGTAATATCACTTATAGAAGTTGCCTTATAACCTTGTGTATTAAAAAGGTTTGCACTTTCGTTTATAATACGGTTTTTAGTGGCTTCGGAATTTCTCATGCGCCAAAGATACCAATTGGTATCTAATTTAGCAAATTTCTTTCTATTTCACTTTATTCCTCTATCTTTACAACCTCTGGACCATACAACACACGAATGCCATTAGTAACTTCCTCCTATCGTGCAAAGGGATTATTTAAAAACGCACATTTTTCCACCATTTATTCGGCAAAGATCAGGCAAGCTCCCAGGCTGGTTCAAACAAGAGAACGTGTTACCCTTAGTGATTCAGATTTTATCGACCTCGACTTTAGTTTTACGCCCGGGGGGTCAACCAAAATCGCCATTTTATTACACGGCCTGGAAGGTAATGCTCAACGCAGCTATATAAAAGGGCAGGCGAGAGTGCTCACGGAAAATAGCTGGAATGTATGTGCTGTGAACTATCGTGGTTGCAGTGGAGAACCTAACCGGTTATACAAGTCGTATAACGCAGGTAAAACAGACGATCTGGATGAGATCATTCATTATATCTTGCAAAAGGATTCCTATACGGAGATCGCTCTTATTGGTTTTAGTCTCGGTGGAAATCTCTTATTGAAATATCTCGGGGAACGGGAGTCTGTTCCGAAGGAGATCAAAAAAAGCATTGCTGTTTCGGCACCCTTGAGTTTGGAAGGGTCGCTCAATTCTCTAACGAGATTTCACAATTGGATCTACCGAACTTCTTTTTTGTATGACCTTCGGAAGAAATATGTACAAAAAGTTAAGCTATTCCCCGAACTGGCTTCGGCTTCAGAAAGTAAAAAGATAAGATCCCTGCTGGATTTTGATAATATTTATACGGCCCCGGCACACGGATTTAAAGACGCTTACGATTATTACCACAAAAACAGTAGTGGGCAATTCTTAAAACAAATCAAAATCCCGATTTTAATTCTCAATGCCGAAAACGATAGTTTTTTAAGTGATCGATGTTATCCGAGAGAACTTGCATCAGAATTAAAAAACATTTATCTTGAAACTCCAAAGTACGGAGGACATGTGGGCTTTGTAGGCCCTAATAACATCTATTATAATGAGACCCGTGCCCTGGAGTTTTTAAATTCTAATCACTAATTAAGAAAGCATGAAAATATTAAGATTTACGATACTCCTTCTAATGTTGGGCCTTATTTACAACTGCGGTGGTGAAAAAGAGAAAAAGGAAGAAAAGGAAGAAATCAAGATAGGTAATAAGAAAGAAGCTGTTACCGAAAAATCCAATAGTGTGAACATTGGCCTTACCGGAAATGATCTCATGCAGTTCGACAAGAACGAGATCAAAGTAAAAGCAGGCCAGGAAGTTACTTTAACCCTCCGGCATATAGGAAAGCTCGATTTAAAGGTAATGGGACATAATTTTGTTCTACTCAAGCCTGGAGTCTCTATTCCCGAATTTTCTATTAAAGCTGGTGAAGCTGGTGAAGCTTTAGATTGGATCCCGGAAAATTCTGATGATGTAATTGTACATACCAAAATGATAGGTGGAGGACAAACCACCTCCATTACCTTTACCGCTCCAGCTGCTGGGACTTACGATTTTATTTGCAGTTTCCCCGGGCATTCGGGCCTTATGAAAGGTAAATTTATTGTAGAATAGTCGGCCTTATAAAAAACTATCGGCCTCTTTATAGGCATTAATTACCTGTTGTTCCCCCTCTATCCCCTTAATAGAGTTCCCGTGTTCCATTCCCAGGATTCCGGTAAATCCTTTTTTGTGAATAAAGCGAAAGATATTCTTATAATTGATCTCGCCCGTGCCGGGTTCGTTTCTTCCCGGGTTATCACCCATCTGAAAATAAGCGATCTCATCCCAGCAGGCCTCTATATTTGGAATTAGATTCCCCTCCTGGATCTGTTGATGATACACATCAAAAAGTATCTTGCAGGACGGACTGCCCACAGCCTTGCAAATTTCGAATGCCTGTGGTGATTCGCTTAGAAACATGCCCGGATGATTCCTGAAATTAAGCGGCTCGAGTACCATGGTAAGGCCATGTGGTTCGAGAATTTCACTGGCTTGTTTTAGGGTCTCTATCACGTTGGCCATCTGGTAGTTCATGTTTAATTTCAAATCTACATGCCCCGGCACCACTGTCATCCATTTTGCATTTACACGTTTGGCAACCTCTACAGATCTTTTTATTTCTGAAATGAATTCTTCTCTTTTTTCCTTATTCCCACTTGCAAGATTGGGTTCCTTCCAATAAATAGTGTGTGCAACAAATACTCCCATTTCCATGCTAAGGCGCTGCATAGCCGATGCCATTCGTTCTTGTTCTTCCACAGGGCGTTTTTGCATTTCATTATCTTCGAAGGCCTTAAATCCCTGCGCCGCCATAAACTCCAGCTGACTCACCACATCATTTCCCGCATGTTCTTTAAACATACCAATATGAGGTGCATATTTTAAATTAAACGAATGTGCCTGAGAGTATGATTGAGGCCATAGCTCGCTGGCTAGTGCACTTCCTCCTAAAGAGAACAGGGAACCCGCAAGAGCTCCCTGTTTTATAAATTGACGTCTTTCCATTTTAAAAAATTATAAAGCCATCGCATTTCCATTGCCGGCTTCGCTTAAAGGTATACATCCCTTCTGTTGTCCTGGTACAGGATCATACCACAGTACGTTCTTGCCAATCTCCTCGCTGGATTTCCATGCCCAGATGCTCATCCCTCTAATTCCGGCGACCAGGCTAAAAACTGCTGCGTCTGGATCGGGCGAAGTAGTTGGATCGGCATCATAAGCTTCGTAAAACTCGGACATCTTTATATACTTAGCGCGTTGCTCTTCCTCACTCGACTTTAGATATTTGGCCAGAATCTGGTCATACTCGGTGGCTTCTCCATCCTCAAGTTCTTTATTGAAAGTGGTTCGGAATTCATCTGCGAGTAATTTAAGAAATGTCTTTATGTTCGCCTGTAACGGCTCATATCTTTCTGCCCAGATCTTTCCCTGAGTTGTTGGCGTTACCTCTTGCCAATACGAATCGATAAACTGAGGCACTCCTACATCCACCGCCCCCGGTACCGTCTCATCTGAAGGGATCATAAGATCCACCATGGTTGTTAGTGCATGAAATTCACCGGCTGTAGTGAAAACCGGAACATAGGCCGGTTTATCAGCTTCAGTTTTACAGCTCTGTAACAGACTGATAACTGTAGGCGTGGCAACCATTACTCCGGCTCCAAATCCTATATTACGTAGTGCTTGTCTTCTATCCATTATGCTTCTTTTTTAATTTGTTGAGCTGCGTGATTCGCTGCTCTGGCACTAAAGGCCATATACGAAAGTGACGGATTTACACAACTGGCGGAGGTCATAAATGCTCCATCGGTTACATAAACATTAGGAACCGCATGTAATTGATTGTTTCCGTTACACACAGAGGTCTTTGGGTCCCGGCCCATTCTGGCAGTTCCCATTTCATGAATTCCCAATCCCGGAGCACCCGGATCGTCCCAGGGTTCTATATCCTCATATCCTGCATTACTAAGCATCTCTACCGCCTGTTGTACCATATCCTTCCGCATTTCGTATTCGTTCTCTTTCCATTCGGCATCGAAGGTTACTGTTGGTAATCCCCATTGATCGAGGTTATCGTAATCAAGGGTCATTTTATTTTCATGATATGGCAGACATTCCCCGAAGCCTAATAACAACATTCGCCATTTTCCGGGTTTTACCACAGATTCCTTGAGGTTTTGTCCGTAGGCCAACTCGGCAACCATTTCGTTGTAATGGCTCCTGCTGGCACCTCCCTGGTAACCATATCCTCTTTTAAAGGTTTTCTGGTCTGTCTTTCCACCTAGATTCCTGAATCTGGGAACATAGATCCCGTTGGGTCTGCGTCCTTTATAATGTTTGTCTTCAAAACCGGGAACATTTGCCCAGGCTCCGGCTTTGAAATGGTGGTCCATAATATTATGTCCCAACTCACCACTGTCGTTCCCCATACCATTAGGAAAACGTTTACTTTTAGACTGCATCAGGATACTGGCAGACGCTATTGCCGAAGCACACAGGAAGATCACTTTCGCATTAAAAACGATCTCTTCCTTAGACTCTGCATCTATAACTTTAACTCCCGAAGCTTTTCCTGTTGCCTCATCGTATAAAACTTCTGCTACAATTGAATGTGGACGGATCGTTAGATTCCCGGTTCGTTCGGCTGCAGGTAGTGTAGAAGAATTACTGCTGAAATAGCCGCCAAACGGACAACCCCTCATACAGCGATTTCTAAATTGACAATTGGAACGTCCCTGAAAAGTTTGAGTCCCGGTAATATGAGCAGCACGACCGATGGTTAGTACCCGACCGTCGTCATAATTTTTAGCTATTTTGTCTTTCAAATCGGTCTCTGCACAATTTAATTCCATGGGAGGGCAAAATTTACCGTCCGGTAGATGTGGAAGACCAAGGTTCTCTCCACTTACCCCTATAAATTCCTCAACTTTATCGTACCAGGGTGCAATATCTTTGTATCGAACCGGCCAGTCTACAGCAATTCCTTCCTTCTTATTCGCGCTAAAATCGATATCACTCAATCTGTAACTCTGTCTACCCCAAACTAAAGAACGTCCACCAACGTGATATCCGCGAAGCCAATCGAATCGCTTCTTTTCGTTATAAGGGTGTTCCAGGTCGTTCACAAAGAAATGTCGGTGAGCTTCATCTGTAGTATATCCGGATCTGGCTTGTTTTAATTGTTTGTCCTGTTCACTTTTTGGCAGTTGTCCTTTGAATTCGAATTCCCACGGATCCATATTCATGGTGTGGTAATCTTTAATATGTTCTACCATTCTTCCTCGTTCCAGAACGAGGGTCTTTAGACCGTTTTCACACAGTTCTTTGGCGGCCCATCCGCCACTAATACCAGAGCCTACAACTATGGCATCGTAATTTTCATTAGGGTTAATCATTGTGGAGTTATTGGTTTAGATTGAAATAAGAGGTTGTTTTATTTTTATATGGAATTAATTTCTCAACAAGCGAACAACTAATGTCATGTTTTTTTGTTGATTTTACAAGAAACTGCACCGTAAATAAGAACATGTTCAGTCGAAAACGTTTTCGATTGCAAATATCCTATCAGAACACACATTCTTATCCATTTCTTTCAAAAAAAAACTAACTTAGAACTCCTTAAAAATGGACCATCATATTTACAGTATTCTCAAAAAACATCCTCAATGAAAAAATTCTTCACCTTATTCGTCTTATCCTCAGTGATTCTCTCATGTGGTAATAAGACTGAATCAAATTCAGAAGTTGCCGAAATAGACCAGAACACAGAAGTGAAATCTCCGGATCCAGAAGTAAAATTATCATTGGCACAATGGTCCTTACACCGTCGTTACAAAGCTAAGGATGGCAATCCATTTAATTTTGCCCGGGATGCTAAAGAACTAGGTTTCGATGCAGTGGAATTTGTTACACAACTTTATACAAAACAGATTGAGGAGTTAGGGCACGATGCCGTTGTAGATTCCTTGTTGGCAGAGAACAAGCGACACGGTGTAAAATGTGTCCTTATCATGGTAGACGACGAAGGTGACCTAGCCGATCCTGATGAAAAAGCACGAGATCTCGCCGTGGAAAACCATAAGAAATGGGTAGATGCGGCTGCAAAATTAGGAGGCCATGCAATTCGCGTTAATACATTTGGAACCAACGACCCCAAGGTTTGGAGCGAAACCGTAGTGGATGGATTAAAAAAACTTTCCGAATACGCCGCTACTAAAAACATCAATGTCCTGGCAGAAAATCATGGATGGTTATCTTCAGACGCAGATAAACTAATGGCCGCTATCGAAAAGGTGAACTTGCCTAATTGTGGTACCTTACCCGATTTCGGGAATTGGTGTATAAAACGTGAAAACAACGAACGATGGGGAAAATGCGTAGAGGAATATCCCGATTACTACCGAGGGATCGAACTTATGATGCCGGCCGCTAAAGCAGTGAGCGCAAAAGCGAATACATTCGATGAAAACGGAAATGAGTCCAGGATAGACTATTATCGCATGATGCAGATCGTAAAGGACGCCGGATATGATGGACATATTGGAGTAGAATTCGAATCGGAGGAAATCGATGAGCCGGAAGGGATTATAAAAACGAAGAAACTAATAGAAAAGGCAGCTGCCAAAGCTAATTAATATAGGACCTATGAAAGCAATTACTCGAATTCAATTATCGATTATGATGTTCCTGGAATTCTTTATCTGGGGTGGCTGGTTTGTTACAATGGGAACATTTTTGGGCAACAACCTGTCTGCAACGGGTGCAGAAACCGGCATGGCATATTCAACGCAGTCGTGGGGAGCCATCATCGCCCCATTTATTATAGGACTTATCGCCGACCGATTTTTTAATGCGGAGAAGATCTTAGCCGTATTACATCTCATTGGTGCCTTCCTGATGTACCAAATGTCGCAAGCGACAGATTTCAACGTATTTTATCCCTATGTTCTTGGGTATATGATCGCCTATATGCCTACCCTGGCTTTGGTTAATTCTGTTTCCTTCAATCAAATGAAAGATCCCGCGAAAGAATTTCCCTTTATCAGGGTTTGGGGTACAGTGGGCTGGATAGTGGCTGGCCTTCTAATAAGCTTCGCGTTTAAATGGGATTCTCTGGATAATATTGCCGAAGGAATGTTGGCCAAAACTTTTTTAATGACAGCAATTGCCTCGGGACTACTTGGATTATTTAGTTTCTTCCTTCCCAAAACACCTCCAAGTGTGGCAAAAGGCGAAAAGGTGCGTATTGGAGATATTCTAGGACTTGATGCGTTAAAATTATTAAAGGACAGAAACTTTTTGGTATTCTTTTTATCCTCAGTACTTATATGCATTCCTCTGGCATTCTACTATCAAAATTTAAGTCCGTTCCTAACCGAATCGGGCGTGGAGAATTCTACTGCCTGGGCTTCGGCTGGACAGTTCTCGGAAGTGGTGTTCATGTTGCTTCTTCCGTTCTTCTTCAAGAAATATGGATTTAAAATGACCATTTTGGTAGGTATGTTGGCATGGGGGATCCGTTACCTTCTATTTGCATTTGGTGATGCAGGCGAGTTATTCTTTATGCTCGTTACCGGGATCATTCTACATGGGATTTGTTATGATTTCTTCTTTGTTTCCGGCCAGATCTATACCGATAGCAAAGCAGGTGAAAAAGCAAAAAGTGCAGCACAAGGTCTTATCACCTTAGCGACCTATGGAGTGGGTATGCTAATAGGGTTCTATGTGGCCGGAAAAGTAACAGACGCTAACCTGGTTTCGGAAGGTGTTCACGCATGGAAGGACATTTGGTTCTTCCCTGCCATTTTTGCCGCAGTTGTATTTGTGATCTTTGGATTGCTATTTAAAAATGAAAAAATAGAATATAAAACTTAATATGAGTAAAAAACTGAAATGGGGCGTGCTAGGCGGCGGAGGTGATTCCTTAATTGGTGTACTTCACCGTGTTGCGGCCAGTATGTTTGATAGCTATCAGCTCACCGGAGCGGTCTTTAATCCCGATCATGAGAAAAGCATAGAATTTGCAAACGAAATTGGTATCCCTACAGACCGCATTTATCCCGATTTTGATACTATGGTGGATGCAGAACTTTCCCTGCCGGAAAGTGAACGTATCCAGGTATTTTCGGTGCTTACACCTAATTTTCTGCATTTTCCCATGGCGAAGAAATTGCTGGAGTCCGGCTTTCACGTGATCTGTGAAAAACCTATGACCATGAATTACCAGGAAGCTTTGGAGCTTAAGGAGATTCAGAAGAAAAAAAATAATGTGTTTGCGTTAACCCATACCTACACTGGGTATCCTATGGTTCGGCAAATGAAAAAAATGATTGCTGAAGGGGCCATAGGTGAGGTTCAGAAAGTAGACGCTCAATACTACCAGGGGTGGATCAACCCCATTATCCACGATCCGAAACTAAGGGCAACCACCTGGAGATTAGACCCGGAAAAATCGGGAATCAGCTGCTGTATGGGTGATATTGGTGTCCATGCCTACCAAATGCTCGAATATATGACGGGGATAGAAATAAGGTCTGTACTTGCCGATCTTAATTATCTATACGAAGATAATAAGATGGATATAGACGGTACGGTCTTACTTCGCCTTGGCGACCAGGCGAAAGGTGTTCTACGTGCTAGCCAGATTGCTACGGCAGAGGAGAATAATTTTTCGGTTGCTGTATTTGGAAGAGAAGGCACGTTGAAATGGGAACAGGAAAATCCCAATTATCTGTATCTTTTAAAAGACGGAAAGCCTATTCAAACTCTAAAGCCGGGTAATATTTATAACAGCGCGTTGTCCTTAGATGGAACCAAACTTCCTCCAGGGCATCCCGAAGGTATTTTCGATGCGATGGGAAATATATACAAAGGAGTTGCAAAAGCCATTCGGGGACAAGATTACGACCCCGCAGAATTTCCCGGGATACGAGATGGTGTGCGTGGAATGAAATTTATCGAAACAGTCGTTGCCTCTCACGCCGAAGGCAATGTGTGGAAGAAACTATAATATAATTCTGAAATGAAAACAATAAAAGGTCCTGCAGTATTCTTAGCTCAGTTCATGGACGATAAGGCTCCTTTTAACTCCCTTGACGGTTTGTGTAAATGGGCGGCCGATCTGGGGTACAAAGGTATACAGATACCTACCTGGGAAAGCCGATTGATTGATCTTACCCTGGCCGGTGAAAGTAAGATGTATTGCGACGAACTAAAAGGAAAGATCGCCGAATACGGACTGGAGATCACCGAGTTATCCACCCATCTTCAGGGACAGCTGGTGGCAGTTCATCCTGCTTACGATATAATGTTCGACAATTTTGCGCCGGACGACTGCAAGAACAATCCTAAAAAACGTACCGAATGGGCGAGACAGCAAGTAATTAGCGCAGCCCGGGCCAGCAAGCATTTAGGATTAAAGGCGCATGCTACCTTTAGCGGTGCCTTGTTATGGCATACGTGGCATCCCTGGCCTCAACGTCCTGCCGGACTTGTTGAAATGGGGTTTGAAGAACTCGCAAAACGCTGGTTGCCCCTTCTCAATGAATATGAAGAAAATGGAGTTGCGGTTTGTTATGAGATTCATCCGGGAGAAGACTTACACGACGGGGTGACTTTCGAACGATTTCTGAAAGCCACTGGCAATCACAAGGCAGTGAATATTCTCTATGATCCTAGTCATTTTGTATTACAACAACTGGATTATATAGAATACATAGACCATTATCACGAGTTCATCAAGGCATTCCATGTAAAAGATTCGGAGTTTAATCCCACTGGGAAAAAGGGAGCATTTGGTGGATATGGTGATTGGAAAGACCGGGCCGGGCGTTACAGATCTCTGGGTGACGGGCAGATCGACTTTAAGACTGTATTTAGCAAACTTTCTGAATACGGTTGTGATGTATGGGCTGTAATGGAATGGGAATGTGTTATAAAAAGTCCGGAGCAAGGTGCCAGAGAAGGCGCTAAGTTTATAAGCGACCATATTATCGAAGTAACACAAAAACGATTCGATGACTTCGCCGGATCTGAAATAGACAAAGAAAAATTGAAGAGAATACTAGGACTATAATTTAAATTTAAAATAAAATGAAGAAGATTTTATTGTTTGCTTTTACCGCAGTAATTATGTTTAGTTGTAAAGAAAAAACAAAGGAGGAAAGCCTGAATATGGACGAAAACATGGAAATGACCGAAGAGGAAAATACCGACGATAATAGTGAATGGATCGTATTGTTCGATGGTACTTCCTTCGATAACTGGAGGGGTTATTTATCTGAAACCATGTACGACAACTGGACTATTGAAGATGGTGCCATGGCGTTTACACCGGGAGAAGAAGGCGGTAAGAACATCATTACAAAAGACCAGTATACCAACTTTGTACTATCGCTAGAATGGAAAATATCTGAGGCAGGAAATAGTGGGATATTTTGGGGTGTTCATGAAGATGAGAAATACCCGGAGGCCTACCAAACAGGCCCAGAGATCCAGGTGTTAGACAATGAAAAACATCCCGACGCCAAGGTAGGAGATGGAGTCCATACTGCCGGATCTCTTTACGATATGATAAAACCCTCTAAAGATGTCACCAAACCGGTAGGGGAATGGAACCACTGTGTGATCGAGATCGATCATAAAACCAATAAAGGAAAAGTAACCCTTAACGGTACAGAGATCGTAAGCTTCCCAGTACATGGTGACGAATGGGATGCCATGGTGGCAAACTCGAAATTTAAAGATTGGGAAGGCTTCGGAAAATACCAAACCGGACACATTGGTCTACAGGATCATAGTGATAAGGTGTGGTTTAGAAATATAAAGATCAGGAGGCTCGATTAAAATCTTCACTTTATGGGATCGATGAGTGATACAGGCCAACTTTGGTGGGCCCTGGGATATTGTGGATTTATGATGCTACTGGCGTTTATCATAAAAAGATATCCCCCTAAAAAAATCAATCCCTTCTATGGCTACCGAACAAAAAGGTCTATGAAAAATCCAAAGACCTGGGAAGCGGCCAATAAATATGCTGCTCAATTAATGTTGCAGTTTTGCCTTTACAGCTTTCTTATCCCGGCTGTAACTTATTTACTGATCCCCGGTTGGAATTTACTTATTACCGTTATTGGTAATACCATCCTGATACTTCTGGTAATTTTTTATACAGAAAAACATCTATCCAACCTCTTCGATGAGAATGGTGATCTTATATAAGGTGATTCTCTGCCAAATGCCTAAAATGTGTACCTTTGCTCGCATAAACAAAAGGGTATGATAAAGTCCATGACCGGTTACGGTAAAAGTGTAATAGAATTACCTACAAAGAAAATTACCGTAGAAATAAAATCACTGAATAGTAAAAATATGGACCTCAACGCAAGAGTTCCATCTGCCTATCGTGAGAAAGAATTAATGCTGCGTAATCGAATTTCAAAATCGCTTTCCAGGGGAAAAGTGGATTTCAACTTATACGTAGAATTAACCGGCGAATCTACCAATTCTGTAGTAAACGAATCTGTGGTTAAGCAATATATGGGCCAACTTTCTGAAATAGCCGACGGGGACGCAACAGACCTGCTGAAAATGGCTATCCGTCTACCCGATGCATTAAAAACCGAAAGAGAAGAGATAGACGAAACCGAATTCAATAAAATAGTAGAAGCGGTCGATCAGGCCCTTGAAGCTATTAACAAATATCGTGCAAGTGAAGGTAATGCGCTCGAAACCGAATTTCTCCAGAGAGTAGTAAATATTGATGCTCTTTTGGCAGAAGTGATCGAGATGGACCCACAGCGAATAGAGAACGTAAAGGATAGGTTACGGAAAGCGATTTCCGAATTAAAGGAAAGTGTGGATGAGAATAGATTTGAGCAGGAACTTATCTACTATCTCGAAAAATACGATATCACCGAAGAGCAGGTGAGGCTGAAAAATCATTTAGACTATTTTAAGGAAACCTTAGAGAACCATACGTCGAACGGAAAAAAACTAGGGTTTATTTCCCAGGAAATTGGACGTGAGATCAATACAATTGGAAGCAAAGCGAACTATGCTCCTATGCAGCAGCTGGTCGTTCAGATGAAGGACGAATTGGAAAAGATCAAGGAACAAGCGTTAAATGTGCTGTAATGAAAGGCGGAAAACTCATAGTGTTTTCGGCACCCTCCGGAAGTGGTAAGACAACCATCGTGAGGCATTTACTCAAGCAGGATCATTTAAATCTTGCTTTTTCAGTTTCTGCTACATCCAGGCAGCCAAGAGGTGCCGAAAAAGAAGGAGAAGATTATTATTTCATTTCTACTGAAGAGTTCAAAAAACATATAAAAAACAACGATTTTCTCGAGTGGGAAGAGGTGTACCGGGATAATTTCTACGGAACCTTGCAATCTGAAGTTAACAGATTATGGGCGATGGGCAAGAACGTGATCTTCGATATAGATGTGGTTGGCGGGCTTCGTATTAAGAAAAAATATCCCGAAAAGACCCTGGCAGTATTTGTAGAGCCCCCAAGTGTTGAGGAATTAAAGATCCGTCTAAAAAAAAGAAAGACTGAAGACGACCAAAAGATAAATATGAGGATCGCCAAGGCTTCCATTGAAATGGCCACGGCTCCACAATTTGATCATGTGATCGTGAATGATAATCTGGATGACGCCCTAAAACAAGCCGAAACTCTGGTGTTGAAACATATCTCGTCTAATACAGATCCTGAAACAGTTAAAGAAGATTCAGAAGAATAAATAATGAGGGGAAGCAAGAAAATCGGATTGTACTTCGGAACTTTTAACCCTATTCATGTTGGCCATCTTACCATTGCCAATTATATGGTGGAATTTAGCGATCTGGACGAAGTCTGGTTAGTGGTCACGCCCCACAATCCACACAAAAAGAAAAACTCCCTCCTGGACGACGTTCATCGTCTTACCATGGTGCGCATTGCAGTAGAGGATTATCCTAAACTTAAAGCGAGTTCTATCGAATTCGATCTGCCCCAGCCCAATTATACGGTCAATACACTTGCCCATTTGGAAGAAAAGTATCCAGAATATAATTTCTGCCTAATCATGGGAGAAGATAACTTGAAGAGTTTTCATAAGTGGAAAAACTACGAAGTAATTTTGGATCGATATGCTATTTATGTCTATCCGCGTATTTCGGAAGGCAGGACAGAATCCCAATTTATAGATCATCCCGCCATATCCCTGGTCGAGGCACCTATAATGGAACTTTCATCTACTTTTATTAGAAACGCCATTAAGAAAAATAAGAATATCCGACCCATGTTGCCGGATGCGGTCTGGAAATATCTGGACGAGATGAATTTCTACCGATAAAGAAAAACCGCCCCAACAACCCGAAGAATGGGTGCGAGGCGGTTCATAACCAACCAAAAAAATCGTTGTTCCGGCTCTTGGTGAGCCTATATTGATTTAAAACTTACTAATCTTTATCATTTCCTTTTCGATATCTTTTTTCGATTTACGCAGCTTTCCATCCGTATTCTTATACTGAATATATCCTTTTCCTGTAAATCGATAAACGGTTCCTGAAAACTCGTGAAACAGTTCTATCGTATGATCATTAATAACGGTCAATTGGAAGTATTCATTGCCCATAAAATCATAATCAAGTGTTAAATATTTCAGGTAAGGATCCCCCGGCACGTCATCCACATTATAGATCCCGGTATAATCCCAGTATATAGAATTAATATTCATTCCATTAGGGTCTTCCGAACTTTGGAAATTCCCATTTCCACCACCCGGCAGGAACTGCAGGTAGTTTTCATAATCGAATTCGTTAGGCTCACCATACGGACTCGTATAGGTCTTTTCCCATGCTACATATTCTTGTATAAAATAATGTATGTTATCGTAGAATAAAGCATCATAGTTAAAGGTGTTTCTCTGATATCCAACCAGTATATACGAAAGCTGTAAGGGCGGGTAATACAATTCGATCTCGTTGTTATTGAGCTGAGTCACTTCGAAGGAGTAAAATCCGTCGATATCATGCGAGATGTCTAACTCAATATTATGCGTGTTATAAAACCCTACATCAATTCCGAAGCCATATCCCTGAGCACCTATGCCAACCAGGTTATTATTGGCATACATTGTTCCATTCTGAAAGGAAACAGTAAATGCCTTCTGCATAAATGGAATATATCCGTTACCCGAACTGCGATCTATATCCACATACCATAATTCGTAAGAGGAAACTAGTTCACCCAACGTAATAGATGGTACAGGATCCACATACGGATCTTCTACAACTACTTCGGTATAACACGAAGTAAACATCAGCGCCACAATGGCTGCTCCTAAAAATAGTTTTACTTTCTTCATAACTTCGGGTTTTAATAATTCTCTTAGGAAAACTCTAAAAGCATGCCAAAGTTGTAACTATCTGTTTTCCTGCTATTTACAATGTGTTTATAATTCTGTACTTTTGAAATCACTAATAATCTCAGATGTCTGATACACCTAAATTTGCTGTTTTTGGAGGAGGAAGCTGGGCTACGGCCATCGTGAAAATGCTTTGCGAAAACCTCGCTGAAGTTGGCTGGTATATGCGTAGCGTTTATGCGTTGGAACACATTAAAAAGGAGCAGCATAATCCTAATTATTTAAGCTCGATCGAGTTCAATACAGACCAGCTTAGATTGAGTAATGATATCAACGAAATGGTAACATATGCGGATTACCTCATCTTTGTGATCCCATCCGCCTTTGTAGAGAACGAACTAAAGAAATTAAAGGTTTCTCTGGAAGGAAAGATTATTTTTTCAGCAATAAAAGGAATTGTTCCTGAAAGTAGCCTCATTGTTGGAGATCATTTTTTCACTCATTATAACATCCCCTTTAAAGATATAGGTGTTATTACCGGACCATGTCATGCAGAAGAAGTAGCCATGGAAAGGCTTTCCTATCTAACTATAGCCTGTGCAGATGAAGAAAAGGCCGAACTTGTAGCGTCAAAATTACGCTGCGAATATATTAAGACCACCACCAGTGACGATATCATTGGGACCGAATACGCTGCCATGCTCAAGAATATCTACGCGCTTGCTGCCGGTATCGCCCATGGCCTGGGATATGGTGATAATTTCCAAAGCGTTTTAATGAGTAACGCCATTAGGGAAATGAAACGCTATGTAAAAAAGGTCCATAAAATGAAACGTGATATTAACGGTTCGGCTTATTTGGGAGATCTGTTGGTAACCGGCTATTCAATTTTTAGCAGGAACAGGATGTTTGGTAATATGATAGGGAAAGGATATACAGTAAAAAGTGCGATGATGGAAATGAGTATGGTAGCCGAAGGATATTACGCGACTAAAAGTGCGTACCTGTTAAACCAGAAAAAAGGGAAAAAGAAAGCCAAAACACCTATTATAGATGCGGTTTACGAGATCCTTTATGAAGCCAAAAACCCGAAAAAGGTCTTTAAGAAACTTACCGAAAAATTAAACTGATCCCGAAATTAATCGTTTTCATCCCCCGAAATTGGCATTTTCTCTATTTACAATTTGAAAATCGACGTGATTTGTTGCCCTTTTAACGAATCGTCCCGTAATTACTATGCTTTTCAATATTTTTTATGTTATTTTTAACATAATCATATCAATTATAAATTTAAACGGAAGAATATGAAAAAAGTTACTTTCTCGAACTGGAGAATGTTAATAACCTCACTGTTATTTGCATCCTTCGGTTTATTTATGCAAACGGAGGCGACGGGTCAAAATCCCGGCTGTGCTCCAACTGTTGGATTTCCCGATCCTCCGGCAGGTTTAGCTTGTCCAGGGGTAATGACCCCAGCGGTGATCTGGGAAGAAACCTTCGATTCAGGATTCGGAGTATTTACCGAAGATCCGGTACCAGTGGGTGCAAATGATCTAACTATCAGTACCAACGGAGATACTCCGTCTTCCGGTACTGGTTCTGAATGTAATCCGGAAGGAATGTCCGGCCCGGAATATGTATTTCTTGAAGGGTCCTTTACACTCGCCGGAGAAACTCATTGTATGAGTACAACTGTCGACCTAACGGCCGAAGCTGCACCTTTATACCTATCTTTCTGGTACTACATGTTTGGAGACAACATTGGAGACCTGATTATCAATGTAAATGGAACTCAGGAGTTTATCGCTACTGGACAAATGCAAACAAGCCAGACCGATCCTTGGTTACAAGGCGAAGTAGACCTTAGCGCTTACGCAGGCTTGATGGTAACAATTCAGGTATGTATGACCGAAGGTAATGGAGCTATCTCTACTTTCGAATCTGATACTTCCATTGACCATATGCAGATCTTTAATTGTGCTCTGCCTCCTCCAATTATCAACTGTCCAATGGATGTTGTGACAAGTAACGATCCGGGGCTGTGTACAGCTCAGGTTTCATTCTCCGACGCTGTTGCGATAGATCCGGATGGCGGACCGGTAACTGTGATGCAAACCATGGGGCCACCATCAGGAAGTGATTTCCCGGTAGGGGTTACCGTTATAGAATTTACAGCTACTGATGATGAGGGAGATACTTCCACTTGTCAATTCACTATTACAGTAGAAGATAACGAAATTCCTATAGTAACCTGTCCTGCAGATATAGTAACGGATAACGATCCGGGTATTTGTGGTGCGGTTGTTACCTACCCTAATCCAACAGTAATGGATAACTGTTTTATGGGCGGTGGAATTGTTGTGGATGAACTTTCAACCCTATATGCAGGAGGAAATGGTCTGGGAGCGAACGCTACCGTTTATTTCGATGCAACCGTTGCTGGAAATTCGCTCACGTTGAATGAGATCGATATAAATACCGATGCTGCCGCAGGAGTGACAGTGAACGCAGATATCTACCTCATCGCCGGCGGTACTTACTCTGGTAACGAAACGAATCCAGGAGCATGGGGTGCCGTTGCATCTACTGCATCCGGACCCTCAGCAGACACAAACAATCCTACAACACTGGTATTAACAACACCTCTTACATTAAACGCTAACACTACGTATGCAGTGGCAGTGTTTATGGATCAGTCTGTTAATTATACTAACGGTAATGGTACTAACGAGCAATATTCTAATGCCGATATTACCTTAGATCTTGGATCTGCTACTTCTGGTTTATTTACAGGATCTGTTTTCAGCCCACGGGTATGGAACGGAGCAGTTCGATATGAGTATAATGCGTCTAATGCGCCTTACACGGTCATCACCGGATTCCCTTCTGGAGATGTATTCCCTGTGGGAACAACTCTTACGACGCTGGAGTACACAGATGCAGGTGGAAACGCTGTACAATGTACTTTCAATGTTACTGTAAACGACGTAGAAGCGCCAACTGTAACTTGCGTAGGTTCTGCTGGCACAGTTAATGTTTCTGAAGATTTCGACGCCGGATTACCAGCCGGATGGAGTACTGTGATCAACACAGGTACCTGCGACTGGGAAAATGGAACCGATCTTCCAACTGGAGACGACTTTACTACACCGGCCATGTTCTTTGATGATGATGCCTGTGGTTCAGGAGCTCCGGCGAGTAATGTGTCTCTACTATCCGATGTATATGATACTTCGGGGGGTGCTACCGTAACTCTGGGTTATGATGTTGCCTTCCAGGAAGCTGGAGGTGGATCGACCGGAACAGTAGAAGTTTGGGACGGAGCTGCATGGCAACAAGTTGCCCTATATAATGTAGATCTTGATCCGGATATTCAAACCGAATCTATCGATATTACTGCATATTCTAATGCTGCCCTTCAGGTTCGTTGGACTTTCGACGACAACGGCGGCGCATGGGGATGGCACTATGGAGTAGATAATTTCTCATTAGACTATGATATAGCTGCTGCACCATTTGACGTTGTTCTTGATGCCAATGGTATGGCTTCAGTTCCTGCAACAGACCTTGTAATAGGATGGGATGATAACTGTGGCGCTGGTGGTGTAACAATTTCCGGTGGCGGTGGCGGCATGCCATCAACTCTTGCTACTACATTAGCAGGTGGTAATGGAAACTTCGGAAACATGTTCGATATCAACGCCTTGAACGAGGTGACAATCCAGTCCTTCGATATTCATGGTGATACGGGTGCGACTTTCGATGTGGAAGTATATGCCAAGTCCGGAACATGGGTTGGATCTGAAGATAATCCTGGAGCATGGACCTTAATTGGAACAGCCCCCGGAGTTGTATCTAATGGTGATGGAGTTGTTACTCCATTAAACCTCACACTTAATTATGTTATCCCGGCTGGAGAAACTCATGCGTTCTATGTAACGCCAACAGATTTCTCAACCGGTGGATTTAATTATACCAATGGAACAGCAACCGGTAATGTCTTTGCATCCGATGCCAACATCGAGTTCTTAGAAGGAGCGGGTAAAAATTATCCGTTTACGGGTACTACATTCCAGCCTCGTGTATTCAACGGAAACATTCTGTATGAAACAGGATCTGGTGGTGGTGGAATGGTGATAGACTTCACCTGTGATGACCTTGGAATAACAGAGGTAACCATCTTTGCTACAGATGCTGCTGGAAACGAATCGTCATGTACGGCAATTGTAAATGTTATAGACGAAACTCCTCCGGTATTAGTATGCCAGGACGTAACGATAGAACTAGGACCAGACGGTACTGCCGATATCAACCCGGAAGACCTGTTGGCTAACTCACCATCTACTTATGATGTAGTGACTATTAGTAGTGATAACCAATCCGGTACGGAAGGATTTACAGATCTTACTGTTCCTGTTACAGCTGCTGAGGTTGTAAGTTTCGATTGGGATTATACTACGCCTGACGGCCCGGCTTTCGATAGCTTTGGATACTTATTGAATGGTGTCTATACAGAGCTTACCGATCCTCTTGGTGCCTTACAACAAAGTGGAAACAGTGGCCCGATCAATCTGGCCCCTGGAGATGTGTTCGGTTTCCGATCGTACTCTCTTGACGGACTCTTTGGAGCCTGTACCACTACAGTAAGTAACTTTGTACCTGGATTCAACGGACAGTTCGATCCGGCTAACTGGACAGTAACCCTTACCAACTCTGATGGAGATGCATTCTTCGTAGAGATCCCTGGAGGACCACTATCCTTTGACGCCTGTGGTATTACAGTACTAGCGGTAGATATCACCGAGGTAACTTGTGACGACATCGGAACAGATTACGATGAGACGATCACGATCACTAACCCTGCCTTGATGTCTTCTAACGTATTCTCTTTCACCGGAACACCCACAGGAGCTACAGCAGATGCTGTCCTTGAGGTAATGACCTTTGGTGATATTGATGGAACAGGAGCTAACGAGGAGATGTGGACTATCACCGACGAGGACTCTAACGTTACAGGTACTATTGGTGCCACTGGTTCATTTGCCGATCAGTGTAATACAACCCTTACAGAGACCTTTATGATCCCTGCAGCCATGATCGATGCCTGGGCAGCAGACGGACAGATAGATTTCACCGGTACCGATGTAGCCGGAAACATAAACACCGTACTTTGTGGTGGCGACTTCCTATCATTACGATTAATGTATTCAACTGGAGGAAACCTAACCGCAACGGTATTTGCTTCCGATGCTAGTGGTAACCTGGCGGCTTGTCAGTCTATGATCACGGTAGTTGATGCCCTGGCACCAGAGGTGACCTGTCCGGCAGACCAAACCGTAGATCCAGGACCAGGTAACCTGTTCTACACCGTTCCAGATTACTGGGCAGGTGGAGATGCAACAGCAGCAGACAACTGTACCGATCCGGTAACAGTCTTCTCACAAGATCCTCCAGCTGGTTCACAGCTTCCTGACGGGGTGTACACAGTAACACTATGTGCTACCGACGAATATGGAAACGAAGGATGTTGTACATTCGAGCTCACCGTAGAGAGTATTCTTGGTGCAGCAGACAATGAACTGGGAAGCGCCATTAGTATGTATCCAAATCCAGCAGCAGAGCAAGTAACTCTTGCCAATGGATCGAACATCCTACTGGATAGCGCAGTGATCTATGATATGAATGGCAAACTGGTAAATACCATCGACCTTCGCAATATGGGAAGTGAAATGGTGATCGATGTATCTCAACTGGCATCTGGAGTCTATATGGTTCAGATAGCAGGTGAAGAATCGACAACAGTGAAGCGATTGATAAAAGAATAATCGAAAGATTATTTAACCAACCAAAAGAAAACCCCTTCCGTTTCCGGAAGGGGTTTTTGATTTATATGTTTCTTTAATTACCTGGCAAGGACACCCTGTTTATCCATAACAGGTAACTTCACACTATTGTCCTCAATAACCGAATGTGCCGGTAGCTCAAAACGCTTGTCGTAAAGTTTATTCCCGATGAAATAAGTGATCGTAAAAAAATTATTCAATCGAAGTACACTGTCCTCAAGGAATTCGATCTTCGCATAAGCCTTAGAAGGCAACAGCGCTAAAGAGTGTCTCATTGGAGCTGTTAGATCTTTGTCGTCGAATCCCTGAGAAACAATGAGTACAGATTCTAACGGCATCGAACCATCATTGATGATATAGGCGTTCCAATCGTTAGTATTGAAGTCCTGATTGAACTCTAGTACAGCAGCAATGTAGACGTCCTTAACTACGGGGATGTCTATGTCTTTACGCATTTTTTATAGAGAGCTTTTAAATTGCTCCAGAAAACGGATATCATTCTCACTCAGCATTCTGATGTCCGGGATCTGATGTAGTAAAAGTGCCACACGATCGATCCCCATTCCAAAGGCAAAACCCGAATAAATTTCAGGGTCGATCCCACAATTAGAAAGTACATTAGGGTCTACCATCCCACATCCCATGATCTCCAGCCAACCGGTTCCTTTGGTCATCTTATAATCGGTCTCTGTTTCCAGACCCCAATACACATCAACCTCGGCGCTGGGTTCTGTAAACGGGAAATAAGAAGGCCTTAATCGTATCCTGGATTTCCCGAACATTTCGGTAGTAAAGTATTGTAGGGTTTGTTTTAAATCGGCAAAACTTACTCCTTTGTCCACATAAAGACCTTCCACCTGATGGAAGAAACAGTGCGAACGCGCCGAAATGGCCTCATTCCTATACACCCTCCCTGGAGATATTGTTCTAATAGGTGGTTTATTATTTTCCATGTAACGCACCTGCACAGAAGAGGTATGTGTTCGAAGAAGGATATCGGGATCTGTTTGAATAAAAAAGGTATCCTGCATATCCCTTGCCGGGTGGTATTCGGGAAGGTTAAGTGCTGTGAAATTATGCCAGTCGTCTTCAATTTCGGGCCCTTCAGAAACATTAAACCCAATTCGCGAAAATATATCGACTATCTTATTCTTTACAATAGAGACAGGATGCCGCGAGCCAAGTTTAATAGGTTCTCCGGGTCTTGACAGATCGCCATAGACCCCTGATCTTTCTTCAGTAGATACCAAAGCGCTCTTCAATGTATTCACCTTTTCCTGGGCAAGTGATTTTAAGGTATTAACTACCTGGCCGTATTCCTTCTTTTCTTCCTTAGATACGTTTTTAAATTCGGCAAAGAATTCATTCAACAGTCCTTTCTTTCCCAGGTACTTTATTCGGAAAGTCTCAACTTCTTCTTTCGATTTTGCAGAAAAGGCTTCTACTTCGGCTATATGCGCTTTTATCTTATCTATCATGATCAAAACTATTCGATCGCAAAACTACATAATTTCTATTCAATCACTTCTTTTTCCAGGAAGTATTGCACTATGGCTTCTTTCATTAAAATACTTTGCTCACCGGCTTTGAGAGAAGGTAATTGGGCTTCAACTTTATAATGCGGCCATCCCTCTTCGTCGAAATAATCGAAGGAATAATACCCATATGGCTCGAGCAACCGGCATATAGCAATATGCATAAGGTTGATCTTCTCATCCTTTTTAAATTTCCTGTGCAACTGTCCCAATTCCTGAACTCCTACCAGATAAATTACGGCGTCCAGGTCCAGGTTCTCACCTTCAGCGAAGCGATCACTTAAGAGCTTCACCAGGTCTTCCCATCGTTTTTTTAATACTTCGTCTCTTGCCATAAAATGAACTGCAAAGATACTTCAATAAAATTCCAAAAACCATATTTTGTCACTGCCCCATTGATTTATGTCCTTAAAACATAAATGCTATCTTTACGTTAAACCTTAATATGAACCTCATTGATATTGTAATAGGAGTTATTCTTCTCATCGCTTTTTACGTTGGGTATAAAAAAGGCTTATTTGTAGCTTTGGCAGGCCTTGTTGGACTAATTGCAGGTGTTTACGGCGCTATTTATTTTTCAGATTACGCGGCCCGATATATTTCTGCATGGTTCGACTGGAGTGAGCAAACGGTCAATCTAGTGGCCTTTGCCATTACCTTTCTCACCATTGTTTTTATAATTTCGGCAGCAGGCAAGTTTTTTACCAAGATAGCCGATTTCGCAATGCTTGGTATACTCAACAAATTACTGGGAGGTGTTTTCAACGCCTTAAAATATGCATTTATAATAAGTGTGATCTTTATGTTTGTGAATGCTTCTGAAACCTATAGTATCATGTCTGAAGAAAAACGGGAAGAATCTGTACTCTACGAACCTGTAGCATCACTTGGACCCATGATACTTCCTCATATCCTGAAAGAGGTTGATAATTTCAGAAATGAAAATAATTCTGAAACAATAGAAGAGGATCCCACCGCCGGAAATTAACCCCGGACTACTGCACCGTATCCTCTACATTTTCTTTGATATAAGCTAATACCTCGTCGAAATCATTGAAAATATGTTCCTGTGGGATCAAGTCTGGAATGATATCGATAGATTCCATCATTACCCGTGGCTGTGTCTCTAAATGGACGAGAATTACTGTAATGTTGTCCTTGCTAAACCTGTACAAGGCTTCTTCCATTGCATATAATCCCGATTGGTCCATATAGGGTACCTTATCCATTCTAATAATAACATGAGAAGCTGTTTTAGGGATTCCTCTCGCCATTTCCTGAAAATCATTTGTATTTCCAAAGAACATAGGGCCATCAAGGTGCTTGATGAAAACCTCCTGCTGTAATTCCTTCGGAAAGTTTAGCTCGTCCTTCCATGGCATCCCATGGCCGTTAGCATCGGAAAGCGGAATGATTTGAGATCGGGCGGCGGTAGCATCGCCAATTTTCTTCATAAATATTAGAGAGGCTAATACAAGGCCGATCCCCACTGCATAGATCAAATTCCAGAATACCGATAGCACTAGCACGACCAGCATCACAACGATCTCTGTTTTAGGCATGTTAGGGATAGCCTTTAATCCTTTATAATCCATTACACCAATTCCTACGGTCACCAGAATTCCAGCAAGAACTGCCGCGGGAATCTGAGAGGCCAATGGGCCGAGAGCTAGCAGCACAACTAGCAATAGCGTTGCCGCGATCATTCCGGAAAGTTTAGTGGTCCCTCCCGAACTAATATTAACAACTGTACGTATTGTTGCTCCTGCTCCTGGTATCCCTCCAAATATAGCAGCAATACTGTTCCCAATTCCCTGGCCAATTAACTCCTGATTTGGCTTATGCTTTGTCTTGGTCATATTATCGGCTACCACAGAGGTGAGCAACGAGTCGATCGCACCCAGGAATGCCAGCGTTATAGCCGTAAATACATAAGGCGAAATCTGGGACAGGCGGAAATTAGCAAACATCTCGAAATGAGGAATTGGAAATCCTGTAGGAATCTCTTCGATAGGACGATAATCCAGTTTTAGAAAATAGGCTCCTAATGTAACCACCAGAAGCGCCACCAAAGTACTGGGGATCTTTGTCGTAATACGTTTAAACCCATAGATGATAAATATGGTTAGAAGCCCCAGCATCACCTCCAGCCAGTTAATATTGTTGAGAGCTCTAGGCAGTGTGTTTAACGAACCAATAACTCCTGAGCTGTTATTCTTAGCTAGGGTGGTTGCTTCTCTTAAGATCTCACTTTCCTCTATTTTTTCGGCACGGCTTACAGTCTCCCTGAAATCTTCCAATACCAATATGCCCTCCCCGGCTTCTTCCTTCAAAATCTTGTCGAGCAGTACTTCTTCCGCCTCTGGTTTGAATTCGTTGATGTATGCGGTATCATCCTCGGTGTAGTAGCCCAGCATAGGCAATATCTGGGTTACTAATATAATAACCCCGATCGCCGTCATAAAACCGGACACTACAGGATATGGGATGTATTTTATATATTTTCCTAACCCCACTACTCCCAGAACGACCTGGATTAAACCAGCAAGTAGGAAGACCATGAGAATAAACGGTAATGCCGCAGATACGTCTCCCTCGTTAGCAGCTATTATCCCTGCTATTACCACCATGGATAAAGCGGTCATCGGAGCCGTTGGCCCGGAGATCTGTGTGTTGGTTCCTCCAAATAAGGAGGCAAAGAATCCTATGAAAATGGCGCCGTATAAACCAGCATCTGGTCCTAGCCCGGATTGAACCCCAAAAGCAAGAGCTAGTGGTAATGCAACAATTCCGGCTGTGATTCCGCCGAAAAGATTCCCACGGATATTGGTAAAGATATTTTTAAACATATGGTTGGTAGTGGTTTATTGTTTTAACAAAAACGTTAAACAATCAAAAATAGAAATCCGGTGAGAACTTCGTGTTAAATATATACTAAAAACTACAATTCTTTAATATCTGCGGAAGGAATCCATCCATCTTTTCCATCTGCCAGCCTAATTCTAACCCAATTTGTTTCCCGGTCCAATACCTGAACCTTGGTCCCTTCATGGATCACAAAACTTACTTCTCCGCCAACTGAGGGGGCATCTTTAACCTCAACTTTTTCCGAGAAAACAATAGCGGGATTGTCACTTTGAAAATCGGAATAGGTTGTAAATGCCATGGATACGCTCGCTATCAATAGAAAAAGTGATACCACTGAAGTAGCGAATAGTATTCTCTTTCTTCTTTCTGAAGCCGAAAAATAATAGGCTAGAAAAAGAAGCACAAAGCAAAATGAAAAAATTACGCCGGTAGTCGCCCATCCATCGAAGTCGGTAACCCCAGAAATGCGCTTATACCAGGTTTTAAACACGGTTTGTGGTAAGGGTTCGATTACATCTATTCTGGCGTTTTCGGCGAAAGCCAGATTATTCTTTATATCATTATCATTTGGATCCAGTATTCTTGCCTTCTCATAATAGTATATACTAGGGCCAATTTTATTGAGTTTATAATGCGCATTACCCAGGTTAAAATACAATTCGGGCGATTCTTCTCCGTTTTCAATGATCTGCTTCCAGGTATCGATCGCCTCTTGATAATTCTCTGCTTTGTATGCCTCCTTACCAGCGTTGAACATAGCATCAGACTGGGCCATTACCGGCAACATTACTAAAAATAAACCTGTTAATATCAAGAACTTCATCTTCATCGTACAAGTTGTTTATCTATAGTTGAAATAACCGATACTGCCTTATCGTAATCCTGTTGAATAGTTACGTTAGACGCCGGAGTATAACGGGCGTATTCGCAACTCTTCAGGATACTAATAAAGGTATCTATAGTGGATTGTTCCGCTCCTTTTTGCTGAAGAAAGGTACTTATTTTTTCTTTACTGAATTCGCTGGTCTCTATAGCGAGTTTGGCTTTTAAATAATTGTGCAGCGCTCGTTCCATCGCTTCATAAAAGACTACCTTATCGCCCATCGATCTTTTTGCTTCTGAAAGATATTTCCTGGCCAGTCTATCCGCCTTCCGAAGTTTATTTCCCTGAATGTCCGCCAGGTGTTGCTTGCGTTTTCTGCCGGCAAAAATAAATATTGGGATAAGTAGTATTGGTCCCCCAAGAAGACTCCAGAATAAAGCCGACTTAAAAAACGGTGTTTGAGTTATCGGTACGAGATTTGTTTTCAGCTTGATATACTTAAACTGATCTTCGTTAAAAACCACCACTGGATTCTTGCTGGTGGATGTAGTTTCACTACCGCTGCTATTAGTAACCGGGCCATTGATAACATTGAGCACGATCTCATTAGAGCTAAGGGTTTTATAGGTCTCCGACTTTGGATCGAAATACGAAAAAGTTATAGGACGGATTGGATAGTCTCCCTTAAATTGAGGCACAATTGTATAATTTTCTGAAATTGATCCTCGCATCCCATCTGCCTGAGTATTTACATTATTGGTCCGCTCCGGCTCATAGACTTCCAAAGCACTTGGTAATTTAACCGAAGGTAGATCGAATAATTTCAAATTACCCTTTCCACTTACTTTAACGCTTAACTGCAAGGCTTCGTTAGCATCAAGACTAGTTTTATCTGTGGTCACATCGAAGGTGAAATCTCCAACCGCACCATTGAAATTGTCTGGTCGCCCTTCCGCCGGTAATGGCTTTACATCTATGGTCCTGTTTCCCGCCGATATAGTTTTGTTCACGCGGGTCATCAATCTGCGTCCAAACAGATCCCGTTTGTTTGTTTCCACATCGATGGGAACATCCAGCGTTAAAGGCTCTATACTTAGTTTCCCGGTTTTTTGAGGATATAACACCGTGGTTTGTACGATGATATAGCGATAATCTGTTCTCCCGTTATATTCCCCTTCATAAACAGTAAAATTGCCGCGATTGGAAATCGTCTGACTCCAGAAATCGGCGTATTTAGGAGTGTCGATCTCTCTGAACCCCCTGGTTAGATTAACATCGTTAGATACATACAACCTGTACTGAATAGTGATCGCCTCATTGAGGTATGGGTTTGTATTGGAGATATTCGCCACCAGATGTACATTTTCACTGGCAACATATTCGGCATTATCGCCGTCCTTTGGTCGTTCAACAGCTGCGGTTACCTCAACTTTAACCGGGGTTGTTTTGTAGGTTTCCCCATCAATCAGGATGGTGGCCTGGCCTATAGTAAAAGTTCCTCTGGACAAAGGTGTAAGATAATACGAGTATGTCTTGGAGTAACTGCGTTTTCCATTGATGTACGAATTACTAATGGCCTGGTTAGGACCTCCAACCACCCGAAATCCTTCAAAAGACGGGGGATTGAAATTATCGCCATCCTGATTCATTTCAAAATCAACTCTCAGACGTTCGTTCACTCCAAGTTTATTCTTACTCACTTTAGCCTCAAACTGAACCTGGGCATGAACACCTCCAAATCCAATGAATAGGAATAATATGAATATGAAATACGAGCGTTTCATCGTTTACCAGTCTTTATTCGATTTAACTTTTGCTCCCTTTTGCTTGCGCGCATTGATCTTGTCCTGTACTTTCTTTTCTTCATTGTTCATGGCCTCTAACAGGTTCTGTACCTGTTGCGGAGACAATTGGCCAGGAACCGGTTTCTGTTGCTGTGGACTGTCCTTTTCGCCCTCCTTCTGGTCTTTGGGATCCTTAGGATTTCCACGATCATCTTTATTCTCGCCATCTTTGTTCTCATCTTTTTCATCGCCCTTATCCTCGTTCTCCTTTTCGTCTCCTTCATCTCCTTCCTTATCCTTTCCGTTATCGTCCTTATTTTCGTTCTCATCTTTATTCTCCTCATTATCCTTATTCTCCTCATCCTTGTTGTCGTCGCCTCCCTGTGGCGGATTCTTCTCGAGCATTTCCTTCGCCAAGGCGAGATTGTAACGCGTTTCTTCGTCGGTAGGATTATTTCGTAATGCATTTTTATAGGCTTCAACCGCTTCCTGGTATTTCTTTGCATTCATAAAGGTGTTCCCCAAATTATGATAGGCTTTATGCTTTTCAGGTTTCGACACGGCTACTTCGGCGGCCTGAACATAGCGTCGCATTGCTTCATCGTTAAGGGCCTTATTATAATATGCATTTCCCAGGTTGTATTTTCCTGTTTCGTTTGAAGGTAATAAAGCGATCGCCTTCCGCAGGTCTACTTCGGCATCTATGAAATCATCCGATTTCAATTCGGAGCTCGCAGAGCGTAACAAATTTGTGGCTTTCTTCTCTATCTTTTGCTGTTCCTTATCATTCTGGGCTACCAATATTGTAGTCATTAAGAAACACAATGGTACAAACCATCGTTTCAAATTAATCCCGAAATATTTATTTAATCGTCTTTCCATGTCACTATTCCTTTTCATTAAATAAATTTAATTTTCGCACCCAGGCAGTTTTCCGTTCTAATAGTAATATATCAACTATCAGCAAAAATAATGCAGCCGCCAGAAACCATTGAAACTGATCCTTAAAATCTGTAAACTGCTTGGCATCGAATTCCTTTTTATCCATACCATTTAAAATAGCGGTGACTTCTTCTACCACCTCCTTGGTATTATTACCCTCGATATACTTGCCGTTGGCCTGAGACGCTATCTCTTGTAATCTGTCTTCTCCTAATCTGGTGATCACCTGCTCGTTATTCTCATCCCTTTTATAATACTGCAACACCCCGTTTCGTTTAATGGGAATAGGCCCTCCGGCGGCTGTTCCCACTCCTATGGTATAGATCCTTATTCCTTCCGAAGCTGCCTCTTCGGCGATCTCGGAAAGGTTACCTTCGTGGTCCTCTCCATCGGAAATTATAAATAAAACCCGGTTGGTCTGCTCCTCATCATCGTAATAGGTCTTAGCCATGGCAATGGCTTCGGTGATAGCGGTCCCCTGAGAGGACACCATATCGGTGTTCATGCCGTTCAGAAACAATTTTGCCGAAGAGAAATCGGTAGTGATGGGAACCTGTGGAAACGCACTTCCTGCATAACCAATAATCCCAATCCGATCCCCTGCCAGACTATTAATGATCTGTGTCACTAACTGCTTGGATTTCTCCAGCCTGTTAGGCGCAATATCTTCAGCAAGCATACTCTTTGAAACATCAAGGGCAAAAACCACATCCACACCTTCACGTTTCACTGTTTCAAGTTTCGTGCCTATTTTTGGGTTAACCAGGGCAAAAGAAAGAGCAGCCAGAGCCAGACAAAACACAGATATTTTTAATATCGATTTAAACGTTGACCTGTCCGGGCTTAGTTTCCGAAGCAAATTACTATCTGCAAATTTCTTCTGTGTGCGATGTTTCCAAAACAGTACCAACAGGAACAGCACGGCCACCACCGGGATGGCGAACAGCAGATAAAAATATATGGGTTCCTCTAATTGATACATAGTTGTTAACTCTTTGTTTTAAATAAAACTTCTAAATATTGTAAATCTCAATAAAAACTCCAATCCTAGTAATACCAAGGCCAGCAGCACCAGAGGCCGAAATTTTTCTTCGTAATTGGTATATTTGAATTCTTCAATATCTGTCTTCTCAAGCTTGTTTATCTCGTCATAGATCTCATTGAGTTTGGTGGTACTTGTAGCCCTGAAATATTGCCCCCCGGTCGTTGCGGCAATCTCTTTTAACAGCTCCTCGTCGATCTCTACCTGTATGCTGCCGTACTGAAAACTTCCATCTGGCCTGATCCCAATTGGAGACTGTGCCATGCCGTTGGTTCCCAGACCGATCGTATACACTTTGATTCCAAATTCTACTGCCAATTCGCTGGCAATCTTCGGGTCGATAAATCCGGTGTTGTTCACACCATCGGTTAACAAGATGATAACTTTGCTTTTCGCCCTACTTTCCTTTAGCCTGTTAACCGCTGTTGCCAGACCCATCCCTATAGCGGTCCCGGGATCGATAACAGTGTTATATCGCAGGCTTTTTAAAGACGAAAGAACAATACTCTTGTCGCTGGTTAGTGGTGTTTTTGTATAACTTTCACCAGCATATTCCACCAAGCCAATCCTATCGTTAGGCCGGGCGTTTATAAAACGTGCAGCAACAGTTTTTAAGGCTTCCAACCTGCTAGGCCTTAGATCGCGGGCCAGCATACTTGCCGAAACGTCTATTGCCATTACTATATCGATCCCTTTCGTAGTTTTAATTCGCGTAGACTCGTCCACGGTTCGAGGTCTGGCCAGTGCCACAATGATCGCGGCCAAAGCCAATAATCTAAGTACAAATAAAAACGGACGCAGCTTGGACAGCCAGTTCTTACTGGTCTTAAATCCCTTTAAACTTGAAATAGACAAGCTAGCAGTTTGCCGATGGCGTTTCCAGATATACCAAACAACAAGGAGAGGCAGCAATAATAGCAGCCAGAAAAACTCGGGATTTACATATTCAAATCTGTTCATCACTTCGTCGCTTGTTGTGCGGGTTGTTGTACTTCCAGTTCTATAGAATTACGAATCCTATCCACCAGCTGTTCGGCGTATGGATCGGAGTCCAGGGAAGCGATTATCACCTGTTGTAGGGCTCCTTTCTGCCCAAACACCAGCATTTCATAGTTCTGGGTATCGTTTCCTTTCACAAATGGGTTATCGCTTTCAAAGCTTCCGTAGGCTTTTAAGCCTTTTATTCCTTTTTCGGTTTCAAAGCTTTCGGTTTTAACAACCATATTCTTAGCTCCCTGTGCTTCGAAAGCTGCAAGGGAAGATTCGAGAATCTTTTCAAGATCACCTTCCAGCGGTTGCTTGTACAAGGTGGTGTTCACCACTATATAGAAACGATCCACAAGGCTGCCGTACACGAAAAGTGAGTTATTCTCAATTTCCTGTTTCGTTGCTTCCGGTAAATTGAGTTCTTTCCGTTTTAGCACAACAGGAGTTTCCATGATCACAGCCGGCACTCCATATTCACTTCGGTACCATTGTCCTTCCACCAGATCCTTGGTAGGGTGGCCAATGATATTATCCTTTAAATAATCCCATCCGTAAGTATAAGAAAGTATTCCCCCGGCTATAATAATAGTTGCCACGCCTATTGCCCCACCATATATGATGCGTTTTGTTCTTCTCTTCCTTCGTTGTTCCTGGGCATAGAGTTCGTTCATCAGCAATTCTTCTTCGGTAGGCTCTGGTACCACTTCATGAGTTTCGGTAATGATCTCCTCGACGGCATTTCTGTCTGTTGACGCCTGCAACTGATCAATTTCCATTTTGGCAAATTTTACAAGATCTGCACGCTTCAAAATTGAATTAAGTTTGGCAATAGTTTCAGAGTCGAACTCAAAGTGTCCCGCATCCTTGTGCAGCTGAAGTCGTTCTATTAATTCGTCGGTAGTGCTTTCCAGTGCTGTATCATCTATTTCCCTGTCCAGGTATCGTTTTACGATCTCTGTAAGCTGAGAATAGTAGTCTTTAGAACGTCTGCTCTTTAATAAATTGGATGCATCCAGTTTTTGAAGCGAAGCTAATGCCTCTTCGTAAGGTGGCAATTGTTCTTCTCTTGCTTCTCTTTGTTTTTTTCTTCTGAAAAGATACCAGCCTACTCCCACGATCAATAGTAATGGAACGAGCCAATACAGTAATTTCAGAAAATTAAAAGGAGACGATCCAACCTCAATAAAAGGTTTGATCTCGTACATCTTCTGTTTGGTGGTATCTACCGGGACATCGGCCACTTCTATCATGATAGAATCTGTACTAAATACTCGTTCGTTGATCACGATCTTCTGGGGTGGAATAGTATAAGAGCCGGAGTCGAATTGTGTAAGGCCATACTTCTTGATCAATCTATATTTAGCCTGCTCGAAGGTGGTGTCCACCTTATAGGATTCGATCATTTCAAGCGGCAGAAACGACTGTCCTTCCGGAAACAACACCAGATCTGTACTATCTGCAACCACCTCGACAGTATACTTGATCTCTTCTCCTATACGAATATTTGTAGTATCTACCCCGGAGGTTAGCTGGGCCTGAGCGGTAAAGCCAACCAAAAAACATGTAGCTATAACCGCGTACCTCGCATTATGGAGGAAAAGTTCAAGTAGGTTATATGTTGTCTTTCTGTTCATGGTCCTTCTAAGCACGTCTTTTAAAATATCCCAATAGTTTTTTTACATAGCTTTCGTCGACCCGGCAACTAATGGCACCTGCGCCACTTTTAGTAAACGCATCCTGAAAATAATCCACTCGCTCCCTATAATAACGATGGTAATTCATTCTAACAGCTTTCGAGCCTGTGTTTACCAGTAAGTTCTCCCCGGTTTCTTCGTCCTGCATTTCTACTACCCCCAAATTTGGGATCTCTTCCTCCCTGGGATCGAACACCCGTATACCAGTTACATCATGCTTCTTAGCCACGATCTTCAAGGTGTCGCGATAATCATGTGTGATGAAATCGGATAAGACAAAGACGATCGCCTTTTTCTTCATCACATTGGTAAGGTATTTTAATGCCTGTGCTACATCGGTCTTTTTGCTTTGAGGGCGGAATTCGATCAATTCCCTGATTATTCGGAGCACGTGCGACTTTCCTTTCTTGGGAGGTATAAACAGTTCGATCTCGTCTGAAAAAAGGATAAGCCCCGTTTTATCATTATTCTGCATAGCCGAAAAAGCAAGTGTAGCAGCTATTTCGGTTACTACTTCATTTTTAAACTGACTTTGGGTTCCGAAGAATTCTGAACCACTTACGTCTACAACAAGCATTAAGGTTAATTCGCGCTCCTCTTCGAACACTTTTATAAAAGGCTCATTGTAGCGGGCCGTAACGTTCCAATCGATATTCCTAACGTCATCTCCAAACTGGTATTGACGCACCTCGCTGAAGGTCATACCTCTTCCTTTAAAAGTACTATGGTACTCTCCCCCGAACACGTGGTCGCTCAACCTACGGGTTTTGATCTCGATCTTACGTACTTTCTTGAGAAGTTCTTTCGTATCCATTTTCAGTAAACTTTAAAAAGCTTGCAGTTGTGAATTGTTCTATTCAGCCAGGTTTGTTTCCTTAGGAATATATCGCACTGCGTACTGACTACGGTACTTCAATTACGTTGACGATTTTATTTATAAGATCTTCGGAAGTGACATTTTCGGCTTCTGCTTCGTAAGTAACCCCAATTCTGTGTCGAAGCACATCGTGTACCACGGCTCGAACATCTTCCGGGATTACATAACCCCGCCGTTTAATGAAGGCATAACATTTAGATGCCATTGCAAGGTTTATACTACCTCTTGGCGAAGCCCCGAAACCGATCAATGGTTTGATTTCGGATAGGTTATAGTTTTCCGGGTCGCGGGTTGCAAAAATAATGTCTAGTATATATTTTTCGATCTTTTCGTCCATGTAGACATCTCTAACCGATTTCTGCGCCCTTAAGATCTGGTCGATGGTAACAACCGGGTTGATGGTCTCGAAACCATCTTTCAGATTTTGTCTAATGATAAGTTGTTCCTCAGCCAGTTTTGGATAATCGATCACTGTTTTTAGCATAAACCTGTCTACCTGAGCCTCGGGAAGTGGATAAGTTCCTTCCTGTTCGATCGGGTTTTGGGTTGCCATTACAAGAAATGGCCGGTCCAGTTTAAAGGTATCTTCACCAATGGTCACCTGCTTTTCCTGCATAGCTTCCAGCAAGGCCGATTGAACTTTAGCCGGAGCCCTGTTGATCTCATCTGCCAACACAAAATTTGCGAAAATAGGACCTTTTTTTATGCTGAAATCGTTAAGCTTCATATTGTAGATGAGCGTTCCTACCACGTCTGCCGGCAGGAGATCCGGGGTAAACTGTATTCTACTGAAAGAGCCATGAACAGCCTGTGCCAGGGTGTTTATGGCTAAGGTCTTTGCCAATCCGGGAACACCCTCAAGCAAAATATGTCCCTGCCCCAGTAAACCAATTAGGAGACGTTCCACCATGTGTTTTTGGCCAACAATCACCTTGTTCATTTCCAGTGTAAGGATATCTACAAAAGCACTTTCCTTTTCAATTTTTTCGTTTAACGCACCAATGTCTAATGCAGTCGTTACTTCTTCCATTTTAAGTAATTGTTTAACTATATTGAATGTGGTTGATTATGTTCCGCAAATTGCTTATTTATTATGGTTTATCCTGTTAATGATTGGTTAAAAATATAAGGGATAAAGCCGCTGCAGTCTTTTAATTGTTAGGCTCAATTCATTACCTTTAAAACTTCCAAAAAAAAACTATGGCCGTAAAATTTTCACGCATCATTCAGGGATGTATGGGTTGGGGAATATGGGGAGTCGATCTTTCGGAAAAAGAAATGACACATCGTATCCATCATTGTATGGAACAGGGAATTACTAGTTTTGACCATGCCGATATCTATGGCGATTATACTACGGAGGCTTCCTTCGGAAATGCCCTTAGTAACAGCAACGTAAAAAGAGAAGACATTGAAATTATATCGAAGTGTGGAATACAGTACGTTGGGAAGACTCGTACAAATGAAATAAAACATTATCAGTACGACGCCAAATACATAGTGTGGAGTGCCGAAAAGTCCATTTCAGATCTAAAATGCGACTATCTAGATCTATTGCTGCTACATAGGCCCAGCCCCTTGATGCAACCGGAAGAGATCGCCATAGCGGTGGAAAGATTAACAGCCGAAGGAAAGATAAAAGCGTTCGGACTTTCAAATTTCACTCCTTCTCAAACTGCACTAGTCGCGTCCAAAAACGATATTTCTGCCAACCAGATCGAGTTTTCAATCACTGCCAACGAAGCGATGTGGAATGGCAGCCTGGATGATATGATGCTTAAGGGGATTACCCCAATGTGCTGGAGCCCCCTTGGATCTGTCTTCAGAGAAGAAACCGATCAGACAATACGAATACATAAGGAATTGGACGAATTAACTAAAAAATACAACGCTACTAAAGATCAGCTACTTCTTGCCTGGATACTGAAGCATCCTTCGGGCATTCATCCGGTGATAGGCACTTCAAATCCCGAAAGGATCACACTTGCCGCCGCAGCGGCAGAGATCGAACTTTCGGAAGTAGATTGGTTTAAACTACTGGTAGCAAGCAGAGGTGAAAAAGTGCCTTAGTACATTGTCATATCTATCGTACCCAATGCGGTAACCTCACCTTTTCTTATCATCACATCCTCTATCTGAGAGATTTGTACTGTACCGTTTTTGGTGGCTGAAATGATCACATTGTAAACCCCGTCATCGAATCCATTGATAAAGAATTCCCCTTTTTCGCTCACGGTTCCTTTTAGTGTGGAAGAATCATTGGATGCACAAATAGTAACAGTTGCTTCCGGGGCAATTACAGCGCCAAGGATAGCGCCATCGGTAGGTATGGCATCCTTTGTTACCAATACGGAATTGGCTTCGGTCTTTTCCATATTCTTGTTAGGTATTCCCAATAGTATAAAGCCCAATATCAAGATAGGCAAGCTGATCAATGTCCAAATCTTCCAGTTCATAATATATTCGATTTCTTACTTAAATATACATTCCGAAAGGAAGATAAAGCACTCAGTTAACAATGATTAACGCGCTCTTTAACCTGCATTTAACACATAGAAAATACGCTAAAAAAAAAGCAGACCTTTCGGCCTGCCGTTATTCAACTAACCAATATATTATTGCATGGTGACTGTCTCGATCGTAGTCACCGATCCCACGTTTACCTCTACGTTGGGAATAACTACCGGTGGTAAATTCAACGACGCATCTGCTTCTACCGTTAATTGGTAGCTTCCTTCCGGAACACCGCTTAACATAAATATACCTTCAGAGTTGGTATACGAGCTAACTTCGGTTGTACCATTGCTGGCTGTAACCATCGATTGAATTCCTGCTGGAAGAACCATCCCGGTTACAGCACCCGATTCGGCCGCGGTAGTAGCTCGAATTACCGGGTTCAGGCTAAAATTTCCATTTCCCTGTGCCACTACAGATGCGTCCACGTCGAAATCCAGGATGAACTCGTAAAACACTCCTGTTTCCAGGGTTTGATTTACGTTCACCTTTAACCCGGTTTGCTGGGCACTAGGTGTGCTTAGTGGATAGGTCTGCCCATCCACAACAATAGTGTTTTGGTCTCCAAGGACAAGACGGATCTGGCTAATATTACCAGCATCGATCTCGTTGTCCACAAGCAATACCGAAGCACCTCCTGTGAGTTCCAGCAAGTTGTAGACACCTGCATTGATCGTCCCTATGGATACTTCGGATTCGTTTCCACTGTATTTCACCAAAACATCCTCAACATCTACGTACACAGCTTCATAGTCTCCGGGCGCATCAACCAGTTTAACAGATACCCGGGAAGATGTTTCGCCGGTCGAGTTGTTTGAATCGTCATTACTGCACGACGCCACACCTATTACAAGGAGTAACGAAAGGCATATTCGAAAAAATTTGTTGTTGCTCATAATTACAATTTTTTAAATTTAGGTTTGTGTCATCAAACATAAAAATTGTACTTTTCTCTCACCAAGCACTTAACAATCCTTAACAACGAAATGGGTGAGTATTAACTCAATTTTTAAAATTCGTTTAGGCCCTTTCACATGATTTTATGAAAAAATACACTGCCCTCATCACCGGAGCAACCTCCGGCATCGGAATGGCAACCGCCAGATTATTCGCCGCCAACGGAGTGAACCTGGTGATCTGTGGCCGAAGGGTTGACAGGCTGGAGGCATTGAAAGAAGAACTTTCGGAGCGCGTTTGTGTACATTCGTTGGTTTTTGACGTTCGGAACAAGGAGCTCGTATTTAAAAGCATAGGCGGTCTGCCCAAAGACTTTTCAGAAATAAATATCCTTATCAATAATGCAGGCAATGCGCACGGGCTGGACCCCATCCACAAAGGAAGTACAGACGATTGGGACGCCATGCTGGACATCAATGTGAAAGGGTTATTATATGTTTCGAAAGCAGTACTGCCCGGGATGCTGGAAAGAGGTAGCGGACACATTATTAATATAGGTTCTACCGCCGGCAAGGAAGTTTACCCAAATGGAAACGTTTATTGCGCCAGTAAACATGCCGTAGAGGCTATTAACCAGGGAATGCGTTTAGATCTTAATGGAAAAGGAATAAAGGTTGCAGCCATTAATCCAGGCATGGTAGAAACAGAGTTCAGCCAGGTGCGTTTTAAAGGCGACAAGGACCGGGCCGCCAATGTTTATAAAGGCTTTACTCCATTATCTCCTGAAGATATTGCGGACATAATTTGGTTTGCCGTTACCCGGCCACCTCATGTTAATATAGCCGATCTAACCGTGATGAGCCTGGATCAGGCATCGAGTACTGTTGTGAATAAATCAAAATGAATTATTCACTATTTTTTATTGTTATTTTTTATTGATTAAAATGGCGCATTTTAATTCCCATACAGAGTTAGAGGTATATAAGTTGGCTCGCGAAATCAACAAGGAGGTTTGGAATTTAATTGTCACTACCCCTCTCGGAAATGATTATAAACTTCGGGATCAGATTAACGGGTCCTCAGGTTCAATAATGGATAATATTGCTGAAGGCTTTGGACGGGGTGGGAACAGAGAATTTATAAATTTTCTGAGCTATTCCAGGGGTTCTTGTTTCGAAACCGAATCGCAGCTTCAAAGAGCGTACGATAGGGATCATATTTCTGAAGAGGACTTCATGGCGATTTCCCGCAAAACGCGTGATTTATCCGATCAGATCTCCAGATTTATAAACTATTTGAAGTCAACTCCCCGAAAAGGATCGAAGTTTGATTAGTTTAGGTAAATTCAGATCATTAAATGATAATCGCAATAAAAAATAGATAATAACAATAAATAATAAGTAATAGTAATAAGTAATAAATAATAACCTTGATCAACAAACGCCTTCTGGTAAAGAACCTTCTCGCTCATAATGATGAGTGTAGTTTTTACGACAAAAAACGACAGATCGACCTGGGTAGTAAGGAAGGGAAGGCCAAGTTCCTGAAACATATCTGTGCCCTAAGTAACAGCAACCCGGCTAACAACAGTTATATAGTAGTGGGGGTAGAGGATGAGAATAATGAAATAAGAGGGGTGGATTTCTTCGATGACAGCAAGATCCAAAACCTGGTGAATGCCTACCTCAGCAACCCGCCGTTGATCTCCTACGAAAATATCATGTTCCCGCATTTACCCACAGACAAGGTAGTGGGGCTGGTTACAATACGGCCAACGGGAGAAATTACTTCCTTGCGTAAGAACATATGGAAATACTGGGGTGGATCAATCTTTTTGCGGGATGGGAGCATTTCCATGCCAAAAGATTTCGATATTGAGATCAAGGATGTGAATTCGGAGATTGTTAGGGCTATCGAGAATAAAGCCAAGAACAATATCGAACACACCCTGGACGGGGTGATCGACTTTTTAAATAACAGGCACAATGATCTGCCCTCCAATTACAAGGTGTTTAAAGAGCAATTTGTGGTTTGTTGGGCTGGAATTCCGAAGCAGGTAAAAGGAGAAACCTACTACTCCAGGGTAGACATTGAACTTATCAATGAGCAGGTTCGATTGTTCTATTCGGCACTGGATGAGATAAGCATAGAATATAATGATGATTATTTCAGAATTCTGGAATATGTGAATTTAGGGCTGAATAAGCAGTTTAAATATTATCCTCTTGAGGAGGTCACAATTAATTTTATGGAAAACGGATCGTATTTCATGAACTCTGAACTCGTTTTTACACCCCCGCAATTCAATAAAAAGACCCTATACCATATCTACAATGCCAATAATGCACTGGTTAAAAAACTTCAGAAAAAAATCCCTTTAAACCCTGCTGAACAAAAAGATCTTACCCATCTTCCGGAGACCTATCTCATTTGTTACCTTAACGATTTTACCGAAGCCATCGATAAATTGATGGAATCTCAACCTTATTTGAAACAAATTGGAGGAAATGTATACCAATCGTTTAAAGAAGCGCAGCGTATCCTGAGAAAGGTAAAGTATAATTAATACAGTATTGAACTAATTTTGTAATTTGAGGTATTAAATTCGTGTTGACCCCATTCACTCCAAAAAATTGTTTATGATAAATCTATACCTTCTAATCATTGCGTCTCTTATATTCACTACCGGGATAGCACAATGCTTCACAAATCCTACAGTTCAAACAGATTATCAGGCAGATGCCATGGCGTTTGTTTTACGCGATATTCAAAGTGATCCCACCGATCCAGATTTCGACAATCCTCTTATATCAGCCAGCAGAATTGTTCCCTACATAGAAAAGCTTTCTGCTATTTATGAAAATCCGAATGGAGAAGCTATTGTGGATTCAATTTTCAATGAGTTTCAAATACATGCTAATTATGAGATCGGTCAATCATTGAATTACAGCACCATATATCTGCAGGTGGATCACGCTGCTCCCTGGTTAAATGCCTTTCTTACCACGGGAGTCTCAGGTAACAATACCCTCGATAATTTAATGATCGGTTATGAATTCTCGATCACTTCAGACGCACCGTTGACTAATTATCACTGGGTAGTGATCGACACAAATATCCCCGCACTAAACACACCCGCATTAGTAGACGACTTTCTTATGGTAAGTGATATCCTAGGAGTTGAGGCTTCTCCTGCTGGGGTGGCAGAACGACTGAATTATACAGGTATTCCTTATGTACTAAATGGCTGGGACGTTGCAGCTACCGATATAACCTTCGATGGCAGCCTGGTGTGCTTCTCTCTGTATTCCGGGGATTGTTTCGCAGGCTGTTTGTATTCTAAATCGTTTTGCGTAAATGTGAGTGAAGATTGTGAGGTGGAGTTTTTCCTAGGAAATGAAGAGCATATATTCGATAATGTGTTAATCTATCCTAACCCGGCGAGAGACATCATTAATACTCAAGTGATGCCTAATGTTTTCCACACCTACTCTATTTATAATATAGGTGGCCAAATTATCCATGATTCTGAAGAAATTTCTACAACGATCAATGTCTCTTCTCTTCCTTCCGGTATTTATTTTATAGAATTTCAAACGACCGAAGGACAAAAACATATTCAAAAATTTATTAAACAATAACATCTTAAACCTGATCAACAATGGGCTTATTCGACAAGATAAAAGAAAAACTAAGCAACGAATTTATTGATATCATTGAGTGGCTGGACTATACCGATGACACTATCTGCCATCGCTTCGAACGCTACCAGAATGAAATAAAGAACAACGCCAAATTAATTGTTCGCGAAGGACAAACCACTGTTTTCGTGAATGAAGGTAAGCTGGCAGACGTATTCGAGCCGGGCACCTATACCCTAAATACACAAAACCTTCCTATCCTAACAACGCTCAAAGGATGGAAATATGGTTTCGACAGCCCCTTTAAGGCTGAGGTGTATTTTGTGAACACGCATTTATTTACCGATGAAAAATGGGGGACAAAAAATCCAATCACTCTTAACGACGAACGATTTGGTTTGGTAGAGATCCGTGCCTTCGGAACCTATGCGTTCAGGATTAGTGATCCGGGAATATTTATAAAAGACATCGTGGGAACCGATAATAATTTCACCAATTTCGAGATCAACGAACATTTGAAAAGCCTTATCGCCACCCGTTTTACCGATACAGTGGGAGAGGCCAATCTGCCTATCGAATTGTACGCCGCCAATACTTCCGAATTAAGTGAGACTTGTAAAGAGGTAATGCAGCCGGAGTTTCAAAGCGTTGGGATCTCTCTGGAGAAATTCTTTATCGAAAACGTATCCATGCCCGAGGATCTTAAAAAAGAGATCTTCGAATACAGCCGTATAGACAAACTGGATCTGGACAAACTCACCAAATTTAAAACAGCAAAAGCCATAGAAGCGGCAGCTACCAATGAAGGTGGTACCGCCGGTGCCGGAATGGGAATGGGAATGGGCTTCGTGCTTGCTCAACAAATGGGCGGGATGATGAGCCCTCAAATGGGAGGACAGCAAATGCCTCCACAGCAACAGGCAGCAGCTATGCCTCCTCCAATGCCGCAGGCAGTACAATATTTTTATGCGGCTAATGGACAGCAGCACGGCCCCGTTAGTTTTGAACAACTTAAATCGTTATTTGCCAATCGAACCGTGAACAGAGATTCTCTTGTTTGGAAACAGGGAATGAGTGAATGGGCGGCCCTGAAAGATGTGGAAGAATTGAAAGCCTTCCTGGGAGGCAGCACTCCTCCTCCACTTCCGGGAGCATAAGATGATGCAAGAAGCAGCAGAGAAAAAATCGGAATTAAAAAAGTCCTGCATTAATTGCGGTGCAGAGATGTTATATGCGCCGGGAACCACCGAGTTGCAATGTGAATATTGTGGCTATTCTCAACAAATCCCTCCTAACGAATCGGGTTTCCAGGAACTCGAGTTGAACACCTATCTCGATTCTCTGGGCCATCATTCGCATAGCCAGGCTATTTTAATGCTGCAATGTAAGAACTGCGGGGCCAATCAACACATTGAAGAGCATTATAAATCGCTGCACTGTGTGTATTGTAATTCTCCATTGATCATAGAAGATGCCCAAAAAGAAGAATGGATCCTGCCGGGTGCCGTACTGCCATTTCAAATAGACCAGAAATCTGCACATCGCATTTTCCAGAAGTGGGTTAAGGGCCTGTGGTGGGCCCCGAACAAATTAAAAAAGGCAAGTCTGGACCCTCAGAATACAAAGGGTTTATATTCCCCCTATTGGACTTTCGATGCACAATTATATGCCAATTATGTTGGGCAGCGTGGTGATTATTACTACGTTTCGGTGCCTTATACCACCACTGTAAATGGTAAGACTGTAACCCGTATGCGGCAGGAACGGAGAACACGTTGGACTCCCGCAAGCGGAAGCATCTCCGGATTTGTAGATGATACACTTATAAAAGCTTCAACGCAACGCTCTGGGGTGATCCCTAGAAAAGTTGCTCGCTGGGACCTGAGCAAATTGGTGCCTTTCGACAGTAGTTATCTGTCTGGATTTGTAACCGAAAAATATACTATCCCGTTAAAGGATGGACATCTTGACGCAGAGAAAGAAGCCGAACGAATTGCCGATCGTTGGGCGCGAAGGGATATAGGCGGGGATACCCAGCGCATTCACTCTATTGATATGCGCCTAACCGAGCAAACATTTAAACACATTCTTCTTCCCGTTTATATAAGTGCGTATCGCTATAAGGGAAAGCGATATAATTTCTTTGTTAACGGACAGTCCGGTGTGCTTTCGGGGCAACGGCCCTATTCGTTCTGGAAGATATTCCTGTTTGTTCTAATGATCATTGCTATCTTATCGGTCATCGTATTTTTTACCAACCAGGGATGAGAACATTAGTAGTAGGTGATATACACGGTGGCCTTCGAGGGTTGATTCAGGTTTTGGAAAAAGTAGTTCCGAGCGCTGATGATCGATTTATTTTTATAGGCGATTATGTGGACGGATGGAGTGAGAATGCTGAAACCGTTTCTTTTTTACTGAATTTTTCCAATTCCCATAACTGTGTCTTCATTCGAGGAAATCACGACGAACTGGTATGTGATTTTCTGAAAAATAAGGATGAAAAACCAATGTGGCTGGCACATGGGGGGCAGGCAACTAAAGATAGTTACGCTAACTATTCACAAGATGAGGTCGACAGACATATTGTTTTCTTTGAGTCGCTTCAGAATTATTATATAGATGAAAAGAACAGATTGTTCTTACATGCCGGATTTACCAATATGCACGGGCCACAGCATGAGTACTACCCCAATCTGGTTTACTGGGATCGTACTTTGTGGGAGATGGTGTGTAGTCTGGACACTGATATAACTCCCGAAGATCCCCTCTATCCACTTCGCCTGAAATTGTTTTCCCAGATCTATATAGGCCATACGCCGGTCACTCGTATTGGCGAGACCGTTCCGGTGAAGAAAGCAAATGTGTGGAATGTAGATACAGGGGCCGCTTTTAAAGGGCCACTTTCCATACTTGATGCGGACAGCAAAGAGCTATGGCAAAGCGATCCTGTATGGACCTTATATCCCGAAGAGCAGGGGCGAAACTAAGCCAAAATGTATTCTTTATAAACGGCTATGGGGATCAATGCTGTCCAGCCGCAAAAATCTTTTTTTGCTGGCATACCGTAAGAAACCAGATCCGGCGCATAATTTTCCCAAAACGTACCTGTGGCTTCGAACACCGTGGCAACACTTCGGTACACTTTGCTTGCCAGATCTCTGGCCAGATCGTCTTCGCCGTTTTCCGTAAGGCCCTTAAGAACCATATACACAGTAGGAGCCCATACACCTCCTAACCAGTAATCACCCCAGCCAACATAATCGGGGTCGACCGCAGAGAGAGCAGGAAGTGGAGTTTTACGATAAAATTCATCCGGATTGCGCAGGTGTTCAATGAAATGCTTCATCCTGTCCTCGGGAACGATCTTCCCCAGCAATGCCCAGTACATCCCAATATGTCTTCTTGGAACCTGTTTATCGTACCCCAGGTCGTAATAGAATTTATCCTGGTCGTTCCAGCATTTTTCGTTGACCGCTGTTTTAATTCGTTCATGAATATCCATAAAGGCTTCTATATCGCTATCATTTCCGGTTATTTTCGCGATCTCTGAAAGTTGCAGAGCGAACATGGCCATCTGTGATGAAAAATCCACCAGCCGTGCCTGCTTATTCCATAATCCCTGTTTAGTTTCAACGTATTGCTCTATGAAGTATTGAAGTTTGGTTTCTGCAGATTCGTTCATAGCTGCTAAACGTTCTCCCAATTCGTGGTGGGTTAGACCATTGCCAGTTTCCGGTTCCCAATCTCGTGGAGCTCTCGGAATATTATCCATGCCCATCCCTAAAGTATCTCCATAAAAAAGATCGTCATCCATCATATATCTGTTCACATGAAACTCGAAATTCTTTTTCAGTGTTGGGTAAACTTTTTTCAGGCGAGCGCTGTCCTTGGCGATCTTGAAGATCTCCCATTCGGCGAATGCGAGTAAGGGTGGGTTTATCGAAACAGGATGCTCTTTAGACCACAGTGCCCTGCCATCCTGCCTGTATTCGCGGCAGATATACCCATCCTCCTCCATTTGTTCGTAAAAATTATCTAAAGCTTGATAAACCGGAAGTTCATCCAGATGATATTTAGCGAAGCAGCACATAAAGCAAGTGTCCCACAGAAATATATTTGGAGAAAACGCGGCATCGATAAATGGCTTTTTGAAAAATGGTTCGGAGGCCCCTCCTCTAACTTTAGACTTGGTGATCTCCAGTGCCTTAGCATACATGGCCTCCGAAAGATCCGGGCTTACGCCGTCTCTGGATTCTCTTTCTATTTCTTCGGAAGTTTTTTGTGAGGTGTCGTTGCAGGACGACAATAAACCAAGACCAACCACACCTCCTGCAAGGCCAATGTTCTTTGCAAAATCTCTACGTTTCATAAATTTCGGTATAAAAATTAAAGATAAGGTTTTAAACAAAAAAAACCGCCTCGATTGAGGCGGTTTGTATGTAGTTATCAGCTTTTTAGAGGTCGAATTTGATCCCTTGAGCCAATGGTAATTCGGTGGTATAATTAATGGTATTTGTTTGTCTTCTCATATAGATCTTCCAGGCGTCACTTCCACTTTCGCGTCCTCCTCCGGTGTCTTTTTCTCCTCCAAAAGCTCCCCCGATCTCTGCTCCACTGGTGCCAATATTAACGTTGGCAATACCACAATCGCTACCAGCATGGCTGAGGAAGCGTTCGGCCTCGCGAAGGTTATTGGTCATGATAGCCGAAGACAATCCCTGGGCTACTCCGTTTTGAATATCGATGGCATTCTCTACATCGCCACTGTATTTCAGCAGATATAGAACAGGAGCAAATGTCTCATGCTGAACAATCTCGAAATCGTTTTGAGCTTCGGCAATTGCCGGTTTAACATAGCATCCGCTCTCATATCCTTCTCCTTCCAGCACTCCGCCTTCTACGACCAGATTTCCTCCTTCTTCCACAACTTTGCGTAAGGCATTCTCATACATGGCTACTGCATCCTTATCAATTAAAGGCCCTACATGATTGTTCTCATCCAGCGGGTTACCTATGCTCAATTGTCCGTAAGCCGCAACCAGGGCATCTTTCACCTTATCGTAAATACTTTCGTGAATGATCAATCTTCGAGTGGAGGTACATCGTTGTCCGCAGGTTCCCACAGCTCCGAAAACCGCTCCAATTACCGTCATCTTTATATCCGCATCCGGGGTCACGATGATAGCGTTGTTTCCTCCCAGTTCCAATAAGGATTTTCCTAATCGTTCACCCACTGTTCTTCCAACGATCTTACCCATGCGGGTCGAGCCTGTAGCAGAGATTAGAGGGACGCGTTTATCGGTTGTCATAAACTCTCCTACTTTGTAATCTCCGTTAATAAGACAGGAGATCCCTTCAGGAAGGTTGTTCTCGGCAAATACTTTAGCCGCGATCTTCTGGCACGCGATCCCACATAAGGGCGCCTTTTCGCTTGGCTTCCACACACATACATCTCCACAGATCCAGGCCAGGGCTGTGTTCCAACTCCATACAGCTACAGGAAAATTAAAGGCCGAAATTATCCCAACTACGCCTAACGGATGGTATTGTTCGTACATACGATGACCGGGCCGTTCGCTGTGCATGGTAAGGCCATGCAATTGCCTTGACAAACCAACGGCAAAATCGCAGATATCGATCATTTCCTGAACTTCTCCAAGACCTTCCTGATAGCTTTTTCCCATTTCATAAGAAACAAGTTTCCCTAGTGGTTCTTTCAATCTGCGTAATTCTTCACCAAATTGCCTTACCACCTCACCGCGTTGCGGTGCTGGCATAACACGCCAGGCTTTAAAAGCCTCGAGGGCAGTAGACATCATTTGTTCGTATTCTTCTCTGGTGGTTGTAGTTACTTTTCCTATAAGCTTTCCATCTACGGGAGAATAGGACGAGATGGTTTCGCCTCCGGGCATCCATTTTGTTCCAGTGGAAGTTCCATAATTTACTTCTTCAACGCCTAATTGTTCAAGCGCTTCTTCTATTCCAAAGGAAGTTGTTGCAGTTAACATATGTTATAATTTTATTGCTGAATTTATACCTGCGAAGTTACGTATTCCAAGTGTAATTAGAAACGATCCGGCATTGTTTCATCACAATTCAGGGCTGAACCATTTTCACAACCCATTCATTGTTCTTTTTGCTGAAAAGCGTACGACGATGCAGCCGGGTATCCATGAACTCCATAAACTCGAACCGGGTGGGCTCCACCTTGAAACCGCACCAGTTCTCAGGCCTGGCAATAGACTCATTATAGCGGCTGGCCAAGGCCGCATCAAATTGGTCCTTGAGGTCTTCCCAGGAGTTCAGGTGGGCACCCTGTTGGCTGATGGTGCTTACCAACTGTGCTGCCTTATCACGCCTCCTGAATAAAAAGTCTGAATGTTCATCGGAAGTTGTAGCGGCGATCCCCTGTACCCTTACCTGCCTTTTGGATTCTTCCCACCAAAATGTAAGAGCAGCATGCGGATCGTTGCTGATTTCCTTTGCTTTCAGGGATTCCCGCGTTCCTCCGAATATCAAAAACGGAACTTCTATCAGTTTTAAAGAGAGAAAACGGGCATTGGGAAAACCATCCAGGCCATTTGTGGAAAGTACACATGCACCCGGGTGTGCAGACTTAGTATGTGTGGAGTGCTCATGAAACCAATTAGTAAAAACCACGAAAGGATCGGGTTGTTCCGGAAGATGAGAGATGTCCTTCATTAATCGTCACCTACAAAGCGTTCATCGGCTTCCATCACCGTTCCGCAATTATCACAGGTACGGAGTTCTTTCGAACCGTAGAACTCTTTAAAATGTTTCAGAAAATCTTTTTCTATATCGTGCAGCGGAAAATACACCTCGTGTAATTTGTTATTACAGTTATCACAGAACCATAGCAATCCATCTTTAGCATCCAGATCGACACGCTTGCGTTCTACAACCAATCCTATTGATCCCTCACTTCTGGCCGGAGAATGCGGCACTTTAGCCGGATGAAGATACATGTCTCCAGGTCCAAGTTTCATAACCTTTCGCTCCCCGTCTTCCTGTATTATTACCTCTATATTCCCTTCCAGCTGATAAAATAGTTCTTCCGTTTCATTATAGTGATAATCCTTTCTGGCATTGGGACCTGCTACTACCATCACAATGTAGTCTTCGGCGTCTTTGTATAAATTCTTATTGCCTACAGGAGGTTTCAGAAGGTCTCTGTTTTCTTCAACCCATTGGGTTAAATTGAAAGGTTTTGGAATAGCCATTGCCGTATCTTTATGTTAATTCATAAAAATACGGCAATTGGAGAACTTATAAAAAAAGTAGTGCTATTTTCTATAGAAGAGCTGAGTAAAATAGTAATCTCCTCTTCCGTTGGGAATGATCCCAAATCCGGAATGTGTAAACAATCCTTCGATGATCTTTCTGTGTCCTGGACTATTCAACCAGGCATTTACCACATCCTCTGCGGTGTTGTAACCGTAGGCCACATTCTCACCAACGATCGTGGCTCCCCTGTCTTTAAGACCCTGAGAGCGAACACCAAAATTATCATGGCTTAGTTTCGATTTTTGGATCATGTACTGTGTATGCTCAACGGCGTAAGCCGATGCATACGTTTGATCTCTTTTTAATGCAGGTAATCCCATTGATTCTCGGTGTTGGTTTACCAGAACGAGAATGGCATTTGCCATTTCCCAATCGGTTTCCATGGCAAGGTTAAGGTCAATGGAGTAGTTTGCCTCTTCGACAACTACCGTTTCGTCTTTAGAGCAGGATACTATGGTAGTAAAAAATACCATAGCCAGTAGGCTGTATTTTACAAGTTTCATAAGCGGGGGGCATCAAATTTGGGGCATGATGCTTGACAAATATAGAAAAAAAAACATGCAAAAGTGTATTTCAACCTATTTTTTATGCATTTCATCGATGAAATGCACAGTTCGTGTAAGAAATAATTGATTATTAAATAGGGCTCTCCTTCGGAAAACATTGGTTTTTGTGGTATCTTCGGAATTCAGCTAAAAAATGTGTCATGGCTAAAATTTTTTCACTTTTATGTGTTGTTTTACTGTTTTTGAGTTGCGAAAACGATAAAAAAGCGGCAGAAAATGGCCCAGATCCTTCCGAAAAATCCGAAGAAAACGCATCAACTTTTGGAATCGTAATTCACGGCGGTGCCGGGACCATTTTGAAGGAGAATATGAGCGATTCCCTGGAGGATGCCTTTAAGGCAAAACTGGAAGAAGCAATTCGCGTGGGACACGATATCCTTGCCAGAGGTGGTACGGCTATGGAAGCAGTCACTAAAACAATAAATGTGATGGAGGACTCTCCCCTGTTCAACGCCGGAAAGGGTGCGGTCTTCACACACGAAGAAACCAACGAGTTGGATGCCTCTGTCATGGATGGGGCCACACTTAATGCAGGTGCGGTAGCAGGTGTTACCAGGATAAAAAACCCCATCGATCTTGCACTAGAGGTTATGAATAATTCTCCTCACGTAATGCTAAGCGGAAAGGGAGCCGAAGTTTTTGCTGCGGAAAGAGGTTTTGAGTTGGTGGATCCTATGTACTTTTATACAGAAAGAAGGTTTCAATCTCTTCAAAACGTTAAGAAAAGAGAAAGCGAGAACAAGATTTCCGTGATTGAAGATCCCTTTATAAAAAATTCTAAGTTCGGGACTGTTGGATGTGCGGCCCTTGACAAAAATGGAAATTTGGCCGCCGGAACTTCAACCGGTGGTATGACCAATAAACGCTGGAACCGCATAGGTGATGCTCCCATCATTGGCGCCGGAACCTATGCCAACAACTCAACTTGCGCCGTTTCTTCCACAGGTTGGGGTGAATATTTTATCAGAGCCATGGTAGCCCATGATATTTCGGCCATGATGGAATATAAGGGGGTAAGCCTGCAGGAAGCCGCTTCAGAAGTAATTCAGAAAAAAGTCCCTGAACTTGGTGGTGACGGAGGTATTGTAGCTATAGATAAAGACGGCAATGTTGCGATGGAATTCAATACAGCAGGTATGTATCGAGCGCATATGAACGCCAAGGGAGAGCTTATAATTGGCATCTATAAGGAATAGTTTTCTATGAAACCGTATTACGCAGTCATCTTTACCAGCCTACTTTCAAATAACACTGAAGGCTATCAGGAAATGGCCATTAAAATGGAAACCCTTGCCAAAAAACAGCCCGGATATCTTGGTTTTGAAAGTGCCAGGGAAGACCTTGGGATCACCATAAGCTATTGGGAGAGTTTGGAAGACATAAAAAACTGGAAGCAAAATCTGGAACATTTAGAGGCTCAGCACCTGGGGAGAAATCAGTGGTATCGCTGGTATAGAACAAGAATTTGCAGGGTAGAACGAGAGTACGAATTCGAGCCTTAATTCGCCTGCCCTATTGTTAAACTTCTCCCAAATGTTAAAAGTGCATATACCAAGCAATCTATCCTCGCCGTTCAACTTTTAACCCTTTCCCACCCAGCAGACGATTTTACGTATTTGGTAAACAGTGATTTATTCATCTTTTGCCAACGAGACCGCCTTTGTGCTACCACCCTTTTATTGTACTTTTAATACTACTAAACCATCGATTATGAAATCATTGCTTCGCCTGGCTGCAATTACTGCTATTGTTCTTTTACATGCCTGTAAGGACAAATCTGAAACCTCTCAAACAGACAACCTTTTTAAATTCAAAGATTATATTACCCATCATACGTATGGCAACCAGAGTATAGCTGCTCCCATCCGTATAGAGCTTGCAAAGCCATTAGAGCAATTCGAACTTACCGAGGAGATCGACCCATCTTATTTGAAGATCCATCCTAAAACCGATGGCACTTTACTTATCGAGAATAGTACAACCTTAATTTTTCAGCCTAGCGAGTATCTCAAGCCGGACACAGAATACACAATCACCGTTCAGTTGGGGAAACTCTATAAAGACATAGGTAAAGAATTTAAGGCATATACATTTGCCTTTAAGACCATTACCCCAAATTTAAAACTGGATCTAGACAATCTTCAGTCTTATAGCAAGCAATGGCAGTATGTGAGTGGTTCTCTGGAAACCTCGGATGTGATCACCCTGGACAAGGCTAAACAACTTGTTACTGCAGTACAGGAGGGGAAAAAGCTAAAAATAAAATGGCCCGCCGAGGACGAGGCCGCCCGATATTTCAACTTCACCATAGATAGCATTCAGCGAAAGATGGATGACTCGAAGATCACCATCAGCTGGGATGGAGATCCTATCGAAGCCCAATCCAAAGGCAGCGAGGATTTTCCTATCCCGGGCCAGAACAATTTTAAGGTTGTAGGCGTGGAAAGCACTCATGCCCCCCAGGCTTCCCTTACCGTAAATTTTTCAGATCCACTACAGGAAGATCAGGATTTTGCCGGTTTGGTGACCATTGAAAATGCCGATAACTTACGTTTTGAGGTAGATGGTAATGTACTTATCGCTTATCCGAATACTCGTCTTACCGGAACTTCGCGGGTAACTCTCTTTAGTGGTATAAAGAACACCGAAGGATTTAAACTGAAAAAAGAATTTTCCGAACTGATCTCCTTCGAGCAGCTAAAGCCTGCGGTTAGACTTCTCTCTGATGGAGTGATCCTTCCCAATGCGGCCTCAACTCCTTTATATTTTGAAGCGGTGAACCTTAAAACAGTTGATATTAGGGTTATACAGATCTTCGAAAATAATATGCTGCAGTTCCTGCAAACATCAAATCTCAATAACACCAGTAGTTACAATATACGAAGAGTTGGCAGGCGTGTGGCTTCTACTACAATGTCCTTAGAAGAGGACGGTATCACTTCGGATGGATCCTGGAAAGCCTATGCGATCAATCTTTCCGAATTTTTTAAAGCAGATCCGGGAGCACTCTACCAGATAGAATTTAGTTTCAGTAAAGAAGATAGTGGTTACGATTGTTCTAATGCAGAAGACGGCGATCCGAACGACGATTATATCGAATATGCAGATGCTTCCAACCTGGACGAAAATGAACGCGAAGAACGATATTGGGACAACGAGATCTATCGCTGGAGAACCTATACCTATAACTGGGAGCAACGGGACAATCCTTGTCATGCAGCCTATTATAATGAGGATAGGAATATCACAGCAAATGTAATGGGTAGCGATCTGGGTCTTATTGTAAAGAAGGGTAAAAATCGCTCCTATCATTTCGCCACGTCCAATCTTATTACGGCCAATCCGGAATCCTCGGTAAAGATCAAATTATACAACTATCAGCAGCAACTTATTCATACCGTAACTACCGATAAAGATGGTTTAACCGTTTATGACAGCGACAAGAACATTGCCTTCGCAGTAGCTCAAATAGGATATAATTATGCCTATGCGAAACTAGAGGACGGTAACGCGCTTTCCTTGAGTAAATTCGACGTTTCGGGTAAAGAACTACAAAAAGGATTGAAAGGATTCCTTTATACCGAACGAGGTGTTCATCGGCCGGGAGACAGCATCCATCTCACTTTTGTACTAAACGATCTTGCAAATCCGCTTCCGAAGGGACATCCTGTAACATTACAACTAAAGGACGCCCGGGGAAAACTGGTAGAACGAAAAGTGATCAATGGCCGGGGGACTTCCGATGGTATTTCCGAAAATAATTTTTACTACTTCCCCTTAGCTACCGATGCAGCCGCTCCTACCGGAAACTGGAACGCTACTGTTAGTGTAGGTGGTGTGACCTTTGGTAAAACACTGAAAGTCGCCACGGTAAAACCAAATCGCCTGAAAATAAAATTAAATTTCGATGATGAAATCCTCGACGCTACCAAACCAGTTACCGGTAATGCCGAAGTCCTATGGTTACACGGAGCTCCAGCCCGGAATATGAAGATCGAGATGGAAGCCACCTTGAGATCCACCTCAACGGCCTTTGAAAAATTTAAGGGTTATACCTTCAACGACCCGGTGCGAAATTTCGATGAAGTCGAGATCCCGTTCATAAACACTTCTCTTTCAAACGATGGAAGGGTAAACTTTTCAGAAGCCTTTAATATTAGTAAAAAAGCCCCGGGTATGTTACGCGCAACCTTCTTAACAAAAGTGTTTGAAGGTGGCGGTGATTTTTCTATAGACGTGATTTCAAAAAACTTGTCTCCTTACAGCCATTTTGTAGGATTGCGTTCTCCAAAACCGCATCGGTATGGTTCTTATTTTACAGACGAAAACACACAATTCGACCTGGCGACCGTAGATGCCCAGGGGAACCCTGATGGTAATAGAACAGTAGAAGTTCAGGTATTCCGCATTGAATGGCGATGGTGGTGGAGCAGAGGGCGTGAAAATTTGTCGCGATATGAAAATGCACGCGTGCATCGTCCTGTAAAGAAATTTAAGGTGACTTCAGACGCCGGTGGGAAAGCAACCTTCGATATCAATATTCCTGAAGATGAGGGTGGTCGATATCTTATCAGGGTATTAGATATAGAATCCGGCCATGCCACAGGACGGGTGGCCTACTTCTACAGAAACTGGTGGAAACAACCAGCCGACGGGGATGCCGAAAGTGCACAAATGCTGGTTTTTTCAGCAGATAAAGAATCGTATAACGTGGGCGACAAGGCAACCATAACTTTCCCATCCGGAAGTGAGGGACGTGCCTTGATAAGCATAGAAAACGGCACCGAAGTCCTCTCTACTCAATGGATAAAAACTACAAAGGGAGAAACCACCACCAGTATCGAACTCACAAAGGAAATGACACCAAATGTGTATGTGAACATTTCGCTATTACAACCTCATGAGCAAACTAAAAATGACCTCCCCATACGGCTTTACGGAGTAATTCCCCTTTTGGTGGAAAATCCGGCAACCAGGCTTCATCCCGTTCTGGATATACCCAAGGTCTTAAAGCCAGAGGAGAATTTTACGGTTAAAGTTTCTGAAGAAAACAAAAAACCGATGACTTATACTATCGCCATGGTAGATGAAGGGTTACTGGATCTCACAAGATTTAAAACCCCCGAGATTCATCAGGCATTTTATTCGCGTGAAGCACTGGGAGTGAAAACCTTCGATATATACGATTACATTATTGGGGCATACTCCGGCAGTGTGGATAATATTTTTGCCGTAGGAGGTGGCGATGAAGCAGCCGGAGCAAAAAACCGAAAAGCAGACAGATTTAAGCCGGTAGTAAAATTTCTGGGGCCGTTTACACTCGAAAAAGGCCAAACAGCCTCTCACAATATTAAAATGCCAAATTATATTGGATCGGTAAGGACTATGATCATAGCTGGTGATGACAAGCTAGGAGCCTACGGAAAAGCTGATATAACCACCCCGGTTAGAAAACCCCTAATGGTACTGGCGTCGCTGCCTCGAAAATTATCTCCGGGTGAAAAAGTAACACTGCCGGTTACGGTGTTTGCTATGGAGAAAAAGGTTAAGAATGCTCGAATCACCATAAAAACGGGAGATGCACTTAAAGCGATCGATGGAACAGAAAAAAATATTTCGTTCTCCGAACCGGGTGAACAGATCGTGAACTTCGAATTCGAGGTTCTTCCTGCTGCCGAATTTCAGACCATAGAAGTCACCGCGACTGGAAGTGGAGAAAAAGCGAGTTATCAAGTGGAGATCGATGTTGAAAATCCTAATCCTGTTTCTCAAAAATCTACCTTGTATACCTTAGACCCTAATGCAGTGCAAACTATTACATTCGATACTTTTGGGGTAGCCGGTACAAATAAAGCTACGCTGGAATTTTCCACGCTACCTCCAATGGACTTTAACAAACGGATGGGTTATCTAATTAGGTATCCTCACGGCTGTATTGAACAAACTACTTCCGGTGCGTTTCCGCAATTATACCTGGACGACATTTTCGACCTTACTTTCGATAAGAAAGAGCAAATGGAGCGTAATGTAAAAGCTGCCATCAAACGCCTTAATAATTTTCAAAGAGCCGGTGGAGGGCTGAGTTACTGGCCCGGAGAAAGTGAAATTGACGACTGGGGTACCAATTATGCCGGCCACTTTATGTTGGAGGCTAAAAAACAAGGGTATGCCCTACCCATAACTTTTCTAAGCAATTGGTTGAGTTACCAGAAAAGTGCTGCCAGGCAATGGAGAAGTAATAGTACTTCGTACAATTCCAGTCATATTCAGGCGTACAGACTGTTTACCCTGGCATTGGCTGGCCAGCCGGAACTTGCCGCAATGAACCGATTGCGCGAATCTGGTAAAATGAACAATGACGCTAAATGGAGATTAGCGGCTGCCTATGCCCTTGCCGGCAAGAAAAAGGTGGCTGAAGATTTAGCCGGAACGGCTAATCTGAATTTCGAATCCAATAGATATAATTATTACAGCTATGGATCGCCATTTAGAAACATGGCTATGGCTTTGGAAACAATGACGATCCTGGAGGATCCAAAACAAAGGGATCTATCTGTATCCTTGGCAAAGGGACTTTCTTCCAATACATGGTATAGCACACAGGAAACTGCCTTTGCCCTGCTGGCACTTTCTAAAATGATCTCGAAAAATGGTGGAAAGGCGATAGATATTTCCTTCACCAATAGTGGAAAAAAAGAGGTTTTAAATACTAAGAACGCCATGGCCGAACGTGATCTGGATATATCTATGGGATCTAATAGTATAACGATATCAAACAACCAGGCAAATGTGGTATATGTGAACTTATCGCAGCAGGGTAAATTACCCCTGGGTGATGAACTTACTGCACAGCGAAAGCTGGCGCTGAAAACTCAGTTTCTCGATGGTGAAGGCGCGCAAATGGTAGTTTCGAATCTTAAACAAGGTACAGAGATCACCATGAAGATAGGGGTGACAAATACCTCTAACGACTACATAGATAATATTGCGCTCTCACAGATCCTACCCAGTGGTTGGGAAATTGTAAATACAAGCTTTACCGAGCTAGGCGGAGGTGCAAAAGGTAATGCACGATACACCGACATAAGGGATGACAGGGTAAATTTCTATTTTGATCTTGCAAAGAAATCAACAAAGACCTTTACAGTTAAACTTAATGCCTCCTATTTAGGCACCTATTATCTTCCAGGTACCCAGGCCGAGGCTATGTACGACAATACATATTACGCTAGAACTAAAGGAACCTGGGTTGTGGTTGAGAGATAATGAGAGTAACGAGTTCCAATATCGCACACAGGCTTTATCGGCATAAAGTAAAAATTTCAATATGCCTGATATTGTTCGGCCTATGGTTATTTTGTCTGCCGGCCGAGTTTTTCACCAGCCCCACCTCTACTGTGGTAGAAAGTAGGGAAGGAGTTATGCTGGGTGCCCGTATCGCGGATGACGGACAGTGGCGTTTCCCAGAAACAGATTCGATCCCGTATCGCTTCGAGCAATGCATACTTCATTTTGAAGATGAATATTTCTATGTTCATCCAGGTATCAATCCTGTTTCCATGGGTAAAGCTTTGTGGCAGAATCTCACTACCGATAAGCGAAGAGGTGGTAGTACCCTGACACAGCAGGTGATTCGCCTCTCCCGAAAGAATAAGCCGCGGACCTATTTTGAAAAAGGTATCGAGATTTTAATGGCCACGCGGTTGGAAGTCGGTTATTCCAAGAACGACATCCTGAAAATGTATGCTTCACATGCGCCCTTTGGAGGCAATGTGGTAGGCCTGGAGACAGCAAGCTGGCGCTATTTCGGCCTTCCGGCATCCGAACTAAGCTGGGGGCAATCGGCTTCTTTGGCGATTCTACCTAATGCTCCTTCTCTTATTTTCCCGGGTAAAAATGAAGGTGTTCTAAAAAAGAAACGCGACCGCCTGTTAGAGAAACTTTACACTAAAGGAATTATAGATCAAACAACCTACCAATTGGCATTGGACGAATCCCTACCAGGGAAACCCCTGCCTCTACCTGAAATTGCCTTACACCTTACCGAACGTATGAAAAGGGAACACCCGGGTGAACGAGTAAAAACCACAATTTCGGCAGAGCTGCAAAATAAATTGAATCGTATCGCGGCACAGCAACATTACACCCTTAAGCAGAATGAAATACACAACCTGGCTGTTCTCATTCTCGATGTAGATTCCAGAGAGGTACTTGCCTATCTGGGTAATGCGCCTACTACTCTTGAAAACAACAAATATGTAGATATTATTGACAAATCGCGTAGCACGGGCAGCGTACTAAAACCCTTTTTATATACCTCCCTGCTGAATAACGGAGAGTTACTTCCCAACAGTCTCGTGGCCGATATACCTACTGTCATCAACGGTTATAGCCCTGAAAATTTCGATGGTGAATTTAACGGTGCAGTACCTGCCAGCATAGCTTTATCCAGATCCCTTAACGTACCCGCTGTACGAATGCTTCGAACCTATGGTTTGGACAGATTCCATCGAAGATTGCAGGAATTGAATTTTAAGAGCATTGACAAACCTGCAAATTACTACGGACTCTCACTCATCTTGGGGGGAGCAGAGAGTTCGTTGTGGGAAGTGACAAATGCTTACGCAAGTATGGCAGCTACTTTAAATTTTTTTAATGGTAGTTCCAGCGAATACACTTCAGCCTCATTTAAAAGGCCTCAATTTGTTAAAAACAATAGCCATAACACCGACAAAATATCCGGCGACCCCATAGTTTTTAATGCGGCGGCTATCTATAAGACCCTTGAAGCGCTTCAGCAGGTAAATCGCCCACAAGGGGAGGAAAACTGGAGTTTTTTTAGTAATTCCCAGCCAATTGCATGGAAGACGGGCACCAGTTTCGGATTTAAAGACGCATGGGCGGTTGGAGTAACACCGCGTTATGCTATAGGTGTTTGGGCAGGGAATGCCGACGGGGAAGGAAGACCCGGGTTAACCGGTATTCAGGCTGCGGCACCCATATTGTTCGATGTGCTCGATGCACTTCCAAAAAGTGATTGGTTTGCAATTCCGTACGACGAGATGATCGAAAGTGAAATTTGTGTGAAAAGTGGATATCTGGCCGGCGTTAATTGTGAATCGGTAAGTCGCGAATTCATTCCTAAACTCGGAACCCGAACGTCTCCTTGTAATTACCACCAACAAGTATTCCTGGATGCAGAAGGCAGACATCAGGTTAATTCCTCCTGCTACCCTCTAGCCAACATGCAGCAAAAAAGCTGGTTCACACTTCCTCCGGTTATGGAATATTACTACGCTAAAAAACATCCGGAATATATCCCGCTGCCGGAATTTAGAAGTGATTGCCTGCAGGATGGCGAACAGCTTATGGAATTTATCTATCCCAAAAGAAATGAGGCCATAGTTTTGGCCAGGGATTTCAATGAAAACATAAACGACATTATTTTAAAAGTAGCTCATAGATCGTCTGAGACCAAATTATACTGGTATCTAGACTCACGTTTTATAGGAATGACAGATACCTTTCACGAAATAGCCTTGCAGCCCGTGCCCGGAAATTTTGTTTTAACTGTTGTGGACCAGGAAGGCAACCAGATCCATCGAAAATTAGAAGTGTCTGTAGCTAGTGGTTCCTAAGTCTTTTTCATTATTTTTAGTAAATGAAACGAACCCGGCCAACACTTTCTCCAGCACTTGTTCTCCTCTCCATATTTTTTCTTTTAAGTGGATGTAATAAAAAAAGTAATTCTCATTTTGTTTCTGAAGTAAATATCATCCCGGCACCACAAAGTATTCAACATCAGGATGGAAGTTTTATAATTACCGAGGAAACAACCTTTAGCTCTTCCGAAGAATTTAAATATGCCAATCAATTTTTTCAGAAATATATTTTAAACGGAACCGGTATAAGTCTGAAAACTATAGCCGATCCCGAAAAGGCCGATATTCACTTTAAAACTGATACAACCCTCCCTGCCGAAGGATATCGTTTAACGGTGAGCAACAATGGAATTTTGTTAGAAGGGGCTGACAAGGCAGGGGTTTTTTACGGGGTTCAAACCATTCGTCAAATACTTCCTCCTGATATGGAAACGGCAATGGTTAGAGAGAAATCAACTGCTGAAATTCCGGCAGTCACCATAACCGATGCCCCTAGATTCGCTTATAGAGGAATGCATCTGGATGTTGCCCGACATTTTTTTCCGAAGGAATTTATTAAAGAATACATTTCCTACCTGGCTATGTTGAAGATGAACTATTTTCATTGGCATCTCACCGAAGACCAGGGCTGGCGTATTGAAATTGAGCAGTTTCCTCGTTTAACCACACATGCAGCCTTTAGGGACGAAACCCTGCTAGGACATTACAATGATACTCCTCAAAAATTCGACGGACAACGTTATGGGGGATTCTACTCCAAAGAAGACATAAAAGAGATCATTGCCTATGCAGAAGCCCACCATATTACAATTGTGCCCGAAATTGAAATGCCGGGACATGCCCAGGCTGCCATTAGTGCTTATCCGGAATTAGGCTGCTCCGGAGAGCAGGTGCCGGTAGCCACTAAATGGGGCGTATTTGAAAATATCTATTGTCCAAACCAGAAAACCTTTGCTTTCCTTAAAGGAGTCCTCACCGAAGTGATCGAACTATTCCCGGGAGAATACATCCATATTGGTGGGGATGAAGCGCCAAAGACCAAATGGAAGCAATGCGCTCATTGTCAGAAATTGATCCGGGACCACGGACTAAAAGACGAGCACGAGTTACAGAGTTGGTTTATCAAAGAAATAGAGACTTTTATTAATAGTAAAGGTAAGAGCATTATTGGGTGGGATGAGATCCTGGAAGGAGGCCTGGCACCAAATGCGACGGTGATGTCATGGCGGGGTACACAAGGTGGAATAGAAGCGGCCAAATCAGGCCATAAAGTGATCATGACCCCCACCTCGCATGCTTATTTCGATTATTACCAAAGCGAAAGAACCACAGAACCGCTGGCGATAGGAGGATTTCTTCCTTTGGAGAAAGTGTATGGGTTTAATCCGATTCCCGAAGAATTATCCCCGGAAGAGGCAAAATATGTGCTTGGCGCCCAGGGAAATGTCTGGACCGAATATATGAAGACCAAGCAACAGGTTGAGTATATGATCTTTCCAAGAATGTTGGCTATGAGTGAAGTGGTTTGGAGTGGGCCTACCGAAAATTTTGGAGAAGACTTTGCCCATTTTGTAAACAGGGTTGAAAGTTTTCACCAACGCTTGGAGGCGATGCATGTAAATTATGCGAACCATCTATACTCCATAAAAGGTGAAGTGATAAAGCGAAAAGAAGGCGTTTACTATAAATTATCGACACCCACTTCTGGGAAATTGATAAAATACATGTTACCCAACGGGAATTTAACAGCGTATAATGAGCCATTCCCAATTGGTGGTTTGAGAACACAGATAAAGGCTATGGTCTATAAGGATGGACAGGTAGTTAGTGACACTTTTGTGGAGGATATCACTTTTCATAAAGGAATGTTCGCTAAAATTAATTTGAATACCCATCCTTATAAATCTTACAGTTCGGGGGGAGTAGAAGCCTTAAATAATGGTATTAAAGGAAGCGACTCCCGCTATGGGGATTCTGAGTGGCTGGGTTTCTGGGGGGACGATCTTGAGGTTACCATCGAGCTGGATACAGCACAGGAGCTTAGCTGGATTTCAACCAGTTTTTTCCACGCTCCCGGACAATGGATCTATGCGCCTAATCAAGTGACTTTGCTCATTTCAAAAAACGGGATTGATTATCAAATAGATCAAACCCTGGATCTGAATCCAGATGCCACACGGGTGAATGCCATCCTGGATATTGATACCTTAACCACTAAATTTATCAAACTTAAGATCCCAAATTTCGGAACCATCCCGGATGGGAAACAAGGAGCGGGTAACAAAGCCTGGACCTTTATAGATGAGATCATTATCCAATGATAGTCGAGATCTGTGCATCTAATTTCGAAAGCGCGGTGGCTGCCTGGCAGGGCGGTGCAGATAGGATAGAACTCTGCACTAAGCTTTCGGTGGGTGGAGTAACTCCACCTAAGGACTTGATCGATAAAGTAATTTCGGAAATAAATATTCCGGTTCATGTGCTTGTTCGCCCTAGGGCGGGTAATTTTTGTTTTTCTGAAACTGAGATCAGCGACATGATCCATTCTATACGGTATTGTCGAGATAGCGGATGTGCAGGAATTGTAAGTGGCGTTCTCACTGCTGAGAACGAAATTGACATCAATAATACTGCACGGCTTATGGAAGCGGCCGAAGGCATGAAATTTACTTTTCACCGGGCCTTCGATGTGTGTGCAAAACCAATATCCGCTATTAACGATCTTTTGAAACTAGGCGTAGACAGGTTGCTTACTTCCGGGCAACAACCCAAGGCCATCGATGGCATCGAGCTCCTTATTAGGCTTCATGAACTTTCACAGCACAAGATAGAGATCATGCCGGGAGCCGGTATTAGCCCCGCCAATGTTTTGGTCTTTAAAGAAGCAGGTTTTAAAAGTGTGCATCTCTCGGCGATCAATAAAACAAAACCCGCCGGTTCGTTATTTGAAAATGGCGTTGAGGGTGTGTCAGATTTAAATACTATAAAAGAAATTGTGAATTTACTTCGTTAGCGTAATGGAAATCCTTTAGCTGCCCACCATGGGTGAATTTCTATTAACAGCCTACCCGCCTTAACCATGGGGTCCAAATTTGCCAAACTATCTGCCATTTGAAAGGTGGGGACATTGTAAATGGTGATCCCTCTAATATCCCAATCATCGCCAAAAGGCCCCGAAATATCGGCATATCCCAGATCGTACATTCTGCCTAAATGCTTGAGATGTGCCTCCTGGAGTTTGGAAGCTTCAAGTGAATCCTGCGATCGATTTGGCCCGCGTTTCAGGAAGGCTATGAAGTACTGTTGCATTAGAATGGTATCCCTTGTATCCGGATCTACATAATCGAACAGCTGATATCCCTTATCGGTTAGTTCTTTTTTTATTTCTGAAATAGATCTCCCTTCAACACCAAAATGTAATTCTTTTCCATCGTTATGTTGATGGTTAGTGTGATCGTCTTCTATTTCTTCGGTTAGATGATCATTATGGTTATGGGTTTTTGGTTCGTCCTTACAAGCAATAATGAGGACCGGGAGTAAAAGCAACAAAAATTTACGTTTCATCTTTCCAGTTTTTATAGGGATTTTTACCAAGATTAGAATTGTAATACCGTACGTCTCCGGTAACTTCAGCACCCAGCCAATCGGGTTTCTGGAAGGGAGAGGTTTCCGACTTAAGTTCGATCTCCGCAATTACCAATCCTTCATTCTCGCCATGGAATTCGTCCACTTCGTACAAAGATTTTCCAACGCAGATCTCATATCTGGTCTTTTCAATGATCCCCGGTTCACATAGATGTAAAAGTGCCCTGGCATCCTTTATATTTAGATTGTCTTCCCATTCGAACCGGGTAGTACCGCTATCATTAGATTTTCCCTTTACGGTGATAAATCCCATTTCACCCCGGATGCGGATGCGTACAGTTCGTTCGGGATCGGTATTAAGAAACCCTTGAATGATTGTAGTTTTTTGTCGGCTTTCGTTTTTATAGGCCTTCGAATTCACCAAAAATTTTCGTTCTATTTCTATCATTCCATTGATTCCTGAAGTATCACTAAGATATCATAATTTTACGGTATGATTGAAGGAGTTCCCTATAGAAAGATCATCCATGTGGATATGGATGCGTTTTACGCATCTGTGGAGCAATTGGACAATCCGGAACTGCTTGGGAAGCCCATTGCGGTTGGAGGCGGAGGACCCCGGGGCGTGGTGAGTGCAGCCAGTTATGAGGCGCGTAAATTTGGAGTGCGGTCTGCTATGAGCGGTGTACTGGCGAGGAAGCGATGCCCCGATCTAATTTTTGTGCGGCCTCGCTTCGATCGTTATAAAGAGATCTCCGGGCAAATTAGGAAGATATTTCATGAATATACAGACCTGGTGGAGCCGCTTTCTCTGGACGAAGCATATCTGGATGTTACCCATAATAAAATAGGAAACCCCAGTGCTACCTTGATTGCCAGGGACATACGAGCTATGATCAGGGAAAAGACCGGATTGAATGCTTCCGCAGGTATTTCCATTAATAAGTTTGTTGCTAAGATTGCCAGTGATATCAATAAACCCAATGGGCAAAAAACAGTTCCACCAGAGGAGGTGATCGAATTTCTTGAACAGTTGGATATAAAAAAATTCTATGGAGTTGGGAAGGTGACCAGAGAGAAAATGTATCTGCATGGAATCTATACGGGTAATGATTTGAAGAGTAAATCGCTTTCATTCCTGGAGGAGAAATTCGGTAAAAGCGGGAGGTTTTACTACGATATAGTTCGCGGCATTCACAAGAGCCAGGTGAAGCCTTCACGTATACAGAAATCTCTTGCTGCAGAACGTACCTTTAACGAGAATATTTCCAGTGAGATCTTTATGTTAGAACGCCTGGAAGGTATAGCCCAGGAAGTTGAGCGAAGGCTTAAAAAGAATAATCTGGCAGGAAAAACGGTAACCCTTAAAATTAAGTATAGTGATTTCACGTTACAAACACGTAGCAAGACGCTCCCACTTTTCATTTCTTCCAAAGAATTGTTGATGGAGAACGTTAAAGATTTGTTATATCAGGAAAAAATGAAAGATTCGGTACGCTTGTTGGGAATTTCCTTATCAAACCTCAACAATGAGGACAACAGGAAGGAGGAACAACCTCCGCCAGATAAAACTATTGACGTACAACTTAAACTCGATTTTTAGCAAGTGAATTACAGAACTACTTGAATTTCATTATTAACTAAAACCTTTACGATCATGAAAAAAGTAGTTTTTGCACTAGCAACCCTCGTTTTAACAACGGTATTCATTTCCTGTAAGAATGAAGTCGAATCTTCATCACTCCAGGAAAATCCCGATCAAGAATCTGCAGAAAATGTCCCCCAGGACCTCGCCATTGCCGATGTAAACAGTAATGAAACCACTCGTGGTAATTATCTTTATGTAACGGCTCCAAGTGGGTTAAGCCTCAGGGAATTTGGAAACCTTCAGAGTAATAAATTAGCCCGGATGCCTTATGGCACCAAGGTGAAAGTAATTAATGCTGAAGACAAGCATACGATGACCGTAGCCGGAATAAAAGGCGGTATGAACGAAGTAGAGTTCAATCATAAAAAAGGATTTGCATTTAATGGCTACTTGTCCAGATATTTCCCCCCCGAACTTAATATTACGGTAAAAGGCTATGCTATGGAACTTCAGCAATACTATCCCGAGGTAAAGTATACAGAAGCCACAAAAGGAACTGCCAGCAACCCTGTAAACACAGAATCTATATTACTCCCCGGAGCCCAGTGGCACGAAGCTTTTTTTATGGCTCAGCGATTGTTCGATTTCCCCAAGGAATTCGAATTTCCTAACCCCAAGGGTAAGAAATCTGAAATAATATTCGATGGGAAGCCTAAAAAAGGAATATGGACCAGCCAGTTGGAAATAAACAGAAATGATGACGGATTGGAGAATATATCCTACGTGTACAGTTCGAAGCAGTTTGATGCCAAGGTCACTATAGAACAAGTTGGAGATGGCATGAAGATCTCCAGGACTGAAACAATTAAATAAATTTAATGAATTGAAAAGCGACCCTTCCGGGTCGCTTTTTTTATACGTGAGAAACTCTCAATGTGTTCACCATTCCTTTTTCTGCTATCGGCATTGCAGCCAGGTTTATGAGGTAATCTCCTTTTTTTACAAAACCACTTTTCAACGCCATTTTATTCACGTCTTCCACGGTTTCGTCTGTGCTAACATATTTATCGTAATAGAAGGATTTCACGCCCCACAAAAGGTTAAGCCTTGATAAGATCCTTTTGTTCGATGTAAATACCAAAATATGTGAGTCTGGTCGCCATGCAGAGATCTGGAAGGCGGTATATCCACTATTGGTTAATGTACAAATAGCCGTAGCCTCGATCTCATCGGCCATTTTAGCTGCGTGAAAACATACAGATTTTGTAATATATCGATTGGTTCGAACGTGGGGTGGCTCCTGCGGAACTCTAATGAGTTCACTGTTCTCAACCTGTCTGCAAATATTGGCCATGGTCATGATAACCTCAACCGGGAATTTCCCAACCGAAGTCTCTCCGGAAAGCATAACAGCGTCTGCACCGTCCATCACGGAGTTGGCAACGTCGTTCACTTCGGCGCGCGTGGGAGTGAGCGAACTTATCATGGTTTCCATCATTTGAGTGGCAATAATAACAGGGATCCTGGCCCTTTTGGCTGTTAAAACCAATTGCTTCTGAATAAGAGGAACTTCCTCTGCCGGCACTTCAACACCCAGGTCACCCCGGGCAACCATAAGTCCGTCACAGTATGGGATTATGGTGTCTATGTTCTGTACAGCTTCCGGTTTTTCGATCTTTGCAATGATAGGTATCTTGTATTCGCTATGAGCTTCTATCAAGGCTTGTAATTCTTTGAGATCTTCGGCATGTCGTACAAATGAAAGCGCGATCCAGTCCACTTCCTGTTGAACGGCGAAAATAGCATCTTCTTTATCTTTTGCGGTTAAGGCAGGTAACGAGATATTAGTATTGGGAAGGTTAACTCCTTTTTTTGAGCGCAGCGGGCCACCTTGCCTTACAACTGCAACCACTTCGTCTTTTTTATTTGTAGTTTGAACTTCGAAGATTAGTTTTCCATCGTCAAGAAGGATTCTTTCTCCTTTTTTTACATCCTTCGGAAAGGAATCATAATTCATATAGACTCGTTCACTAGTACCTTCAAATTCGTCCCCGGTACAAAACTTTATAACATCTCCGGGTTCAACCACAACTTCCTCTTTCATCATTCCAACGCGCAATTTCGGCCCTTGGAGATCGGCCAGAATAGCCGTGGAGGTCTTCATTTCTTCGCCCAACTCCCTGATAATTTCGATTCGTTTTTTCACATCATCGTAATTGGCATGCGAAAAATTTATTCGGAAGACATCGGTACCTTCAAGGATCATTCTCTTTAAAGTTTCCTTATCGGAAGTGGCCGGGCCTAAAGTTGCAACGATCTTTGTTCTTTTTTGGTTTGGCATTAGTCAAAAATTAAATTGTTCTTAGATTTCAATTGTTCTATTTCTACTGTATAGGCGGAAATTACCTGATTGATCTCGTTGAGATCCATCAGTAATTTACGTATTGGCAATTTTTGTGATTCTGAAGTAATTTTCAATAGGTAATCGGCAGATTTAAGTTCGGGTATCAAATACTCTGTAATAAGTTCGGCCGAAGCTTCATCGTTAAACAATCCGCCGCTGGCAATGGTCCTTGCGTTTATAGTCTTAAAACTATTTGCAAGCAGATCGTATGTTGTGTATTCGAATTCATCCTCAAATTCGAACCAGGGGAACGAAAGCTCGAGGCCGTGTTTGGAAAAATCAAGATCGGTTCTTCTCCTTTTCAACTGTAATGACAAATGTTGATTGAGAAGAAACGCCATCTTATAGGCTTCTACACTACAATGAATGGCAATAAGACTGAATTCGTCCTTAAAATCATCCTCCAGTATCAATTTATAATTTGCCATATATCTAATTACTTGTTAAAAATAGACATTGTTTTGCGGATGCAATGTTTAGAGAACCTTAAATTTAAGTAATAAACAATCGAAAACGTTTGCGAAAAGCCTGTGCCTGTCCGGATTATGATAAATCCTTCTCTATCGCGGTTTGAAGTTTGTAAAATGCTCTTTTTGCAGCTCGTTCTTCCGCCTTTTTCTTTGAAGTAGCTCTTGCCTTGGCCACGGTTTGGTCTTCCAGCTGAAGTTTCACGGCAAAATGTTTTAATTCATCGGCCCCGGTGTCGTCGTATACTATAAATTTGAACGGCTTTTTGTTTTTCTGACACCATTCTATGAATAAGCTCTTATAGCTGATCACCTTCCCTTCCAGCCTTTCTATATCCACATAGGGTTTTATAACACGTCTGTGGATGAATTTCTCGCAATATTTATACCCCCTGTCGAGGTAAATAGCACCTACAAGGGCTTCAAAAACATTACCGTGAATGTTTCCGCCAAACTGTTCGGTGGGAATGGAAGTTTTTAAGAGACTGATGAGATTAAGGTCACGCCCTAATTCGTTCAAGTGTTCGCGGCTCACAACCTTTGATCGCATTTTTGTAAGATAGCCTTCGTCTCCATCTGGTACCTCCATAAACAGATGAGAGGCGATCACGGCGCCCAACATTGCATCGCCAAGAAATTCGAGACGTTCGTAGTTTTGTCTTTGGCCATCACTATTTTTTTCGTTCATGGAGCGATGAGTGAATGCCTCCTCATAAATGGTGATATCCCTTGGTTTGAACCCGAGTATTTTTTTAATGGTTACAAAAAAATCCCCGTCCTTTTCAGTACGAGGATTAAATATGTCTTTAATTGAAGCCATTTACATGGGTTAGTCTTCGATCTTCCTGAAAAGTACGCAGGCATTATGACCTCCAAATCCGAAGGTATTGCTCATGGCTACTTTAATTTCCCGTTCTTGCGCGGTATTTAAAGTTAAATTTAGGGAAGGATCTATTTCCTCATCAACGGTCGTATGATTTATGGTAGGAGGAACAACGCTGTGTTCCATTGCCAGGATGGAAGCTATGGCTTCTATTGCCCCTGCTGCTCCCAGCAGGTGACCCGTCATCGACTTGGTAGAGTTTATATTAATGTTTTTAGCGTGTTCTCCAAACACGGCTGTTATCGCCTTAAGTTCTGCTACATCTCCTAATGGAGTTGCAGTTCCGTGGGTGTTGATCGCATCAACATCTTCAGGTTCCATATTAGCATCCCTCAGGCAGTTAAGCATTACCCTTTCTACTCCAATTCCGTCGGGGTGAGGCGCCGTCATGTGATAAGCATCGCTTGACATCCCGCCTCCAACAACCTCGGCGTATATTTTTGCACCTCGTTTTTTGGCGTGTTCGTATTCTTCCAGGATAAGGGCTCCTGCACCTTCGCCAAGTACAAAACCGTCCCTTGTTGCATCGAATGGTCTGGATGCGGTCTCAGGGCTGTCATTTCTGGTGGACAGGGCGTGCATCGCATTGAAGCCTCCCATTCCGGCCTGAGTCACAGCAGCTTCACTTCCTCCTGTAACAATGATATCACAATGTCCCAAGCGTATATAATTAAGTGCATCGATCATGGCGTTCGCCGAAGATGCACATGCAGAAACTGTGGTGTAGTTTGGGCCCATAAGCCCATGTTTTATGGAGATATTACCAGGAGCAATATCGGCTATCATTTTCGGAATAAAGAAGGGGTTGAAACGCGGTGTTCCATCCCCTTCTGCAAAATTTATCACTTCATTCTGAAAAGTCTCAAGGCCTCCAATACCGGCACCCCAGATAACCCCAACGCGAAATTTATCAACTTCATCAAGGTTTAATCCGGAATCCAGAATGGCTTCATCTGAAGAGACGAGTGCATACTGCGCAAATCTATCCAGTTTCCGTGCCTCTTTCCTGTCAAAATGGTCTTGTGGATCGTAATCTTTAATTTCACAAGCGAATTTTGTTTTGAACTTTTCGGTATCAAAATAGGTAATTGGCGCGCATCCGCTTTTCCCATTTTTCAGACCGTCCCAATATTGGGAGACGGTGTTACCAATGGGTGTAAGGGCACCAAGACCTGTAACTACAACTCGCTTTAATTCCATATGGAAGTGTTTTTTACTTAGCCTCTTCTATATAGGAAATAGCCTGTCCAACTGTGGCTATATTTTCGGCCTGATCGTCCGGGATTTGAATGTCGAATTCTTTTTCAAATTCCATGATAAGCTCAACGGTATCAAGGGAATCTGCCCCAAGGTCGTTGGTGAAGCTAGCTTCATTTACTACTTCGTTTTCGTCAACGCCTAATTTGTCTACGATGATTGCTTTTACTCTTGATGCAATGTCTGACATAATATTTGATTTTAAATTTAATTAAGTGGCAAAAATAAAATATTTTAAATTAAAACCCCACTTTAACTAATAAATGTGATTACCAATTTAACAAATTTTGAGCGAAGTAAAACTCCTTTGCCGTACTTTTGTTATTTATTATAAACTTCTTCAAACAACGAACCTTTCAGAATGAAGAAACGCATAGCGATTTTCGCCTCGGGTAGTGGTACCAATGCCCAAAACATCATCCGATACTTTAAATCATCTCCTGTTGGGGAGGTTGTTCTTGTCCTCTCAAACAAGAGGCATGCCAAGGTGCTAGAAAGAGCTGAAAATGAAGATATTAAATCCTTATACTTTGATAAGGCTGACTTATACAGTGAAAAAGGTGTGCTAAGGACCCTGGAGAAAACCAGGGTAGATCTTATTGTTCTGGCAGGGTTTTTACTGAAGTTTCCTGAAATTATCCTGAATAAGTATCCCAACAAAGTAATTAATATACATCCGGCCCTGCTACCGGCTTACGGTGGAAAAGGAATGTATGGAAAGCATGTACACGAAGCGGTTATCAATAATGGTGAAACGCAAAGCGGGATCACGATCCACTATGTAAACGAAGCATATGATGAAGGTGCTATAATCTTCCAGGCTTGTACAGATATTTCAGTAGAAGATACACCCGAATCCCTGGCGGAAAAAATTCACATCCTGGAATATGAGCACTTTCCGCAGGTGATCGAGCAACTCATAACTTCAGAAGAAAATGGCTAAAAAAGAGAAATTCTATGTGGTGTGGTTTGGAAATCCAGCAGGTATCTTCGGAAGTTGGGAGGAATGCCAGCGTTCTATAAAAGGCGTAAAAGGTGCGCAGTATATGTCGTTCGACAATTTCGCTGACGCTAAAAAAGCCTACAATAAAGAATATGCAGACTACAAAGGAAAAAACTCAAAGAAGAAGAAAAGCCTTACTTCAGAAGAAAAAAAGAAATTTGGAGAACCTAATCTCTACTCCATTGCAGTCGATGCAGCATCGAGCGGAAATCCAGGGAAGATGGAATACAGGGGTGTAGACACCCAAACCCATGAACAACTTTTTCATCAGGGGCCTTTTATGGATGGCACTAATAATGTGGGCGAATTCTTAGCGCTTGTCCATGGAATCGCATATCTGAAAGAGAAGAATAGTGACAGGATGATCTACAGCGATAGCAGGATCGCTATTGGCTGGGTGAAGAAAAAGAAATGCAACACAAAGTTGAAAAGAACTTCGAAAAACGATTCACTTTTTAAGCTAATCGCAAGAGCCGAAGCCTGGTTAAAAAAGAACGATTATACAACTCGCATATTGAAATGGGAAACCAAAGCCTGGGGTGAAATTCCAGCCGATTTTGGGCGGAAGTGATCTCTCGTTACGAGTGCATTATTTTAATAAAAAACGTATCTTTGCATCTTTCAAAACAAGCCCTTTATGAGTAAACTGGTAATCGTTGGAACTGTTGCGTTCGACGCCATTGAAACCCCTTTTGGGAAAACGGATAAAATCCTGGGGGGAGCAGCCACGTTTATCGGTCTGTCTGCCGCTCAATGCGGCGCTGACGGGGCTATCGTTTCTGTGGTAGGCGGAGATTTCCCCAAACAATATATAGACATGTTCGTGGAAAAAGGACTTGATGTCACCGGTCTGGAGATCGTCGAGGCAGGAAAAACTTTCTTCTGGAGTGGAAAATATCACAACGATATGAATTCCCGAGATACCATCACTACAGAGCTTAATGTGCTTGAGTCTTTTAATCCTGTGGTCCCCGATTCTTATAAAGATGCTGAAGTAGTTATGTTAGGTAATCTGCACCCTATGGTACAACTTGGGGTGATCGAGCAAATGGAAGATCCAAAACTCATTGTGCTTGACACCATGAATTTCTGGATGGATAATACGCTCGCGGAGCTAATGAATGTTATAGCGAAAGTTGATGTGATCACTATAAACGACGAGGAGGCACGACAATTAACAGGTGAATATTCGTTGGTTGTTGCGGCAAGAAAGATCATGGCAATGGGGCCCGATTATGTGGTTATAAAAAAAGGTGAGCACGGAGCATTGCTGTTTCACGATAACGATATTTTTTACGCACCGGCGTTACCCCTTGAAGCGGTCTTCGATCCTACAGGAGCAGGAGACACTTTTGCAGGAGGTTTTACGGGCTATATGGCGAAAACAGGAGATTATAGTTTTGAAAACATGAAGAATGCGATCATTTACGGATCGGCTATGGCTTCTTTTTGTGTGGAGAAATTTGGTACAGAGCGATTGCTAAATCTGTCACCCAAAGAAGTTCATCAGAGACTGAAACAATTTCAGAATCTAACTCAATTTGATATAGAATTAACCTAACCGCGCGCCCTGAAGAATCGGGGCGTTTTTGGTTCTTATTACGCACAGCATGAGCGACGCTTTAAAACACGAATGTGGAATTGCCATGATACGGTTACTAAAACCGTTGGAATACTACCATAAGAAATATGGAACGGCATTTTATGGGGTGAACAAGATGTATCTCATGATGGAGAAACAGCACAATCGCGGACAAGATGGTGCGGGCTTTGCAAGTATAAAACTGGATGTTTCTCCGGGCGAACGTTATATAAGCAGAGTGCGAAGCAACGCAGCACAGCCCATTCAGGATATATTTTCACAGATCAACGATCGCATTAACACCGAATTCAAGTTACATCCCGAATATTCCGGGGATGTGGAGGCACAGAAAAAGAACATTCCCTATATAGGAGAGTTGTTACTGGGGCATGTACGTTACGGAACTTTTGGGATAAATAGTGTTGAAAATGTTCATCCTTTCCTGAGGCAAAATAACTGGATGCATCGAAACCTGATCATTGCTGGTAATTTTAATATGACCAACACTACGGAGTTGTTCAACAATCTTATCAAGCTGGGAATGCATCCGAAGGAAAAGGCAGATACAATAACTGTGATGGAAAAAATTGGCCATTTCCTGGATGATGCGGTTAGAAAATTATATAAGAAAGCCAAAAGTGGGGGAATGAATAAAATGGAGGCCTCACCCTTTATTGCCGAAAACCTCAACATCGCAAAAATCCTGAAGAAATCTGCCCGCGATTGGGATGGTGGCTACACAATGGCCGGCATGATGGGTCATGGAGATTCTTTCGTACTTAGGGATCCGGCAGGGATCCGGCCTGCCTACTATTACCAGGATGAGGAAGTGGTTGTTATTGCTTCGGAACGGCCAGCTATTCAAACAGTATTTAATGTTCCATTTGAAGAGATAGTAGAGATAAAACCAGGTCATGCTGTTATAGTGAAGAAGAACGGCAAGATGTCTGAATCTGAAATCCTTAGTCCGCTTGAGCGAAAATCATGTTCTTTCGAACGTATCTATTTTTCCAGGGGGAGTGACGCAGAGATCTATCAGGAGCGAAAGGAATTGGGGAGGTTAGTAATGCCGAAGGTTTTGGACGCCATTGACAGAGATACAGAGAATAGCGTTTTTTCTTTTATACCAAATACGGCAGAAACCTCGTTTTACGGGATGCTTGATGCGGCTCAGAATGAGCTCAATAAACAGAAGAATGAGGCAATATTGAAGGAAGGAGCGAATTTAACCAACGAACGTCTCGAAGAAATACAGGCGCATAAGATCCGTACCGAGAAGATCGCCATCAAGGATGTGAAACTCCGTACTTTCATCACCGAAGATAGCAGTAGGGACGACCTTGTCGCTCACGTATACGATGTAACTTACGGAGTTGTACGGCCTGCAGATAATCTGGTAATTATCGATGATAGTATAGTAAGAGGTACTACTCTTAAGAAAAGTATATTGAAGATGCTGGACCGTTTAAACCCGAAACAGATCGTTGTGGTTTCATCGGCCCCTCAAATTCGTTACCCCGATTGTTATGGGATAGACATGGCCAGGCTGGAAGACTTGATTGCGTTTCAGGCTGCGCTGCAATTACATAGGGAACGAGGGACTTACGATATCGTAGAAGAGATCTACAAAAAGGCTAAGAAGGAGCTGGATAACGCTAGCGAACGGCCTGTAAATCACGTGAAGGAGTTGTATGCCCCATTTAGTGACGAGGAATTGTCAGATAAAATAGCGGAGATAATAAGTGATAATGATATCAACGCAAAGGTAAAGGTGATATTCCAGTCGGTGGAAGATCTGCATAAGGCATGTCCCAAGAATTTAGGCGACTGGTATTTTACTGGAGATTATCCTACCGAAGGAGGAAAAAAGGTTGTGAACAGGGCCTATGTTCATTTCTACGAGGGCAATCCCGAGCGTGCTTATTAAACTGTTAAAAAACCGGCTAAATTCGGCCGAATCATGCACTTTAACGATTTTAACGAAAGCTTTATCTAAAAGTAGGAAAACTCTGATTTTCGTTTAATTATTTACTCTATATTTGAATCATACCATAGCATAAGTAGGTTAAGTTCATGGTAAGATTTGGGGCAAAAAAGGTAAACTCTCGTTTACCTTTTTTTTTGGCCCAAATCCAACGGGGTGGCGAGGAGCGTTAGCGACGAGCCGTTTACACTTCCCCATTACTCTCTTTACCTTTTTCCTAATGGGTGATGACAAGACGTATTCAATTCCATTTAACTATTGTTAGCTTTTCATACCTTAAGACAATACGCAAGCGCCGAGCCGTTTACACTTCCCCTTAACTCTCTTTACTTTTTTCCTAATGGGTGAAGCCAAGATGTATTCTCTTCCCCTTAACTCTCTTTACCTTTTTCCAAATGGGTGATTACATGGCATATTCAATTACCTTTAACTCTTATTTCCTCTTTCAGCCGTGTGGCTATACGTAAGCGCCGAGCCGTTTACACTTCCCCTTAACTCTCTTTACCTCCTTCCTAATGGATGATGACGAGACGTATTCAATTCCATTTAACTATTGTTAGCTTTTCATGCCGTATGACAATTCGTAAGCGACGAGCCGTTTACACTTCCCCTTAACTCTCTCTACTTTTTTCCTAATGGGTGAAGCCAAGATGTATTCTCTTCCCCTTAACTCTCTTTACCTCCTTCTTAATGGATGATGACAAGTCGTATTCAATTCCATATAACTATTGTTAGCTTTTCATGCCTTAAGACAATACGCAAGCGACGAGCCGTTTACACTTCCCCTTAACTCTCTTTACTTTTTTCCTAATGGATGATGACAAGACGTATTCAATTCCATTTAACTATTGTTAGCTTTTCATGCCTAAAGACAATACGCAAGCGACGAGCCGTTTACACTTCCCCTTAACTCTCTTTACTTTTTTCCTAATGGGTGAAGACTTGGCGTATTCACTTCCCCTTAACTCACTTTACCTTAGAGGGTGGAGATCGAAGACCTGCCGGGGTGAATTGCGTACTTCTATTCTAACATTTAGTCACCAATCCATTACAGGATAATATTGAGTATCTGGTTCGTTTTGTCCTGTTATACTTTAAATAATATTTCATTTGGATAAAAATGTATTATTTTGGAGATCAAAGACTGTTAAAGTCTTTTTTATTCCTACATAATATTTTGGCAAAAAGCCCGATATTTCCCTCTTTTCGGGAGTCATTGGGTAATAATTCCTATTAATATTTGCATTTTAACGAAAAAAGAGGTCCTTGGTCTAAAACTTTGGATTTTGAAAAATATAAACCTATATATTTGAATCATACCATAGCATAAGTAGGTTAAGTTCATGGTAGATTTGGGGCAAAAAAAGGTAAACTCTCGTTTACCTTTTTTTATTGGCCCAAATCCAACGGGGTGGCGAGGAGCGTAAGCGACGAGCCGTTTACTCTTCCCCTTAACTCTCTTTACCTTTTTCCAAATGGGTGATGACGAGCCGTTTACACTTCCCCTTAGCTCTCGTTTCCTTTTACTAATGGGTGATGACAAGCCGTTTACTCTTCCTCTGTACTCTCTTCACCTTTTCCAGCCATGTGACCAAGCGTAAGCGACGAGCCGTTTACATCTCCAATATTCAGATTTATATTATTCTGGGTGAGAGGAGCATTATTTTTTAATGCCGCTCGCAATTCGCCATTACAAGAGATTTAGTTTCTATTTTTGCTTTTACCCTACGGAGGCAAGCAAAATAGTCCAGATAAACGGTTTTCTGTGCTCCCGAACTCTCATTATCTTTATCATCTACAAAGACACGGTTATGCAATTTAAGGTTAGTGATATTTTTTACAAACCCAGACTATCAACAATAATTATAATTTCGTTATTCGCAGTAGGAGTTATTCTAAATCTATCTGTTGAGCAATATAGATATTCCGAATTCAGATGGATTTATAAATACGTTAAACTAATTAGCATAATAATGACTTTCGGATCAATAGGCTGGTCTTTATTACACCCAATAATTATTTGGTCCGAGAATAAGGTTAACTGGAAGAGTTATTTGTTATGGATATTTCTAGGAATGTTACCAATACTTTACTTCACAATTATGATCATTATATTAAACTTAACAGGGGCTATCATTGCCTAAAATCGGCAGTGAAGGCTATTTTCTTTCGATTTAGTTTATTTAATATGAGTCCGCGATAAGCGACAAGCCGTTTTCATTTCCCTCCCAACTCTCGTTAAAATTAAAAGGAGCTTAGCAAACAACATTCCTTTGGAGATGAATTTTAATTTCTTTGATCTCTTTACCTTTACAATAGAATTTTAGAATAACAAGAGTGATAAACTGTCTTTAATTTATCATTAAATACGCTTTACTAGTCTTAGAATATGCTTCACCATAAAAGATTCCTTTCAGTAATATATAAGATATGAAAGCCGCCATTCGCAGAAAATATGGTTCGCCAAGTTGTATAAGAATAGAAAATATTGAAAAGCCCATTCCAAAAGAAAATGAGGTTTTAATTAAAGTAATTGCCACTACCGTAAACCGAACGGATTGTGCAAACCTCACTGCCAGACCATTTATCATGAGATTTATTCTAGGAATCTTTAAGCCGGGAAAAATTATATTAGGGACAGATTTTGCAGGTGAGGTAGTTTCTTTAGGGGAGAGCGTGAAATCACTCAAAATTGGAGACCGTGTGTTTGGCTTTAAAGACACAGGATCAAGATCACAAGCCGAATACATTGCCCTGGAAGAAAATAACTTATTTGCTATACCGGAAAACATAAATTATAAGCAAGCCGCTGCGAGTTTGGAAGGAGCTCATTATGCCTATACTTTTATTCATAAGGTCAAGATCAAGCCCGAGCAAAAGATATTAGTAAATGGAGCAACAGGAGCGATTGGATCTGCGCTCTTACAATTTGTGAGGCAATACGATGTGCACATCACTGCCACCTGCAACACTAAAAATATCGAATTAATTCGATCCTTGGGCGCCGATAAAATTTACGATTACCTCCAGGAGGATTTTACAGCTTATCAAGACAAATATGACTTTATTTTCGATGCTGTTGGAAAAAGTACATTTGGAAAATGTAAGCCGCTGCTCAAGGACAACGGGGTATATATATCTTCTGAATTAGGGCCAAATTCCCAAAATTTGCTTTTTGCATTAACAACTCCGATAATTGGAAGTAAAAGAGTCATCTTCCCTGTACCCTTTAATACAAAAAAGACCATTCCATATATTATGCAGCTTTTGAAAGAAGAAAAATTTAAACCGGTAATAGATAGAGAATATTCAATTGACGAAATAGGATTGGCCTACGAATATGTTCTGCGTGGAGAGAAAACAGGCAACGTAATAGTTAAATTAGTGTAGCAGGAGTTCCACTTTAAAATAGATATACTGGAAATTGCAACAGAAACAATTAAGCCTGGCACGGAACTGGATCGTAATCTACTCTAAAATAAAAACCCGCTCAATTTAAATCGAGCGGGTTCTAAGTCTGCTATTTAATCAATTACTTGTTCTGGGCGTAGTTTTTTGCAACAGCGTCCCAATTGATCACATTGAAAAAGGCCGCAACATAGTCCGGTCTTCTGTTTTGATAATTTAAGTAATAGGCATGCTCCCATACATCAAGTCCCAAAATTGGAGTTCCTCCACATGTTACGCCCGGCATTAGCGGGTTATCCTGATTTGGGGTGGAACACACCTCCACTTTTCCTCCTGGATGAACACATAGCCAGGCCCATCCTGAACCAAATTGGGTTTTGGCAGCTTTTGAAAATGTTTCCTTAAAGGCATCGAAACTTCCGTATGCATCATTGATAGCTTCGGCTAGTTCGCCACTGGGCTGCCCTCCTCCGTTAGGTGACATTACTTCCCAGAATAGCCTGTGGTTATAGTAACCCCCACCATTATTTCTAACTGCGCCATTGCTCATATCCAGATTGGTAAGTATTTCTTCAATAGATTTACCTTCTAAGTCGGTGCCCTCAATAGCGGCATTTAAGTTATTTGTGTATCCTGCATGGTGTTTCCCATGATGAATCTCCATAGTGCGTGCGTCGATATGAGGTTCAAGCGCATCCGTAGCATATGGAAGAGTTGGTAATTGGAAAGACATAATATGTAGTTTTAGATTATTAATAAATTGCATCTCAAAGGTAGTTATTCTAGTTTTTTTAAACTGTTAGAGAATTAATAAGATTTTTATTCCCTTATAGATTATAATTATTGTATGCTGAGTGCCGAGGTTTCTTTAATTTAGTAAAAAATTAGCCTTTGACCGATCAATCTTCCTTTGTAATCTTCAATGCATCTGCCGGAAGCGGTAAAACTTATTCGTTGGTAAAGGCATATTTGAAAACCCTTTTAATAAATCCCGGTTCCGACTATTACAAATATCTGCTCGCGATCACATTCACAAATAAGGCTGTTGCAGAAATGAAACAGCGTATAATAACTTATTTGCGTCATTTTGCTGAAGAAAATGTGCTTGACGACCCTCCAGAGATGATGAAAAGCTTATCAAAGGAATGTAATCTCTCCCTGCAGCAGGTTCATCAAAAATCGGAAGATATCTTACATCACTTGCTCCATCATTATGCAGCTTTTAGCGTAGAGACCATTGATGGCTTAAATCACAGGTTAATTAGAACATTTGCCAGAGACCTAAAGATAGCGTCTAATTTTGAGGTTTCACTCGAACAGGATGAATTACTGGACCAGGCGGTTGACAATTTAATGAAACGTGCCGGGGAAGATAAACAGATCACCGAAATCCTGGTGGAATTTACTTTGGATAAGACAGATGACGACAAATCATGGGATATTTCAAAAGACATTTCGCGCGCTGCTGGTATCCTGTTCAACGAAAATGAATTGCCCAACGTGGAAAGGCTTAAATCCTGGTCTCTCTCCCGCTTCAACAAGATCCGCTCCCGGTTGAGAACAGCGCTTTCCGAAGCTGATTCGCAACTTCAACAAATTGCCGGCGACACTTTACAACTCATCGACGAAAGCGGATTGGAACACGAGGATTTTTCTGGTAGCTATTACCCCAAATATCTCAAAAAGGTTCTCGATGGAAGCGAGCTTCGATTTGGCTCCAAATGGCAGGAAACATTAAGAGACAAACCGTTGTATCCCACTAGATTGCTGAAGGAAGCTCCGCATTCGGCGGCTACCATCGATGAGCTCGCACACCAATTCGCAGATGTTTTCGACCAGACCAAAACTATTTATTTCAGAAAGTTATTAATTAGATCGCTGCTTACTAATCTTACTCCACTTTCTGTTATAAACCTGGTGCAACAGGAAATCGATAACATCAAAGAAGAAGAAAACATTGTCCCGATTTCCGAATTTAACAGGCTGATCAATGCCGAGATCAAGAATCAGCCGGCCCCATATATTTACGAACGGCTTGGCGAGAGGTATCGGCATTTCTTTATAGACGAATTCCAGGACACTTCAAGTTTGCAATGGGAAAATCTGGTTCCCCTCATCGATAATTCCCTGTCTCAGGAACAGGATGCAAATCCCGGAAGCCTATTGCTGGTTGGAGATGCCAAACAAGCCATTTATCGCTGGCGTGGCGGACTTCCGGAATTGTTCATCGAACTTTATAATTGCAAGAATCCTTTCTCCGTTACAGACAAAACCGTTAAAAACCTGGATACAAATTGGAGGAGTTGTGCGGAGATCGTCAACTTCAACAACGATTTTTTTACCCATATTTCGGGATATTTCAACAAGAAATTACATCAGGAATTATACGCTATTGGTAATAATCAAAAGCAGAATTACAGGGAGGGCGGTTATGTTCGCATGGAATTCGTGGAATTTGAACGTAAGGATGATGCTCATGAGGTTTATGCAGATAGTGTATCCAATTCGATAAAGGATTTATTATCCCAGGGTTATCAATTAAGTGATATTTGCGTGCTAACCCGTAAGAGAATGGAAGGTATTTCATTGGGAGAGTTATTAATGGAGAAGGGTATTCGAGTGGTTTCTTCGGAAACACTTTTACTGGCACACTCGCCTGTGGTAAAATTCCTTGTCAATATTCTAATATTCAGGTCGCAACCCGAAAATGACGAACTAAAAGCAGAAATCCTCCTCTTTTTACACCAACACTACCAGGTGAACGAACCGTTATCCGATTTTCTTGCCACTTTCTTTCCAGGCGCTGAAATCGATTTTAGTGCTACGCTTCAGAATTATGGAATTGAACTCAGGCTGGACAAAACTCAATCCCTTACCCTGTACGAAACATGCGAGTATGTTCTCATCCATTGCGAGCTGCTTACCAGAGCAGATGCTTACGTGGATGGATTTATGAACCTGGTTTTCGATTTCGAACAGCGCCAGGCAATGTTAAAATCATCATTTGCCGAATACTGGTTCAGCAAAAAAGAAAAAGAAGCCATTAGTATTGGAGAAGATGTGAATGCCGTTCGATTAATGACGATCCACAAAGCTAAAGGGCTCGAATTTCCCGTGGTTCTGTTTCCTTATGCCGATGTGGATATCTATTCAGAAAAGATGCCAAAAACCTGGATCCATGCCGAAACCATAACCGATGAATCTGAACCGTTCATGATCAATTTTAACAAGGACATCGTAGAATATGGCGACGAGGGGGAAACTATTTACAATGAAAGACGGGCGACCCTTCAGCTGGATAATATCAACTTGCTATATGTAACACTTACTCGGGCAGTGGAGCAACTTCATATCTTTTCCAAAAAAACCAACCCCCCTGCCAATGGTGAGTTGAAGAAATACAGCGATTTCTTTATAAGTTATCTGCAATATAAAGAGCTATGGAATGACGACTCTAAAGTTTTTGAATTTGGTGCACCCCCTAAGCCTGATCCCGCGATATCTACTCCCGAGGTAAAAGAAACAATTATAGAATATATCGCTTCACCTCCCGAAACCCACGATTTAAAGTTGGCAACTGCAGAAGCCTCCCTTTGGGAAACAGACGCCTCCCTTAAAATAACAGCCGGAACTCTACTACATGACATAATGGGGAAGATCAAATTTAGCGACGACGTAGAGGAGGTTCTCGATAAATTTGAACTGGAATCTGGAATGGAAGGCACAGAGATCGAAAAACTTAGGTCTATAATAGTAAAGATCACCTCTCATCCGGAACTGGCACACCTTTTTCAGCCAGGACAAAAAGTTGAGACTGAACGCGATATTATTACCGCAGATGGACAACTTCTTCGTCCGGACCGGATTAATTTTCACCCTAATGGAGAAATTACGCTTATCGATTACAAAACCGGTGGGGCGAGTGACTCTCATATCGAGCAGGTAGAGACCTATGCTCGCGCCTTGAGAGATATGAAACTAAAGGTGAACAACAAGCTTATTATATACGCTTCCGAAGATAAAATAATGATAAATAAACTTTAAATTTGAAGCCTCTAAAAACCCAGATATGTACGGAAACATTAAGGAACATTTGCAACGAGAACTTGAAGAGATCAAGGAAAACGGACTTTTTAAAAAGGAACGCATTATCACTTCGCCCCAGGATGCGGTGATCACAATTTCAACCGGTGAGAAGGTAATTAACTTTTGCGCCAACAACTACTTGGGATTATCTTCAAATAAGGAAGTGATACAGGCAGCCAAAGACACCATGGATACTCACGGTTTTGGGATGTCATCCGTACGTTTTATTTGTGGTACCCAGGATATTCATAAAACTCTAGAAAAAAAGATCGCAGACTATTATGGAACCGAAGACACCATCTTGTATGCGGCGGCGTTCGACGCGAATGGAGGTGTATTCGAACCGCTGTTAGGCCCAGATGACGCCATAATTTCCGATTCACTCAATCACGCTTCCATCATAGACGGCGTGCGATTGTGTAAGGCCGCCCGATATCGCTATCAGAACAGTGATATGGATGATCTGGAAAAGCAGCTGATTGCGGCGAATGAAAATAATGCCCGTTTTAAGATCATCGTGACAGATGGAGTGTTCTCAATGGATGGATTACTTGCCCCTCTTGATAAGATTTGTGATCTGGCTGAAAAATATGATGCTCTGGTCATGATAGACGAATGTCACGCAGCCGGATTTATTGGAGAAACAGGTAGAGGTACTCTTGAAGAGAAGGGCGTAATGGGAAGGATAGATATTATTACCGGAACCCTTGGAAAGGCCCTTGGAGGTGCGATGGGAGGATATACTACTGCTAAAAAAGAGATTATTGAGATGTTGAGACAGCGATCGAGGCCGTATCTGTTCTCAAATTCTCTCGCACCAGCCATAGTAGGTGCCTCGATTAAGGTCTTTGAAATGCTCGACACAGACACCCGATTACGGGACAAACTTCAGGAAAATACAGCATATTTTAAAAAAGGGATGCAGAAAGCAGGATTTGATATAATAGACGGCGACTCGGCCATAGTTCCAGTGATGCTCTATGATGCCAAGCTTTCACAGACCATGGCAGACATGTTGCTCGAAGAAGGAATTTATGTGATTGGATTCTTTTATCCCGTAGTTCCGAAGGGAAAAGCCCGAATCCGGGTTCAGCTCTCTGCTGCTCACGAAAAAGAGCATTTGGATAAGGCGATAAACGCGTTCGTAAAAGTAGGCGAAAAATTAGGGGTAATAAACCCTTGACCACCTTTATTTATACCTAATTGCGCCCATATTTTAAAAAATTTTAATAGATTTGCTTTTGTTATAAGTTTTAACAACTTACTTTTGCTCTAATTAACACTTAAAATTAAACAATCGAATATGAAACATCTTAACACTTTTTTAGTTGCTGCCTTACTGCTTTTAGGCGTTGGGGTAACAAACGCACAGGACGAAAATAATCCTTGGGCAATCGAAGTTGGTGTAAACGCAGTTGATGTTTACCCAGTTGGTCTTGATGATGAAGGAAGATTTCCTAACATGATTGGAGATCTCGCAATCAAGGGCGATTTATTTGACGAATATTTCAATGCAAATGACCACTGGAATATCCTTCCATCTATCTCTCGCGTTTCTGTGGGTAGATATATTGGTAGTGGATTCACATTTACTGCTGCCGGATCTGTAAACAAGATCACTAAACTAGGTAATGTAAAAATTAACGATGTTACTTACTATTCTGCTGATGGTGAGATCGAATATAGCTTAAGAGACGTTATAGGAGGTCCAGGCGGATGGTTCGATCCAACCTTAGGAGTTGGTGGTGGATACACTTGGGTTGACGATGTAGGATTTGGAACGGCTAACGCGCTAGCGGGTGTTCGTTTTTGGGTAGGTGAGAACCTGGCCCTTAGTTTCCAATCTGCATATAAGCACTCGTTTGAGGATGATTACGGAATCATTCACTTCCAGCACTCAGTTGGTGTTATGTTCAAATTCGGTGGAAAAGATACAGATGGTGACGGAATCTACGATCAAGACGATGAATGTCCAGAGACTCCAGGTCTTCCGGAATTCAACGGATGTCCTGATACAGACGGTGACGGAATCGAAGACAGAAAAGATGCTTGTCCTAACACTCCAGGTCTTGCAGAATTCAACGGATGTCCTGATACAGATGGTGATGGTATTCCTGATCCTCAGGATGCTTGTCCTACTGTAGCCGGAATTGCTTCTCTAAACGGTTGTCCAGATGCTGATGGTGATGGAATCACCGATGCTGAAGATGCTTGTCCTAACGAAGCTGGTCCTGCTGCTAACAATGGATGCCCATGGCCAGATCGTGATGGTGACGGTGTACTAGACAAAGACGATCAGTGTCCAGATGTTCCTGGAACTGTTGCAAACAACGGTTGTCCTGAAGTAACTGTAGAGATCATCAAGCAATTGAATGATTACTCTAAAACTATCTTGTTCGACACTGGTAAAGCTACTATTCGTCAAGAGTCTTATGCAGTACTTCAAAGCATAGTAGACATCATGAAAGAATATCCAAATACATATTTCGTAATTGAAGGTCACACAGACAGTGTTGGTAGCGATAAGTCTAACCAAACTCTTTCTGACAACAGAGCGAAATCTGTTAGAGATTATCTTGTAACTATCGGAATGGACGGATCCAGATTATCCTCTGTAGGATATGGTGAATCCAGACCAATTGCTACAAACAATACCAAAGCTGGTAGACAACAAAACAGACGTGTGGAAATTTCTCTTAAGAAATAAAACATATCTAAATAAATAGAAAAACGCCTCCCGATAACGGAGGCGTTTTTTATTTTTATAGTATGCAAACATTCCTGGAGGAAACTATAGAAGAGCTATTAAAAAAACATGAGGATATTGCTCAACTAACTATCGTTCTTCCCAGTAAAAGAGCAGGAGGGTTCTTTAAAAATTATCTTCGGAACCAAATCGCTAAAACAACTTTTCTCCCGAGAATAATAAGTATAGAAGAATTTGTTGAAATCCTTTCCGACCTCAGAATTATCGACAATACCCAGCTATTGCTAAAAAGTTACGGGGCCTACAAACAGACTACTTCCATCAAGGAAAAAGAAGATTTCGAATCTTACGCTTCCTGGATCCAGACCTTGCTAAACGACTTCAACGAAATTGATCGCTATTTAGTCGACACTGACAAATTCTTTCATTATTTAGGTAGTATAAAGTCTTTAGAACACTGGTCTATGAATGATCAGCCTACCGAATTCATAAGTAATTATCTCTCGTTTTGGAACAGCCTTCCCGAATTCTATGACCGTTTAAGATCGAGTCTCCTACAGGAAGGTGTGGGTTATCAGGGAATGGTGTATCGTAAGGCTGCGGAAGAGCTTGAACATTATCTTTCTTCCCACGGAGACGAACCTCATGTGTTTATAGGATTCAACGCCTTAAATACTGCAGAGCAAACCATCATAAAGGAATTACTCGAAACCGGGAATTCGGAAATATATTGGGATGCAGAATCATACTTCTTTGAAGATAGGGACCACAGCGCCTCCCGATTTATGAAGGAGTACTTTAAATCCTGGAAATATTACTCGGGAACCAAACCAACATTATCTGCGAACTATAGAAGGCCTAAGATTTTTCACTTTATTGAAGTGCAGAAAAATATAGCACAAGTAAAATATGCAGGACAATTATTGGCTCGAATGTCGCAAGAAGAGCTTAATGAAACTGCTGTTGTATTAGCTGATGAAAATCTACTGGTGCCTTTAATATACTCTTTACCTCCTCAGTTGAAATCGGTGAACATAACTATGGGAGTTAGTATCAGGAACTTTCCAGCAAGTACTTTTTTCCTCTCCCTATTACAAATGCATCGGAAAAAGTCCTCTCAATGGTACTATAAGGATGTAATGAGATTATTGAACAATCCTATAGGGTCGAAACTAGTCCATGATGCCAGAACGATAGTTAGCGAAATATCCCGTCAAAATTACACCTATATATCCCTGGCGCAGCTAGTCAATCTATCCGATGGCAATTCAGAAGAAAATTTAAATCTTCTATTTGGTGAATGGGGCAACGATCCTTCTCTGGCTATAAAGCTTTCAAAGAAACTTCTCTTACAATTGAAAGACCTTACCCGGGAAAATCCTATGGAACGAGTAACAGTATTCGAATTGTACAAAGTTTTCGATAACATTGGAGTCTACGCTAAAGATTTCGCGCATTTAAATTCAATAAGGACGGTATATTCCCTGTTAGAGGAGGCTCTCTCGGCCACTACAACCGATTTTAAAGGAGACGCTTATCAGGGTTTACAAATAATGGGGGTACTGGAAACGCGTGTACTCGACTTTAAAAATATTATCCTGCTCTCGGTGAACGAAGGTTTTCTACCTTCGGGAAAATCGAATGCTTCCTTTTTAACATACGACCTGAAAAAAGAATATGATCTTCCACTTTTTACAGATAAGGACGCCATCTACACCTATCATTTTTATCGATTATTACACAGGGCAGAGAATATCTGGTTGCTATATAATGGTAGTTCGGAAGGACTGAATGTTGGAGAAAAAAGCAGGTTTCTCCTTCAACTGGAAATAGAAAAACTAGAAAATCATAAGATCATCCAGGAGACGGCTTCCCCTCTAATTTCGATTTATAATACCCCAGCACGCGAAATCTCAAAAACTAAAACGGTGTTGAACAGGCTTAAGGAAATTGCATCCAATGGGTTCTCTCCTTCTGCACTTACGGCCTATATTAGAAATCCAATGGATTTTTACCTATCCCGTGTCCTGAAGATCAACGAGGCTGAGGAAGTGGAAGAAACCGTAGATTTTCAAACTTTGGGGACAATAGTACATAACTGCCTGCAGACCTTTTACGAACCTCTGGAAGGAACGATACTTACGAAGGCAGACCTGGCAGTTATGAAAAATCGAGTTCATGAAGAAGTAACCTGCGAGTTTGAGAAAACCTTCATGAAAGGCGAATTTACCAAAGGTAAGAACCTTCTAATTTTTGAAGTTGCTAAACGTTATGTTGAAAATTTGATCCAATTAGACCAAACCGATCTTGAGCATGGCCACCAAATCCGAATACTTCAGATAGAGACAAACTTAAAAATGTCGATCCCAATTGAAGAATTATCGTTTCCAGTGGCTATTCAGGGTACTGTAGATCGGGTAGATGAAAGGGATGGGATTGTGCGTATAATCGATTATAAAACCGGGAATGTACTTCAAGGAGACCTGGAGATAATAGATTGGGAAGAGCTTCGAGCAGATTATAAGTATAGTAAGGCGTTTCAGGTGTTAACTTATGCACTGATGATTCATTCTCAAGGGACTATTAAACAATCGGAGGCTGGAATTATTTCTTTTAAAAACCTCAACAGTGGCTTTCTTAAATTTGCCACAAAGACTTCCTCCAGAAGCGCAAGAGACCATGCCGTTACTGAGGATATCCTGAAGATTTTTAAGACAGAATTGGTAAAGCTGATAAGGGAAATATGCGATCCTGCAATTCCTTTTATTGAAAAGGAAGTTTAATTTCCGAAAAATTAGTATTTTCGCATCCCACGGGGCATTAGCTCAGCTGGCTAGAGCGTTTGGCTGGCAGCCAAAAGGTCATCGGTTCGACTCCGATATGCTCCACATCAAGCAGAAAACCAGGACGAAAGTTCTGGTTTTTTTATTCTGAAGAAATTCAAGCTGGCTTGCTATTTCGAAAGAATGAAAAAGGCCAAGGCATTGGAACAATGACCGGTTTTCTATTTGCAGTAGTGGCCCTGTGAGGACGGGTAACAATCACTCCGATATGCTCCACATCAAGCAGAAAACCAGGACGAAAGTTCTGGTTTTTTTATTCTGAAGAAATTCAAGCTGGCTTGCTATTTCGAAAGAATGAAAAAGGCCAAGGCATTGGAACAATGACCGGTTTTCTATTTGCAGTAGTGGCCCTGTGAGGACGGGTAACAATCACTCCGATATGCTCCACATCAAGCAGAAAACCAGGACGAAAGTTCTGGTTTTTTTATTCTGAAGAAATTCAAGCTGGCTTGCTATTTCGAAAGAATAAAAAAGATCAGGGCATTGGAACAATGACCGGTTTTCTATTTGCAGTAGTGGATCTGTGAGGACGGGTAAAATCAATAAGACAATTCGGTAAAAATTTCAATATGTATATTTAATATATATATACGGTATATGTATAGTAGATATGCATTTGTTGGCTAAAGATGTGTGTTTCAGTACGTTTGGACTTGTTAAACCCCAAAATCAAACGCAAAATGAAAACTACTAATGTCAATAAGAACTTCATTACCCATGGTTTAAGAAACCAAATTAGATGTATCCCACTAATTTTATTATTGTTCGTTACTCAACTTACAATATCGCAGGTAGGGATCAATACCACAGATCCGAAAGCCACCCTCGAAGTACGTGGCGAGACAGATATCTCCAAAATTCCAGATGCTGCGGATGGAATAATAGCTCCTATAGTTACCAAAACCGAACTTGCATCCAAGAATATCGGTATTTTCGCGGTAGACCAATCAGGGGCACTTGTGTACGTCTCGGACGCCAGCGGAGGAACCACTGGTCCCAGTGTAGGCCAGGTCACGCAAATAGACGATGTTGGTTATTACTATTTTAACGGCAGTGACTGGGTGCCTATGGCGTATCCCATTAGCGTTTCCAATATAAAAAACGGTGAAAATTCGTTTGCGACCCAAGTGGAAGGAGTTACTGGAAATTACATCAGTATTATCGACAGCGCAGACATGATTTTATCTGGGAATAATGTTAGGACAATTATTAATGGACACCCTTCTAATTTCTTAAATCTGGGCGTCTTACAACTAGGTGGAGATAATCAGGGATTTTTAATAAATTCGAGAGTAGCAAGAATTAACGGATCCCCTCTGGGTGATCTTTCCACTGCATCCCCCGGGAATGCCTTAACTTTCGACGGTACTTCCTGGACACCACAAAACCCTAAACTACAAACTATTCCTGGTGCCTTACCCACGACTCCGTCTCCCCCTGTAAGCACAACACGATACACCGGCGCTTCCATTACCTTGCCTCCAGGACAATGGATGGTAGCAATGGGTTCAACTGTAGGTACATCAACAGGCCTTGTTATTAACAGTGATTGTTCACTTTGGATTACTGTTCACCTTAGCGATACATCTACAGGTTCGGGTCCCGTTACTCCCGACGTATTATTAAATCTCACAGGTTTTCGAGGCGCGGCGACAACTATGGGAAGAGGAATGAATCGTGCGTCCCTGAATGGCTATGTAGGAATTAATAATTCTTCAGGCACTAATAAAACATATTATTTATGGGTGAATAGAGAAGTGTATGGAGCATTCAATTGTACCTTAGCTAATTACCATGTGAATGTTCCTTTTCACTCCGGTTTTTGGGAAAGATATTTATTTGCTCTTCCAATTCAGTAAGCTTTCAAACATAAAATTAAAGGTGTGCATAACAACTTCTGTTTGCGCACCTTTCCTCGTTTTTAACTTTCGCAATAAAGAGAACTAAACATAGCCATATAACATAGAGTTGTATATGAAATATATAATCTATGTAGATTAAATGGCAATGCGAATGTCTCTGCGATATGCATGGAATTTCTTTCTTTTATACCTTATGTACTTTACTAAGTGTATCGGCAAATATTGTGTTATTAGATTAGGAATGGCATCACTCTTTTACTTAAATCATCTATTTGCGCAGGACGTTCGATTTTGGGGGCTTCCCTGCCATTAATTGTTGAATATAGGTGTGAATTTTCTTCAAATCGAGTGATAAAAGGACCGCGTATATTGTTAATCGCGGTTCTGCCTTCCTTTTAATCTAAAGAATACCAGATCTCAACTTTACCGAATTTCAAAATTTTTTATTCCACGAAATTTTATATCTTAGAGAGATGGGAGTAGGAGGACTTGTTATAGCTACAGCCTTACTGTGTTTATTCATTGGATTGATCATTGAGGTCCAGGAACGAATGTAGGTTTATAGCTAATCTTGAAGTAAAAAAAAAGACGTCGGCGACGTCTTTTCGTATTTGCATTAATCCAGTTTTATTGCTGTCCGCAAAGAACCAATAATGGTTTACTGGTATAAAAATCTTTTTTTAATACTGCATTCTTTTCGAAAAGCTTTTTAAAGAATCCCCGTTTACGTCTCAACACGCACAAAATATCCGGATGATGTGATTGAAAATGCTCCAACACTCCTTGATAAATGGTTGCATTCTCTGTTTCTTTATAAGATGTCATCATATTCTTTAACTGCAAATCCATACCTTCATCCTCATCTAGCGCATCTGGCGTCTTCACTTTCAATACATGGAGTTTCGCCGAAAATAACTTTAATATCGTTTCAAGTGGATCGAGCACATTTTGCTTTTCAAAAGATGTTCGCTTCACAGCCAATAATATATTTTCTGCCTTGCGGAACAAATAATCACGAGGAACTATTAACATGGGAATATCTGTTTGCTTCACTAATTTCCCCGTAATACTTCCCAGGTAAACTTCACTTTTAATATCCACGCTTTGAGGTGACACTATAATTAAATCGATATTCAATTGCTTGGAAATTCTAGCAATCCCTTCGTAAGGATCTCCCTTGATCGGCTTGGCGATCACCTCTACGCCTTGCGTATCAACACGGCTCAATACCTCATCTAATTGTGCCTGGTGGTCTTCCATAGCAACTTGAGTTACTTTCGTCATTCCACCAGCCTTCGAATAGACCTTATAAATATTAATAAGATAAACGGTCGCACCACTCATAGTTGCGAAATTTACAGCATACTTGAGATTATTAATACCGTTTTCCGTAGAACCCACCGGGACTAAAATATTTTTCATAATGATGCTATTCAATTATCTTTAAAGCTATTGCAAAATTAACGCTTTAAAATGATACGAAAGGCGATTCCTTCCGAAATTGATTCGATCATGTCCCTCACGAGGGCTTGTGCGAGAAAAATGATTGCTGAAGGTATCTTACAATGGAACGAGCATTATCCGGACAGAAACTCTTTTCTTACCGATATCGAACGCTCAGAATTATTTGTCTTCATTTCCGAAGAAACCCCTATTGCCTGTATTGTCATCTCATCTCATAAAGATGAGGTATACAACTCGGTTAAATGGCTCACCAGCGATATAGGGAACTACTATATTCATCGCCTTGCTGTTCATCCCGATCATCAGCATAAAGGTGTTGCACGAAAGCTGATGGACTTTGCCGAGACTTTCGTAAGGGACAGAAAAGGCGTTTCTATTCGTCTGGACACTTTCAGCAAAAATCCCCGAAACCAAAAGTTTTATGAGGCAAGAGGCTATCAAAGACTGGATGATGTTTATTTCCCGAAACAAAGCAAACATCCTTTTTACTGTTATGAATTGCTTATATCCCCTGCTATCGAATCAATGTAAAATACCCTCTGTATACTTGTCCGTCCTTTGCTATGGCCTTATACCAGTATCCCCCTAATGGCATTGGTGTGCTATTATATAAGCCATCCCAGCCGGGGCCATCGGCAGAGAAATAAGACAGGATCTTCCCAAACCTATCGTAAACGTAGATCGTAGTAAGGGGTAATGGGTCCTTTTTTGGAGGGATATATTGCCATAGATCTTTTATTCCATCTCCGTTTGGAGAGAAATAGGGAGGAAACCCAGGGGCTGGAAATGCCAACCTAAATTGTCGTTCAGTAATTCCACAACCGTTCTTGTCGCGCACATAAATAGTGTAATCGCCCTCAGGGAGTCCGCTAAACACGTTGCTATCGCTCCAAGTATTAGTCGTATTTAAAGAAAACTCATAATCTCCTATTCCACTAATCTCAATTATAACATTAAATAAGTCTCCCTCCTCCTCTATCCTGACAAAATCTATAGTTGCCACCGATGAAAGCACAGCCATAAATATCTTGTCGTCTGCACATTCAAGTTCGAACCCATCCTGGGTGAGTAAATTGTAAGCTTCGTATCGATATTTTCCTGCTTCAGACAGGTTCACGTAAGATTCGTCCGAAAGTAATATTTCGGGTTGATTCTCCGGTATTTGGTACCAACGGTAACCGTCGGCCTCGTCTGGTGCATCAATTCGTGTTGGGATATCATCGGCGCAAATTCCTATTTCGTCTGCCAGGGTTATTTCAGGATAAAAAGTTGTGAGTTCTCCGGTAACAGGGTCGAAAAATGGACCACAGCCCAGAATTGTGGAAAATGACTCTTGTATACATCCCTGGGCCGGGCCTGCTTCATTGAAAGGCACAATAAGTACAAAATAAGTCTTATTAGGTTCAAAGTTAATAACATTGATCACCGTGGTGTTGAAGATCACCATATCGAGGACATCATTATCAAATGGTGAGGATCCCACACTTACAATATATCCGGTTGCCCCTGGGACAGGAACCCATTCGATGATTGTGTTGAGGGCAACATTAATCTGCCCATTGGCAGGGGTTATTAACATGGTACAGCCGGGTGGCTCTCCCAATGACCCTGTTATAAAACTTTCGATAGGGCAGTTTAAGGCCGTACCGTTTTCGTTATATGGGATGATCTGTACATATATTTCGGTCTCCGGCGGAAGATTGGCCGGGGGATCGAAAACTAAAACATTACCAACATCCTGGTTATTAATTATATCTCCAAGTCCTGGAGAGGTTTCGATAGAGATCCTGTATCCAATGGCCCTGGAAGCATATGCCCAGGAGATAAGCGTCCCTACAGTTACATTAATCTCGCCATTTACCGGAGAGAGCAATGCAGTACAGTCTGGTATGGTGGTTACATCTTCAGTTGTGAACGAAATACTATTACATACTATATCGTCCTGGTTAAAGAAAAAAAGGGTTAAAGTAACATAAACCTGTGTAGCTTCGGGTAATCCTAAAGGAGGCACAAAAGTAGTATCATTACCAACCGCCTGTTCATTCACGATCTCTGTCCCCCCGGGAGTTGTGCCAAGGGAAATGATATATCCGGTTACCCCAACTACGGGTTCCCAGCTAATGCTTGTATCTACAGGAACATTGGTGGCTCCTGCCAACGGTTCGATAAGATTAGGACAATCCTGTCCATGGCCTGTTAAGACCCCTGCGAGTAAAAAAATATGTAAAAGCCATCGACTCATATGTGAAAATCGAAGTTCTCAGGAAAATACCTTCTTAGATATTATTTTAAAAATTAATGTTTTACAGCGCGGGATAACTCCTTTAGAAATGAGGCACTCACAGCAAGTTTTCAAGCAATCAATTATTACCTAAATATATCGATTATTGTTATAACCGGGTAATTTTTAACGATATCCCTCTCCCTTTCCATTTATCGAGATTAACTACTTTTGAAACTTGAAAAAGTTGAAGACAGATATTTCATTCAAACGTATCCAACAGTTGGCTATTCCTGCCATACTTTCAGGAATTGCAGAACCCGTATTGTCCAGCACAGATGCCGCAGTTGTTGGAAATATCCCTGAGTTTGGCACCGAATCTCTAGCGGCCGTTGGTATTGTTGGGTCGTTTCTATCTATGCTTATCTGGATCCTCGCTCAAAGCAGGAGTGCGATCTCAGCCATCGTATCTCAAAATCTGGGTGCCGGTAAAATAAGCGAGCTTGAAAATTTTCCGGCTCAAGCCATTTTCTTTAACATTGCTCTTAGCGTTATAGTTCTATTTTCAACCTATTTTTTTGTGGAGGAAATCTTCAGGCTACTTAATGCCGAAGGAATAATCCTGGAATACAGTATCGACTATTACAATATCAGGGTTTGGGGATTTCCACTTACTTTGTTCACTTTCGCTGTTTTTGGGCTGTTCAGGGGGCTTCAAAATACATTTTGGCCTATGACCATTGCCACAACCGGAGCACTGGTGAATATTGGCCTTGATTTTGCCTTGGTTTATGGTGTTGAAGGCCTCGTTCATCCTATGGGAATAAAAGGTGCTGCCTGGGCCAGCTTAATCTCTCAGGCGATTATGGCCTGCATGGCATTGGTCTTTATTCTTTGGAAAACCGATGTGTCACTGAGGTTGCGCTTTCCTATTCATCCAGAGATCAACAGGCTGGTTGAAATGAGTTTCAATTTGTTTGTTCGCTCCATAGCACTCAATGCTGCTCTTATGCTAGCAGTACGCGAGGCTACCGGCCTGGGCAAGGAGTATATAGCTGCCCATGCAATCGCCATAAACATTTGGTTATTTACCGCCTTTTTTATCGATGGATATGGCGCTGCCGGCAATATACTGGGAGGGAAATTGCTAGGGGAAAAGGACTATACTACCCTTTGGAAACTAACAAAGCGTGTAAATACCTACAACCTCGTGGTGGCCATGTTACTGGTGGTTTTAGGACTTGTATTTTACCGTCAGTTAGGACTCTTATTCAATAAAGACGCCGAGGTTTTAGCTATTTTCTTCGGAATGTTCTTTATGGTGCTTATTAGCCAGCCATTGAACGCTCTTGGGTTCACATTGGACGCAATATTCAAAGGGCTGGGTGAAATGCGATACCTCCGAAATGTCCTTCTGGGCGCAACATTACTGGGTTTTATACCTGTGTTGTATTTTACACGTTATATGGGCTGGGGGCTTACAGGGATTTGGCTCGCTATTCTGGTCTGGGTTGGGTACAGGGCTGTAGCACTTATAATTAAATACAGGAATAAATATCTTCCCTTAGTAGAAAAATAAATACTTTTACAACAAATAATAAAGGCCAAATGAATAACATTCAGATAACCAAGATGTTTACATTCGAAACCGGTCATGCCCTATACGGATATGATGGGAAATGCAGAAATGTTCATGGCCACAGCTACAAACTATCAGTGACTGTGATCGGCACCCCTATCAGTGACAAGAATCATGTGAAATATGGAATGGTGATCGATTTTGGCGACTTGAAAAAAATCGTGAAGGAAGAAATAGTCGATGTGTTCGACCACGCAACGGTATTTAATAAAAATACGCCTCATGTAGAATTGGCAAAAGAACTGGAAACAAGAGGACACAATGTTCTCCTTGTTGATTATCAACCTACCAGTGAGATGATGGTTATAGATTTTGCCGGCAAGATCAAGAAACGATTACCCGATTCTGTACAACTTCATTCGTTAAAATTACAGGAAACCGATACCAGTTATGCAGCGTGGTACGCTTCCGAAAACTAATCCTTTTCGGTTACTGCAACCACCTGAAAAGGCACATTTTTATCTATCTTTAACCCATGCAGATACCTCAGGGTAAAAAAATCTACTTTTCCAGCGATAATCATTTAGGTGCGCCAACCGCTGATGCTAGTCTCCCAAGAGAGAAAAAATTTGTTCGTTGGCTCGATTCAATCAAACACGACGCTGCGGCCATTTTTCTGTTAGGTGATCTTTTCGATTTTTGGTTTGAATATAAAACGGTAGTCCCAAAAGGTTTTGTGAGAGTATTGGGTAAACTTGCAGAACTAAGCGATAGCGGAATCCCCATCTACTTTTTTGTTGGCAATCACGACCTGTGGATGAGGGATTACTTCGAAAAAGAATTGAACATCCCTATTTTTCACGAACCAAAAGAATTCACACTTAATGATAGTGTTTTCTTTATTGGCCATGGAGATGGTAAAGGCCCGGGAGATAAAGGTTATAAACGTATGAAGAAGATCTTCACCAGTCCTTTTTTCAAATGGCTATTTCGATGGTTTCACCCGGAGTTGGGTATGAAACTGGCCCAGTACATGTCTGTTAAAAACAAACTTATTTCCGGGGATGAGGATAAAAAATTCCTGGGCGAAGAAAACGAATGGCTGGCTCTATACGCCCGTAGAAAACTTGAAGAAAAGCATTACGATTATTTTATTTTCGGGCACAGGCACCTCCCAATGACGATCAAACTTACCGAGAATTCAACCTATTATAATTTAGGCGACTGGATCACTCACTTTACCTACGGTGTTTTCGACGGGAATAACTTCGAGTTAAAGGAGTTTAAAGAATAGGATCATTCCAGCAGGGCCTCCAGTGTAAGAACATCCAGTTTCCCGTCCGGGAAAAACCCATTTTTTTCTTCAAACGACTTTAAAGCGTTAAATGTTTCGGTCCTGAACAGGCCATCATTTTCCAATGCATAGCCTTTCCCTATCAATATTTTCTGAATTTCAAATACCAGCGCATTCCTATCTCCCAGCCTAAGTGAATTTCTCTCAGGATCTAAATAGAACTGTTTCCGTATAAGTTGGTTTTTTTGTTCTTCTTCTGAAATCGCCTCATCCTTGTTCTCTACTTTCGGGCTCTTTAATAGTTCTTCATAATACTTCACATTGGCTAGCCTTTTCCGATATTCCGATACGGCTGCTTTAGTGCGTTCATTGTCCTTGTCTGGATTCCGAACATCTATACCATGGCTACTCCACTGTGTGATCACATAGCCATTTACAGCTTCCACGGCTTCAAAATAATCGAGCATTATTCCTTTATCTGTTTCTTTAGACATAAGACCGTCCGGGACCTTGTATTCGTATTCACTCAAAGAGAATCGCTTGTATTTCTTATACTGCCCCCAGCCTATAAGACCAACGATGATAATCAATAGAAAAATAATGATCTGTTTCATACAGACGATGGTTTGTTTATTCTAAAGATACAAAATCAGGGTTTTATATCCTTTATTTTTAATTGAAGGCTGATGTTCCCATTCCACTCGTTCTCGTTTATGGAATAGGCTATTTTAAAATAATCTCCCGAACAGGCAATAGTTTCTTTCTCTCCCAAGCCAAAACCTATCCCGGTTACTGGTCTGCTATGATCCTGTTTTACAACCAGCCGCAAATGCGACTTGTCTTCTCCCACACACCTTCCTGCTCCTGTGTCTTTTACTTCCGCCGTCATGAACACCGGATTTAAATTCCCCGGTCCGAATGGCGCAAATTGCTTGAGGATCCTGTAAAATCTGGGAGTAATATCATTAAAATCGAGCTCAGAGTCTATCCTTAATTCCGGCGTTAACAAAGCTGGATCGATAGTGCTGGAAACAACCCGTTCAAATTCTGCTTTAAATGCATCGTAATCTTTTTCCAGCAAGGTAAGTCCTGCAGCATATTTATGTCCGCCAAATTGCTCGATGAGCCCAGCACATTCTTCCAGTGCATTATAAACATCGAAACCCTTTACAGATCGGGCAGATGCTGCAAGCTTATCACCACTACGTGTAAATACAAGAGTTGGCCGATAATAGGTTTCGGTCAAACGGGAGGCTACAATTCCTATCACTCCCTTATGCCAGTTCTCATTGTAGACCACTGTGGTCTTTTTTCCTTCCTCCTTCAATTCTTTAATCTGCTCGAGAGCCTCTAATGTAATTTGTTTATCGGCATCTTTCCTGTCTGAATTGAAGATCTCGATCTCGCGGGCGTAATCTGTTGCCAAATCAATGTTGGTTTCAGATAACAAAGCAACGGCATGATTTCCGTGTTTCATTCGCCCGGCCGCATTTATCCTGGGGGCGATTATAAAGACCACATCGGTGATGGTAAAAGATGATTTGTTCAGTTGTTGAAGAATTGCTTTAATGCCCGGCCTGGGATTCGAGTTGATCACCTTTAGTCCGTAATAGGCAAGGATTCTGTTCTCTCCGGTGATCGGGACAATATCGGCAGCAATAGCGGTTACCACCAGGTCCAGGTATAAGAACAGATCATCTATGGTTAGTCCTCGCCTGTGCGCAAGTGCCTGCACCAGTTTAAACCCCACGCCACAGCCGCACAATTCTTTATACGGATATTCACAATCCTCGCGTTTTGGATCCAACACTGCAACAGCTGGTGGAATGTGTTCCCCCGGTCGATGGTGGTCGCAAATAATGAAATCTATATTTTTTTCTGAAGCATATTTAACCTTATCTATCGCTTTGATCCCGCAATCCAGCGCAATTATTAAATTGAAATCATTATCATCGGCAAAATCGATTCCTTTGTACGAGATCCCATAGCCTTCATCGTAGCGGTCCGGGATATATGTACTTACCTGGGGATAGAACGATTTCAGAAAGGAGGAAACCAACGCCACACTAGTAGTTCCGTCTACATCGTAATCCCCATAAACCAATATATTTTCTTCGTTTGCGATCGCTTTTTCTATGCGTTCAACCGCCTTGTGCATGTCCTTCATAAGCAAGGGGTCGTGTAATTTGGAAAGATCGGGACGGAAAAAATCCCTGGCTTCTTCAAAGGTTTCAATACCTCTTTGCAAGAGGAGTGTAGCCAAAACAGGCTCTACCTGGAGAGCTGCACTTAGCTCGGCTACTTTATTTGGTTCTGGTTTTGGTTTTAGGGTCCAACGCATAATCGAGGGAATTCCAATTCATATTAAAAAATTAACAAACCTCTTTAAAATCAAGTCTGGTCGATCCTTATGTAGTATAAACTGGATATAAATTTAATGGGAAGTGGAACAGCTATGTAAAAATACAAATAAATGCGACTTCAGAAGAAAGAATATTCTGTTTGGATAATGGTTGCGCTATTTTGTACTTTCGGAAAAATAAATCAGTAGCTCATGCCATTAGTACCCCCTCTTTCCCCCGATCACGACGCAGAAACTAAGCAACTAGCCGAATTTTTCAATGAGACGCTTGGGTTTTGCCCTAACAGCGTGCTTACCATGCAACACAGGCCTGCCATCAGTAAGGCATTCATCAATCTAAACAAGGCTGTAATGGCTAATGAAGGAAGGGTGACCTCGGCTCTTAAACGCATGATCGCTTGGGTGAGTAGTAATGCAACAGGTTGCCGATACTGCCAGGCACACGCTATCAGGGCCGCCGAACGATATGGAGCCGAACAGGAACAACTGGATAATATTTGGGAATATCGCACCCATCCTGCTTTCTCCGATGCAGAGCGGGCAGCTTTGGATTTCTCCCTGGCGGCCTCCATGGTCCCCAATGCGGTAAATGAAGAGATCAAACAACGCCTATACGAGTATTGGAATGAAGGTGAGATCGTAGAAATGCTGGGGGTGATCGCATTATTTGGTTACCTCAACCGCTGGAATGATTCCATGGGCACTTCCATCGAAGAGGGAGCCGTAGAAAGCGGAGAGCAATACCTTGGAAAACACGGCTGGAACAAAGGTAAACACCTTTAATGTGATTCCTGCTAGCGTGCTAGCCTGAGCATATCAGAGAATTTCTTCTATTCTTTTTTGCAGCTTCGGAATTATATTCTCTTCAAACCAAGGGTTTTTTGATCGCCAAAACCTATTTACTGGTGAAGGGTGTGGCAGCGGCCAGTACTTTGGAAGGAAATCCTCGTAATTCTTCACTTTTTCGGTAAGATTTTTCGCGTCTTTAGGGAAAAAATACTGCTGAGCATAGGTCCCTATTAAAAGTATCAATTCCACATCCTTGAACGATCGGAAGACCTTTTCATGCCAGGTTTCGGCGCACTCTTTCCTGGGGGGCAAATCTCCCGTCTTACCTTTTCCCGGATAGCAAAACCCCATAGGTACAATTCCGAAGAGATCCACATTATAGAAATCGGCCTCCTCCACTCCCAGCCATTCCCGTAATTTTCTCCCGCTCTGATCGTCCCAGGGAACTCCGCTTTGGTGAACTTTAGTTCCTGGCGCCTGGCCCACAATAATGATCTTCGAATTTTCCGAGGCTTCAATAATGGGTCTTGGGCCTAATGGTAGATGTTCAGCACAAACAGTACATTGTCTTATTTGGGAGAGCAGGTCCTTCATTTTTTACCTTCAACTACAATTACGATCTCTCCCTTTACCGGCTTCGCCTCAAAATGAGCAAGAACTTCCGTAATCGATCCCCTCACCGTTTCTTCATGCATCTTACTAAGTTCACGCGAAACCGAAATCCTTCTGTTCTCTCCAAAAAACTCCGATAACTGGGTTAGGGTCTTTAATAATTTATGTGGGGATTCGTAAAAGATAATGGTGCGGGATTCTTCTGCCAGTAGCTGTAGCCGAGACTGCCTGCCTTTTTTTACGGGTAAAAAACCTTCAAACACGAACCTGTCATTAGGAAGGCCACTATTCACCAGCGCAGGCACGAAGGCTGTGGCGCCCGGCAAACAATCTACCTCTATCCCGTTCTCCACACAAGCTCTGGTGAGCAGGAATCCTGGATCGCTAATGGCCGGCGTACCCGCATCGCTTATCAGTGCGATGTTTTCGCCAGAGTTGATCCTGGCTACGATCGCATCCACCGTTTTATGCTCATTGTGCATATGATGCGACTGCATTGGGGTACCGATCTCGTAATGTTTTAAAAGTTTGCCGCTTGTTCGGGTGTCCTCTGCAAGGATAAGATCTGCCTGCTGTAACACTTCAATAGCGCGAAGGGTAATGTCTTTCAGATTTCCAATTGGGGTGGGAACTAGATAGAGTTTTCCCATGGTCTTGTTTAATTGAAGCGTTTTTCTACAACGGCCATAAAGCGCTCAACGTATTCTTCTTTATTAAGCCAGTAATTGTAATCCGGCTTAACCTTTCCTTTAATAAAAGTATCTGCTTCCTCGAACGATTGCATACTGTTGATCTGTGAAAGAACTCTGGAATACTCATCTGCCTTTCCGTTAAATAAATGCTTGATGAAGGCGAGTCTATCGTTTAAACCAATGTTCAGCCCCGTATTCACCACATCATTAAGAGATTTTGGCTTATCGGCCTCTGAGGTTCCGTTCGCCAGGGAATCTTTTTTAATCCCTGCCGGGGGTCGAACCACCTCTGTAGATTGTTGTTCTTTTCGCTCAAAAACGGGTGTTTCCTGATAATTTGAAGCAAATTCTTCCAGATCGTTCTTTATATATTTTTTATTAGGAAGAACTTCTTCCAGCAGTTCGTCAACCTGCCTGCTTTCTTCCGGCATTTGGGCAACGATATCTTTTATTTTTTCCATTAAAGGCTCCACCAGCTCTTCCTTGTGTTCGGGTTGTGGAACGGGTTCTGGTTCGACAAACCAGTTTTGTTCCCGGAATGATTTCGAATCATAAGATTGAGAGCCTCCTTCCAGTTGCCCTTCCAGATATTCAAGTACCGTTAATTTTTCATAGATAAGCCTGATGGCCTGTTTAACCTTCAGCACGTTGAAATCGCTTCCTTCTCTACCAAGTTCGCTGGCTAATTCGGATATTTCCTTCTGAAGTTTCTTCTTCATAAATTTTTATATTGAAATGATTGTCCTCTCTTTAGTTTTGTTAAATTTACGCAACCTATATGTAAACGTCAAAGAATTCCTTTTTATTCTAATTTAACCCTATGTTTCTCGAAAATACCGTAAATCAGAAAGAGCAGTTTGGCTGGATCGAAGTGATCTGCGGGTCTATGTTTTCGGGTAAGACAGAGGAACTCATCCGAAGATTAAAAAGAGCCAAGTTTGCACGTCAACGTGTCGAGATCTTCAAACCTGCAGTAGATCAACGCTACGACGAGGATAAGGTGATCTCTCATGATAGTAATGAAATTAGATCGACGCCGGTACCTGCTGCTGCTAATATCCCTATTCTCGCCGACGGCTGTGATGTAGTGGGTATAGATGAGGCACAATTCTTCGATGACGAAATTGTAAAAGTTTGTAACGATCTTGCCAATAGCGGCGTTCGTGTGATCGTGGCAGGGTTGGATATGGATTATAAAGGGAACCCCTTCGGGCCTATGCCAAATCTCATGGCGACGGCCGAATATGTAACCAAAGTGCACGCCGTTTGTCCGCGAACAGGAAACCTCGCCCATTACAGCTTCAGAAAGGGAAATAGTGACGAGCTGGTGTTACTGGGAGAGACCGACGAATACGAACCTTTAAGCCGTGCGGCCTATTACAAAGCTGTCCTGAGGGAAAAAGTAAAGAAAATGGATGTGAAGGATCCCATCGAATTACCTTCAAAAAAGCAAGCATAGCCAATGCCAAAAGCCTCTCAGACCATCCTGGAAATTGATCTCAACGCGCTAGATCACAATTACAGGTTCATCACTTCCCATCTAAAACCGTCCACCAGGATCCTTGGTGTTGTAAAGGCAGGTGGATATGGTAGCGATGCAGCCGAAATCGCCAAAGAATTGCTTGTTTTGGGAGTAGATTATCTCGCTGTAGCATACGTTAGCGAAGGCGTGGCGCTTAGGGATGCCGGAATAATGGCTCCCGTACTAGTGCTCCATCCACAACCGGTTAATTTCGATCAGTTAATTGATCGATGCCTGGAACCGGCTATGTACAGTAAGCGTGTGTTAAGTGCCTTTATCGCCAAAGCCGAGGAACATGCTCAAAAAAATTATCCTGTACATATTAAATTCAATTCGGGTCTAAATCGTTTAGGATTCCAGAAAGAGGATACCCAATGGATCGCCGAAACTCTATCTGGAACCGATTCGGTGCGTGTAAAAAGTATGTTCTCTCATCTTGCGGCTAGTGAAGATATGGCTGAAAGAGACTTCACCCTGGGGCAGATCGCAAAATTCAAGTCGATTGCCAGCGAAATGAAGACCTTACTTGGTTATGAACCTATTCTTCACCAGAGTAATACTTCGGCTATCCTTAATTATCCCGAAGCAGAACTGGATATGGTGAGAACAGGTATCGGGCTCTATGGTTATGGTAATAACCCCGAAATAGATAAAAATCTCCGGCCTGTTGTAAATCTTAAATCGGTTATCTCACAAATACACAGGATAGAATCTGGCGAAACAGTAGGCTATAACAGAGCCTTTAAGGCCTCCGGTGTGGAAGTAACGGCAACTATACCCATTGGTCATGCCGATGGGATCCCGAGATCGCTTGGAAATAAGAAGGGCTTTGTTCTTATAAATGGAGAAAAAGCACCTATAATTGGCAATGTTTGCATGGATATGTTAATGGTCAATATTACCCATATCGATTGTAAGGAAGGGGATGAGGTGACTATAATAGGTGAGGATATTCCGGCCACTACCCTAGCCGAAGCAGGCAATACCATTTCATATGAGCTGCTCACTGCTATATCCCATCGAATAAAACGTGTTGTTTGCCGAAAATAGATTCTATATGCGAGTGTAAATGATTATGCTAGTACATTTTACGTAACTTTGCGCCATTAACTTAAAACCTATCAACATGTTAAAGGAATTCAAGAATTTTATAATGACCGGTAATGTTATCGATCTTGCGGTAGCTGTTATTTTAGCCGGAGCTGTTGGTCTCGTAGTTACGGGATTCACAAATGATATTATTATGCCAATAGTGGGGCATTTCACCGGAGGAATGGATTTTGCTGAATTAAAAGTAGTCCTTACCGAAGCAAGTGTGGATGCAGAAGGAAACGAGATCCCTGAAAACGCAATTATGTGGGGTCGATGGGTAAATGCACTAATTAACCTTGTTATCGTTGGATTTGTGTTATTTATGATCGTTAAGGCCTACAACAAAACAAAGAAGCCAAAAGAGGAAGCTCCTGCAGCTCCAGCCGGCCCAACTCAGGAAGAATTGCTTGCTGAGATTAGAGACCTTTTGAAAAAATAAAACGTTCGTAGCCGCTACGCTACTCATTTTAAACCTTAAACCCTTCGTTGCACTTTGCTTCGAAGGGTCTTTTTTTTTATCATTTTATTCTGAAAATTTACAATGCTATCAATTACTTTTGACATTTAAACCTGAACTATGAAAGTTGCCGTTGTTGGTGCCACCGGAATGGTGGGAGCCGTGATGCTAAAAGTACTTAAGGAAAGAAATTTTCCTATTACACAATTTATCCCCGTTGCTTCGGAACGCTCTGTAGGGAAAAAGATAGATTTTAAAGGAAATTCATACACTATTATTGGCCTGGAAGATGCCGTAAAGGCCCGCCCCGACATCGCGATTTTTTCGGCAGGTGGTGCAACCTCCCTCGAATGGGCACCGCTATTCGCCGCCAATGGAACCACCGTTATAGATAACTCATCGGCCTGGAGGATGGACCCTTCAAAAAAATTAATTGTCCCAGAGATCAACGCTCAAACCCTTACTTCAGAAGATAAAATAATTGCGAACCCCAATTGTTCCACCATACAATTCGTTATGGCTCTCGCCCCATTACATAAAGAATATACCTTGAAACGGGTGATCGTCTCAACCTATCAGTCTGTATCGGGAACCGGTGTAGCCGCTGTAAATCAGCTTGAAAATGAGATAAGAGGTGAAAAAGGAGAAATGGCCTATCCATACCCCATACACAAAAATGCCTTGCCTCATTGCGATGTCTTTGAAGCCAACGGATATACCAAGGAAGAAATGAAACTGGCGAGGGAGCCGCAAAAGATACTGGACGACAGAAGTTTTTCTGTGTCGGCAACAGCGGTGCGTATTCCAACGGCTGGTGGTCATAGCGAATCTGTAAATGTGGAGTTCTTTAGGGATTTTGACCTTTCGGAAGTTAGGAAGCTACTGCATCAAACACCGGGAATCACCGTTCAGGATAACCCGGATACAAATACCTATCCTATGCCAATTTATGCACATGATAAAGATGACGTGTTCGTAGGGCGAATTCGAAGAGATGAAACTCAGCCCAATACGCTCAATATGTGGATAGTAAGTGACAATTTACGCAAAGGGGCCGCAACTAATGCGATTCAGATCGCAGAGCACCTGGTTGCGAATAAATTAGTAGGCAAAATGATGCGCGAGGCGTAATAAGACCTTATACTTCTTTACAAATTTTCAATCCCGAATCTAAGTTAGGCTCGGGATTTTTATTTTTCTGTATCTTTAATTACATATAACCATAACCCACCAACCGATGAATTCCAATTTTACCACTATCCTCAGACTAATTCTTGCCCTGGTTCTTCTTGTTTTCGGATCTAATAAGTTTTTTGGTTTTATTCCCGCACCCGAACTTTCCCCCGATGCTGCCAGTTTTATGAGTTCCCTAACTGCTACCGGCTATGTACTGTATTTCCTTGGAATTCTGGAAATTTGGATAGGCCTGTTACTTCTATTCAAAAAATGGGTGCCTTTCGCGCTTCTTGTACTAGTTCCTATCTCAGCAAATATTTTGCTTTTCCATATTTTTCTCGATCTGCCCGATATCATCCAGGCAATCGTGGTCGCTGGTCTTAATGCCATCCTGATCGCAAAATACTGGAAGGCTTACCGTCCATTGTTTCAATAACAAGAAAACATAAAATCCGAAGGATTCTTTAACGTTTTGACTGTGCGGTTTTTAGTACATTTACAGTCAAATTTCGAACCATTATGAAAAAGAGTATAATACTATCTTTTCTTGTACTGGCTATTGTTGCCTGTAAGGAAGAGATCAAAAAAGAACCCATTGCTGTGACATACCCCGAAACCAAGAAAGTTGATACAGTAACCAACTATTTCGGCACCGAGGTAAAAGACCCGTATCGATGGTTGGAAGATGACATGAGTGAAGAAACTGGTGAATGGGTGAAAACTCAGAACAAAGTTACTTTTGGCTACCTGGATAGTATTCCATTTAGAGAAGAACTAAAGCAGCGCCTCGAAACATTGTGGAATTACGAAAAGGTTGGCGCACCGTTCAAGGAAGGCGATTATACTTATTTCAGAAAAAATGACGGACTTCAGAATCAATTTGTGATCTACCGATATAAAACGGGTGAAGATCCTTCATCTGCAGAGGTTTTCCTAGATCCTAATACTTTTAAGGAGGATGGAACCATTTCCCTAAGCGGCCTTAGTTTTTCGGAAGACGGTAAAACGGCTGCCTATAGTATCTCTGAAGGCGGAAGTGACTGGAGAAAAGTATTGGTGATGAACACCGAAACTAAAGAGATCATTGAAGATACACTGAACGATATAAAATTTAGCGGCTTGTCATGGAGATCGAATGAGGGCTTTTATTACTCCAGTTACGATAAACCTAAGGGCAGTGAGCTGTCTGCCAAAACAGACCAACATAAATTGTACTATCATAAATTAGGAACCCCTCAAAGCGAAGACAAGTTGGTTTTTGGTGGAACTCCGGCAGAGAAACACCGCTATGTTAACGGATATGTTACAGAAGACAACAAGTATCTGGTTGTCTCTGCCAGTGTCTCCACTTCGGGGAACAAATTATTTATAAAAGACCTTGAGAAACCAGCCAGTGGGTTTGTTACCATCCTGGACCATACAGATAGCGACACTTATGTTTTGGAAAATGACGGATCTAAGCTATATCTGGCCACCAACCTGAATGCTCCTAACCAGAAGATCGTAACTGTAGATGCCTCCGATCCGCGCCCGGAAAATTGGGTAGACTTCCTTCCGGAGACCGAAAATGTACTCAGCCCCTCAAGCGGAGGTAAGTATATCTTCGCCGAGTATATGGTAGATGCAGTTTCAAAGGTTTTTCAGTACGACATGGATGGGAATCTTGTCCGCGAAATAGAATTACCAGGCATAGGTAGTGCCGGTGGATTTGGTGCCAAAAAGGACGAAACAGAGTTGTATTACTCTTTTACCAATTACGTTACCCCTGGTAGTATCTATAAATTCAATATGGAGACCGGCGAATCTGAAATATATAGCAAGCCCGAGATCGATTTTAACCCCGATGATTACGAAAGTAAACAGGTTTTCTATTCCTCCAAGGATGGAACAAGGATCCCTATGATCATTACACACAAGAAAGGCATCAAACTGAACGGGAAAAATCCAACCATACTTTACGGTTATGGAGGATTTAATATTAGTCTTACTCCAGGATTTAGTATCACCAATGCGGTTTGGATGGAACAAGGAGGGATCTACGCTGTACCCAACCTACGGGGCGGAGGCGAATACGGTAAGAAATGGCATGTCGCCGGCACCAAGATGCAAAAGCAAAATGTATTCGACGATTTTATAGCTGCCGCTGAATATCTTATTGAAAACAAGTATACTTCTAAAGATTATCTTGCTATAAGAGGTGGCTCTAACGGTGGCTTGTTAGTGGGCGCCACAATGACCCAAAGACCAGACCTTATGAAGGTGGCACTTCCGGCAGTAGGCGTGCTGGATATGTTGCGCTATCATACCTTTACCGCCGGTGCAGGATGGGCATATGACTACGGAACTGCGGAGGACAGTAAGGAAATGTTCGAATACCTGAAAGGCTACTCCCCTGTTCACAATGTTAAAGAAGGAATTGAGTATCCGGCTACACTCATCACTACCGGAGACCACGACGACAGAGTAGTGCCTGCACACAGCTTCAAATTTGCTGCCGAATTACAGGCAAAACAATCGGGTACAAATCCAGTACTCATTAGGATTGAAACTGACGCGGGTCATGGCGCAGGAACTCCTGTGAGCAAGACCATTGAGCAATACGCCGATATTTTCGGGTTTACACTTTACAACATGGGATATGAAGTACTTCCTGAAAAAGTAAATACCGAAGTAATAGAATAGGCTCTGAAAAAAGTATTTCTGAAGGTTGTTTCCTAACTTTAAGAGCAAAGGAAACAACCTTTTTTATTTCTGAATTATGCTGAAAGTAAACATCCGTTCTTTTTCCTACGGACAAAACGAAATTTTGAAGGACATAGAATTTCGTCTTGCAAAAGGAGAACATCTGGCCGTATTAGGAGAAAGTGGTTGTGGCAAATCAAGCCTGCTCCACCTTATCTACGGTTTGCTTCACCTTGAACACGGTACTATCTCCTGGAATGACAATATCCTAAAAGGACCCAAATTCAACCTTGTTCCTGGGGAACCATTCATTAAACTAGTGGCTCAAGAATTCAACGTGATGCCTTTTACAACGGTGGCCGAAAATGTTGCCGAACATCTTTCAAGACGCAATATGGATGCCGACGCCTCCCGGGTTGAAACCTTGTTGGAAGTGGTGGATCTTTCCAGTTTTTCAACTGTTATGGTGAAAAACCTCAGCGGAGGTCAGAAACAACGGGTTGCCCTCGCCAAAGCCCTGGCTAACGAACCCGAACTTTTATTACTGGACGAGCCTTTCAGCCACATCGATACCTTCAGAAAAAATAAGCTAAGAAGAAAGGTGTTCAGCTATTTGAAAGAGAAAAATATTGCCTGTATCACCGCAACTCACGATGCCGGCGAAGCATTGGCATTTTCAGATACAATCCTTTTACTGAAAAATGGTAAAATTGATGCGTTTGGCACTCCCAGGCATGTTTATTCTTCGGTATCCGATACATATCAGGCAGGATTCTTTGATGAGGTAAATAAGCTGCCGTCGTCGCTTTTCAATCATGACAATACAAATAAACAAAGTATACTATATCCCCATCAGCTTGAAGTGACTGCAGAAAAAACAGAGTTGCAGGTAAGTGTTCTTCAGAGTTACTTTAAAGGCAGCCATTATCTTATTCTCGCCAATTGGAATGGGGAAACCATATTTTTTGAGCATAAAGCCGAAATCCCCAAAGGGGAGCAACTTTATCTAAAGAGACGTGATTGATGTGATCATTTAGTATATTTAACCATAAACAATCCTTCAATTATGAAAAGGTCTATTCTCTTGTCTCTGGCTTTATTTCTGTACACCTCGGGTATTAAAGGACAGGATGTGGCTTATATGGATAAAGTAGATTCTATCGATAACCTCATTGAAACCTTATACGGGGTGATCTCCGGCGAAAAAAATGAAGCTCGCGATTGGGAATTATTCAGATTTCTGTTCACGCCGGAAGCAAAATTAATTCCTTCAGTAAAAAATAAGGAAGGAGTTTACGAAGTGCGATATATGACTCCCGAAAACTATAGTGAAGCTGCCGGGAAATGGCTTATGGAAAATGGTTTTTATGAAAAGGAAATTTTCCGAAAAACCGAAACGTTTGGAAATATAACTCACATTTTCAGCACCTACGAATCATATAAAAGTAAGTTGGACACGGCGCCATTTATGCGGGGAATAAACAGTATACAGTTGCTTGATGATGGCGAGCGGTGGTGGATCGTGAATATTTACTGGACTCAGGAAACAGAAAATAATCCCATTCCTAAATCGTATTTACCACAATAATTGTTAGATCACTTCCTTGATTTTTATGGTGGTATCATTAAATTGTACGGTATCTCCTTTCTTTTTCCCTAACAGTAACTTCCCAATAGGCGATTCGAGAGAAATACAGTAAAAAGTGCTGCCATCTATTTCCACAGCTCCCGCAGAAACACCCATAAAATATGTAGCCCTGTCTGTAATTACGAGGCTTCCTAAATGTGCTATTTCGTTGATGTGTTCAAGAGATATCTTATTGAGGATTAATTCTTGCTTTTCAACTTCCGCAAGTTGCTGACTCAAATTCTCCCGTTCCAACTGTAGCATTGCGCGATTGGTGTGATGTTTATCACCTACAGTGCTCTTTTCTTCATCAAACAAGGAATCCTTAATATTGGCAATAGCAGCATTGATTCGAGTCCTGTGTTCAGAAATATAACGCTCACACCGGCTTAGTAAAATCGATTTAATTTCCTGGTTGGTCATTTTTACTAATATTTAATTCTCCTAAGTTATTCATTTGTCGCAAGACCCACTGCTTTCTTGCTTCGAGATAGGCCGATCGTGGCGAGGCTTTATATTTACGAGGGTTTGGCAGAATAACGGCAATAGCTGCGGCCTGATGGCTCGTTAATCTAGAAGCATCTGTATCGAACCAGTATCTTGCAGCCGCCTGGGCCCCATAAACTCCATCTCCCATTTCGATACTGTTGAGATAAACTTCGAGGATTCGTTCTTTACTCCATAGGTTTTCAATAAGAAAAGTGAAATAGGTCTCGAGAGCCTTTCTAAACCAACTTCGGCCGGGCCAAAGAAATACGTTCTTTGCTGTTTGTTGAGAAATCGTACTTCCTCCCTTTAATCGTTTCCCGGCTTTATTGTCATTATATGCCCTTTTTATAGCGTCGTAGTCGAATCCATTATGTCGAAGGAAATTTTGGTCTTCGGAACTGATCACAGCCAGTTGCATAGATTTCGAAATATTTTCAAGCGATACCCAGTCATGCCGTATCTCATGCTCTCCTTCCGCCTGAAATGCACGTATCGCCATCAAAGGAGTTGCCGGTACAGGTACAAAACGGTAGACCAAAACCCATAATACACTAAGAACTATAAACCAAAGTGTAGTTTTAACCAGAAATCGGAACAGTTTTTTTATCATTAGGAATCTACTAGATCTGCTAGTTGTTTGCCTACCGAACTACCTATCGCTACACCCATTCCTCCGAGTCGGACACCACAAAAAACATTGTCGTCTATCTTCTTTACGATAGGTTTCTTTTTGCCTCCAACTCCCATTATTCCACTCCATCGGCTGTCAATTTCAAACGGAGTATTAGGTAGTATTGTTGTGCTAAGTAGTTGTTCCAGTTTATGTTGCACTAATTCTGTGAGGCCGGTTTGAACCGTTTCTTCAGTTTTGAAGTCGAGGTTTCTTCCTCCTCCTAAAAGGATTCTGTTATCCACGTTTCGGAAATAGTAATATCCCCTGTCTAGGTGAAATGTTCCTTTTATGTGTAAGTTTTCTATAGGTTTTGTGATTAAAACCTGTGCTCTGGCTGGTTGTAGGTCTTCATTAAAAAACTGTTTTGCAAAACCATTGGTCGCAATGAAGAGTTTTTCTACTGAAATTTCCCCAAAATTGGCCAAATCAAGTGAAATTTTGTCTTTTTCGACCGAAAATGAGTCAATACTGGTCGAATTTAGTATAAAAATGTCATTTTTTAGTGTTTTCTGAATTAACGAATTCATCATAAATCCTGTATCCAACTGACCCTCAAATTGGTTAAAAACTACTTGTTTTTGAGTGTTTTTAAACGAAAATGGGTCGTTTTTAAACAAAAACACCTCTTTTTGGGTAAAACCTGCCCTTTTCATCAATTGATTAACATAGGGTATTTTTGATCTACATTCTTCGAAAAAACTTTTATCTTCCGAAGTAAAGATCTCGTAACCGCCGTATTGATAGAATCTCATTGCCTGATCTCCTATCGTTTTTCGTAATAAGGTTAGTCCTTGAATTCTATTTTTAATAATTGCAACTACCTCTTCCTCTGTATGTGATTCTAAGTCGTCCAGAATTTCAGAAACACTGCCAAAACAAGCGAATCCGGCATTCTTTGTGCTCGCGCCACTAGGCAGAATTCCACGCTCGAAGACTACTATTTTCTTATCAGGATATCGTTTTCTTAAGCTCAGGGCACAACTCAGCCCTACTATTCCGCTACCAACGATGGCAAAATCTATATTGCTGAGCCATGTTTTACGCTCCCAATACGAAAGATTGTTATTTTGAAATTTCTTCATTTGAAGTAAAAATCAACAAAAAGGGCCAAATTCCTAAAGATTTTGTGCTCTTTTTTGGAATTTGGCCCACTTTTTAGCCATTTTTCGAAATTATTTAATCTTCGTTCGGTGATTCCATTTTCCAATTATTCATAAAGGCAGTAGTATAGTTTCCTGCTACATAATCGGGATGGTCCATAAGTTGTCTGTGGAATGGAATAGTCGTTTTAATCCCTTCGATAACAAACTCGTCAAGCGCACGCTTCATTTTATTGATAGCCTCATCACGTGTTTGTGCCGTGGTAATTAGTTTGGCGATCATTGAATCGTAGTTTGGCGGAATCACATAACCCGCATATACATGAGTGTCGAGCCGTACTCCATGTCCGCCAGGGGCATGCAGCGTTGTGATCCTCCCGGGAGACGGGCGAAAATCGTTGTACGGATCTTCAGCATTGATCCTACACTCTATCGAATGCAAATTTGGAGTGTAGTGTTTTCCCGAAATTGGTACTCCCGCGGCTACCAGTATCTGTTCCCGTATTAAGTCGAAATCTATCACCTGTTCGGTAATAGGGTGTTCCACCTGAATACGTGTATTCATTTCCATAAAGTAGAAATTACGGTGCTTATCTACAAGAAATTCTACCGTACCGGCTCCTTCGTATTTAATAAATTCGGCGGCTTTAACGGCAGCCATTCCCATGTCGTTCCTCAATTTCTTTGTCATGAACGGACTAGGGGTCTCTTCGGTTAATTTTTGATGTCTTCGTTGTATGGAGCAGTCTCTTTCACTAAGATGGCAAGCCTTGCCTGTGCTGTCTCCTACGATCTGAATTTCTATATGTCGTGGTTCCTCTATGAGCTTCTCCATGTACATATCGTCGTTTCCAAAGGCAGCTTTACTTTCCTGCTTCGCCGATTCCCAGGCTTCCTCCAGATCTTCTTCTTTCCATACGGCACGCATACCCTTTCCTCCGCCACCGGCGCTTGCCTTGAGCATCACAGGATAGCCGGTTTCTTCAGCTAATTTTTTACATGCCTTAAAATCGGGAATTATCCCGTCACTTCCGGGGACACAGGGCACGCCTGCCTCCTTCATCGTCGCCTTGGCCATGGCCTTATCACCCATACGTTCGATCATTTCGGCGGAAGCACCAATAAACTTGATCTCATGCTCCTCACATATCTTAGAAAATCTAGCATTTTCAGAAAGAAATCCATAACCGGGATGTATAGCATCTGCATTTGTTATCTCCGCCGCAGAAATAATATTGGCGATCTTTAGATAACTTTCAGAACTTGGAGCCGGACCAATACAGACGGCCTCATCTGCAAAACGCACATGAAGACTCTCTTCATCAGCTTTCGAATATACTGCTACGGTTTTAATACCCATTTCTTTACAGGTTCGGATAACACGTAACGCGATTTCGCCACGATTGGCTATTAATATCTTTTTAAACATAATCTTCTAGAAATTTCAAAACAAAACATTCCTTCAAATGTGATGCTCTGTGATTTGAATTTATGAAGGATCTACCAAAAATAAAGGTTGGTCGAATTCTACCGGGCTTGAATCGTCCACTAAAACTTTCACGATCTTACCGGAAACTTCACTTTCTATTTCGTTGAATAGCTTCATGGCTTCGATCACACATAAAACATCTCCAACGGCTACAGAATCTCCAACTTCTTTGAACACAGGCTTGTCTGGAGCAGGTTTACGATAGAACGTACCTATGATAGGCGATTTTACCACGACATACTTAGATTCTTCATCTGCTGCCGGGGATGCGTCGGCAGGGGCTTTAGGCGCCGTATCTGCCTGTGGAGCTGCAACCGCCTGAGGCTGTGCAGGCACTGTCATAGCCGGTACTTGCTGAATGTAATGCGTATCACCATTTCCATCGGTTTTACCCGTTCGAATAGTGATCTTCACATCACCCATTTCAAGTTTAACCTCACTGGCACCGGATTTGGCGACAAACTTGATCAGGTTTTGTATTTCTTTTAATTCCATGTTGATTGGTTTTCAGTTATGTTAATCAGTTCGAATTATAGGCCCATTTTACATAAACTGCGCCCCATGTAAAGCCACCTCCAAAGGAAGCGAACACTAAATTATCTCCTTTTTTCAATTTATTTTCATAATCCACCAGACAGAGCGGTAGAGTAGCCGAAGTAGTATTGCCGTACTTCTGAATATTAACCATTACCTTATCCTCCGGCAGATCCATGCGTTTGGCTGTTGCATCTATAATGCGTCTGTTTGCCTGATGAGGCACTAACCAATTTACGTCATTTCCCGTTAATCCGTTCCTCATCATGATCTTTTCGCTTACATCGGCCATATTGGACACCGCAAACTTAAATACCGTCTTTCCATCCTGGAACACATAATGTTGTTTGCTAGCCACGGTTTGAGCGCTTGGAGGGAGAATTGAGCCTCCGGCATCTATCTTCAGACTTTGGCGCCCTATACCGTCACTACGTAATATCTCATCCTGCACTCCAAGACCGTCTTCGTTTGGTTCGAAAAGCACCGCGCCTCCTCCATCACCAAAGATAATACAGGTGGTTCTATCCTCATAGTCGATTATGGACGACATCTTATCGGCGCCTATTAAAAGTACTTTTTTATATTTTCCGGATTCTATATATCTGGCGGCGGTAGACATTCCGTATAAGAAACTGGAACAGGCAGCGATCAGGTCGAATGAAAAAGCGTTTACGGCACCTATTTCGGTGGCTACGTAAACGCCTGTTGCTGCTACCGGCATATCGGGTGTGGCGGTTGCCATAATTACCAGGTCAATGTCTTTTGGGTCTGTATTGCTCTTTTGCAACAGATCCTGGGCAGCTTTAATCGCTAAAAAGGAAGTTCCTTTTCCTTCTTCCTTTAAAATACGTCTTTCTTTGATCCCCGTGCGGGTTGTGATCCATTCGTCATTGGTATCTACCATAGTTTCGAGGATCTTATTGGTAAGTACGTATTCCGGAACATATCCTCCTACAGCAGTTATTGCGGCTGTGATTTTGCTCATAGCTTTGACTTAAATTCGCAAAAAGGCATAAAAACAGCCTTAAAAGATGCGAAAATTACTAAAAAATCGTCAAAAAGTGGACGTTTTTATGTTTTTTTGAAAACTTACTGGAAATAAAAAAACTCCTGCACGTATATGCAGGAGTCAAAATTGTATTTCGAGTTTACTATGCTTCGACTTCTTCAGTAGCATCGATTACTACCTGGCCTCTATAGTATAATTTCCCTTCATGCCAATGGGCTCTGTGATATAAATGCGCCTCACCCGTAGTTGGGTCTGTTGCGATTTGCGGGGTAGTTGCTTTGTAATGCGTTCTTCTTTTATCTCTTCTCGTTCTTGAGATTTTTCTTTTAGGATGTGCCATTACTCAATATTATTTATCCGTTAATAGTTTCTTTAATTCGTCCCATCGGGGATCTGTATTTTCATTTCCCGACAGATCCTCATTGGATCCTTTCGGACGTAATTCTTCAAGTTTTTCGAGTATTTCACTTTTTAATGTACCGTCTCCTACTCCCGGATGTATTCTTCGGGTTGGTACGGCCAGTACGATCGATTCGTAAACATATTGCTGAATATTCACCTCATGACTTCCATGAGGAAGAATTAAAAGGTCTTCATTCTCATCATTATACTCTTGGCCAAATTTCACTACAAAATGATACTTGCCAGATACAGCCTGATCGTATGGTTCGTTGGTTATATCACAATGTACACCCACGGTACCACTAAAATCGAGGTAGATATCGAGTAATGTCGATTTCTTATCCAGTAATACATCGAGCCTGATATTTGATTTTTCAAACTCGTCATACCCAAAATGCTCAAAGAACGTATTCGTAATTTCGAAATTAAACCGGTGTTCTCCAATTTTCAATCCTATAAAAGGAATGGTATATTCTTTCAGTTCCTCCATGGTCGCACCCGTTAAACAGCTTTACCTTAACTAAAAGGCGGCTGCAAAGATATAAAATAATTTCAATAGCGATTCTATTTAACTACTTCTTTTTGGCAAATGATCGCTTCGGAAGAGGTTTTAACGGATCTTTCGATAACTTGAGGTATTCTTTGCGTTTTCTATAGATTTCTATAGCCGCAAAAACCGCCTGCTCGAACGATTCGGGATTGGCTTTATTTTTTCCTGCAACATCATAGGCCGTTCCATGATCCGGTGACGTTCGTATTTTACTCAACCCGGCAGTATAATTCACTCCACTTCCAAAAGCAAGGGTTTTAAAGGGCACCAATCCCTGATCGTGATAGGAGGCGATCACTACATCAAAGTTCTTGTAATTTCCAGATCCAAAGAAACTATCGGCGGCATAAGGACCGAACACCATTTTGCCGTTATTCCTCAAATTAGTAAGGGTTGGTTCCAGTATTTCGTCATCCTCCGTGCCAATCACTCCATGATCTCCATTATGCGGGTTAAGTCCAAGTACCGCGATCTTTGGCTTAGAAATAGCAAAATCCTGAATTAGGGTTTTGTGAATAGTGTTTATCTTTTTTTCTATGAGCTCTCTTGTAATATTTTCTGAAACATCCTTAACGGCAACATGGTCTGTTAGCAAGCCTACTCTAAGTTCATCCGAAATTAATAACATCAGGCTTTCCCCACCAAGTTCTTTAGCAAGGTAATCTGTATGGCCCGGAAAATTGAAGGCTTCAGATTGAACATTGGATTTATTTATCGGTGCAGTTACCAATACATCGATCATAGAATCCTTCAGAGCGGAAACTGCAGCCTCCAGAGATCTAACTGCAAATGTTCCTATTGCCTTGTCCTCTTCTCCAAACTTTATCTCAGGTTGTTCTTTCCAGACATTAAAAACATTGATCTTCTTATGCAGGATGGCGTCGAGCGAGTCTATACCGTGTAGGCTTATGTCGTCCAGTTCGAAAACTTTTTTACAAAAGGACATTGTTTTCACAGACGCAAAGATCACCGGTGTGCAAAATTCCAGCATACGACTGTCACGGAAGGTTTTAAGTACCACTTCACTGCCTATGCCATTAAGGTCACCTATGGAGATCCCCACTACTATTTTCTGATTTTTGCTCATTAAGCCTGTTCTATTATTCGTATTTTTGTTTTACAAATGTAAGTAATACTATCCATGTTCACAGGAATAATAGAAACTCTCGGAACCATTTCAGAAATACAAAGAGAGGGAGATAATCTTCACTTGGAAATCCAATCAAATATAAGCAATGAACTTTCTGTGGATCAAAGTGTTTCACATAACGGGATTTGTTTAACCGTAGTTGAAGTAAGAGCCGAAAGTTATGTTGTAACAGCTGTGAAGGAAACGCTGGAGAAAACAAACCTGGGTGAACTAAAGGTAGGTAGCCTGGTTAATCTTGAGCGCGCAATGAAACTTGGAGATCGCTTAGATGGCCATATTGTTCAAGGACATGTGGATGAAATCGGTATTTGCACCGAAATACGCGAAGCGAACGGAAGCTGGTATTTTACTTTTTCATATAATTCGGAACATAAAAACATCACCATCGAAAAAGGTTCTATTACGGTAAATGGGGTAAGTCTTACGGTAGTGAATTCTAAAGATGATGAATTTAGTGTGGCCATTATTCCATACACCTTCGAGCATACAAATTTCCGGCAACTAAGAAAAGGTGATACTGTAAATTTGGAATTTGATGTTGTAGGAAAATACGTAAAACGTCTTATGAACGCGTTCTAGCAAGGCGAATTCTCTTCGAAACAATGTAAGAACCGTAGATCAATCCAGCTATCAATAGAAGAATTATCCCACTGTCCAGGGGAAGTTCTGGCGGGGGGGTAGGCGGCGGAGGCGGAGGTGTATCTACCTGCGCATGCATAACAGTACCGTTTAGTAAACTAAGTACTATAGTTAGTATGGCTACGATTTGGGGTCGCATATTCAGCGTCTAAAGTAATAATTTTTTTTAAACAACAAAGAATTTATCGAATTATCAGAATTTTAATAACTCCTAATTCATTGTATTTATTGTCCTTATGACAAATTTTCTGGTCCTGCTCAGGCAATCGCTTCCTCCTCTGGTTACTCCTGTCTTGCAGCGCTCGTTTCAAAAATTCGTGGTCCCACTTGGGCTCGAACCAAGGACCCCCTGATTATGAGTCAGGTGCTCTAACCAGCTGAGCTATGGGACCAAATAAGTTGCAAAAGTATAATTCTTTACATTTCCTGCAAACAATTTATAGTATAATTACGATTCGATCATAGCGGGATCGACGTCCTGACATAGCTCTACAAGGACTCCATGGGACGATTTCGGATGTAGAAATACCACCCATTTATTGTCGGCACCTCGCTTAGGCTCTTTGTTCAGAACGGTAAACCCTTCATTTACAAGCCGATCAACTTCGGCCCGGATATCATCAACTGCAAAGGCGATGTGATGAATTCCTTCTCCGCGTTTATTTACAAATTTTGTGATCGCGCTGTCCTCTGTAGTTCCTTCCAACAACTCAATTTTACTTTCACCACATTTAAAAAAGGAAGTTGTAACCCCTTCCGATGCAACTTCTTCGGTTTTATAATGTTGGTAGCCCATAAGTTTTTGGTACACTTCATTGGCTAGAGACAGATCTTTAACAGCTATCCCAATATGCTCGATCTTTTTCATCTTTTATGTTTTCGGCAAATTAAAAATTAAAACGTTCTAAATGTACTATTTTTGCATTATGACTGAAAGCAACAGACAAAAGAAAATTGCAGGCGTTCTTCAGGAAGACCTAGCAAATGAATTACAGACCATGTTAAGAAATGCCGGCCAGACCGGGGTTATACTTTCTGTGTCCAAGGTTTCTGTAACTTCAGACCTATCAATTGCCAAGGTCTACGTTAGCGTTTTTCCTTCAGATAAGGCAGAAGGCATAGTGAAAGAGCTCAATGTGATCAAGCCCACTATAAAACACAGGATCGCGCTTCTTGTGAAAGACCAGCTTCGTAAAATGCCTGATCTTATATTCTATAATGACGATAGTCTGGAGTATATAGAAAACTTAGAAAAGGCCGTTAAAGGAGAGGAGAACCCTCTGGAAGATCCGGATCTGCTTCCAAAACGAAAAAAGTCCTAAAGTGAACTACCCCTTATATATTGCTAAACGCTATCTTTTTTCTAAAAGCAGCAATAATGCAATCAATGTGATTACGGTAATCGCCGCAATTGGTGTGGTGGTTGGATCTATGTCCTTGTTTATCGTGCTGTCGGCTTTTTCAGGCCTAAAGGATTTTAGCCTTCAATTTACAAATGTGTTTGACAGTGATCTGAAAATAGTCCCGGCAAGTGGAAAGACTTTGCGATTTACAGATGCCATATCAGATAAGCTGGAGAAAACCCCTGGAATTGAAGCGTATTCTAAGATTATAGAGGAAAGGGCGTTTCTTCAGTATAAAGGAAAAAATCATATTGCCTACATAAAAGGAGTAGATTCTAATTATGTTAATGTGATTCCGGTCGACAGTATTTTATTTCTTAGTAATTGGTTCGAGCCCGGAAGAAATGAAGTTGTAATTGGCACGAATACTTCCATAAAGCTTTCTATCGGGATTAACGATTACACCAGTCTGTTGGAGATCTATGTGCCCACTCCGGGCACAGGACAGATCACCGAGCTTAATATCGACAGAGCCTTTAATAGGGAGCGTGTTGTGGTGGCAGGTTTCTATGAAGTGAATGAGGACGTTAACAGTAAATATGTGTTTTCCGATTTCGAATTGGCGCGATCGCTCCTGGGTCTGGACAAAGACGTGGTTTCGTCTGTGGAATTCAAACTAATTCCCGGATCAGATGAAGAAGATGTAAAAGAAGCTTTGAAGGAATTATTTCAGGGACAAGAAATACAGATCAAGAACAGAATTCAGCAAAACGACGCCCTGTATAAAATGCTTAACACCGAAAATATCGCGGTGTACCTCATCTTTACCCTGGTTCTTATTATTGCACTATTCAATGTGATAGGGTCTATTATCATGATGATCCTGGACAAAAGAAAGAATATCAAAACACTTTATAATCTTGGGGCTACCCTGCAAAACGTCCGAAAGATATTTTTTCTACAAGGTACACTAATGACCACCCTTGGTGGAATTTTAGGAATACTTCTAGGCGTTTTAATCGTTTGGATACAGCTAAAACTTCCTTTTGTGTATATAACCTCCTCCCTGCCTTATCCCGTAAAGTTGAAGTTAATAAATGTGATAGTGGTATTTGCAACTATCAGCCTGCTTGGGGTGGTCGCTTCTCGAATTGCTTCTAGCCGGGTGAAAGAGAGTTTGCTTGATTAAGCGAATTGATGATCTCCAAATTTTTCCAGTACTTCATCGAAGGCAGCAAATACAGACGCCGAATCGTCACTGGTAACCATTTTCATTCGGTGGTGTTTAAAGTCGGGGATGCCTTTAAAATAATTTGTGTAATGTCGTCTTGTTTCAAATACTCCTAGTTTCTCCCCTTTCCAGTCTATGGCCATGGTTAAATGCCTGCGCGCTGCTTCTACCCGCTCGGCCATGGTGGGCGGTGCACAATGTTCCCCTGTTTTAAAGTAGTGTTTCACTTCTTTGAAGAACCAGGGATAGCCAATGCTCGCTCTGCCTATCATGGCCCCATCAAGCCCGTACTTATCACGCATTTCCATTGCCTTTTCCGGCGAGGTCACATCTCCATTGCCAAACACAGGTATGTGCATTCTGGGATTATTCTTTACTTCGGCAATAGGCGCCCAATCGGCCTCTCCTTTATACATCTGTGCCCGGGTGCGCCCATGAATGGAGATCGCCTTACAGCCTACATCCTGTAAACGTTCTGCAACTTCAACGATCTTAATGGAATCATGATCCCAGCCAAGTCTCGTTTTTACTGTTACAGGCAATTTGGTGTGCTTAACCATAGCTTCAGTGAGTGAAACCATCAGGTCTATATCTTTCAGAATCCCGGCGCCGGCGCCTTTAGAAACCACTTTCTTTACAGGGCATCCAAAATTTATATCAATTATATCGGGCCCGCTTGCTTCCACGATCTCAACACTACGAAGCATCGAATCCAGAACGGCTCCAAATATCTGGATGCCAACCGGCCGTTCCTTTTCGTATATATCCAGCTTCATCACACTTTTCGCTGCATCGCGAATAAGTCCTTCCGAAGAAATGAATTCTGTAAACACCACATCGGCTCCCTGCTCTTTACACAACGCCCTGAAGGGAGGATCACTCACATCCTCCATGGGTGCCAGTAAAAGCGGAAAATCTCCAACATTTATATCGCCTATCATTGCCATAACTGATGCAAAAATAAACAATATGAGCTAATACCTTTGGTAGAGATAAGGTTCCGTTATATTTTGAGTTATATTTGCATCCAATTTTGTTGGAAGAAGACTGCTATGAAGAACATCCGCAATTTTTGTATCATCGCTCATATCGACCACGGGAAGAGTACTCTGGCAGACAGACTGCTGGATGCTACCGGCTCTGTAACAGCCAGGGAGCAGCAAGCCCAGTTGCTGGACAATATGGATTTGGAGCGTGAGCGTGGGATCACTATTAAAAGTCACGCTGTACAAATGGACTATGAGTATGAGGGCGAACAATATATCCTGAATCTTATCGATACTCCAGGTCATGTAGATTTCTCTTACGAAGTGTCTCGTTCCATCGCGGCTTGTGAGGGTGCGTTACTCGTTGTGGATGCTGCACAAAGCATACAGGCACAAACTATTTCAAACTTATACCTCGCTCTGGAGAATGATCTTGAGATCATCCCTGTACTTAATAAAGTGGATCTGCCATCGGCTAACCCTGAAGAAGTGACAGATGATATCGTAGACCTTTTAGGCTGCAGCGCGGAAGAGGTTATTCCTGCTTCGGCCAAAACCGGAATTGGTATCACCGAAATCCTTAAAGCGATAATCGACAGGATCCCTGCGCCCAAGGGGAATGCCAACGAGTCTTTGCAAGCTTTAATTTTCGATTCGGTTTATAACCCGTTTCGTGGAGTTGAGACCTATTTTCGAGTACTTAATGGCGAGATCAGGAAAGGACAGCAGATAAAGTTTATGGCAACCGGCAAAAACTATTTTGCCGATGAGGTGGGTACACTAAAATTAAAACAAATACCTAAGCAGGTGATCAAGACCGGAGATGTAGGTTATCTTATTACTGGCATTAAAGATGCCCGTGAAGTAAAGGTTGGAGATACTATTACCGATGCTAAGACCCCTACCACCAATATGATCGAAGGCTTCGAAGATGTAAAGCCTATGGTATTTGCCGGTATTTACCCGGTAGATACAGAAGATTATGAGGAACTGAGAACTTCCATGGAAAAGCTACAGCTAAACGATGCTTCTCTGGTTTTTCAGCCTGAAAGTTCGGCTGCACTTGGCTTTGGGTTTCGATGTGGATTCCTGGGGATGTTACACCTCGAGATCATCCAGGAACGCCTTGAACGTGAATTCGATATGACGGTGATCACCACCGTGCCTAACGTATCTTACCAGGCATATACAAATAAAAACCCGGATGAACCTATCTTGGTTAATAATCCTTCAGACCTGCCCGAGCCTTCTACCCTAAACCGGGTTGAAGAACCTTATATCAAAGCGAGCATTATTACAAAGTCCGATTTTGTTGGGCCAGTGATGTCTCTGTGTATTGAGAAAAGAGGACAGATCACCAATCAAACTTATTTAACTCCCGAGCGGGTAGAGCTTAATTTCGATATGCCGCTGGCGGAGATCGTTTTCGATTTCTACGACCGATTAAAAACCGTGTCCAAAGGTTATGCATCTTTCGATTATTCACCTATTGGGCTTAGGGCTTCCAAGCTTGTGAAGGTAGATGTGCTATTAAACGGAAATACCGTCGATGCGCTTTCAGCTCTTTTACACCAGGACAATGCCTACGATATAGGGAAGAAGATGTGCGAAAAATTAAGACAATTGATCCCTCGCCAACAGTTCGATATTCCAATCCAGGCCGCTATTGGTGCGAAGATAATCGCCCGAGAGACAGTAAAAGCACTGCGTAAGGATGTTACTGCCAAATGTTATGGGGGTGACATATCGAGGAAACGTAAACTGCTCGAAAAGCAAAAGAAAGGTAAAAAACGTATGCGTGCTGTAGGAAATGTGGAGATCCCACAGGAAGCATTTATGGCTGTTCTGAAGCTCAATGACTAATTGATTCTAAACAATTTATGCTGAAATCCGAAACGGTCCCCGCTTCGGATTTTTTTGTACCTTTTTAGGTATGAAACTATGGGTGCTTATTGCTATATCCTTGTTGCTCTCAGGGGCTTCTACAGCGCAAAATCCTTACCCCGAAATTGACTCTCTTCTAAATCGGGCAGAAGAAACCTATCAGGTTAATCTCGATACTGCACTGGTCTATGTTAATAAGGCATATCAATTGGCTCTTGTCTCTAAGGACACAAACACCATAGCCAAAACGAGTGTCGCGAAAAGTTTTTACCACTTTACAAGAGATGAACCCGAAGAGGTTGAAAAAGTGCTCAAATTTATTTTCGAAAATGAGGAAAAAGTGCCTTTGTCGAACCTGGGCCAGGCCTATAATCATATGGGGGGTATTTATTATCGGCATAAAGGGATGGAGGACGCGTTGCGGATGTATTTCAAAGCCGTGGATATTCAGGAAAAGGCGGCTAATACAGCCGGCCTGGCACGCACTTATCTAAACCTGGGGATGATTTATCGAAAATTAGGGAAAGACGAACTGGCCGAGTATTTCTTTGAAAAATCTTCCCAAAATGCTTCGCATAACAAAAATGCCACAATTCACGATCTTTCAGATTCAGAGGGGTTAACAGGCGCAAGGAAGCAATTAGAGATGACCACTAAAGCCCTGACGAAAATTGAAGACAAGGATAATTCGGTTTTGGCGGCAGTTATGTACAGTGACCGATGTAATATCCATCTCGATCTGGGAAATTACACAGAAGCCATCGCCGATGGGGAAAAGGCACTTGCTATAATGGATCGGGTAAATTTCGGCACCAATTATCAACTCACACATTATTACATAGGAACAGCTTGTGTGAGATCGGGGCGGTTTGAAAAGGCAAAATATCATTTAAACAAGGCCATCGAATCTACCAACATTCTCAAGTTTAAAGCTCAGTTCTACGAACAGCTGATCGAAGCCAACGAGAGAAGCGGTGATTATCCGGCTGCATTTCGTGCATCGACACAATTCAGTAAGATCAAGGACTCCATCAACACCATTCAGGAAAATGACAGGATCGCAGCCATTACAGCACAATTTGAGACCGAAAAACAGGCACAGGAGATCGAGATTCTGGAAGGAGATAACAAATTAAAAGCAGCTCAATTAAAGAATCAAAGAAGTATACTGTTCGCCACTATAGGCGGAGTAGCCTTGCTACTTACCCTCTTGTTCTTTGCCTATAAAAACCACAAGATCAAGCAAAATTTACAGTTCTCCGAATTAACCCAAAAATTACTGTTAATGCAGCTAAATCCGCACTTTCTTTTTAATGCACTCAATGGGATACAATACTTTATTAAGAAGAATGATACCAAAAAATCCACCCGATATATTACCAATTTCAGCGGTTTGATGCGAAATATCCTGGAGAATTCGGTAGAGAAGTTCATTTCGATAAAAGAAGACCACGACACCATAAGTGATTTTTTAGCGCTTCAGCAATTGGTTCATAACAATTCCTTCGAATATCAGGTAGAGATCGATGAGAATCTGGATGCATCAAATACAGCTATCCCGCCCATGTTCACGCAGCCCTTTGTTGAAAATGCGATCATTCATGGGGTTTCAGGGGTTTCAGAAGGGAAGATAATAGTAAATTATCGTATAGAAAATGATCGAATTCGCGTTGATATTATCGACAACGGAAAAGGAATCCATTCAGAAAAGAAAAATGCAAACAGCCTGCATAAATCTATGGGTACTTCTATAACTAAACAGCGAATGGAAAACTTACTCAAAGCAGAAAAATACCCTGTTGAATTGGAAATAACTTCTCAACATGATGGGAAAGACGGGCAGGGAACAAAAATAATACTAACTTTTCCGTTGAAATATCTTTAGTATGTCGCAACGATGCCTGTTAATTGAAGACGACCATTTCATGGCCGAAATGATCACCGATACACTCCGGGAGCATTTTCCTGATCTGGAATTAGTACCGGTTGCCAATACCCTTTCGCTGGCTAAAGAACATATCACAACACACAGCCCGGACCTTGTAATCTCCGATATAAATTTACAGGATGAGGTTGTCTTTACCCTCTTTCAGCAATATGATTCTATTCCCTTTAAGATCATCTTTATTACTTCTCACAGCAAATATGCGGTTCAGGCCTTTAAATTCAGTGCGCTGGATTTCCTTGAGAAACCTTTCGAAGACGAAGCCCTGGTTCAGGCGGTACAAAAAGCGATAGAACACATCAATATGGATCAATACAATCAACAGTTAAAGACTTTCTTCCATAATTTCAACCCGGGAGAAAAGAAGAAAAAACTAGTGTTAAAAACCCTTGAATCCATTCACATTGTAGAGATCTCGGATATACTATTTGTAAAATCCGACAATAATTATTCTGAATTTCATATCGCCGACGGCCGAAAGATCCTGGTGTCTAAGTCACTAAAAGTATACGATGACCATTTACAAGGGTTTTCGTTTTTCCGAAGTCACCAATCCTATCTCGTGAATCTCGATTATGCTAAAACGTTTCATAAGCAGGACAGTACCCTTGAGCTTGTAACGGGAGAGCATATCGCTGTTTCGGGAGCTAAAGTAAATGCTCTGCTTCATAATTTAAGTGAGCTTTCCTAATTCTCACTCATCCCACTCAAATTCTAATTACATCGCCCATAATCTAAATTTACCTGTATAAATATCTTTCCATTTCTCACATTTGGATAGTAATCCATAAAACAGAAATTATGAAAGTCAGGATCCTCTTAATATTAATCGCCTTGACACTTGTAACCGGCGCCGATGTGTATGCTCAAAAAAAGAATCCACGTGTAGCGAGTGGTAAGAATTTATATAATACACTTGCTACTATGCTCAGGCAAGCAAAAGAAACTCCTTCCAAGAATTTACAATGTGACCCCGCTAAGCTTTTGGCCTCCATTCCCAGAAAAAAATTGTTTCCTACTAAAGAAGCATTGATAAAGGAAATTGGAAAGATCGTAGACGATTCTCTAAGGCTAAAAACATCTCTTTTTGAAATAACCAACCAATTGGCTCTTGAATATTTATCCGAGACCAAGACCAAAACCGAGTTTATAAACAAGCTAGGTAAAGACTATAATAAATTTTACATTGATGAAGCCGAATTTAATCGATTCTATTATACGGTTCGCCGTGCTCAAAAATCCGGTTTTAAAATTTTTGAAACGTCTTTTAAACATGGAGAATGTACCGTTACAGCTAAAACCATAATTAAACCCACCAAATTTACATGGGACACCAAAAAACTCTCTATTACTCAAGTGGAGTGGGATCTGAAAACAGAAGTCGCTATATCCTGTCCCTGTACTACTAATAACAAACACAAGGTAAAAAAGGCGGAATATGTATATACCGCAAGCTGTTCGGGTCCGATGATATTCAATACCACTGATTATAATTATCTCAATTCTAAAGAAAAATATAGAACTGTCGTTCATTTCGGACTTCGTTTTGGAAAGATCAAAAATCCTAAACTCGCCCTGGTATATATCGATTGTTGTAAAAAATTGGAAGACCCAGTTAAAAAAGGAAGTTTTACTGCTCCGGACGAAGACATAAATGATAACAATAATTTCATCGATACCGGCCTGGGAATTGGATTTGGATCTGAAACCGATACCCAAGGGGTGATTTACGGAGGATATTTGTTCGATATAGGAGATGTTGGGGGAAATCCCTTATTCGTAGGACCTAAAGCTTCGGTGACTACCACGGCAATTAATGGGGATGATATAAAAGAAACAAAGGTACTTATTGGGCCTACGGCCGAATACCAAATACCCGTGGGGGGAGGAAACACCCGGGTGATAACCGGAATAAATACGGGTTATCTCTTCGGAAATATAGACGCCTTTGGCTTCAAGCAAAACCTATCAGGGTTTGCGGCTAATGCCTATCTAGGTGCACAAGTCCAGCTTGGATCGGCTATCGCGTTAGGTGTACAAGTGAACTTCGTGGAATTCAGCAATATCACTATTAAATCTAAGGACGGAGAATTTAAAAATACCTCTAGTGACACATCATTTCTCACCGACAGAGGAGCGATTAGTGTTGGTGTGCGCATTGGTCTTGATAAAAAATAAGGCTAAGTAGGATGTGTTATTTAATGGAAACCTCGGGGCGCTGTCCCGGGGTTTAGTTTATCCTCCGCAGTTAGCGCCATCGGCCCGCAGATCCTGTAGGTAGATGTCGTAAGGTGTGCCAGTATTCTCACCGTTTACCGAGGCATTGCCATCACTTTCCCGGCATAAGGTAAAATCGAGAGTTTGCGGAGCACTACAACTAACACAACTAACCGAATCATCACTTTTGCAGCTAAAAAGGGATGCTACAAGGACCGCGCAAATATAAACGGAGGGGTAATATTTCATTCTGGATCGATTTCTACAACCTACAACGAGACAGGCCAGTCTTTATTACTATAGATTATTTTCTTTTCAAGTACTCTTGTCCGGTCGCTTCGCTTCTCCTTCGGGATCCAGGGGTTTGCCAAGATATACCAACTGGCAGCCTTCGCTAATTTCCATATTCTCCGGATCTGTAATAAGGTCTATATGATTCTTTTCGTTTTTCAGAAATAAGGCTACAACATTATCTTTCTCTTCTACGTGTGCCAGGAGTTTTAAAAATTGCGCCTTGGATTGAACCGGAAATTCCTGGATAGAGGGGTATTCGGAAACCACCTCGCTAAGTTTTACATAATCATGGGTTAAGGAGAACCACTCATTACGATGTACATCTTTGGCAATATCATTTTTCATTTCGTCACCACTCATAAGCCTGAACGAACCATTTTCACCCAAGGTATCTCTATATTTTATTATAGCTTGTTTGTTAATCTCGGAGTTGCCAGTCATGGCGAGTAGATAACCTACATCGTTCAATTCGATATTATCTGTGAGATCGCCTGTATAAATGCTGCCATTTATCGCCTCTAGTCCCAATTCTCTGGCCCGCTCTATGTTACTGGCGTTTGTGTCAACCAACACGACATGTCTGTTATTCTTGGCTAGATAATTTCCTATAAGCCTGGAGACTTTCGAGGCGCCTATAATAATTATTCCTTCTGAAGATTTTAGAAATACCCCTACTATTGAGGCAAAAACTCTCGCCGTGGCTGCGTTTAATAAAACCGTTACCAGCACAACAGCGAATACCAGAGGGGTTATATATTCGGCGCCGGGGATGCCCTGTTCCACTAATTTAGTGCCAAATAAAGATGCGATACCCGCAGCAACAATACCTCGTGGGCCCACCCAACTGATGAACAATTTTTCGTTGGTCTTGAGGGAACTGCCCGTGGTGCTTAGAAATACCGCCATTGGCCTTAAAACAAAAATAATTACCGCTAGTAGAATAGCCGTTTCCCAGTTGTATACCAGCAAAAGATCGTCTAGGCTGATATTAGCGGCTAACAGGATGAACAGGATGGATATGAGCAATACACTTAGAGACTCTTTAAAGTACAGTAATTCCTTCAGACTTGGAAGATCGCTGTTCCCAAGGAACATCCCCATTACCACAACGGCAAGTAATCCAGATTCGTGAGCAAAGACATCACTTTCAACAAAGATTAGTAAAACCACGGACAGGGAAACCACATTCAGTAAATAATGAGGGATAAATTTCTTTTTAATGGAATAATACAAAGCATATCCGCCTGAAATTCCGAAGGAAAACCCGATAAGAATAATCTTCCCAAATTCTATTAACGCTTGTTTCGTATATCCCGCGTCTCCCCCAACGCTAATAAATTCGAAAACCAATACCGCAACCAAAGCGCCGATGGGGTCTATAAGTATTCCTTCCCATTTAAGAACGGCCGACACATCTTTTTTCAAGGGGATATTCCTTAAAATAGGGGTTATTACAGTTGGTCCTGTCACGATAATAAGAGCAGAGAACAGGAAGGCGATACGCCAGTCCAGGCCAAAGATATAGTGAGCCGCAACCCCACCGCCAATAAAGGTAACAGCCGAGCCGAGGCTTATAAGCTTCCCGATAACCGGGCCAATTTTTGCAACCTCACCACGACGAAGGGTAAGCCCCCCTTCAAAAAGAATGATCCCAATTGCGAGTGAGACGAAATAAAACAAGTTCTGGTCTGGAAAAAAGCCGGACTTCCCATCGTAGATAGGTTGTATCCACTGTGAGCCATCCTCCGAAATAAGAGTTGATACTGGTCCAACAAACAGGCCAATCAAAATAAGAGGAAGAATGGCGGGAATTTTGAATTTCCAAGCAACCCACTGGGCTAAAATTCCCAATACAATAATACCAGCGAGTTCGAGCATAGAAAATTATTTTGTGTGAAAATAGTAATAAACAAGGTAGTCTGAAAATAAAATATTCCCGATCGTCTCAACTTGCATCCTTAAGTAGATCCTATTTAAATATCTTAAAAACGGTTTCTTCCTGCTTTTACTAATCTAACTATTCTTAAAACATCATGTCTTCAACTTTAAAGGATTTGGATGGTATTTTCTAGAACTCGCATCGAATAACGCGGGCGTTCCTTGTTACATTTAGGAAAAGAATGGTTGGCTGGAATAAATGAGAGAAATGCGATATCCATTTTCGGTAAACGCCTGAAGGACATGATTATCACTTAGTTCATTTCTTAATTATAACTTAAGAATTACTAACAATCCGTGTACTTTTATTATTTTGCGGCTCCAATGAAATTATACCCCATAGAGACAGGAAATTTTAAACTTGATGGCGGCGCCATGTTTGGTGTCGTGCCCAAGTCGTTATGGTCTCGAACTAATCCTGCCGATGCTAACAACATGATCGAGATGGCAGCGCGATGTCTACTTATAGAGCACGGTGACAGGCTTACGCTAATAGACACTGGGATGGGGAATAAGCAAAGCGATAAATTTTATAGTTATTACTACAGGTGGGGAGATTTTTCTCTCGAAAATTCCTTGAAAAAGTACGGATTTCATACAGATGATGTTACCGATGTTTTTATGACTCATCTACATTTCGATCACTGTGGCGGAAGTGTACAATGGAACAAGGACCGAACAGGTTATGAACCTGCCTTTAAAAATGCAACCTTCTGGAGTAATGCAAGACATTGGGATTGGGCCGTGAATCCAAACAGGCGTGAGAGAGCTTCTTTCCTTAAGGAAAATATAATCCCCATGCAGGAAAGCGGACAACTGAAATTCGTTTCAGATCCGAGTGGAGATTTCTCCGAGGCTGAAGAAATGGATTTCGGCATTTTCTTTGCAGATGGACATACAGAGAAACAAATGTTGCCCCAGATTTCTTATAAAGGCAAAACCATTGTTTTTGTTGCCGACCTTTTACCCACCGCGGGGCATTTGCCAATCCCATACGTAATGGGTTATGATACGCGGCCGCTGCTTACGCTTCCGGAAAAGGAAAAATTCCTGAATGCCGCGGCAGACAATAATTATTATTTATTCTTAGAGCACGATGCTCATAATGAAATTATTACTGTGAAACATACGGATAAAGGTGTCCGTCTGGACGAATCCTTTACCTTTGACGAATTATTTAATTAAATATTTAAGATGAAATTGACAAGAATTTTACTGGTAGGGTTGCTTTCTGCCACCCTATTGACTAGCTGTGGAAACACCGTAGCGCCAATTGTATCCACCCCCATTGAAAATATAGATACCTTACCCCTGAAAACAGCGCCTCTTACCGAGGAGCAATATAAATCCTGGGTTGCTGCCGACTTACTTTCAGACACTATTCCTGGAATGAGTGTTGAGAAAGCCTACGCAGAACTCCTGAAAGGTCGTAAAGGCCAGAAGGTAATCGTTGGGGTTATTGATAGTGGTGTCGATATAGAGCACGAGGACCTTAAAAACGTGATCTGGGTGAACAAGGATGAGATCCCCGGAAACGGAAAAGACGATGATAAGAACGGGTTTGTGGACGATGTTCACGGTTGGAATTTTCTCGGTGACATCGTGGGTGAGAACATGGAATATGTTCGATATCTCAAGAAACTAGGGCCAAAATTTGAAGGAAAAACAGAAAGTTCTGTGAGTGCAGCAGATCGTGAAGATTTCGCTATCTACCAAAAAGCGAAAGCCGAATACGAAAAAGAATATCAGGAAGTTCTGGCCAACAAAAACCGCTACGAACAAATTCTTGCACAATTGAAGCCCGCCCATCAGGCAATGGCTAAAAAATTAGGGAAGGAAGATTACACTCAGAAAGATCTTACCGGAATTAGTAACCCTACTCCGGCCGAACAACAACAAATTGGAATGCTCTCCCAAATGCTTAATTACGGTGATACTGTTCCCGATGTAATTAAGGAACTCAACGGAGGGGTTGAGTATTTTTCCGGTAGGCTGAACACACATTTCAACATGGATAAGGATTTTCGTGCCGTGTTGAATAACGACCCGGACGACTTCTCAACCAAATATTACGGAAATAACGATGTTGACGGGCCAGATCCTAAAGAAGAAGATGCGAAACACGGAACTCATGTTGCAGGAATCATTGCCGCACAACGTAATAATGGAATTGGAATGAATGGTGTGGCGTCTAATGCCGAGATCATGGTGATACGCACAATTCCCGATGGAGACGAATATGATAAAGACGTAGCGCTTGCTATTAGATATGCTGTAGACAACGGGGCGAAAGTGATCAACACAAGTTTTGGAAAATACTTTTCGCCACATCCGGAATGGGTGCGCGAGGCTATTAAGTACGCCGCTGCCAAAGATGTGTTGATAGTTAATGCAGCCGGAAATGAAGGATTAGATCTGGATACTATAGAAGTGTATCCAAACGATCAGTCACTTACAGGTCCTGAAATTGCAAATAATGTACTTACCGTAGGCGCACTAAACTATAAATACGGAAGTGAAATGATCGCAAGTTTTTCCAACTATGGCAAAATGAACGTTGATGTTTTTGCTCCCGGTGTAAAGATCTGGTCTACTACCCCCCTAAACACCTACGAGTATTTGCAGGGAACTTCAATGGCCGCTCCGGCGGTGGCAGGTGTTGCCGCAACAATCCGTTCGTATTATCCAGACCTTAGTGCAGCTCAGGTAAAACAAATAATCATGGATAGCGGTCTTACGTCAAAAAGTCCGGTGATCCTGGCAGGTGACGCGTCCAATCAGGATAACTTCGGAAATGTCTCTAAATCCGGAAAGATGGTAAACTTGTATAATGCCCTTATCCTGGCAGATAAAATGTCACGAAAATGAAGCAATTCTTATTAATTGTATTCCTGTTATCGATCAATATTTCAATAACAGGGCAAAATAATACGGCCTATTGGCAACAGCACGTGGACTATTCCATGGAGATCGATGTAAACGTAGAAACCTATCAATACAAGGGAAAGCAAACTGCGGTTTACACCAATAACTCGCCCGACACTCTTAATCGGATATTTTATCATCTTCATTTTAATGCCTTCCAACCCGGAAGTGAAATGGACGTAAGATCCAGAACAATTGCCGATCCGGATTCGAGAGTTGGTGATAGAATCTCAAGTCTTAGTCCTTCCGAAATTGGTTATTTAAGACCTACAAAACTAACCCAGGATGGTTCGCCATTAACATATAAGGTGGTAGGCACAGTTTTGGAAGTAAGGCTAGATAAACCAATTCAGCCCGGGGAAAGCACAACGTTTTATATGGAATGGGATGCCCAGGTGCCGGTTCAGATAAGGAGAAGTGGAAGAAATAATAGGGATGGGGTTGCTTTTTCCATGACGCAGTGGTATCCTAAAATTGCCGAATATGACTTCGAAGGCTGGCATGCAGATCCCTATATAGGGCGAGAGTTTCACGGCGTTTGGGGGAATTTTGATGTAAAGATCACTATCGATGCCGATTATACCATTGGTGGAACCGGCTATCTTCAAAATGCTGAGGAAGTAGGTCATGGTTACGGCCCAAAAGGTTTAAAGCCAATGAAGCCCAAAAATGGTAAATATACCTGGCATTTTTTCGCGCCAAACGTACACGATTTCACATGGGCCGCAGATGATGAGTACATTCATGATACGCTGGATGGGCCTAACGGAGTGACGCTCCACTTTTTATATAAGAATGATCCCGCAGTGGTTGAAAACTGGAAAAAGATCCAGCCGAAAACCGCAGAATTAATGGAGTATTTTAACGAAAATATTGGACCATATCCTTACAAACAATATTCCGTGATTCAAGGGGGTGATGGGGGAATGGAATATGGAATGTGTACATTGATCACAGGAGGTGCGCGCTACGGAAGTTTGTTTGGTACAACGTCTCACGAATTGGCTCATAGCTGGTTTCAATTTGTTCTGGCAACTAATGAAAGTAAACACGAATGGATGGATGAAGGGTTTACGTCCTACATTTCGGCAAGGGCCAAAGCCGCGGTAAACGATGAAGAAAAAGAAAACCTCTGGGGAGGATCATACCGTGGATACAGGTTTCTGGCTACCAGCGGAACAGAGCAACCTATGTCTACCCACGCAGATCGATATGCGACAAATCGTTCTTACTCCATTGCGGCCTATAGTAAAGGGGCAGTTTTTCTGGCTCAGTTAGGCTACGTGATCGGGGAAGAGAATTTAAATAAAACCTTAAAACGATATTTTAAGGAATGGGCGTTCAAGCACCCCACTCCTAACGATTTTATCAGGGTTGCCGAAAAGGTTTCAGGATTCGAGCTGGATTGGTACCTCACAGACTGGGCGCAAACTACCAATACGATCGATTATGCGGTGACGAATATCGCCCAGAATAAAGATGAGACGGTTGTGTCCCTCGAGCGAATTGGCCTAATGCCAATGCCAATTGATCTGTTCGTGACTTTTGCAGACGGAAGCTCGGCCTATTATTATATCCCACTACAAATGGCCAGGGCGGAGAAAGAAAACCCATATCCAAACGTAAAACGCGTAGTTGCCGAGGACTGGGCTTGGGCCTACCCCACATACGACTTATCAATCCCCGGCGGGAAAAAAGTTACATCGGTTCAGATCGATCCAAGTGGGTTGATGGCCGATATTGATTTGGAAAACAACAGTATGGTTGTAGACTAATTTTTTCTGAAAAATCCCAGAGAACGACCCGCTTCCATTAGAGGCGGGTTTTTTTATGCTTTGCAGGATATTGCAAATAAACTACTTTTACGCCATGCGTTTGAAATTTCCGAAACGGGAAAAACTAAAAAGCCGAAAGATTATCGCTTCCTTATTTTCCGAAGGAAAATCGGTTAGCAAATTTCCTGTGCGATTGATTTATTTACCCATCGAAGATCTTTCTCTTAATAAAGCCGCGTTTTCTGTTCCGAAGCGTAGGTTCAAGCTGGCGGTAGACAGAAACAGAATAAAACGGCTAATGCGAGAGGCTTACAGGAAGCATAAAGGGGCGTTAAACTCTAATAAAGGAGGTAATTTTGCGTTGTTGTTTTTGTATATTGGTAAGGATGATGGAGAATTTGGCGAAATAGAAAAAGCAATTGCCGCTCTTCTCAAAAAGTTACCTGGGACAAACTAATACTTTAGCTTCCGGAATACATTAAATACAATTTTTATCATGAAAAAGAAGATAATCTTTTCGGTCCTGGCGATCGGCATTTTTTTCACTACTGTAAGTTTTAAGAATGATTTCTTCGAGGTCGCCAAACAAATTGAAATATTCACAACTATGTTCAAAGAACTCAATATGAACTATGTGGATGAAGTAACTCCTGCAACCCTAATGGATAAAGCTATAAAGGGCATGCTGGAGGATCTGGATCCTTATACTATCTATTGGAACGAACAGGAAGTTGAAGATGCCAGGATAAAAAATTCCGGCACCTATACGGGAATTGGAGCCTCGGTTCAAACACTTGCCGATAAGATTATTGTGGTTGAACCTTTTCAAGGTTACCCTGCAGATGAGGCCGGATTGAAAGCGGGAGACGAGATCATAAGGATAGGAAACACCAACTTGTCCGACTTCGAAGATGATGCCGGAGAACTTTTAAAAGGGGCCGCCGGGACGACCGTAGAACTTACCTATGTGCGGCAGGGGAAGACTCAAACCACTTCTTTGGTTCGAAAAAAAGTAGCAGAAAAAGCTGTTCCTTTCTTTAAATTGCTTGATGATAATATAGGCTACATCGTCCTTACCAAATTTAATCGAACCACAACCCGTGAAACAAAAGCGGCGCTCGAATCGCTTAAATTAGACGGGGCAGAGAAGATCATCCTCGACCTTAGAGGAAATCCTGGAGGCCTTTTAAATGAAGCTATAAACATTGTTAATCTTTTCGTGCCTAAAGGAGAAGTGATCACAACCACAAAATCGGTGATCGAGAAATATAATAAGACCTACAGCACACAAAATGAGCCGGTAGACACCGAAATTCCACTTGTTGTTCTGGTAAATGGTAGAAGTGCGTCTGCTAGTGAGATCGTTTCGGGGGGATTACAGGACCTGGATCGAGCTGTGATAGTAGGAGCGCGTAGTTTTGGTAAGGGCCTTGTACAGCGGCCCAAAAAACTAACCTATGGTACTCAACTAAAGGTTACCATCTCTAGATATTATACTCCCAGTGGCCGTTGTATTCAGGCGCTGGATTATTGGAATCGAGATGAAAACGGCGATCCTATTCGTCTAGACCCAAAAGAGTATAATGCTTTCAAGACCAAAGGTGGGCGAACGGTATACGACGGAGGTGGGATACTTCCTGATATCGAAGTGGAAACGGCTAAATTTAGCCCTATCACAACCGCATTATTAAAGGACAATGCTATCTTCGATTATGCTACCCAGTATTATTATGAACACGAAATGAAAGATTCTTCGAATTTTAAGTTCACCGATTCAGATTTTCAGGACTTTCTTCAATTTTTAAAGAAGAACGATTTCAGCTATGAAACCGAAACAGAGAAAGAATTCGCTGAAGCGCTGAGACGCTCAGAGGACGATGATTTAAAAAAGCATATAGAGGGGAGTTATAAACAATTGATATCGTCCATCGAATCGGCTAAGGAAAAGGCGCTGGTAGATAAGAAGGCAGAGATAAAGTCGTTGCTGTCTGACGAGATCCTCAAGCGTTTTTTCTATCGTGATGGCCTATACAATTACCAGGTAAAGCACAACCCCGAGATACTTGAAGCGATCGCGGTGTTAAAAGACACTAATAAATACAACCGTATTCTAAAATAACATTTTGTGGAGGCCTTTCTCAACTTTTTTGAAACCATGCCTGTGTGGATGAAGGCTGGTTGGATTGTTTTTCTGCTTGCTTTTTTCTGGATTTTGGAAGGCAATTACAGCCTGGTGCGATTTCAATATAAAAAATGGAAGCACGCCAGGATAAATATCTTTCTTCTGGTGCTCGTAATGGTGATCAACACTGTCTTTGGTGTTATCACCACCTGGTTATTTGTCTGGCTGGGCGAATCTCAGTTTGGACTTTTGTACCTAATTAATGCGCCTGTTTGGGTAGAACTGCTGCTTTCCATTCTGGTACTGGATCTGGTTGCACAATATACCGTCCATTATTTACTCCATAAGGTTCCGTTTATGTGGCGACTTCATATTGTACATCACAGCGACAAGCATGTGGATGTAACCACAGGAACAAGACATCATCCGTTCGATTTTATCATTAGAGAGACATTCGCCCTCCTTGCGTTGGTGATCATGGGAATGCCTATTGCTTACTATTTTTTATATAGGATCCTAACCATTTTGTTCACCTATTTCTCTCATGCGAACATTGCCCTTCCAGGTTGGTTGGACAAGGGTCTGTGCTTGCTCTTCGTAACTCCGAATATGCATAAATTTCATCATCATTATCAGATGCCATGGACAGATAGTAATTACGGAAGTATTTTCTCTTTCTGGGATCGCCTCTTCGGAACTTTTGTTTACGACGATACCAGTAAAATAAAATACGGAATTGATGTGGCAGATCACCGCGACGACGAGAATATAGCCGTGCAACTAAGGATTCCTTTTGATAGATCTGTGGGGAAAATGCAGCGTTAATTGCAGCTTTTAAAAGTATAGTTGCATAAGTGATGTGGTTTTCTTATATTATTGGTTATGATACAATTAGAAAAAGAAAACAATAAAGAGGTGATGCAATTGTCACTTGCGTACCTTGAAAAAAAGGGATTTGAGAACATCAAAGCAGACATTGATGGTTATGAAAAGCCTAAAAGCTATCACAAAAAGAACAGTGATGAAACGATCACTCCCGACATCGTAGCAGAAAGAGCCGGGATTAAACATTATTTCGAAATCGGCTTAAAAAGCGAAAAACCAAATCTGCTGAAATCCAAATGGCGATTTTTAGAGGTGCTAAGCCGAATGAAAAATCACCGATTCAAAATTATCACCCGCAGAGGGCATTTTAAGTTTACCAACGAAATGCTGTCCGACCTCAACCTGAACAAACCCTTGATCAAACTATAATTAAGGGTCTATATTTTCACCGTGCTGTGAGGCGTCTAATCCTCTGTATTCCTGATCCTCCCGAACTCGCATAGACAGTAGCATGTCTGTAATTTTGTAAAGCACCCAGCTTCCTGCGAACGTGAAGATCGCAACAAGCACCAGGGCAAGGATGTGGTACATGAAAGTAGTTGTTTCACCATAGATTAGTCCTACATCTTTTGCGAGCACTCCGGTAAGGATCATACCAACAATTCCTCCCACACCATGGCTGGGGAATACATCCAGAGTGTCGTCAATTTCGGAGCGTTTGTTTAGTCTGATTGCAAAATTACTTACCAGGGCAGCTACAAACCCAATGAATATACTTTGTCCAAGTGTAACAAAGCCGGCGGCCGGAGTAATGGCAACCAGCCCAACTATGGCACCAATACAGGCACCCAGGGACGACATTTTTCTATTCTGAAACCTATCCAGAAAGATCCAGGCGATCATACTGGTGGCCGAAGCCAGGTTAGTATTGGCAAAAGCGATAACTGCATCTGTATTGGCGCCAAGTGCAGAGCCCGAATTAAACCCGAACCACCCGAACCATAACAGGCCGGTACCAAGGATCACGAACGGAATATTGGCAGGTCGTTCAATACGTTCCTTTCTCTTACCCAGATACATCGCACCGGCCAGGGCGGCAATTCCTGCCGACATGTGGACCACTGTCCCTCCGGCAAAATCCAGGACGCCCCAATTACGAAGTAAACCATCAGGATGCCAGGTCATATGCGCTAAAGGCGAATAGATGAAGATGGAAAACAAAACCATAAAGAGTATGTAGCTTCTAAAGCGTATCCTTTCTGCAAAACTTCCGGTGATCAAAGCGGGCGTAATTATGGCAAATTTTAACTGAAACAGGGCGAAGATGAGAAAAGGAATAGAGTCTGAAAATTCCGGGTTGGGGGATAAGCTTACCCCTTTAAAATTAAAATAGGTTAATGGATTACCAATGATGCCTCCTATACTATCCCCAAAAGCCAGGCTGAAGCCAACCAATACCCATAAAACACTAATCACGCCAAGGGCAACGAAGCTTTGGAGCATGGTTGATATCACACTCTTTTTACTTACCATGCCACCGTAAAAGAATGCGAGGCCGGGGGTCATGAGAAGCACAAAAGCACTGGCAACGATCATCCATGCCGTATCGCCCGAATCTATCGAACCGGTTCCCTCTATAAATTTATATTCAGCACTAAATAATAAACTTAACAGCACTAAAACTGTTAACACTATAAAATTAAGTTTTCTGCCCATACCCTCTTATTTTTAAAGAATAAAGCAGTAAACTTATCAATTTATGGAGTTGACCCCCCTAAATTTTATTCAATATTATTAACAATTATGGATTTATTACAAAAGACCCCCTACAATTAGAAATTTAATAATTTTATGCGGGGTTTTTTATCATTGCGATATGCGGGATGCCATCTTCAAGATAAGTTACCCCTGTAGATTTAAATCCGTGCTGCTCATAAAAGTGAGTTAAGTAGGTTTGAGCGGAAAGTTTTATTTCTTCTGAATTGTAATGCGTGTGGATAGCGTGGATCGATTCCTTCATTATCTCGTGTCCATAACCATATTTTCTGAATTCGCCGGCAACCACAACCCTGCCTATAGCGGCTTCCTTAAAGTAGTCTCCGGGCGCGAAACACCTTGTGTATGCCGCGAGTTTAGTGTCAACATACCCTAAAATATGAAGTGCTTTTATATCCTTGCCATCAATATCCTGGTATACACAGTCTTGCTCTACCACGAATACTTCACTTCGAAGCTGCAACAGGTCGTGCAATTCCTGCGTAGTTAAACTATCGAATGTTTTTATCCTTATCTCCATTATTTAATCCTGTACAATAATGTCTTTAGGGTCATCTTTCTGATATTCGGGTTGGATGTTTACATGGTTTATTCCGAAATCCTCTTCTAAAATGTGTTCAACATCAACTAGAATCGCATCAAATTCGGATAGTGTGATATCTCGATGGAAATCTATATGCGCCTCCAAATGATTTTCTTTTTCGTTTAGTTGCCAAAGATGCATATGGTGAACGTTCTTGATCTCCGGATGGGCAGAAATCGCTGTTCGTAATTCTTCGAGATCAACATCTTCAGGGGTGAACAACATAAGCACTCGAAAAGAATTCCGTAAAAGATCGTATCCCATCACGATCAAATAGATCGCAATAAGAACCGTTAAAACACTATCTACCCAATACCATCCATAATATTTCATTAAAAGCCCCCCAATTAAAACTGCAACAGAAGCAGACATATCGGTTAATAAATGAAGGTATGCAGATCGCATGTTCATATTTTCCTTAGAACTTTTCCGAAGCAATAAAACACTGAAACCATTTACAGCAATCCCTAAGAAGGCCAGCCAGATCACTAAACCACTCTCAATTTCCTGAGGATTGAAAAAGCGCTGAATTGCCTCAAAAATTAGGTATACAGCAACGATCATCAGGGTGGCAGCATTGACAAAAGCGGCAATAATTTCGGCGCGTTTGTATCCAAATGTTTTGTTGAAAGAAGCTTTCTTTTTCGAATATCTATCAGCTATATAACTAATAACCAGTGATAAAACATCACTAAAATTATGCAGCGCGTCACTAATAAGGGCAAGACTACCGGAAATAAGCCCTCCTATAACCTGGGCAACAGTAATAAGAAGATTTAAGAATATGGATATAAGGAGGTTTCTTCCTTTCACATCATGGTGCTCGTGATGGGTGTGATGATGTGAATGATTGTGAGCCATAGGAAAATATTATGCACAGGCGATCTTATCTACCCTTCGTTGATGCCGGCCACCTTCAAACGGGGTTTCTATAAAAGTCTTTACCATATCAATAGCCTGGGGTTGGCTGGTGAATCGTGCCGGAATACTTAATATGTTTGCATTGTTGTGCTCTCTGGCAAGTGCGCTGATCTCCTTTGTCCAACATAAAGCCGACCTAACCTTCTGGTGCTTGTTTGCCGTCATAGAAGCACCGTTTCCGCTTCCGCAGATAATTATTCCCATATCAACATCTCCATCGGAGACGGCTTGAGCTACAGGATGAACAAAATCGGGATAATCTACACTATCATTAGTGTTCGTGCCAAAATTACTAACAGTATGGCCTTCAGATTCTAAATAAGACACTATAGCATTCTTATAATCTGTGCCGGCGTGGTCGTTTCCAATAGCGATTTTCATAATAGATATTAGTTTGTACAAAGATACTAATTCCTTATCAGCTCTAAAGTAGAAGCTTAATAAACAAAGAACACTTTTTTAACCATTTCGATTTATTCTTATAAAGAGAATGAGGTAGTATTGGTTAATAAAGTTGTTAATAGTTGTTTATACTATTTACAGAAAAAATGTTGTGTACTTAGTAATAGTTTCCCATATGAAATTATTCTGCAGTTCAGCAAATTTTTTTAAGGGTATTTATAAGTCTGTTATGAGGTCAATATTGAATTTTTCCAACATTTATTTCAGAAGAAAATATTAAAAATCTATTGTTAAGATCAATTATTCACTATTGTTAATCGATGAACTTAATACCTTATTTTTCAGCTAAACACATTAATAAAACTATGTTCACAACCTATCAACAAAAACACATAACTAAATCTCAAAATAAATAAGCAAAAACTTATACCTGAAATTAACAAGCTATAATCATCATCATTTTTAATTTAAAGTTTTAAAAGAAAAAATAATATGATGTAATAGTTGTTGAAAAGTTAAACGATGCGCAAATTTGAAGATCGATTTAGATTCTCTATGATCTCTTCAGCCAGAAGGATATCATCCTGGTGAACTTTAAGACGGATCCCTCCTATGGCATTACTATGAAACGGAAGTACGCTTATCATGGTCTCGTTCTGAAATACATGCCGAATCTCATGATGCTCGAGTAATAATCGCAATACAGCATATTCGCTGGGATACGTAAAAATAGCTATGGTTTTAAAGTCTTGCATATGTCTTTTACTAATGTATTAAATCTTTATATATTTCTGATACTGATTGTTATATAAAGCGTACTTTTGCCGCATACTTAAAAAACAATGCCAAAGAGAAAGAAGAGAAGAAGAAATAAACAACGTATAGAAAATCTTACCGAAAGCATACTAAACATACTTCGCAAAAATCATTCCCAAACCTTTAATTATAAACAACTAGCTTCTAAACTGGGAGTAGACGATTCCAGTAGTAGGAATCAGATAATAAAGAAGTTAAAACAACTTCAAACTAAAGGAACCATTGAGGAAATAGAACGAGGTAAATTTAGAATTACTCCTTCGGTGAATTACTATACCGGTGTTATGGATCTCACCTCCCGAGGAGAAGGATACGTAGTGGTTGAAGATCTGGATGATGATATTTTCATTAAAAACAAAAGCCTGAATAAAGCCCTCAATGGAGATGTGGTGGAGGTCTATGTTTTTAAACGGAGAAAAGGAGGAAAATTAGAAGGTGAGGTTTCGAAAGTATTACAAAGAAAGAGAACCGAATTTGTAGGGACTATTCAGATTTCCGAAAAGTTTGCCTTTGTAGAAACTACGGGCTACAATATGTATACCGATATTTTTGTTCCGAAGAGCAAAATCCTCAAAGCCGAAAACGGAGACAAGGTTCTTGTAAAAATAGAAGGATGGGAAGCCCATTCCGAATCTCCTGTTGGTAGTGTGATAAAAGTCCTGGGTAAGCCCGGGGATCATCAAACAGAAATTCATGCGATTCTTGCACAATACGGACTTCCGTATGAGTTTCCTCCTGAAGTTGAAAAATTTGCCAATTCACTAGATACCAGCATACAGGCAGAAGAAATAAAGAAGAGAAGGGATATGCGCGATACCCTAACCTTTACCATCGATCCAAAAGATGCTAAAGATTTTGATGACGCCCTCTCATTTGAGATTTTAGAAAACGGAAATTACGAAATTGGGATCCATATCGCAGATGTGTCTCATTATGTAAAACCCGGAACAGTACTAGACGACGAAGCATATGAACGCGCCACTTCAGTATACCTGGTAGATCGGGTGGTTCCTATGTTACCTGAGATATTATCTAACAACGCATGTTCTTTACGTCCCAATGAAGAAAAATATACCTTTTCTGCAATTTTCGAAATGAATTCACAGGCGGAAGTAGTAAAGAAATGGTTTGGACGAACGGTTACCTATAGTGATGCGAGGTTTGCATACGAAGAAGCTCAGTATATCATAGAAAATCAGGGATCCGATACATATGAGATCCCTTCCGATATTTCATTGACAGCTATGAAATACCAAGTGGATCCTGCTATTGCCAAAGCAGTGCTGGAGTTGGATAGGCTTGCGAAGATCCTAAGAAAGAAAAGAATGCGCAACGGCGCGATTTCGTTCGATAAGGTGGAAGTTAAATTTAAGCTGGATGAAAACAACGAACCGGAAGGCGTATACTTCAAAGAGAGCAAAGACGCCAACAAACTTATAGAAGAGTTTATGCTTTTAGCAAATAGAAGTGTTGCAGAATTTATAGGAAAACAAAAAGAAAAGAAAACTTTTGTTTACAGGGTTCATGACGAACCAGACGATGAAAAGATCGCACAGCTGGAGAATATTGTAAAACGTTTTGGATATAAAATAAATACACGCGACAGACAAAGCACCGCAGCATCACTTAATAAACTTCTGGAGGATGTACAGGGAAAGAAAGAGCAAAACCTGGTTGATACACTTGCAATAAGAAGTATGAGCAAGGCGGTCTACACTACAAATAACATTGGCCATTATGGTTTAGCATTCGATTATTACACTCATTTTACCTCTCCAATACGGCGTTATCCCGATGTAATGGTGCATAGGCTACTGCAACTTTACCTGGATAGAAAACCTTCGGCGAAAGAAGATCTTTATGAGGAAAAATGCGGGCACTCCAGCAATATGGAATACCTGGCAGCTTCAGCCGAAAGGGACAGCATTAAATATATGCAGGTGAAGTATATGATGGACCACCAGGATCAGGACTTCCTGGGCGTGATCTCCGGTGTGACAGAATGGGGAATCTACGTGGAGATCATATCAAATAAATGTGAGGGAATGGTTCGTTTACAAGACCTGAGAGATGATCACTATAGTTTCGATAGGGATGAATTTGCTGTGATAGGAAATAAAACTAAAAATGTATACCAGCTGGGTGACGAAGTTTACGTGAAAGTGAAGAACGCGGATCTAGTAAAAAAACACCTGGATTTTACTATGTTGGGCCACCGAAAGGACTATAAGGAAGAGGCCTAACTTTCCTAAAGGTCTTTAACCAGAATAATAGCGCTGGACAAGACTAAACAAATTTGTATTTTTACAGTATGTTCGATGGTTTGTTATATGCGGCCCTCTACGGAGTTATACTTGCTTTTATGGTGGGCCCCGTATTTTTTACTTTAATCGAAACTAGTATCACTAAAGGTTTCAGGGCAGGATTATTTTTCGACCTTGGGGCAATCACTGCAGATATAATTTTTATTTTAATTGCTTTATACGGCACGAGCAAGATCCTTGAAAAAGTAAAAGACGATCCCGGCCTGCTAATCTTTGGAGGCGTGATCTTGATCGCTTATGGTGTAATATCGTATATACGTACGGCTAAATCGTTTATCAAAATCGTGCGAGAGCATTACGCCGTGAAGGTAAAGAAAGACCTGGGAGGATTATTTTTAAAAGGTTTTTTACTGAATTTTGTGAATTTTGGGGTGCTTGCCGGTTGGATAGCCACGATTATCATGGCAAACGCTCTTACCTCTTCAGACAGAGGTGTGCTGCTGTTTCTAGCGACAGTGCTCGTAACTTTTTTCCTAACCGATCTGGCAAAGATCTCACTTGCCAAAAAACTAAAGAGCAGACTTACCCCGCGATTTGTTTATAAAACCAAGAAATGGATCAGTATTCTAATTATAGGATTTGGTGCACTCTTGCTGGTTGAGGGTATTTTCCCCGATGAAGTTCAGCGTGGCTTAGACAGAATTCCTTCAGTTAAAAGCCCGATGGAGAAATCTGTAGAATAATAAAACCCCTCCCAAAAAATCGGGAAGGGTCTTTGAGGCATCGAGCGGATTCGAACCGCTGTACAAGGTTTTGCAGACCTCTGCCTAGCCACTCGGCCACGATGCCTTTTACAGATGGCAAATATAAAAGATTAACTTTAAAAAACGGACTTAAAAGTTAATTTACCGCTTTGAAGACATGCTCACACTAACTTCGGCAACATCACCCCCTATAGGAGGGTTTACTTTTGAAACCATCACTTTAACGTAATCCACTTTTGGAAGTTCCGCAAATATAGTGTCGATGATGCGTTGCCCTACGTGCTCAAGCAGTTTGGACCGTATCGCCATTTGTTCTTTTACGATGCGATTTAAATGCACATAATCGACAGTATCTTTTAGATGATCACTTTTGGCAGCCTTCGAAAGATCTGCCTTCACAGTTAGGTTTACCAGGTAATCACTACCAATTTTTTCCTCCTCGGTAAGGCAGCCATGATTGGTAAAAATGCGGATGTTTTTTAATCTGATGCTACTCATCTAAAATTGCTTTCGGCAAAGATACTTTTTTTACCTTTGCCTGTTGTTTGAAGAACCACCTTCCTGGATGAAAAAGATTTATTACCAGGAAGTTCATCGAAATTTTCAGAAGCTGAAAAAATAAAATATGTCTAAAGAAGAACCACTCAATTTTATTGAGCATATTATAGAAAATGACCTGGAATCCGGATATTCTCCCAATTCGCTGCGCTTTCGTTTTCCTCCCGAACCCAATGGCTACTTGCACATTGGGCACGCCTCTGCCATCTGTTTAAACTTTGGCCTTGGCGAAAAATATAAAGCCCCGGTAAATTTGCGCTTCGATGATACCAACCCGGCAAAGGAAGAACAGGAATATGTAGATGCTATTAAACGCGACATTGAGTGGCTTGGTTATGAGTGGGCAGAAGAGCGATATGCGTCAGATTATTTTCAGCAGTTGTACGACTGGGCGGTACAATTTATAAAAGAAGGAAAGGCTTATGTTGATTCTCAGACTTCTGAAGAAATAGCCAGTCAAAAAGGGACACCCAACGAACCCGGCAAGGAGAGCCCGTACAGAAACAGGCCTATTGAAGAAAGCCTGGAGCTTTTCGAGAAAATGAAGAATGGAGAAGTAGGCGAGGGTGAGCATGTGCTACGTGCTAAGATCGATATGGCTTCAGGAAATATGCTGATGCGTGATCCTGTAATGTATAGGGTGCTTCATAAGCATCATCATCGTACAGGGACAGACTGGAAGATATTTCCTATGTACGACTGGACACATGGTGAAAGCGATTATATAGAACAAGTCTCACATTCTTTTTGCACCCTGGAATTTCTTCCTCATCGCGAATTGTACGACTGGTTCCTGGACCAGGTACATGCGTCGAATAAATTAAGACCAAAACAGCGTGAATTTGCCAGAAGAAATCTAAGCCATACAGTTGTGAGCAAGCGAAAACTGGCCAGATTGGTTGAAGAAGGTGTAGTTAATGGGTGGGACGACCCAAGGATGCCAACAATTTCCGGTTTGAGAAGGCGAGGCTATACACCCGAATCTATCCGAAATTTTGCTGAAAGCATAGGTGTTGGTAAACGGGAGAATCTCATCGATGTTTCGCATCTCGAATTTAATGTACGGGAGGACCTCAACAAAAAAGCAACTCGTGTAATGGCTGTTCTGAACCCGGTAAAGCTTATTATCACAAATTATCCTGAGGGCAAGACCGAATGGTTGGATGCAGAGAATAATCCTGAAGATGACAGCGCAGGAACCCGTAAGATCCCATTTTCAAGGGAACTGTACATTGAGCGGGAAGATTTTAAAGAAGAGGCAAATCGAAAGTTCTTCAGGCTAACGCTGGGCAAAGAAGTCCGATTGAAGAATGCCTATATCATAATGGGAGAAAGCGTGGTAAAAGATGCCGAAGGTAATATCACCGAGATACATTGCAGCTACGACCCGGATAGTAAAAGCGGCAGTGGCAGCGAAGCCTCTATGAGAAAAGTAAAGGGAACGCTTCATTGGGTTTCTGTTGCACATGCACTACCCATCGAGGTGCGTTTATACGACAGGCTCTTTACAGATCCATCGCCAGACACTCATAAGGATAAGGATTTTATGGAATTCGTCAACCCAAATTCCCTGGAAGTTATCCAGGCGTATGGCGAACCAGCCTTAAAGGATTTCAAGGCAGAGGATAAAGTACAGTTTCAGCGGCTGGGTTATTTTACGGTCGATCCGGACTCTACGGAGGATCATCTCGTATACAATCGAACGGTTCCTCTAAGGGATTCCTGGGCAAAGCTGGATACAGGATCATAGTATCAACCTGAACACAGCGTATAAATTTCCGGCCATATGGAAGACGATCGGGAACCAAATAGAGCCGGTCTTGAATCGCATAATGGCTAAAAATGCGCCTATTCCGAAGATATATAATAGCTCGAAGATATTATATTGAAAATGAAACACCGCAAAGATAGCAGCAGTTGCAATAATTGTTATCCACCTGTGTTTGCTGGCCAGTATATGGTCCATTTTACCTAGCAGGTAACCGCGATACATCACCTCTTCAAGTAAAGGCCCGAAGATTCCTAATCCGAGAATTACGAGGATCTTTTCGGTGGTACTATCTACAGTAATTAGGATTTCGGAAGTGATGGCCGCATATTCCCTTAGAAGAATTCCGCATATAAGAATGAATAAACTGTAAAGTAACCAGATCCGGTCTTTTCTTTTAACCCGTACAAATCCCAGAAATGAAAACACCCCCGATCTTATCGTTAACTTAAGAAAGAAGTAGATCAGCACCAGGATCGTAATAGCACTTACTATCATCGCGATATGAAATTGTGGTAGATCCCAGATCTGATGAGGAACATCGTCAATATGTACGTAAAAACCCTGTATGGTCACAGATTGGTTCGGGTCGCCATAGAAGAAGAACTGCAGCGTGGTAAGGAGTAGTTGAAGTAATAGATAACTACCCAGTATGAAAAAGAAAGTATAATACAAAAGGATCCATTTTGTGATTATACTTTCTCTTATTTTTCTAATTAAAGACATTTAGAAATGGACTATGTTTAGTTTTGACTAGTAGTGTCACAATCCCATTCCCAGGTATTTCCGGGGGGGCCCAAATGTATCTTTACACAGAAGACATGCGCTATTACACATATCCAGCCACATCGTTGAGCCGAAACTTGCCCGACTGTGGTAGAGCTAGTTTCTCCATTTGGCCCTTTGAAGGCGATTTGGGTGTCAGGGTCAATGTTTTTCAACGAATTGGTATACACCGCAACATCGATTCCGTTTGAGGTTTTAGTTACCCGGTACATGAATTTTTTACCGTTACGGTCATAACCGGGAACATCGGCCGTTTCGCCAGGTTTTAAACTGGAAAAATCATAATCTTTTCCCGGAGCATCGGCCACGAGCTTATCTGTAATCTCACAGGTGGATTTTTCAATAAGGTTACACGGATTTGTCTTAGAATGGGCTTGTCCCATTAATAACATGCCAACTAAAAGGGCAGCATAAAGTTTGAAATTTTTCATAAGTAGTTTGGTTTAGAGGGGGGCTAGAAGCTGAGAGTTCTACGGCGCAGGTTGTGAAGGTAGAATTAAATTTGGCCTTTGCAAGAAAGAAAACCCTGGCCTGATCTGTTTTCATGAAAAGAAGGTAAAATTGTCTTTAGGAATTATTGAAATTCCCTGGCAGCACCATAACAGGCATAAAAAAAACCCCGAATTAACGGGGTTGTAGGTTTTAGAATCCAACTTCTGGATCACTAGCAGAAGGAGGTTTTTTTCTTGTACTTTTTGGATTACCCATCTTTGGATCAGACTCGTTTCGTTTTCTCATCTCTTCGCCAATTTGATTGCTCGCAACAAAGGAAGCGATCATATCGTTGAGCATATTGCTTCCTGCCTGAGGTGAATTAGGCAGCAGAATGAGATTAGTGTTGGTTTCCTCACCAATCGATTGTAAGGTGTCGTAATGCTGAGTTACCACGATCAGGGCCGATGCTTCCTGGGAGTTTATCCCAACATTATTGAGCACATCCACACTTTCCTCCAATCCACGGGCGATCTCACGACGCTGGTCTGCAATTCCCTGGCCCTGTAATCTTTTACTTTCTGCCTCTGCACGAGCCTTGGCGACGATCTTTATCCGTTCGGCTTCGGCCTCATATTCGGCTGCGACTTTCTCACGTTCGGCCGCGTTAATTCGGTTCATAGCGGCTTTTACCTGTACATCCGGATCTATATCTGTAACCAGGGTTTTGATAATGTCGTACCCGTAATTGATCATGGCATCGTTTAGCTCTTGCTTAACAGCTATTGCGATGTCGTCCTTGCGCTCGAACACATCGTCCAATTTCATTTTTGGCACTTCGGCACGAACCACATCGAAAACATAGGATGTGATCTGGTCGTGGGGATTCTGTAGTTTATAAAAAGCGTCGTATACCTTTTCTCGCAGAACCTGGAACTGCACGGATATCTTCAACTTCACAAATACATCATCCTTTGTCTTGGTTTCTACAAGAACATCCAGCTGTTGGATTTTTAAGTTTACTCGTCCCGCGATGCGCTGTACGATAGGGATCTTGAACTGCAGGCCAGAATTACGAATGCTGCTAAACCTACCAAAATTTTCTATTAATGCTGCTGTTTGTTGTTTCACAATAAAAAACGAAGAGAGCAACAGAAAGAATAAAAAGATTCCAAACGGAATCAAGAATATATAAAAACCACCCATATCAATTGAAATATTAAATTAAAAACACCGTTGAAGATACGAATTAAAAGCTACTTTTACTGCCCAAATTTGATACCCCGCTTATGAGTCTAAAAAACCTCACTTTCGTTACTTTCACACTTCTTTTCACATTAAATATTCACGCTCAACGAAATTTCGACAGCTACAACAGGCTCGGACTTCAGGCCGGAATGACAATGTTCGATATCAACACCACAGACCTCACCACTCGCCGCGGGGAGGGCTTTATGGGTGGGTTTACAACCCGAGGCTCCTTTTACGAGGCTTTCGATCTTATATATGGGATCAATTTTTTTAGCAATAACATAGAAATTCTTGCAGTAAATGCCGGTGGAATTAGCCCCCAGCCCATTGAAGAATATCTGGATTACAGCCTACAGGCCGTACAGATCAATTTTCTGGGAAGCCTCAACATAGTTAAACACCACCTAAGCCTGGAATTTGGCCCGGTGCTCAATGTAAACGGAAAGCTTAAGCTAAAAGATGAAGACACCTACGGAAACTATATCCTGGAAAATGACGACCTTATTTTAAGGGCTAACCAGATCGAAGATATTTCCAAAGTAAATTTTCGGGTAATGGGCGGTCTCACTGTAGGACTTGAGAGTTTCAGGTTGTGGGGTCAATACCAGTATGGAGTTACTAATATGCTTAAAAACCTAAATGATAAAGGACTTCCGAAAACAGACTTTAAAGGTAATAGCAGCACTCTTATCTTTGGCCTTGTTTTCTATTTTTAGGCCATAAATTTTATAGCGGCTTTTATCCTTTTCACGCTTTCTGATTTCCCCAGAACAGCAATTATATCGAAAACATCAGGGCCTTTCATCTCACCAACCAGGGCAAGACGTAAGGGCATCATAACCTTTCCAAATCCAATCTCATTATCGCTAATCCACCCCTTTATTCTTTCTGAAATGTTTGGGGCAGAAAAATCCTGAACCTCGTACAGCAGCTCGGTTATTTTCGCTAAAATTTCAGGGCTATCCTCCTTAAATGCTTTTTTCGATGCTTTCTCATCATAACCTGAAGGCGCTTCAAAAAAGAAACTGCCCTGCTCCCAAAGATCCGCAACAAAAGTTGCGCGCTCCTTTATTAGCGACACGATCTTGTTAACATCAAGGATATCCAATCTTTCAGCGGCAATTTCTTTCGGCTTCAACACCTGCTCAACAAATTGTTCGGTTAAAACACCCTCATCCATTTGCTGCAGGTAGTGATGCTGGAACCACTTTGTCTTCTCAGGATCGAATTTCGCACCTCCCTTGTGTACCCTGTTCAGATCAAAAGCTTCCACTAATTCATTTAAGCTAAAGATCTCCTGCTCTGTACCTGGATTCCATCCCAATAACGCCAGCATATTTACTACAGCTTCTGGCAGGTATCCCTCTTCTCTATACCCTGAGAAAGCTTCTCCAGATTTCGGTTTCCATTCCAGCGGGAATACCGGAAATCCTAGTTTCTCACCGTCGCGTTTACTTAGTTTACCTTTTCCAACGGGCTTCATGATTAGGGGGAGATGAGCAAATAGAGGGGCCTTCCAGCCGAAGGCATCGTATAGCATTTGATGTAAAGCCAGAGACGGTAACCACTCTTCCCCACGAATCACGTGACTTATGTCCATAAGATGGTCGTCTACAATATTGGCCAAATGATACGTAGGCATACCATCACTTTTAAACAACACCTTGTCGTCCAGGGTGTTGGTGTCTATGGTGATATTGCCCCTGATGATATCATTGAGATGCAACTCCTCGTCCTTAGGAGATTTAAATCTAATCACGTAAGGCTCTCCCGATGCTATTCTCTTTTGGGTTTCTTCTGAAGTAAGGGACAGGGAATTATTAAGTTTTTCCCTGTTGTGCCAGTTATATATAAAGGTTTTCCCTTTGGCTTCATGGTCTTTTCTGTGGCTGTTGAGCTCTTCCGAAGTGTCGAAAGCATAATAGGCCTTTCCTTCGTCGATAAGTTGGTTGGCGAATTCGACATACAGGTGTTTGCGTTCGCTTTGTCGATAGGGTCCATATGCGCTTTCTGTGCCGGGGCCTTCGTCAAAAGGAATTTGCAGCCATCGTAACGAATCTACTATATAATCTTCTGCACCATCGACAAAACGGCCTTGATCTGTATCTTCAATGCGAAGAATAAAATCCCCCTGATGTTTTTTAGCAAATAAATAATTGAATAAAGCAGTTCTCACACCACCAATATGAAGAGGTCCTGTTGGACTGGGAGCAAAACGCACACGTACTTTCTGAGCCATTATAATTTCCGAATTTGCCTGCAAAGATACAATCTATGGATGCATTTCCACAGCAATTCCAGGAAGCATCACTAAAATTATCGGGATTTGAAATAGGATGTCTTTTCTGAAGAAAATTCCGGCCAGTGATTCTGCAGATTTTTTGGATTGATTTTTGAGGTTTCCTTAACAGAATAAAATTGTATTTTAGGAGTTTCTGAATCTAGGTAGCAGGCACAATGAGCACATTCAGTATAATTCAGCAAAAGCTGGAACAATTCATTAGAAAGTATTACACCAACGAACTTATCAAGGGTGCTATACTGTTCTTTGCTATAGGCTTGCTGTATTTTCTGGTAACCTTACTTGTTGAATATTTTCTTTGGCTGGACCCTTTGGGCCGAACGGTCCTCTTTTGGTTGTTCGTAGGTGTTGAAGCCGCCCTTTTCTTTCGTTTTATTGCCTTTCCGCTGGCACGATTGTTTAATCTTCAGAAAGGGATTACCCATGAAGAAGCCTCACGGATCATTGGAAATCATTTTCCACAGGTGAGCGACAAGCTATTGAATGTAATTCAGCTAAATCAAAATCAACGGGAATCGGAATTACTAATGGCGAGCATAGATCAAAAAGCATCGCAGTTACAACCGGTACCCTTTAAAAGCGCGATAGACTTCAGGAAAAACGCTAAATATTTGAAATATGCTGCTATTCCGGTTGTTATTTTCACCTTAATAAGTGTGTTGGGCGATAAGGATATATTCTCCAGCAGTTATGAAAGGGTGGTAAATTACGACACTGCCTACGAGCCTCCCGCTCCTTTTTCTTTTATCGTTTCAAATGATGAGCTCAAAGCAATAGAGAACAAACCATTTACTGTAAAGATCAGGACCGAAGGCGAAGTGATCCCTGAAAATGCCAGTATAAGTTATAATAACGAAACCTACTATTTACAACAAACAGCTCCCGGGTTTTTTGAATATACCTTCCTTCAGCCATCCAATGCAATCGATTTCAGGCTTCAGGCAAATAAGGTTGTTTCCAGAGAGTATACCATAGACGTGGTAAAAACTCCTTCCATGCGGGCGTTTGAAATGTTTCTCGATTACCCCGCCTATACGGGCAAACGAGATGAGGTCTTAAAGAGCACGGGTAATGCTACTATACCCGAAGGCACTAATGTTTCCTGGCGGGTGAACACCCTTAACACATCGGCCGTAGCCCTGAAAACCAGGGACACCATTATAGAATTTGGTATATCGGAGGCGGAGAAAGGTTCTAACTCTGAACAACAATACGAACACAGCCAAAGAGTTTACCGAAAACTTGATTACGCTATTACAACTTCTAATGAAAATTTAAGAGAGTATGAGAATCTATCATTTACTCTGGGCGTGATCAAGGATGAATACCCCGATATAGAGGTGCAATCTAGACAAGACTCCACCCATACGCAGGTAGTTTATTTCCTGGGGCAGATAAGCGATGATTATGGTCTTACCCGCCTTCGGCTGGTGTATTATCCCATAGGATCTGAGGAAGAGGCACAAACAGCTCCATTGCCGGTAAATAAAACAACTGTAGACCAATTTGTTTACACTTTTCCGGGGCAGTTACTCCTGGAAGATGGGGTTGCCTACGAATATTATTTTGAGGTGTTTGACAATGACGCCATACATAACTTTAAATCCAGTAAGAGTGGCGTTTTTTCCTTTCGGAAGTTAACAAAAGACGAGGCCGAGAACGAACAACTTCAGAATCAGGAAAATACTATAAAGGATCTCAATAAAACGCTGGACGAGCTCAAGCAGCAGGACAAAACACTGGAGGAGCTAAGTAAGATTCAGAAAGAAAAAAAAGAACTAAACTGGAACGATAAGAAGAAGCTTGAGAACTTTATAAAACGGCAGAAGCAGCAGGAGGAAATGATGAAGAATTTCTCTAAAGAAATGAAAGAGAATCTTGAGAATTTTCAGCCGGAGAATGAAGAAAAGGACCCCTTCAAAGAGCAGCTGGAAAAAAGACTTGATGAAAATGAAGAACGTTTGAAAGAGAACGAGAAGCTGTTGGACGAACTGGAGCGGTTGCAGGAAAAGATCGAGAAGGAAGAACTTACAGAAAAGCTGGAGAAACTGGCAAAGCAAAATAAGAACCAGGAAAAGAACCTGGAGCAATTGCTGGAGCTAACCAAGCGCTATTACGTTACTAAAAAGGCGGAAAAATTAGCCGAAGAGATCTACAAATTAGGGGAGGAACAGGAGAAGCTGGCAGATAAGCCTGAAGAGGAAAATACGAAGGAAGCCCAGGAAGAACTCAATGAAAAGTTCGATGAGTATAAGAAGGAAATGGAGGAGCTTCAAAAGGAGAATGAGGGATTAAAATCACCCATGGATATTCCGCAGGACAAGTTGGGCGAAAAGAAAGTGGACGAAGAACAGCAAAAGGCCACCGAAAGCCTTCAGAAACAAGATCAGCAAGGCGCAAAACCGAGTCAGAAAAAAGCCGGACAAAAGATGAAGCAGATGGGGCAGCAGATGCAAGCACAAATGATGCAGGGCCAGATGCAAACCATATCGGAGGATGTAGATATGCTTCGGCAGATTTTGGACAATCTCGTTGTTTTTTCTTTCGAGCAGGAAGCGCTCATGGAAGAATTCAAAGTAACAGATTACGGCAATCCTGTATTCGGTAAAAAATTAAATGTACAGAACGACCTAAAGCTGAACTTCCAGCATATTGATGATAGTTTGTTCGCCTTATCTCTACGGCAGCCATTAATAAGTGAAGTTATAAATGAGTCTATTACCGAGGTGCAGTACAACATCGATAAAGCCATGGAACGCCTGGCCGAGAACCAGATGCGGCAGGGAATATCCAATCAACAATACAGTGTTACTGGCGCAAACGAGTTAGCGAATCTGCTTAGCGATCTGCTCAATACAATGCAAAATCAGATGATGATGCAGGGCCAGGGACAAGGTCAGGGTCAGGGACAAGGGCAAGGCCAGGGGCAAGGTCAGGGACAGGGATTTCAACTCCCCGACATTATAAAAAAACAAAAAAGCTTGTCTGAACAGATGCAACAGGGAATGGGGCAAAAACCCGGTAAGGCTGGAGAAGGCGAAGGCGAAGAAGGCGGTGAAGGGAAAGGCGAGAATGGTGAAGATGGAAAGGAAGGAAATGACGGAAAGGGCGATGGTGAACAGGGTGGAGAAGGAGGAAAATCCGGTGATGGCAAAGGAGGAAATAATGGTGGCGGCAATGGAGACAGTGATGGTGAAGGAGGCGAAGGTGATAATGAGGACATGAACGGTTTATTGTACGAAATTTATAAAGAGCAGCAACAGCTTAGGCAGCAATTGGAAGATAGATTGAGCAAGGAAGGATTAAAAGGGAAAGGTGGCGATATCTTGCGAAAAATGGAAGGTGTGGAGCAACAACTATTGGACAAGGGCTTTAATCAAAGAACCCTGCAACAAATGTTGAATTTACAGTATGAATTGCTGAAACTCGACGAGGCGGATTTTGAACAGGGACAGGAGAGCAGAAGAGAATCTGAGACTAATAGGACGAAGTACCAGAACACACTTCGCCTTAGCCCCGAGGAAATTAAAAAGTACTTCAATACTACCGAGATCCTTAACCGTGAAGCACTCCCACTCAAACCGGAGTTTAAGGAAAAAGTGCAGTCTTATTTTAAGAAGAATAATGGTTAGTTTTTATTCTGAAAATGATTTTTCCTTATCAAATGAAAAGGATGTTACTGGCTGGATTGGTTCTGTGATAACATCCGAAGGCTGTGAAGAAGGAGAGATTACATTTGTTTTTTGTGGCGATGAATATTTACTAGATTTAAATCAAAAGTATTTAGATCATGACACCTATACCGATATTATTAGCTTCGATTATTCCTTAGGAAAAGAACTACACGGAGAGATCTATATTTCTACAGACAGGGTAGCAGAAAATGCGACCAGTTTCAAAGTTTCATTCACAGACGAATTGCATCGTGTTATTATTCATGGGATCCTGCATTTGTGCGGTTACAAGGATAAATCTTCACAGGAGGAATCTATGATGCGTAAAAAGGAAAATGAGGCGCTAAGTTCTCGTAATTTTGTCTAGGGGCTTGATATTCAGGTTTTTAAGTCTTTAACTCCCTGATTAATAGTTATTTAACTATCTTTGCGCACTATTTTTTATAATTTATAATGTTCCACGTGGAACAAAGAGCAACAATGTTTGAAAAGGAATATGATGTTATTGTAGTTGGGGCCGGGCATGCAGGATCTGAAGCGGCAGCTGCAGCAGCCAACATGGGCTCCAGCACCTTATTGATAACTATGAATCTGCAAAATATTGGACAGATGTCATGCAACCCTGCTATGGGCGGAATTGCAAAAGGCCAGATAGTTAGAGAGATCGATGCGCTGGGCGGATATAGTGGGATCATTTCAGATAAAACGGCAATTCAGTTTAAAATGCTGAATAAGTCGAAAGGACCTGCCATGTGGAGCCCCAGGGTTCAGAGCGACAGAATGCGTTTTTCCGAAATGTGGAGATTGATGCTAGAACAAACACCAAATTTGGACTTTTACCAGGAAATGGTGTCTGGTTTGTTGGTGGAGAATAACAGGATAGTTGGGGTTAAGACTTCTCTTGGATTGGAAATAAGATCTAAAACAGTTGTGCTTACCAATGGCACCTTTCTAAATGGACTAATACATATAGGTGAAAAGCAATTTGGTGGCGGACGCGCAGGAGAAAAAGCGGCAACAGGAATTACTAAGGATCTTGTTGAGCTTGGGTTTGATGCCGGTAGAATGAAAACCGGAACCCCACCAAGAGTGGACGGCAGATCATTGGATTTCTCTAAAATGATCATTCAGCCCGGTGATGATGACCCTCAGAAATTTTCATACCTTGACATCACCCAGCCTCTTAAAGAACAGCTTGCTTGCCATATGTCTTATACTTCCGAAAAGGTTCATGATCTATTAAGGGAAGGTTTTGACAGATCACCTATGTTCAATGGAAGAATTAAAAGTATTGGCCCCAGGTACTGTCCGTCGATAGAAGACAAGATCAACAGATTTGCCGATAAAGACAGACACCAATTATTTGTAGAACCGGAAGGGTGGAATACGGTAGAATATTATGTAAATGGATTTTCCACCTCCCTCCCGGAAGATGTGCAGTTTAAAGCATTAAAAGAATGTGACGGTTTTGAAAACGTAAAATTCTTTAGACCGGGATATGCGATAGAATACGATTACTTTCCCCCCACACAACTTAAACACACCCTAGAGACGAAACTCGTAGAAGGATTATTCTTCGCCGGACAGATCAATGGAACTACCGGTTACGAGGAGGCAGCCTCTCAAGGATTGATGGCGGGCATGAATGCGCATTTAAAAGTAAAGGAGAAGGATCCTTTTATCTTACAGCGAAATGAGGCCTATATTGGAGTTTTAATAGACGATTTAATCACAAAAGGCACGGAAGAGCCTTATAGAATGTTTACGTCACGTGCAGAATATCGAACCTTGTTAAGACAGGATAATGCAGATTTCAGACTTACACCTCGCTCTTTCGAGTTGGGGCTCGCTTCAGAAGAACGGATGAGGACCATGGAAAAGAAGAAAGAACGATCCGATGCATTTGTGCGCTTTTTTAAAGAAACCAGTGTAACCCCCGAAGAGGCTAATCCGTTATTGAAGGCTAATAATTCGGCAGAAGTGAAGCAAAGCGATAAGATGTTCAAATTGTTTTCTCGTCCTGAGATGGACATGGAAGACATGAAGAAAATTAAAGCTGTTTCAGAATATATTTCAGAAAATAACCTGGATACAGAAGTGCTTCAACAAGCAGAGATTCAGATTAAGTACGCGGGTTATATCGAAAAGGAGAAAAACAATGCAGATAAGTTAAATCGACTTGAGGGGATTAAGATCCCGGCCAATTTCGATTATACCAAACTTAAATCCCTTTCGTATGAGGCTATGGAAAAGCTGAAGGCCATACAACCGGCTACGGTTTCACAAGCCAGCAGAATAAGCGGAGTCTCCCCCAATGATATTTCAGTATTATTAGTTTATATGGGTCGTTGAACAATTGTTCCACGTGAAACATTTTAAAAGAATTAAAACTTGGAACGAGATAATTTAACCGAATATCTATCTACAAAGGATTTTCTCGTTACCGGAGAAACATTCCACCTGATGTACGATAAGGAGCTGGATATGCTTTGTACATCGCCACAACCTAACTCTGAAAATTTGAGTCGGTATTACGAAAGTGACGCCTATATTTCCCACACCGATTCTGGCAGAGGTTTGCTCGCAATGCTCTATCAAACCGTTAAAAAATATTCCCTTAAGAAAAAAACAGGGCTCATAAAAAAAATTAATAAGAAGCCAGGATCTTTACTGGATATTGGCGCGGGAACTGGTGCGTTTTTATATGCTGCAAAAAAGAATGGATGGAAAATAGATGGGGTAGAGCCCAACGAAAAGGCGAGAGATTTAGCAACTGAGAAAGGAATAGAATTGTTACCCGCCCTGGATGATATTGAAAATAAGCAGTACGACGTTGTAACCCTATGGCATGTGTTGGAGCACCTCCCGGATCTAGACAACGTTGTTGGTAAAATTTCAGATCTTGTGAAGCCGGGTGGAAATCTTGTAATTGCCGTACCCAACTTTAAATCGTACGACGCAAATTATTATAAAGAGTTCTGGGCCGCCTATGACACACCCAGACATCTGTGGCATTTTTCGAAAATTGCGGTGAAGAAAATATTTAAAGAAGATTTTCAATTGATAGAATGCAAACCCATGATGTTCGATTCGTTTTATGTAAGTCTGCTGTCTGAGAAATATAAAAACGGACGTTCATTTTCCCTAGGCGCAATTTTCACAGGTCTGCGGTCGAATCTTAGAGGCTTTAGGACCAAAGAATACTCTTCGCACATTTATCTCTTCAGAAAACATCAATAAGGCCATTTTAAGCCATTTTAAGCGCATTTTGTTATATAAGCGGATAGGAATGAGGAGAAGTTTGAAATGCAGGCTCAAAGCCTGTAATTTAGCCCGCTTTAATATAGATAGAAACTACCCAATACAATTTAACGATAAGTTTATCTTATACCAGCTCCTTTTTATGAATGAGCCTGGTTAGCTTGATCGAAAGATCACTAAAAATAATCTTTGCGTTTCCATTTCTTTCAATATGATAAATTGCCTCTTCCAATTCGTGCATGATCTCGAATATGTTATTCTGATGCACAAAAGGGGCAAATTTATCCAGGGAGAAGGATTCTTTTTCGGCTTCGAAATAAAGCAGAGAATCTGCCGAATAATTCTTTAACATCGCCTGGCGGAAAACCTCTATACAATACGAAAGGAACTTCTTTTGGGTTTCACGCCCCTGAGAAGCCAGATGCTCGCTCCATATTAACAGCTCACTAATTGAGGATTTGTTACCCTTGGCCTTGAACGCCATCCGAACCCAGCTAACAAACCAGTTCTCGAACTCAAGATCGTCTGCGTTGTGTTCAAGTATATGAAGCGCCTTGTTGTAGTCGCCGGCCGATCTATGTGCAATCCTCCTGGCCAAATTTAACTCAACTCCTTTTATATCAATTAGTTGCGTAGAGATGTCTTCTTCAGACAACAAGGGAAAATAAAGCTTTTGGCAACGCGAATGAATAGTAGTAAGCAGTGATTCTTCATTTTCGGTAAGGAGAATCAACACTGTTTTTTCTGGTGGCTCTTCTACGATCTTTAGGATCTTGTTAGAGCAGGCTGTATTCATTTTTTCAGCCATCCAGATGATCATGATCTTATATCCTCCTTCGTAAGATTTAAGGGAAAGGGTTTTCATCATCTCGGAGGCCTCATCTACATTAATGGTCCCTTGTTTGTTCTCTATTCCCAGTAGTTGTAGCCACTCAAATAGTGAGCCGTACGGATTGGCTTTAACAAACTCCCGCCATTCCTCGAGGAACTGATTGGAAACGGCGTGTTTTTTTACAGTATTAGTAGTATTGACCGGAAATATAAAATGTAGATCAGGATGTGTGAGTTTTGCTACCTTATTTTCACATGCAATGTATTCAGGGCTTCCTTTTTCGTATCGCGCGCATAATAGTGCCCGGGCGTAAGCAATAGCCATAGGTAGCAGACCACTCCCCGTATTCCCCACAAATAGTTGAGCGTGCGGCACACGTCCGTTCTCGATCGTTTTACTGAAGTAGTTTTTTAGATGATTATGGCCAATGACTTCCCTGAACTCCATACGCAAAACTACACTTTTTTTACTTCGGAAAGTAAGCCCCGAATGAACTATATTTGTGACCTCAATCTCACCTCATGAAAACAGTAAACGACGTTAATTTTAAAGATAAGAAAGTATTAATTCGTGTAGATTTCAATGTCCCGCTCAACGAGGCTATGGAAGTAACAGACGACACTCGTATAAAAGCTGCTAAACCTACCATTATCAATGTGCTGGAGAGTGAAGGCAGCTGTATCCTGATGTCACACCTGGGCCGTCCTAAGAACAGGGAGGATAAATTTTCTCTGAAACATATTGTAGACGCCGTAAGCGATGTTTTAGGAGTGCAGGTTAAATTCGTTGAGGATTGTATTGGTGAGAAAGCCGAAGCGGCAGTTGCCGAGCTTGAATCTGGTGAGATCCTGCTTTTGGAAAACCTTAGATATTATGAAGAAGAGACCAAGGGAGACCGGGAGTTTGCAGAAAAACTTTCCAAACTGGGAGATTATTACGTAAACGATGCGTTTGGTACTGCCCATAGAGCCCACGCCTCAACGGCTATTATTGCAGATTTCTTTCCCAATTCGAAATGCTTTGGGCTCCTACTCGCTTCCGAAGTAGAAAACCTTAACAGGGTTCTTAGGTCTGGCGATACCCCGGTAACCGCAATTATTGGCGGTGCTAAGGTTTCCTCGAAGATCACCGTGATAGAGAATATACTTGATAAAATAGACCACTTAATCATTGGTGGCGGAATGGCGTTTACGTTCATCAAGGCTCAGGGAGGTGAGATTGGAAGCTCTCTGGTTGAGGATGATAAGCAGGATACTGCCCTGGACATCCTTCGATTGGCAGAACAAAAGAATGTGAAGGTGCATCTGCCTTCCGATGCGGTAATAGCCGATGGCTTTAGCAATGACGCCAACACCAAAATAGCTCCGGTAAATGCGATCCCCGATGGTTGGATGGGCCTGGATGCCGGACCAGACACCAACGCTACTTTTGCAGACGTGATCGCAAACTCTAAGACCATTTTATGGAATGGCCCCGTAGGAGTTTTCGAAATGGAAAAATTTTCTAAAGGGACCATTGCGTTGGGGATGGCTATTGTCGAGGCTACCGGGAATGGGGCTTTCTCGCTCGTTGGCGGAGGCGATTCGGTAGCCGCCGTGAAGAAATTTCAAATGGACGAGAAGGTGAGCTACGTATCTACGGGAGGCGGAGCCATGCTTGAAATGCTGGAAGGCCGAACCTTACCGGGGATAGAAGCTTTATTAAAATAAAGACCGCATCCTCTTCGTTAGAGTATGGCGACTGTGTTAAAAATTTGCCCAATCGCCTCATTTATGTATTTTTAGAAAAATTTTTATGCAGCCCAATCGCACAATTTTTATGAAACCTACTTTATTTCTCCTGATGTTTTTTTGCTTCGGAAGTTACCTGTCCTATAGCCAGGAAGGGCGATCTCTGGATTCACTTCAGAAGAAAACCATACAGATAACAGATTCCATCACCATCCCGGTTAAAGTGGGCGATCTCGTAGAAAATACTGTTGTTACCAACATGAAGGACACAGTGGTTTTTGCTCTTAGCGACATGGAATCTGCAAGACTAATAGATAGTTTATGGCTGAAGGAACTGTACAGCACCGGGCGTTTTGAAGAGATGTATGGCGCCATTTTAAACGAAGATTACAGCCCGGTTGAATACGAAGAATTACCTACAGAGGTATTAAAACAACGCCTTGAGGAACTCAACGCCCGAACCCCTTTCAATGTAGAATATAATCCATCCCTGGAAAGTGTTATTAGAGGGTATTTAAAGAATCGCCGCAGGACCATGGCAAAACTAATGGCCTTGAGCGACTACTATTTCCCAATGTTCGAGGAACAGCTTGACAAACACGGCCTGCCACTGGAAATGAAATATCTAGCCATCGTAGAATCTGCCCTGGATCCACGCGCAAAATCGAGGGTTGGCGCTACAGGATTGTGGCAGTTTATGTACAGTACCGGCAAGATGTTTGGCCTGGAGGTGAATTCGTATGTTGATGAACGATCAGACCCCATTATGGCTACTGAAGCTGCCTGTAAGTATCTGAAAAGTCTGGAAAAGAGTCTTGGCGACTGGGATCTTGCCCTGGCAGCGTATAATTCGGGACCCGGGAATGTTTCCAAAGCACTAAGAAGGGCTGGGGGACATACCAATTACTGGAATATAAGGCAACATTTACCAAGGGAAACAGCTGGTTATGTACCCGCGTTTCTGGCGACCATGTATATCTTCGAATATGCCGAAGAACATGGTTTTAAAAGCAGCGGCCCTCAGTATCCCTATATAGCTACAGACACCGTACGGGTTAAGAGCATGATAGGGCTGGACCATGTGGCAAAGGTGACAAATCTTGATCTAGACGAACTTACTTTCCTTAATCCTTCTTACAAAAACCAGATCATCCCGGTTGTGAAAGACGAAGATTATGTGCTGCGTTTACCGGTGGATGCGATAGGTAAATTTGTTGCTAATGAGGAAGCTGTATATGCCTATGCAGCTGCCGAATTTAATCAGCGCGAAAAGCCGTTACCACAATTCTTCGAGCAATCCGATCGTATTCGATATCGTGTACGAAGCGGCGATTACCTAGGTAAAATAGCAAGCAAATACGGGGTTACCGTTAACCAGATCAAGCGATGGAACGGTCTACGCAGTACACGTCTGCGTATAGGGCAGCGTCTTACCATCTACCCCAGAGGCGGAGGGCCTAAAACATCCACTACTACTAGCACGGCGAGTGCTACGGCTAAGTCGGGAGAACAAACTTACACCGTAAAGAACGGCGATTCGTTGTGGAGTATCTCTCAAAAATTTCCGGGAGTTACCGTAGAGAATATCAGAAAATGGAACGATATTAGCGGTAACAAATTAAAACCGGGGATGAAACTTAAGATTCAGAAAGGCTAATTTCCCCATAAACATGCTTAGATGAAAATTTTACGATTTGCCCTTATAGGGCTTATTTTTGCATTGTCTTCTTGCGAGAATTCCGCAAATCAGAATGGCTATTTGTTAAAATCACTGGGGAACATCAACACTCTTCAGGTGATTATTGAAAACGACCTTTGGAATGGTGAAGTGGGAGAAGAAATACGAAGCTACTTTGCTGCCCCTGTGGATGGACTTCCACAAGATGAACCGCTGTTTTCCATGAATCAGATGCCTCCTTCCACCTATACGGATTTCGCCAGAAAATATCGCACCTTCCTGCATGTTTCCATAGGCGATTCCACCGGGGTTGCTATCAAGACAAATCCATACGCCAAGCCGCAAACAGGAGCTTTTATCGTTGGGAAAGATGCTGAAGATATTAAGAGATTACTGGAGAAGAACTATCAACAGATCATCACTGCCTTTAAGGCTTCGGAAATAAAAGAAAAACAAAGAAGGATTAAGATCTCCCTAAAGAAAACAGACTCCCTCAAGAAACATTTCGGGGTGAGTTTACGGGTGCCTTCGGCCTACCGTACAGCCCTGGCCAATGAGGATTTTATCTGGTACCGAAAGGCATTAAAATCGGGAGAGACGAACATTATAGTATACGAAGTGCCACTTGGCCTAATACGAAGTGACAGCACTAGCGTAGCAGACATTATAAAGATCAGAGACTCTATTGGAGGGGATTATATGCCCGTTGAAGAAGGCGGCAGATTTATCACCGAAGCGGCTTATGCCCCATATATATTTAAAACAAATATAGACGGTCACTTTGCCTACGAAACCAAGGGAATATGGGAAGTAAAAACCCAATTTATGGGAGGCCCGTTTATAAATTATGCCGTGCGGGATTCGGTAAACAACAGATATCTTATCATAGAAGGATTTGTATATGCCCCGGCTACCGGGAAGCGGGATCTTCAGTTTGAGTTGGAAGCCATTTTAAGATCCCTGAAGTTCGAATAAAAAAAGCCGGTCTGATTCATTACAGACCGGCTTTTTAATATCTCGTAGAAGGAAAATTATTCCTCTAATTTCTTATCGTTAGGATCTTCTTTCGAAGCCTCTTTAAACTCCTTAATTCCGCTACCAAGGCCTCGCATTAATTCCGGGATCTTTCGTCCTCCGAAGAGTAGTAAAACAATCACAACAATAAGTACAATCTGCCATGGGCCAATCGCAAGGGGTAAAAATAGTGCAGTCATCTTTAAGAAATTTATAAGACAAAGGTAACAAGAATTCCTTAGATACAACGTTTTCAGGGTAAGTTTAGCATACTCCCTGGACGTTTAATTATATTTGCAATCGAAGATAAACCTCAATATGGCCGACAAAGATAAACGGACAAAAAAAATTAAACGGAAACTACTGCATAAGTATCGTCTGGTAGTTTTAAACGAAGACACCTTCGAAGAGCGGTTCTCTTTCAAATTGAACCGGCTGAATGTGTTCGTTTTCAGCACTATATTTGCAGTTTTCCTTATTGCCGGCACCACCTTGCTTATCGCCTTCACGCCCTTAAGAGAATACATTCCGGGCTATTCATCTACTTCTCTAAAGCAGCGTGCTACAGATCTAACGTACAAAACAGATTCCCTGCAACAAGTGATCAATATCAATGAAAGTTACCTGGCATCCATACGAAAGGTACTCACCGGGGATGTAAAAACTGTCGATTTCAATAAAGATTCTATTCTGGAACTTGCCAGTAGAACTCCCGGCGGAGTAGACCTGGCGCCTTCTAGGGAGGATTCCTTACTACGCGAAAAGGTAATGCAGGAGGATAAATATAACCCTCTGGCCGATCCCGGATCTGTTAAGATCGTATTGTTTCCACCGGTAAAAGGAACTGTTTCTGAAGGGTACAACCCAAAAGTAAAACACTATGCCGTCGACATAGTCACCGCCAAGGACGCCCCCGTGAAAGCAACGGCCGATGGAACGGTGATTTTTGCCGAATGGACCGCCGAAACCGGTTATGTGATCATACTGGAACATAGCAATAATCTTATTTCGGTCTACAAGCACAACGCATCCCTGGCCAAAGAACAAGGGGAACTTGTAAAGGCTGGAGAAGTAATTGCTACTGCCGGAAACACAGGCGATCTAACCACCGGACCTCATCTTCACTTCGAATTGTGGAGTGAAGGATACCCGCTGAATCCGGCTAATTTTATAGATTTCGACTAGAACTTTATGTCAATAAAAGCCTTTGCTGCCAGGATCTTCGCCAACCATATTGCTAAACGCAATAAGAAATGGTCGTCGCGACCCATTGAAACCCAGGAAAAGGTCTTCAAAGACCTTATTTCGCAGGCATCACTTACTGTCTTTGGGAAGGATCATCAGTTCGGGCAAATTAAAACCCACAAAGACTTTGTAAAACAGGTGCCTATTAGGGATTATGAAGAGCTTAGGCCCTATATAGACAGGGTTGTAGCCGGGGAGGAAGATGTTCTATGGCCGGGAAAACCAATTTACCTCGCTAAGACCTCCGGAACTACATCCGGCGCCAAATACATACCCCTTACCAAAGCCTCGATGCCAGGACATATGAAAGCCGCCAGGGACGCCATCCTCGCCTATATACACGAGACCGGAAATACCGCCTTTGTGGATGGTAAAATGATCTTCCTGCAGGGGAACCCGGGCTTAAAGGAGCAAAATGGGATAAAACTGGGGCGGTTGTCGGGTATTGTGGCACATTACGTACCCTCTTATCTACAGAAGAATAGATTGCCTTCCTGGGAGACCAATTGTATAGAAGACTGGGAAAAGAAGGTGGATGCCATTGTGGAAGAAACCCGCAATGAGAATATGACAGTAATAAGCGGCATCCCTTCCTGGGTTCAGATGTATTTTGAAAAGCTAATCCAGGTGTCCGGGCAAAAAGTGGGAGACCTGTTTAAAAACTTCAGTCTCTTCATCTATGGAGGCGTGAATTACGAACCCTACAGGGCTAAGTTTGAAGCATTAATAGGACGGAAAGTGGATAGTATCGAACTGTTTCCCGCCAGTGAAGGTTTTTTTGCTTACCAGGATAAACAGGAAGAAAAAGGCATGCTGCTTTTGCTGGATTCGGGGATATTTTATGAATTTGTTGAGGCTGAAAAGTTCTTCGATAACAACCCTCCCAGGCTCACCCTGGAAGACGTTCAATTAGGTGTAAATTATGTAATGATCATCTCTACCAACGCCGGTCTTTGGGGATACAACCTTGGAGATACCATACAATTTACTTCATTAGAACCCTTCAGGGTCATCGTTTCGGGAAGAATAAAGCACTTTATTTCTGCCTTTGGTGAACATGTGATCGGGAAGGAAGTGGAAGAAGCCATGCAACAGGCAATCTCGGCGCATGGGTTCAGCATTACTGAATTTACCGTAGCTCCTCAAACAGACCCGGCAGACCTAGGGCTTCCGTATCATGAGTGGCTGGTTGAATTTGAAACAGAACCTGCCAACTTAGAGGCAATTGAAGCTACTTTAGACCAGCAAATGCAGGAGCAGAACAGCTATTATTTCGACCTTATTAAGGGTAAGATCCTTAGGCCGCTTACAATAAAAACATTAAAGAAAGATAGCTTTAATTTATTGATGAAGAGCGAAGGAAAACTAGGAGGTCAGAACAAAGTACCGAGACTGTCTAACGACCGTAAAATAGCGGAGAAGTTGTACCAATTGCAACCATAAATAAGTACTATCTTTGCAGCCGAATGAACCCATCAAGAACACATAAACGAACAAGAGCCCAGGAAAGTTCGGGAGCCATAGAACGCATGTATATTACTATGCGACACCTTTTCAACCGTGGCTTTTACAAGCCTATGGGTATCTCGGGGGAGACGCTGCGCGAATCGCTGCTTATTTTAAGCCCCGAGATCTACGGATCCATTTCAGAAGAAAAAATTGAACTGGAAGGGCTTCTTTATGTGATCGATCGTCTCCCTTATGGAATCGAGGAATGCAGATTTATCAATCTAACATCGGATGAGGGCTACAAAAACTCGCATTTTAAGCCAATTATCCCGGCCAAGCGCCGCCGTAACTGCTACCGGATCGACGAGGAGCAAATGAATATAGAAATTACCCGTGGTCGCTCTGAGATCTACGATATTCTTACGCACTTAACCTTCCTCTATATCGAATCTCATAAGATCATGAAACAGGTTTTGATCAATGATAACGGAGAGGTGATAAGGGACTGGAAGAAACTGGAGGAAGCGGTGCTTGTTAAGAAGGAACTAACAAAGAACGACAAGGAAATAGCCCTTACCCATACAGCGAATTTCCTAGGAAGGACCTTCGAGGAGGTGAATGCCATCTACCCGTTATTTGAGTGTGAAGGCATTAAGAATCGCTTTCTTAACATCATCTATTATCTGGGAAAACGGGCCATGGAAGAGGTTCTTGAGGATAATCAGCGATTAATTACCTTCAGTCCGGTTTTAAGGGAACGCCTTGGGCATCATATTCACGGGGAACAATGGGCGCTGAAAGTAAAGAAGACCTTGAATGATAAAGGATTGTTGGCCCGCCCGCTACACATTATTAGTGCGAATATGCACTCCGTACAGAACAGCCTGTTTGCTAAGAAGGCTCTTGCTTCGGAATTTAAGAACGAAAAAGAGATAGCGATATTTGAAAAGCTTAGCAACCCTAAAAGCATAAAATTACAGCAAAAAGTTGCTAAATATGCCCTGGCAAACGGCATGTCGTATATTGAAGATGACTCCGGCGCCAATATCAATGTCCAGATCTTCGATTCGAATTATTTTTATGAGAATTCTCAGGGACTTGACCCTGAAGAAATGCCCGTGATCATAGTTATGGACTATGCCTTTGGAGAGCAGGCGTATGAAACCATGGACGAATTGTTAAAACCCTATAATAATAACGGTATAAAGCAGTTACTGAAGGTGGTATCCATTTCCATTATGGGTAAAGCGGGAATCTTAAGCGGTAAAAAAGGAGATATAATGATCCCCACAGCACATGTTTTTGAGGGAACGGCAGATAATTACCCATTTAAAAACAAATTGAAAAAATCTCATTTTGACGATGTAGATATCACCGTTTGTGAAGGAACCATGATCACGGTAATGGGGACTTCCTTGCAAAACAAGGATATTTTGAAGTTTTTCCATACTTCAACCTGGAATGTTATTGGCCTTGAAATGGAGGGCGCTCATTACCAGAAAGCAATTCAGTCTGCCTCAAAGATTAGGGGAAGTATTAGTCCGAAGGTAGCAGTACGCTATGCGTACTACGCCTCGGATAATCCATTGGAATCCGGAAGTACTCTGGCTTCGGGTGGTTTGGGAACCGCGGGGGTAAAACCTACCTACGCCATAACGGAAAAAATGTTAAAACAGATTTTAGTTTAATCTAAAAATATATTTTGAATCACGATAACATATTGATTACAGGGGGAGCAGGCTTTATTGGCTCTAATTATGTCACCTATTTATTGGAATCCACTTCGGCAAATGTTTTTGTGCTGGATAAGCTAACTTATGCGGGTGATATGAGAAATCTGGACTCGGTTGCCGGCTTATCCAACTATCATTTCATTCAGGGAGATATTTGCGATAAGGACTTCATTGAAGAAATGTTCAAAAAACACCAATTCGACCAGGTGGTACACTTCGCCGCCGAATCTCACGTGGATAATTCTATTAGCGGTCCTGCAGCCTTTATTGAAACGAACATTGTAGGTACCTTTAATTTGCTTCAGGCCTCCTATAAAACATGGATGGAGGGACCGGGTAAAGCAAAAGAGGCTTTTAGCCATGCGCGTTTTCTGCATGTTTCTACCGATGAGGTATACGGCACCTTGGGAGAAACAGGGCTATTCACAGAAGAAACACCGTATGCTCCCAATAGCCCGTATAGTGCCTCCAAAGCTTCTTCAGATTTTATAGTTCGCAGCTACTATCATACCTATCAGTTACCTGTGGTTACTACCAATTGTTCGAACAATTACGGCCCTAACCAGCATAAGGAGAAGTTAATTCCAACCATAATACGCAAGGCCCTGGCGGGAGATCCAATCCCCATTTATGGCGATGGCACCAATGTAAGAGACTGGCTTTATGTGTTAGATCACTGTAGAGGGATTAAACTGGCAGTAGAAAACGGAGAGTTGGGTGAAACTTATAATATCGGTGGCCGTAATGAACGAACCAATCTCTATATTGCAGAGACTATTTGTAACTTATTGGACCAATTAGAACCGGCCGAAAAGCCGTATAAAGAACAGATCTCCTTTGTAACCGACAGGCCGGGGCATGATTTCAGATATGCTATCGATGCTTCAAAAATTGAAAATGATCTGGGGTGGAAAGCCGATGAGAATTTCGAATCGGGCATCTTAAAAACCATCGAATGGTATCTAAAACACAAGGAAAGACTATAAAAAGATGAAAGGAATAGTACTGGCCGGTGGATCCGGAACCCGATTGCATCCCATTACACTTGCCATAAGCAAGCAACTCATGCCTGTTTACGACAAGCCAATGATCTATTACCCTCTCTCTACCCTCATGTATTCGGGCATCAGAGAGATATTGATCATTTCCACGCCACAGGACCTGCCCTTATTTAAAAAGCTACTCGGGGATGGAGCCAAGTATGGTTGTTCGTTCCAATATGCTGTACAAGAAGAACCGAAGGGCCTGGCGGAAGCCTTTATTATTGGGAAGGATTTCATAGGCAAGGACAAAGTTGCACTTATCCTTGGTGACAATATTTTTTATGGGTCTGGTTTGAAGGAACTCCTCATATCCAACAACGATCCGGACGGTGGGGTGATCTACGCATACCATGTTCATGATCCTGAACGATATGGGGTTGTAGAATTTGATGAAAACGGGAAAGCCCTGTCTATTGAAGAAAAGCCAAAGCACCCAAAATCCAATTTTGCCGTACCGGGGATCTATTTTTACGATAATTCGGTAGTAGATATAGCTGCTGGCATAAAACCCAGCGCCCGAGGGGAACTTGAGATCACCGATGTTAATAACGAATATCTAAAAGCAGGCAAATTAAGCGTGAGTATCCTCGACAAGGGTACTGCCTGGCTGGACACAGGAACTTTCGCTTCGTTAATGCAAGCCGCTCAATTTGTAGAGGTTATAGAAGAACGCCAGGGTCTTAAAATTGGTGCAATTGAAGAAGCTGCATACGATATGGGTTACATTACAGCAGATCAGTTAAAAAAATTAGCTAAACCATTGTTGAAAAGTGGTTACGGCAAGAACCTTTATCACGGAAAGTAGTTTTGGAAAAGATAGAAACTCCCTTAAAAGATTGTTTTATTTTGAAACCCAGGGTGTTTTCAGACGCCAGGGGATCATTCTGCGAAAGCTATAACAAGAAAACTTTTAAAAGCGCAACGGGGCTGGACATAGATTTTGTACAGGATAACCAGTCTATTTCGTCTTACGGGGTATTGCGGGGCCTTCACTTTCAAAAGGGTAATATGGCGCAGGCCAAGCTGGTGCGGGCTATCCAAGGCAGAGTACTGGACATAGTAGTAGATATACGTAAAGGGTCTGAAACCTTCGGGCAATCCTACAGTGTGGAGCTAAATAATGAGAATAATCTGCAGTTGTTTGTGCCTCGTGGATTTGCACATGGATTCATTACCCTTACAAACAAGGCCATATTTGCCTACAAATGCGATAATTATTACGATAAAGAATCGGAAAGCGGCATAATTTACAACGACGCAACCTTATCTTTAGACTGGCATCTTCCAAAGGAAGATTTTATAATTTCGGATAAAGACCTGGAACTTCCCGGATTTGAGGAGGTAATTTCATGAAAAAAGTATTGGTAACAGGGGCGTTCGGACAACTTGCTATGTGTATTAAACAGGCAGCTCCTAACTACCCCGATCTGGATTTTACTTTTGTAAATAAAACGGAACTCGATGTTACCGATCCCTCGGCTGTCCGCTCGTATTTCAATGAGAATCCGGTTGATGTTTGTATCAATACCGCCGCCTACACAAATGTTGAAAAGGCCGAAAGCGAAAAGGAACAGGCGCTTGCGGTTAATGCAATGGCAGTAAAAACCCTGGCCCAAGTCTGTGAAAACCATAAGACGGTTTTAATTCATGTGTCCACAGATTATGTGTTCGATGGAACAAAAAGATCTCCTTATACAGAGCAGGACGCTACCAACCCGATCAATGTGTACGGGGCGTCCAAACTTGCTGGCGAAGAGGAACTGGCCGTCCATTGCAGCCAACATTTTATTATAAGAACTTCCTGGTTGTATTCGGAATATGGACATAATTTTTTTAAAACCATACTTAGACACGCAACCGAAGGAAACCCACTAACAATTACCACCGAACAGCTGGGCACACCTACCAACGCAAATGATCTGGCTAGGGCAATCCTTTTGGTGGCAGATAGTGAAAGCAAGGAATATGGCCTGTATCACTATAGCAATTCGGGAGAGGCAACCTGGTATGATTTCGCCGAAGCGATTTTACAGGAGTCGGGACAAATTGAAACCGCAAACCTTGCCAAAACCGACCATTACCGTACTTTTGCAAAAAGACCGGTTTACAGTATTTTAAACAGCACAAAATTCTGCAAGGCTTTTAAAGCGGATACCATCAATTGGAAGGAGAGCTTAAAAACCTTATTTGTAGAAAATAATAACCATAAATAAAAACGAATGGCACAGAACAATCAGGAAGAAGTAGATCTGTTTGTAGTATTAAAGAGACTTAATAAGGTCTATCAGGGATTCCTTGCCAGTGTGTACAAGGGCATCCGTTTTGTAATTAAGAACTGGATCGTCTTAACGATCCTGATCGTTGGCGGCTATTTTATTGGCGGCTGGTGGCAAAGATCCTTAACCCCTACAAAAGAGGCGGTGATGATCGTTCAGAACAACTTCGACAGCTCGAATTATGTTTACAATGCCATCGACCTGCTCAACATAAAATACAAACAAGGCCATAAGAGCTTTGTAAAGCAATACGGTTTCGATACCGAAAATCCGGATATCTCAGATATCGTAGTGGAACCTATCGTGAACATCGTGGAACTTCTCGAAAAACAGGAGACCAACGATAGAAACCTCGAATCCTACCTAAGCAGGGTTACCTTCGAAGAAGACCCCTTGTTGTCTGAGATCTACTTCCCCGAATATACCTTCCACAAGATCACTATCAGTACGGAGAAATCGGATCCGGCCATCATAGAAAAGGTGCTCAATTATCTCAACAATAACGAGATCTATAACAAGACGAAAGATGTTGTTGTTTCAGAAACACAATTGAGAATTCAGCGAAACGATGTGAGTATCGCCAATATCGACGCTATTTTCGACGAGTACTCCGGAAAGAATGCAGATGGCTCTAAAGCTAGTGAGATGAACTTCCTGATTCAGGAAAATAACAACTTGCATCAGCTACTGGACAAGAAAAAGGAACTTATAGAGGAGAACGAATATCTCAAGAAAGAACTCATTAAATACGATAATGTGGTTTCTTTACTCAACAATCCTAATTTTTACAATTCCTCCGATTTCTTTAGTAAAAAGAGGACCTTGTTACCTATAGCCCTGGTATTACTTTATATAGGTTTCTTCGTGATACGTAATATCTATCTCAAAGGAAAGAAATATTCGGAAGAGATATCACAAGCCTGATCGTATTGATAATCCGGCAAAGAAGTATAAAACATTAATCTATAAATGTTCACCCGGGATTTCGGAAATGAGGGAAATTCCCAATGAAGATCTGAAGGCCTGTCATCAATGAAATTACGTGCTACCATAAGGGATCTGTTTAATAACGCGATGGTTTTTAAAAGCCTCAACGTTCTCGCATTGCGAATTGCAGGAATGCTGCTGTTTTTTGGCCTCACCCTTTTCCTCACTAATAATTTTGAAGCCGGATTGGTGGGGCAGTACGATTTTAGCAGAGCTCTACTTATCTTTTTGGGAGGCGCCTGTGTGTTCGGGATGCACCAATCTGTAATCTATTATGCGGGTTATCTTAAATCCAAGAATTCTCTCAGCTACCTGAAGAAATTATATGGCAAAATGCTGGTGATCGTATTTTCGATCGCCTTTCTTTTTTTTTTAGCGGTTTTACTCGTCTCCCCTTCGTTTATTGACAGCCTCTTCGACAAAGAAGTGTCAAAATTGGTGAGTTATTCGGTGTTTGCACTGTTCTTCTACGGGGTAACCTTGCTGAATATTGATGTATTTCGGGCGATCAGTAAGATCTATATTTCCGAATTTTACAGGAACGTATTGCGCTATGCCCTGTTTTTTGTAGCCATCATTTATTTGTATTACAGTGGAAATCCGCATTTCCTTGTTGAGGTTTTTCTTCTGAATTTCACTTTTCTCGCATTGCTTTCCACTGCATATCTGTTCTACTACTTTTCGAAGATAAAAGTAGATCCCACTTCCGAAGAAATTGGGTTCAAACAAATTTTAAAACGCTCGGGCCCCATGGCGATTAGCGCTATAACATATCTGTTAATGCAAAGTGTGGATGTTATCCTGTTAAGTAAGTACAGTAGTTTTGAACGAGTGGCTTTTTATTCGGTGGCGATAAAACTCACTACCGTTCTTTCCATAGTCCTGGCATCGGTAAATACCGTTTATGCACCGTCCTTCGCCGAATGGTACAGCAAGAATGACCTTCAAAGCCTGAAACAGGGCATAAAACGAGCCACCCGACTCATTTTTATTTTCACCTTTCCGGCCATAGTGCTGGTGTTTTTATTTTCTAAGATGATACTCGGTTTTTTCGGCCCTGGTTACATCGAAGCGCGCTGGGCCCTCATTATCCTGCTTATAGGACAAGCGGTGAACGCATTATGTGGATCGGTAGGTGTTTACATGAATATGACCGGAAAACAGGTAGTATTTCAACGGATTCTGGTTACTGCATTTACGATCAACGTGGTACTCAATCTTGTGCTAATCCCAAAATACGACCTCTTGGGAGCTGCCATTGCAACAACAATATCTACGGTGTTCTGGAACATTGTTACAACAACCTATATCTATAGAAAAGATAAAATAATAACCTTTTTAACCCTAAAATGAAACAGCTAAAGGTAGATTTCTTTGTTTTAGGCGTTGCCCGCGGGGGAACAACCTCCCTGTACAACTATATGCAGCAACATCCGGAGATCTTTCTTCCTAAAGTTAAGGAGTGTAATTTCTTTTCTGAAGTAGATTCGCTGGACAAAGAAGTGTATCTGGATCCGGACCCCGGGAAGGAATATCACATGAAGATCATTAAGGATGCGGCTATCTACAAGAATTTATTCGAAGACGCAACACCAGATCAGATCAAGGGAGAAGTGAGTCCGTCGTATCTCTGGGACCGAAATACCGCTAAAAGGATACACGATCACAATCCTAACACTAAGCTTTTAATAAGCCTTAGAAATCCCATTGAGCGAGCCTTTAGTCATTACCAGATGCACTATCAAACAGGCCACGAAAAGGAAGACAGCTTCGAGGCTGCCATCAAAGCACCTAAGAACGCCATCTGGGGCGGGGGGAATATGTACCTGGAAATGAGTTTGTATTACGAACAGTTGACCCCGTATTTCGAGCTTTTCGATCGCAAAAATATCATGGTATTGGTTTCGGAAGAATGGACCGCCCGAAACGGCGAAGCCCTTAACGAGATCTATGATTTTCTTGGGCTCGAACCGTTTTTTGATTATGAGACTGATGTACCGTTTAATGCGGCCAGAGAACTTAAAAATAAAGGATTACTAGCTTTTTTACGTTTAGATAAGGTGAAGCGCCCAATAAAATGGCTATTGCCCGAAAGTGCCAAGGATAAGCTTAAGGACAGACTGTTCTACAAAGAAGGCGAGAAACAATGTATAGATCCGGAAACGTATAGATCATTAGAAGATTATTTCAGGGAAGATGTGTATAAAACCAGCGAACTAACCGGAATAGACCTTCATCGCATCTGGGAGTTCGAAAAATCAAATGAGGTAAGCCAATGATAAGCAGGAAACACAAAACCTTATTTGTCCATATTCCCAAAGTAGCCGGGCAGAGCATCGAGACCATTTTTCTGAGAGATCTGGGTTTAGACTGGCACATCAGGGGCGAATTGTTGCTTCGGAAGAAAAAAAAGGAGGAACCGGGCCCCGAACGCCTGGCTCACCTGAAAGCGAAAGAATATCTTGAATTTAATTATATAGACAAGCCAACTTTCGATAGTTATTTCAAGTTTGGCTTTGTGAGAAATCCGTATTCAAGGATGTTGTCCGTGTATAATTACCTGGGTTATGGAAAGATCATCTCTTTCAACGCATTTATGGAAAAAGTGGTGAAACAGCAATTAGCACAAGACAACTTTTTCTATAGCGCGCAATACGATTATCTGTACGATGAAAAGGGTGAGTTGATGGTAGATTATGTGGGTAAACTTGAAAGTCTGGCCGAAGATATGAAGCTGGTATTGCAAAAAACCGGCCTGGAGGGACATGAGATCCCTCACGTAAATAAATCGGAAAAAGGGCGTAAAAGAGGATTGGCAGCTTTAATAAAGAATCCCCGTCTCTGGCCATGCTTCAAACCGGGTCTGCTGTTTTCTTCAGAAAAGAAAAAATCACTTAACGAAGCAGAAAAGCAAAAGGTTTACCAGCTTTTTGCCAAAGATTTTGAGCATTTTGGTTATGAACGATAAGAAAAACATATTCTTTATCAGCATATCCTGCGATATGTACGGATCTTCTAAGGTCATGTTATCGCTGGTGCTTCAAATAAAAGAAAATAGCACGGAATACAACCCAATTGTATGCCTTCCGCCCGAGCAGGGCCCCTTGAGAGAAAAGCTTGTGGAAGCCGGCATCGAAATTATTGAAATGCCGGTGGTGAAGCTCACCCGTTCCATGCTGAAGTCGCTAAACTTCATCAAACTAATAAAGGAATACTTAAAGGCGAAGCGCAATTTTAAAGCACATACCAAAGGACGAAGTGTGGACATAATTCAATCCAATACCCTGGCAACTCTTTTTGGAGCCTGGTATTGTAGGTTTAGGAAGCCGAAACATATAATGCATGTGCACGAGATCATGGACCGGCCGAAGATTGCTACCTCGTTTTTTAAATTGATCTTAAAATATTTTTGTGATGAAGTGGTTTATAATTCGGAAGCAACGGCAGCTTTTTACAACCAGGCCTCACCTGCGTTGAAACGGAAATCGCGAACCATCGTGAACGGTGTAGACCAAACCGAAGTCCGTATTTCAGAAGAAAAAAAGAAACAGATACGAGCCCGCTTATTTGGTGCCGGTGAAAATGAAATTGTGATAGGCCTTGTGGGCAGGATCAACAGACTGAAAGGGCACGAGCTAAGTTTGAAGGCATTTAGGCAGCTAACATCCGCATACCCGAACCTTAAACTTTGTTTTATTGGTTCTCCTCCGCCGGGACAAGAACACTTTTTAAGTAACTTGGAGGCAAAGATCCAACAAGATGATCTGGAGGAACAGGTGCGCATTATTGGTTTTCAGGAAGAAGTATTCTCTATTATGGAATCTCTGGACCTGGCGGTAGTGCCTTCCACCGAGCCGGAATCGTTCGGACTCGTAGTGGTTGAGGCCATGATGGCGGGAAAGGCGGTGATCGGGTCTGATATTGGCGGAATTTCCACCATTATCAAAGATGGGGAGAACGGTTTATTGTTCGAGCCGAATAATGAACAGGAATATGTTGCCGCGATCAGGAAATTACTGGACAACAAGGAGTTGAAGACCCGTCTGGAAGAAAATGCCCTAGTCTATTCCCAGGAAACCTATTCCTCTAAGGCCATGTATACTAAGTTTAAACAATTGTACGAGACACTATCATAAATGGGACAATGGTTTTATAAAATATGTTTGATTTTGCTTATCTGGTCATTGCAGAAGGCGAATATCGAATTGTCCTTTGCCGTTGCGGCTTTCGTTACCCTGGTGTCCTTCCGGGCGAAATTATCGAGCCAGGTCTTGCTACTTATTATTTTCCTTTTTTTCCTGGTGATCATTGGGTGTATCACGGTTTTTAACCCGGAGAACGACTATTATTTCTTCTTTAAAGACCTCATCTATTTTATACGTCCTATCCTGGTGATCCTTGCGGGCTATTTTATAGCCATGAGGTTTCACAATAAGATGAGCTTTCTCAATATCATTGTACTTATGGGCTTTTATTTTGCCTTAATGCACTTATTGAGTTTTGTATGGTACTTTAATATTATTCCCAGCCATACGAGTGGGATCCGAAACATCTTCGGGCGTTATAACCATGTTGAAACCGTTGCTTTATTACTCATTTTGTGCGTTAAAGGGTTGCCGGTGAAGCGTTCGCGATATAAGTTTTTTTATCAGGCCTTTGTAGCCTGCCTTGTATTGTCTGTACTGCTTTATTTTTCCAGAACTATGATAATGGTGATCTTACTTGGAAGCCTGGCGTATTTTGGATATTTAAAACTTAACAGAAAGGGAACCATTGCCCTGGGGATCATAGGGCTCCTGGTAGGGGCTTTCATCTTGTTTTTACAGGCCTATCAACCTTCTTTGGAAAACCCCGGGGTGGTAGATACTTTTTTGCTGAAGATAAAAAACTCGGTTAATGAGAGCTTTAGTCTTGAGAATGTTGATGTTAATGATCTTGACCGAAGAAAACTATGGAAGCATTGGCGCGCTTACGAGGCCTTCAAGGTTTACGGTGAGATCGACAAGGAGAAACAGTGGTTAACAGGGCAGGGATTTGGTTCTACGGTAGATATTGGTTTCGAAGCCAGGCTGGATGGAGAATTAACCCAGCATTTATCGTTAACACATAACGGCTTTGCCTACCTCTACCTTAAAACCGGGATATTAGGATTGATCATTTACGTTTTGGTGGTGCTTTATTTATATTCATTTTCATATTCCCCCAGGAAAGGGACAATAGCCGATGTGGGGAACAAGCTCCTGGTAGCCACCACATTTTATATATTAATCACAAGTTTTGTAGTAACCGGGATATTTAAACCGTATGATATGGCTACACTGCTTATTGGAGGTGCATTTGCATTAAAACAATTTAAACCAAGTGAAGATAGCGATACTGGGAACCAGAGGGATACCCAATAATTATGGTGGATTTGAGCAGTTTGCCGAGTTTTTTTCAGTTTTTCTGAAGGAAAAGGGGCATGATGTATGGGTCTATTCGTCCGGTGCGCACGAATATCAGGAACCCACTTATAAGGGGGTTCAACTTATTCATTGCAAGGACCCCGAACACAAGATCGGCACTATAGGACAGTTTGTGTACGATTTCAATTGCATCCATGATGCCAGGAAGCGAAATTTCGATATCATTCTTCAGCTTGGATATACCAGCAGTTCCATTTGGAGAAGATACCTTCCTAAGAAATCTATGATAGTTACCAACATGGATGGGCTGGAATGGAAACGGACCAAATTCTCAAAAAAAGTACGAAGCTTCCTAAAATATGCCGAATCCCTGGCCATAAAAGGCAGCGACCACCTAATTGCAGACTCCATCGGGATACAGGAATATCTTAAAAAGACCTATGGAGTGGAATCCAAATACATTCCTTACGGATCGACCGTCTTCAAAGATCCCGCCCTATCTGTGCTAAACGAGTACAACCTGGAGCCACAGCAATACAATATGCTCATTGCAAGGATGGAACCCGAAAACAGCATTGAAATTATTTTGGATGGGGTTGTACAGAGTGGAAATAAATTACCATTTCTTGTGGTAGGCAAACACGACACGAACAAATTTGGGCATTATTTAAAGGAAAAGTTCAAAGACTATCCATCGATCCGTTTTGTGGGCGGCATATACAACCAGAACCACCTGAACAATCTGCGTTATCATTCGAACTTATATTTTCACGGTCATACGGTTGGAGGAACCAACCCATCCCTGCTAGAGGCCATGGGAAGTAATTCCCTGATCGTGGCGCATAATAATAAGTTCAACGCCGCTATCCTGGAAGAGGATGCGTTTTATTTCAGAGATGCAGATGAGGTAGCAAGGACCCTGGAAAATGTCGATAACAAACAAGACTACACACATTACCTGGAAAATAACACACAAAAGATAAAAGAAAAATACACCTGGGAATTGATCAATCAAACCTATCTGGACTACTTCGAAGAGACGTATGCAGCTTTTAAATAAAATAGTCGTTTCCGAAAGGACTTATGTGGTGCTTCTTGCGGCACTGCTTATATCATTGCCCCTTTCGTATGGTTTCGGTACAGGGATACTTATCACACTGCTTGCAGCTTCCCTCGTTTCGGCTCGTTTTCATAAGATACATTTTAGAAGAGGTTACCTGGCGCCTATACTGTTATATGGCTTAATGATAGTATCTCTTCTCTGGACGAGTAGCACACATAATTCGCTGCGTGGTCTTGAACGCCAACTGGCTATGATCATCATTCCAATGGCGTTTATTCTCATGCCCGAAATTTCCATGAGATCCCGAAACAGTATTTTATATGCCTTTTCCATTGGCTTATCGATTTTTGCACTATTCTTTTTTGCGTTGGCAGGGGTGGATTATCTGGAGGCTGGCAATGTGAACAGGTTCTTCTACCATGCCCTGGTTTCGCCACTTGAGCTAAATGCGATCTACATATCTGTGCTGGTTTCACTTAGCGGCTTGTTTCTGTTATTTGTGCAACGGAAAACTACGGTTGTTATATGTCTTCTTATCGTACACGCGATCTTTCTGGTGTTACTTGCGTCTAAGATCATAATTGTTATAACAGCTTTGGTTGCGGCCATTGGCATTATAAGTAGATTCCGAAGGTCACGCATCATGATCCTGCTTCCTGTACTCTTGCTGGGCTTGCTCCTTTTAATGGTAACCTCCAATCCGGTCAAAGAAAGATTCGAAAGAGAAGTAACGGCCTCGAATATAAAGGAGGTGTTGCAATGTGAGCGATTTAATAAAGTCTACGACTGGACCGGCACTACCATCCGTTTGTTTCAGGCCCGAATATTTGTGGAGATGTTCGAGGAGGACAAAGTTTACTTCACGGGCTATGGAATTAACAACTCCAAGGATAAGATCATCGAAAAACAGAAACATTACAATTTGTGGCAAGGGTATTACGAATATAATTTTCACAACCAGTATATCCAGGCATTCGCCGAATTAGGCGTCTTCGGATTTGTTTTTCTGTTGCTCCTGTTAGGGGTTGTTCTTTGGTATTACTTAAAAACCCGTGATATTATGTTCCTGTCTTTATTCCTGGTCATGATGGTGGTATTTTTAACAGAATCGTATATCTGGAGACAAAGAGGATTATATCATTTTCTTGTGTTATTTTGTTTGTTGATTAAAACCGCACCACTTCTACAAAAAGAAAACAGGAAATAAACAAAATAGAGATCAATTTTAAATTAACTTCCTTAAAGATTAAGTAAGACGTCAGTATTACAAAACAGGCCCAATAATAACCGATCATGCGTTGTCCCTTCAACGTATAACTGTCTGCTTCATTTTACAATTATGGTCTGGATATACAAAAGCAACCTATTTGGCACTAGCGCGTCATTTATATTAAAATAGATACCTTTATGGGCAATTAATGCGTGGCTACAGCGCCCACATTGATACAACAAAGCGTTAAGAGTCATGCATACCCGAAACAGCCGAAATGAAAGTCTTACTTAGAGCGATTTACCCGTATATCTATCTGTGCTTGTTTTTAACGATTCCCTTCGATAATTACGTGCGGGTTTTCCCTAATATCTTAATGGCAGCACTAGTGCTTATCTTCCCCTTCGTGGTAGATAGAAGTGATTGGAAAAAGATGCATCGCGGGCCTGTGGTAGCGTTTTTAGTATTTATCTTATACATAGGGCTAAACGCCTTTTTCCAGGGCAGATTCGAAGAAGATTTTGTCATCTTTAAGAAGATCGCTCTCGCGTTCGGGCTTGCGATCCTGTATTTGCCAGTTCAGGATAGGCGAAAGATTAGTATGGCCATCATATTTTCATCCCTGGCGGCTATAGTGTTCTCGATAATAAAGATCATTATCATAATTAATGTTTCTGAAGTAATTGCACTGGGTTATTCGCGAGAGGTGATCGAAGCCCTGCTTATCGACCGTCTGTATCTGGGCTTGTTAAGCGTACTGAGTATTCTAATTTCATACCAGTCCATTAGCCGAAAATATCACCCTAACAATCAGTATCATTTAATTAATATTATCATAAATGTGCTGTTTACCTTCCTGATGGTTTCCAAGGTCGCGATCATTGTACTGGCCATCCTGTTCCTGCTTAGGCTGTTGTATAGCAGTAAGATCATAGTGAGGATCTCGGCAGCGGTGATCGCCGTTTTTTGTGTGGTTATCCTTTTTACGGCAATTCGAAACCTAGAGCGGACCGAGTCTCCATTAGCCGGGAGATCTAATGCAGAGCAAACTTTTCTCATGAATACACTTACATGGGAATTGCGTACAACGGTTTGGAGGTGTGGCGTATCGGTATCTAAAAAGGAAGGACTTATTGTAGAAGGACTTGGATTTGAAGGAACACGTGATTCCTTATTAGAATGCTATGCTAATAAGATAGAGGATGACTGGAAAAGAAACAGGTTCGTTTCCATGGGCTATAATTCACATAACCAGTTTATAGATCTATACCTTATGTACGGGATCGTTGCCCTGGTGCTCTTCGTAGTATTTCTCCTTGTTACGTTAGTGCGAAACAGAAAGCACTATTTCACCATCGCCTTACTTGTCACCTTGATCTCGTACGCGCTTGTTGAAAACGTCTTTCACAGGCAAATAGGAGCATATTATGTTGGCTTTATCCTCATCGTATTGTTATCCAGGAATTTTCAAGGACAAATGAATGAACTAAAAGAAGATTAAAATGCAGGCAAATTGTATTTTTGCCGCGTGTTAAATAAAATTGATCGAGAAATCGAATTATAATATATGAAAATAGCAGTTATAGGAACAGGTTATGTGGGGTTGGTAACCGGGACTTGCCTGGCCGAGACCGGGAATGATGTGATCTGTGTAGATATTGATGCAGAAAAGGTTGAAAAGATGAAACAAGGCGTTGTTCCTATTTACGAACCACACCTCGATGTGCTTTTTGAAAGGAATATAAAAGCGGGCAGACTCGAATTCACCACCTCTCTTGATGAGGGCCTCGCGCATGGCGATATCATCTTTCTCGCCCTTCCCACTCCTGAAGATGAGGATGGCTCGGCAGATTTATCCTACGTTCTGAAAGTTTCGGAGGATATTGGAAAGAAGATAGACAACTATAAAGTGATTGTGGACAAGAGTACCGTGCCTGTAGGTACTGCTGAAAAAGTAAGGGCTGTGATCGCTCAAAATGCCACCACCGATTTCGACGTGGTTTCCAACCCCGAATTCCTTAGGGAGGGATATGCTGTAGATGATTTCCTGAAACCAGAACGTATCGTTATTGGTTCCAGCAGCGAAAGAGCTACCCGGTTAATGCAAAAATTGTACAGCCCCTTCGTTCGTTCCGGTAACCCCATTATCACTATGGATGAAAAGTCGGCAGAGCTCACTAAATATGCAGCCAATTCTTTTCTTGCCACTAAGATCACCTTTATGAACGAGATCGCAAATTATTGTGAAAAAGTAGGTGCGGATGTAGACAAGGTTAGGGTAGGTATGGGTACCGATTCTCGAATAGGGAAACGATTTTTATTTCCAGGTATTGGTTATGGGGGTAGTTGCTTTCCAAAAGATGTAAAGGCGCTATTGCATGCCGGGACATTAGTGGACTACGATTTTAAGATACTGGATTCGGTAGTCGAGATTAATCAAATTCAGAAACAAATTCTTATTCCCAAAATAACCGCCCACTTTGGTACAGATCTAAGTGGAAAGAAAATCGCTATCTGGGGACTGTCCTTTAAGCCTGAAACAGATGATATACGAGAGGCTCCGGCCATCGATATAATGAATAGTCTGTTGGACCTAGGAGCCGAGCTTACCGTCTTCGATCCGGAGGCCATGCCTAATATCCGAAAGCAATTTGGGGACAAACTTAATTATGCCAACGGCATGTACGATACCCTGGAAGGCGCAGATGCTTTAGTGATCTGTACAGAATGGAGCATTTTCCGTTCCCCTAGTTTCTCAAGGGTAAAGGAGTTGATGAAATCCCATGTGATTTTCGACGGGCGCAACATCTATCAGGTTGATGAAATGGCAAACGAAGGATTTAAGTACGTTTCTATAGGTAGAAACCAAGCAAACTAGCTATATGGATAATCGCAAGAAAAGAGTATTAATTACAGGAGCTGCCGGGTTTTTAGGGTCGCATTTATGCGATCGGTTTGTGGAAGAAGGATACTCGGTAGTAGGAATGGATAATCTTATTACAGGCGATCTGAAGAACATTGAACATCTTTTCAAAAAGGCCGAGTTCGAATTCTACCATCACGATGTAACTAAATTTGTTCATGTTCCTGGCCCTGTAGATTATATCATGCACTTTGCATCTCCTGCCAGCCCGATCGATTATCTGAAAATTCCCATTCAAACCCTGAAAGTTGGCTCCCTGGGAACCCACAATTTATTAGGGCTTGCTAAACAAAAGAACGCAAGGATCCTCATCGCTTCCACATCCGAGATCTACGGCGATCCTCTGGTACATCCTCAGAGTGAAGAGTACTATGGAAATGTAAACACTATCGGTCCCAGGGGCGTTTACGATGAAGCAAAACGATTCCAGGAATCCATCACCATGGCATATCATAGATTTCATGGGCTTGAAACACGTATCGCGCGAATATTTAACACTTACGGTCCGCGGATGCGACTTAACGATGGCAGAGTGATCCCGGCATTCATTGGGCAGGCATTAAGAGGAGAAGATCTCACAGTTTTTGGAGACGGAAAGCAAACCCGTTCCTTCTGTTATGTTAGCGACCAGGTGGATGGATTGTATAAGTTGCTTCTTAGCGACTACAGCTTGCCGGTTAATATTGGTAATCCGGACGAGATCACTATTCTGGATTTTGCTGAAGAGATCATAAGGTTGACCGGAACGAAGCAAAAAATAGTATTTAAAGATCTTCCTAAAGATGACCCCTTACAGCGACAACCCGATATTAGCAGGGCCAAAGAGGTATTGGGTTGGGAACCTCGTGTTTCAAGACAGGAAGGAATGGAAAAGACCTTCGCTTACTTTAAAGGCTTATCGGCCGAAGCGCTTTTTGATAGTGAGCATAAAGATTTTTCAAAGCATAACAGGCGGTAAAAATGATTTATAGAACTGGAAGGTATTCGGGCTATTTGAGACCCATTTCATATATCATTGATTTGGGGATCATCCATATCCTGGCATATCAGTTCTTTAGCTCCAGTTTTCATTTTATCAACTATACCATATTTATTAGTGTGGCGTGGATCGTACTCTCGCTAAGGTCGCATTTTTACGAGATCTACAGGTTTACACGCCTTTCTACCATCCTTTCACTGGTTGCCAAACAAGGCGTTCTTTTTACTCTTTTGGTATTTGCCTTCTTTGGTTTTTATCGCGATTTGCAGGTAGAACCGTTGTCGATCTTCCGCTACGTGTTGCTGGCTATTCTCTATATCACAATTGTGAAAGTTGGGATCTATTACCTTCTGAAGAAATACCGGGTAATTTTAAGAGGAAACCTTAGGCGGGTGGTGATCCTGGGACTTAATCAAAAAACAGATCAACTTCGGAAATTCTTTGATGATAACCCGGAGTACGGCTATAAACTGCTTAATATCTTCGATCTGAGTGGTCCCAACAAAGTTACTATAGAAGACTGCCTGGATTATATTCAGAATAATAAGATAGATGAGATCTATTCGTCGGTGGGGGAACTGAGCAATGAAGAACTTACCAAACTTACAGATTACGCAGATAACAACCTAAAGATCCTTAAATTCCTGCCGGATAATAAGGATATATACAGCAAAAGACTGGATTTTACCTACTATGGCTACCTTCCCATTTTATCCATGAGGAAGATCCCTATCGAGGAGCCGTTCAACAAATTTGTAAAACGAGGTTTCGATATACTCCTCTCTCTTATTATCATAGTGGGCGTTCTCTCATGGCTTACCCCGCTCTTGGGACTTATCATCAAACTGGAGTCCAAAGGCCCGATCTTTTTCAAGCAAAAGAGAAACGGACTCGATTATCAGGAATTCTATTGTTATAAGTTCAGGTCGATGCGGCCAAACCCCATGGCGCATATTCATCAGGTACAGAAAAACGATCCGCGGGTAACCAGGATAGGGCGTATTATAAGGAAAACGAGTATAGACGAACTCCCACAGTTTATTAACGTCCTTAAAGGCGAAATGAGCGTTGTGGGACCAAGGCCTCACATGGTTAGCCATACCCACATGTATGCCGAACGCATAGATAAGTTCATGGTACGTCATTTTGTAAAACCGGGTATTACAGGACTGGCGCAGGTAAGTGGTTATCGTGGGGAAGTAGAAGATGAGAACCATATTATCAACCGGGTGAAATACGATATATTCTACCTGGAGAACTGGTCGTTGTTTCTCGACCTGAAGATCGTCTTCCAAACTGTATACAATGCTATCAAAGGAGACAAAAAAGCTTACTAAAGAGGAGGAATTACCCCTCATCTCCATTATAACACCTCTTTATAATGCAGAATCTTTTGTTTCAGAAACCATAAAAAGCATCCTCGATCAATCCTACCCGAACTGGGAACAGATCATAGTGGACGATGCCTCAACAGATAATTCCCTTCAAATTGCACTTTCCTTTGCTGAAAAAGACGAACGGATTAAAGTTGAACAATTATCTCAAAATCGCGGTGCGGCCTACTGTCGCAACCTGGCGACCGAGCTTGCCGCCGGAGACTATTTCGCCTTTCTCGATTCGGACGACCTGTGGCACCCCGATAAGTTAAAGAACCAGTTGGAGTTCATGCAGAACAACCAATGCGATGTTTCTTTTAGTAACTATTTGCATATAAATGAAAATGGAGAATTGTTGGGTAAGCGGATTAAGGCATTAAAGAAATTGAGTTATAAAAAACAACACCGCAATAATTACATCGGTAATTTAACAGGGATGTATAGAGCGCAAACCATAGGAAAGATCGCTTCGCCAAACATTAGGAAACGGCAGGATTGGGCGGTCTGGCTTGAGGCCATCAAACGCAGCCCGAAACCCGCTATGGGACTTCAGGAAGATCTAGCATTTTACAGGGTTCGGAAAGATTCTATCAGCTCTAATAAATCCAGGCTTATAAAGTATAATTATAGCTTTTACCGCGATTACCTGGGGTATTCCGGCATTAAGGCCTTTAGGTGCCTGATCGTCTTTTTTTTCGAGTACTTTTTTATTCGCCCCCGGCAAATTGAGAAACTATAAAAGAGAAGTAAATTGCTTCAGCTTTCCGCGCTTACTTCGGTCCAGTACCTCACGCCTTTCGAAAGTGAGCCGAAGATCATTTTCCAGATAAGTATACAAAGCGTTCTTTATGGTATTTTCTTCTGAAGTAGTGAGCTCCTTTTCAGAAACATAAATTATTTTAAAACTATCCAAAGAGTTCTGTTCTATAACGAACTCCCTAACATTTCCATCATCTTCGATCACACTTTTGGTAACATAGTAAAATGTAAGCCCCGGAACCGTTTTACCTCCCGGAAGCCGGGCTATATCATTTGTTCTCCCAATAAGCTTGGCTAAAACAGGTTTCTTCATAGTGCTCTTGGGATCGATCACGCCAGTATCGCCAATATCGTAGCGTATCATGGGATGTGCCTTGTTGTAAAGAGAAGTGATCACTACCCTGCCAGGAGTGCCGTGAGGAACCGGGTTGTCGTAATCATCCACGATCTCAACATATAGCGTCTCGCTGTTCAGAACAAATTCATCGGCCTTATTGGTGAAAGCGATAAGATCTAGTTCACTCGCCCCGTATTCGTTGATAACCGGCACCCCAAATGTCTTTTCCATTAGTTTTTTATCGTCTTCGAACAACATTTCACTAGTCACTACGCAGTAGCGCAAACTAGGGCAGATCTTTGAAAGGATAATATTTTTGGAGTTCAGATATTTAGCAAACAATACAATAGAACTGGTATACCCGTTTATGTGGTCGAATTGTTTTTTTCTGAAATGCTCCAGGAACTCCTCCATTTTATCATTAGAGAGGTCGAAGATGGGGAAACGATAACGCCTTCCCAGCCAATCTTTGAATCGTTCTTTCTTGTAACCAATACTATCCAGGGGAATCCCGTAGAATCTTGCCTGATAGGATCTGTGAAAGCTCAGGCCGTACCATCCAAACCTATCGATGATCTCGGCCCAGGTAAGGGCGTGGCAAAATTTGTCCTTCGCAAAGATAAAAGGATGGCCGCTGGAGCCTGAAGTTTTATTCACATATACCTTTTTCTTGGGAAACCCTTTAGAAAGACGTTCAATTAAGGGCCTCTGCAGATCGCTTTTTTGCATCACAGGCACATCGGCCCATCGAGCGGTATTCCTACTACCTACAAAATCCTTATAGAACGGATTGGTATCAAGGTGATGCGCAACGATCTCTGCTCTCGCTTTTTCTACATATTCCTCGTATTCGCTTTCGGGAATACGTTGGATCTTTTCCAAAAACTGTTTGGCCTCGGTAATTGGGAAGCCATTTAATTTTAAGGAAAGTTCGAATAAATTCAACGAGAAATAATTAGGGCTTCAATTTACAAACAATTATTTTTGAAGGCTAATTAAAACAGCATAGCATGAACATTCTAGTCTTGGGTTCGGGAGGCCGCGAACACACTTTTGCCTATCAGATCGCAAAGAGCAAAAACTGCTCGAAGTTATACGTCGCACCAGGAAATGCGGGTACGGCTGCCATTGCAACCAATCTTCCTATTTCGGTGAACGATTTCGAAGCAATAAAAGAGGCTGTGCTTAGTCATGACATTGATATGGTAGTGGTTGGCCCGGAAGACCCATTGGTAAGCGGGATCACTAATTTCTTTGCCGAAGACGATGCTCTCAAGAATATAATGATCATTGGGCCCTCAAAGAGAGGTGCCTTACTGGAAGGAAGTAAAGAGCGCGCTAAAGAATTTATGATGCATCATAATATTCCAACCGCCGCCTATGCGAGTTTTACCAGCGAGAGTCTGGACGCCGGTAAAAAATTCCTGGAAACCTTAAGCGCTCCTTATGTCCTCAAGGCAGATGGACTGGCGGCTGGCAAAGGGGTTTTAATACTAGAATCACTGGAAGAGGCAAAAACCGAACTTGAGAATATGCTCGCACACCAAAAATTTGGTGAGGCCAGCGCGAAAGTTGTGATAGAAGAATTTCTTGATGGGATCGAGCTAAGTGTGTTTGTACTTACAGATGGTAAAAACTATAAGATATTGCCCACCGCCAAAGATTACAAGCGTATAGGGGAAGGAGATACAGGACTAAACACCGGAGGAATGGGCGCAGTTTCCCCTGTGCCGTTCGCGGATGCGGAATTAATGAAAAAGATAGAAGACCGGATCGTGATCCCCACAGTGAATGGAATAAGAGAAGAGCATATAGACTACAAGGGTTTTATTTTTATCGGGCTGATAAAAGTTAATAACGAACCTTATGTGATCGAGTATAATGTGCGTATGGGAGACCCCGAAACTGAGGTTGTTTTACCCAGGATAAAAACAGATCTGGTAGCGCTTCTAAAAGCGACCAGCCTTCAGCAATTGGATGGCATTCAACTGGAGATCGACCCGCGGTCGGCAACTACCATTATGGTGGTATCGGGCGGATATCCGGAAAGCTATGAGAAAGGAAAAGAAATTACAGGAATAGAAAACATAAAAGATTCTATCGTTTTTCATGCGGGAACTGCAATAAAGGACGGTAAGATAGTGACTAATGGCGGCCGGGTTATCGCGGTTACGTCCCTGGATGACGACTTCAGAAAAGCCATAAAAAAATCCTATCAAAACATAGAAAAACTATCTTTTAACAGGATGTATTATAGAACCGATATCGGTTTCGATCTATCCTAAGAAAGAATGTGAAGTTGAGCTACGGTCTTCTTCGCCACTCGCGTTAAAATCGGCCAGTTTTCGCATCCAGTAAAGAAATGCAACAAAACCGATGGCCAGAAACATCCAGCTAATCATATTGGCACCCCACCAGCTATCCAGTTCCATGGCACGCAGCATATCATATGGTGCAAACAAATAATCTACAAATAGTGTTTCTATACCGTAAAAAAAGTCCTTCATAACTGTATCTTTATACTGCAAAAATATAAATTACCCACAATGCTTACAAGCTTTTTCAGTAAATCTAATCCGGTTAATTTTCTTTTATTGGGTGCAGCACTGGGAATAGCGTATGTAATCTCATTGTTTCGAAAGGACTTTTCGGAATTTGATTTGTGGAACTTCCTGGAGATAGTGGCTGTTGCAGGCTTGTTGGTCTTTACTATTTTACTTCTCAATTTTATCGTTAGAAAGAACAACCTTACCCGAAAGAATACTTTTGCAGCCCTTATCTTCACCGCTTATACATTGATGATCCCGGCTATTTTCGATCACACCAAAATTATTATTGCCGTTGTTTGTTGTCTATTTGCCCTAAGGAGGATCTTTAGTCTGCCTTCCGAAAAGAACGTGGAGAAGAAAATACTTGATGCATCCCTGTGGCTGGTATTGGCATCATTTTTTCACTTTTATTGCCTCATATTCTTTGTAGTGATTTATTTCGCAGTGCTAAGACGTCCCAAAACGAGTTTCAGATATTTATTTATTCCACCCCTTGCTATTCTCGCAGTGACCAGCTTAACAACCTCGTATTTTTATCTTACCGAGAACTCTTTTGCGTGGTTTGAGCGTCATGTTTCCACTGTGAGTTTCGATTTCGGGGCATATAATTCGTTCGCCTTACTTATTCCTGCCTCTTTGTTCATTAGTTCGGTACTTTGGATATGTTTTTACAGATTGGTGAAGGTGGGTAGCATGATGCGGAAAGAACGACCAAACTTCCTGGTGCTTCTCGTGATCATTCTATCGGCCTTGGCCGTTTCCCTGGGATCTGCCGTGAAGGACGGTAGCGAAATGTATTTTCTTATCCCTCCTTTGGCAATTGCTACCGCCGATTATATTGAGAACAGAGAGGAATTATACATAAAAGAACTTTATATCTGGCTGGTGATGTTGCTTCCGGTGGCTCTGCTTCTCATTTAAAATGTCTAACCCACTTGTAGGAAGAATACAAATGAAATATAATACCTTTGCAGCCAGCAATCTCTATTTTCATTGAGATGCCATAAAATTAAAACTTATGTTTAGCGAAAAAGCGAACCGGATATTCCAGGAAGTCATAGAAACCTACCACCGTATCGACAGCGTGGACCAGCCTTTTACAAATCCGTATGATGGAGAATCTCAATTGATAGAACATTTGTTATATCGTAAGTGCTGGATAGACACGGTTCAATGGCATTATGAGGATATTATCAGGGATCCCAATATAGACCCGGTTGCCGCACTTAGCCTTAAAAGAAAAATTGATGCTTCAAATCAGGATCGTACCGATACGGTAGAGTATATCGACAGTTATTTTCTTGAAAAGTATAAAAATGTGGAAGTGGCCGATAATGCCACCATTAATACAGAAAGTCCCGCCTGGGGCATAGACCGCTTATCTATTCTTGCTTTGAAGATCTATCATATGAATGAAGAGGCGAACAGGACCGACGCCAGCCCTGAATATCTTAACACCTGTAAGGCTAAATTAAACGTACTACTGGAACAGCGTGTTGACCTGGGCACTGCGATAGACCAATTACTTAACGATATAGCTGAAGGAAGTAAATACATGAAAGTCTACAAACAGATGAAAATGTATAACGACGACGAAATGAACCCGGTTCTTCGTAACCAGAAATAAATTGCAAAGACTGGGATCAACTACCGAATCTTTCAAACAATCTCCCCTAAACCACTACCGATGGCATTACCAAAACACGTACTTGTAATAAGACTGTCGGCCCTTGGGGATGTAGCCATGACGGTGCCTGTGTTAAGAGTAGTTAGGAAAACATACCCTGAAATAAAATTAACCGTCGTATCTCGCAATCAGTTCTCGGCGCTGTTCGAAGACATCGAAGGCATTGAGTTTATAGAGGCAGATGTTTACGGGAGACATAAGGGGTTCGGGCTTTTTAAATTAGCTTCGGAAGCGAATAGGCTGGGTATCGATGCGGTTGCCGACCTCCATAATGTAATTCGATCCAAAGTGGTGCGGTTCCTGCTTAGGATAAAGGGTGTTAGAACTCGTTCAATAGATAAAGGCAGAGCCGAAAAGAAAAAACTCACCGTTGGCCTAAACAGAGACAGAGCTGTGTTAAAGTCTACTCACGAACGATATGCAGATGTATTCAGGAGATTGGGACTAGATATCAACCTGACAGATCATAGATTCCCGCCGAAAAAGGACATTTCACCCAGAATTCAGCATTTTTTCGGCAAGGAACCTAAAAAAGCAATTGGTATTGCCCCTTTTGCTGCCTACGCAAGTAAGATGTATCCTATAGACCTTATGAAGGAGGTGATCGCATTACTAGACCAGACGAATCGATTTAAGATATTCTTATTGGGGGCCGGAGCGGCAGAAGTTTCGGTACTTAAAGAAATAGAGAACGATTATGATAACGTTACCAATGTAGCCGATCAACTCACTTTCGAAGAAGAACTTTCCCTTATCTCCAACCTGGACCTTATGGTCTCCATGGATAGCAGTAACGGACATTTGGCCGCGATGTTCGGGGTGCCGGTGATAACCCTTTGGGGCGTTACTCATCCCTGTCTTGGCTTCACACCCTTCGGGCAACCAGATGAAAACCAACTACTTTCCGATCTGGAAAAGTATCCACTTATCCCTACCTCGGTCTATGGGAATTCCTTCCCGGCGGGTTATGAGAATGTAATGACCAGCATTAGGCCGGCCCGAATTGTGGAAAAAATAATAGAGACAGTTTAATTAAACATCATCGTAGTCGATCCCGAGCGTAGGGGTACTAGGATGAGCCTGGCAGGTTAGAATAAGACCATCGGCTATCTCCTCATCTGTAAGGATCTGGTTTTTCCTCATTTCGGCTTTGCCTTCGGTGATCCTCGCAATACAGGTGCTGCAAATTCCGCCCTGACAACTGTACGGAGCATCCAGGCCATGTTTTAGACTTGCTTCCAATACCGAAGTATCCTGGGGCATAACAAAAACCTCTGTTTCGTCGTCCAGTGTTACGGTGATCTTGGTTAAACCGTCATGCGGTTCTTCAAGATTGCCTTCTTCCGTAGTAGTAAACAGTTCAAAATGAATAGCGTCTTTACCTACCCCCTTTTCTTTCAGCAGATCTGAAATTGTATGGATCATTTCTTCGGGGCCACACAAATAATAACTGTGATAGGATTTATTGTTTAGTTTATTATTCAGCAGATAATTTGCGGTAGAGCGATCGATCCGGCCAAAAAGACCATAATCTTCCTTTCTTCGGCTAAAAAGATATTCAACAAAAAAGCGCTCGGGGTAAACTTCCTGTAGTTTGGCAATTTCACCGGCAAACATGGTCTCCTCCAGCGATTGATTCCCAAAGATTAGAGAAAAGGTACTTTCCGGCTCCTCTTTAAGAACGGACTTCAATATTGAAAGAATAGGAGTGATCCCGCTACCGGCGGCAAACGCAAGATAATTCTTAGCATTGGAAGGATCTGTTTTCAATATAAAATGACCTTCCGGAGGCATTACTTCCAGGGTGTCGCCGGGGTTCAAAGCGGTATTAGCGAAGACCGAAAAGGCTCCGTTTTTCACTTTTTTAATTCCCACACTTAATACCCCGTTTCCCGGCACACTGCATATAGAATAGGCTCGCCGGATCTCTTTTTCGTTTACCTGGTGCTTTATAGTAATATACTGTCCGGGCGTAAAAGTGAATATTTCTGAAATATCATCAGGGATTTCGAAGCTTACTCTAACCGAATTTGGGGTTTCTTTTTTTACTTCTGAAACGGTTAACGTATGGAAGTTGCTCATAGAATGAATTTTCAGCAAAAATACAAATCCTGAATCTGAAATAACAGGTGAGAGGCTGCAATATCACTGAAATTTACCCTAATTACGCAGACAGTTATTAAAAAGAAATGTATTTTTACCGTTCGTTTCTTATTTTACATACTAAACACGAAGGTTTTAAGTTAGAATATCATATAAACCGAAACTATTTTGAAGGGCATCTATAAAATTACCATTTTCTTATTGGCAGTTGTTTTATTCGCTGCGTGTTCACGAAAGAAAAATACTTTTTTAAGTCGGAATTATCATGCTGTCACAGGAGAGTATAATGCCTTGTACAATGGTGGCGTTGCACTTGATCAGGGGAAGAACGAACTCATCCTTACCTATCGCGATAATTTTTGGGAGATCCTCCCGGTGGAACGTTTAGAACCAATTGACGAATTAGACCTGCCCGGAGAGACCAAGAATCCAAATTTCAATCGAGCTGAAGAAAAGGCCGCAAAGGCCATACAGAAACATTCTATTTACCTGGATGGGAAGGAATACAACCCTCAGATAGATGAGGCATATATGATGCTTGGGAAAGCGCGGTATTTTGACGGGAGATTTATTCCTGCTCTTGATGCTTTCAATTTTATTCTGAACAAGTATCCCACTAGTAATAATATTAACAGGGCTAAGGTCTGGAAGGCCAAGACTAATATTCGTCTGAATAATGAGGATATCGCCATCGAGAATCTGGAAAAGATGATGAAGACGGTAGATCTTGAAGACGAAGAACTTGCCGATGCCTCTGCCATCCTGGCGCAGGCATTCATTAATCTGGATTCAATAGACGCAGCACTTCCATATATAAAACTGGCTTCAGAATACACCCGAGACAACGAACTAAGAGGTCGGTACGCGTATATCAAAGGGCAGATATATAATCGCCTGGATCTTAAAGACAGCGCGAATATGGCCTTCGATGAGGTGATCGAGCTCAACCGTAAATCTCCCAGGGTTTACATGATCAATGCCTACATCGAGAAAGCACGTAACTTTAATTATGAAAAGGAAGATCGGGTTGCTTTTCTCGAGCTATTATTCGATCTGGAAAAGAACCGAGAGAACCGTCCGTTCCTTGACAGAATATATAACCAGATAGGAGAATACTACAGAAGCACAGAGAATATAGATACTGCGGTGATCTATTACAACAAATCTATCAAGAATTACAAAGATGACAGGGTGATGCAGTCTGTGAATTATTCAACCCTGGCAGAGATCAATTTCGATAAGGCCGAATATAAACGCGCCGGAAATTATTACGATAGCACTCTTACTTATCTCGAGATAAACACCCGTGAGTGGAGACGTGTAAAGAAAAAGAGGGAGAATCTCGACGATGTGATCAAGTATGAGGATATCGCCACCCTAAACGATAGTGTACTGCGATTAGCGGGCATGAGTGAGACACAGCTACTGGCCTATTTTACAGAATACACTTCGAAGCTAAAGCAACAAGCGATCGAAGATTCAATAGCGGAGGTAAAACTCCAAACTCAGATCGCCAATAATGAGTTTTATCAGAAGAGCAAGGGAGGAAATAGTAAAGCACAAAGCGGAGGTAAATTTTACTTTTATAACACAAGTACCGTTGCCTACGGAAAGCAGGAATTTAGAAAAGTATGGGGAGACCGGAAGTTGGAAGACAACTGGCGAAGATCGGACAGGAAGACCTCGGGCTTAACCGAAGAGATCGCGGTAGAGGAAGACACACCTATCTCGGAGAATGAACGATTTAAGCCGGAAACCTATATCGCGCTAATCCCAAAGGATGCCGTAGTGATAGATAGCCTTACCAAAGAGCGAGATTTTGCCTACTATCAATTAGGATTGATCTATAAAGAGAAGTTTAAAGAGTACGGCCTGGCAGCCAATCGTCTGGAGAAACTTCTTACCTACAATCCTGAAGTACGGTTGGTTTTACCATCCAAATACAATCTCTACAAGATCTACCAGCAAATGGAACGTCCGGCCCTGGCCGAGAAATATAAGAATGATATAATAGATAATCATCCCGAGTCGAGATATGCCGAGATATTGCGCAACCCTAATGCCATATTGGCGACAGATGAGTCCAGCCCGGAGTTTAAATACAAAGCGCTATATAAGGAGTTCGAGGCTAACAACTATCAACAAGTGATCGACACCGCCGAGGAGTATATCACTATTTACAATGGTAATGATATTGTGCCGAAACTGGAAATGCTGAAGGCTACGGCCCTTGCACGGAAGGATGGATTCGAGGCGTATAAGAAAGCATTGAATTTTGTAGCCCTTAATTACCCAAATTCTGAAGAAGGGAAGAAGGCCCAGGAGATCTACTCAAGAGTGCTGCCACATTTGGCAGTTAAGGATTTTGTGGCCAGCGCAGACGACCCAAGCAACCAATGGAAAGTAGTTTACCAGTTCGCGGCTACCGATAGAGAAGCGGCGACCCAACTACAGGAAAAACTAGATAAATTTATAACCGAAAGAAGATACGACACCACAATGTCTACTTCTATAGATTACTATAATCCGGACACTATATTTGTTATAATTCACGGATTGAACACTAAACTTGGTGCCCGTGGCTTTGCTCAGGTACTCAACGAAGACAAGAAATATAAGATAAAGAAACCATTTTTCGAGATATCATCTCCAAATTACAAGATTGTTCAAATCCATAAGAATCTGGAAGATTATTTGAAGTTTGATACTGTCGAATAGAAAACGTTAATCCCCTTTAATTAAACTAACTATGTTTTCAGACAAAAAAGACAAAAAGAATATGGAACCAACAGCAAGCCAAAACAGAATTAACGAAGGAACAAAACTTAAAGGAGATATCCAGTCTAAAGGATTTTTCCGCATCGATGGTGAGATCGATGGGAACGTGAAAACACCTTCCAAAGTAGTTATTGGAAAGACAGGAACGATCACCGGAACATTAACCTGTGAGAATGCAGACATCGAAGGATCTTTTGATGGAAAACTAGATGTATCTGGTACGCTAACCCTGAAATCTACCGCCAGGATCACCGGCGATGTGATGGTTGGTAAATTAGCGGTCGAGCCGGGAGCCACGTTTAACGCTTCCTGTGAGATGAAAGGATCACAAAAAGCCAAAAGTAACCTAAGCGTTGAGGCTTCTGCTACCGAGGACAAAAAATCTCAAAACCACCCTTTTGACAGAACCCAAAGAATCCAAAAACCAAAAGCGGAGCAGCAAAATTAACAGCTATGCTCGCTTTTCGGGAATTGCATTTCAAATGATTGCAATTATTGTGCTGGGTACCTTTGGGGGAATCAAGCTCGACGAGATCTATCCAAATGAATATTCATTATTCACGATAATTTGCAGTTTACTGGCTGTAGGGATCTCTATGTATTTTGTTGTAAAGCAAGTAACCGACTTTTCCAAAAAGCAAGACAAAGATTCATGAAAAAAGATCTACCCGCTTTCCTTATAAAATGGCTCGGTTTTACCGCCTTACTTTTTGCCATACATTATTATATTTTCATTAGTTTTTATTCTGAAATATCCTTGTATTTTCCGCTTTGGGCTATCTATACATTTAATGCTGCCCTTGTGTTATTGGTTTTTCTTATTGTTAGAGTCCAGATGGCCAGGGGATACACCAAAACATATAATTTATTTCTCATTCTCACCATTTCTAAAATGGCGCTGGCCATTGTCTTTCTATTGCCATTATTTGCTGGTAAAGCAGAGAATGCAGTAGTGGATGTGATCAATTTTTTCATCCCGTATTTTTTGTTTTTAGGATTCGAAATTTTTCAACTGAACATTTTTTTCAAAAAGGAGGAAACAAACTAGCATATAGTTTGTCAATTCATTTACTATTAGTACATTTGCACCGAATTTCAGAACCGCAAACGCACTACATTGAAAACTACGAATTTTACTATAGTTAGAAGCCTGTTTATCGGGCTGTTTTTTATGATATCAGTTGGCTCGGTTTTAGCAGCCCCTATTACTTCTGAAGTAAAAAACGAAGGAGGCGAAGACGAAGAGTTCAATGTTACTGAAATGATCATGCACCACGTTACAGATGCGCATGACTTTCACATTTTAGACTGGAAAGGAAACGCGGTTTCTTTCCCTCTTCCTATCATCCTCTGGACAGAAAATGGACTTGTAACGTTTATGTCCAGCGAATTTCATCATGACGATTCGGGAAAAGTAGTAGTTGAAAAGGACGGGCAGAAATTTGTAAAATACCACGAAGAGATATACTACGCCAGCGAAACTCCAAATGCCGATGGATCGTATATAACGATGGGCGAGGGAGATCATCCCTCGAACGCAGCACCCATGGATTTTTCCATAACCAAATTGGTTTTCTCCATGTTCCTTTCCATACTCTTGCTTGTCTTGATATTTGGATTGTCTGCGAGAAAGTACGATAAGGCGGGTGTACCTAAAGGAATTGCCAAGTTCACCGAACCCCTGGTGGTATTTATACGAGATGAAGTGGCCATCCCTAATATTGGAGAGAAGAAATACGCGAAATACATGCCCTTCCTACTTACGTTGTTCTTCTTTATCTGGATCAACAACATTATGGGACTTATTCCTTTCTTTCCCTTTAGCGCGAATCTAAGTGGAAACATCGCATTTACATTTGTACTAGCTTTAATCACTTTTGTGATCACAACTGTGGTAGCAAATAAAGATTACTGGAAACATATCTTCTGGATGCCGGGTGTACCTGTTCCAATGAAGATCTTCCTGGCTCCCATAGAATTTTTAGGAATATTTATAAAACCAATCTCGCTCATGATTCGTTTGTTCGCAAACATTACCGCGGGACATATTATAGTACTTAGTTTGATCTCTTTGATCTTTATCGCGAAGACGGTATGGGTTTCACCCGCATCGGTATTCTTTTCGGTATTCATTAGTGTGATCGAAGTACTGGTAGTTGCCATTCAGGCCTACATATTTACCATGCTCTCTGCCTTGTATATAGGTAGTGCCATGGAAGAACATGAACATTAATTAATCTTTAATAAGTAAACACTATGAGTAGTTTAGCATTAATTCAAGACGTAGTAAGTTACGTTCCTTTCGCAGCCATTGGTGCTGGTCTTGCAGCTATCGGTGCCGGTATTGGTATTGGTAGAATTGGAGGATCTGCAATGGACGCTATTGCGCGCCAGCCAGAGATGCAGGGAAAAATACAAGCTTCTGCAATTGTACTTATCGCTTTCGTTGAAGCGGTAGCACTTTTCGCGGTGGTAGTATCACTTATTGCAAAGTAAAAAGGAACGGTGCAACGGTTGGTTGCACCGCCTTTTTTATTAAAACATTAAAGATTAAAAAATATAGAAAATGAATTTAGTAACTCCTGATGTTGGATTGATTTTTTGGACTTTCATCTCTTTCGCTGTCCTTTTCTTTGTATTGAAAAAGTTCGCATGGAAACCTATCGTGGGAACCGTGAACAACAGAGAGCAGTCCATTCGAGAAGCGTTGGCTTCGGCTGAAGCGGCTAAAAAAGAAATGGAAAACCTAACGGCCGATAACGAGCGAATCCTAAAAGAGGCACGTTTGGAACGTGAAGCCATGCTTAAGGAAGCTCGCGAGATCAAGGCTAAGATGATCGCAGACGCCGAAGGTGATGCCAAGGCAAAAGCCGATAAATTGATCGCTAATGCCCAGGCTGCTATCGAGAATGAAAAGAAAGCCGCCATCGCAGAATTGAAGAACCAGGTAGCTATTATGTCTGTAGACATAGCCGAGAAAGTGGTGAAAGCGGAGCTTTCAAATAAAGACAAGCAGCTTAAACTGGTTGAGAATATGTTGGACGAAGCAAAGCTAAACTAATTAGGAATGAAGGGAAGCAAAGCAGCCATACGCTACGCGAAAGCAGTTTTACAACAGGCACAGGAAGATAATGTTGCCAAAGAGGTGTTTGGCGATATGCAGGATGTTTTAAACACCTTGCGGGGAAGTAAAGAATTGCGCTCGGTACTTCAGAGTCCCGTGATCAAGGCCTCCGATAAGAAAGCATCCTTGCTGGAGATCTTCGGAAGCAGTACCCAAAACACCAAAAGCCTAATCAACACCTTGGTTGAGAACAGAAGGATAAGATTACTGGGCGGGGTTGCAGAAAGCTATGTGAATTTATACAACCAGGCCAAAGGCGTAATTGTAGCCCAGGTGACCACATCTGTTGCTTTGTCGCCCGAAATAGAGGCCCAGGTGCTTTCGAAAGTAAAAGATTTAACGGGAAGCAGCTCAGTTTCCCTAGAAAATACAATTGACGAATCAATCATTGGAGGATTTATCCTTCGCGTTGGAGACTTGCAGTACAATGCAAGTATCTCAAATAATTTAAACAAACTTAGAAGAGAATTTACAGTAAATTAAGGATCCGGCCTTGATAAACCGGCCTAAAACTTTTATAAAATGGCAGAAGTAAAACCAGCTGAAGTTTCAGCGATTTTAAAGAAACAACTTTCAGGTTTTGAAGCAACCGCTTCATTGGATGAAGTAGGAACAGTTCTCACAATTGGGGATGGTATTGCCCGTGTATACGGACTTGCAAATGCTCAATATGGTGAATTAGTTGAGTTTGAAAATGGTTTGGAAGGAATTGTACTAAACCTTGAAGAAGATAATGTTGGGGTTGTATTGTTAGGTCCTTCTATAGATATTAAAGAAGGTGCTACTGTAAAGCGTACCCAGCGTATTGCTTCTATCAATGTTGGTGAAGGAATTGTGGGTAGAGTTGTAAATACTCTGGGCGAACCCATCGATGGAAAAGGTCCTATCTCCGGAGAAACTTACGAAATGCCATTAGAGCGTAAAGCTCCTGGTGTAATTTACCGCCAGCCGGTAAACGAGCCACTTCAAACCGGAATTAAATCTGTTGATGCCATGATCCCGGTAGGGCGAGGACAGCGTGAGCTTGTTATTGGTGACCGTCAGACAGGGAAAACCACGGTTTGTATCGATACCATCATTAACCAAAAAGAATTCTTCGACGCCGGGGAACCTGTTTACTGTATCTATGTGGCAGTTGGACAGAAAGCATCTACGGTTGCGAACATTGCGAGAGTACTTGAAGAGAAAGGTGCTTTGGCCTATACCACTATAGTTGCTGCGAACGCATCAGATCCTGCGCCAATGCAGGTATATGCTCCTTTCGCCGGAGCTGCGATCGGGGAATATTTCCGCGATACGGGTAGACCGGCACTTATTATCTACGATGATCTTTCAAAGCAGGCAGTAGCATATCGTGAAGTATCCCTACTTCTTCGTCGTCCACCGGGACGTGAAGCATATCCAGGGGATGTATTCTACCTTCACTCAAGATTATTGGAGCGTGCTGCAAAGGTGATCGATGACGATTCTATCGCTCAAAACATGAACGATCTTCCGGAGTCTATTAAAGGACTGGTAAAAGGAGGAGGATCTCTTACAGCATTGCCAATTATTGAAACTCAGGCGGGAGACGTTTCGGCGTATATTCCTACCAACGTAATCTCTATTACAGACGGACAGATCTTCCTTGAGTCGGATCTATTTAACTCTGGTGTTCGACCTGCGATCAACGTGGGGATCTCTGTATCCCGTGTAGGTGGTAACGCGCAGATCAAATCCATGAAGAAGGTTGCCGGAACATTAAAGCTGGATCAGGCTCAGTTCCGTGAACTGGAAGCATTTGCCAAGTTTGGTAGTGATCTGGATGCAGCCACAATGAATGTTATTGAAAAAGGTAAACGAAACGTTGAGATCCTGAAACAGGCACAAAATGACCCATTCACCGTAGAAAACCAGGTGGCGATCATCTATGCCGGATCAAAGAACTTGTTACGTAATGTACCTGTGGAGAAAGTGAAGGAGTTCGAGAGAGATTATCTGGAATTGCTTAATGCTAAACACAGAGACACCCTAGACACACTAAAAGCAGGAAAACTTACCGATGAAGTTATCGATACACTTTCTGCAGTAGCTAAAGACGTTTCAGCAAAATATAACTAATTCGAATTCGTAATTATACGCTAAAAGATGGCTAATCTTAAGGAAATACGAAATAGAATCACCTCGGTAGGTTCGACCATGCAGATCACCAGCGCCATGAAAATGGTTTCTGCTGCAAAGTTGAAAAAAGCCCAGGATGCTATTACTGCCATGCGGCCGTATGCAGATAAACTCACCGAATTACTTCAAAATCTAAGTGCAACACTGGATGGAGACAGCGGAAGTAAATTTGCAGACCAGCGCGAAGTGAATAAAGTACTTGTAGTTGCCATTACATCTAATCGTGGACTGGCCGGCGCCTTTAACAGTAATATCGTTAAGGAGGCAAGAAGAACCATGGAGGAGGACTTTGGCGGGAAGAAGGTAGATTTTGTTACCATTGGTAAAAAAGGAAATGATATTCTATCTAAAACCGAAACGGTAGTTGATAATAACAACGGGATCTTTGATGATCTTTCCTTCGAGAATGTTTCTACCATAGCCGAATCGCTAATGGCCCAGTATGCAGAAGGAAATTACGATAAGATCGTTTTACTATACAACAAGTTTAAGAATGCAGCTACACAGATCGTAATGAATGAGCAATTCCTGCCCATCTTACCTCCTGCCGCAGATGCAACCGAACAAAAAGGGGCAGCAGATTATATCTTCGAACCCAACAAAATAAAGATCGTAGAGGAATTAATTCCGAAAAGCTTAAAGACACAGCTCTTTAAAGCCATTCGAGATAGTGTTGCCAGTGAGCATGGTGCCCGTATGACGGCCATGCACAAAGCAACAGATAATGCTTCCGAACTAAAAGCAGACCTTACCCTTGAATACAACAAGGCACGACAAGCTGCCATTACCGGTGAGATTCTTGAGATCGTTGGTGGTGCTGAAGCGCTTGCCGGCTAAAAGCTTTTTTATAATACTTAAATAGGCCTTCCGCATTTACGGAAGGCTTTTTTGTACCTTTATGGCAGGGGTTTTGATTCCCACCCATTATGAAAACAAAATCACATCTCTTTCAGTTCATTTCTCCCGTAATTTTCATGGCATTATTTGCCAATTGTGGTGGAAGTAAATCCGGGAACACAGACGTTAAACTGGAACAGGATCCGCCATTCAGCGTCAAGGATGCGTATTACCAGGACTGGGTTGCCGGTATTAAAGAAGGAGGCTCCGGAACCAACGTTTATCTCGCCCTCGAAAATTTTACAGACAAGGTGGTGATAGAGAAGATCTACTTCAGAAAAAAGATCACAAAAGCACAAATATCACCGCAGATCCGGAATCAGTATGTGGGCTATTTCAAAAATGATGATAAGGATATGGTCATGGATATCGACCCCGTTAAAGAAGCCGTGAATGCCCCGCGCGAACCCTTTCCTTTTAGTCTTGAACACAATGAAGCGGTTATTGCTTATAGAAATATGGATGTGCTGAAATACACTCTGGTACGTGATATGCGCAGGGAAGAAATGATCGCATACCCATCTACCAAACCAAAGAATGAACACTAGCCTCCGAAGACCTTGAGCATTTTCAGGAAATTATTCAAGCAGACCTTTATCTACGGATTGGCCACCGTTTTACCCAGAGCGCTTGGAATTGTTTTGGTTCCGCTATATGTTTCAGTTTTAGGAAAGGAACAGTACGGCGTTTATGCAACCTTAATGGCGTTCCTCATCCTGGGGAATGTACTGTTGTCCTACGGCATGGAAACTGCCTTTTTTAGGTATATCAATAAACATGAAGGTGAGAAAGCACTGGTCCAGTCTACTGCACTAACATCGGTTGCTATTTCCACAGCAGTCTTCCTAGGTATAACGCTTTTTTTCAACGATTCGCTGGCCGATTTTCTGGACTTTAGAAGCGAATTTATCACTTACGGGCTGATCATCCTGGCGCTTGACGCACTGGCGGTTCTGCCTTTCGCCTGGTTTCGCGCTAACGAGAAACCCATGCGTTATGCGGTTATCAAGATCTTCAACGTGGCCATCAATCTTGGCCTCAATCTATTCTTTTTCCTGGTATTACCCGGCCTGGCCGAAAGCAATCCCGGGTCATTCTGGGAATCAATACTGTTAACCGATACGCGAGTGGCTTACGTATTTATAGCCAATCTCATCGCAAGCGCTATTACTCTCTTGATCGTGTCTCCGCTATATGTGCGTATCGGATTTAAATTTAGTCCGGAACTTTGGAAAGGAATGATCCGGTACGCCATGCCTGTTCTTATCGCCGGAATCGCTTTTTCGATCAATGAGGCCTTCGATAAGATCTTACTGAAGTATCTGCTCCCTGAAGATATTGCTGAAGCAGAAGTAGGTGTATATGCCGCCTGCTATAAGCTTGGCGTATTTATGACCCTGTTTGCTACGGCTTTCAGACTGGGTATAGAGCCTTTTTTCTTTAATCACGCCAGTAATGAGAACGCAAAGCAAACCTATGCTACCATTACCAAGTACTTTACCATATTCGGAAGCGCCATCCTGTTATTCGTGATCGTTTATATTGATATCTTCAAACGTATTCTCATTCCGGATCCGAAATTCTGGGACGCCCTGGTTATTGTTCCTATCATTCTGCTGGCCAACCTTTGTTTGGGGATCTACCACAACCTTTCTGTATGGTATAAAGTTACAGATCGGACCCATTATGGGGCCATAATATCTGTAGTTGGGGCCATGGTCACACTAATTCTCAACCTCGTGCTCATTCCTTTGATAAGTTATAAAGGCTCTGCCATCGCAACCCTCGCCGCCTACGGGAGTATGATGGTTATTTCGTACATTTTAGGTCAACGAAACTATGCTGTTCCGTACAAGCTGAAAGCAATAGGAGGATACTTAATGTTATCGGTAGGTTTTTCGGCTTTATCCTTTTATGTTTTCGATGGTAATTTAATCATTGGCTCAGCATTATTATTGGTATTTTTGTCCTGGATATTTATTTCTGAAAAGAAACAACTTAAGCGCATACTGAAGAGATGAAGATTAGAATTGTAAATACCTCGGATCACCCCCTTCCTCATTATGAGACTATTTATTCGGCCGGAATGGACCTTAGGGCTAATGTACCCGAACCGTCAACCTTACAGCCTCTGGAGCGCGCTATTGTGAAAACAGGTTTATTTATCGAACTGCCAATTGGATATGAAGCCCAGGTTCGTCCCAGAAGTGGCCTCGCTGCCAAAAAAGGGGTTACAGTTTTAAATTCACCCGGGACCATTGATGCAGATTACCGCGGCGAGATAGGAGTTATTTTGGTAAATCTATCCAATGAGCCCTTTACTATAGAAAATGGTGAACGCATCGCCCAGTTAGTAATTGCGAAGCACGAACGCGCCAATTGGGAAGAAGTAGATGAATTATCCGAGACCGAGAGAGGAACAGGTGGATTTGGAAGCACCGGAGTACAATAAAACGTAAGATTAATACTGAAACTAATTTATGAAGATCATTGTCCCAATGGCTGGCCGCGGATCGCGACTACGCCCACATACCTTAACAATTCCCAAACCCTTGATTCCGGTTGCCGGCCGCCCCATCGTTCATCAGCTGGTAACAGAAATTGCCCATATCCTGAAGGAGGAGATCGATGAGATCGCGTTTATCTTAGGAGATCCGGCATTTTTTGGAGATGAGGTAGTGGCAGATCTTGAGAAACTAGCTAAAGAACTTGGTGCCCGTTGTAGTATTTACAGACAATTGGTTCCCAAGGGTACCGGACACGCAATTATGTGTGCCGAACCTTCACTTTCGGGCCCCGCGGTTATCGCCTATGCTGACACCCTCATACGTGCCGATTTCGATCTTGATAAGGAAGCCGATAGTGTGATCTGGACCAAGAAGGTGGATAATCCCGAGGCCTATGGAGTAGTAAAATTAAACGAAAGGAACGAGATCGTTGAACTGGTTGAAAAACCTTCCCAATTTGTGAGCGATCAGGCTGTGATAGGTATTTATTACTTCAAAGATGTAGCCGTTTTAAAGGATGAACTGCAGTATGTGCTGGATAACAATATCATTCATGGAGGAGAGTATCAGATCAACGACGGGATCTTACGAATGATCGGTAAGGGAAAAGTATTTAAAACCGGTACTGTAGACGAATGGATGGATTGCGGAAACAAAGAAGTTACTGTCGAAACTAATGCAAGGATGCTGGATATTCTAGCCGAAAAAGGAGCACCTTTAGTGATGGATAATATCACCACCGAAAACTCCAGGATCATTCCACCTTGCTTTATTGGGGATGGTGTGGTGTTGAAAAACACTATCCTGGGACCTCATGTTTCAGTTGGGGAAGGCACAATAATTGAGGATAGTACCGTTAAGAATAGTATAATTCAGACGGAGGCGGTTGTAAAAAATGCTACTTTAGACAACGCGATGATAGGCAATTACGCCACCTTCGATGGGAATTTTACCAATGTAAGCATTGGCGATTATTCAGAATTAAAATGATGAAAAAACACTCATACCTGCTTCTTGTGTTGGTTGTGTTGTTCCAAATTTCGGGGGGGATGTTCGCCCAGGAGGAGGAACCACCTACCGATGATCTTGGAAATGTGAGTGACGCCTTTCAAGAAAATTTCTTCGAAGGCCTTAAACAAAAAGGGATAGAAAATTACGAATTGGCATTGACCGCACTCCGAAAGGCAGAAATGGCTGCCAAAGGAGACAAAGAGAATATTGCGGTGGTTCGTTTTGAAATGGGGAAGAATTACGCCTATTTAAAACAGTTTGAAGATGCCGAAAGGATGTATAATCAGGTTTTGGAAAGTATGGGGGAACGCCTTGATGTACTGGAAGCCCTGTACGATGTGTATTATCAGCAACAGAATTATAATGCGGCCATTCCTTTGGTAGAAAAGCTTACCAAATACGATACGGATTACAAGGAGGACCTTGCCAACCTTTACCACCTTACAGGGCAATATGACAAGGCTCTGGAGATCCTGGATGAACTTGATGAAGATTGGGGAGAAAGTGTTCTTCGGAATGCATTGCGCCGGCAGATCTATAAAGTTACAGGAAATACCGAAGGAGCCATAACAAACCTGGAAGATAAGATTGATAAGAACCCGAAGAAAGAACAGGATTACCTTAACCTGATCTTTTTGTATAGTGAACAGGGCGATACCAAAAAGGCATACGAAACAGCACAGGAACTATTGAAGAATCAGCCGGACTCCGAATTGGTGCATCTGGCACTCTATAAATTTTATTTGGAAGACGGGGAGGTGGAAAAGGCCTTACATTCTATGGAGGTGGTGTTCTCATCTAACGAAATAGATAAAGACAGCAAGTATCGCGTGCTCGGAGATTTTATTGGGTTTGCAAACCTAAATCCGGGATATGAGGATCGCCTGGAGGCCATTGTTGGATCTTTTAGTGAGGAGAATTCCGGGCAGGTGTACGAACAGCTGGGGCTGTATTACCTGGCCAAGGAACAAAAGGATAAGGCGCTTCAGTTTTATGAAAAAGGAATGGCAATAGACCAAGACAACTACAGTCTGTTGAAGAATACCTTACTATTGCAGATCGAGTTTAAAAAATACAACGAGGCGGCACGAGCCAGTACCGAAGCCCTGGAAATATTTCCTGCTCAACCCTTATTGTACCTGGTGAATGGAGTGGCAAATATAGAATTGGGAAATCTCGATGTTGCTATTGAAAGTATGGAAACCGGGATCGATTATTTGATAGACGATCTTAAAATGGAAAAGGATTTCTACGAACAATTAAGTATTGCCTATTCAAAAAAAGGTAACGAGGCAAAAGCTGCCAACTTTGCAAAGAAAGCTTCAGAAATTAACATAGCGAATTGACCATGAGAAAGAGTTTATTTTTTCTGTTTCTGCTTATTCTTTTACATTCTTGTAAAGGGTTAAAAGGGGTTAGTGGTACCGAAACTGCCAATGCATCTCTACAAGCTAAGGACATTATCTCCACGCATAAACTCGCCTCTCCGAAGTTCTCTACCATGGCGGGACGAATTAAGGTGGAGTATGAGGATGAAAGGAAGTCGCAAAGCATGACGGTAAGCTTAAGGATGGAGAAGGATAAAAAGATATGGATAAAAGCATCACTCCTTGGTATTACCCTGGCCAAAGTCCTAATCACGCCAGAGAGGGTGAGTTATTACGAAACGATTTCGAACACGTATTTCGACGGTGATTTCAGCCTGCTTAGTAAATGGTTGGGAACAGAAGTTGATTTCGAAAAAACCCAGGCCATATTATTGGGCCAGACTATGTTCAATATGAATAAGAGTTCGTATACATCAGAGGTGGTGAATAATAAATACAAGCTTTCACCCAAACGGCAGCTTGAGAATTTCATTCATAGCTTATTTCTCAATCCCGATAATTTTAAGGTTGCCTCTGCCACCTTGTCCCAGCCCAGGGCCAACCGGATGCTAACAGTGAATTACGGCCCGTATCAACAGATAGACGGAGCATATTATCCTTCAGAGATCTCCATCAACTCCAAAGAAGGAGATTCTCGAACTAAAATAGAGGTCACTTACAGGAAAATAGACCTGAATGTTTCGGTGAGTTTTCCTTTCGACATACCTCAGGGTTTTGAACCAATAGACCTTGGCCGATGAGACGTATAAAGTTTTTCCTTACCCTGCTTTGCTGCCTGGTTCTTGCTACGACATCAATGCATGGCCAGTCTAAAAAACAGCAGGAGCTTGAAGCGAAGAGACAGGCCATCATGGAGGAGATAAAGCAGATCAACTCATTGCTTTTCAAGACCAGGGGCCAGCAGAAATCGGTTTTAACCCAGGTAGAAGATCTCGATCAGCGCATAAGGGCCACGGAGAACCTTATTCGTGTTACCAACCAGCAGGCAAATCTTTTAACCAGGGAGATCAATGATAATCTCAACAAAATGGAGACGCTCAGGGAAGAGTTAAAGTCTCTCAAGGAGGATTATGCCGCCATGATCAAGAAGTCGTATAAGAGCAGGTCTCAGCAGAGCAGGGTGATGTTTCTGTTGTCATCAGACGATTTCCTGCAGGCGTACAAAAGACTTCAGTATATGAAACAGTATGCGAAGCACCGAAAAGAGCAGGGAGAACGAATAAAGGAAAAGACAGAGCAACTACAGATATTGAATACCGGACTGATAGAGCAGAAAAATCAGAAACAATTATTGATAGAACAAAACAAAAATACCCGGCTAACCCTGGCCAAGGAAAAAAAGGATCAGGAAGCATTAATAGCATCCTTGAAGAAAGATGAAGGTAAATTTGCCTCTCAGATAAGAACCAAACAAAGGGAAGCAGATGCAATTGATAAGCAGATCGATGCCATAATCAGGGCTGCTATCGCCGAATCCAACAAGAGTACAGACACCAAAGTTACCAGGGGAACCGCAGAAACTTTTGCAATGACCGCCGAGGCAAAAGCGCTGGCGGCTAATTTCAGCACCAATAAGGGCAAATTACCCTGGCCGGTGGAAAAGGGTGTCGTGATACGTCGCTATGGAAACCAGAGGCACCCACAATTACCTAATGTCACCACTTTTAGCAGTGGTGTTGAGATCGCTACCGAAAAGGGCGCGAAGGCCAGAGCGGTATTTAACGGGGAAGTTTTCCAGGTGCAGAAATCAAAGCAAGGTATAATGGCGGTTTTTGTAAGACACGGAAATTATATTTCAGTGTATTATAATCTTGAAAGCCTGGCAGTAAAGAAAGGGGATAAAGTAAGTACCAAGCAGGAATTGGGAACGATCTTCACTAACGGTCTTACCGGAAAAACTGTATTAAAATTCCTGATCTATCAGAATAGCAGCCGTTTAAATCCGGCAGATTGGGTTTATAAGATGTAATAAAAAAAGGGAGCCATTTGGCTCCCTTTTTTATGAGAATAATCTCTCTTATCTAATAACCAATTTCTTGGTTGTTGATTGTCCGTCAATTTCAATGGTAACAAAGTACAACCCGGTGCGATAGCTGGACACATCGAGTGTAGCTTCACTTGTACCATTAAGGGCTCTTTCATTCACTGTTTGAAGAGTTTGCCCAAGGCTATTTACAATAGTTACTTCAAAATTACTGAAGTTGGTATCACTTAACGAGATAGTAACCTGATCTGAAGCAGGGTTTGGAGACATAACGATGTTTCCTAATACTATATCGTCTAATCCAAGAGGATCGCAATCCAACAGACCGCTGGAATGAAGTCTGGCAACCGTACGAAGTGTTCTCCATCCTTCGGTTGTGTTTCTGGCTACAACTGCATACCAGAAATCTGTGTTCTCACCATCAACGATAGGAACAGTGATTTCGGTATCTGTAGTTGTTCCAACAATCTCCATGTACTCATCACCAAGCATATACAGATCGTATTCTTCTGCGTCTGGCAGTGCTATCCAACTAATAGTTGCAGTTGTTTCACAAACCTGGATGGCACTTACGCCACCCACTATACCGGCAATAGAGAATACATCGTCGCTGGTATCGGAGAATGCACCACTGGTAATTCTTACAAGAGCTTCTCCAGAAACGTCATTAGGAACACTCCACTCGAAGTTAGTTACTGTAGACGCTGCATTACCAATAGTGTTCCATGTAGAACCATTATCCAGTGAATATTCCAATAGGAAATTACCGGTAGTATTCGTAGCATCCCAGTGAATGATATGAGTACCAACATTAAGAAGCGCTTCTCCACCATTTGGGTAGGTAAGCACAAGGTTATCTGTAATGATCTCGTACACTACGTAGTAGTCCTGAGGTCCAATAGGTACGTTGAAACCTGTAATATCGATGTCGTAGTCTCCGGCGGCAGGGTTATTAATTAGCACCTGTTCCATATTATTCAGGTGATCAGGACCAGTAGTTGCCGGAGTATCAAGATTCACGGGATTAGGCGTATGATCAAGTACCCATGGTAAATGAGTTCCTGAAGACGGATCTGTTACCACAAGGTCAAGGTCGTTTACTAACGCAGGATCGGCTCCTGGCGTAGCGGCCGGGTCTGACCAGTATACCATAAATCTCACTTGAGTGGTATTTGCTGGTACGTTGATCGTGTGTGTATTAGTTAACCCTTGAGCAACCGTACTACTTAAGTATCTGTCATCCTGCAGTAATAGCGCAGCTCTATTGGCATTTACAAGTCCCCATCCAAATTTGAAATCGGGACCTACATTACCCATATCGTTTGCTGTATTCAACAATGCAGCTTTAATAAGCGCAGATTCTGGTAGAGCACCTGCGTTTTCTTCCATATAAACCTGGTATAGCTGTGCAGATACACCGGCAATACCTGGAGCGGCTGCTGAAGTACCACCAAAAGTCTGGTAGGTGTTGTTTTGATTGGTTGAGATCTGTCCTTGACCGTGAGCAGAGATATCTGGCTTGATTCTTCCGTCATGAGCAGGACCGCGGCTACTTGAACTTACAAGTACTCCGTCTTCAAAAAGGTTGGCCGTAGCAATTACGTTCTTTCCTTGTTTGTGACCTCCAGTGATATTACCCCACTGACTACCGGCTCCATATCCACAGTTAAGTCCGTTAGAATTTCCTGCAGAGAAAACATGTAATAAGGTAGGGATCGTGTTGGTTTGAGTATCCACAGTTTGAGTAATACTGGTATAACCTGCGTTACAACCATTACTGTAAGATGAATTGGTTACCTGAACATCTCCATTGTTAATAAGCGTCACTGTGTTTGTGTCTAGGAAACTAGCAACGTATTGAACGACATAAAGATCGGATCCTGCGGCCATTCCCCGGTTGTTCGGATTTAAGTTACCAGCACCGGCAATAATTCCGGATACACCATCACCATGACTAGATCCATTGGCAATAGGATTAAGCGGGCCGTTATGGCGCCCCTGGAAATCGATGTGAGGTCCTACGGGGCCATCATCACGACAAAGAGTTCCTACACCCAATCCGGTAAAATTGTTTCCTCCGGGAGTTTGTGTATCAAGAAGATTTGCTCTGTGGATTGTACGACCTTTTTCACTATCAGGAACTGAAGGCGCTACAATAACCTCAACCCATTTAACGTACGGTTGATTTGAAAGTGTCTCCAGGCAATCGTTAGGAATTACAAGATCGATATTATTTGATCCTGCATACTGTTGTTTTACTGAAATTTGCTGCGTTGCCAGGTCGGCAATCACAAACTGAGCGTCAACATAAGGATAATACTGTAAGGTAACTACGTAATTTTCGCCATCCGTAGCCCAGTTTCCAATATTTCCGTTCTTAAGATCTTGCGAAAGCTTAAATCTGCCTTCCACCGGTACTATAGAACGAACCCCATTGTTCTGTAAGAATGAAATAGAGGTGTTTTCCGGAAAACGGAATAAGTAGGTGTGATGCGGAATATAGCTGATCAAATCAAGCCCATTTGCAGCAAACAGGTCCTGAACACTTTGCGATGGCGTTTCATAGAATTGAACCCAACCGATGTAACCGTCGCGCAAGTGCGCAGACTCCGGAAATTGATTCCACTGAAAGGTATCAATGTTCTCCGGCATTTCGATTGTTTCATCCTGAAACGTGATCGTGTATGAATTTTGGGCAGATGCTAATGCGAAGGCAAATATCATGACCAAAAAACTTACACTTTTTCGATTAATCGAGAAAAAGGTAAAGTTTTTCATAGTTGATTTTTTAGAAAAGTTAAAGTTAGAATTATAATATATGGTTCTTAAATGTGATTAAAAAAAACATAAGAATTTCAAATATATTCAAAAGTGATAAAATAACAATAGTTAAAACAGTTAAAAAATACGAATCTTGCAGAGCTAATACTCTACTAATCAACTGGATTTATAACGGGTATTGTCCCTATTATTGCCTTGAATTCGGCGGGTGGTTTAATCGAAAAGTGCTTTGAGTTCGGTTGCTTCTTTTGGGGCCATTTTACCAGCGAGCACCAGGCTTAGTTGTTTTCTTCTCAATGCGGCATCGAATCGTTCTTTTTCAAGATCGGTTTCTGGAACCAGATCCGGAACCGGCACAGGATGGCCCATTTCATCCACAGCCACAAAGATGTAAATTCCTTCATTGGCCTTGGAGCGCATGCCGCTTTCACGATCTTCTATCCATACATCCATATAAACCTCCATTGAACTTTTAAAGGCACGTGAGACTTTTGCTTCTACGGTTACCACACTACCCAAAGGGATCATTTTATTGAAAGCTACATGGTTAACCGAAGCCGTTACTACTATTCTACGGCTATGTCTGCGAGCTGCAATACTGGCTGCTCTATCCATACGCGCCAGTAATTCGCCACCAAACATGTTCCCGATGGGATTAGTTTCACTAGGCAGAACAAGATCTGTGATCGTGGTTTTAGAATCTTTGGGATTTTTCGCTACCATAAAACAAATTTTTGCAAAGGTACATTTGTTTTACGGAATTGGAAGTAGTACTATTAATATTGAACTCTTATTCTGAAAGGTCCTTTACTAATAGCCAGGCATCTTTATTCTCGGTGTTTTTGATCTTACGTAACTCACGAAGGGCCTCAACCCTTTCACTATGAGAACTGTAAATTACCTGGTGTAGTCCATATCTGTTAGCTCCAATTAACCTGGCCGAGAATCCCTTTGAGGCTAATTGCTGAAGTTTTTTATGCGCATTGGCTTCTACTCTAAATGCCCCTGCCACTATATGATATTTACCTTGCTGTTTTGGAACACTTATTTTCAGCATGGGTAATGGATCTGAAATAACAAAGGTGGCTTCCTGTATCTCGTTGGCGATCTGCGCCTTTGCTTTTTGTTCTTCAGCAAAATTGTGTTCCTGAACCTTGCCTTCATATAATTTCATACCTCCCAGACTTCCCAAAGCAATTGCCAGTAAGCCTATTGCCGCATATTTCATATAGGGTGCAGCCGTGCGTTTTCCCGGAGTGAATAAAATAACCGGCTTTTCAACCTTTTCCTGAGCTGAGTTGCTCGTTTCCAATTGCCTCTGGATCTCGTGCGAAACAAAAGAACTTAAACCAAAAGAGGCCGTATTGAAATTTTCTGAAGCAGATGGCAGAAATTGTACAGACCCTTCTTTATTTAGCTGAAGGTCTCCAATGCCATGCAATGAGATCACTGTCCCTTCGTTAAGTTTTTTACTCATTCGACCCGTAAAATTTCGGATCCGCTGAAGGGCCGTTTCATAACTACAACTATCGGCCCCTGCTATGTAATTAGCCAGTAAGCCGTCGTTGGTTTGCAATTGCCTGTTGAACGAAACCGATTTGGAGGGCGGATAAAACGTGTTCGACTTTTCATCAATCGAGGCAGAATTATAGTGGGTGAGAAACGCACCGAAGCCAGGAACGATAACGCATTCATATCGGTATAATAGGTCTTTTATATAAGTTTCCAATTGCATTGAAACAAACTTATAGGTTTTTTCAGTTGAATTCAACTGAAGTAGAACGATTTTATTAACAACTCAAAAAAGTAGTATTTTTGAAGGCTCCCCGATTATTACGACCTACATGCTTTCACAAAATGAACTGCGCTATCTGTTGGCCTTAAAGCAGGTACCATACCTAGGGGAAACTTCTGTAAAAAAATTAATCCAGACAGTAGGTTCGGCCGAAGGGATATTTCTGGAGAAAAAAGAGACATTAGAACTAATTCCCGGGATCGGAGCCTATAAACTAAGAGAATTCCATCCAAAGATCGCCTTAGATGAGGCGGATAATGAACTTCAATTCATTTCAGAAAAAAATATAAAATGCCTGTATTTTCAGGAGGAAGACTATCCCGCACTTTTAAAACATTGTGTAGATGGCCCGGTCTTACTTTTTTTGGAGGGTGAACTAAACCTTAAGAACAAACATATTATTAGCGTAGTAGGTACCAGGATTGCCACCTCGCATGGTAAAGCTACCTGCGAGGCCATTATTTCGGAACTTGCTCCCCTTAATCCGGTGATCGTCTCCGGATTTGCGTACGGAATTGATATTGTAGCACATAATACGGCTGTAGCGCACGGCCTGCAAACCATTGCCTGCCTGGCACATGGACTCGATCAAATTTATCCAAAAGTGCATAAGAAATATGTGCCGGCAATACTGGAAAATGGTGGCTTATTAACCGAATTCTCCAGTAACGATCCCTTCGATCGTAAAAATTTCCTGAGACGAAACCGTATCATAGCCGGTATGAGTGAGGCAACCGTGGTAATAGAATCTGCTGCCAAAGGAGGGAGTCTGGTAACGGCAGATATCGCTAATTCATACAACCGGGAAGTGTTTGCCGTTCCGGGAAGGCCGGGAGACCTTCTTAGTGAAGGTTGTAATAACCTCATTAAAACTCAACAGGCACAACTTATAACCTCGGCCGCAGATCTGGTGTATAATATGGGGTGGAATTTAGATAACAGAGTGACTAAGCCAATTCAGACAGCATTATTTCCCACCTTATCGGAAGATGAGACGCTTGTCTTCAATTTCTTGAAAACTCGGGATAAGGAACTTCTGGACAGCATAGCAATCTCATGCCAAATACCTACCCACAAGACGGCTACCGTTTTGCTTAACCTTGAATTGAAAGGGTTGGTACAGCCACTTCCGGGAAAGCTATTCCAAAGGGTCTAGTATCCTAGTTTAGCTCGAACTCTATCCAAAACCTTATCTGCCACAACCGAAGCTTTTTTGGCGCCGGACAGCAAGATGTTTTCAAGTTCGTCTTGGTGTGTCATATAGTGATTATAGGTTTCCCTGGGCTTGGCAAATCGCTCGAGAATAAGCTCGTAAAGGGCTTGTTTGGCATGACCATAGCCATAACCGCCTCCTTCGTAATTTGCTCGCATTTCTTTTATTTGTACTTCGGAAGCCATTAAACGATATAGCGCAAAAACATTACAAGTATCCGGATCTTTGGGTTCTTCCAGTGGTGTACTATCTGTCTCGATACTCATAATCTGCTTCCGAAGCTTTTTATCCGGAAGGAATATATTGATAATGTTGTTCTTGGATTTGCTCATTTTGCTGCCATCGGTACCGGGAACGAGTTTAGTCTCCTCCCTTACCTTTCCTTCGGGAAGAACGAAAACTTCTCCCATCCTGGTGTGGAGCCTGCTCGCTACATCGCGAGTAATTTCCATATGCTGCATCTGATCCTTTCCCACTGGGACGATCTGCGCATCGTACAACAATATATCGGCTGCCATAAGCATGGGGTAGGTAAACAATCCTGCATTAACATCTTCCAAACGATCTGCCTTGTCCTTAAAAGAATGTGCAAGGGTTAAGCGCTGATAGGGGAAGAAACAACTTAAATACCAGGACAACTCGGTCACTTGTGGGATATCACTTTGGCGGTAGAAAATAGTTTTATCTGTGTCCAGCCCAAAGGCAAGCCAAGCGGCAGCTGTGCTGTAGGTATTTTGCTTTAGTGTTTGCGGATCCTTGATCTGAGTGAGGGAATGCATATTGGCAATGAACAGAAAAGATTCGTTAGCGGGATCGTTGGCCATTTCGATGGCTGGTAATATCGCTCCTAATATGTTCCCTAAATGAGGGGTTCCGGTACTTTGTATTCCTGTTAGAATTCTCGACATAATATTTTGGCTACCAAAAGGGGAATGGACTGTATTAATTTGAAATTTCCGCAAAGTTAAATTATTTGAGGTATTTGAATCACTCAAATCACTATTTTTGGTCTTTCATGAGATTCTTCACAAATATTTTTCTTCTATTATACCGCATCTGGTTTTATATCCTGGTAGCCGTACCCATCCTAATACTATTTCCAGTTTTAATAGTGAGTATTGCATACGAGCGGTGGTACCCGTTTTTTTTCAGGCTGGCGCGAATATGGGCAAAATTTATACTAGTGGGCATGGGGCTGTATCCTGTTGTGAAGAGGGATTTCAGAATAAAAAAAGGACATAGTTATATGCTTGTTGCTAACCACACGTCCATGACAGATATTATGCTCATGCTCTATCTTTCCAAAAATCCGTTTGTCTTTGTAGGGAAAAAGGAGCTGGCCAAGATCCCATTGTTCGGATTCTTTTACAAGCGTACCTGCATTCTGGTGGACAGGGGGAGTGCCAAAAGCAGGCATGATGTATTTATCCGGGCTCAGAAGAAACTCAATCAGGGTTTAAGTGTTTGCATCTTTCCAGAGGGAGGTGTGCCCGATGACAAAAATATTCTCCTCGACGAATTCAAGGACGGGGCCTTCAGGTTGGCCATAGAACATAAAATTCCAGTTATACCTATCACCCTGCACGATAATAAAAAACGGTTTTCGTACGATATCTTTTCAGAAGGAGGCCCAGGCAAATTGCGCGTTAGGATACACCAGGAAATTCCCACCGGTATACTGGACCTTGAAGACAAGCGAATGCTAAAACTACAGGTTAGAGAAATCATACTCAAGGAACTTCAGCATCCATCCATTCCATAAAAAAACCGTTCTATGGCGAAAGAACGGTTTTTCTAATCATTGTCTGTTTGGTAACCCAAACCTAACCAACTAAAAAACTAACCTAAAACTTAAAACTCAATCCCGTGTAAACTCCCATGTAGAAAGGATTAAAATCTACAGAAGGGTCACTGTAAGGATTAAGTTGGTACTTAAACATAGGCTCAATATTAAACTTTAACCTTTTTGAGAATTTATAGTCGAAGCCCAAACCAATATTGGTTGTAAAGCTCAATGAATTCAAATTATTTGCTTCTCCGAGAACGCTTCTGAAATCTCCGGCCTCAACCGAAATCTCACTATCTCCAAGAAATAAGGTGCTAAATCCTCCTATCATGTGTACTCCAAATTTTGTATCTACCAGGGCGTACTTAAGCTCCATAGGAACTTCATAATACCGTATGCTTTGGTTTATAAAAGCGTCTGCTCCACCTGCCTTTGGGGTAATCGTTCCAAACCCACCTTCGGGGTTAGGCCGTATAGTTCCTTTATCTACTGCTGTTAGCACCTGCCCACTCTGGCGGCCGTAATTAACAGATTTAAGGGCGGCACTTACGGGCCCACTACCTAATTCCACATCGGCTGTGCTGTAGCTTAAATTCACATTGTTAATCCCGGTACGCACACTTAATTTTTCCGATATGGCGTAACTCACACCCGCTCCATAGCTAAGGTTTACGTCACCACTCTGGGCGTTATCTGCAAATGAGGGATCTAAGGATGATCCGTTTCCGAAGGAACTATAGTAAACAGGGGCCACATTCGGGCTAACTTCCCATCGGTTCACCGGGTTTTCTTTAGTTGCGATTGCCTCCTCAACCTCCTTGTTCTCTTCTATGGCATCGAAAATAGATTTCTTCTCTTCCTTATTGTCTTCATTCTTCTTCTCAATATCTGTGTCCACTGCAACCGCATCGTTTGTCTTGTTATTTTTTAATTCATTTCCTTCCTTGATAAGAAGATCTGTAACAGACTTTTTGATGTCGGGATCGTTCTTCGCAATTTTTTCTGAATTCACTTTAGAAATATCACGATCGGTTATCTTATTTGTTTCTTCTTTATTATTTTCTTCTGAATTCTTTTTGTCGCTATTATTCGTAGCAACGGCATCACGCTTGTTTGGATCGGCTACCAGTTTCTTATCCCGGATCAGAGGATCATTTTTCTGAAGGTTCTTTTTCTTCACTGAAGATTTTTCCTCTTCAGCCACTGCGGTTTCAACTAAGTTGTCTTTGGATATTACCGCCTTCTCCGATTTATTATTGCTATAGACTTCCTGCTCATTATCCAGGGTAGGATCTGCCTCCATATCTTTTTCTGTGGCAACTTCAATACCGTCGCCATCATCATTGGTAATGAGTGCGTCTTTAGAATTCTTATCGGTTGTATTCTCTATAGGAGTATTGTCTTCGTCGGTGAGTTGGGTAGTTCCGTCTCCCGGATTGAAGACAGCATTCCCAACAGTAAGTAAAAGGGCAAGAAGGGCGGCAACGCCACCAAGTTTCCACCATAGCGGAATAACCTTGCGGTCCTCCTTTTCCTCCTTTTTAAGTCCGGCCTTAATATTAGACCATGCCTCAGGGGGTGGAGTAGCCTCAAAATTCTGGAAGCGTTCCTGAAAAAGCTTATCTATGTGCTTTTTTTCCTTCATTGCTGCTTACGCTTGTTCTGTGTTATAGATATGTATCTTTTGTTTTAAAATCATTCGCGCTCTGGCTAGATTAGATTTAGACGTTCCATCGCTAATTCCTAACATTTCGGCTATCTCTTTATGCGAATAACCGTCCAGCACATACAGATTGAAAACCAGTCGATACCTGTCTGGTAATTCCTGGATGATCTTCAGAAGAAAATCCAGAGGAATCGAATTATCTTCAACAACCACATCTTCGTCTTCAAGCTGTGCCTCGTTCGTGATGTCAAAAGCGCGTTGTTTCCTGTACTTCTGAAGTGCGGTATTAACGGTGATTCGTTTTATCCAGCCTTCAAAAGAACCTTTTCCTTCAAATTGCTCTATCCTGTTAAAAATGGTAAGAAATGAATCCTGTAAATTATCCTGTGCTTCAGCATAATTAGGCGAATACTTGAGACAAATGGAGAAAAGCGTATTTGAGTACTTCTTATACAGCTCTTCCTGTGCCGTAGCATCCTGTTTCTTACATTGTATGATGAGCTCCTCTAAAGTCAAACGCAGTACCTTGATTAATAAAAGCTATACCTTACTAAACTTTGAAAGTAGGCAACCAAATTAACCAGGGTATCTACATGGGGTAGATGCGAGCGGTTTAAAAGGGTTGCGTTGCCTTAGAAAGATTATGCCTGAACAGCTTCAATGGCTTCTTTAATTTTTTGTTCCAGTTCATCCATAAGCTCAGGATTATCTTCAAGCAGTGTTTTTACGGCATCTCTACCTTGTCCTAATTTGGTGTCGTCATAGCTAAACCATGAGCCGCTTTTTTTAATGATCTCGAAGTCGACCCCGAGGTCGATGATCTCTCCTACTTTAGAGATTCCTGTGCCGTACATGATATCAAATTCGGCAGTTTTAAAGGGCGGGGCCACCTTGTTCTTCACAACCTTCACCCGGGTTTTATTACCACGGGCCTCGCTGTTAGAGTCTTTTATCTGGGTAGATCTTCTAATGTCCAGGCGCACGGACGCATAGAATTTTAGTGCATTCCCACCTGTGGTGGTTTCGGGATTTCCGAACATAACGCCTATTTTCTCTCTCAGCTGGTTAATAAAGATAACCGTACAATTGGTCTTGCTTATAGATCCGGTTAATTTTCGGAGGGCCTGGGACATCAAACGAGCGTGCAGTCCCATTTTACTATCGCCCATTTCTCCTTCTATTTCACTTTTTGGGGTTAATGCTGCCACCGAATCGATTATGATGATATCAATCGCGCCGCTACGAATTAAATTATCTGCGATCTCCAGGGCCTGTTCCCCGTTATCTGGTTGGGAAATAATGAGGTTTTCAATATCAACTCCAAGTTTTTCCGCATAGTAGCGATCAAAGGCGTGCTCCGCATCGATAAAAGCAGCTATGCCCCCTTTTTTCTGAGCTTCTGCGATCGCATGAAGGGTTAATGTGGTTTTACCGGAAGATTCCGGACCGTAGATCTCGATCACTCTTCCGCGGGGATATCCGCCTACTCCCAAGGCAATATCCAGTCCCAGAGAACCGGTTGGGATCACCTCAACCTCCTGAACGGCAGAGTCGCCCATTTTCATAACCGTACCCTTACCGTAGGTTTTATCTAATTTGTCTAAAGTTAATTTTAATGCTTTTAATTTGGCGTCTTTTTCGTTACTCATCGTATAAATTTTTGTTTGGGAGTCAGTAGGCTAAGTTACTATTTCTTTGTGTTCACAGCAAAAGGAAAAACGGGGCTTGATCAATTTTTGTTAACAAGAATGAAAAGCGTAATTTTACGCCCTTATTACATTTTATCTTTTCACTAAAACCAAGTATAGCATGCAACTGTACAATACTTTAAGTGCAAAAGAAAGAGCGGCCTTGCTGGAAGAAGCAGGGGAAGATCGGCTTACTCTTTCTTTTTATCAATATGCCAAGATTGGCAATCCCAAACTCTTTCGAAATCACCTTTTTATCGCATGGAACGAAATGGACGTTCTGGGTAGGATCTATGTAGCTCACGAAGGGATAAATGCCCAGTTATCGGTTCCTGCAAAGAACTTCGAAACTTTTAAGAATTTTCTGGATGGAATTTATTTTCTGAAGGATGTGCGCCTCAATATCGCGATTGAGCAGGACCTGAAATCGTTCCTTAAACTTAAAGTTAAGGTGCGGAAAAAGATCGTAGCCGATGGTCTTAACGACGAAACCTTCGATGTGAGAAACAAAGGGATTCATGTAGATGCCGAAAAATTCAACGAACTTATTGAAGATCCTGATACAGTGCTGGTAGATATGAGAAATCACTACGAGAGTGAGATCGGCCATTTCCAGGGAGCTATTACTCCAGATGTTGACACATTCAGGGATTCTCTTCCTATCATCGAAAAGGATCTCTCCAGTTTTAAGGAAGACAAGAACCTGGTTATGTATTGTACTGGAGGTATCCGTTGCGAGAAAGCCAGCGCTTACTATAAGCACAAGGGTTTTAAAAAAGTATATCAGCTTGAAGGCGGCATAATAGAATATGCCAGACAAGTAAAGAATAAAGGCCTTGAGAATAAATTCATTGGGAAGAACTTTGTGTTCGATCACCGCAGGGGTGAGCGAATTTCGGAGGAGGTGATCGCAAACTGTCATCAATGCGGACAACCGTGCGACACCCACGTAAATTGTGCCAACGAGGCCTGCCACCTGCTTTTTATTCAGTGTGAGGCATGTGCCGAAAAAATGGAAAATTGCTGCAGTAGTGAATGTTTGGAAGTGATCCAACTTCCGTATGAAGAGCAAAAAAAGTTAAGGAGCGGAAAGCACAACAGCAATAAAATTTTTAAAAAAGGCCGTTCCGAAAAACTCAAATTCAAAAAGTAAGGCTTCCATAGTATTTTTGGTATCTTTACAGGATTGAGTAATTGTTTAATCTACGTCCTGCTTTTGGCTTAAAGGCAGGCTTTATATATAAAATATGGGCTGTACTAGCTGCGCTACGGGTGCCAACGGACAGCCAAAAGGATGCAGGAACAACGGTACCTGCGGATCTGATGGCTGTAATAAACTAACGGTATTCGACTGGCTTTCCAATATGTCGCTTCCGGGAGATCAGAAACCATTTAATGGGGTGGAAGTACGCTTTAAGAATGGAAGAAAACACTTCTATCAAAATTCGGAGAATTTATCCCTTAGTATAGGCGATGTTGTCGCCACCGAAGCCTCCCCGGGCCATGACATTGGTATAGTTACCCTAACCGGCGAACTTGTTAGAGTTCAGATGAAAAAGAAATCTGAATCTACCGATGTGGAGGCCTTACCCAAGATCTACCGAAAGGCTACTCAAAAAGACATTGATATTTGGCAAAAGTGCCGGGAAAAAGAACTATCGGTTCAGAAGCAATCCAGAGAGATCGCCATGGCACTCGGACTTAAAATGAAAATTAGCGATGTGGAGTACCAGGGGGACGGATCGAAAGCGATCTTCTATTATACAGCAGAAGAGCGAGTGGATTTCAGACAGCTGATCAAAGATTTTGCCCGAACCTTCAGTACTCGAATTGAAATGAAACAGGTAGGGTTCAGGCAGGAAGCTGCGCGTTTGGGTGGAGTGGGTTCCTGCGGAAGAGAACTGTGTTGTTCTACATGGCTAACCGATTTCAGGTCGGTGAATACCTCGGCGGCTCGCTACCAGCAACTTTCACTAAACCCACTTAAACTGGCCGGCCAGTGTGGGAAATTGAAATGCTGTCTCAATTACGAACTGGACACCTATATGGAGGCGCTGGAGGAATTCCCGAAGACAGACATAAAACTGAAAACCGAAAAAGGGACAGCCAGTTGCCAGAAAATAGATATTTTTAAACGACTTATGTGGTTTGCTTACGACAAGGATGGGATGAACTGGCATCAACTTTACGTAGATAAGGTAAATGAGATCATTGCCATCAATAAGAAAGGCAAAACGGTTGCCAGCATAGAGGAATATATTGAAGATGTTATTGAATCTGATAGTAAGCTGTTCAATAATGTTGTTGGGCAGGATAGCTTAACTCGATTCGACCAGCCTAAGCGCCGCCGCAATAAACGCCGATCCAAGAACCGAAATCGCAGTCGCAGCAGAAATACGAAAAAGAATGGGTAGAGCTGTTGTATTACTTTTGCTGGCTCTGATAGCGGCGTCCTGTACTTCGGATATCGTAGTTTCGGAAAGCAGGTCGTTACCGGGGTACTGGGACAAGGATGAAATTGTCGAATTCTCGATACCGCAGTTGGATTCATTGAAGAAGTACAACGTCTTTGTGAACATTAGAAACACCAATGATTATCCCTATAATAACTTATTCCTTATCATCTCTATGGAGTTTCCGTATGGCAAGACCATTGTAGACACCCTGGAGTATAAAATGGCGTATCCTAATGGTGAGTGGATGGGTGAAGGTATTGGAAATGTGAAGGAAAACAAACTTTGGTATAAGGAGAACGTGTCCTTTTTCGAAGATGGGAATTATAACATAACTATAACACATGCCGTTCGCAATAACGGTGAGGTTGAAGGCGTTAGGAGACTTGAAGGAATAACCGATGTGGGGTACAGTATAGAGGAAATAAAACAAGATCCGTAAAATGGCAAAGGCGAAAACTACAAAGAAGAAAAATGCAGCTCAAGGAGAGCAAAAACATATTCGTACGTTCTGGAAGTTATTTGGCGGACTAATTGTACTGGTGTTACTGGTATTTTTGCTGGCTTCCTGGGGTGTTTTTGGCAGTTTACCAGACGAAACAAGTCTCGAGAACCCGGAGAAGAATCTGGCAACTCAGATCATTGGTTCTGATGGGGTGACTCTGGGCACCTTCTACAAGCAGAATCGAACTCCTGTAAAGTATGAAGACCTGCCAGACCATCTGGTAAATTCACTTATCGCAACCGAAGATGTTCGGTTTTACGACCATTCAGGAATAGATGCCAAGGGAACCGTTCGCGCCATAGTTTTTCTGGGATCCAAAGGAGGTGCGAGTACCATATCGCAACAGCTCGCGAAATTATTCTTCACCGAGCAGGTTTCCCGAAATAAACTTGAGCGAGGGATTCAGAAAATAAAAGAATGGATCATTGCCACCCGATTGGAAAGGCGGTATACCAAGGAAGAAATCATAACCATGTATTTCAATGAGTACGATTTCGGAAATCAGGCAGTTGGAATACAATCGGCCTCCAAAATTTATTTCAGTAAAGAACCCATAGAATTAACCACCACCGAAGCCGCAACCCTGGTTGGGATGTTTAAAAATTCTTCCTTGTACAATCCTTTGAGGAACCCGGTTGGCGTAAAGAATAGAAGAAATGTAGTACTGGCCCAGATGGCAAAGTATGATTTCATCACCAATGAGGTTAAAGATTCATTACAGGCTTTAGATCTTAATCTTCGTTATTCTCCTCAGGGTCACAATGAAGGGATCGCAACCTATTTTAGAGAGTACGCGCGCGCATTTATGGCAGACTGGGTACAAGAGAATCCCAAGAGTGATGGTACTAAATACAACATTTACACCGACGGTTTAAAGATTTACACCACCATCGATTCTAAGATGCAGGAATATGCCGAAGAGGCTATGGATATGCACATGGCGAATCTTCAGAAAGAGTTCGATGCCCAGAACGAAAAGAATAAAACAGCTCCATTCCGGGATATCACTCCCGAAGAAACCAATAAAATTATGGATGCGGCTATACAGCGGTCGGACAGATGGAGGGTGATGAAAAAGCAAGGCAAGTCTGAAAAAGAGATACGGGAGAGCTTTAAGAAGGAACGTAAAATGAGTATTTTTTCGTGGCGCGGCGATATAGATACAGTCATGACACCCCTGGACTCTATTCGATACTATAAAGGGATCCTGCAGGCGTCACTTATGTCTATGAACCCGCAAACGGGTGAAGTAAAGGCCTGGGTGGGAGGAATAGATTACAAGCATTTTAAATACGACATGGTAAAAACGGGTCAGCGGCAAATTGGTTCAACTTTTAAGCCGTTTGTGTATGCAACGGCCATAGACCAGATGCATATGTCGCCCTGTGATACCTTACCAGATACTCCTTATACTATCCCACAGGGGAAGTACGGGCTGCTAAAACCCTGGACCCCGAAGAATTCCGGTGCTATTTCCGGGGGGCATCTCACCCTTAGAGCCGCTCTGGCGCAATCGATCAACACCATTACTGCCAGACTAATAGATCGTGTTGGGCCTCAGCCTGTGATCGATCTGGTTGCAAAAATGGAAGTGGATACCGAAGATATTCCGGCAGTTCCATCTATTGCGCTGGGAACTCCAGATGTAACTCTTTATGAGATGGTTGGCGCTTATAGTACGTTTGCCAATCAAGGGGTGTATATAAGGCCTACGCTCATTCAGCGTATTGAAGACAAAAACGGTACTGTGCTTTATCAAAATGTTCCTCACACTCGTGATGTAATTAGCGACGAGACGGCCTACGTAACTGTTAGTTTAATGGAAGGAGTTACCCAATCCGGGTCCGGATCGAGGTTACGACATACCTGGAGAGGAGGCGACCCTGTTTATAAGAAAGTAGTTACCGGGTATCCTTATGGCTTTAAAAACCCCATTGCCGGGAAAACCGGGACGACACAAAACAATAGCGACGGCTGGTTTATGGGAATGGTTCCTAACCTGGCTACTGGTGTATGGGTAGGCGGCGAGGACCGCGCAACTCATTTTGGCAGTACAGCATATGGGCAGGGAGCGACAATGGCATTACCTATCTGGGCAATTTATATGAAGAAATGCTATGAGGACGAATCTTTGAATATCTCCAATAGTGGGTTTGTGAAACCGGATAAGATCTCCATAGCAACCAATTGTGCGCAATGGAAAGAAGAGAACAGCGGAGGAGAAATACCAGACGAGTTCGATCTCTAGTGAATTCCGAAATGACACGAAATTTCTTGCCGTAGGAAGTTTTATTACTGCCCTAATTTTCGTAATTTTTCATAAAAATAATTTACATGATAAATAAGACTGTTGCCAATGTTCGTGAAGCTTGTGAAGGTATAAAGGATGGAATGACGTTTATGTTAGGCGGCTTTGGTTTAAGTGGAATTCCTGAAAACTGTATTGCGGAATTAGTACGGAGAGAAGTGCGGGATGTTACCTGTATTTCCAACAATGCGGGGGTGGATGATTTTGGGCTCGGACTGCTACTTCAGAAAAAACAGATAAAAAAAATGATCTCTTCTTATGTAGGAGAGAACGCCGAATTTGAGCGGCAAATGCTGAGTGGGGAGCTTGAAGTAGAACTAATTCCCCAGGGGACACTCGCCCAACGTTGTCAGGCAGCCCAGAGTGGCATACCTGCCTTCTTTACCCCGGCCGGTTATGGAACAGAAGTAGGAGAAGGGAAAGAATCACGTGAGTTCAATGGTAAGATGCATTTGATGGAATACGCTTTTAAAGCCGATTTTGGCTTTGTAAAGGCATGGAAAGGAGATACCGCCGGAAACCTCATTTTTAAAGGTACTGCCCGAAATTTTAACCCAAATATGGCCGGTGCGGCTGCCATCACTGTAGCGGAAGTTGAAGAATTGGTTCCTGCGGGAGAGCTCGACCCAAACCACATCCATATTCCCGGAATATTCGTGCAACGAATTTTTAAAGGAGAGCGGTACGAGAAACGTATTGAGCAGCGAACGGTAAGGCCAAAATAAAATCACATTGTATGTCTAAGAGGGACATTAATCCGGCGACTGCTTATATAATCCTTGAAAGAGATTGGCAGAAGGTTGTTGGGATTACTCCTCAAATACTCAAAGACCAGATCGTTGCCGAACAAATTGAACAATTAGTTTCGTTTAAAACGGGCCTGGGAAGTTCTGCGCTCACGGTGGTCGATCTTGAAAAAAATCAATACTTGTATGTAGATGATCGGATTGAAATGGTGACAGGTCTTGCTCGCGAATTGTATCTTCGGAAAGGCCCCAGACACATCATGACCCATGCACGACTCAGTCAGATCCCAAGAATTATAAGCTCTACTATTCATCAAAGGAAATTTTTTGGCAGGTTAAAGCCCGATGAATACGAAAGATATATTGTAAATAGAGAGTTTTGTTATAAGCCCGGTAAAGTGGGTGAAATCTGGGTGTTGCATCAGGTGTTCAAACATCTCAAGAACCCTATGGGAAAGATTTTCGCCATAGCCTCTCTACAAACAAATATAAATGCCTTTAAGTTCGATTCGAAGTTCCGTTATTATATCTACGACCGTATGGTAAACCAGATCATTCATCCAAAAAGGTTGAATCCTGTGGATATCAGGTCGAAAGTTCTATCCAGTAGAGAAAAGGAAATAATAGAACTTCTGGCAATTGGCTGGAACAACAATCAGGTTGCCGATAAGTTGAACATAAGTTATCATACAGTTCGCACTCACCGAAAGAATATTTTCAAAAAACTCAATTGTTCAAATATCGTTGAACTCATTCAGCTAATAAAATAGTTAGGGACAGGGCTCCACGAACGAACTTTCGTAAATGTCGGCAATGGTGAAACGTAACCTCGGCGTATTTCGATTATAATTAACTAATAGCGCCACCTCTACATCATTTGGAAAATAAATTACGATAGAACGTAAGGCTCTGTCGCAACTCCCACAGGGGTCGTTACTTTTAGCACCATTCTTTGCGAAGTAGGTTCCTCGCTCGCCTTCAAAGGTCGTTGTTAAGCCTAAAGGCCCGAATTCTGGAGTGCCATTAAAGATTCTATCACGTTGAGTGGTCGATATAATTAGCCCCTGATCATCATACTTAAAAATGGCAAGCACCTTTGCCAGGTCCCTTGCAGATAATAGTAATCCACTGGATCCTACGTTCAAGGGATTATTGTCGACTATCCATCCAATATATCCGTTATTGCCAGGGTTGGTGTTGAAAGGCCAGGCATAGGCCAACGGAAAGTCTGAGGTGTTATAGTAGCTATCCACAGCCTGAGGAGAAAGAGGAGCATATATTTCGAGGGGGTGGAATATGTTCTCTCTCAAATAATGGAAATACCTATCCGGACAGTAAATAGGGTATTGTAATCCTGTTTCATCGAGATTATATACAATCTCACCTATCAAGACCCTAATTAAAGTAAAGTTCGCATTTTGGTATACTCCATATCTCTGCATATTGGGCGGGCGTTGTAAACTAGCAAGCATATCTGCTTCACTAAGCATTTCTCCTGAAGGAGGCGAGTTACCAATAAAATCGATGGCTGTGTTATTTGTGAGCAGGTGATTAAAGGTTAAATATGCAGGGGACGTCTTATCGCTAAAATCTCCGTGCACGGTAGACCTCCACGAATCGGGGAGATAGTTAACAACGGTAGAGTCTGGATGGATGCCGTTGTCTTCTAATGCCTTCATTAAAGCTATAGTCCCTATAAACTTTGAAACTGAAGCTACATTTTGTCTTGTGTTTATAGTCATAGGCACCCCTCCGCCTGGTTCATCTTCATGGCGGGCAAATCCAAATGCTTCGTTATAATATAAGTTTCCACCTTCATTCACAGCAATTTGGTAGCCCGCATAATCGCTTTGAAGTTCGGAGTTTAATTCCTGAATAAATAAGTCGATATCAAAAACTAAGGTTTGGTCACAATTAAAAGAAGGTTCGTCACTATTGCACGAGGATAGGAGTAATAATCCAAGGAGAAATGCTGAAAAATTAAATAGAGTTTTCATGATATCGTGAGTTTGTGGTTGGCATTTTGAAATATAGAGTTTAATGTTACCTGCTGAAATACCTCAATTGAGGTATTCTCTTTTTTCTTGCAAAAAGGGGTATCTTTATAGAAAATATTTTCTGAAGAATATGTTAGGAAAAGAACAAATAGCACAACGAATAGCGAAAGAAGTAAAAGACGGCTATTACGTGAATCTTGGGATTGGTATTCCCACCCTTGTGGCAAATTTTGTAAGAGAGGATATTGAAGTAGAATTTCAAAGTGAGAACGGAATCCTGGGGATGGGGCCATTTCCATATGATGGTGAAGAAGACCCGGATCTTATTAACGCAGGGAAGCAAACTATTACCGCTTTACCAGGAGCCTCCTTTTTCGATTCGGCCTTAAGTTTTTCGATGATCCGTGGTCAGCACGTAGACCTTACTATATTAGGCGCTATGGAAGTGGCGCAAAATGGCGACATTGCGAATTGGAAGATCCCGGGTAAGATGGTGAAGGGTATGGGAGGAGCCATGGACTTGGTTGCGTCTGCCGAAAATATCATTGTAGCCATGATGCATACTAACAGGGCTGGCGAATCTAAATTATTAAAACAGTGCAGCCTTCCACTAACAGGAGTGAATTGCGTAAAAAAAATTGTGACCAATCTCGCAGTGCTCAAGATCGAGAACAACAAATTTGTCCTACTCGAGAGAGCTCCCGGTGTTAGTGTTGAGGAAATTATGGAAGCGACAGAAGGTGACCTGGTAGTTTCCGGAGATATACCTGAAATGCAACTCTAAAAGAAGCAAATAAGACCTACAGGCGATGTGAAAGCATCGCCTTTTTTATTCAGTAATTGTAGGAAAATACGTAGCTAATATCTTTAAATGTTAAAAAAGAATGTATTTCAACGATTATATGTGCTTTACATCGTTATTTTAAAAAAAATGTTCACATATTAGCAATCCCAAACCAAACCAACTTAACCTACTTATGTTAACTATTACTAAAAGCTTAAAGAATACAGTCCGACTTATTAAAAATGTACTGTATGTTGCAAAAAAAGTGTTTTTATTGATGTAGTTTTTTTCAGAGTACTTTACCCCCGAATCTGCAACGATTCAGATAAAGGTAGGCCCGTTCTTTGTGAGGTTAGAACGGGTCTTTTTTTATATACATTTCTGAAATATTTAAAGCCCCTTCGGAATGGCATCGATAAGTTTCCTGGTGTACTCTCGCGTTGGATTAGCGTAGATCTCATCGGCATCTCCCATCTCCTCTATTTTCCCGGAATTCATCACCAGTAATTGATCCGACATATACTTTACCACGGCAAGATCATGCGAGATAAAGATATAAGTGAACCCGAAATCTTCCTTAAGTTCGTTTAGTAAATTAAGGACCTGAGCCTGCACCGAAATATCCAGCGCCGATACAGATTCGTCGCATATAACAAGTTTTGGTCCCAGGGCAATAGTTCTGGCGATTCCTACACGCTGGCGTTGCCCTCCGGAAAGTTCATGTGGATAGCGATTGTAATAGCCGGCATCCAGTCCCACTCTTTCAAGAAGTTCCCTGGCCCTTTGCTCACGGTCTTTTTTAGAGTTCCCGATCTTATGAACTTTCATAGGCTCCACAAGCGCCTGCCCAATGGGAAGCCTTGGATTTAACGAGGCAAAAGGATCCTGAAAGATTAATTGGATCTCCTTGCGAAGGTTACGCTCCTCGGTTTTCGAGAGATCGTTCAGCTTTTTTCCTCTGTATTTTATGGTCCCCGAAGTCGGTTTGTCCAGTAACATTATCGCTCTACCCAAAGTAGATTTCCCACAGCCCGATTCGCCAACCAGTCCGAGAGTCTCTCCTTCAAAGACACTAAAACTTACATCGTCTACTGCGCGGGTAACACGTTTTGGCCGAAACCATCCACCACTGGAGTAGAATTCCTTCTTTACATTCCTAACTTCCAAAAGTGGGGCTTTGGTATATAACTCCTTATGTCTAAGAGCGCGTTGCTGCGCTGTGATTTCACGAGCCTGGAAGTCCTTACTCTCAAGTGAGGCGATGGTAGGTAGTTTAGCGAGCCGCTTGTCCAAAACCGGCCTTGCTGCCAGTAATGCCCTGGTGTAGGAGTGTTGAGGAGTTTTGAAGATCTGATATACACTGCCTTGTTCTACTATATCCCCTCGATACATCACCAATACCTTGTTGGCAATTTCGGAAACCAGGCTTAGATCGTGCGAGATAAACAATAAACTCATCCCGGTTTGCTGTTGGAGGTCTTTAAGTAGCTGAATGATTTCTTTCTGGACGGTAACATCCAGTGCAGTTGTAGGCTCATCGGCGATAAGCAGCTTGGGTTTGCAGGCAATGGCCATAGCGATCATTACGCGTTGCATTTGCCCTCCGCTAATTTGATGCGGATAACGGTCATAAAGCTCAGCAGGACGCGGGAGTTTAACGCGTTCGAAGAGTTTCAGGGTTTCTTTTTTTGCTTCGGAATTAGAATATTTGAGGTGGTGTTTAAGGATCTCCGAAACCTGGAATCCACAGCGTAACGAAGGGTTCAGCGCACTCATAGGCTCCTGAAAGATCATAGCGATCTCTTTTCCTCTTACTTTCTGAAGTTCGGAAGGTTTCAATGTAAGAAGTTCTTTCCCCTGAAATTGAATACTGCCTTCAATATGAGAAGTTTTCTTCGGAAGCAGACCTGCTATCGCAAGAGATGTAACAGATTTTCCCGAGCCCGATTCACCAACAATACCCAGGATCTCGTTTTCAGAAACACTAAAGGAGACAGAATGAATAACCTCAACAGAGTTTTTAGCCTTTCCGAAGGAAATCTTAAGATCCTTTACCTCTAACAGGCTTTTTTTATCCATTTCTCTACCTCATTGATCGTCTGTAAAGACAAGTTGTTTATAGCGGATCACCCACTTTTACATCACACCGATGTCCTGGTTGGCCATGAGGAGGATTTACCTTGGCTGTACTACCCGAATTCGTTTGTACGGGAGAACCACTGCCACTGTTAATAACAGGAGAGCCGGTACTTTTTTGCACAGGAGGCGCATTCAAGGGCGCACCAACAGGGATATCACATCGATGTCCAGGCTGCCCGTGAGCAGGATTTTTTGCGACATTCTCGTTTGTCGCAGGGGTATTATTTGTTGTGGCCTTGTTGGTTTCAACTGTTGTATTTTGAGTGGTGCTCTCTTCTTTTTTGGCATCCTCTCTACATGACATACTCAAGGTAAAGGTTAACATCAACAGGATCCCGAAAGTAAGCTTAACTCTATTTTTTATGATTTTCATAGTTCTTGATTTTATTGACTTTGGTAAAACTACAAAAAACAGAACTTTAAACAGAGAGAATCTCGTCTTCTTTAAGGATAGGTTCATTACGTAGCCTTAAAAAGATCTGTGCTACCGCGACCGTGTCCTTCTCACAATATTTTATGATGCGGTCTATATCCTTTTCGTCATAAAAAACATCGCGAACCTGGCTACCGTCTATATCGTCTTTGGGAGAAGGGATTCCCAGCACATGTGTCATGAGCTTCAGGGAGGTAAAAGTTTTATAGTCGCCAAACTTCCACAATTCGAGAGTGTCCAGATGTGGTACTTCCCATGGTTTTTTTCCGAAGAGATTTAACTTATCCGGAAGTTTCATCTGGTGAATGATCATCCTCCTGGCGATATAAGGAAAGTCGAACTCCTTGCCGTTATGTGCACACAAAAGGTGGTAAGGCCTGTTGAAATGAGACTGAAGCAAACTGCCGAATTCTTTCAAAATATGCTTCTCTTCACCATGAAAACTAGTAACGCGAAAGTGTCTAACATCATTTTTTAAGGTGAAATATCCGGCAGAAATACAAATTATCCTCCCAAATTCGGCCCAGATACCTGCGCGGTCGTAAAATTCTTCAGGCGTGAAATCGTCTTTTCGCTGATATTTAGATTTTAACTCCCATAATTGTTTAGTGGTCTCGTCTAGTTGATCGAAAGAAGGGTATTGGGGAACGGTCTCAATATCCAGAAACAAAAGGTGTTCAGGATTTATACGCTGTAACATAGTGGAGGTGAATTTATCAGGGAGTCACCTAAATTTACAAAATTATCGGGAACCGGCTTCCAGCATTTTATATCCCTCATCGATATATATATCAATATCTTTTGTAAATACGCCAACACCCTTATTATTGCTTTTGCTGCGACCTAATCTCACGATCATAACATTGTCTTCCCTGTTTACTATTACGTATTGTCCCAGATGTCCGCGCATCATATAAAAAGACTTGCCTTCGGGACTAGTGTATAACCACCAGCCATAACCATACTGCGGACTTTCCTCAAATCTTGGGCGAAGCGATAGTGCCACAAAGGAAGAGTCCAGCAGTTGTTCTCCCCTCCATTTTCCATGATCTTTGAACAATTTTCCATAACGAGCGAAATCACGGGCATTTCCTGCTACACAACAGTATGCTTTTACCATCCCACCTTCTTCACTGTCCAGTTGCCAAGGCGCATCCTGGCTAGCACCTAAAGGTTTCCAGAACGACTCGCTTAAATATTCGTTCAGGGGTTTTCCAGTTGCTTTTTCAAGAACCATGGCCAGTAGTTGGGTGTCGCCACTGGCATATTTAAATTTTTGTCCGGGTTCCTCCACAACTTTCAATCCCAGGATCACTTTTTTCAGGTCGTCGTCGAAATAAGCCCGGGTAGTGATAGATAACGGAGAATAATAGGCTTCGTCCCAATTGGTTCCTGAAGCCATTGAAGACAGGTCGCCAACTGTGGTGCGGGCAGCCATACCTTCACTAAATTCTATAAAGAAATCCCCTACCGGTTGATCCAGCCCTTTCAGATATCCATCTGTGATCGCTTTCCCCATCATACCGGAAACCATACTCTTTACTATAGAGAAGGAGTTGGACTTCGAATCTTTTCCGTAGCCATCATAATAGGCTTCATACCAGATACTGTCGTTCTTAATAATGAGATAAGCTACTGTTCCAAGTTCGGCGTTAGTTTTTTTGAGAATCTCTGTTTCATCCACCGAATTGTAATTGGTATGTTCGGGCCAGGGGTGAGTTTCACCAGCCTCTACCACGCTGTTATCGAAGTATTTATAGTCTTCAAGGAAGGCCGTGGTGTGACCGTTAAGATAGATGGTGCGTACCGCTTTCAATAAATAATCGGTGTCTGTGATATAGAGGACGGCGATGATCAATATGATTAGGATCAGTAGCCATTTAAAGAACTTCTTAAGGTATTTCATAGGGATTTAGAATAATTTTCCTTGTTTTATTGGGCTTTCATGTTCCAACAACCATTTTTTTCGATCCAATCCCCCGGCATAACCTGTAAGCGATCCGTCCGACCCAATGATACGGTGGCAGGGAATAATGATAGCGATGGGATTTCGTCCGTTTGCCGAGGCAGCTGCACGAATTACTTTAGGGTCACCCAGGGTATTTGCAATTTGCTGATATGTCCTGGTTTTGCCAAAATCGACAGTTTGCAGGGTGTTCCATACCTTTTTCTGAAATTCGGTTCCCTCTGGATTTAATTTTAGGCTGAATTGAGTTCTGGTTTTGCTGAAATATTCTTTCAACTGCTGAACAGCCTCCTCGAGCGCTTGAGGCGTCTCATCACCTGTAAACACTGTATTATCGGCGAATTTTACTTCCGAAATTCCTTGCGTATCACCGCTTATTTGAAGGGTTCCCAGGGGTGTTTTGAGGCAGGTGGTCTCCATAAATACGAATGTACGTATTTTCACGTATTTTCATGAGAATTCACCGTTTTACGAGTTAAAAGTTAGAATTATAACAATTTTATCTTTAGATTTAGCACCCCCAAATAATTAAAAATGAGGCTACAACCTACTTTACAGCTACTCATCTTATTTTTCTGTGCGCCAATTTTACTGGCTCAAAACCCTTCTACCGAGACCGATAGATTAGAAAAACTATTGGATGATGCCTATACTCAGTATTATGAATATGAGTATAAGAAAGCTCTGGAATCCTGTTTATCCCTGTTAAATGAGGCACGCGCCGCTGGTAACGACTACTATATCTTTCGGGCGTATAACAAGTTGGGCAGCATTCACAATTCGGTAAAAGACACAGCACATAGCAGGATATATTTTGAAAAGGCCTTACAACATGCGCTTCAGATCAAGAGCGACAGCCTGATTTCCTGGGGCTATAACGATCTTGCCAATGTATACGCCGAGGATCCTTCCAGGTATTTAAAAACCATTACGCTCTACAAAGAAGGCATTAAAGTAAATCAGAGGGCAGGTTTGGACGACTATGAGAACCTTACCTTATATATGAATATAGGCTGGACCTATCTGGATGTAGAACGTCCAGAGGCGGCTTATCCATATCTTCAGAAAACGAGGGAGCTAAGTAAGCAAAAGAAGCAGCATCCGCTGTTTCTAATTAATCTCGATATTTTGTTCGGGAGATATCATTTTTATACAGATCCCACCTCTGTACAGGCTATTCAAATTCTAGAGGAGACGGCGGACAGGGCAGTTAAAGGTAATTACCTGGAACAAGCTGCATCTTCATACGAGTATCTTGCGAAATTGTATAATAACTCGGGGGACCTTGCATTGGCCAATTCGAGTTTATTAAAACAACTTGAACTCAAGGATAAATTACACAAACATCAGATGGAAGCCCAGCTCAACGAAGCCACGGCTAAATTCGAGCTGCAGCAATATCAGAGCGATCTGGCGGTGGCCAGGAATGAACAGGTATATGCAGACAGACTGGTAGCAAAATCCCGCCTATTGGTGGTGATATTTGCCGTAGCCTTTATTATACTTTTTAGTGCGCTAATTGTTTTCTATAAATCGCTTAAGGCACGGAAACGATTTATAAGTAAACTACACGATAAGAATGTCGAGCTTACCAGGGCTAAGGAAAAAGCAGAAAGACTTTCAATGCTGAAAACACAATTCTTCTCTACCGTGAGCCATGAACTTAGAACACCGCTATATGGTGTTATTGGGATCTCCTCATTACTATTGGACAATAAAAAATTAAATGACCACCGAAACGACCTTCAATCGTTGAAATTTTCGGCAGATTACCTGCTTGCGCTGATCAATGATGTGCTTACTCTCAATAAGATCGAAGCCAATGGAATCAGGCTGGAACATAATGCCTTTCACATGGGCACATTGATGAACAATATAATCCGCTCTTTTGCCTTTGGTCTGGAACAAAACAATAATCAACTTCATTTACGAATCGATAGCGCGTTGCCAGACTCTTTCGTAAGCGACTCGGTGCGTTTATCACAAATTCTCATGAACCTGGTTGGGAATGCGGTAAAATTCAATGAGAATGGAAATATTTGGGTGACCATTCATAATATGGGCGAGACCAAATCCGGGAACTACAAGGTTTATTTTGAAGTGAAAGACGACGGGATCGGAATTCCGAAGGAACAAAAAAATGCAATTTTCGAAGAATTTTCCCAAATGGAGAACAAGAATTATAACTACCAGGGAACCGGCTTAGGATTATCTATCGTTAAGAAACTACTTAGTGTTTTTGGTAGCGAAATAAGCCTGGAAAGTGAACTAGGATCCGGGGCTACATTTTCTTTCGAGATCGAGATGGAAGCAATCCCATCATCGGTCGTTGAGGCCCGTGAATTGAGCGATGAAACCTACGAAACGCTTACTGCCGAGGAGCATTTCTTCGACAATTTTCACATACTAGTGGTAGATGACAACAAGATCAACCAAAAGATCACCCAAAAAATACTGGAAACACGTAATTTCCAGTGTTCCCTGGCCAATGATGGCGAAGAAGCTATTGTTCTAACACGGGAAGGCAAATTTGATCTTATCCTAATGGACATCCACATGCCGAGAATGAATGGAATTGAAGCAACGAAGATCATTAGAGAATTCGACCAAAGCACGCCAATTGTTGCTCTTACGGCGGTTGAGGTTGCCGAAATGCGCAAATCCATTCTCGAATCTGGGATGAATGACATCATCCTCAAACCCTATGATGTTTCACAATTTCTAAATACACTTTTCCGGAATTTAAGTGCTGTGGTTGGGCACAACGAGACTTTCTAAGAGTGTCCCCCTATTCTGAAGATTCTTCGTCTTCCTGCTCTGCTTCGGTAAGTTTGATCCCCATGCGTTTGGCACGTCTCTCCCAGTTTTTACGTGCTTGTGCCTGCATGTCTTCGATGGTATCGCTCTCGTCCATGATTTCAAGGCCTAGCAATGTTTCTATGATATCTTCCATAGTAACAATACCAATAGTATTTCCAAATTCGTCTACCACAAGTGCAATATGGCCACGTTGTTTAATGAAGTTTTCGAAAAGTTCGGGGATGGGTTTCTCTGCATCTACCACAAATATATCGCGCCGTATATCGGAGAGGATCTTGTCTCCTTTTTCCTGCACGATCTCCTCAAGGATATCATCCTTTAGGACAAAACCTGTGATATTGTGAGTTTTTTCTTTAAACACGGGGATCCTGGAGAATTTTAGATTGTTGTGGGCCTCATAGAAGTCCTGTAAGGTGGTTTGCTCATCTTCCGATATCACCACAGGGAATGGAGTCATTACGTCTTTGGCCTGTACCGACTTAAATATGAGTAAATTCTTGATCACTGCGCTTTCGTTCTCTTCGAAGACTCCCTCCTTTTCGGCAGCATCGGTGATAGCCATAAATTCCTCCCTGCTCATATTACTAACATGAGCCGATTTACCAATGAGCTTAGTTGTAAGCATAAGAAGCCATAGTATTCCTGTGTATTTCAGAGGAGCAATAATGATCTTGAGGCTAAAAGCGGTGAATCCACCTAGCTTTTTCCAATAGGTGGCTCCAATGGTTTTGGGGATGATCTCCGAGACAATAAGTATAAGAAGCGTCATAACCGCAGAGACGATCCCTACTATATTCACTCCCCAAACATTCACTTTATAAGGCAGTTTTTCGGCTTCTACCCCAACCAGGATTGCACCAACCGTGTGAGCTATGGTATTAATAGTGAGGATAGCGATCAATGGTTTGTCGATATCCTTTTTCATCCTTATCAGAACTTTAGCATAGCCGTGTCCTTCGGTGTCCTTTAGTTTTAAAAAAGTAGGAGTAAAACTCAAAAGAGCTGCTTCCAGAATTGAGCAAAGGAAGGAAAAGAAGATCGATAGTATTGCGTAGACAATTAATAAGGTCATTCGGCCTGAATTTGCTGCAAGTTATAATTTTACTGAAACTCCTTGTTCGATTTCCGCCATAATTTTAATGTTTTCGGAACAAATCAGGAGATCAATTTTACTACATCTTTTGCAAAATAACTAGCAATTATATTAGCCCCGGCACGCTTTATAGCAGTTATTTGTTCCAACATGACACTGTTGTGATCCAACCAACCTTTTTCGGCTGCCGCTTTTAACATCGCGTATTCTCCGCTCACCTGATATACCGCTAAAGGAACATCTATGGCGTCTTTTACCTCTCTTACAATGTCCAGGTAACACAGTCCTGGCTTCACCATAACGATATCGGCACCTTCTTCAATATCCATAAGGGTTTCCTTTATAGCTTCATTGCGATTTGCCGGATCCATCTGATAGGTTTTTTTGTCTCCAAACCCCGGAGCCGAATCCAGGGCATCCCGAAACGGTCCATAAAAAGCCGATGCATACTTTGCGCTGTAGCTCATGATCCCTGTATCGTGGTATCCTTCATCTTCAAGTAAAGTTCTTATCTCGAACACCCTCCCATCCATCATATCGCTGGGCGCAACAAAATCGGCTCCCGCACTGGCGTGAGATAAAGACATTTCGGCCAGGATAGCGTTTGTATCGTCGTTAAGTATCTTTCCTTCAGATACAATACCGTCGTGCCCATAGCTGGAATAGGGATCTAAAGCCACATCGGTCATTACCAGCATCTCTGGAACCGCATTTTTCACAGTTTGAATAGCACGTTGCATGAGGCCATCCTTATTTAAAGCTTCTTTACCTGTGTTGTCTTTTAGTTCATCGGCAACTTTTACAAAAAGCAGCACAGCTTTTAATCCCATCGACCATAATGTTTTTGCCTCTTTGTCCAGTAGGTCCAGGCTTAATCGATAATAGCCCGGCATGGAAGAAATTTCCTCCTTTATACCTTTTCCTTCCACCACAAAAAGCGGCACGAGGAAATCATCCGGGGTGATAATCGTTTCTCTCACTAGGCTTCTAATGGCTTCTGAACTGCGTAATCTTCTATTTCTGTTTAAAGGATACATATTTCATTTATTTAGACCCATTCTCTTGGGTTCTGTAACACTTGGATCAGTTTTTCTTCTTCACTTCCCGGTTTGGGATGATGGTCGTAGCGCCACTGCACATGGGGAGGAAGGCTCATTAGTATACTTTCAATTCTTCCGTTGGTTTTAAGTCCGAACAAAGTCCCCTTATCATGTACCAGATTGAACTCTACATAGCGTCCCCTTCTAATTTCCTGCCAGTTCCTATGATCGTCATTATAAGGGATGACCTTTCGGCTCTCAACAATTGGAACATAGGCATCGAGAAAGCTATTGCCAACATCTGTAACAAAATCAAACCATTGCTGCATAGACATTTGGGGTGTTTCTTTGAGATAGTCGAAAAACAGACCTCCTATCCCTCTCGCTTCCTTTCTGTGGCTGTTATAAAAGTACTCGTCACATCGCTTCTTAAAGTTACTATAGAATTGCGGGTCATGCCTGTCGCAGGCATCCTTACAAACCTGGTGAAAGTGGGTGGCATCTTCCTTGAAAAGGTAATAAGGAGTGAGGTCTTGCCCACCGCCAAACCAGCTTGTCACTACTTCTCCCTGCTCGTTGTAAAGCTCGAAATATCTCCAGTTTGCATGAACTGTTGGGACGAAAGGATTTTTTGGGTGTAAGACAAGGCTGAGGCCACAGGCAAAGAAGTTTGCATCACTTACCCCGAAATATTGTTGCATACTTTCGGGAAGAGTACCGTGAACTTCACTAATATTCACCCCTCCTTTTTCGAATACGGCTCCATTTTCGATAACTCTGGTTTTACCACCTCCTCCTTCGGGTCGCTTCCATTCGTCCTCGTGAAAATTCCCTTGACCATCAATTTGCTCCAGACGGGAAGTGATGGTGTTTTGTAAATTCCGGATATAGGCTACAAATTCTTTTTTCATTTTTTTTCTGAAGGGTAGATAGTTTTTACGGTTTCGGTAGTAGCTGCGGTTACAGAAAGAGGCAGTACGAGGATGATTCCGAGTACCGGTATCAATAACATAAGCATGAATATCATTCCGTTGCCAATGGCCAGACCGCGATGATCACTTACAAAACGCACACTTTGAGAATAGCCGTAATGACGCTCCAGGGTATAATCCATATTTCCGAAACCGGCATAGTAAGATTGAACGAGGAAAAGTAGAATAGAGGAGATAAAGCCAATAACCGGAATGAAACTAATTATAAAAATAGGTATGGAAAGGAAAAGCTCCATTAACAGGTTTCTGCCATTAACCTTGATCCCCCGCCAAAGTTGAGAAAGGAAGGAAGTTTTTCTGTGTTCTCGTGTAGTACCCATAAGATGCGCCTCTATCTTCTCGGATACAGGACTCATAAAGGGAGCGCTAAGGGCCATAACGATGTGTTTATACAATATAAGTCCCAGTGCAACGATCATGATTCCACCTACAATATTGCTTATGGTTCTGAAAGTTTCTGCTCCCCACTCCCATACCCAGGCCTTTGAGATCAGGCTCCCGATATTGTCTGATAATCCATAGGCAGAAATTCCAATTACTATCGCGGTGATAAAACTAATTAGCATAGGAACACCAAAATATTTCCATAGGCCAAGAGTACTAATTAGCTTTAGTGTTCCACTATATGCGCGAATGCCACGTAGGATATTTTTGAACATTTAATCTGAAATATAGACCAGCTTGTCCTGGCAGTTATTAATTTCTTCAATTTTCTCGATTTTTACCGAATTTTCCATCATTTTGAGCAAAAAAACGATCATATTGTCTGTTTTTTGAGCAAAATGACTTAAAAATAGCTTCCTTCCAATGGCGTTATTATGACAATCCATTGCCTCGTCGAGCGGATCGTTCTGAGTTACTTTTTCATACATATTTGTCACTTTTTCGGCCCAAATTGTTGTTTTTTCGTCATTTTTGAACCTTTTTTGGCAAAAAATGCAAATTTCGAGGTTCCAAAGAGCGTGGCGAAACGCGTTTTCTTTTCGGTTAGTGTGATGACGCTTCCCGAACAGTTCGTTACACACTTTTATAGTAGATGTTGAGGCTCTAAAGGTTGGAATTACAAGAAGAGGGTTTTTCAGAAACAACATTCCAAATCGGAACAATTGTCTGCCGTTCATCTTTAGTATTCTTTTCCATAGATTCATCCGCTCGTATTGGGGTATTCTTTAACAGCTTCTACAAAAGCCCCGGCATTTTCAACCGGAATGTTGGGAAGAATGCCATGACCTAAATTTACGATATAACGATCTTTTCCAAACTCATCTATCATTTGTCTCACCATTTTCTTGATCTCGGCAGGCGGACTTAACAATCTTGAAGGATCGAAATTCCCTTGCAACGTTATATTTCCTCCGGTGAGGTATCTAGCGTTCCTGGCAGAGCAGGTCCAGTCTATTCCCAGAGCAGAGGCTCCGCTTTTCGCCATGGTATCCAGGGCAAACCAGCAGCCTTTGCCAAAAGCGATCACATGTGTTTCGTCTTTAAGAGCATCTACGATCTGTTGTATGTACTTCCAGCTAAATTCCTGGTAGTCCACAGGAGAAAGCATCCCACCCCAGCTGTCGAAGACCTGTACAGCATTGACACCGGCCCTCACTTTTTCCTTCAAATAGGCAATGGTGGTATCTGTGATCTTCTGTAATAGTTGGTGGGCCGCATCAGGTTGTGTAAAACAAAACTCCTTTGCCATTGCAAAATTTTTCGATCCCTGTCCTTCCACACAATAGCACAAAATGGTCCACGGGCTTCCGGCAAAACCAATGAGTGGGATCTCATCATTTAATTTTTCTTTGGTCATTTTTATGGCATCCATAACATATCCCAGGCTCTCATCTATATCCGGAACGATAACCCTATCCAGATCTTTAGGATCTCGTATGGGTTCGGGCAACCACGGGCCTACCCCCACTTTCATCTCCACATCTATATTCATTGCCTGCGGGATAACCAGTATGTCGCTAAACAGGATGGCGGCGTCCATTCCATATCTACGTATAGGTTGCACAGTGATCTCGCTGGCCAATTCGGGAGTACGGCAGCGTGTGAAAAAATCGTATTTAGCCTTTATCTGCATGAATTCGGGCAGGTATCTTCCGGCTTGCCTCATCATCCATACTGGTGGTCTGTCTACGGTTTCCCCTTTTAAGGCTCTTAGAAATAAATTGTTCTTAATCATTTTGAGTGTAAAATTTTCACTGTTTTTGCGATCACACTTTCTACTGTTGTGCTATTAGCAATGTATATATTTTGGGTATGTTTTTTTGCTTCTGAAGCAGTGGTATCTCCTATACAGATCACTGCCGATTCTCCAATCGTATTCAGCGCAGTAAAACTTGATACACCACTGGGGCTAAAAAACATGATTCCGTCGTATTTTCGGTCAATTTTCACCGGTTTTAGCTCAGTTTTGTATGTTTTTACTTCAAAAAGTTCATTTTTCGAGTTTTTTAAGCCATCCGGAATTTCATCTCTTCGCGACGTTCCGCAGAAGAAATGAAATTGTTCATTTTTGTACGAAAAATTTAAGAAATCAACCAATTCTGAGCTATAATTAACCGTTTTTATCACATTTTGGCCTAATTTCTTTAATTTTTGAGATGTTTTTTCCCCAACTGCAAATACCCTTGTAAGTGATACCCTTTCCGGGTTATTTTTAAAGACAATATCGACAGCGTTACTACTGCTAAAGATCGCATTCTTGATCTCCTTGGGCACTTGGAAATCCAGTGCTGTGATCTTGATGGCATCGTAGTCCACAAAAGACAACCCGGAATTTAATAACAACTCCTTTTGAGGCGCGGTTAATCGCCTTGTGGATAATACAGATCTCACTGCGATTTTTTTATTGTGTTCATGAGTTCGGCACCTCCGTTAGCCAGCATTTCTCTTGCGAAGACAGCGCCACAGCCTTTATAGTTGTTTGTTTCGATCTCTTTTTCCATACTTAGGGCAGTACGGCCGTCCAGTGACAGAAGTACGGCTTTAAAGCGAATAAGTTCACCTTCAATAATGGCTAGTGCTCCTATTGGTGCGGTGCAACCACCTTCCAATACCTGCAGGAATTCACGCTCTATTTCGGTGCAAATAGCCGATGGTTTATGATCGAGCTGTTGGGTTGCATCAATATGCCGAAGGTCATCTTGCCTGGCCACTACTACCATTGCTCCCTGCGCCGGAGCCGGGATCATCCAGTCTAAAAGCCTGTGATTCTCAGGTAATTTATCGATACGTTCAAGTCCGGCTTTGGCGAAAACAGCTCCCTGCCAGTCGCTATCCACGAGTTTTTGCAACCTCGTGTTTACGTTTCCACGTAAACCCACCACTTTGTGGTGGGGATAGCGACTTAGCCATTGCGCTTTCCTACGCAAGCTACCAGTTGCCACGGTACAAATATCTTCCGGGTTAAAATCGCCGTTGGTTACCAGTACATCTTCCGAAGCCGCTCTTTCCAGCACCGCGGATTGAACGATCCCCTTTGGTAATAAAGTAGGGACGTCCTTCATGCTGTGCACCGCAATGTCTACAGTTCTATTTAGCATTGCAATATCCAGTGTTTTGGTAAAGATCCCGGTGATCCCTAATTCGTAAAGTGGTTGGTCCAGGTTGAGGTCGCCAGTAGATTTTACGGCAACAAGTTCTGTCTTATAGCCTAAAAGTTCAAGTTTATCCTTTACCGTATTGGCCTGCCATAGCGCTAATTCGCTGTCGCGTGTTCCTATTCGTATCGGCTTACTCACAGCTCGTTGTTTGGAAGTTGGAAGACTTGCTTTATTAGAGCGATACCTTCCTGGGTGTCTACTTCGTCGTTCTTCAGGTGGTTTGCGAAGTGAGTGGTGATCTTATGGATGATCCTATCGCTAATGATCGCAGCCTGTTCCTCATTGAAATCGTTATTTTTCCTGCGCTGATAATCTATCTCGCCTTCCTTGATCTCGGCAAGTTTCAGCTTTAATGCTTTCAATGTAGGAGCAAAGCTTCGGTTTTCGGCCCAGGCGTTAAATTCGTTTTCAATTTCGGCAATGATCTTTTCGGCCTGAGGGATCTGTGATTGTCGGTGTGCCAGCGTACTGTCTGTAACTTTCGCAAGTTCATCAAGATGAACCAGGCTTACAAATTCATTTTCCAAAACATCTGCGGCAACGTTCTTCGGGATGGATAGATCCAGGATCAATAGTGGTTTCTTAAGGAAAAGCAACTCTTTATTGATGGTAGGTTTCTGGGCTCCTGTGGCCACAATAAGGACATCTGCCTGGCAAATTTCACTTTCAATGTTGGAGTAATCCTTAACCACCAGATTAAATTTACCGGCAACCGCTTCGGCCTTAACCTTTGTTCGGTTAATAAGGGTTATATGTTCGTTACGGGTATGTTTTATAAGGTTTTCACAAGTATTCCTCCCAATCTTTCCAATTCCGAATAGTAAAATATTTTTTTCTGAAATATATGGCACTCGCGCCATGATGTATTGAACGGCAGCGAAGCTAACCGAAGTCGCACCTGTAGAAAGTTCGGTTTCGTTCTTTATGCGCTTACTAGCTTGTATAACGGCATTCCCCAGCCGTTCCATATACGCATTGAGCATTCCTAGTTTCTTGGATTGTTTTAATCCGCTGCGCAACTGACTAATGATCTCGAAATCACCCAGAATCTGACTGTCTAGGCCTGTTGCCACCCTAAACAGATGAGATACAGCAGCCTTATTTTTATGGATGTAGGCTACTTTTTCAAATTCTTCTACGGTTCCATTAGTGTAATTGCATAGAAGTTTTATTAGCTGAAATGGATGTGAGGCAATCCCGTATAATTCGGTGCGATTGCAGGTAGAGACTACTGTAAGTGACTGTATGCCAGAGTCTCTGGCCTCTTCTAAAATGGCGGTTTGTGCCTCCTGTGTTACACTAAAATGCCCGCGAGTTTCAGCATCGGCCTTCTGATAATTGAGACCGATGGCATAAAAACTTTCTTCTCTACTTGCGGAGCCGTTAAGATTTCCGTTCACTTTCATACCTAAACGGCAAAAGTAACAACATCACATACTAAAAAATAACGCCAGAGGTATCATTAATGTCGAAACTTGTTAATTTGTTTTAAAAAATGATATAAATCAGTTAAATGCCCTAAATTTGGCTCTTACAGCCCCACTTTTAGCGTTATTATATAGAATTATTCTAAATAAGAATCAAATAAACAAGATGTACACATGCTAGAAAATGTCGCTCAAAGCATTTATGATGAAACGGTAGTGGATTCGAATGTTTTTATACTAAAATTTATAAACGAAACTACCGAGAATAGTTTCTTCAAGCGGGAGGTTAGTTCGAGTTTCATTCAGTTTCATTTTTGTGTAAAAGGGGCAGCCTCATTTAGTTTCAACAACGGGAATTACCGTTTACCTATAATGGATGAGACCTCTTTGCTATTATACAATCCTCAAAGAGATCTGCCTATCGAGGTGTCTGTTAGTCCGCGTTCGTGGGTTGTTTCTTTATTGCTTCCCATAAATAGCTTCCATGCACTATTCTCCCGTGATGCCGAATACATTTCCTTCCTCAGTAAGGAGAATAAAGATAGAAAGTACTATAAAGACCTCCCAATCACTCCGTCGATGGCAATTGTCCTTAACCAACTGCTTAATTTTAACCTTCATCCTTCGGTAAAGCCGCTGTATTTTAAAGCTAAAACCTACGAACTGCTCAGCTTGTATTTTAACAGGCCGGCCAACGTGGATATAGAACAATGCCCATTTCTGGTAGATGAGGACAATGTGATAAAGATAAAACGGGCCAAGGAGATAATTCTTGACAGAATGGCCGAACCACCCAGCCTGCAACAGTTAGCAGATGAAGTGCAACTGCCCATTAATCGTTTAAAGGAAGGATTTAAGCAGGTGTATGGAGATACGGTTTTTGGTTTTCTGTTCGATTATAAAATGGAATATGCCAGACAATTGCTTGCATCGGGCTCATACAATGTTAACGAAGTAGGCCTAAAGGTAGGCTATAGCACCGCGAGTCATTTTATTGCGGCTTTCAAAAAGAAGTATGGCACTACACCAAAGCGTTTCGTGATGGCCCTAACCCGTTAAAAAGTACTTGGATCGGGAGGTTTAGATGAAAGCTTTATTAGAATTAAGGTATCTAAATATTATGTATTAGCTTCTGAAGTACATATTCCCATGAAATTTGTCACAATTAGTAAAGTAAGAGAATAACCATTGAAGGATGATTTCATTTATACATTTATAACGTTAATCTACTCCTAAAGGCTATTGTCTTTCTGGATTATGAGGTATTTTTGTTTCAAATTTCAGGTCGGATACCCATCTCATCATATCATTGACACGATGATTCGTCCTCTATAAAAACATAAGAAATCAACTTGATGAAAGGAGTTCTACTTGTAAATCTAGGCTCACCGGATAGCACAGACCCTAAAGATGTAAAGAAATACCTAGACGAATTCTTAATGGATCCCCGGGTGATCGATGTACCTAAATGGGCACGAATCCTGCTCGTTCGGGGAATAATTCTCAATACCAGGCCGAAGAAATCGGCCGAAGCCTATAGCAAGATCTGGTGGGAAGAAGGTTCTCCGCTCATTGTTATTTCGGAGCGACTTCAGAAAAAAATTCAGAAAAAGATCAATATACCAGTAGCTCTGGCAATGCGGTATGGGAGCATGACCCTTAAAAAGGGATTGCAGGAACTGGCAGATCAGGGAGTTACCGAAGTACTAGTCATCCCGCTATACCCGCAATTTGCAATGGCTACCACCGAAACGATCAATGTAAAAGTAGATGAGCTTCAGAAAGAATTTTTTCCTCAACTTGAGATCACGTCGCTGCCTGCCTTTTATAATAAACCCGAATATATCGAAGTACTTTCTCGCAGCATAGCCGAATCTTTGGAAGGACAGGATTTTGATCATTTACTGTTTAGTTATCACGGGGTGCCGGAAAGGCATATCAGGAAAAGTGATATCACACGAGGACACTGCAAAATTGATGATATATGTTGTTTTACGCCATCGGAGGCACACAGGTTTTGTTACCGTCACCAGTGCTATGAAACTACACGAATGGTAGCCGATAGTCTTCAATTAAAAGAAGGAACCTATTCTACCAGTTTTCAATCTCGGTTAGGATTCGATCCTTGGCTTCAACCATATACAGACCGAACCATAGAACGCATGGGCAAATCCGGAATCAGGAAAATGGCGATAGTCACTCCCGCCTTTGTGAGCGATTGCCTGGAGACTCTCGAAGAGATCGCTATGGAAGGAGAGGAGATCTTCCACGAAGTGGGAGGAGAAGATTTTACCACCGTACCATGCCTGAACGACCGGGACGATTTTGCCGAGATCCTGGTTAACTGGATCGAGAAATGGCGTATCACAGATATAAAAACTGCTATTGCCTAAATGAGTAGGAACCGATCTGCCGAACTCGGCACCAAGCCCATTAGTAAGCTGCTCATACAGCAGGCTGTGCCTGCATCTATCGGGATACTTGTAATGTCACTCAACATGATCGTCGATACGATCTTTGTAGGTCGATGGATTGGTCCTTTGGCAATTTCGGCTATTACTGTGGTGATACCGGTAACATTTTTTATCGGGGCCATTGGTCTGGCAGTTGGTATTGGTGGAAGCTCTGTACTATCTAGGGCTTTGGGGGCAGGGAATCATGAGAAAGCACTAAGGGTCTTTGGCAATCAAACTACAATTACTTTTATTACATCGGCCGTACTGGCTATACTGGGCCTGGTCTTTCAATATCAACTTATCAATTTTTTCGGGGCCGACGATTCGTTTAGGGAGCTCGCACTTACTTATTATCGCATTGTACTTTATGGGATCGTCATGCTTGCCATGTGCATGATGGGGAACAACGTGATCCGGGCGGAAGGGAAACCCAAATTCGCGATGTATGCCATGATGCTTCCGGCCATTGGCAATATTTTCATGGACTGGATCTTCATAAAAGTATTTAATATGGGGATGGCAGGTGCTGCCTGGGCAACTTTTGTGAGTTATGCGGTTTGCTTTGCGTTTATTTTATGGTTTTTTATCGCAAAGAGCGAATTACGGTTAAAATGGCAAAGTTTTATTCTGAAACGCAAGATCGTAAACGAGATCAACGCCCTTAGTTTTGTAACGCTGGCGCGGCAGGGCACGATCGCTGTGCTTACCATTTTACTGAACAATGTTTTGATACGTTATGGGGATTCTCTGGACATTGCTGTCTATGGAATTATTAGCAGAATGCTCATGTTTGCCTTATTCCCTGTAATTGGTGTAAACCAGGGCTTTTTGCCAATAGCCGGTTACAATTACGGCGCGAAAAAGTTTGGCAGGGTAAGAGAATCTATCAATACCTCTATAAAATATTCGGGCTTTTTTGCCTTACTTATCTTCGCGATCATCATGTTGTTCCCCACCCAGATCGTTTCTATCTTTATAAGTAATTCTTCTTCCCTGGATGCTTCCACTTTAGCCAATAATGAAGAAATTCTGAAAAGAACACCTTCGGCATTACGTTGGGTATTCGCCGTCACGCCGGTGATCGTGATCCAGCTGATAGGAGCTTCCTATTTTCAAGCCATTGGGAAGGCCATCCCGGCCCTACTGCTTAGCCTTACCAAACAAGGGTTCTTCCTTATTCCCTTGTTATTGATCCTTCCTCCATTTATGGGTGTACTGGGGGTATGGGTATCTTTTCCCATTGCAGATACTTTAGCTACTATCCTCACGGGATACTATTTAAACCGGGCCGTTAAAAAAGATCTCAATCCCAATATTTCTGCAGAAGCTGTTGCTGTAGCCAATCCCGGCGACCATGACTAATGTCATTTTTAAAGTTATCTTTAATTAAGAATTTTATTAATTAACGTTACGCTTATGCTCGAACTTCAGGATTTCAAGGATGTTTCAGACCGCAACACCCTGCTACAGGTTTTACGCTCAAAATTACCGGAAGCGCTCTTTACCGAGATTATGCAATCGGTGCACTATGAAGACGCTCTACTCAAATTACAGGCCGAACTGGTGGATTTTCAGCAATGGGTTGCGAAGGAAGGCAGGCGGGTTTGTATCATTTTTGAAGGCCGCGACGCTGCGGGCAAAGGTGGTGCGATCAGAAGGTTCACAGAGCACCTTAATCCGCGGTCGATGCGAGTGGTAGCGTTAACCAAACCCACCAACGTGGAGAAAGGGCAGTGGTATTTCAGAAGATATATAAAAGTACTTCCAGACCCTGGGGAGATCGTTTTTTTCGACAGAAGCTGGTATAATCGGGCAGTGGTCGAGCCTGTTATGGGTTTTTGTAATAAGGACGAATACGAGAAATTTATGGTGCAGGTCCCCGAATTCGAGCATATGTTATACGAAGATGGGGTGGACATCATAAAATTCTGGTTCTCCATTTCGAAAGAAGAGCAGCAAAGACGGTTCAACGCCCGGCTGGAAAATCCCTTAAAACAATGGAAATTTAGCCCTGTTGATAGAGTTGGGCAACGAAAATGGGATGATTATACTTACTATAAAGAACAGATGTTTAGTAAGACCCATACTTCATTTTGCCCCTGGATGATCATAAAGACAAACAACAAGAAAGAAGCCCGCCTGGAGAGTATTCGATATGTGTTGTCCAGGTTTAGCTACGATAATAAAGGAGAATCCGGGGCCGATATATTTCCCGATCCGAATGTGGCGCAGCGATACCATCGAATGATCAAACAAATAGATATCTAATGGGAATTAAACTTTCAGACAAGGAGATAAAGATCCTCAATTCAAAAAAAGGGATCAAGCAAATGATCATTACAGATGGGCATTCAGTATCCAAAGCCCTTCGTTACGTTAAATATGAAGCACGTTTAAAGTCGCTTCAGGAGGAACTTATAAAACTGCAACAATGGGTTGCGGAAAACGATAAAAAATTAGTGATACTGTTTGAAGGTAGAGATGCCGCAGGTAAGGGAGGCGCGATAAGACGGATCACTCAGCATCTCAATCCCAGGGAATTTAGTATCGTTGCCCTCCCAAAACCCACCGAGGAAGAACAGAGTCAGTGGTATTTCCAACGCTATATTAACAGATTACCACAAAAGGGCAAGATCGTATTTTTCGACAGGAGCTGGTACAATCGGGCTGTGGTAGAGCCGGTGAATGGCTTCTGCCACGAGCACCAGTATCAAACTTTTATGAACCAGGTGAACGAATTTGAGCGTATGATCATAGAATCGGGGATCCTTCTCATAAAACTGTATTTTTCAATAAGTAAAGGAGAGCAGGCAAGGCGTTTTGAAGACATAAAGAAGAGTCCCGTTAAGAAATGGAAATTTAGTCCGGTAGACCAAAATGCTTTGAAATTATGGGACGTTTATACAGAATACAAAACAAAGATGTTTGCCAGAACCAATACCGAGATCGCACCTTGGCATATTATCAGGGCTAATAAAAAAACCAAGGCCAGGATCGAGGTAATAGAAAAGATACTGGACCTTGTGCCCTACGATCCTAAAGATACCAAATTGATCACCCACGTTAAAATGGAATAGCATAATCCTGGGGTAACGTATAAACCTGTTAGGGTTCTGTTTATAACACTTAAACGAATTTATTCGGGATTGGTTTTACTGAAAATACCTATCTTTAACCAAACTAATTTAATCCCGATTTATGTCGCTATACCACCCAAAACTCAAGTTACTCTTTCTATTTTTTTTCTTCGGAATTCTTACTGAAAATTTACCGGCACAAACCTACGAAACATCTCTTTACGATGCCCTGGAGTATAGGCTCATTGGGCCATTTCGAGGAGGCCGAAGTGCTGCGGTAACCGGTGTGCCCGGAAAGCCAAACCTATTTTATTTTGGAGCTACAGGGGGCGGTGTTTGGAGAACGACAGACGGTGGCCGTCATTGGCAGAACATTTCCGATGGATATTTTGGAGGCTCGATCGGGGCCATTGAAGTGGCACAGGGCGACCCCAACGTGATCTATGTTGGTGGTGGAGAAAAGACAGTTCGTGGTAATGTTTCGTCCGGCTACGGAATTTGGAAAACAGAAGATGCCGGAAAGACCTGGGTTCAGTCCGGGTTGGAAAAGGCAAGGCACATCCCTCGTATTGCAGTTCATCCAAAAGACCATCAAATAGTATATGCTGCAGTGCTTGGTAACATTTACAAACCAACACCCGATCGTGGGGTGTACAAGAGTACCGATGGTGGTAAATCCTGGAGAAAGACCTTATTCGCCAATGAAGATGCGGGCGCAGTAGATCTTATCATGGATCCTAACAATCCTCGGATATTATATGCTTCAACCTGGAATGTTCGACGCACTCCCTACAGCCTTAGTAGTGGCGGTGACGGTTCTGCACTTTGGAAAAGTACAGATAGCGGTGAAAGCTGGAAGGAAATATCGAAGAATGAAGGATTTCCTACAGACACCCTGGGTATTATTGGCGTTACCGTATCTCCTGTAAACAGTGATCGCGTATGGGCTATAGTAGAGAACAAAGAAAAAGGAGGAGTTTACCGTAGTGAAGATGGAGGGGAAACATGGAAATTGGTAAACAGCGAACGAAAACTTAGACAAAGAGCCTGGTATTATACCCGTATTTATGCCGACCCTAAAGATGAAGATGTGATGTATGTTCTTAATGTACGTTACCATAAAAGCACCGATGGCGGAAAAACCTACGAGACGTATAACGCACCTCATGGCGATCATCACGATCTGTGGATAGCCCCCGAAAATCCTATGCGAATGATCATTGGGGATGACGGTGGTGCACAGGTTACCTACGATGGTGGGGAGACATGGAGTACCTATTACAATCAGCCTACTTCACAATTTTACCGGGTAACTACAGATAATTCTTTTCCTTATCGAATTTACGCTGCACAGCAGGACAACTCCACCGTAAGGATAGCCCATCGTAATGAGAGTAGAAGCATAGATGAAGATGACTGGGAATCGACTGCCGGAGGTGAAAGTGCCCATATTGCGGTTGATCCGGAAAACAACGAAATTGTGTATGGCGGGAGCTATGACGGCTTCTTAACGCGCTATAACCATGATAATGGAACGGTACGAAGTGTAAGTGTGTGGCCGGATAATCCAATGGGTCATGGTGCCGAGGCGATGAAATACAGGTTTCAATGGAACTTTCCTATTTTCTTTTCACCACATGATCCAAATAAACTATATACTGCATCCAATCACCTTCATGTTACTACCAATGAGGGGGAAAGTTGGAAAGTTATCAGTCCCGATCTTACTAGAAACGACCCCACTAAATTAGGTTCTTCAGGAGGTCCTATTACTCAGGATAATACTTCGGTAGAATACTATTGTACCATTTTTGCAGCCGCCGAATCGCCGGTAACACCAGGTTTATTATGGACAGGAAGTGATGACGGCCTGGTTCATGTGTCGAGAAACGGAGGTTCTACTTGGGAAAATGTAACTCCCAAAGGAATGCCCGAATGGATGATGATCAATAGCGTCGAGCCGTCTGTATACGACCCTGCTACCTGTTATATCGCAGGAACTAAATATAAGTCGGGAGATTTTGCCCCGTATTTGTATAAGACCAACGATTACGGAAAAACCTGGAAGAAGATCACCAACGGGATACCTTCCGAGCATTTTACACGTGTACTACGAGAAGATCCAAAACGTAAAGGTATCCTCTATGCCGGTACCGAGACCGGGATGTATATTTCTTTCGATGATGGGGCAAGCTGGAGTTCCTTTCAGCTTAATTTACCCATAGTGCCTATAACAGATCTTGCATTGAAAGACAATAATCTTATTGTAGCCACTCAAGGAAGAAGCCTATGGATTATAGACGACCTTACGGTACTTCATCAATTGGCAGCCGCAAAAAACAAAGAGAATTTTCTTTATAAACCTAAGGATACTTATAGGATGGGGGGCAATTCCCGTAGTGGGTCGCTCACATCCGGGACCAATCATCCCGCCGGCGTGATGACCTATTTCTATGTAAAAGATCCGGAAGAAAAGGAGATCAGGCTAAGTTATCTAAACAGCAAAGGAGATACCCTAAAGACCTTCAGCACTAAAGACAAAAAGGATAAACTCAAGGTGAAGAAAGGAGCCAACTTTCATACCTGGAATCTGGAAGGAAAGGGGGCCGAAAAACTGGACGGTATGATATTATGGTGGGCAAGTACCGATGCACCAAAGGCTGTTCCCGGACAATACAAGGTTGTGCTCGAAATTGAAGATGAGTCCTTTTCACAGCCATTTACAGTCCTGGCCGATAAGAATGCCGAGACTGATGCTGCCGGGATGCAGCGGCAATTCGATTTTATTACAGATATCAATGAAACGGTGGACAAAGCGCATAAATCCATAAAGAAGATCAGGAATATAAATAAGCAACTTTCGGCCTTTCAGAAACAATACAAGGACAATGAAGAAGTAAAAGAACTGGTAGAAAAGGCGAAAACGCTTAGTGAAAACTTCTCAGAAATTGAAAAGGCGCTGTATCAAACCAAAAACAAGAGCGGCCAGGATCCATTGAATTTTCCTATAAAATTAACCAATAAACTAGCGCATCTGAACAGCCTGGTAAGTATGGACGATTTTCCACCTACCCAACAGGACGTGGCCGTTAAGGACGAGCTCACTGCCAAGATCAATGCCCAATTGGTGAAATTCGACAAGCTGGTCTCTGAAGAAATAGCAGAATTTAATAGACAGTTCAACAGCAAAAACCTGAATTATCTGTTTGTTGAAGACGAAAAGGAATAGTGGAATATAATTATATAAAATCCTTACATCTCATCTTTGTGATCACCTGGTTTGCAGGTCTGTTCTACATAGTTCGCCTTTTTGTATACCAGATCGAAGCCTCCCAAAAGCCTTCACCCGATAAGGAAATAATAGGTGAGCAGCTAAAACTTATGGCGCGACGCCTGTGGTTTATCATTAGCTGGCCATCTATGATACTGGCTACCGGCTTTGCTGTCTGGTTGTTAGTACTTAGACCTTTCTACATCTCGGATGCATGGATGCAGGTGAAACTGGGGTTTGTGGTCCTGCTTATAATTTACCACATAAAATGTCATCTCATCTTCAAAGACCTCCAGCGCGATAAGGTAACTTATTCATCTAATTTTATGCGAATATTCAACGAAGGAGCTACGATAATTTTATTTGCCGTGGTTTTTTTGGTGATTCTGAAAAATGCCATAAACTGGATCTACGGCACCATTGGACTCATTCTCTTTGCAGTTATCATTATGCTGGGCTTTAAACTGTATAAACGAATTCGGGAAAAGTAACAGAAGCAGTTCGCGGGTACCCCAACTGCTTCAAATTGGTTTGATTATTGCTATCTTCACTAAAAAATACAAGCTTGGCTTTTTACAAACGCTCACTTCGAAACCGGATCTTCTTTTCAATGATAGCCCTAATACTGCTGGCATCGGTGTTGATCGCTATAGTGACTATATTTCAGTACAGGGAAGAGGCTGTAGATTATCACAGGGAACGGCTGCAAAGAAAAGAAGCCAATATTAGGGAAAACATCGATTATGTGCTTCGGAATACAACCTACCCGGTTGAAACCGACAAAGTACCTCTAATTTTTAAGGAGAAGATCTACGAACTTAAAGACATTCATAAGCTTGAGATCTACCTTTACGACCTGGAAGGCGGCTTACTGAAATCGTCTAAAGCATCTTTTTTCAGGGACACAACAAACACTCGTGTTCCCGAGTATGTCCTCAAAGAGCTGGAATCGCGTTCCAACAAAACCTATATAGAACAATTTACAGAAGACGGACAGCACTACCAGTCGTCTTATAGCATTATTACCGACCAGTATTTTAAACCCCTGGCCATTTTATACCTGCCTTATATAGAGGATGATGGCTTTATTAACAGAGAACTGAAGGAAAGCCTTTCCAGATTAGGCCTTGCGTACTTCGTTATGCTCCTTATTGCTATCGCCCTGGCGTATTTCCTCTCAAAATATATCACACGTTCCCTCAATGATGTGAGTGAAAAGATAACCGAAACACGGCTTAATAAGCGAAATAAAAAGATCGAGGTGGACAAGAGAACCACCGAAGAGATCTCCACTCTTGTAAAGGCGTATAACGGGATGATCGATGAACTGGAAAGCAGTGCTGCGCAACTGGCGGCCAACGAAAGAGAGGCAGCATGGAGAGAAATGGCAAAACAGGTGGCTCATGAGATCAAAAATCCCCTTACGCCTATGCGGTTAACTGTGCAAAGTTTTCAGCGGAATTTCGATCCTGAGGATCCGGATGTGCATACTAAACTTGAAGAATACAGTAATACACTTATACAGCAGATAGATACAATGAGTTCCATAGCGTCTGCCTTCTCTACTTACGCTAAAATGCCGGCTCAACAGGACGAAACCCTCAATGTGGTACAGATCACAAAACTGGCACTGGATATTTTTAACGAAGATTATATCTACTTTTTCCCTGAGGAGAAAGAATTGATCGCCCGTTTCGATCGAACGCAGCTTATACGGGTGGTTACTAATCTCATAAAGAACAGTATTCAGGCTATAGAGCAGGGAGAAATCGATGAGCCTCGAATTGAGGTGAAAGTTTTTGCCGAAGCCAATAATGCGGTCATTACCGTAACCGATAATGGCGTGGGAGTTTCTGAAGAAAACATCGACAAGGTTTTCGAGCCTAAATTTACCACCAAAACCAGTGGCATGGGTCTGGGACTGGCGATGGTGAAGAAGATCGTAGAAACCTACAACGGAAAGATCACCTTCGTTTCTAAAGTACATGAAAGCACCACATTTAAGGTGACATTTCCCAGAACGTAAACGGGATTTTCGTATTTTTATATCCTACATATCCCCAAAACCTAACACTATTCACAATGAAATACGAAAATGTACTTACGCATTCCGATAACGGGATCACCACAATTACTATTAACAGACCTTCTAAATTAAACGCCCTGAACAAAGCCACAATCAAAGAGCTGCATGAGGCGTTTAAAGAAGCGGACATTGATAAGTCCACCAGGGTTATCCTGGTAACCGGAAGCGGCGAAAAGGCCTTCGTTGCCGGCGCCGATATCAGCGAGTTTGCAGATTATTCTGTTTCCCAGGGAGCAGAACTCGCCTCCCAGGGGCAGGCGCTACTATTCGATTTTGTAGCGCATTTATCTACCCCTGTAATTGCCGCTATCAACGGTTTTGCGCTGGGAGGGGGCCTTGAACTGGCCATGTCTGCCCATTTCCGAATTGCCAGCGAGAATGCCAAAATGGGATTACCGGAGGTTTCTTTGGGGGTTATCCCGGGTTATGGAGGGACACAGCGACTTCCACAGCTTGTTGGCAAAGGCCGGGCCTTCGAAATGATCATGACCGCAGGAATGATTAGTGCCGAACAGGCTCTTCAGTACGGGCTGGTAAATCATGTTACTACCCTGGAAGATCTAATGCCCTTAACCGAAAAGATCGCCGAAAAGATCGCAAATAATTCTTCGGTGGCAATTTCAGCAGCCATTACGGCTATCAATGCAGGATACGAAGATGGCGAGAATGGTTATGATGAAGAGATCACCCAGTTTGGTAAATGTTTTGGAACTGCCGATTTCCATGAAGGTACCCAGGCATTTCTTGAAAAAAGAAAGGCAAATTTCCCGGGCAAATAGGAAATAGTCCGAATCGAATAGGAAATAATCCAATAAATATTTAACTTTGAGGTTCTCCACAAGAATCTCAAAGTTTTTTTATGTCCCAACCCATTAAAGGCCGTGGCGCTCAGCGTAAGGTTCACAATCGTTTTTTTGAATTAGAGCATGAGTTTCGTGCAGATTTTCTTAATTATTGCACGCAGGAAGGAGAAGAACATGAGTCTAACCAAACACGTTATATAGAGGTCTTCCCAAAAACCTTTGTAAACAAAGTGGTGAGTCCGGATGTTCGGATGGAGTTTTCGGCCAACCCATATCAGGGCTGCGAACACGGTTGTGTGTATTGTTATGCCCGAAATTCGCACGAATACTGGGGTTATGGTGCCGGGGTAGATTTTGAACGAAACATCCTTATAAAGCGTGATGCTCCCAAGTTACTCGAGCAAACGCTTCAGAAAAAATCCTGGAAGGGCAACACCATTGTTTTCTCCGGAAACACAGACTGTTATCAACCTGTAGAACGAAAGCTCAAAATTACCCGGGCCTGCCTTGAGGTCATGTTGAAATGGAAACATCCCACTGGAATTATAACCAAGAACTCTCTTATATTAAGAGATCTTGACATCCTGATGGAAATGGCAAAATTCAATACCATTGCAGTAAATGTTTCAATTAATACACTTAGCGAAAAGACGCGCCGGCTCCTGGAGCCCAGAACTGCCAGCATAAAGCAGCGATTAAAGACCGTTGAAATTCTTTCTGAAAAAGGGATCCCTGTGAATGTAATGATCGCTCCGGTTATACCCTCTCTTAATAGTCATGAAGTGTTACCCATTATTAAAAAAGTATCTCAATTGGGCGCAGTGAGTGTAGCACATACAGTAGTCCGCTTAAACGGACAGATAGCCTTATTATTTGAGGACTGGGCCAGAAAGACCATCCCTCATCGAGCCGACAGAATATTAAACCAGATAGCTCAGTGCCACGGTGGAAACTTAAACGACAGTAATTGGGGCCGCAGGATGAGAGGGGAGGGAACGATCGCGAAACAAATTTCAGATTCGGTAAAGCTGGGCAAGAAAAAATACCTCACAGGCAGAGGGATGCCCCAATTGGATAAGACACACTATCTTCAGCTAAAAGATCCGCAAATGAGACTTTTCTAAGTTTTAAGGCGGTGTTAATTTGTTTCAGTAATAAAATAGAATAGCTATCTTGGAATTGAGATCAATAAAGAACAATGAAGAAGGTCCTATTAATTTTAATTTATATCTGTGTTAGTAGTGTTTACTCCCAGGATGCGAATCTGAAGGAAGAAACAAGTGCAAATAATATTGATAATCTTGTCTATGGCGTTGTGTATAACGAAGCTGGGCCAATACAAGGTGCGATGGTTAGGATTAAAGACACTTTTGAAGAGACCCGGACTGCGGCAAATGGTATGTACAGGATCCTGGCTTCAAAAGGAGATATTCTAGAGATCAGGGCGCTTGGTATGCTTATAAAGGATACCATGGTGCAGGATACCAGGAAGATCCACATACCCCTGGAACCGGATGGAGAATTACTGGAAACCATTAGAATATTAGCAAAAAAAGGCGAAAAAGAAACGGTTAATACTGCTTTTGGTGAAAAGAAAAAAGCAGCAGTAGGTTATTCTACGAGAAATACCATTAATAGGGAAGAAATACGAAGCGACCAATTGGAACTATGGCAGATCTTACAGAAAATGCCTGGGGTGGTGGTGGAAAATCCGGGAGGGCCTAATCCCTTGTATAAACTTCGACGGACGATGGAGATCACCATCCACGGAACCACCTACCCCGTACTCGTGGTGAATGGGATGTTGTTCGAACAAAACGGACAACAACCTTATGTGAACGTGCAGCAAATTAAAAGTATCAAAGTGCTAAACTCTCTCAATGCTACAGTTAAATATGGCCAGTTAGCTGCCTTTGGGGCTATAGTTATTGAAACAGATCAGGGACCGGAAAGAGAGTATATCGAGCAACCCCAGCTAAAACAGCTAAGTGGGAACGACTATAATGAAATGATAAGCACCCTGGCTGAAGCACGGGAAAAGTCTCCAAAACCCGAATATGTAGCCCAGCTAGAAAAAGCCAAAGATCTCGATGAGGCCAGACGCATTTATTTGGATTTGCTGAAACAGACAAAACCCAAGTCGGTGAGTTTTTATCTGGAAGCCGGCGATTATTTCAGGAAATGGGATCCCAAATTCGCCAATGAAGTTGTATCGAATATAGCCGAAATTGCCCCTACCAATGTAAAAGCCCTGAAGTCCTTAGCCTATACCTACGAGGCCTATGGCAAAGATGAATTGGCAACCCCCATTTACGAACGAATTGTGAATCTGGCCCCTTCCGAAGTTCAGCCTTACCTGGATCTGGCCAGGAATTATAAGCAGGTTGGCAACTATCAATTATCGGCTACTTTATATAAACAAATGGTGGCCAATAGTATTCCCAAAGTAGATTTTAACGAGGTGGGGGTGATCGTTTTTAACGAATTCAAACAACTTATAACCCTGCATAAATCGAAGATAAACTTTCAGGACATTCCCAACGAATTATTGCGGGTAGGATTTAAGAAGGATATACGTCTGGTTGTAGAATGGAACGACCCTCTCGCAGATTTCGAACTGCAGTTTATCACCCCTGGCAAAAAGTACTATCCGTACCTTCATAATCTGTATGGAGATCAGGATCGGTTACGACAGGAAATAGAACAGGGGTTTTCAATAAAGGAGTTCGACATTGAAGATGCCGATCGTGGCACCTGGATGATCAATTTAAAGTATTCGGGTATACAAGATGAAATTAATCCAACCATGTTGAAATACACCTTATACAGAAATTATGGTTTACCCACCGAGGAACGTATCGTTAAGATCGTGAAATTACAGGATCTAGAAGAGAAGGTCACCCTGGATTCTTTTGTGTATTAATCATTTCAGAATTCTACTTTCCTAAACGAAACAACGGTTTCCCTCAATGTATATTTTTTTCTAAATGTCCCGATAGTAGTTTCAGGGTATAAAAATCTGTACGCATGAGAATTTATACCCTTGTCACATTTTTGTTCGTTTGTCTTTCGGTATTCAGCCAGGAGGAGTTCGCCATTCGGGCCACCATTGTCGATGCAAATTCCGGCAAGCCTGTAGAGTATGTTAATATTGGTTTTGAAGGAAAGGGAATAGGCACAGTAAGTGCTTCCAACGGAAGTTTCTTTCTGAAACTAAATAATACTCTTATCTCCTTAGAGACCGACCTGGTTGTCTCTTCCATAGGTTATGTTACAGAACGTATTCCTTTTAACGAATGGAAAGATTGGGGAGAGCCTGGAAAGTATATCTTGCTGCAACCTGAAACCACTACCCTGGATCCGGTAGTGATAGTGGCCGGGAAAAGAGAATATGAACGATTAGGCAGCGAAACATATTCGCTTAGTGAGTTGGGCTACTGGACCGAGAAGGATGCCCTGGGAGGGGAACTTGCCTCGAGGATAAGGATCGATAATGAGAGAACTCGGCTGCACGATCTTAAATTTCATGTGATCCGCAACGAGGCGGACAGTATTAAGTTGCGCATCAATATTTACCGTTGCGAGAATAATATGCCCGGGGAGAATATCTTACGCACCAACATCTATCATACGATCAGGAAACCAAAAGGAATTGAGATTATACCCTTGAAGCAGCACAATATAGTTGTAGATAACGACATTGTGGTGGGGATCGAAATGATCGAATCCTACGGGGAGGAACTTTATCTGTCTGTTTCGGCAACTCCTTTTGGCGGCACAGCCTATCTAAGAGAAAGGAGTCAGTCTAACTGGGATGTACGATGGAATTTCGGACTCGCATTCGGGTTGTTGAGTTCGTACCCTATTACCCCATCCAACCCCTGATTTTTGCGGTCTATTTAGGGATCTCTATTTCTGAAATGATCAATTGCTCAACTTTATCGATCAATGCCGAAGGATCATTTCCGGCAACCTGCAGTGGTGGATGCACTTTCATGATAAGATGAGTGCCTACTGGCATGGGAAACATCCCAAACTGTTGTAATTTCCATGAATTACTGATACTAATGGGTAACACCCATGCATCTGGTGCGTGCTCCATTAGCGTGAGTAACCCCTTACGTTTAAAAGGCTTGGGGACTCCAGTCCTGCTTCGGGTACCCTCGGGAAATATTACCACCGCTCTCTTATATTGCTGAATGTACTTTCCTATCTTTTCAATTTGTTCGGTGGCCTGTTTAGGGTTTTTCCGATCAATAAGTACGGAACCTCCATATTTAAGATTGTAGGAAATGGTTGGGATCTTACTGCCTAGTTCGATCTTCGAAATAAATTTTGGATGTAGTTTCCGAAGAAACCAAATCATAGGCGGGATATCCCACATACTTTGATGATTTGATGCAATGATCACTGGCACATTGTCTGGTAAAAACTCGGGGATGCGAATCGAATACCTGGTACCCAGAAGATGAAGCGACCTAACTACCAGCCAGTTAAAATAATCTACACTGTTCTTATGAGCCTGATACCCGAACACATTCAGGCAGAGCCGCTGAATGGGGTCGAAAAGGAGGAGTAGAAGCCCAAAGACCAGGTAAAAAACAACCGATAGAACGTAGCTTAAAATTTTTAATACGGGTTTCACACTATAAAAATAAAAAAACCGTTCGCAGCAGCCTGCGAACGGTCTTTGGTTTTTTAGGCTTCGGAATTCTTAACAGAACTCGTTATAAGCGCCCATTAGATTTTCGGCTATTATGTCTGCCGAACGCCCTTCAATGTGATGACGCTCCAGCATATGTACTAATTCCCCGTTTTTGAACAACGCCATAGAGGGCGAACTAGGAGGAAATGGAACCATTTGTGCACGTGCAGCATCCACTGCCTCGGTTTCCATACCTGCAAATACGGTTACCAGGTGATCCGGTGTTTTCGCATTTTGCAAAGACATACGTGCTCCTGGCCTGGCGTTGGCGGCGGCACAACCACAAACCGAATTTACCACAACCAATGTGGTTCCTTCTTTTGCTAAAGCCTGCTCTACATCACCGGCCGTTTTAAGTTCGGTAAAACCAATACTCGTTAGGTCTTCGCGCATAGGTTTTACTAGTTCTTCTGGATACATAGGTATATTATTTAAGATGTAACAATTTTAATGCAAAGATAAGCAATTTAGTTCCTAAAACTATCACAAAACGGCAGGGTGGTTCGCCGGGAAATTTATAGTTTCGTTGTGTAACATCCTCCATGGACCGATTACTTATCTTTGTCACGAATTTATACACAGTTACCATTTCATGTATCGTTGGATTGCCGCTATTTTAGGATTCGCCCTGTACCGCTTGCCGGGGGCGATTGTTGGATTTCTTTTAGGGAGTTTCCTGGATAATCTCGGCGGTGCGAAAAGGACCGGGGGTTATAAACAGGTATTTCAGCAACAAAGGAGTGATAGGGTGAGTCCGGCCGATTTCGAGCTGAATTTACTCTCTCTGGCGTCGTTGGTTATAAAAGCAGATGGTAAAGTAAGCCAGGCCGAACTGGACTATGTGCGGCAGTATTTTGTACAGGCTTATGGGAAAGATCGGGCCAATGCTATCTTCAAGGTCTTTAATGAAGTTATTAAAAAGCGGGAAATATCCGGTTCCCGAATTGGAAACGTACTTAGACAACGAATGCGCTACGAGTCGCGTCTTCAGGTAGTTCATTTTCTATTCAGTATTGCCAATGCCGATGGTTTTGTATCGAATGCTGAAGTAAATACCATTCAGGGAATATCTGTAAATCTTGGGATTCAGAATAAAGACCTTGAAAGCATCAAGGCAATGTTCTTTAAAAATCCTGATAGCGCTTATAAGATCCTGGAAATAGATCGAACTGCCACCATACAGGAAATTAAAACTGCCTACAGGCATATGGCCAAAAAATATCATCCCGATAAATTACAGCACATGGATGAAGCCTATCGCAAAGGGGCGGAAGACAAGTTTAGAAAGGTTCAGGAGGCTTACGAACAACTTCAGAAGGAAAAAGGATTCTAAAAATTTTACTGCAAAATGATGTGAAAATGTGAGGGTTAAGTGTATTATTTTTTATAATTTAGACTAGCCGAAAAATAATAACATTATAAATCAAAAAATATATTTACCTTTGTATTATGTATTCACTTGCGGAAGAGAATTATCTGAAAGCTATCTATCACCTCGAACAGGAAGTAAAGGGCGAGGTAAGCACTAATTCTATTGCAGATCGAATGGCTACCAAGCCCTCATCTGTTACAGACATGATCCAGAAGTTAGCAGAGAAGAACTTGCTGTCCTATAAACGGTATAAGGGGGCAGTGCTTACTTCGGAGGGGAGGAAGATAGCCGCCGATGTAATTAGAAAACACCGGCTTTGGGAGGTTTTTCTTGTTGAAAAGCTGGATTTTCACTGGGATGAGGTCCATGAGATCGCAGAACAACTGGAGCATGTTCATTCGGAGAAGTTAATAAGCAGGCTCGATCAATTTCTGGGAAGTCCGGATTTCGATCCGCATGGCGATCCTATCCCAGATAAACACGGAAATATCAAGAGAACAGAGAAAAAACTACTCTCCGAACTCGAAAAGAAACAGAGAGGAGTTTGTGTGGGTGTAAAGGAATCCAGTAGTGATTTCCTTCAATATCTGGATAAGAAAAAGATCACTATCGGGACGAAGATCCTGGTCCTGGGAAAGGAATTTTTTGATGGCTCCATGGTTATACAGGTAGGCAGGGATCAATTCTTTATTTCAAAAAAAATAGCAGAAAATCTATATGTACAAACGAACTAACATAAAAACTACGCGGTTTATACTAATGTGTATTTGCTTCGGAATTTCCTTCGGAATAATGGCCCAGGAGGAAGAGATTGTGGGAACCATAGTAACAGACAGACCAGACGCCACCGAGGCTTCCAGTACCGTTGGTAAAGGGATCCTTCAAATTGAAACAGGAGCATTTTATACTTCTTTTGAAAAGGATAATATCAAGGAGGAAGTCCTGGGTTTTAACACCACATTACTGCGATACGGGTTACTTGAACATCTGGAATTACGGCTGGGCTGGAACTTCGAGGAAGGCAGAACAAGTGTAAATGGCATGAGACTGGAAGATATAACTAGTGGTTTCTCCCCCCTGCTGGCGGGAGCTAAAATAGATGTGGCCGAAGAAAACGGTTTCTTACCCGAGATCGCCCTGATAGGGCATATTTTTCTACCCTTATCTGCCTCGTCAGACTATCGCCCCGAGACCACAGGGGTGGATTTCAGGTTCTCTTTATCACATACTTTGAGCGAAAGATCCAGCCTGGGGTATAATATTGGTGCACAATGGGGATCAGATTCTCCGGAAGCGGCCTATATATACACTCTTGCTTATGGATACAGTATCACGGAAAACTTTGGTTTTTATGCCGAATTATACGGCGATATGCCGGAAGATAGTAGTGCAAATCATTATTGGGATGCCGGCTTTACTTATTTGCTTCTGAAAAATTTACAATTGGATGCAACGGTAGGAAGTAGTATCACGGAAGGACAAGACATATTACTAAGTGCCGGGGTAAGTTACAGGATCCCGAAATAATACATAGAAAATGAAGAAAACAGCATGGATATTGATCTTTATTATAGCCGGTTGGAGCTGTAAGTCAAATAAAGAAACCTCCGAAAAATTAAAAGTGGTTTGTACCACTACCATGATCTCGGACCTGGTAAGGAATATTGGTGGCGATAGCATTACCTTGAATGGCTTGATGGGTGCGGGTGTGGATCCGCATTTATACAAGGCCAGTGAAGGCGATGTTACCAAATTGTACGAGGCCGATATAATCTTTTACAATGGGCTGCACCTGGAAGGGAAGCTGGTCGAGGTATTCGAAAAGATGGAGACTCAGGGAAAAGCTCAGTTTGCACTGGCTGAAAGGCTTGATAAATCGGGGCTTATCGGCTCTGATTATTTTGCGTCCAATTATGACCCCCACGTGTGGTTTGATATTTCGTACTTCAAAGTTTTCGCCACAACCGTAGCCGACGTACTTTCGGAAAAAGATCCTAAAAACAAGACATTCTATCAGGCGAATCTCGAAAGTTATCTCGCAGAGCTGGATGCTCTCGAGCTTGAAGTTCAGAAAAAAATTGAAACCCTTCCGAAGGAAAAAAGAATACTGGTAACGGCGCACGATGCTTTTAATTATTTCGGAAAAGCATACGATTTTGAAGTAGTAGGCTTGCAAGGACTTTCCACTGCAACCGAAGCAGGTGTTCAGGATGTACAGCGATTGTCCGAATTTATCATCGAAAACAAAGTAAAAGCCATCTTTATTGAAAGCTCCGTACCCCGTAGAACCATAGAAGCTTTACAGGAAGCAGTATTGTCTAAAGGGCATCAGGTAACCATAGGAGGCTCCCTCTATAGTGATGCCCTGGGGAATAAAGGAACCGTTGAAGGAACCTACCTTGGGATGTTCCGTTATAATGTGAACACTATTGTAAACGAACTTCAATAATGACAATAACTAGCGCCATACAAGTTGACGACCTTACGGTAGCCTACGATTATAAGCCCGTTTTATGGGACATAGATCTAAGTGTGCCCGAAGGTGTGCTAATGGCCATCGTAGGGCCAAATGGTGCCGGAAAATCTACCCTTATAAAAGCAATTCTAGGGATCATCAAACCTATAGCGGGTACGATAAGCATCTATGGAAAGTCGTATACAGATCAGCGCAAACTCGTGGCTTACGTACCTCAAAAAGGGAGTGTAGACTGGGACTTCCCAACAACGGCTCTGGATGTTGTAATGATGGGAACCTACGGAAGCCTGGGATGGATAAAGCGCCCGGGTAAGAAAGAAAAGAAAGCAGCACTGGAAGCCCTTGAAAAAGTGGGAATGCTATCGTTTAAGAAAAGACAAATTAGTCAGTTAAGCGGCGGACAACAACAACGGGTATTTCTGGCCAGAGCGCTGGTGCAGAATGCATCCATTTACCTTATGGATGAACCATTCCAGGGAGTGGATGCCACCACCGAGATAGCCATTATCAATATTTTGAAAGAGTTGCGAAAAGCAGGTAAAACTGTGGTAGTGGTGCATCATGACCTTCAAACCGTTCCCGAATATTTCGACTGGGTAACCTTTTTAAATGTAAAGAAGATAGCCACGGGTCCGGTAAAGGATATTTTCAATGATGATAATTTAACTAAAACCTACGGAATCAATTACAAGGTTGCCGTTAATAAATAATGTCCATAACAGACTATTTCGAGCAGTTATTTTCAGACTATACGCTGAGAACCATCACCTTGGGAACAGCGGTGCTGGGCGCTATTTGCGGTATGCTGGGTAGTTTTGCGGTGCTTAGAAAACAGAGTTTGCTGGGAGATGCGATCTCGCATGCAGCCCTGCCCGGGATAGCGATAGCCTTTCTCATCACAGGCGCCAAAGACAGTAACGTACTTTTATTGGGAGCGTTAGTGAGTGGTTTAATTGGGACATTCTGGATACGCGGAATTATTACAAAAACACATTTAAAGACAGACACTGCCCTTGGTCTTATTCTCTCCCTGTTCTTTGGGTTTGGGATGCTTTTACTCACTTTTATTCAGAAACAACCCAATGCAAATCAGGCCGGCCTGGATAAATATCTCTTTGGGCAGGCGGCTACCCTGGTTGTAAGCGATGTGATAGTGATGGTGATAGTTACCGGGGTTAGTCTGTTTACCCTATTGTTGTTCTGGAAAGAGTTTAAAATTCTATTGTTCGATGCAGACTACACTAAAACCCTGGGTTTCAATACCAGGATCATTGATATTCTGATCACATTTTTTATAGTTCTGGCCATAGTAATTGGCTTGCAAACTGTAGGCGTGGTATTAATGAGTGCCATGCTTCTAGCCCCGGCCGCTGCAGCAAGGCAATGGACCAACAGCCTGAGCGTTATGATCGGGTTGGCTGCTATTTTTGGAGCTTTTTCGGGGGTTTTCGGGACAGCGATCAGCGCGAGCCAGGACAACCTTTCCACAGGGCCGGTGATCGTATTGGTAGCAGCGGTCTTTGTGTTAATTTCCTTTATTTTCTCACCGGGACGAGGATTGTTATTTCGAGAAATTAGATTCAGGCAAAACAGAAGAGATCTAAAACTAAAGAAAACACTGCAGTTGATGTATCGCATTGCGAGTACGCATGAGAACATCTCACATCCCCACTCGATCAAGATCCTTAACGATTTTCAAGGCTTTACCAGGGGAACTCTAAAAACCATGGAAGAGAGAGAATGGATCGAGATCGAGCAAAAATCCTGGATGCTCACATCCAAAGGTTACCGGGAAGCATCTAATTTGTTCAGTAAATCAACTACCGATGACACAGCCACAGATTGAAATACAGCTCATAGCCATGGTGGTTGCGATAGCTTGCGCTATCCCGGGAGTATTTCTGGTGCTTCGGAAGATGGCCCTCATTAGCGATGCTATTAGTCATTCTATCTTACCTGGGATCGTGATCGGGTTTTTTATTACCCAGGATCTTAATTCGCCACTACTTATAGCCTTGGCGGCGGTAACGGGAGTAATAACCGTTGTGCTGGTAGAATGGATACAGAAGACCGGGCTGGTGAAAGAGGACACAGCTATTGGTCTGGTATTCCCAGCCTTGTTCAGTATAGGGGTTATATTAATAGCTAAGAATGCCAACGATGTGCATCTGGACGTGGATGCGGTTCTCCTGGGGGAACTAGCCTTTGCGCCCTTTGATCGATTGATGATGTCCGGCATGGATATGGGCCCTAAGTCTTTATGGATCATGGGCGTGATCCTTCTGGTTACCTTGCTACTACTTTTACTTTTCTACAAAGAATTGAAGGTGAGTACCTTCGATGTTGGACTATCTGCTGCCATGGGAATTTCTCCTATGGTAATGCACTACGGACTAATGTCTGTGTCGTCTGTAACGGTGGTTGGAGCCTTCGATGCTGTAGGCGCCATCCTGGTTGTGGCCCTGATGATCACCCCGGCCGCCACGGCATATTTGCTCACATCCAATTTAAAAAAGATGTTGTTGATCTCTGTTGGGATAGGAATATTCTCGGCCATTGGAGGCTACTGGCTGGCCCATCTGCTGGATGCATCAATTAGTGGTTCTATGACCACGGTTCTGGCTGTTGTATTTCTAATGGTCTATCTGTTCGCGCCAGGTAAAGGCCTTATCGCAGTACTTTACAGACAGCGCCAGCAACGAACCGAAGTTTCGCTCATTACCTTTCTTCTCCATCTTAATAACCATTCCGAAGAAAACGAAAGACATATCAATCATCTACAGGAGCATATCAACTGGCAGAAAGTTAGGTCTAAGACCGTCCTTAATCTCGCCGAGCGAAATAACATGATCACTATAGATAATGATGTTGTTTCACTCACAAAAAAAGGAAAAGATTTTACAGATCTCGCTTTGGAGTATATTATTACCAATAAGGACGAAAAGATCGAGCATATGAAGGAAGACTTCTTTCTATTCAGGGGGTAGAAAGTGGTATGGTTATTTCCTTTATCTTTATATAAATATCTGAAATGAGATCACTTATACTACTTTTCATACTTTTTACAACAGTAACGGGTCAATCACAAGAGGAGCAGGTGGAAGTCCCTCAGATCGCTATTCGAATTCCGTTAGGTGAAACCATAGAGATCGATGAAACCTTAATTACCTTCGAAAGGGTTGTAGAAGATTCTCGATGCCCTAGAAAGGTACAATGTGTTTGGGCGGGGAGAGCCCGAGTTGAGGTAGTAGTAGAGCAAGAAGATGAAGAAGCGGTTTCTATAGAGGTAATTCTGGGCCAGGTTAAGCAAAACGAGGTTGCCAATAGAACTATCGTTGAAAAGGATGACTATATTATAGATGTTATAAACCTTACTCCATATCCGGAGCAACCTGGAATGATAGAAAATTATTGGCTATTGATAAGGAAGATCAAGAATGATCAATGACACCCACAATCCTTATTCCCACATTTGGTGCGGTTACCATCGAGAGTAGCCATGGTTTTGTTTCTGGATTCGAAGACCGGGTTCCAGACAAATTTCTTCAGGAGAAATCCTACGGCCAGCAAAAAGGTTATTATTACTAAATACGTTTGCATACTACAAAGTTAACTTAAAATTTGATACGCTCCCAGGGCAACCACATAGGCAATAGCACTCATAACGATGAGTTGCCACAGAGGCCATTTCCAGCTATTGGTCTCTCGTTTCACTATCGCCAGTGTACTCATACATTGCATAGCAAAAGCATAGAACAATAAAAGCGAAACCCCGCTGGCAAAATTGAATCGCGGTGTCCCTAATACCGGATTCACCTCTGCTGCCATTCTGTTTTTTATGGTTTCTTCTTCCTCACTGCCCACACTGTAAATGGTTGCAAGGGTACCTACAAAAACTTCCCGTGCAGCAAAGGAACTTACGATCGCTATCCCAATTTTCCAGTCGTAACCCAGAGGCCTTACCGCGGGTTCGATCCCCTTTCCAATTATACCAATATAGGAGTGCTCCAGTTTATAGGAGGCTATTCGAGTTTCCAGTTCAGATTTAGGAAGATTTTCTGAAAGGGACTCTGCTGTCACAATTTCTTCAGCCCGGTTGAAATCGCCCGGGCCATAAGAGGCAAGGACCCATAAGATGATGGATATTGCGAGAATGATCTTTCCGGCGCCCAGAACGAAAGATTTGGTCTTTTCAACAACGGTAATAGCCACGTTTTTAGGTAAGGGAACTTTATAATTAGGCATTTCAACCACAAAGAAGGTCTTCGACCTTATTTTTAGAACTTTATTAAGTAACCAGGCAGATAGGATGGCCGCGGCAAATCCCAAAAGGTATAAGAACATAAGGGTGAGTCCCTGCAGGCTGAATATCCCTAAAATACGTTGTTCCGGGATAACCAGGGCGATAATAATTAGATAAACCGGTAGCCGTGCCGAGCAGGTAGTAAAGGGTGTCACCAGGATGGTAATAAGTCGTTCTTTCCAGCTTTCTATGTTCCGGGTGGCCATAATGGCCGGAATGGCACAGGCAGTACCAGAAACAAGCGGGACCACACTTTTTCCGCTTAGCCCGAAACGGCGCATTACTTTGTCCATTAGGAAAACAACCCTGCTCATATAACCGGTTTCCTCAAGAATGGAAATGAATAGGAACAGAAACGCGATCTGCGGAATAAAGATCACAATTCCACCAAGGCCGGGTACGATACCTTCTGCGATGAGGTTGGTGAAATCTCCGGCCGGAAGTGTGTTTTTCAGCCATTCGCTAAGAGATGCGAAGCTGCTGTCTATAAAATCCATGGGATAGCTGCTCCAGTCGAAAATAGCCTGGAATATGAGTAATAGAATGCCAAAAAAGATAACATAGCCCCAGAATTTATGAGTAAGGATCCTGTCCATGCGGCTGCGTAGGTCTTTAGCGTTGGCGGTATCGATCACCATGGTCTCCTTTAACGCCTCATTGATAAATTTATAGCGGGCAATGGTTTCTTTTTGCTGAAGCCGTTTTAAAGTGCTTTTGGATTCTGTTTTAAAAGTGGCAATACCACTTACTTCTTTACGTTCCAGCTTTCCGAAGTTCACATCCTGGGTAATAACTAACCACAGTTTGTAAAGATCCTGATTGGGAAAAGCCTTTTTGAGTCGGTTGAAATACTCCGGTGCAATGGCGGAGGCATTCATACACGGCTTCACCGACAGGGAAGTGTAATTAGCGATAAGTTCTTTGAGATTTTCGAACCCTTCATTTTTTCGCGAACTAATTAGAGCGATACGCGTTTCCATACGTTGCTCTAGTTTCTCAATATCCAGGGAGATCGCTTTACGTTTCATGCGATCGGCCATATTGATAACCAGGATAGCAGGTATCCCAAGGTCTTTAATCTGCGTAAAGAGAAGCAGGTTTCGCTTGAGGTTCTCAATTTCGGTCACGACCACTGCAACGTCGGGGAAATCCTTGTCGTTTTTATTGAGTAGCAGCTCGATCACCACGTTCTCGTCCAGGGAAGAGGCATTAAGGCTATAGGTTCCTGGAAGATCCAGAATATGTGCCTTTAAGGTACGGGTGAGTTTACAAACACCCTCTTTTTTTTCAACGGTGATCCCGGGATAGTTTCCCACTTTCTGGTTCAGGCCGGTAAGCCTGTTAAAAACAGAGGTTTTACCTGTATTGGGATTCCCTATTAGGGCTACGTTGATCTGCCGGGCCATAGATTAAATTAATTCTATTTCTATTTGTTCGGCGGTTTCCTTTCTTATTGCCAGATGGCTGCCATTGATGTTGAGATACAACGGATCCCGGAAGGGGGCCTGTTGTACCAGATGTACTTCATTGCCCGGGAGGCAGCCCATTTCCAATAGTTTGAGCGGTACCGATTCTATGGAAAAACCTTTAATTATGGCTCGTTCTCCCTTTTGTAAGTTGGCAATAGTAAGCATTAATTTTATTTAGATTGATTATAAACAATGCAAATGTAGTGCAAATAGGTCAGGTATAAAAGTTAATGTTGTTGCTAATTTATTCTGCTTTCAAAACTTTGATATCCTCCAGTAGTCTGGCGATTTCATCGGGGTTAGTGCCGTCATAAAAACCGCGTATTCTACGCTTTTTATCTACCAGCACGAAGTTTTCGGTGTGGATGAGGTCGTATTCGCTGTAGGGAAGGTCTTTGGCTGCCAGATACGATTTGCGGGCCAGGTTGTAGATCTCCTTTTTAGAGCCCGTAACCAGGTTCCATTTTTGGTCGTCCACACCCTTTTCGAGGGCGTATTTTTTAAGTTGGGGGACGCTGTCGATCTCCGGAGTTACGGTATGAGATAGTAGTAAAACATCATTTTCTTGTTGTAATTCTTTCTGAATTTTCACCATATGGTCTGTCATAACCGGGCAAATGGTCTGGCAGGTTGTGAAGAAGAAGTCGGCCACATAGATCTTGTCTTCGTAGTCCTTTTGTGTGATCTGTTCCCCATTCTGATTGGTAAGGCTGAAATCTGCGATGGTGTGGTATTTTTTCACATGCTGAACCGTACTATCTACAAGTTCGGTAGTGACATCGGTGGGCTGATATACAGGCAGTACTTTTTTAGGGTTGAGAGCCTGGTACATAATGGTAATTATTATAGCCGATAGGATGAGAAGGACAATTCCGAAGAATTTATATTTTGCAAAAAACTGAAGCATACGAATGCAAAATTACAACCCAGTTAAAGATTGGCAATGCTGTAACAGTTAAAAAAAATATAAGACTGATAGGCCAATTTGCATTTATTTTTTTAAGAGCGGTTAAAAGGTTACTTTTGTCCCTCAATTTTGATGATATATGAGTCCATTTGCGGTTAAGGCAATTCAGCTTCTGTTAAGCTTATCTATACTAATCGTGCTTCATGAAATGGGGCACTTCATACCAGCTAAATTATTTAAGACACGGGTAGAGAAATTCTTTCTCTTCTTCGACATAAAATTCGCACTCTTTAAAAAGAAGATCGGCGAAACGGTGTATGGTATTGGCTGGTTACCTTTAGGGGGTTATGTGAAGATCTCCGGGATGATCGATGAAAGCATGGACAAAGAACAAATGGCACAACCTCCGCAGCCGTGGGAGTTTCGCTCTAAACCGGCCTGGCAGCGACTTATTATTATGCTGGGTGGTGTTACCGTGAATATTATCGTTGGGTTTCTTATCTACATGATGATCTTATTTTTCTACGGAAGAGATGTGGTGACCAATGATGATCTTCCGGAAGGATTTGCCATTGCACAGGAGTTTAAGGAATACGGTTTTAGGGATGGAGATAAGATACTGAAGGTAAACAACGAAGAGTTCCCCTATGTAACCGAGATCAATAAATACCTTTTCCTGAGAGATGTTAATTCGATAACGGTACAGCACACAGACGGTACCGAAGAAACCATCACCTTACCAGAAGAGATAGGAACCGAGATGTTTCAGAAGGATGTGCTCACACCGTTTATTGAGAGACGCGAACCTATAGTACAAGTAGTTGGAGGAGAAGATTTTCCGGCTGCAGCCGCAGGCTTTAAACCAGGCGATAGAATTACAACGGTCAATGGACAGCCTATCGTTTACTGGCACGAATTTAAACAGCGAATCGCAGAGAATGAAGGTGCAGAGAATACTATCGAAGTAGAACGTGATGGTGTTACAGAGATCATTAAGGTAACACCTAATGAGGATGGTGTAGTGGGGATCAATATTGGTAGTGGAACACGACATATTTCCTTTTCATTTGGTGAAGCTGTGACCCAGGGAACCAGTTATGGTTATAATATCTTAAAGGATTACGTAAAGCAGTTTAAATATGTCTTTACCAAAAAGGGAGCCTCTCAGGTGGGTGGATTTGGCGCGATAGGGAATTTATTTCCCGGCAAATGGAGTTGGGTAGCTTTCTGGCAAACCACAGCCCTTATCTCTATAATTCTCGCGTTTATGAACATACTTCCTATCCCTGCCCTGGATGGAGGCCATGTTGCATTCCTGCTATATGAAATGGTTACCGGAAGAAAACCGGGAGATAAATTTTTGGAGTATGCGCAGATGATTGGATTCTTCCTGCTTATTGCCCTGGTTTTATTTGCTAATGGTAATGATATTTATCGTTGGCTATTCAAGTAAAAAAATTAGTGTTTCTTTTTTGCAGCACTTAAAAAAAAATTATATTTGCGTCCGCTTTAAGCGATAAGCATTCCTCCATAGCTCAGTTGGTTAGAGCACCTGACTGTTAATCAGGGTGTCGCTGGTTCGAGTCCAGCTGGAGGAGCGATAAAGTAGAGCATAGCTCACTTTATCGCAGTAAAGTGAATGAAATTCTACTTTACTGCGATTCGGATTTAAAACCCATGTCATAGAGACATGGGTTTTTTTTATTCTATTATGGTTTTACCTTATTGCGTATATGTGCTTCAAAGTGAAAGGGATCTTCTTTTATATCACGGGTTTACTACGAACCTGCAAAAAAGATTGATCGATCATAATAAAGGAGGAACGATTAGCACAGCCAAGAGACGCCCTTTAAAGCTAGTTTATTGTGAGTTCTTTTTTAGTAGAGTAGATGCTATTCGAAGAGAGAAATATTTCAAAACTACTGCGGGGAAAAGAATGTTGAAGTTGATGCTTCGAGACACTTTATTACAAATTAAATATCCTAAATGACAATTTTGAACTCAGCGACACGCCAGCGCACCACCTGGCCCCTCACTTTGTTCGAACTGTGAAGCATTTTAACTTCTTCCCTTGATTAATTTTCGTTTGCTATACTGGATTTAATCTATATTCATAAAGGATATCCTCGCCCTACATTTAGATCATTTGGATTAGATTTTATTATCTTTAATTGATAGACGGAAGATATATCGTGAAAGGCTATTTACAAGAAGAACATAATTCGAAAATTTACCTTAAAGGTGCAGCTCGAACCAATTAGTATAATTCTTACAATTGTTATATGGCAAAGTTTCCTTTTTGCCGGCGTATTATGTACCCCTAAGTATAATAAGAAACCTGGCAATAAGTTTCTAGCTTTGTTACTTCTTACTTTTGGACTCCATTTTTTTTATAATCTTCTTTATGCCAATGGTTACCTAGTAGAAGTACTTCCTCCTTACAGTTGTGCCTATGGATTCTTATATGGTCCGCTACTTTATCTATATGTAAAGTTTCACTTAAGAAAAGACGCTCAATTTAAAGGGTTGTATTGGATGCATTTTATACCATTCGTACTAGTCATAACATTGGTTTCCTTTGGGTATTTGATCTGCAAAAATATAGCCATGGTATTACTAGCAACAATCTTTGTTTATTGCGTAGCAGGATTTGTAGAGATCGCGGTATATAAAAGAATTCTTCCACAGGTTTCATCAAACACCAATTTTTCGGAAACAAGGTGGCTGAAGACATTCCTATCTGCGATGCTTGTACTTGTATTTCTGGATATACTTAAAAATCAAGGTGGATTTGAGATTGGGGGAATTATCTTACCGAATGAAAGCTTCGTTCAATTTGCCGTGTTACTTTTTGTAAATCTAATAATTTATCAGGGGTTAAAAAGCCCGCTTTCCTTTCAACAAATATCTGCTTCAGACTTGCATGTTACTTCAGAAAATAATTCAAAACGAAATATTTCTAAATCGGATAAAGATGAACTGGATAAACTTGCAATGCAAGTAGAGAAACATATGGAAACGAAGAAACCTTACTTAAATCCAGATCTTGATTTGTCTAGCTTAGCAGAAACATTGGAGATTTCTGTAAGGTCCTTATCACAATCGATAAATCATATACTCGGCCAAAACTTTTCTGACTATATAAATTCCTATAGAATAAAAGCTGCCGAAAATTTATTACAGAATAATAATGATCAAGACCTTACAATTAAGGAAATAATGTATGACGTAGGTTTTAATTCTCGCTCTGTATTCAACACCCTCTTTAAAAAGAAAACCGGCCTCACTCCTTCTCAGTATCGATCTCAATTAGGCAAATAGTTGTTGGTCTTTGTATGATCCAAGTATATTTTTAGAAAGTTAGGTCTAATAAATTTCTTACTTCCAACAACAAGGAGAACATTTCATTTAAAAAAGACGTTTTAGATCATCATTAATAATTAACAATACGCATGCACAGTTCAATTTTGGAAGGGGCTAACTCACTTAGGGATGGAGGAAAACGTATTATTTCCTGGATGAAAAAGCAATAATCTCGAGGCCTATTAATCCATTCTTCCATATTAAGTTTACTTGCCTTCCATTTACCGCTCATCTAATTCTACTTAGAAAAATATCATATAACAATTATTCTAACGAACCATAAATTCTATACTTACCAATTCGGTTTTCCGCAAATCATAAGGTAATCAACCTTGAGAATGATTGATCTCGATTTATCATAACCCCTTCAACCATAATGACTTGTTCGGATTTGTTCATGCCTAAATCCGAACGGATTTTACTCCGTTTGAAAACACGATCTCGAACGTTTGCCTGCAAAATGTGCTGTTCATTTACACTTGAAATCGAGGGAGGACAATAAGGTTCTCTCATAACTAAAATTAAATATTATGAAAAAACTAGCAATTTTATGTATCGGTTTAGGACTTTGCTTCTCATTCAATGGGAACTCACAAAACCGACAACGAACTCTTAAAGGATTCCTTTACACTACAACTAATGGTGAAGGAATCAATAAGGTGATCAAATTTGACCGTTACAGCGATGGTAGTCTATCCAATGAAACTGGATATGTCACCAACAGCAAAGGTGGTGCAAATACCAGTGCGGGCGGAGACGCCAGGGGTGATTTTGATTCTCAAAATGCCATTCAAATTATCGATGGTTATTTACTGAATGTGAACGCCGGAGGAAATACGATCTCGGTTTTTGCAATCGATAAACCTACCGGGGCCTTGACGCTAATAGAAAATGTAAGCTCCCAAGGTCAAAGGCCTGTGAGTATTACCTATACAAAGAAATCTAATAGCAAGGATCAATTCTGGATTGTAGTTGGAAATCAATGGAACAATCCAAATGTACAAAAGGATGGCGATAAAATTGAACGTTATCCAAATGATGCATTTCATGCTTCCAACTTAGGGCGATCTGATGATTCGGATAGACTACGGAACATTGCACTCTTCAGTTTTAATGCTTCGAACGGAACTCTTACTCCGGAACGAATCCTAGATACATATGTTAGAAAGAACGGTGGACCTACCTGCGTTTCTTTTAGTGATGATGGAACAAAACTTGCGGTTTCAACCTGGGGAATTGCCCATTTTTCAACCGAGTTGACATCTCTTAACGAACAACAGCCCAGTCGGGTGTATGTTTATGATTTTAAGGAAGGTTCGATTTTTGGAAAGCGTTTTTTTGAAGAAGAAGGAATAGCGGGAAGTATTGGGTTTAATTGGGCAAAGGGAAGCAATACTACTTTGCACATATCAAATTTTAACCTTATCCCGAATAAGAGAAATAACAGCCTTACTATTTTAAAGGATAGCGGTAGTTCGGTTACAAAGAGCGGGAATTACAACACCGCTGGGGCGAATGATATTGATGAGGCTTGCTGGACCCTTTTAAATCCATCGGGCAACCGGTTGTACGTAGCCAGTTTTGGAGCTAACGTTATAACCTCATTTAAGGTAGATAAAGCTGGAAATATTACTTCAACAATCGGAGCTGAAGCTAGAGGAGACAACGCACCTCCAGGTGATACCAAGGACATGTATATAACACCAGACAATAGGCAGCTATATGTATTGGGTGCATTTCAATCTTTTTCAATCAATCGATATGCGATTTCAAGCTCAGGTAAAATAAAATATGAGGAACAGGTTGCATTAAAAACAACCAGCCAATCTATTGGTAAAGCAGGAACCTATAATTTTCTTGGTCTAACAGGCTATGATTTGGAATAGAACTTCCTAATGACATATCCATTTTAATAAGACACTTAAAATTTAATCATCTAACATTAATAAAAATGAAAAATATTATACAAATATTACTTATCGTAATCGTTAACATGAGCCTGATTTCATGTAAAGACAAACCTTTCTTAGAAGCCACATCTAAAACCGTTGCTACACAGGGTGAATACATTAACTCCCACTTGTATGTACAAACTAATGAGACGAATAATTCTGTAATACATTATTCAAGGAATATAGATGGAACTCTGAAGGAAGTGGAACGAGTTCCAACCAACGGTAAAGGGACTAACGGTTTTAAGGCTACTACGGGAGAGACTTCTGCACCGGACCCCTTGTTAAGCGCCAATTCCGTGATTCTATCCGATGATCATCAAATGCTATTTGTTGCAAATTCCGGGGACAACAGCGTTTCTGTTTTTAAAATTGCTGAGAATGGTAATTTAAGACTGATGGACAATAAAGGATCTGGTGAAAGTTCAAACCTCAGTTCGTTGTCTTTTGATTCCACCTCTGGAGTCTTGTATGCAATGCACTCTTTTGGGCCAAATCATATCAGCCTGTTAAAAGTAACGGCCGATATGAAACTACAGCCGATGAAGCACAGGTATACTGTTAATACCAAATTGGCTAAAGATCGAATTCCAACACAGATCATTGTCTCCCCGGATGGTAAATTCGTATTAGTTGATGTACTCTTCAACGCCAGACCTGTAGGTGGTGAAAACGGTCCTATACTTTCGCCCTCAAACGCAACGACAAAAGATGGTATTGTTGCTTTTCCAATTAAAGGAGATGGGACATTGGGGGCTGCGGTTATTAATGATTCCGGTTCACCAACGCCATTTTCCTTGTGTTTTTTGAACGGTAGTGATAATTTGTTCGTGAATACTTTTGCTGCTGGTAATGGCGCCGGTTTATCTAGATTGGAAAAGAATGGTCAAATTACCAATCTAAACTCAACCACCGTTAGTCTGGATGCTGCTCCTAATGGACCATCTGAAACCTGTTGGGTCTCTATCGATGCAGACAATAAATATGCATATGCCGCAAATTTTGGTCTTGGCACAATTTCTAGTTTCGAAATACTGGATGATGGCCTAAGACTTAAGAATGATAAAATGGCAAAAATCGAGGGAGTCGCCGGATTCAAAGCTCTGGCGGGAATTCCAACCAGCGGACCTGCAGATAACTGGATGAGTGAAGATGGGTATTTCTATCAGATCTATGGTGCTGCAGGAATATTGGTTGCCTTTAAAGCAAAGGAAGGCCAGTTGTCGGAGGTCGGTAGGTATAAGATCCCTATTAATAGTCCTCAGGGGATTTCAGGCTTCTAGAGCCTATAAATCGCCCTCGGTATTTAGACTCAATATCGAGGGCGATACTTACTTTTAAATCAACTCCTAACGAATACAACATTACTTTATTTACACTTCGTAATTGTGTTACTTTCAACGGAAGCCATAGCTTAGGTCTTCGCACAGAATCATATAATCAATGAGAAGGCGGCGTTGGTGCTAGTGAAGGGGATAATGGCAACGGAGGAGTGAGTATTTCAGAAATTACTCTTTCAGCAAATTTAAAAAATGGGAATCTTCGGGTTATTCCCGAATTTAGAATGGACATTGGATTAGAGAAGATTTTCACGAAATCTTTAAATGGAGAAGCTATTAACACGCTACCAAGTTTCAATTTTGCCGTTGTTTATAGCGCACCAACTATTACTCATAATGTTCACTCGCAACATTGATTAGCTTAGATTTATCAACTTAGAATTAAAAATTTAGGAATGAAACGAAATTATATGACCTTAATCGCGCGAAAACATTTAATCTTTTTATTTGTACTAATATGCATATCAATCAAAGGGATAAATGCTCAAGGAGGTAAATCAATAAAAATTATATGGGACAACTGGGGTGTGCCCCATATTAATGAAGAGAATGTGGCCGACGTCTATTATGCCTTTGGATGGGCACAGATGAAAGCTCATGGCAATATTATTTTAGAATCGTATGGAAAGGCCAGAGGTCGATCGGCGGAATATTGGGATGATGATAAAAATGCTTCGAGTGATTTGCTTATAAGAAAGTTGGATATCCCAAAACGCGCTCGGCAATGGTATGATGTTCAGAATGAAGACTTCAAAATTATGATATCATCATTTGTTGCTGGAATAAATGACTATAGTAGGAAACATCCAGATCAACTAAGTGATTCGTTAAAGGCCGTATTACCAATATTAAACTCAGATCCACTTGCCCAACTTCAAATGACTTATCATTTAGGTGTTGCGGGATTCGCAATTCAGCCTCAGGCATCGGAATGGAAAACTGCCGGTTCTAATGCTTGGGCAATAGGTCCTTCAAAATCCGAAACTGGGAATGCGATATTGCTTACACAACCACATCCTCCATGGTTGCCCGATTATTTGTTTTTTGAAGCACATCTCAAGAGTAAAGATTTAAATATTTATGGGATTGCTCTGGTTGGTAGCCCGATAATATCTATGGGGTTTAATGAAAATTTAGGGTGGGCATTAACATATAATCAGGCAGATGCTATGGATCTAATCGAATTGGAGATTACTGATAACAACTACTTAGTAGAAGGTGATTGGAAGCCATTGGAGATTGAAAAAGATAGCATGGGAATTAAAAATAAAGACACTATAATCTATGAGTCAATCCAGGTTAAGAAATCCGATTATGGATATTTGATTGAAGAGAAAAATGGGAAAGCTTTAGCTTTAAGACTCTCTGGATTAGACCGACCATTTATTATGCAACAATTCAACGAAATGGCTAAAGCCAACAACTTAGCTGAATTTGAAAATGCGATGAAGAAATTACAATTGCCCCTTCAAAATGTAGTTTATGCAGATAAAGAGGGACATATTTTCTATTTATACAACGGTATTATCCCCAAACGCGCAGAAGGTAGTTTGGTAGATTGGACAAAAGTTGTGCCTGCAACTCAATATGGTTCTCATGTAACTGAATATCTTTCCTACAATGAGCTTCCAAAATTTTTGGATCCCAAATCTGGATTTGTTGCCAACTCCAATAATGAGCCGTGGACCAGCACATATCCCTATGAGATTTCTCCTGAAAACTATCCTTCTTATATTTCTGATAAGCCTTTTAAATACTTTAATTACAGAAGCGCAAGGTCTTTGAAGATGATCTTAAATGAAGATAAACTCAATTTTGAAAAAATAGAAATATTGCAAGCCTCCACTTATTCTGAACTTGCAGACAGAACATTAGATGGGTTAGTGACTTATGGTGAACGATCTTCAGACACCTTATTGGTGGAGGCGGCAACTGTGTTAAAAAACTGGGACAGGACTTTGGATACATCAAGCATTGGGGGAGTTCTATTCACAAATTGGTATAGGGCAACTAAAGGAATTAATATTTTTGAAACAGAATTTTCACCTCAAAATCCCCTGAACACGCCTAATACTTTAAATGAAGAAGCAAAAATGTTGCTATTAATAGCCGCCAGGAATACGATTGAAAAATATGGAAAGTTAGACATTTCCTGGGGAGAAGTTTATGAAACAAATTATGCTGGAAAATCAATTAGAGGGGGTATAGGACTCAGCGAAATTGGAAGTTTTAACGCCGGTTTCTATACCCCTGTCGATAATAACAAATATAAACTGCTTGGTGGATCTGCCTTTACTTCCGTCGTCGAATTCGGTGACAAAATAAAGTCGAAAGGCCTATTAAGTTATGGGAATGCCTCTCAATCAAATTCTCCTTTTAAAGGAGATCAGCTACGATTATTAATAGATAGAAAACTAAGAAATATATGGTTCTATGAGGATGACATAGAAAACAACATATTTATGAAAGAAGTACTGGAGCCTAAGTTCCGGGATTAAATACTTAATTAAAACATATTTAATCATCCCTGAAAAGCTACTCTTTTAACGAGTTTACATATCACTTTTAATCAAAACCACATTGCCAAATATTATAAAGTGGCAAGTTACTGTCGTAATGCAACATTTATTTTATAAGTTAGAGAGAATGGTTGACAATTCCTCGGCAGAAATATTTTTGGCGATGATTTTTCCATCTCCACTTAAAAGTAAATTTTGCGGCAACGATGAAATGCTGAATTGTTTTGAAATTGTAAGATCCTCATCGTGTATATGAACCCATGCACCAATACCATCTTTTTCAATGGACTTTAGCCATACTGTTTCGATCTTATCTTGAGAAATACTAATTATTTCGAAACCTTTGTTTTTATATGTTTCATAAAGTACAGCAAATTTTGGATTTTCGATACGACACGCACGACACCAGGATGCCCAAAAGTCGATAAGTACAACGTTTCCCAAATAATCATTTAATGTAATAATTTTACCTTCTTTATCCTTTGTCTCAAATTGAGGAGGACTATTTCCAATTGAAGTTAACTTGGCCTGATACACTTGTTTTTCCAATGCTTTTGTTACCAAACTATTAGGAGCCTCTTTTTTGAAAGCGACCAATCGTTCTTCAACAAAATCCATTTCTTTATTAAAATCTGAATAGCGTAGTGCATAGTACCCGGCAGGAGTAGTTCCTAGATCGATAATAGCCTCTCTAAATTCTTTCAAAAATTCTAATAACAAAATTTCGGATTGTTCTGTGAGATTCTTAATTGTTTCCTGATCGTCTTCGATCATCGCCTTGTCTATATCGATTTTTAATTGGGCGAAATATTTTGCTTGTAATTGTTCATTCCTTTCTTCAAACCAGATTATATTATTTGTGGATTGGGATCCTTCAATTTTATATTTCTTTTCAGACCTAACAATAGAGATAGTACCTGAGTGTTCAATAGATAAAGGGATGTATTCCTTTTCGTCAAAACTGAGTTGATAGAGATTGGCATTTTCAAATGGAAATGAAAACTCGAATTTTTCGTCGGCTGATAACGATTGAGATTTTATTTCTTTATAGGTCAATTCATTATGATCAAAATAATGCAAGGTTACATGTTTAAATTCATCCTTAAATCCCTCGCCAATAATCTGGACTGATGAGTTTTCCCGCATATATTTATTGGTATATACTAATACACTAAATGCTATAATTACGAGAGCAATAATTAAATAAATAGTTCGATTCATTGTGCTTCAATTTGTTTGATGCAAATCAATGAAGAATATTTATGGTCAGCGTTCGAAAACATTTATTCGAACTTTATTCTTTTTAGTAAATGGGTTTGAATTCTTGAATTGATAAAATCGAACTCACTTTTGGGCATACTTGTTTTTATATTCTGAAGGTGTTAGACCCGTATTTTGCTTGAATAGCGTATTAAATGAAGATTTAGAATTAAACCCTACATCGTACATAACTTCTAAAACAGTTTCTTTGGGATCTTCAGGCTTACTTAATCTGGTTTTTGCCTTTTCAATCCTGAAATCATTTATAAAACTCATAAAGTTCTTTCTGTGAAATGTGTTGATAAGATAAGATAAATGCCGGGGGGCTATGTTTAAATGGTCGGCAAGGTCTTTTAGATTTAATTGCGGATTTGTAAAATAGTCATTCGCCTTCATAAACGATTCAATTTTTTCAAGTTCTTCTTTCTCATTTATGTTAGGATCTAGCCTTGCGGGCTTGTTCTTTTTATCTCTTAATACCTCCACATCCATCGGGGTGATACCTAAAAATATTTGAGGCTGTTTTAGCCCTTTATAAAACATCCAATTAACTAGAACTACAATTGTTAAATGGATAGATGAGATTCCTCCAACTAAATACATACTCAATAAGAATTCATTTACAACATCTAGGAGTAATGCGATGCTAAATAATATCAAGGTCCATTGTAACCATACTAAATCAGTTTGATTTAAAGTGGACTGAGTTTCTCTTATAATTTTTCGGTAATTAATTATCTCCAGAATAGCCAAAACAATGTATAGAACTAAACTAATATACATTAGAAACCCACCAACACTACATGTTGAATAACCAAACCCAGAGATTATAAGGATTAGAACAACCGGAATAAAATGCAGTAGATGTTTTGCTTTAAAATCGAACGATTGGTATATCAATGTTTTTGTATACAGATAAAGCAAAGGGCCATACGAGAAACCAAAGATACAGATGCATGAAACGATAAAAGTTGAATTAAAACCAAATCCCTGTCCAACAATTACCATAAACTGGGTTCCTAGAAGAGTTAAGAATGACGCCAGATATCTATTACTATTTCTTTTTGGACCGTTATCAGTTAGTAAAACAATAGCGAATAAAAAACTTTGAAATACAATTATAACTGGTATAATATCTGAAATACTAATAGTCACCTTTATAAAATAGTTTTATGCGATAGCGATCAAATCTGGTTATGTGTGGGTGTTTCTTAGTTGTAAATCATTCTGAAAAGCGCTAGAAACCTGAGAATCAGAACCATCGAAAATGACATGCGACTTAAAATTCTTTTATCAAAAGTACAAATAATAGGGGAGGTTGTTCCTTAAAGTAAGGCTAACCACACATTTGCGTACTATCTTGTGGATAAGAATTTTGTTTCAGTCATTCTATAAATCATAGAATAGGTATCGATACGCCTAGCCCAAACCACGATGATTCTCACACTTATACATTCACATTGTTTTGATCCAAATTTATTATCTCGAATTGCTAGACGGAAGTTTTTCGCGAGGCGCTATTTACCGGAAGAACCAATCCATTCTTCCTTATTAAGTTTACTTTCCTTCCATTTACCACTCATCAAATTCTACTTAGACAAATATCTGCTGGATTTTTTACTAGTGAACCATAAATTCTGAATCAACCATTTAGGGTTACCGCAATTTTAAAGGAGTTCAATCTTTAGAAGAATTGATCTTATTTAATTATAACCGGTTCGACCATAGTGACTTGTTCGGATTTGCACATGCCAAAATCCGAACGGATTTTACTCCGTTTGAAAACACGATCTCGAACGTTTGCTAGCAAAATGTACACTTCATTTACACCTGAAATCTAAGGAGGAAAATAGTGTTCCCTCATAACCTAAAATTAAATATTATGAAAAAACTAGCAATTTCTGGCACTGGTAAAATTAAGTGCAAGGATCAGGTGACATTAAAAACCACCAGCGCTTCGGCAGGAAACGCAGGGACGTATAATTTTCTTGGGTTAGCCGGGTTCGATCTGGAATAGAAAATTCAGCGATTAGACATCCAACTCAAATTAAAAGATTATGAGAACATTATTACTTGAGATAATATTTTTTATAGTGCTATTGCTACTCCAGGCCACAGCTACTATCGCACAACCAAGGGGCCCTTTTGAACCTTTTGTTGTAGATGATGTCACGAAAAGCGAATTCTGCCTTTCAGGGTCTGTAGATACATATTTTCATCAGGCTATTGGCACCGTTGAAACAGCACCCCGCACTTCGTTTGCCAATTTACCAGGATTCAGTTTAGGGATGATTAACCTGGTATTTTCCTACTCTGGTAAGAAGAGTGGCATAGTAGCAGGTCTGGTATTTGGACCGCGAGGGACAGATGCAATAATCAATTCGTCTCTTTACGTTAATCCTCGTGGAAATGGCAGTGCCCATATCATTGGTCAAATGTTCGCCTATTATCAATTTTCTGAAAACATTAGAATTAACATAGGGCAATTCAACACATTTTTAGGATATGAAACTATCTCTCCTACACCCAATTTTCATTACTCAACTTCTTATCTGTTTTCTAACGGCCCCTTTCATCATACAGGGTTACGGGCTGATATCAATATTGGAAACGGTTGGACAGGAAAGCTCGCTGTGATGAATTCTACAGATTTTACAGAATTTAATCCATTCGACACTTTTAGCGTTGGTGGGCAACTGAGCTATTCTAATAACACCTATAATTTCAATGTAAGTGCCATAACTGGGGATCAGGATGGAAATTTAAAACCATCAGAGGGACTAAACAGTACTTCGGCAGGAAATAATCTTCAAATTGACTTAACCGGCAGGGTGGCACTATTCAGGAATTATAATGTGGGCATAAATGCTTCCTATCGCCGAATAGGAGTAGGTGAATTGGTCACAGAAATTGGGATAAAAGACGCTACCGGTGACAGCTATGGTTTTTTTGGTCTTGCCCTTTATCAGGATTATACTTTCAGCGATGAGGTTGCCATTGGACTTCGTGCGGAAGCGTTTAGTGAATTTGGTGGCGGAATAGGAGCTATTGGAAGCTACGACAATTTAGGAGCTAGTACTATCACAGAAATTACACTCTCAGGAAATATAATAGGTGAAAATTTAAGATTTATTCCTGAAATTCGTATAGACATAGGTTCGGAGAATACCTTTACGGAGAAGACAAATAACGATGCAACCAACTTTATACCAAGTTTTAACCTGGCAGTTGTCTATACACTGCCTGTTTTAAAGTATAATTTTCCTTCGCACAATTGAAATGGCATGTAAGCTTTAATGAAACTGTGAGATTGACCTAAAAATACAATTATGAAAGTATTGAATATTTTAAGAATTCTTATACTAATTGCGATTTTGCAAATAGTGCTCACCGGGTTTATGCACGGAGACGATAAGTTCAGTGATGTAGATAATATTTCCTACGTAATCTCACTAAGTACGGAAAACTCAAAAGTTGCAAAGATAAAGGTTTCCTTCATCCCTCAAGATAGCATCCTGCACATGGCAGATGGCGCGAATCATCTAACGAACAGATGGGCTAGTTTTGTTCATAATTTGAAGGTCACTACTTCACGTGGAAAAACCATAGAAGTGGATGCACTTCCAGATGCCAGATGGAGAATGCGATCATTACCAACCGAGACAATAATAGTTAGTTATGAAGTTCATCTGGACCACGAAGCCCATTCCTGGAGTGGTGGTATCGATGGTGTCGCCTATGCAACTGAGTTGGGAGTGTTTTATACGGGAAGGACATTACTAATATTAAATGGACAGAATCGGAGCTCGATCAATGTGGATTTTAAATTGCCAATGAATTGGAGCGTTACCACGCCGTGGGATAAAATTAATCAAAATACCTATGCCTATAAAGTAAACAGTATTTTCGATTTAGTTAATGCCACAATCTTCGCAGGAACTCACAAAGAGGCTACCATCAGAAGATCGGATTTTGAACTTGTTTTCGCTTTTGGCACTAAAGATATTATTTCTCGAGAAATGGAATTTGAAAACCTCGCCGAAGGAGTGATGGATTATTATATTTCATTAATGGGCGGCATACCGAAATCGAGCCCAACCGATTCATTAAATAAAGTGATGGTTGTAATTTCGTCTTCCAGCAGTACAGATGGAGAAGCCATTGGTAACAATATTAGCATTTTGATTGAAAAGGATGGCGATAAGTTTTCTGAAACGATATGGAGATTTATTTTTGCGCACGAGTTCTTTCATCTTTGGAATGGTAAATCGTTTAGCCCTAAAGCGGAAGATACCGAGTGGTTTAAAGAAGGATTCACCAATTACTATACTTTAAAAGCATTACATCATACTGGATTTTTAAATGATACTTCATATATAAACTTGCTAAGTAGTTTCTTCTATGAGAGATATATTAGTGATCCTGGCGTTGGCGAACTATCCATGACAGATGGTGCCTTAAAACATGATCATTGGGGACTAATCTATAGTGGAGGCATGTTCGTTGCCATCGCCCAAGATATATTAATTCGATTGGCAACAAATAACAACAGTAACATCGATGACTTGCTTCGAAGTTTATTTTTTAAATATAATGGAGATACTAATGGATATTCATTAGAAGACCTTTTTAGTGAGATGTCCGGATTGAACGAAGTAGATCAAATAGAATTTTATAACACCTATATTATTGGACATGAAATTATTCCTATAGATAAATATTTATCCATGGTTGGGTTCGATTCGAAAGTTGAAAATGGAACATTATTCATCTCAAAAAAAGATAATGTATCTCCCGAACAACAGGCAATAATAAAGGGTATTCTAGGGCAAATAATTAGTGAGAAATAAACTAATTTTAACCTTTAAAGAGTACAGCAATAACTTCAGACCTGAAAAAAACTTGTCCAAGACCTTAATTATTAAGATTGAAGTTATTTACTGCTACGCCCACTTCATTCCCCAATCGTAATCCTTCGTTACTGTCTGCCTGCACATGGACCCCTAACGGGATTCTTGAATACGCATTTTCTTCGGCCATTTCAGAAAAAGAACTGAAACTCCTAGGTGTTCCGTTAAATTGCGTTCTGCCCTCGTGGGTCCTGTCTGTAAAGCTTATGCTATTCCCGCCAAAATTCTGTGTAAAAACGGCTGCCGCTGCCGAAGCAAAAGTAGCATGACCGGAAGGATAACTTGGAAAAGCCGGATTAGGCGATGAGATAAACCTGGCCAAATTCGTCACAAAATCCGAATTTATATACTTTACTATATACGCACTAGGCCGCTGTGTGTTGTATGTATATTTATCGTCCCAGGCAGAGACTGCAGCGTCATTCAATGCAAATCCTAATCTTAATAGAAGTTCGAGCGCCTGTTCATATCCCAGATCTGCTTCTTCTATAAGTTGATTGGCAATGGAAAATTGTCTTCCCGGCGGACTTAGCTGTAGCCCCTCCACATCATCAGACCAAAATTCGGCTATCCAAAGGTCTTCATTGTTCTCCGTACGTGCTGTAGTGGTTAGGGTATTTACCTCATCCATCGTAGTATAATAATCGCTTGATACATTTTCACTGTAGGCGTAAGGCGGCGGCGTACTGGAAGTTTCAGCAGGTGAGATCACAAAAGTCCTCACCTCATTCCAATATGGGAACCATGCACTCTCACCAGCGGCTGCCACCCATAATCCATCTCCAACCGGAGCCACGTACGAATCGGGATTTGGGTTTAGCTGTTGGGCTTCTCCTTCGTTGTCGGTTTGACTGTATGCGATAACCCTCTGTGCCACATAAGTACCCCATTCAATCGAGTTTTCGATTTCAGATTGGGACAGGCCATCGCTTAGTTCATCTGCCCTTTCATTTTGTAAAACTGCAATATTCGATTTTATGTTAGAGGAAACACTGAACATGAAATGATCGATCACCTGAGCATAGCAGGTATTCAATGCCAATGCCAGATCTACGTTATCCTCCCTCTGATTCAGGTTAATATTAAAGCCCTGAAGTCTGTTGCGGTTAGAGCTATAACCCTGCATATCGGCGACTGCAGTTTCATATCCTGCCAGGTGAATATAGGCCAGCGATCTTGCCGTCGTGTTTGGCCTCATCCCGTCGGTATATCGGTCGATATCAAGCCACAACGCATTCCACTGTGTAATGATTTCGGTGATTCGATTGGATACGATAGGAGTGTTATCGTTAGATACTCCGGTAGTTTCGTCTTCTAATTCTAATGATGTGTCATCCGTTGTACAGGATTGAAAAATGGAAACTACCACGAGTGCCATAATCAAAATTCTAATTTCTTGTTTTTTCATAGCAATGATTTTTTAAATGTGAAACATATCATTGGTAGTATGAATTGTGAAGTGGATAGGTTCACAAGGTGTTGCCGTCATCTTTACATGCCGACAATTATTTAGAGAATTCGGGAATTTATCCGCGCTGCTGCCTGATATTCCTATTGCCGCCAGATGGACCCTGACCAGGTGGCGGGCCATGCCTTTCTTCCTCAAACTCTCCCATTAAACAGCGGCCCACATAAGGATAAGTGTCTGTTACTATATAGGCATAGGTGCCATCGATCTCGATACCGTTGCACGCATCCAGATCGCCCAGTCCCTCTACGTATTCCCAGTCTGAAACAAAAGTTCCGTCGGGATCACTTTCTTCAATTGCAACATCCAATTGATACCCCGGCCTGTTATACGAACATTCTTCGCCTTCCCTTTCTTCGTCGTAGAGTCTGTAGCTGGGAGAATACGCACCACCTTTAGAATAGTAAATGGCAAAACCATCTTTGGCAAATCCTATGTGGACAAGGTCGCTCCCTGTATCAAATTGTTCTATCATTGAAGTTGGACTGCCGTGATAATGATAGGCACCTGTAGGTTGCACGTGAGCATTATTAAAATCGAGCCCCATATCAATTAGCTCCTGTTTGGCCTCAACACGATATCGTTCTCCGCTTTCGCAAACCACAACTTCTGCCGTCTCTGGTTCGAACTTGATCCCGTTTAACGCTACGCCTGGTTCGCGCACCCATTTCGCAACTCCCGTAAATTTCGGATTTAGTGGAAGAGCATAGGAAATGTTTTGTGCTTTTATAGTGTTTGGGTTGCCTTCGTTTGGAAATGTCCCTGTTTGATGATTGGGTAATGCATTGGTTACTATAATACGCTTTCCGTCTTTCACTGTGACCACGGTCCTGGTTCCATATTGCTCGTCCTCCAGAGTGTAAGAACCAAAATAATCGATAGGATTATTCTCGGAGCTACCTTCGTTATGTGTATGCGTACTATCACCATGTGTGTGAGACATAGATGCAGGTAGATTATTACAGCCGGTTAGAGTGGCTCCGCTTATTACCAAAAACAGAATTTTCTTGTGAATTTTCATAAATTTCAATATTAAAAAGTGAAATAAAAACCCCGCAATTTCTCACGAGGTTTTAAACCAAACACGCATCATCAATCTAAAACCTTTTAATTTCTATTCGTATCTATGACTAGTTAAGGAGGATAAGGTTGAAAGATGAAATGGCGTTTTCTGTGAAACAACTTAAATTTACGGTGAATGCCGTATCTCATTCAGGGAAAGTCTATTATTTTATTCTGAAATGCTACAGGCTCAATTGATAGATTAGCAAAACTTTGAAGAAATCTAAAGGTATTGCCGGAACCAATTTGTGGAGAAAAATCTAAAATCTCTTGTTCAAAATTCGGTTATTTCTAACCTGTAATATGATAACCTCCGTCTACATGACGGATCTCCCCGGTAATTCTACTTTTTGGCCGCATCAGGTGAACGATCTCATTCGCCAGGTCCTGAGGGGCAGCATTGCCTAAGGGGCTCATCCTGTTCGAAATTTCAATATCCTCTTCGTTTAGGGTAGCGTTCCCGGCCTTACTCCCCATAAAGGGTGAGAACCGAACAGCATTTACCCGAATTCCATGACTCCTGCCCAATTCATCGGCCAGTTCTATGGTAATGCGTTCGAGGGCCGCTTTGGCAATACTTATATTTCTATAGGGATGGAAGGTCACTTTTGCCGCAGCGATATAACTTAATGAACATATAGAGGCGTCGTTCTGAAGTACCCCATATTTAAGTAAATAGCGTGTAAGCCTGATAAGAGAATAGGCTGAAACATCCATAGTATCGCAAAATTCTTCCTTGGTTACTTCTAGAAGCGGTTTCACTTTTTTATTCCTAATGGTCTTGTCCATCGCAATGGCGTGTAATAAACCGTTAAGTTTAACACCCTCTTCTTTCAACTGTCGCGATAAGGAATCAAGATTCTCTTCCAGTGTGATATCCAGCACCTCCACCCTTGAATTCCCCAGGGAACGGTGTACGGCTTCCTTAAAATCTTCAAAATTCTTATTTAGAAAGGCTTTCGCTTTTTCAGACAGATCCTTGTGGAAAGGACTCACTCCTAGGCCGGTACAGATCACACTCCCACCCTGTTTTATAATTTCTTTTGCTGCATAGGTTGCCAGGGATTGTTCGTCGGCGATTCCGGTAATTAAAAATGTCTTTTCTTTTAACATAGGCTGAACTTATAATAATTTTATTTTGAAGATTACCACTTATAGAGTGCAGAACCCCAGGTCCATCCGGCTCCAACAGCCGCGAACAATACCAGGTCACCCCTCCTAAATTCGTCGTTTCTGGATACCTCATCCAAAATGATCGGAATGGTACCCCCCGAGGTATTGGCGTATTTATCCATGTTGGTCTTCACTTTCTGAAATGGCATCTCCACTCTCCTGGCAACTTCCTGTAGGATCTTAATACTAGGTTGATGCGGTAACATACATTTTATCTGATCGATGGTAACCCGATTGCGCTCCAGCAATTTCTTAATGCATTTTGGAACCACTTCGATCGCAGTTTTATACACTTCGGGGCCATTCATCTGAAAGAAATGTTGCCCGGTTTTAATACTATTCTCGCTGGCTGGTTGTTCAGATCCCCCGGCCGGAATTGTGAAATGATCCTTTCCTGTACCGTCCGTGTATAGAAGGAAGTCCATAAATCCCTTATCCTCATTAGTTCGGGATAATACCATTGCTCCGGCTCCATCTCCAAAGAATACCGCGTCCCTTCGGGTCCAATCTGTGATATTAGAAAAGGTGTCTGCACCAATCACCAGTACGTTTTCGTACATACCTGAAGTTATAAACTGAACCCCGGTTGAGGTCGCAAATAACGCCCCCGAACATACGGCGGAAAGATCGAACGCAACTGCTTTCTTAGCTTGTAACTTTTCCTGTACGAAACAGGCGCAGGATGGAGCTTGTCTGTCTGCGGTTGCAGTGGCCACAATTATAAGATCGATATCCATGGGTGTTAACCCTGCATTTTCGATGGCACGCATTCCGGCCTTTGCTGCCAAATCGCTGGTGACCTCCCCTTTGGCAATGCGTCTTTCTTTAATTCCTAAATTTTTATAGATCCATTCGTCTGATGATCCAACAGATTCGAAGAAATCATTTTTTACGACATTATTGGGAACATAGGAACCTGTTCCTCTGATAAAAGCTCGTATCATATTTGAAAATTTAGGGGATAAAAATCCGCTTTTTAATCGATTTCGACCATACAATTGTAATTTAATTGCCTGCTGTTGAGATATCCTGAAAATAAAGATGTGATAATTGTCAATACCATATTTTTCTATCTAGTTTTATGGCTTTAAATACAGGATTGACAATTCGGAAGTATTAAAAATTGCCGATTTTAACCAAAAAATGCGAGGTTTTTACCCAATAATCGTAGAAAAACGTCAATTTATTGCAATTCAGCACATATTTAAGAACCTATAAAATAGTTTGGACTTACAATTCAGAAGAAACAATCAAAGCACCGCCAAATTTCTAATTTTAAGTTATAGAACCTTGCCTTTAATCCGTTTCCATACTTTAATAAGTAATAGCCCGGAAATTATACTTACCGCCATTAAGCTGAACGCTTTTGAATATTCTCCATAAATAAAATAACCAGTGGTAAACATCGCGCTGTAAATAAATGCAATGCCGAGTAACATGGCCAATATTCCGGAAGGCACACTCCATGCCTCACTGGATTGTACAATGGTTTTGTTTTCTGATCTGGCTTCTGAAACGACCTTTCTCCATCCGGGGCCTCCGGGTTGAGTTTTACGATAGAAACGGTAGAGAACGGATTTAGATTCAGGTTTGGTTAGGAAAGTAACGGTGAGCCAGATCGCCATAGAACTAAATACTACGAAGGGAAATCTTAAATACCCGGGCATAATACCTGCTTCTCCAAACATATAGTCGCCAAGTGGTGTAAAAGCGATTAAAATGGAGATTAAACCGGAGGCAACCATCGCACTTATCTCGGTCCATGCATTGATCCGCCACCAAAACCAGCGAAGGATAAAAATAAGCCCTGTTCCCGCACCAAACATTAAAATTATATCGAAAAGTTGGAGGGCATTGGTAAGCAATAAAGCAATGGAAGCACTAATTACCATCAAAACTATGGTGGTGATCCTTCCTACTCTTACAAGTTCCTTTTCCGATGCCGTTGGCTTCACCTGTTGGGCGTAAAAATCGTTCACCACATAAGAGGCTCCCCAATTAAGGTGGGTGCTTATGGTACTCATATACGCTGCCGATAAGGAGGCCAGGACAAGGCCTAGAAGTCCGCTGGGAAGCATAGTAAGCATAGCCGAATACGCCAGGTCATGGCCTAACTTGTCTTCAGAAACATTAGGGAAGGCCTCCTGTATACTCGCAAGATCCGGAAACACAATAAGCGATGCCAGAGCAACGACGATCCATGGCCACGGACGTAAGGCGTAGTGCATAATATTGTAAAAGAAGGTAGCTCCTATAGCGTGATTTTCATTTTTTGCCGCTAGCATTCGTTGCGCCACATATCCACCTCCACCGGGCTCCGAACCGGGATACCAGGAGCTCCACCATTGAACGGCTAATGGAATGATCAATAAAGCCACCAGCATTTCGGTGTCTCCAAAATCTGGGAGAATATTGAGTTTATCACTTACATTTTCATGCTGGATAAGGGCATCTAGTCCTCCAATCTCGGGAAGGCCAACAATATAATACGCCGCTCCAAAAGCACCCGCCATGGCTACGAAGAACAGGATAAAATCTGTATACACTACCCCTTTAAAACCTCCAATAGCACTAAAGATAGCGGTTACCAAACCAGCGATCACAACAGTGGTTAACGGGTCTAGCCCTAACATGACCTCGCCAATTTTTATGGCTGCCAATGTAACACCTGCCATTGCTAGAACATTAAAGAGTATGCCTAGATAGATGGCACGAAAGCCGCGCAGAAAACGGGCTGGTTTACCACCGTAACGCAATTCGTAAAATTCGATGTCTGTTTTAACTTCCGATTTACGCCAAAGCTTTGCATAGACAAACACAGTAAGCAGACCCGTCACGAGGAATGCCCACCACACCCAGTTACCGGACACCCCATTGGTTCGAACAATATCTGTAACCAGATTTGGTGTATCTGTAGAAAAGGTAGTGGCAACCATCGAAAGTCCTAATAGCCACCAGGGCATGTTTCGCCCGGACAGGAAATATTGAGAACTGCTCTTGCCGGAGGTTTTACCAACGTAAATACCTATAAACAAGATCAACACGAAAAGGGCGATGATAATTACAAAATCTAAGGTGGATAATTCGATCATAGGATTTTAGTCTAGGTTGTCCAGTTCAATTTAGAAAAGTGGGTAGAAAGATAATCATTCAAAATTGCAATATCATCTTTTCCGGTTAGATCGGGAACATGTTCGCACAGAGGGATGGCCCTCATGGAACAGGGATGATCTTGAATCATTGAAAGTATAGCTACGGGGAGTTCTTTCTCGTTCCGCTCCGGAGATACCTTACAGTTTTTCAGGTATGGATAGATCATGGTGCCGTTCAATTTCCAGAGATTCATACTTACACGCCATGTACTATTTGGAGATCTTGACGACTTCAATTCCATCCTCTTCGGTTTTTCCACTATATCTAGTAAAAATCCTTCCGAATCTGTTTTGGTGATGGCAAATTGCGCAATCCTTTCAGCAGGGAATTGCAATGCATCGCGATCGTAGTTTATAAAAGCATTTTCAGAAGTTATTTCTGAAAGAAGCCTGAAGGCCTTTTCACTATAGAGGTTATCTCCATTGCAAACCACAAAAGATTCCTGAAGCAAATCTGGTATTTGATCAATCGCCTGCTGAAGGGCATCGGCTGTACCAAAAGGTTTCACCCTGTTTGACGCAATATGCTGAATTGCAAACGAGATCTTCAGTCCGTGAAAATCGTTATTAAGTTTCTTCTCCCCATAATACGACCTGAATTTAGAATTCTCTTTCCCGGTCACGATCACAACCCTATTAAAACCGGCTTTTTTAGCATTGTATAAGATGTAATCCAGCATAGGTCGGTTATTGAGGCGGATCAGGGATTTACTAACCGTATTGGCTTCTTTCAATTCGGTTTCAGAAAGTGATCCACGGGATGCCTGCTTCATTCTGGATGAAGCGCCCGCAGCTAATATGATCAACGTTCTAGTCATTTATAATACAGGCGCCTTTAGACACATTAACACCATAGGCTTTTATCGCACCCGCCTTTTTAATAGCTTCAATAATTTCCTGTTCATTTCGATCATTTGCCAAAGCCACTATACTTCCTCCACCTCCGGACCCAACAATTTTTACACCGTAGGCGCCGGCTTCTAATGCAGCATCTACCATTTTATCAATAACAGGTACAGTGGTGTGAAGAATATCTTTTAATATCCCATGATGCGAATTCATTAAAGTTCCGATCTTTATTAGATCGGGTTGCTGTCGTTGGAATTCGGCATAAGCTTCTCTAGTGATCGAATAATTCTTTATTGCTGCATGGAAATATGGCCTTAGGATTTCCGGAAGGAGTTCCTTATATCTTTCATAAGATTCTATCCCCGATTTCCCGATTTCGAATTCGGGATTACGCTCTTCGATAATCGATATGGCCTTTTGTGCATTGAATTTCAGATCCTCTAATAAACCCAATGTATTTTTCGGGATCCCCGATTCGCCAATTATAAGACTGCCCAGTTCTGCCTGTAGTTTCAGAAAAGATTCATTGCCGGCAGTTTCAAGGTATATGATCTCACCAAGTGCACTTGTAAATTGGTCCATTTTACCTCCCGGAGATTTTTGTTCCAATACTTCGGCTTCGTAGGCTACCTGCCCCAGGAATGTGGGTGTTATATCGTGATCACAACCAAAAGTGGCGAACAACCATTGCATCCATGCTACCACCATGGCCGACGAACTGGAGAGCCCGGCGTTTATAGGGACATCTCCACGAATAATGATATCGAAACCGGAACGAGGATCGCAGCCGTATCGTTTGGCCACTTCCAAAGCCGCCTTGAGGTGTTCTCCTTTTTTTACACTATGATGCTGATGTTCACACTCAATAATGAGAGTTTCGCCCAGATCGGGCATATTGATCTTAAAGTGGGTTTTATTATTAGGCACTCCTTCCACCCAAATATAACGATCTATCGCGCAGGCGATCACGGGTAATCCCAGATAATCCTGATGATCTCCAAAGAGACAAATACGTCCGGGCGCTTTAGATACGATCGCAGCCATTAATAATCGTCTTTCATCCAATTGTACGGTTTACGGTTAACCCATAATCCTCGTGTAAAATCCGGGAAATCCTGAGGTTCTCCATTGTTGGCAATAGAAGCTTCAGACAGGGGGGTTATTGCACTCCACGTAGCAGCATCGTAGGCGTCCAGTGGAGGAGCGACATTTCTTTTTGCGCTTTCAACAAAAGCATTCAGAACAAAGAAATCCATCCCACCATGCCCTGAACCGGTGGCGTATTCCCCAAATTTCTTCCATAAAGGGTGGTCGTACTGGTCCAGCCATTCCTGGGCATCATCCCAGCGATGGGGTTTGCTTTTACCTTCAATATAGATGCGGTTGCCGTCTACTTCCCATAATCCTTCACTTCCCTGAACCCGGAAACCCAGAGAGTAAGGGCGAGGCGAATTACAATCATGCGTAACAATGATTGTCTCACCCCTGGCAGTATTGATAGTTGAGGTTATTATATCACCCTGTTGCCAGTTTAACCCGGCATTGGGGTGGTCCGGACCAGCATTATCCACTATGTACTTATTAAGGCCAATGGCCTTTGTTGCGTGAGAGGTCATAGAAATAAAACGATTGCCCCTGTTAATATCACACATGGTCGCTATTGGGCCCACACCATGGGTTGGATAAACATCGCCATTGCGCAGTAATGAATGCTGTGTACGCCATTTAGATTCTGAAATTCCTTTCTCGCCAAATTCCACACCTTTTCCATAGGGAGTTATACCATCATTTAATTTTACGAACCTTAGATCATGCTGATAGCCACACCTGAAATGCAAGAGCTCTCCAAATACATTATTGCGCACCATATTGAGAACTGCCATGATATCGCGACGATAGTTCACATTTTCAAGTATCATGAGATGCGAACCGGTTGCTTCGTGTGTGTTCACGAGGTCCCAGCATTCTTCCATCGTATTGGCAGCAGAGACTTCTACACCGGTGTATTTACCAGCTTTCATCGCATCTTTGGCCATACGGGTATGCCATAGCCAGGGAGTGGAGATGATCACAGCATCTACGCTTTTTTCTTCAAGTAGATTTCTATAATCGTATTCATCCTTTCCAAATATTTTAGGAGTAGGCTGACCGGCTTTGCTAATGTGATCTTTGGCGATCGTAATTCTGGCCGGATCGATGTCGCAAATGCTGGTTACTGCTACATCTTTTCGCTGTAGCAGGTTTGTTAAATGATTGGTGCCTCTAAGCCCAACACCAATAAGCCCGACGTTTAGTTTGTTAGAAGGGGCATTTACTGCACTATAGGTAAGTCCTGGTGCCAGTGTTAAACCGGCACCAATTAAAGTTGTTTTCTTTACAAAATCTCTCCGGGAACTCATTTGAAAAACTGATTTATAATTTCTTAAAATTAGGTATTTTAAGACAGAGATCGATATTTCAATTTCGATAATTTAGTTACCGTACTTTTTTAATAGAACGTACATTTATAGAAGTTATCAGTAAAGATTTATCTTTATTCCCGACAACTACTTTCCTATTAAAAGCTGCTTATAAAATTATTTAATGAAAGATTTTTATTCAAATGTGAACTACCTTCTTATTTTGCTTATTGGTGTCTTCTTAGCTGTAACTGGCTGTAAAGACCAACAGCAACCGAACCCGGAAACTCTTGTTAATAAAAGCATAGTGGCACATGGGATGGATAAGATCTACGGAAAACAGATCCGGTTTAAATTTCGGGACAGGGAATACAGATTATATCGGGATAGTACCACGTATGTTTATACCCGAATTACAGACGATAGCATAGAGGACGTACTCCATAATGTGGAAGGATTTAGCCGGTTTGTGAATGGAAAGCCAATTCAGCTGGCCGATTCCATGGCTGTGAAGTACAGCTCTTCGGTGAATTCGGTGTTGTATTTTTTTCAGTTGCCTTTGGTGCTGAACGACTCTGCAGTGAAGAAGGAATATTTAGGAACTCGTATCATTAATGATTCTGAATACCATACAATAAAGATCACCTTTGCCCAGGAGGGAGGGGGAGAAGATTTTGAGGATGAGTTCAGGTATTGGATCCATACCGGGACGTTGGAGATCGATTACCTTGCCTATTCATACCTCACCGATGGTGGGGGAATCCGATTCAGGGAAGCCTTCAACAAACGAAGGTTGGCTGATATATTGCTCCAGGATTATCGCAATTATAAACCTCCATCCTTGGAAATCTCCCTGGATAGTTTGCCAGCAATGTTCGAAAAAGATAAGCTAGAATTACTTTCCATAATCGAAAACACGGATGTTGACTTCATTAACAACTAGGGCTTTTTCATTTCTGAAATAAATAAAATAGTAATTTTACATTCTTGTTTTTTTGGCCCCGTAGTTCAAGGGATAGAATAGAAGTTTCCTAAACTTTAGATCCAGGTTCGAGTCCTGGCGGGGCTACAACGATCCATTCCCGCGTAAGCGGGATTTTCTTTTTCTGATAAATCTGAGCTTGCTCAGTAATTTATATGGAAAAAGAAAAAATCCACGAAGTGGAATGGATCGTTGGGTAAGAAAACATCTGCGGCAGGTCCAACGAGCGAATGCGAGTTAATCCTGGCGCAAGTTTTTCTGAGGAGGGCTATTGTAGTTTGTATGGATCGTTGGGTAAGAAAACATCTGCGGCAGGTCCAACGAGCGAATGCGAGTTAATTCTGGCGCAAGTTTTTCTGAGGAGGGCTATTGTAGTTTGTATGGATCGTTGGGTAATAAAACATCTGCGGCAGGTCCAAGGAGCGAATGCGAGTTAATCCTGGCGCAAGTTTTTCTGAGGAGGGGTATTGTAGTTTGTATGGATCGTTGGGTAAGAAAACATCCGCGGCAGGTCCAACCAGCGAATGAAAAATGAGCTTTGCAGCGAAAAAATTATTCAGAAGTGTTTAAAATACTGCCCTGTAAATTCGAAAGCATTACATCGGTCATTTCCTTTAGGTCGTAGGTATGTGCCCAGCCCCAATCTTCACGTGCTGGCGAATCGTCTATTGTATTTGGCCATGAATCTGCAATAGCCTGCCTGAAGTCGGGTTCGTACACGATCTCGAATTCGGGAATATGTTTCCTAATGCTATCCGCCAGTTCTTCGGGAGCGAAGCTAATGGCTGCCAGATTATAACTACTTCTAAGTTTGATCTCATGTGGTTTAGCCTCCATGATCCCGATGGTAGCATTGATGGCATCATCAATAAACATCATCGGCAGGGTGGTTCCTTTGTCGAGAAACGAAATATATTTCTTGTGCTTTATAGCCTTGTGATAGATCTCCACAGCATAGTCTGTGGTTCCACCTCCCGGTAGGGTCTTGTAACTAATTAATCCGGGATAACGGATGCTGCGTACATCCACACCAAATTTCTTATGGTAATATTCGCACCAGCGTTCACCGGTGAGTTTACTTATACCGTACACAGTTGTTGGCTCGGCAATGGTGTGTTGGGGGGTGTTAATTTTCGGGGTAGTAGGTCCAAAGACAGCAATGCTCGAGGGCCAGAACACCTTTTCGATCTTTCCTTCCTTGGCAAGATTTAGTACGTTGAAAAGAGAGTTCATATTGAGGTTCCAAGCCTTCATAGGAAATTTTTCTGCGGTTGCAGAAAGCATAGCCGCCATCAGGTAGACCTCAGATATCTCGTAATTGATCACTATATCTTCCAGAGCCTCATAATCCATAGCATCGAGCACTTCGAAAGGCCCACCTTCCATTAATTCTGCATCCCCTTCCCTTATATCGCTTGCAATTACTTTATGTGGGGCGTATATTCGACGGAGCCTTTCTGTAAGTTCGGTACCAATCTGGCCACAGGCACCAATGATGAGGATTCGTTTCTTCATTTTTAGGATTGAATTTACAGGGTAAATATATGGATAATAGCTGCTAGATCTTTTAAAAGTATATTAATGTTTTTTGAGGCAAGAAGATTTATATTTGCTGAATAATGAAGAATTTCCTCCTTATCATTTCGATGGTAACATTATCGTTGTGCGTATCCTGCGGGTCTTCCGAAGAAAATTCTATTGAGGATGATCTTGTTGTTCAGGATGTGAACAATCAATATGGGGACACTACAGTTGCCTTTCCGAAATTATCACCCGAGGCCGAAGCTGAAATTTCTAATTGGTCTGTTTTCGATGATTTCCAAAATGAAATGAATTCCTTAAATGGGTCTACCATTTCCGAGATCAGGAACAAGACAGAGAGGTTGAAGTTGTTTACCGATTCCCTTAGCAAGAAGATTCCCGAAACCCTGGCAACCCAGCCTATCACTTCTAGACTCCTCGTTGTGAGATCACGAGTGTATTTGCTCGATCAGGAAGCGAAAAAGTCGAGAGTAGATTCATTATCCATAGAAGAGCATCTAAAAGAACTAACCTCTGCAAGCATTAACTTTTATCGCCAGATAGATGAGAAGTTTCATAAGGCCAGGATCGATCAGGAGCGTGAAGACGACGAAAAGAAAGAGCTGGAAAAACAAAAACGATTTTTGGATTCTGTATACCAGGCGGAACTTCGCGATCAGCAAAATTAAGACTGTAACAAATTTTAAAATTCGATACTTATACACCAGGCGTGTACGCCTGAAACAATTAAAAACATAATCTAAAACAATGAAAACCAACTATTTTAAACCCCTGCTCGCCGCTATTTGCATCGCCTTTGTAATGTCGGCTTGTGCAGATAAGGACGGCAAGATGGTCGTTGAAGATGACGGACCTCATGGTCTTATCCTGGCCAATATGGATACCACGGTAAGCCCTAAAAATGATTTTTACAATTACGTAAACGGAACCTGGATGAAGAACACGGAGATCCCGGACGACCAGGTACGTTG